>CAVSXX010000007.1:0-198734 GCA_963732125.1 uncultured Acidimicrobiaceae bacterium | reverse complement strand
CGAAATCGGCGAGAAAACGGCGGCCGAGCTTCGGCGCGAGCTGTCCGAGCTCGGCGCGACCGCGCTGGTCGAAGTGCTCGCCAGTCCCGACCTGCTCGCGCATCCCATGCCCCAAGTCGACGACGCGACGTACGCGGAAAAGCTCACCAAGGAGTCGTTGCACCTCGAACCGACGATGACCGCCGAGCTCGCATCGCGCACCGTTCGCCTTGGGGGCGCGTATCTGTTCGTCGAAGGCAAGCGCATCACCGTCGTGGGTTCGTCGATGAGTGAGGAAAGGATCGAGCCCGGCGTCCTCACCCTCGATGAGCGCGGCGTCGTTGTCGGCTTCGCCGACGGTGCGCTCGTGTTCGACGAGGTGCGTCCCGAAGGTTCGGCGACAATGGACGCACGATCGTGGTGGCGCGGCCTTCGCCGTGAGCAGCTCGCGTGGTCCTAGTCCCGAAGACTGCAGCCTAGGCTTGGCGGCGTGACGGACAGAGACGCGGGCGCGCCCGGCGACCTTCGAATTGCGCCGTCAATCCTCTCCGCCGATTTCGGCGACCTCGGGCGGGCAGTCGAAGACGTCGACGCGGAAACGGACTGGCTACACGTCGACATCATGGACGGCCACTTTGTGCCGAACATCTCGCTCGGACCGCCGGTCGTGACCTCGCTACGCACCTACAGCGGCCGATTCTTCGACTGCCATCTCATGATTAGTGAGCCGAGCAAGTACCTCGACGCGTTCAAGCGCGCCGGAGCTGACGGCTGCACCGTGCACGTTGAAGTCGGCGAGACCTTGCGCCACCTCGAAAAGACCCGGGCCCTTGGTCTGCGCGTCGGACTCGCCGCGAACCCCGACACGCCCTTCGAAGCCGTGGCACCGTTTCTCGGCGACATCGACATGCTGTTGTTGATGACGGTCTTTCCGGGCTTCGGCGGTCAGGCGTTCATCGCTGATGTGTTGGACAAGGTGGAACAGGCCCGCTGCGAGATCGACCGCCGCGCGCTCGAGCTCGACCTTGAGGTCGACGGAGGTATCGACGTGCTGACGGCGCCGACGGCGGTGGCCGCGGGAGCCAACGTGCTGGTCGCGGGTTCCGCGATCTTTGGGAGCGACGATCCACTCGGCGCCGCGCGAGTACTGCGCGAGACCGCCTTCAGCACACGTCGATGAGATTCTCCGTCTCCGAGCTCATGTCCATGGCGATGGACGAGGGGGAGCGAGCCCGTTTGCACGCGCCGCCCAACCCCTGGGTCGGGGCGCTCATCGTCAACGACCGCGGGGTCATCGTCGGCGAGGGTCACACGCAGGCGCCCGGTGAGTCGCACGCCGAGATCGAGGCACTTCGCCGCGCTGGCGAAGCCGCCCGCGGCGCGACGATGGTCGTGACGCTCGAACCCTGCTCGCACGTGGGACGAACCGGGCCGTGCGCGGATGCGATCATTGAGGCGGGCATCGCGCGCGTCGTCGTCGGCATGGTCGATCCGGATCCGCGCGTCGCCGGCAGCGGCATTGAACTGCTCAAGGCGTCGGGCGTCGACGTGGAGGTCGGCGTCGAGAAGGACGCCGTCGCGGTTCAACTCGCTCCCTACATCTGGCAGCGCGTGACGGCCCGTCCGTACGTGGTCGCAAAGATCGCGAGCACGCTCGACGGTGTGGTCGCGATGGCGGACGGCACGAGTCAGTGGATCACCGGACCCGAGGCACGTCGCGACGCGCACCTGCTGCGCGCCCAGAGCCAGGCCGTGCTCGTGGGCGCCGGCACCGTTCGCCAGGACAATCCACGGCTGACCGCGCGACTCGGCGACATCGTGCTCGAACCCCTTCGCGTCGTGCTCGGACACGCGCCCGAAGGGGCGAAGGTGCGTCCGTGCCTCGAGCTGTCGGGCGACCTCGGACTGGTCCTCGATGAGCTCGGACGACACGACGTCCTCCAGGTGCTCGTCGAGGGTGGTCCAACCACGACGAGCTCCTTCTTTGAAGCCGGTCTCGTCAATCACGTGGTGTGGTATCAAGCGGCGGCCTTCGCGGGGGCGGCGGACACGCTTCCGGCCTTAAAGGGGCTCTCCACGCCTACGATGGATGCCCTACGGCGCGGTCGACTGCTCGACGTCCGTAGAATTGGTGAGGATATTCGCATTGACGTGGAGGTTTGATGGGTCTTGCGACAATTGAAGAGGCGGTTGACCAGCTGCGCAACGGCGGAATGGTGGTCGTCGTCGATGACGAGGATCGCGAGAACGAGGGCGACTTGATCATGGCGGCCGAAGACGCCACGGTCGAGAGCATGGCGTTCTTTCTCGAGTACACCTCGGGGATCTTCTGTGTCCCCTTGGAGAGCCAGCGCGCCGATGAACTGGAACTGCCTCTCATGGTTGTGGCCAACACCGAAGCCCAGCGGACGGCGTTCACCGTCTCGGTCGACTATCGCCACGGCACAACGACGGGAATCTCCGCCCACGACCGCGCCGCGACAGTGCGCGCGCTCATCGATCCCGCGACTCGTCCGAACGACCTCAACCGACCTGGACACATCTTCCCCTTGCGCTATCGCCAAGGCGGCGTCCTCAAGCGCGCGGGCCATACCGAAGCGACGATCGACCTCTGCCGGCTTGCCGGGAAGAAGCCGGCGGGCGTGCTCTGCGAGGTCGTGACTGCCGACAAGTCCGACATGGCGCGTCTTCCCGAGCTTCAGGCGTTCGCCGAAGCTCACCGCCTGCCGATCGTCACGATCGCCGACCTCGTGCGCTACCGGCGCCGCAACGAGAAGCTGGTCAAGCGCGTTGCCGAAGCGTCCCTACCCACCGAGTACGGGAACTTCCAGTCCTACGTGTTCGAGAGTGTCCTCGACGGGGAGCAGCACATGGCCCTCGTCTACGGCGACATCACCTCGGTGCGCGACCTGCTCGTGCGCGTGCACTCAGAGTGCCTGACCGGAGACGCGCTCGGTTCGCTGCGCTGTGACTGTGGACCCCAGCTGCACACCGCGCTCGCCAAGATCGCCGCAGAGGGAGCCGGGGTTGTCGTCTACTTGCGAGGTCACGAAGGACGCGGCATTGGCCTCGGCCACAAGATTCGCGCCTACGCACTCCAAGAAGAGGGTCATGATACCGTTGACGCGAACCTCGAACAAGGGTTGCCGGTCGACTCGCGCGAGTACGGCATCGGGGCCCAGATCTTGGTTGACCTCGGCGTGACATCGATGCGACTCATGACGAACAACCCCATTAAGTACGGCGGTCTCGAAGGTTTTGGACTCAACATCGTCGAACGCGTTCCTCTGGAGAGTCGCCCGACGTCGTTCAACATCGACTACTTGCGCACCAAGCGTGAGCGGATGGGCCACCTCCTCGAGGGACTCGATGACGTCCAGTGACGATACGACGATCGATCCTGAGGTCGTCAATCGGTTGCGCGCGCGTGCCGGAGAGTTCCTAGAGCCGAGCACGTCGGGGCGCGGTCTACGGATTGCCCTCGTCTGTGGTCAGTTCAACGGCGCCATCTCCACGCGTCTACTTGAGGGCGCGCTGGCTGCGCTGGAAGAGGCGGGCGTCGATCGCGCCGACATCTCGGTGTGCTGGGTTCCCGGCGCGTTCGAGATCCCGCTCGTCGCGCTCGCCTACGCCGATGCCGCGAGACCCTACGACGCGGTCATCACACTCGGTGCGGTGATTCGCGGCGACACCGGGCACTACGAGCTCGTGGCGGGCGAGTGCGCGCGCGGCGTGCAGGACGTGCAACTCAGCTCCCGGGTGCCCGTCATCTTTGGCGTGCTCACCACCAACACCGTCGAGCAGGCGCTCGAGCGCTCTCAAGACGACGAGACCAATAAGGGACGAGAAGCGTCCCTCACCGCATTGGCAATGGTGAACCTGCTGCGACAGGGATCGCTCGCTCGACCGTGATCGTGCGAGGGTTCGTAGAGACGTTCGACGAGCATCGCGGCGACGGCATCATTCGAAGCGATCGCGGCGAGCGTCTCTACTTTCACTGCGTGTCGATCGCCGACGGCTCACGTCAGATTGATCCCGGTGCGCCTATCGAGGCTCGACGGCGCGTTGGCCACGTCGGGCGTGACGAAGCGGTTGACGTGAGGAAGGTGACGGAGTAGCTCGTCTTACGAGTTGGGCGGCGTCGGCCCGTTACCGAGGGTGGTGAGGGCGAAACTTCTCGTCGCGGCCGCCTGGATGATGGCTTGCACCCTTGTCTGTTCCGCGACGCTGCGCTGGGCAGACGTGGTCGCTGAGCTCAACGACTTCTCGTAGGTCGCGTTCGCGGTGTTGACGCTCGAGCGAAAGGTGGCCTCGATAGCCGCGCGACTCGACCTGTACGCTGACAACTCTTGGCGATAGACCTTCATGCTCGGCGCGGGAGCCGTGCCGGGACCGTTTCCGGCGGAGGCGACCGCCGACAGGCCAAGACCGAGGGACGTGACGAGCCCAAAGGCCACCACCCCCCGCACTACGAACTGCTTCATGCACGTCAGAATACCTGTCGAGGGGCTAGAAAATGCTGTGAAGTAACTGTCGATTTCTTTAGAAATACTGAGGATCCGTCTCCTAGAGGGGTAACGCGAGACGATACGCTCCTCCTATGGCGGTGCGACGGTGACAACCATCCTGGTGGTAGACGATGAGCCTGGTGTGCGCGACATGCTCCACGACGCGCTCACTGAGGCGGGCTACCGGGTTCAGACCGCGACGAACGGGGCCGACGGGCTCGACCAGCTGCGCCGGCGCAGCGCGGACCTTTGCATCGTGGACATCAATATGCCCACGATGAACGGATTTGAATTCCTAGAAAAATTACGAGCCCACGACGCGAAGACGCCGGTGCTGATGCTGACGGCGCGCGATTCCTCCGTCGACGTGGAGTACGGACTGCGGGTCGGCGCCGACGACTACGTGAAGAAGCCCTTCAGCCTCGAAGAGCTCTTGTTGCGCGTCGCGGCAATCCTTCGACGCACCGGACTCGACGAGAACGACGACCAGATCTTTACCTGTGGTCCACTTGTCATGAACATCGATCGTCACACCGTCACGTTGGACGGCAATGAGGTCGAGCTGTCGGCGACAGAGTTTCGTCTCCTAGAAGTGCTTCTCGAGCACCAAGATCGCGTCGTGACGCGCGATCAGCTGCTTCGAGAGGTTTGGAACATCGACTTCGACTCCGAGACATCGGTGCTCGACACCTACATCTCCTACGTGCGGCGGAAGATCCACCACGATGACTTTTCGCCCATCACGACCATCCGGGGTGTGGGTTTTAAGTTGGTGGACCAGGCCGCTCGCCAGTGAGGATTGCCACACGTCTCACCCTGCTCTTCGTCTTCCTCACCCTTATCGTTGCCTTTACGGTCGGTTGGTTTGCCGTCGCCATGAGCTCGAGAGCGCAGTACGCGACACTCGACAGCTCGATCAACTCTGTCGTCGATAGTGGGTTGCGCAACCCGAACACCGCGTTGAGCAACGCGCTCTACGTCGTCCAGCGTGACGGCTTCGACCTCACCCTCGATGTCGTCTTTCCCGACGACCAGATCACCCAGGTGAGCACGCCGCGAGATCCGATGCGCGCGACGCCCACGTTGGCCAACGTGAAGGACTCGCTCGACCGGGTCATCGCGCCGAGCAACCTTCCCGGTTTTCGCATTCGCTCGCTCAACATCGGGGGCGGCGACGACCTCGTCGTCGCCGGCTCGACGGCGGGCATCACCAAACAGAACCAACACCTGGCGCTGCTGGTCGCGGCCGCGGCCTTTGTCATTACCTTGCTCGGGCTCGCGCTCGCACGTCAAGTCATGCGCCGTGACTTGCGCACGATGGCTCGACTGATCGACTACGCGGGCGATGTCGCGACCGGCGACGAGGTGGGACCGGTCCCCGAGAGCGAGGGCAGTCGCGATCTGCAAGAGCTTCGTGAAGCGCTCGTCGTCATGGTCGACGCGCTCAAAGAGCGTATCGAACTCGAAACGAAGAACGCCGACGCGATGCAGCAGTTCATCGACGATGCGTCCCACGAGCTACGCACGCCCCTCACCGTCGTCAAGGGCTACAACGACCTGCTAGCGAGTGGCACCGCGAGTGACGAGCTACAGGCCCGCGCCGTGTCGCGCATGCGGCGAGAGGTCCAGCGGATGGAGGAGCTCGTGCGTGACCTCTTACTGCTCGCGGAGCTTCGTGAGGCACCCCAGCACGTGGCCCAGAACTTGAACCTCAGCGAGCTCGTGGCCAGTCGCTTCGAGGAGTTCGCACTCGAACAGCCCGATCGCACGGTGACGATCGACATCGAAGAGGGCCTCCGCGTCGAGGCGCGCAGCGATTTCGTCGAGCGCCTGGTCAACAACGCACTCACGAACGTCCTGCGCTACACCCCCAGCGACGCGCCGGTGCGAGTGACCCTTCGAGCGAGCGGCCCGCGGGCAACGCTGCTCATCGAAGATGGAGGGCCAGGGCTTCCGGTCTACGGCGAGCGACCGCAGCGCTTTCATCGCTACGACAACTCGCGGTCTCGAGAGACCGGGGGCTCGGGACTCGGGATGAGCATCATGGCCGACGTGGCAGAGGCCTTCGGCGGCTCGATGACGACCGAACGGAGCTTACTCGGGGGGCTGGCGCTGCGCTTTGTGATACCGCTCGCGGTATCGGTGCGGCCTAGTTCGTAGTGCTGACGGCCCGCACGTAGGCCTGTTGGATCTCTGCGATGGCGTTTCGATAGAGGTCGATGTGTTCACCGAGCCGCTCGCCGCCGGCGTTCACCATGGCGGCGGCGGTGTCGATTACCAGCTGCGCTGCGGGCAGGTTGGGCGGCGTCTCGGCCAGGCGAAGGGCGGCGACTTGGAGCAGGACGAAGAGATGGTTGGCGAGAATCGCCTCCACGGGCGTGTTGTGCAGGTAGGCAACCTCTTCGTTGAAGTCGTGCTCGGACGTCTCATCACTCACGCGAACCAAGGTAGCGTCTGAGGCCCGGGGGCCGCACCCGACACAACGGTGGGCGTGGTGTGAGGGCGTGGCGGGCGGATCGAGCCCGTCTGGTAGCGTGGTGGGGCAGTTCAGCAAGCGAGGTTGGCTGTCCAACCTCCACCCGGCCACCAGCGTGCGCCCGGGTTCCAGGAGTTATGCGCCTCGCTTGCCGTGGCGACGCCAGTGTGGCGTCGCGAGAGAGCAAGGAGTGAGTTATCGCAACAGTGCCTGGAGACCACCGCGTCAATGATCGTATTCGTGTAGAGACCATTCGCCTGATTGACCAAGACGGCAGTCAGCGAGGAGTAATGCCTACGCGCGACGCACTGGCGTTGGCCCGAAGTCTCGATCTTGATCTCGTCGAGATAGCCCCGACTGCCCAGCCACCCGTGGCTCGCATCATGGACTACGGCAAGTTCAAGTTCGACGAAGCACAAAAGGCCAAAGAGTCTCGACGAAAGACCCTCAACGTGGGCGTCAAGGAGATGAAGTACCGCCCGAAGATCGGCGCGGGCGACTTCGACACCAAGACGCGTCTCGTCGAGAAGTTCTTGAGTGAAGGTCACAAGGTCAAGGTCACGATCATGTTCCGCGGACGAGAGTCAGCCCACCCAGAGTTGGGCAAGAAGATTCTCGACCGCATCGTCGAACGTCTCGAAGACGTCGCGAAGGTGGAGTCAGCGCCCAAGCTCGACGGCCGCAACATGATCATGGTGCTCGGACCGGACAAGAAGGCGAAGGCGAAGACCGCAGAGAGTTCGAAAGCAGCAGAAGTTGAGCAGCACGTGGCGCCATCGGGTGCCGAAGTATCGCTAGAGGAGAGTTGAAATGCCAAAGATGAAGACCGACAGTGGCGCGAAGAAGCGCGTCAAGATCACGGGCAGCGGTAAGTTGCGCCGCTACAAGGCCTTCCGTGGCCACCTGATGGAAAAGAAGTCATCAACTCGGGCTCGTCGTCTTGGGCGCGAGACTGACATTGCCCCGGGCCAGGAAAAGCGCGTCAAGCGCATGCTGGGCATCTGAGAACGTAAAGAAAGAGGTAGTGCCATGGCACGAGTAAAGAGGGCTGTTAACGCCAAGAAGCACCACAAGGCAATACTCGAAGAGGCGAAGGGCTACTACGGCGACCGCAGCCGGACCTTTCGCGCGGCGAACCAAGCCGTCCAGCACTCGGGCGTCTATGCGTTTCGCGACCGCCGCGCGCGCAAGGGCGAGATGCGCAAGCTCTGGATCCAGCGCATCAACGCGGGCACCCGTATGTACGGCATGAGCTACAGCCGCTTCATCGCGGGACTCAACGCCGCGGGCATCGAAGTCGATCGCCGCATGCTGGCCGATCTCGCCGTCAACGACGAGATTGCCTTCAAGGCCATCGTCGCCCAGGCCAACGACGCGTTGACGAAGTAGGTCGCTCATCGAGACGCTGGGCTCGACGCACCAGCGAGTTCGCCGACTGCGGCGTCTCGTCCAGAAGCGGAGTCTCCGCTGGAGCGAAGGAGTCTGCGTACTCGAAGGTCCCGACCTCGTCCTGAGCGCCCTTGCGGCTCATGCCGAGTTCGAAGCGATCTATCTGGACCAGGGCTACGCCGACTCCGAGGAAGGGCGACGTGTCGCTGACCTCGCGAGGCGGTCTTCGGTGCGCGTCTGGCAGCTCGCGCCGGGTGTGCTGGAGCGCGTGGCCGACGCGACCACGCCTCAGCCCGTGCTCGCATCGGTGCGTATGCCAGTGTCATCGCTCGAGGCCATCGACATTGAGGGGCTCGTGCTGGTCTTGCATGATGTGCGCGACCCCGGCAATGCGGGAACCCTGGTTCGATCGGCCGATGCCGCGGGCGTGACGGGTGTCGTCTTCACCGGTCATTCGGTCGACCCCTTCAATCCCAAGACCCTGCGAGCGACCGCGGGTTCCATCTTTCAGGTGCCCGTCGCCGTCAGCGAGCTCGACGAGGCGCTGTCGGTCCTCGAAGGGCGAGGCGCGGCGACGCTCGCCACGGTGGTGCACGGCGGGGTCGACCATCGCCGCGTCGACTTCACGAAGCCCACCGTGGTCGTCATTGGGAACGAGGCAGAAGGCCTCGACGACGAGTCGATTCGCCGCTGCAGTGGCGCGATCACCATCGAGATGTCCGGGCGCAGCGAGTCGCTCAACGCTGGGGTCGCGGGTTCCCTCGTGGCGTTCGAGGCGATGTGGCAGCGTCGAAGCACGGACGCGATGCCTCCACCCCCTAGCCTTTAGGGCGTCATGTCGAGTTCACTACTCTCCTCACTGCCCGAACAGACGGCCGCGCTCATGGCCGCGGTGGCTGCGCTCTCCGACCTCGACGAGCTTCGCGAGGCCGAAGCCGCGATCACGGGAAAGCGGTCGGTCTTTGCGAGCATGCAGCGGTCGCTCGGCACGCTCGAGCCCGATGAGCGCAAGAGCGCGGGCGCCCAAGTGCAAGAGGCTCGTCGCCTGGTCGTAGAGGCCTTCGAGGCGCGCCGGCTCGAACTGGAGAGCGAAGCCCGACGCCGCGCGCTGGAAGCCGATCGTCTCGATCTCGGCGATGTCGTGGCAAGCGACGTTGCCTGGGCGCTGAAGGCAGGACACCCGGGACTCGTCGCGATCACCCAGCGTGAGCTCGAGGACGTGTTCGTCGCGATGGGCTTCACGGTCGCCGAAGGCCCCGAAGTCGAGACGGACTGGTACAACTTCGAAGCGCTCAACATTCCTCCCGCGCACCCGGCCCGGGGCATGTGGGACACTTTCTACGTCGACCTCGGCGAACCCGAAACGGTCGTCTTGCGCACGCACACCTCGCCGACGCAGATCCACCTGATGGAAGACGCCGTTGCCACCAACACCCTGCCCATTCACTCGGTCATGCCCGGGCGCTGCTATCGCCGCGACACGCCCGACGCAAGTCACCTCTACTGCTTTCACCAGATTGAAGGTCTCGTCGTCGATCGAGGGATAACCTTCGGCGACCTCGCCGGGGTGATCGAGACCTTCACCCGCGCCTACTTCGGACCGGACATCGGCTCGCGACTGCGTCCGGGCTACTTTCCCTTCACCGAGCCCTCGGCTGAGTTCGAGGTCACCTGCACCATCTGCCACGGTGAGGGGTGTCGCACGTGCTCGTTCACCGGATGGATCGAGCTCGGCGGGTGCGGCATGCTGGACCCGGCGGTGCTCGCTGCGGTCGGTATCGACGCCGACGAGTGGAGCGGGTTCGCCTTCGGCTTTGGCATCGATCGCTGCGCGCAGATGCGCCACCAGCTCACTGACATGCGTGCGCTGACCGAGAACGACGCCAGGTTTTTGGAGCAGCTCTCGTGAGGATCTCTCTCAACTGGCTGCGCGAGTTTGTCGACCTCCTCGAAACCCCCGAGGAGCTGCGTCCGATCCTCGATGACCTCGGTCTGGTCGTCGAAGGTACCGAGATAGTGGGCGAGGGACTCGAGAAGGTCGTGGTCGCTCGCGTGGACGAGATTCGCGCCATCAAGGGCGCCGATCGCATCCGACTCGTCACGGTCGACGCCGGCGATGGTCCGATCGAGATCGTCTGTGGGGCCATGAACTTCGAGGTTGGCAACCATGTCCCGCTCGCGCCTGTGGGCGCGGTTCTGCCGAATGGCATGGAGATCGCCGAGCGCTCCATGCGTGGCGTGACCTCGCACGGCATGCTCTGCTCGCCGCGTGAATTGCACATGAGCGACGACCATCAAGGTCTCATGATCCTTGACGACCTCATCGAGCCCACCGTCGGCGAGCGACTCGTCGACGCACTCGCAATCACCGCTGACGTTATCTTCGATATCTCCGTCGAGGGCAATCGGCCCGATGCGTGGTCGGTTGAGGGGGTCGCTCGCGACCTCTCAGCGAGACTCAAGCGACCTCTCAAGGAACCGAAGCTGGCGTCACCCAACTCGGCCGTTCGAAGCGACTCGGTCGCGGCGGCGTCCATCGAGGACCCTGATGTGTGCGGCCGCCTGACCGTCTCGGTCCTGCGAAACCTGCGCGTCGCCCCGTCGCCGCTCTGGGTGCAAGAGCGCCTGCGCAACGCAGGCATGCGCCCGATCTCCAACATCGTCGACGCGTCCAACTTCGTCATGCTCGAACTCGGCCAGCCTACGCACCCCTACGACGCATCGCGAGTGGCGAAGCACACGCTGCGCGCTCGACGGGCACGGCCGGGTGAGACGCTGACGACCCTTGACGGAGTGGAGCGCCAGCTCGCAACCCCTGGTCGTGGGCTCGGCGACACCGGAGAAGACGGCGTCATCGTCGATGGCGACGACCACGTGCTCGGACTCGCGGGCATCATGGGCGGATCGTCGAGTGAGATCGACGATGGCACGACCGAGGTGCTGCTCGAAGCCGCCTACTTCGACCCCATGACGATCGCTCGATCCTCGAAGCGCCACGGAATGCGCAGCGAAGCCTCGCACCGCTTCGAACGCGGCGTTGATCCTCAGCTCCCGCTTCGTGCCGCCGCTCGCTTCGTCAAGATCCTCGAAGAGAGCGTGCCGGACCTCGAGTGGCTCGCTGACCCCTTGGACGTGTGGGGTCAGGTGCCGACGCCGCCGACGATCGCGCTTCGCGATGGCGACGTCGAACGACTTCTGGGCATCGAGATCGCGCGCGAAGAGATCGTCTCGATCTTGACGCGGATGAACTTCGCGGTAGTGGAAAGGGCCACTGAGCTCGTCGTCACGGCGCCCTCGCGGCGGCCCGACATTCGAGAGGGCAGCCTCGGTCGCGCTGACGTGATTGAAGAGATCGCTCGGCTCTATGGATATCGGAGGATCCCACGTCACCAGCCCGCTTGGCCAGAAGTTGGCGGTCTCACCGAGCGCCAGCGCCTCCGTCGTCGCCTGCGCGACGTCGTTGTCGACGTCGGCGCGCTCGAAGCGTGGACAGCCTCCCTGGGCAGCGACGCCGACTTCGACTTGTTGCGCCCGGGCGTAGAGCGTGTGCGCGTGACAAACCCGCTCTCTTCTGATGAGTCGGTCCTTCGCGCAACACTCGTGACCGGTCTCGTGCGCGCGTGGGCGAAGAACTTCGAACGGGGCACTGGGGACGTCATCCTCGCCGAGTTCGGCGTGGTCTTTGAGCACCCGGCCGTCAGCGCTGAACCGAGGCTCGCCAAGGGCGGGGTCGGGGGAGCGCTGACGCTCGCGTTGCCGCATGAGAACGAGCGCCTGACCGTCATCCTCGGTCGACCGCAAGACGACGCGAAGAGTGCCGTGGCCCTGTGGAATCTTCTGCGAGATCGCCTCGGTCTTGCTGACGTCGTCGTGCGCTCGTTGCGCGAAGTGCCGCGTGGCCTCCACCCGACGCGTGCTGCCTCGCTGGTCGACCGGGCGACGGGCGCCGTCATCGGCTTCGTTGGCGAGGTCGACTCGGAGCTGGTCAGTGCGATCACGACGGTGCCGCCACTGCGCCGTCTCGGGCTGATCGACCTCGACCTTGATGCGCTCGCCGATTCCCATGTCGCGACGCGACGCTCGCCCTTCGTGGAGGTGCCCAGTCGCTACCCGAGCGCGGCGATCGACCTCGCGTTCGTCACGCCGCGCCGGGTGAATGCCGCCGACCTCGCAGCGACACTTCGCCACGCGAGCGACCTCGTGGAATCGGTCGAACTGTTCGACGTCTACGAAGGATCCGGTCTGCCTGAGGATACGCGCAGCCTCGCCTACGCCGTGCGACTCTCATCGACTGAGCGCACGCTGAGTGACGCGGAGATCACTGACGCTCGCGCCGCGTTGATCGCGGCCGCCTCAACGCTGGGCGCGGAGCTTCGTTAGGATCGACGAACCGTGCTCGAGTTCGTTCCCCTCACCGACCAGGGTCGTCGCTTCGCCGAGCAGTACGTCATCCGCCTCGGGGACGTAGACAGCAGGGGCCTGTTGCGCGTCGACGGGGCCGCTCGCTTCCTCCAGGACGTAGCGACCGACGACTGGAACGACACCGGCATCGAGACCGATGACACGTGGGTGGTGCGTCGAACGACGCTGCGGCTCATCGAGGGGGCCCGTTGGCCGAAGTACCTCGACAAGGTGACGATGACGACGTGGGCCGGTGGAGTCGGCGCCGCGTGGGCCGAGCGGCGCACCAACTTTGACATCGATGGGCAGCCCTCGCTCGAAGCGGCCGGCCTCTGGGTGCCGATCAGTCCCAGCGGGCATCCCGTTCGCGTGCGCGAGATGTTCTTCGATGTCTACGGTCAGTCGGTCAAGATGAGAAAGGTCTCGGGGCGGGTTCGTCTGCCCGCGGTTGCCGAGGATGCGGTCACCCGTCCGTGGCCGCTTCGTGCCGCCGACTTTGACATTCTCGGTCACGTGAACAACGCCGCCGTCTGGCAGGCCGTGAGTGAAGTCGTGGCACCGCCGCTCTCGTGGGTGAGCGTGACGCATCATCAGTCCCTCGAACGCGACGACGACGTGACCCTCGCCTCTGCGCCAGGTGCGATGTGGCTCATCGCCGACGGCGTGGTCAAGGTCTCGGTTGAGTACGAGCGCTAGACGACCGCCATAACGGGGCGGGGCGCGCTGGTCGCGATGACGCATCCCGCGATGACGAGCGGAAAGCCAATCATGATGCCGACCGTCAACGGCTCGTGCAACCCGATGATGCCGAGTGCGACGGCGATGGCGGTGTTGAAGTAGGTCACGACCACTGACCGCGACGGTCCGACCTCCTTCACGAGTTCGAAGAACACGAGGAAGGCGGCCGCGGTGCACACGAGCGAAAGCACCGCGACGCACTCCCAGGTCTCGGTGGAGACGGCGTGCGGCCAGTGCGTGAGCGCCCACGGCAGCCAGGCGAGTGAGACGACGGTCGTGGCGCCCATGACGATCGCGGGACCGGCCACGTCCTTGAGCTTCGTGGCGAGGATTGCCGGTCCGATGGTGTAGCCCACACAGACGAGGAGCATGAAGCCGATCCACGTGATCGAACCTCCGCCGAGGTCGAGTCCGACGAGAAACGCGACGCCCACGGCGCCAACCGCAAGGCCCACGTAGCGACGCGGCGTGATGCGGTCCTCAATGCGCCGGATGCGCTGTCCCACGACCGCGAAGAGCGGTACACAGCAGATGAGAAGGCTTGCGAGCGAGCTCGTGATGTGCTCTTCCGCCGTCGACATCAAGAACCAGGGGATACCAAACTCGATCACCCCGAAGACGACGATCCACTTGATGTTCTTCCACACGGCGGGAAACTGACCCTGGCGCCACACAATGGGGGTGAGCAGCACGGCAACGGGAGCGGTGCGTAGAAACACCAGCACGCCGGGTTCGAGCTGGCGAACGGCCACTCGGATCAACAGATACGGGAGCCCCCAGATGACGGCCATAGCGAGGAAGAGGGCCCAACCACGTCGCGACATCTGAGAAGAGTACCGGTTCGCTGTGACAGTTCGTTTTCGATTTTCAAGGTGAACGCGAGGCGACGGCAGCGATCTCGACATGATGGAACGAAGAGTCGAGGTCGACGGCGCGACCGTGGAGCCCACGCGATGTCAGCGTGGCGCGGGATCGCTCGCTCGGCGCCCATTGGTCAAATCGCCACTGCGCCTATCCAAATTCACAATTTTTGAACTTTTCTTGATGAGTGTGCATAAAATGTCATATGCGAATTGGCGTGATGGGCGCGACCGGCTACGCCGGATCAGAGGTGTTGCGGATCGCAGCATCCCACCCGGACCTCGAGGTGGTCATGGTCACTGGTGCGTCGAGCGTCGGCCAGCGTCTTGGTGCCTCCGTGCCCGGACTCGCGGCGGCGTACCCCGGCGTGGCGGTTGACGCACCCGAGCGAATATTCACTCAGGATCTGGACGTCGTCTTCCTTTGCCTTCCCCACGGCGAGAGTCAAACCTACGTCCCCGAGCTTCGCCGTCGTGGCGTGCAGGTCGTCGACCTCGGCGCTGACTTTCGCCTGAAGGACTCCCTTGACTATCTGGCGTGGTACGGGCACGAGCACACGGCGAGCGAGCTATTGGCGTCATCGGTCTACGGACTCGTCGAGCGCCACCGCAAAGATCTCGTAGGCGCCGAGCTGATCGCCGTTCCGGGCTGCTATCCGACGGCGAGCGTGCTCGCGCTCGGCCCCTTCGTTGACGAAGGCGTGATCGAGCGAGACGGCATTGTGATCAACGCGTTGAGCGGCGCGTCGGGCGCCGGTCGTGCGATGACAGAACGGCTGCAGTTCTCGCGTCTGGCGGGCAATGCCGAGGCGTACGGGCTCTTGACCCATCGACACACGCCCGAGATCCAACAAGAGCTCGATGCGACCGTGCTGTTCACGCCGCATCTTCTTCCCGTGAGCCGTGGGATGCTCGTCACCGCGTATGGCCGTATCGCAACATCGATCACGAGTGAGGACGCGATCGCGCTGCTGCGCGCCACTTACGCGAACGATCCATTCATCGTCGTCACCGACGAGGCGCCCACACTGAAGGACCCTCTCGGGAGCAATCTCTGTTTCGTCAGCGCGCGGGTCGACCAACGCACGGGCTGGCTCGTCGCGTTGAGTTCCCTCGACAACCTCGGCAAGGGCGCCGCGGGCCAAGCCGTCCAAGCGTGGAACGTCGCGACGGGCCATGACGAAACGCTGGGTCTTTCGCTGGCGGGGGTGACCCCGTGAGTCGTTACGTCGTCAAGCTCGGTGGCAACGCGCTCGACTCACTGCGTCCCTCCTCACCTCTGCTCGCGTCACTCGCGAGTGATGTGCGAGATCTCTGCGCCACGGGCGGCTACGTGGTGGTTGTACACGGCGGCGGGCCCCAGATCACCGAGCTGCTCGACGCGTCGGGTATCGTCACGCAGTTTCACGATGGACTGCGGGTGACCGACGAACAGACGATGAAGTACGTGGCGATGGCACTCAGTCACGTGAACCTTCATCTGGTCGCGGCACTCGTGCACAACGGACTCGCGTGCGTCGGACTTTCAGGCGCCGACAATGGCTTGTTGCGCGCCGAACCGGTCGGTCCGCCCTGGGGCCGGATCGGGCTCGCACCCAAGGTGGACATCGAGCTCATCGTAAATCTCTGGCGGGATGGACGAACGCCGATCGTGAATCCAATCGCGCTCGATGCGGCGGGAGAACTCGTGAACTGCAACGGCGACGTGGCCGCTGGTGCACTCGCCGCAGCGCTCGATGCCGAGCTGCTCGTGCTCTTGAGCGATGTTGATCAGCTGCGCGCTGATCCCAACAAGCCCGCGAGTGCGCTCGACGTCGTGAGCGGCGAAGACGTCCGCCGCCTGGTCGACAGCGGCGCTGCCCGCGAGGGGATGCGCCCGAAGATGCTCGCCGCGCTCGATGCCCTGGGGGGTGGGGCGCGCTCAGTGCTGCTCGCAAACGGCACGAGAGAGCACGCCCTTCGAGACGGGTTGGCGCGGTCCATTCCGACGACAGAGGTCGTGCGATGACCCGGCACTTTCTCACCATTCAGGCGCTCTCGAACAAGGACCTCGCGTCCATCTACTCGCTCGCGACGAGCCCGTTTGACGACGAGACCCTCAAAGGTCAAGGCGTCGCGCTCGTCTTCGAGCGTCCGAGCCTGCGCACCCGTGCGTCCAGCTCCGTCGCCGTGCACGAACTCGGCGGGTACGCGACCTTCTTCGGCGACGAGGAGATCGGGCTCGATTCGCGCGAGAGCGCGGAGGACGTCGGGCGGACCATCGCCGAGATGTACGCCATCGCGGGGCTGCGCGTGCGCGACCACGGCATCTTCGAGCGAATGCGCGTCGCGACCAACGACCGACTGTCATTGATCAACCTTTTGAGCAACACGGCCCATCCGACGCAGGCGGTCGCCGACGTCCTCACCATCGCCGACGAGTTCGCCGGCGGCGACGTGAACAAGCTCGCGGGGCTCGAAGTCGCCTACATCGGCGACGCGACGAACGTGACGCGTTCGCTCGCGGTGGCGCTGCTTCGCCTGGGCGTGAACGTCACCATCGGCGCTCCTGACGAGTACCAGCTGGCAGAAGGGCTCGCCGAGGACCCCGTGGCGCTGCATGGTCCGGGTCTCTTGCGCCAGTGCACTTCGGCGGCCGAGGCCGTCAAGGATGCCGACGTCGTCTACACCGACGCGTGGGTCTCCATGGGCCTTGAGGAGGAGACGGATCGCCGGCGCATTGACCTCGCGTCGTTCCAGGTGAACGACGTCTTGTTGACGCTCGCGAAAGAGAACGTCATCTTGATGCACTGTCTCCCCGCGCACCGCGGTGACGAGATCACGAACGAAGTACTCGACGGAGCTCAGTCGCGCGTATGGCGACAGGTGTTTCACCGCCGCTCCGCGATGATGGGCGTGCTTCGCTGGATAAAAGGAGAGGTATGACCAAGACTCAACGTCAACACCGAATCAGCGAACTGATCGATCACGATGTCATCTCGACGGCGGCGCAGATCGTCGCGCGACTGCGCGAGGAGGGCATCGCCGCGACCCAGGCCACCGTGACGCGCGATCTCCAGGAGCTGGGGACGGTCAAGGTTCGCGACGAGCACGGTACGAGGAGAATCGTGCTCGCTGCCTCGCCGAAGCTCGCCCCCGCGCCACTCGACCATCTGCGTCGCATGATGGGCGAGTGGGTCGTCTCGGTGGACAGCTCTGCCAACTTGGTCGTGGTGCGCACGCCGCCGGGATGTGCGCACGTCGTTGCGTCAGCGCTCGACCGCAGCGCGCTTTCGGGCGTGCTCGGGTCGGTCGCGGGCGACGACACGATCCTTGTCATCTCCGCGGACGAGCAGGGTGGCAACAAGCTCGCCGACGAGTTTCGAACGCTCGCGGGACTGAGCGATCTCATTGAACGGCAAGTGAAGGGATAGTCGAATGACAAAGCGCGTCGTGCTCGCCTACAGCGGGGGCCTCGACACGTCCGTCGCGGTGCGGTGGATGATCCAAGAGTGGGGCGTCGAGGTGGTCTGCGTCCTTGTCGACGTGGGCCAGGACGTGGAGAAGTCTGAGAGCTTCGCCGACATCAAAGCGCGAGCGATCAAGGCTGGGGCGATCGACTGCGTCGTCGTGGACGCTCGCAAGGAGATGGCTGAGGAGTTCTGTGCCAAGGCGATTGCCGCCAACGCGCGCTATGAGGGCAAATACCCCCTGGTGTCGGCGCTCTCGCGTCCCGTGATCGTTCGACACCTGGTCGATCAGGCGAGGAAGTTCAACGCCAGCGCCGTCGCGCACGGCTGCACCGGCAAGGGCAACGACCAGGTGCGCTTCGAAGTCGGCACGCACGCGCTCGCACCCGACCTCGAGGTCCTCGCACCCGCACGTAACTGGGGCATGACACGTGCCGATTCTGTGGACTACGCGGAAAAGTGGGACATCCCGATTCGCGCGACCAAGGAGAAGATCTACTCGATCGACGAGAACCTGTGGGGCAGGGCGATCGAGTGCGGCGCGATCGAAGACCCGTGGGCCGAGGCGCCCGACGAGCCCTACACCCTCACGCGCATCACCGCAACCGACCCCGTCGAGCTCACGGTGAGCTTTCGTGAAGGCGTGCCAACAGAGATCGATGGCGTTGCCATGGAGCTCGCCGAGCTCATCGCGACCTTGAACGATCGCGCGGGTTCGACCGGATTCGGTCGCATCGATATGGTAGAGAACCGCCGCGTCGGTATCAAGAGCCGCGAAGTCTACGAGTGCCCGGCCGCGCTTGCGCTGATCGCTGCTCACCTCGAGCTTGAAGACATGGTCTTAGAGCGCGACGTTCGCCACGAGAAGGCTCGGCTCGAAACGCGCTGGGCTGAGCTCATCTACGACGGCATGTGGTTCTCTCCCCTGAAGGAAGCCCTTGACGCCTTCGTTGACGAGACCCAGCGCCATGTGACCGGCGATGTGCGACTGCGCTTTGACGTGCCGGGTCTCATGCGGGTGCTCGGCCGGCGCAGTCCACAGGCGCTCTACGACTACGGTCTTGCGACATACGACGCGGGCGACACCTTTCGCCACAGCGACTCCGAAGGCTTCGTGCGCATCTACGGCCTCGGGGTGAAGACCTGGGCGCAGCGTCAAGGCGCGAAGAACGCGACGCCGCCGTCGTGACGCTGTGGGGCGGGCGCTTCTCGTCGCCCATGGATGAGACCCTCTGGGATCTCTCTGAGAGCTACTCGTTCGATCACGTGCTCTACGCCCACGACATCACGGGCAGTGAAGCACACGTTCGCGGTCTGTTGGCGGCGGCACTCCTGGACGAGGGGGAGGCGGCGACGCTGCTTGCAACGCTCGAACAGATTCGAGGGGAGTTTGAGCACGGCACGTTCGTTCGCGCCGACAGCGATGAAGACATCCACACGGCGATCGAGCGGCGCGCGACCGAGCTCGCTGGTGGCGTCGGTGCGAAACTGCACACCGCTCGCAGCCGCAATGACCAGGTGGCGACGACGCTGCGTCTTTTTACCCGCGACGCACTGCGCGACGTGGCCCGAGCGACGGTCGAGCTCGCACACGCGCTCATCGACGTCGGTACCGAGTTGCCCGAAGCACGCTTACCCGGCTACACGCACCTCCAACGTGCCCAACCCGTGCTGCTGAGCCATCACGTGAACGCACACGCCTTTTCCCTACTGCGGGACGTCGATCGTCTCTTCGACGCGAGGGATCGCCTCAACGTGTCGCCGCTCGGCGCGGGCGCCCTTGCGGGTACGTCGCTCCCAATCGATCCGACGCTGACGGCTTCGTTGCTCGGCTTCGACGCTCCCTTCGCCAATTCGATGGACGCCGTGAGCGACCGCGACTTCGTCGCCGAATCGCTCTTTGACGTGGCCCTCCTCGGGATCCATCTCTCGCGCATGGGCGAAGAGCTGGTGCTCTGGACGTCAGCCGAGTTCAACTTCGCCACGCTGGGCGACGCCTTTACGACTGGCTCGTCGATGCTGCCCCAGAAGAAGAACAGCGATGTCGCCGAACTCGCGAGAGGAAAGAGTGGTCGACTCATCGGCAACCTGACAGGGCTCCTCGTGGTCTTGAAGGGCCTACCGCTCAGCTACAACCGAGATCTTCAAGAGGACAAGGAGCCGCTCTTCGACTCCTTTCGCCAAGTTCTGCTGGTGCTGCGCGCGCTCACCGGCGCGTACCGGTCGCTCGAGTTCCACGGGGACGTGGCAGGGGTAGCAGCAAACGACGAGCTGCTGGTCGCGATCGACATTGCCGAAGAGCTCGTGGCCGAGGGCATACCGTTTCGCCAGGCGCATGAGCGCGTGGGTCAGTTGGTCGCGACCGCGGTCGCGTCGAACCGCTCGCTGCGCGACGTCGTCGCGAGCACAACCTTCTTCGAGCGCTTCGAGACGCTGTTCGAAGATGGTGGTGCCCTAGGACGCCGACGCTCGCCGGGGGCGTCGGGTCCGTTGGCGCGCGAGACCCAGTCTCGACGCCTTCAAGAAGCTCTTGCCGAAGCATCGTCTCGTCTTTGAGGTACGACTTGGTTGAGGCCGCCCTGTAGTCCACGCGCCCGCGCCACGAACGCTGGTGGTACTACTACGACGCCGCGGGGTGCGCTGACTGCCTTGGCGTCTCTCGTGCGGGCGGACAAACTGACGACGGGGATCAAGTCGCGTTCGTCGCTTCGTGAGAGGGTGCCAAGGTGAGTGGACTCGCAGTTCGCACTGCGTGGTATCGGTACCGGGCGAGCTTTCGGCGGCGGCTGTCGGGCTACGTGAGCGTGGTGCTGCTCGTTGGACTCGTGGGAGGCCTGGCGTTGGCGTCGCTCGCGGGAGCGCGGCGCACGGATTCGTCGTACGCGGTCTACCTCGCGAGCACTCATCCCTCCACCGCAGGAGTCATCTCCCGCTACAACGACCCCGAGCTGGGTCTGGATACCGGCTACAGCGCCTCGCTCGTGCGACACATCGCCCACCTGCCCCTCGTTGAGCGAAGCGCTAGCGCCATCATCTTCGACGGAAACATCGATCTCACCTCCATACGGGGCGCTCACTATCACGTCGGCGCGGGCGAGGAGCCGCCCACGTTTCTCGGCAGCCTCGACGGCGAGTACACGAGTATGGACCGTGTCACCTTGCTCGCAGGTCGAGCGACGACTCCGTCGTCGCGCAATGAGGCGCTGATGAACGCGCAGGCGGCCAAGGAGCTGGGACTGCACATTGGTTCTGTGATTCGCATCCCGTTCTACACGGACGTCGCGGTCGATTCGCCCAAGGCCTTTAAGCCCTTCTTGATCGCCAAGGTGACCATCGTGGGCGAGTTCGAAGCGAGCCGTGACGTTATCGAGAGCGATATCTTCGCGCTCGGCTCGAGCGGGATCATCTTCTCTTCGGGTCTGACTCGCGAGCTCGCCCCAAAGTGCTCCACCGGCACCGAAACCTTCTTCGTGACCAAAGGCGGGGACGCCGGCGCGAAACAGGTGTTGAAGGAGGTGTACAAGATCGATCCGGTGGCTGCGCACTTCCAGTCCCAGCTCACGTCCAACTTCTTGCCGGTGGCCCAACAGTCGATCTCACCCGAAGCGATCGCGCTTGCGGTATTCGGGGCTGTTGCGGCGTTGGCCGTGCTCTTGATAGCGGGACTGATGATCGGACGACTCTTGAGGCTGGGCGCGGGGGAGCTAGAGACCCTTCGAGCCCTGGGAGCTTCTCCGACGATGATGCTGGCGGACGAGCTGCTAGGGGTTCTGATTGCCCTCGCGCTGGGATCGTTGCTCGCGGTCGCCTCCGCTGTTCTCTTCTCTCCCCTGGCGCCGCTCGGTGCGGTGCGCGCGGTCTACCCAGACCGTGGGTTCGCGTTCGACTGGGCGGTGCTCGGATTCGGGTTCGCGGTGCTGGCGGTTGGCTTGGGTGTTCTTGCCCTGTTGCTCGCCCAGCGCGAAGTGCGTGCAACGTATCATCGCCGTTTGCGCGCGGGAAAGCGTGAGGCGCGCCTGATGCGCTCGGTGGCCAACTCGGGTCTGCCTATTGCCGCGGTGACCGGGGTACGCTTCGCCCTCGAGCCGGGGCGAGGGCGAAGTGCGACGCCCGTTCGATCGGCGGCCCTCGGGGCGGTCCTGGCGGTCTGTGCATTGGTCGCGACGGTGACCTTCGGGGCCAGTCTCGACAGCCTCATCTCGCGTCCCTCGCTGTACGGGTGGAACTGGGACTACGCGCTCCTCTCAAGCTTCGGAGGCGCCGAAGACCTGCCGGGCCCACTGATCACCAAGTTGCTCGACCAGGATCACGACATTTTGCGCTGGTCGGGCGCCTATGTCGCGAGGTCCGCCATCGACGGCGAGCGGATCCCGGCGCTGGTAGAAGACCCTGGTGCATCGGTGCAGCCGCCAGTGCTCACTGGACACGGCCTTAGGGCGGCGAATGAGATTGTCCTTGGCACCGCGACGCTCAACACGCTGCACGTGCGCGTCGGCGATTTGGTCACTTTCGACAACGGGGCTTCGAAGCCGTCGATGCTGCGGGTCGTCGGCACGATGACGATGCCCGCCTTGGGTCAGGACACGGGGCTCGGACAGGGCGCCCTGGTGGCTACGAGCGATTTTCCAACCTCGTTGCTCAACCTTCAGAGCGCCTCGGTGCCGGGGCCTAACGCAATTCTCGTTCGCATGCGACCGGGCATTGCTCCGTCGATCGCTCGCCAATCGCTCGAAGGCGTCAACACCGCGGTGAACAAGAACTCCGCATCGCAGGGCCTCGGGGGAGGGGTCGTCACCGTGCTTCGTCCCGCTGAGATCGTGAACTTCAGGTCGATGGGCACGATTCCCGCGGTCCTTGCGTCAGGCCTTGCCGCTGGCGCGGTGGCAGCACTTGGCTTGACCCTCGTCACCTCGGTGCGGCGACGCCGGCGTGACCTTGCCTTGCTCAAGTCGATGGGATTCACCCAACGACAACTCGCGACGTCGATCGCATGGCAGTCGAGCGTCGCGGCGTTGGTCGGCTGCCTGGTGGGAATTCCGCTCGGCGTGCTGGTGGGCCGAGCATTGTGGATCTCGTTTGCCCGAAGTATCAACGTCGTGCCCGCTCCCACGGTGCCTGCATTGACGGTGATTCTGATCGGTGTGGGCGCCCTGGTTTTCGCGAACCTCGTGGCGGCGATACCAGGACGCATCGCGGCGCGTACGTCAACGGCCCTCGTGCTGCGCGCTGAGTGAACAGTCAATCGACGCTGAGGTGCTGTCGATTGTCACAGGCCTCGATGAGAGTTAGTACGTGTCGAACCTTCTCCCGCTTCACCTCTACAGTGAAACGACATGGTCGAACGCCTCTTAACCCCGTCCAAGATCACGGCGTGGCTCGGCTGTTCTCACTTCCTCACGCTGCGACACCAAGTCGAGTCCGGCCTATTGACCCCTCGCGAGACGCCGCTGAACGCACTCGCTGAAATCCTCATCGACAAGGGTAACCAGCACGAAAGCAGTTGCCTCGAAGACTATGAGGCGCTGGGAAAGACCATCTATGAGGTTCCTGGACGCAACGCCAACGAATCGTTCGAAGAGTGGGTCGCGCGTGTGCGCGGGTCGCTCGACACGGGCTTTGATGTCATCTACCAGATGCCGTTTCTTCATGACGGCATGCGCGGCATCGCCGACTTTCTCGTGCGAGTTGACGAGCCGGGCTACGCGCGCTACGAGCCCGTCGACGCGAAGCTCACGCGCAACAAGGCAAAGCCAGGCCACGTGCTGCAGCTCTGTTTCTACGCCGAAGCCATCGCGTCGCTCACGGGCGTGGCGCCTCGGCGCATGCACGTCTGGCTCGGCTCGGGAAGCACGGAGTCACTCACGGTCGAGGAGTTCCTGCCATACTGGCGACGACTGCGACGCCAGCTCGAAGCTACGCTCGACAGCGACGTCAAAAGGGTGGAAACGCGTCCGCGTCTTTGCGAAAGCTGCGAGTACTGCGAGTTCCAGGGTCACTGCGAAGCGCAGTGGCGCGCCGAGGACGCACTCGCGTTCGTCGCCAACTCGCGAGAGAACGAGCGCACCGTCCTTGAAGCCGCAGGTGTCGTGACGGTAGCCGAGCTCGCTCGGCGCAGTGATGCCGTCGCGGACCTGCGCGAAGAGAAGCGCCAGCGACTGGCGAGCCAGGCGGCGTTGCAAGTCGCTTCGCGAGCCGCGCCCGACGAGCCGCCCGCCTTCGAGTTCATCGGGGCAAGTGAGGATCCCGTCTACGGTCACGGCTTCGAGTTCATGCCTGAGCCCGACGACGGTGATGTTTTCTTCGACTTCGAAGGCGACCCCTTCTGGACGCCCCAGCACGATCTCATGTTCCTCGCGGGCCTGCTCTACCGGGACGCGACGGGGACGTGGATCTACGATGAGCGGTGGGCGCACGACCTGGTGAGCCAGCAGTCCATGATCAAAGGGCTTGTCGAGTTCTTCGCAACCCGCGCGGAGCAGTATCCGCGCATGCACGTATACCACTACAACCACACCGAGAAATCGGCGATCGAACGGCTCATGCGCGAGACCGAGGATGAGAACCTCTTCGCGAGCCTCGTAGAGCGCGGCCTCTTCGTCGACCTCTTCACCGTCGCGAAGAACGCGGTGCGCGTCGGCACGGAGTCCTATGGGCTCAAGCACCTTGAACGTCTCGTGGGATATCGACGAAGTGCGGGGATCGAGCAGGGTTCGGGGGCAGTCGTCGAATACGAGGAGTGGATGCGCGAGGGCGATAACGAGCGCTTGGTCGAGATCGCTCGCTACAACCGAGATGACGTCGAGGCGACGAAGGCGCTGCGCGACTGGCTGATCGATCGTCGCCCCGAGGGACTTCCCTGGCGCGAGGCGGTGCTAAGCCGAGAGACCTACGAGCTTGACACTGATGAGCTCGTCGAAGGGCTGCACCGCTTTCCGGAGCATGGCCCGCAGTACCTTCTCGGTGACTTGCTCAACTACTGGCGTCGCGAGCGCTCGGCCGACGTGACTCCGAAGTACGTGGCACTGGGCGGCGACTACTCAGTGCTCTACGACCACCTTGACTATGTTGCGGGCCTCGAGGTGGTGCGCGTGGATGAGCCAACGGGGCGCGAACGTACCCCGAGGTTGGTCCTCACGTGGCCGGAACAGACCGTCGACCGATCACTCGAGATCGGCAGCGACGTGCTCTACGCGGGCGTGGGCACACCGTATGGCAAAGCCTCGGTGACAGCGATCGACTTCGATCGGCGTGAGGTGTCGCTGCGTTGGGGATCTGTGCAGCAGGAGAGTGGGGGAGTGCCCACTGCGCTGACCCGCGACCGCTACTTTCGCCCGGGGGCAAAGGCGTCGGTGCTGAAGGACCTCGCACGACAGGTACTCGTGCCTCAACAGCACGGCGCCCCGAGCCGCCTTTCCCTTGCGTTGTTGGCGCGAGAGACACCTCGCTTTGTCGCGGGCAAGGGTCCTCGCGCCGGTGTCTTCTCCGACGACCTTGATTCGGTCTACGACTGGGTGGACGATCTCGACGAGAGCTTTGTCGCGTTTCAGGGCCCTCCTGGTGCCGGCAAGACCTACAGCGGCTCGCACATCATTCATCGCCTGATCGCTTCCGGCAAACGCGTGGGTGTGGTAGCGATGAGCCATCACGCCATCGACAACCTCATGTCGGCGACGTACGACGTCTTCGACGAAGCGGGGGACCTTGAGAAGATGCGCGCGTTGCGCTGGCAGAACGATGACGACGAAGGCGTCGCCCTCGAGTTCGCCACCTACTCGAAGAAGAACGCCGATCTCATTTCTGAGGAGTACAACCTCATCGGTGGCACGGCGTGGCTGTGGGCCAAACAGGAGATGCGCCAGCACCCCGTCGACGTGCTGATCGTTGATGAAGCCGGTCAGCTCGCCCTGGCCGATGCAGTCGCGTCGTCGAACGGTGCGAAGAACATGATCCTGCTCGGCGACCCCCTCCAGCTGAGCCAGGTCGCCAAGGCCGAGCACCCGGGTGGATCGGGGGCGAGCGTCCTACAGCACGTGCTGGGCGAGCACCTCACGATCCCGAACGATCAAGGCGTCTTCATCTCTGAAACGTGGCGTCTGCATCCTGACGTGTGTCGCTTTATCTCCCAACAGATCTACGAAGGGCGCTTGACGAGCAATGAGCTGTGCTGGCAGCAGTCAACCGAGTTTGGTACCGGTCTGCGCTGGCTCGAAGCGCATCATCGCCGCCGTTCGACGGAGTCGCCCGAAGAGGCCGAGATCGTCGCCACGCAGATCGCGGAAATGGTGGGCACCAAATGGGTGAATCAAAAGGGCGAGTCTCGAGCGCTCGAGCCGCGCGATTTCATGGTGGTCGCGCCCTACAACGATCAGGTGAATCTGCTGCGCGCGCGTTTTCAAACTGATACTCGGCTGCACGGTGTTCAGGTGGGGACGGTCGACAAATTCCAGGGCCGCGAGGCGCCCGTCGTGTTCTTCACGATGACGACGTCGGCGGCTGAGGACATGCCAAGAGGCCCGGAGTTTCTCTTTTCCCGCAATCGCTTGAACGTCGCCGTGTCGCGAGCACGTTGCCTCGCCTACCTTGTCTGCACCGAAGACCTGCTCAATTCCAGAGCATCGGACCTCGATGACATGCGTCTGATTTCGACGCTGAGCGCCTTTGTTGAGTACGCGCAAGCATCGACTGACTGAGCCAGTACGCTTCGTGAGCGAATGATCAAGCGCTCGCGCGCTGTGGTCAAACCGGGTCGTCAGAGTGGTCATGGGGCGACCCGAGAACTGCTAGGATAGTAATCCTGCCTTAAGCAACGGTGACAAACGACTTGCGTCGTGAAACCAAGCGCTAGTAAGGTAGGTTTCCCACCACCGGGGTAACTGGTGGTGGATTCGAGGGAGAAATCCTGAGATGGTGAACTTCGCACCTCCGACTTCGGTCGTGTGTGTTGTCGCTCCTTGAAAACGGAAGAACGAGAGCCAAAAGCCAGTACGGGCGACGATGGGCTGATCTAACAGAACACGTCGTTCGTCAAAGAAGTATTGCAGTAGGCAAGGTTCGCACCCCGTGTGAGCCTTGTTGTCAGGCGAGTATTAGAGTCGCTCGTCTGGCTCTCTGATTTCTTAGAGAACTTCGGTTCTCGAAGGATCTTGATGGAGAGTTTGATTCTGGCTCAGAATGAACGCTGGCGGCGTGCTTAACACATGCAAGTCGAACGGAATACAAGGAGCTTGCTCCGAAATATTTAGTGGCGAACGGGTGAGTATCACGTGAGCAACCTGCCCCGAAGATTGGGATAACACCGGGAAACCGGTGCTAATACCGAATACCCTCCACACATCGCATGATGAGTGGAGGAAATGTTTTTCGCTTCGGGAGGGGCTCGCGGTCCATCAGCTTGTTGGCGGGGTAACGGCCCACCAAGGCGTCGACGGATAGCTGGTCTGAGAGGACGATCAGCCACACTGGAACTGAGACACGGTCCAGACTCCTACGGGAGGCAGCAGTGGGGAATCTTGCGCAATGGGCGAAAGCCTGACGCAGCAACGCCGCGTGAGGGACGAAGGCTTTCTGAGTTGTAAACCTCTTTCGACAGGAACGATTGTGACGGTACCTGTAGAAGAAGCACCGGCCAACTATGTGCCAGCAGCCGCGGTGATACATAGGGTGCAAGCGTTATTCGGATTTATTGGGCGTAAAGAGCTCGTAGGCGGTTCAATAAGTGACGTGTTAATCCCCCAGGCTTAACCTGGGGCCGCCACGTCAAACTGTTGTGACTAGAGTTTGGTAGGGGATCACGGAACTCCTGGTGTAGCGGTGGAATGCGCAGATATCAGGAAGAACACCAGTAGCGAAGGCGGTGATCTGGGCCAATACTGACGCTGAGGAGCGAAAGCGTGGGGAGCGAACAGGATTAGATACCCTGGTAGTCCACGCCGTAAACGGTGGGCACTAGGTGTGGGGACTTTTCAACGGTTTCCGCGCCGCAGCTAACGCATTAAGTGCCCCGCCTGGGGAGTACGGTCGCAAGACTAAAACTCAAAGAAATTGACGGGGGCCCGCACAAGCAGCGGAGCATGTGGCTTAATTCGATGCAACGCGAAAAACCTTACCTAGATTTGACATGCTGGGAAAAGCCACAGAGATGTGGTGTCCTTCGGGGCCCAGCACAGGTGGTGCATGGCTGTCGTCAGCTCGTGTCGTGAGATGTTGGGTTAAGTCCCGCAACGAGCGCAACCCTTGTTCTATGTTGCCAGCACGTTATGGTGGGGACTCGTAGAAGACTGCCGGGGTCAACTCGGAGGAAGGTGGGGACGACGTCAAGTCATCATGCCCCTTACGTCTAGGGCTGCACACATGCTACAATGGGCGGTACAGAGGGCTGCTAAACCGCGAGGTGGAGCCAATCCCTAAAACCGCTCTCAGTTCAGATTGCAGGCTGCAACTCGCCTGCATGAAGTTGGAGTTGCTAGTAATCCCGGATCA
Source organism: uncultured Acidimicrobiaceae bacterium (assembly GCA_963732125.1). Lineage (GTDB taxonomy): Bacteria > Actinomycetota > Acidimicrobiia > Acidimicrobiales > RAAP-2 > RAAP-2. The sequence continues at coordinate 170,455 of CAVSXX010000007.1, read as the reverse complement.
GCACTGCCGGGGTGAATACGTTCCCGGGCCTTGTACACACCGCCCGTCAAACCACGAAAGTTGGCAACACCCGAAGCCGGTGGCCTAACCGCAAGGAAGGAGCCGTCGAAGGTGGGGTCAGTGATTGGGGTTAAGTCGTAACAAGGTAGCCGTACCGGAAGGTGCGGCTGGATCACCTCCTTTCTAAGGAGCACATCTGTCCACTAGGGACAGACAGCTACCGAGTTGAATGCTGGCTAGTTGGCTGTTCGGTTTAGCCATCGCGAAATATCCCTCACTTCGGTGTCGGTGATTTGGTCAGGTGACGGCCCAACAGGCTGACTCTCGTCTTCCGTTTTGGAGGAGCGACTGCTCCTTCGAATGATGCCCCCTGGGGCCACTCATTCCCCGACGTTCCTAGCGCGACAGAGGTCTAGTCGCGCGTTGGTCGAGCGTCGGTGCGCTGATCTTTGAGAATTCTAGAACGAGCACGAGCATCTATATTTTTAAAAATATCAATTTCTCCAAGCTACAAAGAGTCAACGGTGAATGCCTTGGCGTCTAAAGCCGATGAAGGACGTGGATGACTGCGATAATCCATGGGGAGCTGTCTATCAAGCATTGATCCATGGGTGTCCGAATGGGAAAACCTTGTACCCGTCATGGGGTGCAACTCCCGCCTGAATATATAGGGCGGGTTGAGGGAACCGGGTGAATTGAAACATCTCAGTAACCCGAGGAGAGGAAAACAAAAGTGACTCCCTGAGTAGCGGCGAGCGAAACGGGAAGAGCCTAAACCGAGCTGGTGTTAAAGCACTGGGCGTTGCCAGTTCGGGGTTGTGGGATTTACTGGAAGGAACCAGCAACCTTCACAGAGTTACAAAATTGCGTCGTAGCGGAAGCACCTGGAAAGGTACGCCATAGAGGGTAACGGCCCCGTACGTGAAACGACAAAATCTCTGAGTGAACTCCCGAGTAACGCCGGATCCGGGAAAGCCGGCGTGAATCTGTCAGGACCATCTGATAAGGCTAAGTACTCATAGACGACCGATAGTGAACAAGTACCGTGAGGGAAAGGTGAAAAGTACCCCGGGAGGGGAGTGAAATAGAACCTGAAACCGTTGATTTACAATCAGTTAAAGAGTCGTCACAGCGTTACGACGCTGTGGCCTCGATAGCGTGCCTTTTGAAGAATGAGCCAGCGAGTTGCGGTACGTGGCGAGGTTAACCCGAGAGGGGTAGCCGAAGCGAAAGCGAGTCTGAATAGGGCGTTCAGTCGCGTGCTGCAGACCCGAAGCCGAGTGAGCTTGCCATGGGCAGGTTGAAGCGGGGGTAAAACCCCGTGGAGGACCGAACCCACCTCAGTTGAAAATGAGGGGGATGACCTGTGGTAAGGGGTGAAAGGCCAATCAAACTCGGTGATAGCTGGTTCTCCCCGAAATGCATTTAGGTGCAGCGTCAGTCGTTCAGCATCGGAGGTAGAGCACTGGATGGGCTAGGGGGCCTACAAGCTTACTGACCCCAACCAAACTCCGAATGCCGATGCTCCAGAGACTGGCAGTGAGACCACGGGGGATGAGCTTCGTTGGTCGAGAGGGAAACAGCCCAGATCTTCAGCTAAGGCCCCAAATTCTGGACTAAGTGGAAAACGATGTGAGAACGCTCAGACAGCCAGAAGGTTGGCTTAGAAGCAGCCACCCTTTAAAGAGTGCGTAATAGCTCACTGGTCGAGTGGTCTTGCGCGGATAATGTAACGGGGCTCAAGTCCAGAGCCGAAGCTAAGAATTGCGTCTTTTAGACGTAGTGGTAGGGGAGCGTCGAACCTGCTGTGAAGCGGAGGTGTAAACCTACGTGGAGCGCGTTCGAGTGAGAATGCTGGTATGAGTAGCGAGAGAGGGGTGAGAAACCCCTCCGCCGTAAGCCCAAGGGTTCCTGGGGAAGGCTAATCCCCCCAGGGTCAGTCGGGAGCTAAGGCGAGGCCGAAAGGCGTAGTCGATGCACAACAGGTTGATATTCCTGTACCACCGTGTCCGCGCCCATTCCAATGTGGGGGTACTAAGGGGCTGACCTTCGGGTCGAACCGACCAGCCCCGCGGCGGAAAGCGAAGGAGGGACGGAGGAGGATAGGTGAGCCCAGGCGTTGGTTGTCCTGGGGTAAGTGTGTAGGGCGAGGTGTAGGCAAATCCGCACCTCATGTGCCTGAGACACGATGCCGAGCCGCTTAGGCGAAGTCACTGATTCCATGCTCCCAAGAAAATCTTCTAGCGAGTTGACACGGTGCCCGTACCCCAAACCGACACAGGTGGGCGGGTAGAGAATACCAAGGCGATCGGGAGAACTGTAGTTAAGGAACTCGGCAAAATGCATCCGTAACTTCGGGAGAAGGATGGCCTTACTAGCGTGAAGGACCTCGCGTCCCGAGCGTGAAAAGGTCGCAGAGAATTGTGGGTAGCGACTGTTTACCAAAAACACAGGAGCGTGCTAAGTCGTAAGACGACGTATACGCTCTGACGCCTGCCCGGTGCTGGAAGGTTACGGGGATCGGTTAGCTTTCGAGCGAAGCTGAGAACCTAAGCCCCAGTAAACGGCGGCCGTAACTATAACGGTCCTAAGGTAGCGAAATTCCTTGTCGGGTAAGTTCCGACCTGCACGAATGGCGTAACGACTTCCCAACTGTCTCAACTACAGACCCGGCGAAATTGAAGTACGAGTAAAGATGCTCGTTAGCTGCATCAGGACGGAAAGACCCCGTGCACCTTTACTACAACTTGATGTTGGGTTTTGGTTCAGTTTGTGTAGGATAGCTGGGAGGCTGTGAAGCGTTGGCGCTAGTCAATGTGGAGCCACTGTTGAAATACCAGCCTTTCTGCGCCGGAACCCTAACCTCGGTCCGTGATCCGGATCAGGAACAGCGTCAGGCGGGTAGTTTGACTGGGGCGGTCGCCTCCTAAAATGTAACGGAGGCGCCCAAAGGTTCTCTCAGGCTGGTTGGCAATCAGCTGTTGAGTGCAATGACACAAGAGAGCTTGACTGCGAGACTTACAAGTCGAGCAGGTACGAAAGTAGGGCATAGTGATCCGGCGGTTGCTTGTGGAAGCGCCGTCGCTCAACGGATAAAAGGTACGCCGGGGATAACAGGCTCATCTTCCCCAAGAGTCCATATCGACGGGAAGGTTTGGCACCTCGATGTCGGCTCGTCGCATCCTGGGGCTGAAGCCGGTCCCAAGGGTTGGGCTGTTCGCCCATTAAAGCGGTACGCGAGCTGGGTTCAGAACGTCGTGAGACAGTTCGGTCCCTATCCGATGCAGCCGTAAGAGATTTGAGAAAGGTTGTCCCTAGTACGAGAGGACCGGGACGAACGCAGCTCTCGTGTGACAGTTGTCCTGCCAAGGGCATGGCTGTTTTGCGACCTGCGGGTGGGATAAGCGCTGAAAGCATCTAAGTGCGAAGCCCGTTTCAAGATTAAATCTCTCACTGGATAACCAGGTAAGGCCCGTGGCCAGACGACCACGTTGATAGGCCGGAAGTGTAAGTGCGGTAACGCATTCAGCTGACCGGTACTAATCGGCCGAGGGCTTGGAGTTTGATGCTCGTGCTCGTTCTAGGACGCTCAAGGAGCCGGGAGACCGGTTTCGGGCCACGAAAGTGGCCGAGCGCACATGATTTCCGGTGGTTATGGCGGTGGAGATATACCTGTTCCCATTCCGAACACAGCAGTCAAGCCCACCAGCGCCGATGGTACTTGGGGGTCCCCCCCTGGGAGAGTAGGTCGCCGCCGGGATTACTTGAAAGACCCCCACCGAAAGGTGGGGGTCTTTCGCATTTCTGAACAGGGAATCTAGTAAGAAATCGCAGACCGCAGACAAAGATGAGGTTGTGACCCCTTGTCGGATAGTTCGCCTCGCGCGGTGGCTCGTCGCGTCGATCTTTCTTGCGACGGCACTGGGCGTCGCACCCGCAGCCAGCGCCACAGGCACGTCGACGACCGTGGCCGGACTCCTGAGTCGCGCGGGAACCTCCAACACCGTCTACGTACTCGCGTCCACGGGATGTGCGAAGTCGCGATGCGTGAGGCTCTATCGCACCACCATCGGCGCCACGGTATTCACCAGAGTGACGCCGCCACCGGTCATGGGCGAGAAGTACGCCACTGCCAACTCGACGCTCGAACGATTGGTCTTTGCCAACGTCGACGACGGCTACGCGATTGTCGGTTACCGCACCTACGGCGAGACGCTCTATGTGACGACGAATGGTGCGCGGAGTTGGCGCCGAGTCGACCGCGAGGACCAAGGCGAGCTCGAGATCTTCGTGACCTCATCGATGATCTTGGAGTCCAAAGTGCACTGCAAGCCTCGCACCATGGACTGCGCCCAGTGGGTGACCCGGCGATCGACGCTCGCGGCGAAGCACTGGGTGAACCTGCCTCGACTGTGGAGGACCGGCAACAGCCAGACGTTGACCTACTACGGGCCCTCGCTCGCCGCGTACGGTCGAGACGTGTGGGAGCTGCAGACAGGGCCGCAGCAGATCTATCTGTGGACGTCGCAGAACAGAGGACGGACATTTACGCGCGCTGTCGGGTCAAAGCTCGGAAGTGTCGCCGGGTGCTCCTTTACCGTGTTTTCCTCGCAGTCGCTGTGGGCGCAGTGCCCAACCGGCATGGAGGAATCGTTCCTCCACTCCAACGACGGTGGTGCTCAGTGGAGCGACGTCTCGCAGGATCAGTTCTCGGGAACGGGCGGCGGCGCCTTCGCTCCGGTGTCGGGAAGCGTTGCGTATCTCGACTACGGACTCAGCATCGGGCGACGCAACATGTTTCGTTTGACCGACGGGGGCGTGCACGCACGCGCTGTGGCCGAGGTGAAGTGCACCGACGTTCCCTCGATGGTCTTCACGAACACGTCCGATGGCCTCTTGCTATGCACACAGAGCTACAGCCTCGCCGCCACGACGCTGCGTCGCACCAACGACGGCGGAACGGCGTGGACCAAGGTGACGCTGCCGCGCGGCTAGTTCGGCGCACATTTAGTTGTTCCTTATCAAGATAACGAAGTGGTCAGGTAGCGTTGTGCGCACCCGCTGCTGAGTCTGCGCTGTTCGCCATCGCGAGAGTCCGCGGCACACTCGACGAGAACGACGGTTGATGGACTTTGCGACGAGCAACACACTGAGAGCGTCGTCACGAGGTCGATCTCGACCACCTCGACGCTGGCTGCGCCGTTTCGCTGCTCTCGTTGTGGTGGCGCTAGCGCTGGCAGTGGTGGTGACGATCGCGGAGCCGCAACTCAATCCGTTTCGGTCTCCGAACGCAGCGCAGATCGCACGGGACGACGTCGCGGCAGCGATGGCGATCTCGCCGCTGCGCGGTCGAATCGTCCAGATTGCCGAGGACCAAGTTGGCTACACGACCGCTCCGTCGAACACCTACTGCAACAAGTACAGCGCGTACTGGTTTGCCGGGTCTGACGATTGCGGCAACTCGAATCGCAGCGAAGAGTGGTGCGCCGACTTTGCTGCCTGGGTCTGGCAGAGCGCCGGCGCCGACGTGGTCTATCAGTTCATCAGCGGCGAACTGAACTCCTCGTCGGCGAGCTTCTATGAGTGGGGCGTCGCCCACGGCACGTGGCATCCGCTGGATTCCGGTTACGTGCCCCAACCGGGCGATGTGGCGGTCTATGGGCTCGACGTGTCGACGCTCGTTGCCCAGCACGTCGCGATTGTCGTGAGCAACTCACCCGGGGAAAAGGGTCCAGACGTCGTGAACGGCGACGGCGATCGCGCCGGATTCAGCGTGGTCGAACTAGGAAATGATGAGAACAAAGCGGACGCTCCAGGTGCCGCGGCATTTCTCTCGGGCTACGTATCGCCCACGAGCGCAACTTCGTAACGCCGTTCTCGATCCTTTGCGGCGCCAATGACGAAGAATTACTCATACTGATTATCTACGCAAGAACGATCGAGAAACTACGGATGAATCATCTGCTGTGAAGGTCCTGTGAAGTCAACGTTCGTAACGCAATTGGCATCGTTTTTGCAGAGGTAGCACGGGTCGTGGGTGGTAAACACGTTATACGGTCCAATGACCAAAAGTGCAGTCGCGTCACATATTGAGGAGATGCAGATGGATATCAAAATGAACCGAAAAGGATCTGGACGTTCTGTCCACTCGAAAGCGCGAGGCCTACTCGGCGCCGGTGCCGCATCCGTGTTGGCGATCGCGAGCTTGGCTCTCGTTGGCGTGCTGCCGGCGGCCGCGAGCGCGACCCTCGCGTTTGCTGGTCTGCCATCGGGCAGCATCGCCGCCGGCTCAACGTTCGGCTTTACCGTCATCGAGACAGGTGGTACGGCGACTGACTCGATCACGATCTCTTCGTCATGCACGCTCACGGGTACCTTGACCGAGACTGCATCGGGAGGAACGGCAACGTTCGCGGGGGTTGCCATCGATACGTCGGGCTCATGCACCTTGACGGCATCCGACACCACGTCGGGCGGCACGCAGGCCAGTAGCGCGATTACGGTCACGCCGCTCACTGCAGTGAAGCTGGGCTTCAAGACGGCACCGCCTTCGACGGGCGCCGCCGGTACAGCGCTGACAACATTCACGGTCGCGACAGAGGACACGTACGGCAACGTGGTGACTTCGGGCGCCGGTTTGACCGACACGATCAACATCACCTCGTCGTGCGCACTCGCCGGTACGACCTCAGTCGTTGAATCAGCCGGTCTGGCGACGTTCAGCGATGTGATCATCAACACCGTGGGCGCCTGCCCGTTGCTGGCCACGGACACAACCGCGGGTGACACGGGCTTCACGCCCGCCACGTACTCCTCGGTGAATGTGACCGCGGGCGCTCCGACCAAGGTTGTCTTTACCACGGCGCCACCTACGACGGATTTGACCGTGGGGTCGGCACTCACGTCGTTCACCGTGTCGGTGGAAGACGCCAACGGGAATGTTGCAAAGACCACGACCGGCTCGACGGACGTGATCACCATCACGGCCTCGGGTTGCACAATCGGTGGCACTGATACTGCAACCGCCATCGCTGGCGTCGCGACGTTCGCCGCGGTGACGGCCACAACCACCGGCACCTGCGTGCTGACGGCGACTGACTCGACGAGAACGTTGACGACGGCCACCGCGACGACGATCGTGGGCGAGCCGCAGGCTGCGCTGACCGTCACGTCGCTAACGGGGTACAAGGATGCGCCACTGACGCTTACCACGGCTGGTGGTTCGGGTACCGGCGCGGTCACCTTCAGCGTCACGAACGGCACGGCAACGGGATGCCTCATCACGAACGGGGCGCTCAGCGCGACCACCGCGGGTACGTGCCTTGTCACGGCTACCAAGGCGGCGGCCTCGCCGTACGCCGGCGCGAACTCGGCCGCGACCACCGTCACGATCTCATCGGCGCCCAAGGCGATCCGCGTGTCGGGCACGGTCATCAACAACCGCAAGTCAAGCGTGACCGTTACTGGTTACAACTTCAGCGGTCGTCCCACGGTAATCAGCAACGTCGCGGGTTTCAAAGCACTCGTGACCCATGACTCGGGTACCTCACTGACCGTGGTGCTCACGATCAAGGGCAACTCGAAGCCGGGCGTGAAGACTCTCACCATCATCCTGGCGAGCGGGGCACGTACCTCAGTCAAGTACAGCCTCCACGGATAACCCGTCCAGCTAGACATCGAAGCCCCCGTCGCATTGTCGACGGGGGCTTTGTGTTTAGCCCTTCGTGACGTCAACGGCTTGGCCAAGGACAAAGTGCTCCATCGCGTACGCGAAGCCATTGTCGTCGTTGGCCTTGGTGACGTGTGTTGCCTTTGACTTGACGTCATCGGTCGCGTTGCCCATCGCAATGCTTGTCCCGGCTCGCTTGAACATCGAGACGTCGTTCTCCGCGTCGCCAATGGCGGCAATCGCATCACGATCGATCGAGAGGTGGTCGGAGAGAAAGTCAACCACGGCGCCTTTGTTGGCCCGCCAGTTGGTCACGTCAAGGTAGTAGGACTGAGAACTCGTCGCCGAGACATCCTTGGCGCACTGATCATTGACCGCCTTGGTTGCGTTGGCGATCTGCTTGGGATCGTCGCTGACCCCGACGATCTTGACGATGTCACTGCGCAGCGTCTTGAAGGTCGTCAGTTGCGTGGGCTGGAACTGCACTGCCTTCGATTCGCGCGCGACGTGGGGTCCGTCAAGGTCGAGCACGAACCAGTCGTCACCTTGGTAGACCCAGACCGAAAGACCGTTCGAGGAGAGGGCGTCGATGATCGGCCCGACATGTTCCGCTTTGATCGTGAGCTGGTGGAGCGGATGCAAGCGCGGATCCACGATGAGGCCGCCGTTGAAGCCGCCCATGGGCGTCGAGATAGAAAGTGGGTCAATCAACATGCTGAGGCCTCGCGGCGGACGAGAGCTGGTGATCGCAAATAGGATGCCGCGTTCGCCCAACTCCTTGACCGCACGAACCGCCTCGTCAGTGAGATCCTTTTCGGGTGTGATGAGCGTGCCGTCGACGTCGCTGAGGACAAGGCGAATCGGCATCTCGCTCACTGGGGGAGCGTCCAGCGGTCGGGCTTGACGACGTTGACAACCGTGGGCGGACCCCACGAACCCACCGGATAGATCTCTATCGGCGAGGGATGCTCGAGCACGGGGGCGGCAACTTCCCAGAGCCGCTCGATACCGTCAGAGCGCGTAAAGAGCGCCTGATTGCCGAGCATCACTTCCAGTAGTAGTCGTTCGTAGGCCTCAAGGTTGTTCTTCTCCTGGAAGGACTCGCGGTAGTGGAAGTGCATCCTCGCCTGCCCAAGGGCCATCTCGGGACCGGGCTCCTTTGCCAGAAAGTAGGCGTGGATGGAACCGGGGTCTTTGAAGTCGATGAGCAGGCGGTTGCCCTCGGGGTGATGGCCGTTTTTTTGGTCGGGAAAGATCTCCATGACGGGCTCGTGCAGGCCGATCGTGATGAGCTGTTTGCTCTCGGCCATGCACTTGCCGGTGCGCAGATAGAAGGGCACGCCCTTCCAGCGCGTGTTGTCGACCCAGGCCCGCAGCGCGACGAACGTCTCGGTGGTCGAATCGGGCGCGACGCCGGGCACGTCGAGGTACCCCTCGTACTGACCGCGGAGCACCGGCACCGGGTCGAGCACGCGCAGCGAGTCGAAGACCTTGTTGATCTCGTCGCGTAGCGGCTTGGCCGAGAGCGACGAGGGCTGCTCCATGGCCACGATGCCGAGCACCTGGAAGAGGTGGGTGACAACCATGTCGCGAAAGGCGCCGGTCGCTTCGTAGAACGAACCTCGTCCTTCCACCGACAGCGTCTCGGGCACGTCGATCTGGACGTATTTGACGTGGCTTCGCCGCCAGAGCGGTTCGAAGAGCTCGTTGGCAAAGCGCAACGCCAAGATGTTGTCGATCGACTCCTTGCCGAGGAAGTGGTCGATGCGAAACACTTGGGACTCATTGAAGTAGTCGTCGATCTCCGCGTTGAGCTTCCTCGCCGAGTCGAGGTCGGTGCCAAAGGGCTTCTCCAATATGATGCGGGCGTTCACATTGAGCCCGGTTGCGCCCAGGTGACGAACGATGTCAGGCGTCGCGTCCGGCGGTACGGCGAGGTGGTACATGCGCCGCACCACACCGCCGATGGCCCGTTCGGCGTCGCCGACGGCCGTGACGAGTCCGTGGGGACCGTCGTCGGGGTCGATCGCGAAGCTGAGCTGCTCGGAGAAGTGCGCCCATTCGGGTCCGCTCGGGTTGTCGGCAGAGAACTCGGTGATCGCATCGAAGGTGTAGAGGCGGAACTCGTCGTCGCTCATGTAGTGGGTGGGGCGCGCGCAGCCGATGATGCGGTAGCGATCCGGCAAGAGTCCCGCGACCGAGAGGTGGTAGAGGCCCGGCAGGATCTTCCTTCGCGCGAGGTCGCCCGTGATGCCGAAGATGACGATCACGAAGTTGTCGGGCCGTGGGCGAGAGCTGCTCTGAGGGGTCACCAGCGCGCTTCCTTTGAGTGTGGGAATGGGCTCATGACTCGCCCCGGGCCGCACGATCGGCCAAGACGAGTGACGCGCTGGCCTCGACTCTGCCGGCCGGAATAGACGGATCGCTCGCGAGCAGCTGCTCGAGCGCGTCGCGCTTGTCGGCGCCGCTCACGAGCCAGAGCAGCTGGTCGCCGCGAGTGAGGGCCGGATAGGTGAGCGTCATGCGCATCGTGTCCTGATAGGGGCCACTGGTGGCGACCAAGCGATCGGTGACTTCGAGCACCGGATCGTGTGGCACGAGCGATGCACAGTGTCCGTCGGGCCCGAGGCCGAGGTGGATCAGCGCGAATCGATCGGGCAGGCGAGCGGCGTAGTCGCGACACGCCGCGTCGAGGTCGGGGTTTTCGACATCCATCGGCTCGATAGGCGCCTCGGTACCCAGAAGGCTCTCGCGCAAGCTCTTGAGGTTGCGAAGGTCGCTGTCGGCGGGCACCACACGCTCGTCGACTTGAAAGATCTGGCTGTGATCCCACTCGACGAAATCGTTGGTGAGGTTCTCGAACATGAGCCACGGGGTCGTGCCGCCGCTGACGGCGAAGCTGAAGGTGCCGCCACGTTCGATGACGCGGCGGGCACGATCGGCGACGTAGTCCGATGCCGCTCGCGCGAGCGTGTCCGTGTCGTCAAAGACGCGCAGCTCGTGTCTCACGACGCGGGCTTTTCTACGTGGCCTCCGAACTCCGCGCGCATCGCCGAGAGGACCTTGCCCGTGAACTCGCCTTCGCCTCGTGACTCGTAGCGCTGCCAGAGGGACGCGCTGATGACGGGCGCGGGCACGGACTCGTTGATGGCGGCTTCAACCGTCCAGCGCCCCTCGCCTGAGTCTGAGACCCGTCCGGAGTACTCGGAGAGATCGGGCGACTTGGTGAGCGCGTGGGCGGTCAGGTCGATGAGCCAGGAGCTGATCACCGAGCCGTGGCGCCAGACCTCGGCCACGTCGTCGAGCTTGAACTCGTACTGGTAGTACTGGGGATCCTCGACCGGCGCCGTTTCAGCGTCCGCGGTGACCGTCTGCGCGCCAACGTTGGCGTGTTTCAAGATGCTGAGTCCCTCGCCGATGGCAGCCATCATCCCGTACTCGATGCCGTTGTGGACCATCTTGACGAAGTGGCCGGCGCCGTTGGGGCCACAGCGCAGGTATCCCTGCGACGCGGTGTCACCTGGGGGACGGCCGGGCGTCGGCGAGGAACCGTCATCGCCGGGGGCGATGGACTTGAAGATGGGGTCAAGACGCGTGACGACGTCCTCTTCGCCGCCGATCATGAGGCTGTAGCCGCGCTCGAGACCCCATACGCCGCCACTGGTGCCGCAGTCCACGTAGTGCACACCGTGCTCGGCGAGCACCTTCGCACGTTGGATGTCGTCTTGGTAGAAAGAGTTGCCGCCATCGATGATCACGTCATCGGCGTCCACAAAGCTCATGAGCTGGTCGAGCGTTGCCTGGGTGATCGCGGCGGGCAGCATCAGCCAGATCGCCCGGGGCGTCTCTAATTCGCGAACGAAGTCCTCGAGCGAGTTGGACGGCGTGACGTGCTCGCCCGCTAAGGACGTGACGGCGGCGGGGTTGACGTCGTAGACCACGCAGCGATGCCCATCGTTCACAAGGCGGCGAACGAGGTTTGATCCCATTCGACCGAGTCCAACCATTCCGAGCTGCATGGGGTGAGAGGTCGTCATATGGTCGCATCCTTCTTGTGGGTTCGATAGTAGGAAATCAAGGCGTTCGTCGACGAGTCGTGCGTGAGTGCGGCAGCGCTCGCCAGCTCGGGGATGATCTTCACGGCGAGCTGCTTGCCGAGCTCGACGCCCCACTGGTCGAACGAGTCGATGTTCCAGATCGTGCCCTCGACGAAGACCGAGTGCTCATAGAGCGCGACGATGGCGCCGAGCACGTGCGGTGTCAGCTCCTCGGCCAGCAGCACGTTCGACGGGCGATTGCCTTCCATCACGCGATGGGGGATGACCTTCTCGTCGACGCCCTCGTCGCGAAGCTCATCGGCGCTCTTGCCGAAGGCCAGCGCTTGCGCCTGGGCGAAGACGTTCGACATCAAGATGTCGTGGTGGTTGCCGAGCGGGTTGAGGCTGCGAGCAAAGCCGATGAAGTCGACAGGAACGATCGTCGTGCCCTGGTGGATGAGCTGATAGAAGCTGTGCTGTCCGTTCGTGCCGGGCTCGCCCCAATAGATCGGTCCGGTCTCATAGTTCACGTGCTCGCCGTCTTGGGTGACGTGCTTGCCGTTTGACTCCATCGTGAGCTGTTGGAGGTACGCCGGCAAGCGGTGCAGATACTGCTCATAGGGCATCACGCCGACGGTCGGAAAGCCCAGGAAGTCTCGGTTCCACACGCCAAGGAGCCCGAGCAGCACGGGGAGGTTCGATTCGATAGGCGCGCTTCGAAAGTGCTCATCCATGGCGTGGGATCCCGCGAGCATCTCGTAGAAACGCTCCGGGCCCACGGCGATCATCGTCGAAAGCCCAATCGCGCTTTCCATGGAGTAGCGACCACCGACCCAGTCCCAGAACTCGAACATGTTCGCTGTGTCGATGCCGAAGGCGGCGACCTTTTCGGCGTTCGTCGAGACCGCGACGAAGTGCCTCGCGACCGCCGCTTCGTCGCCGACGCGTTCGACGAGCCACTGGCGCGCCGATGCGGCGTTGGTGAGGGTTTCCAAGGTTCCGAACGTCTTCGAACAGATGATGAAGAGCGTCTCTTCAGCTGACAGGTCGCCCACGGCCTCGACAAAGTCCGTCGCGTCGACGTTGGAGACAAAGCGAAACGTGATCGCGCGGTCGGCGAAGTGGCGAAGGGCTTCGTAGGCCATGACTGGACCGAGGTCCGAGCCGCCGATGCCGATGTTCACCACGTTACGAATGGGCTTACCGGTGAAGCCGAGCCACTCCCCGCGTCGAATTCGATTGGAGAAGTCGGCCATGCGATCAAGGACCTCGTGTACTTCAGCGACGACGTCCACCCCGTCAACAACGAGTGTCGCGTTTCTCGGCAAGCGAAGCGCGGTGTGCAGGACGGCCCGGTTCTCGGAAACGTTGATGTGCGCGCCGGCGAACATGGCGTCGCGGCGTTCTTCCACCTGGCATTCACGCGCTAGTTGGGCGAGCAGCGACACCGTCGCCTCATCGATCAGGTTCTTCGAGTAGTCGAAGTAGAACCCCTCCGCTTCGAGATGGAAGCGCTGGGCGCGGCCCGGGTCGGCGCCAAAGAGCTCTCGCAGGTGCCGCGATGAGAGATCCGTCGCCCGCTCCGTGAGCCCGCTCCACGCGGGGCGTTGGGTCAGGAAGCCGTGTATCGAGGGGTCGTACATGCGCTTTCCAACATAGCGCCGAGACAAGAACTCCACTTCGAAAGTATCTGTGTCGAACCTGCTCCGCTCGGGTGCGCGAGCGCGATGTCATCTCGTGCCACCGTCGTCAAGATTCAGTGCAGAAAATGCACTCGTTAGTGTTGGTGGCGCGGTGGAAGTAACGAAGAATGGAGAACGAGAGACGCCAGGCAACGTCAGCTCGTTCTGCTTCTTTCGGATCAACAACCAGTACACGTTTCGGGCGAACTTTGGCAGGAATCTGGTCGAGCCGGCCCGGCGGGCGATGTAGCGCCAGATGATCGGTGACGTGGTGGCGCGGTCCCTGACGAGTACGCCTACTCGAGCTAGAGGAACGAATCGTCGAGACGCCAGCCCTCAATATTGAGACGGGTAGACTGGCACGTGACCGCTTCGACTCCTCCTTCCCGCCGAAGCCCCCGCCCTGGCCCCCCGTCCGGTGGCGCTCGGCGAACCTCCAGCGGCCAGCGACCTCCACGTGGCGAGAAAAGGGCGCCTCGCCAGGAGAGATCAACTGGTCGCGGCGCGCCGGAGCGCGCGACGGGCCGCGGAGAGCGTCCCAGCTTCGCCAAGGCTCCCTACGACCGATCACGCCGCACCGAGACGAGCTCTGACTCATCCCGCGGGGCTCCCCGTCGCGGACGCCCGGTGACGCGGACGGCGCGCGACGACGACTCGCGCAGCGCACGACCGGCTCGGCCCTACAAGACCCGCGACGACGACTCGCGCAGCGCACGACCGGCTCGTCCCTACAAGAAGCCGGACGCCGCGCGACGCGCGAGTGTCCCGGGCTCTCGACCAATTCGACCTTCGTCGCGCACGAAGGAGCGCGCTCCCGCGCCACTGACGCCAGAGCAGCGCCAACGCCGGGCCGCGGGTGACGTCGCGAAGAAGAAGGGCTGGGGGAGCGTCGCTCGCAAGGGTGCGGTCAACATCACGAGCACCGGGCACGAGCTCGAGGACACCAAGAGTCGTGCTCGCACGCCCGAGCCGGTGGCCGACTGGCAGGAAGTCCAACGAACACCGCGACCAGCGACGCCCCAGAAGGCGAAAGCGCGCGCGCCGTACGCGCTGCCCACCGATATCGCCGCCGATGTCCGCAAGGCCTTCATCGGCACCGCCTACATGCGAGAGAAGATGGTCCATACGCTCACTCGCGCGGCTGAGGCCTACGACCGCAAGCGCTACGAGGAGGCGCTGCGTCTCGGGCGTATCGTCGCCGACGCCGTTCCCGGCGTGGCCGCGGTGCGCGAGCTCACGGGACTTGCCGCCTACCGCGCCGATCGATGGGCGATGGCCAAGATCCACCTGCGCGCCTACTTCACGATCACAGGTGACCCTGAGCACCTGCCACTCGTGATGGACGCAGATCGCGCCAACCACCGTTACCGGGCTGTGGAGAAGACCTTCGACGAGCTGACCGAGAACGAGCCGTCGCCCGAGGTGTTGGCGGAGGGCCGCATCGTCATGGCTGCCACGTGGGCTGACCAACGGCGCTACGACGAGGCAATTGAGCTCTTGACGCGCGCGGGGGCAACGAAGAGCTTGCGCAATCCCTCGTATCGCCACGTGCGGCTTTGGTACGCGCTGGCTGACGTTCTCGATCGAGCTGGGGATGTGACTGGTGCGCGCGAACTCTTCGCTCGGATCGTGCTCGCTGAACCTGACGCGTACGACGCCGCCGACCGTCTGGCTGAGCTGGGGGCTGCGGCGCCGCGCAAGAACCGCAAGCGTCGCGTTACGCCGACGTCAAAGAAGAAGCTGCCCTAGGCACTACGACAAGGTGGCGAGGACCGCCGCGAGCGCGAACGTCGCGCCACGCACGTCGCCCACGAGCCCGACCGCCATCTTGTTCATGTCGTAGGCGACGGTGAGCTCGAGATCTTGATCCATGAAGATGATCGAACCGCCAAACCCGCCCCAGTAGCACGCACGCGGGCCAATCGGAATGCCCGAGCTCGAGAGTCCATAGCCGAGTCCGAAGTTGCCCTGAAAGCCGAGGACGAGGTCGACACTACTGGTCATGGGTTGAAAGACTCGCTCGAGGGTCCGTTCACTCACGAAGCGGTGTCCGCCGGCGTGCCCGTTGTTGGCGATGATCTGTTGGACCAGGGCGACGGAGTGAGCATTGCCATGGCCATTCGCGGCGGGAATCTCGGCGGCGCGCCACCACCGATGTGCAGGAGCAAGCGGATCGATGGTCGGTGAGGTCAGCGTTCGATAGCGCACGGATGAGGGATCGGCTGACTCCATGCCGAGATCTCCCGGCGCGACCACAACGCTCACGCGCGACTCTTCGGTATTGGGGAGTCCGATATAGAAACTCGCTCCCAACACGGCTGCGACCTCGGAAGCGAAGTACTCGCCGATGGTCGCTCCGGTGATGCGGCGCACCAGCTCGCCCAACAGGTAACCCTGGGTCAGAGCGTGATAACCGGACTGCGAACGATCTGACCACCAGGGCGCGGAGTCAGCAAGATCCTCGACGCACCGCCCCCAGTCGGCGAGGTCATCCAGCCTGATAGAGGGGCTGAACCCCGAGAGGCCCGCGGTGTGGTTCATCAGGTGATGCACCTTGATGTCACTCTTGCCCTCTTTGGCGAACTCGGGCCAGTAGGTCGCGACATCGCTGTCGAAGTCGACCTGGCCTCGGTCGTTCAACATCAACATGATCAGAAAGACCATCGTCTTGGTCGTCGACCACACGTTCACGATGGTGTCGCGCGTCCAGGGCGTCGTGCGAGCAGCGTCGGCATAGCCACCCCAGAGATCACAGACGAACTCGCCACGCCGGATGACAGCGAGTGACGCGCCGAGGTCCTCGCCGCTCGCCAAGCTTGCCTCGAGTCGCTCGCGCAGGTCGTGGAATCGGTCCGTCGTCGTTCCTTCGACGAGCGCCATCGTCGTGCTCTTCTAGGACGTCATGCCCGAGAGGCCGACGAGGGAGCGAGCGTGTTCGATCTCTCCCATGTGGCGAAGCGCGTGCTGGTACACCCAGCACTCGAGCGCGTCACTGCGGGTGATGCCGGCGTCACCGCCGACGAGGGCCGAAAACGTGTGGGCGAGCGTCTCGCCATAGGGGGCGGGGGCGATCACGTCCATGAACGAATCCGGCTCGATCGAAGCGACGTATGTTTCGCTGGCATCAAAGACGGACTGCTGGAACTCGCGAAAGGCCCCGTAGTCGCCGATGCGTTGGTGCATCATCTCCGCGACGCTGCGCGCTTTGCCATGGTCCTTGACGCCCAGACCGATGCGAGACGCCCAGCCGTCGTCGAACTGGGGAGCCGGTCCGCCAAGAAAGACCAAGCTTCCATCTTCGATGAGAACCTGGTGCACCAGGGAAAAGGCAATCGGCAGTGTCGTTGGATACGTGACAGCGTTCACCTGGTCGAGTGTCATGGTGGCGCATGCTTCGTCGTAGAGCGAGTGCACGGCGCGCAGCCGTCGCACCAGCGACGAGCGGTAGTCGGCGTCCACGTGGCCAACCTTACTGACGCGTCATGGCTGCACGTGAGCTCGGTCGGCGTGGTGCTCGCCTCGCGTAAGATTCGCGCATGGACACTGCCTCACTCTTGGGCGACGAAGCGTCGTCATTGCTGGATTACACGACCACGGCGTTCCCCAAGGAGTGGTTGACGCTGCCCGGCCCCACCTTTCTTGACGAGGTCTTCGCATGGAGCGACCGGACGCCCGCGGTGCTGCGAAACCTCGGCACGCTCTACAACCACGGCCGCCTCGGTGGCACGGGGTACCTGTCGATCCTGCCGGTCGACCAAGGCATCGAGCACTCGGCCGCGGCGAGCTTTGCCCCGAATCCGGAGTATTTCGACCCCAGAAACATTGTCGAGCTCGCGATTGCCGGTGACTGCAACGCCGTGGCAACGACGTTGGGCGGCCTCGGGATCGTCTCTCGGCGCTACGCCCACCGGATTCCCTTCATCGTGAAGCTCAACCACAATGACCTGCTGCGCTACCCGAACACCTACGACCAGCAGATGTTCGCTTCGGTCCAGCAGGCTTTCGACCTGGGTGCCGTGGGCGTCGGCGCGACGATCTACTTCGGCTCTGAGGGGTCGGTGCACCAGATCGAAGAGGTGCGTACGGCCTTCGCCGAGGCCCACCGACTGGGTCTGTTCACGGTGCTCTGGTGCTACTTGCGCAACGACGCCTTCGTCACGGGGGGCGTCGACTACCAGCTGAGCGCAGACCTCACGGGGCAAGGAAATCACCTGGGCGTCACGATCGAGGCCGACATCATCAAGCAGAAGCAGGCGGTCAACAACGGCGGCTACAACGCCGTCAAGTTCGGCAAGACCGACCCTCGCGTGTACTCCGAGCTCACCACCGACAACCCGATCGACCTCACGCGCTGGCAGGTCGTCAACTGCTACGCGGGCCGCATCGGCATGATCAACTCCGGTGGTGAGTCAAAGGGCGACAACGACCTCGCGACCGCGGTGCGCACCGCCGTCATCAACAAGCGCGCGGGTGGACAGGGCCTCATCCTCGGACGCAAATCATTCCAGCGTTCAATGGAAGATGGCGTCGCGATCATGCACGCGGTGCAAGACGTGTACTTGGATCAGTCCATCACCATCGCGTAGTAATACGCTCAACTCGTGACCGACAGCGAGGACGCGGGATGGCGCACGTTGCCCAACGCCATCACGCTGCTGCGGTTGTTGATGCTGCCGGTCTTCTTGTGGCTGCTCTTTGATACGAACCACCGCGCCATCGCGGCCTGGCTGCTCGGCGCGCTTGGCGCGACGGACTGGATCGACGGCTTCGTTGCGCGACGACTTCATCAAGTGTCAAACGTCGGCAAGGTCATCGATCCGACGGCTGACCGCATTCTCGTCATCACTGGCGTGCTTGCCGTGGCCGTCGCGGGTGGCGTGCCGTGGTGGTTTGCGGCACTGACCTTGGCGCGCGAGATCATCGTCTCGGGCATGACGCTGGTGTTGGCGGCGCTCGGCGCGACACGCATCAACGTGCTGTGGTGGGGCAAGGTGTCGACGTTTGCCCTGATGACGACATTTCCATTGTTCTTGCTCACGACCAATCCCCACGGCGCGCCGCTGCTCGGCTGGCAGCACGACGCGAGAGACGTCTGCTGGGGGATCGGCATCATGGGTCTCTCGCTGTCGTGGCTCGTGCTGTTTGGCTACGTGCGGCCCGCGCTGAACGCACTGCGAACCGGACGCCAAGGTCGCAAGATCTTGTAAGTTGATGCTCATGCAGACGCCGAGCGACCTTCGTTACTCCTCCGATCACGAGTGGGCCAAGAGCGAAGAAGGACGTGTGCGTGTGGGCATCACGGACTACGCTCAAGACGCATTGGGCGATGTTGTCTTCGTCGACCTGCCCAAGGTCGGCACGTCCGTGACTGTTGGCGGCGTCATCGGCGAAGTCGAGTCGACCAAGTCAGTGTCGGAGATCTACGCGCCGGTGTCAGGAACCGTGTCGGCCATCAACGAGATGCTCACGTCGTCGCCCGAGTTGGTCAACAGCGACCCCTACGGTGAGGGTTGGATCTGTGAGATCGCGACGACCTCATCCAGCGACTACGACGCGCTGCTCGACGCGGCTGCGTACGAGGCACTCACGACAAATTAGCCCCGGCGTTCATTTGGAAAGTTCACTAGTGTGAGACTCGTGAACTGTCGTCGCTGTGGGGAGATCCTCAACGCCAACGCGAACTTCTGTTGGTCGTGCGGGGCCCCTCAACACGACGCCACCTCACCAGAGACGATCGCTGTACCCGTCGTCAGCACGCCCGACGCGATGCACCCCGACGCCAATCGGGGACCACAAGGTGAACACCGTGACGAACTGGTGATCGCGGCGGGTCCTCAGGCCGGAACGCGCATTGAGCTGTCCGACGACGTGACGACCGTTGGACGCCACGAGGCGAGTGACTTGCTGCTCGATGACGTCTCGGTCTCTCGCCACCATGGCGTCTTTACGCGCACGGCGAGTGGCCGCATTACGCTGCGCGATCTCAACTCGCTCAATGGCACGTACGTGAACGGCAAGCGCGTCGAAGAGACGACCTTGCACTCGGCCGACGAGGTGCAGATCGGCAAGTTTAAACTGGTCTTTTGGGAGGCAACTCGATGAGCGTCAATCAAGGTGTGATGCGCATTGGCGAAGTGCACGCGGAGCTGCGGAAAGTCTTTCCGAACGTAGAGCTCTCCAAGATCCGCTACTACGAAGATAAGGGCCTCGTTCAGCCGAGTCGTAGTCGCAAGGGCTACCGGCTCTACTCCGAGCGCGACGTTGAGTGCCTGCGCGAAGCCATTCGTCTCGCCCAAGAGGAGTTTGTCCCACTGCGTGTCGTGCGACTGCGTCTGATCGAGCAAGGACTCCTCGATCCGCCCAACGCCTCGACCAACGGACGTCACGTGGCTCGCGAGACGAGTGTGGGCGTCATCAACGCTCCGGCGCCCGCGCCTAGTGCGACTCGAACGTCGTTGAGCGTCGTGCCACCCAGTGACGAGGTGATCGATGACATCGTGTCGTCACTCGTGACGGAGGAAGAAGAGACCCAATCCCCGGCGCGTGTGAAGGAGTACTTCTCTACGAACGATCTGCTCGCGACGACCGGTCTCAGTCCCGAGGAGTTCAACCAGATCCACGCACTCGGCCTCGTCTCGAGCGTCTATGTGAACGGCGAGACCTGCTTCAGCGCGCTCGATGTGCGCGTGGCGGCCCACTCGCGCGCCCTGCTGGCCCGCGGCATCGAGCCGCGTATCCTTGGCTCGCTGCGACGAATCGCCGAACGCGAGATCGGCGTGGTGGACGACTTGACGTTTCCGCTGCGCCAATCAAGTACTGAGTACTCTGACGATCAGGTGCGAGCGATCACGGCCGATGTCGCCCGTGAAGTCGCCGCGCTGCGCAACGTGCTCGTCGAGCGCGAACTGAGCGAATACCTGCGCCGCTAGACGCCCCCATTTCAGGTCCTCGGGTCTAGGCTGAGAGCATGATCGAGGTCGTCCTGCGAGCCGTTCGAGTCGACGTCGGCACGTCGACGCCGCTGCTCCTGCTCGAAGAAGTCGGGGGAGAGCGTGTACTACCGATCTTCATCGGCGCGCCGGAAGCGGCGGCGATCGCGTACGCCCTCCAGGGCGCTGAAGCGCCTCGACCGATGTCCCACGACCTGCTCGGTCACGTGATCGGCGCCCTCGGCGCGCAGGTCTTCTCGGTGGAGATCACCGAGCTCATCGACAACACGTTCTATGCGAACCTGCGACTTGTGCGTAGCGGTGAGGAGATCATCGTGAGCTCGCGACCGAGCGACGCCGTCGCCTTGGCGTTGCGCGTCGGTTCGCCCATACTCGTCAGTGACGACCTCATGGCCAATGAGGGCAAGATCATGCAATTGGCCTACGACGAAGACGACGACGACGAATATGTCGAAGTCGAGGCGCCAAACGAAGCCGACCTCGTCGCGCAGCTGCGTGAGTTTCTCGATCAGGTGCGCCCCGAGGACTTTGGCACGTGAGGCGGGGGCTGATAGCGGCAGGCCTCCTCATCGCCTTTGCAGCGATTGTGCTGTTGAGCCGGCACGTCATCGATTCGAGCAACACAACGACAACGACGTCGACGACGACTACCACCACGACGAGCGCATCATCGACCACGACGACCGCAGCGAGCGATACCTGTCTTGCGAATGACTTCACGGGGATCTACAACGAAGGCGAAGGCGCGGCGGGCACCATCTACGCGAGTGTCACGCTCACCAAGACGACGGGTGGCACATGCACGCTCAAGGGCTGGCCAATCTTGACCCTCTCGAACCGACTCGGCGCGGTGCTGCCATCAACTGAGCTCGATGTACCGTCCTCGGGCACGGGGTTTCAGTTCCTCACGTCCCAAGCGAACGCCGCGCCTACCTTGCTCACGATTCAACAAGGCGGCACCGCCACGTTCTCACTTGGCTACTCCGACGTGCAAGCTGGCACCACAGCCTGTGAGAGCGCGGTCACGGTGAGCGTGCAGTTCGAAAGGGACGGCAACGCGATTCCCGTCACGCCCCAGTACGCGGTGCAGCCCTGTGACGGCGGGCAACTCTGGTTGAGCCCGTTCTACAGCTGAACGCCTCGCGCCAGGTCCACCACAATTCGTCCACGGGTAGTGCCGTGGCGCACGCCCTCCAGCGCAGCGTCTAACTCGTCGAGACCGATCTCTCGGTCGACCAGCGAATTGAAGTCGACTCGAGAGGCCACCTCACCGAGGGCTGTCCACACGCGCGTGCGCGTTGTCGGCGTGGCGTCGACGGCATCGATGCCGAGGAGCGCGACCCCGCGGGTGATGAAGGGATAGACGGTGGTCGTCAAGCTCGAGCTCCCGAGTAGACCGCTCGCCGCAACGGCAGCGCCGTACTTGAGCGACCGGAGAATCTCTGCGAGTGTCTCGCCACCGACGCAGTCGACCGCGCCATCCCACAACTCGCAGCCGAGCACTCGACCAGGCCGATCACTGACGTCGCTGCGGCCGATGACGCGCGTGGCCCCGCGTTCACCCAGCCACGCGGACTGGTCAGGTGATCCGGTCGATGCGACGGGCCGATAGCCCTTCGCGGCGAGATAGGTCACGGATTGGGACCCGACGCCACCGGTGGCGCCGGTGACGAGCACCGACGCTCCGGTCGCGAGGCCCCGTTCTTCAAGTGCGAGCACGCTCGCCATCGCCGTGAAACCTGCGGTGCCAATGACTGCCGCGTCGCGCGTCGAGATCGCATCGGGCAGCGCGGAGAGATAGCGCGTTGGAGCGACGATGTGGGTGGCGAAGCCGCCGTCTCGTCCGACACCGAGGTCGCCGCCATGAACAGCGACGCGGAGCCCAACGGGAAAGGCGGCGTCGGACGACGCCTCCACCACGCCGGCGGCGTCAACGCCGCCCACGAGCGCCGCGACACGACGCACACGGCTCGGTGCACTCGCGACCATCACATCTTTGAAGTTGACACTTGAGTATTCGACCCTCACCAACACGTCACTGGCGTCCTGTGGTGGAGACGGCCATTCGCGCACGCCTTGTGACAGTTGACCGTTCACTTCGGAGACTATGTAGGCGCGCATCACGACAGGATAGGCAAAGGCCTCTGGTACCTCGCGTGAAGCAATACCATTTCTCCGGTGACTCGAATCGACCTGAACGGCCATCCCACCTGGGTGAAGTTGCCCAAGAAGAGGGGACGAACACTCGTCCTCTTGCACGGCGGCCTCAGCGACAGCTCGAGCATGATGCGCGCCGTCGGCCCGTACCTCAAAGACCAGTTCACGCTCGCGGCGTTCGACCGTCGCGGGCACGGCCGCACGGCCGACACGGAGGAGCCCTTCAGCTACGACGCGATGGCCGACGAGACGATTGCCTTCATCGAGCACCTCGATCGAGCGGTCTACCTGCTTGGACACAGCGACGGCGGCAACGTGGCGCTGATTGTCGCGCGACGACGACCCGACCTCGTGCGCCGCGCGGTCGTGGTGGGTGCCAACTTCCACTTTGAGGGTCTCGTGCCGCTTCCCGACTTCACGCCCGAGAGCGAGGGCTTTCCCGAATTCGCCGTCGACTTCGCACTGCTCTCGCCTGACGGCATCGGACACGCGGCCGCTGTCGCCGACAAGGCCCTCGAACTGGTCAAGACGCAACCGACGATGACGGTGGAAGAACTCTCAACGATCGTGGTCCCCGTGCTCGTGGTGTCGGGCGACGACGACGTGGCGCAGTTGCATCACACCGTATCGATGTATGAAGCGATACCCGAAGCGCAGCTCGCCGTCATACCCGGCGCCTCGCACGGCGTGTTGAAAGAACAACCGAAGCTCGTGGTGCGCATGATCGAACGTTTCCTGCTCGGGCCGATACCACCCGAAACCCGCTCGCCGCTTCGGCGAGCGCGTACCGAGACCGCGTAACAAACCGTGGTGACACAACGAGCCTTCAGTAGACTCGACACAATGTTGGCGCTGCCGGTCCGCACCCGTGAGCGCTCTGTCACGTGGTGGTGTGCACAGAGCGCCCTCTCGCGCGATGGCTCGCTCTACCTCATCGCCGCTGTGTTCGCGATCGTGCTCGGTTGGACATCCACACAGGGCCCGCAGTGGGAGTGGGGCTACCTCACCGTCGGGCCGTACGCGTTGATTGCGGTCATCGCCTTTGCGTTGAGCCGACGGGTTCTTCGGCGCGAGAATCTGGTGCGTCTCATCCTTCTCTGTGCGATCGTGGTCGGTGCGGTGTTCGTGCCACTAGGCCTCGAGGCTCACTGGCGTCACGCGCAACCCGAAGTCGGTGTCATCACGCGCGCGGGCGACCAGCTGGCAAAGGGCAAGGACCCCTACCTCGCCTACGACGACCACGGTCGTGTCGTGAATCAGATTGAGGGCCTGCCCGCCTTCGAGTCGTTCTTCCCGTACTTTCCCCTCATGGGTATCTTCGGCCTACCCTCAGCCGTCACGCACAAGGGAAAGGGTCTCACCGACGCACGGATCATCATGACGCTCATGACGCTTATTGCGAGCGGGTGGGCGCTCGCAATGTTGCGCGCTTCGAAGGAGCAAAAGATTCGTGTCGCACAAGTGCTCGTCGCCCTACCGACCGGCGCACTGTTTCTCGCGACGGGCGGTGATGACATGCCGATCCTCGCATTGATGCTCCTTGGGGTCGTCGCCCTGCAGCGCCGCCGGACGAACCTCGCCGGCATCAGCCTCGGACTCGCGGCCGCGATGAAACTCACCGCGTGGCCCATGGCCATTGGCGCGCTACTCGTCACGCGGGATAAGAACGGCCGCTCGACCTGGAAGCAGGTGCTGGCCTGGATCGTCGCGATTGTCGCGGTGACCACGGTGCCGTTCATCTTTCACGCGCCGGTTGCCTTCATGCAGAACGTGTTCGAGTTCCCGCTTGGGATCTCGGGCGTTGCGTCGCCGGCTGCGAGTGCGCTACCCGGTCACATCGTGACGACGTGGTTGCCGGTGCTCGGTCACGTGCTCGCCCCGGTCACGTTTGTCGTCGGCGGGTACTTCCTCACCAAGTACATGCGTCGCCACTGGCCGCTCACTCTCTCGCGACTGCTGAGCGTGCTGAGCGTCTCGTTCCTGGTCTTGATTTGCGTCGCCACGGCGACGCGCATCGGCTACATCATCTACCCGCTCAACCTGGCGCTGTGGGCTTCGGTCACGCGCGAGGCAAAGGTCCCAGAAAAGGAACTCGTCGCGGTCGCTGACTAGATGCTGCCGGAGTTCTGGTAGATGTCAAAGGTCCAATCAACGCGGGTCGCGGTCGTCTTGTTCACCGTGACGCCAATCTCCCAGTAAAAGCCGTCGCCGCCCGCCTTCTGGAAGAGTGACTCGGGGTCACCGTTGCTCGCGGCGCCTTTGGAGAAGAGGCTCCAGCCACGCGCTTCCAGCTGCGCGTCGAAGAAGTCGAGCACGGCTCCCGCACTCGCCTTGGTCGTGGACATGGGCTCGTAGCAGTCGTACTCGCCCGCGCCTTGGTCGGGGGTATTCGCACCTCGCCGCGGCTCGGTGTTGACCGGCACGATGAACGCGCTATCGATGTTGGACGGCACCTCTGCGGTCTGGAGGCAGTACTGGAGCGCGGGAGCGGGGTTGACGTCACGGGCGAGGCCGCCGACGACGACGGGAAGGGTGGTCGGTGGTGGCACGACACCCTTGCTGGTGACGAAATCGACCAAGAGAAAGACCCCGAGCATCAAGACGGCGAGCCCGAGAATTGCTGCTGCGGGCCAAATGCTCGTGGTCGTCGTTACGGGGGGCTTGGGCGCGGGAGTCGGCCCGGAAACTTCAGTCACTCACTCCATCCTAAGTGGTCGATTGGACCACGTCCCTTGCCCAGATGCCAGGACGCGGCCCCTTCGAGCGCGGCGAGCACGAACGACTTCGCGTCGCGCGTCGCGTCGGTGACGCTGCGACCAAGCGCGAGCCCGGATGCGATCGCTGAAGAGAGCGAACATCCGGTGCCGTGATCGTTCGTCGTGGCGACGCGCGGTCCATCAAGGACGATGAGCTCGCTGCGGCTGAGCAACAGGTCGGGGGAGCGGTCGGGATGGCGTGACTCGATGAGGTGGCCGCCCTTGATGAGTACATTCGCCGGCCCGAAGGAGAGAATCGTCCGCGCCAGCGCTTCGAGGTCATCGAGCGAACAAACGTCGCGCGCGTCGATGCCGCACAACACGGCCGCTTCACGAAGGTTGGGCGTCACCACTTCGGCCAAGGGAAAGAGGTCAACCTTGTAGGCCTCGATGCCACCTTCGGCCATGAGTGTGTCGCCGCTCGTCGCCACGAGCACCGGGTCAACGACGAGATGGGGGAGCAGGCCCTCTCTGGCGAGCTCGGCGACCCGTCGTACCGTGCTCGCTTGGGCCAGCATGCCGGTCTTGACCGCACGCACGTCGAAGTCGCCAACAACCGAGCGGATCTGAGCTTCGACCACGTCGGGATCAAGGTTCACGATGGCGCCCACGCCCAGGGTGTTCTGTGCGGTGATCGCGGTGAGCGCGGTGGTGGCGAAGACGCCAAAGGCGTTCATCGAGCGGATGTCGGCCTGAATTCCCGCGCCGCCGCCGGAGTCAGAACCAGCGATACTCAAAGCGACGACCGGTTGCACCCGTCAAGCCTACTGAGCGAGTTTCGTCGGTACGCTGGACCACGTGGGAGACCTCTTTCAAGTCGGTTCGTTCACGTCGAGCTCCCGGCTCGTCGTAGGAACGGGAGGATTCCGCTCGCTCGACGTGCTCGAGCGATCGATACTCGCCTCAGAGTCGTCCATCGCGACCGTGGCCCTACGCCGCGTCGACCCCAATGTCGAAGGTTCGATCTACGACCTTCTCACGCGCCTCAACATCACGTTGCTGCCGAACACGGCTGGCTGCTACAGCGCCGAAGAGGCGATCAAGGTTGCGGAGCTCGCGAGAGAGGCGTTTTCGACGCCGCTCGTCAAGCTCGAAGTGATCGGCGACGACATCACCCTGCTGCCCGATACCAGCGAAACGCTGATCGCCGCCAACCAGCTGGTGCGGAGCGGCTTTGAAGTGTGGGCGTACACCTCCGATGACCTCATCGTGGCTCAGCGCCTCGAGCAGCTGGGATGCGTCGCCGTGATGCCGCTTGGCTCACCTATCGGCTCGGGACTTGGCATCCGCAACCCGCACGCCATCTCTCTCATCACCGAGCGGGTCTCGGTGCCGGTACTGCTCGACGCCGGCGTCGGCACGGCGTCAGACGCCGCGCTCGCCATGGAGCTGGGCTGTGACGGCGTGCTGGCCGCCTCCGCGATGAATCGAGCGTTGGAGCCCGTCCTCATGGCGGAGGCCCTGCGCGACGCGGTACGAGCCGGGTATCTGGCGAGGCGAGCGGGGAGAATCCCGACCCGCCTCCACGCCGAAGCCTCCTCACCGTCGCTTGGTCGGCCCGACCTTTTCGCTGGTTAGGGCCTGTTGAACTACACTCGTGTAGTCCATCGATATAGTCTGGACAAACCTCGGTCGGGAGGAATGACAGATGACAGAAAACACAACCTTCGGATTTAGCGGACCGACGGTGTGTCGCCTCAGCGGGGTGACCTACCGCCAGTTGGACTATTGGGCCCGCACGGGCCTGGTGACGCCGTCGATCACGCCCGCCACGGGCAGCGGGTCAAAGCGGGCGTACTCCTACAGCGACGTGCTCGAAGTCAAGGTCATCAAGTCGCTCCTCAACTCCGGCGTCTCGCTCTCGCGTGCTCGCCAGGCCGTCGAGTGCTTGCGCTCTTCGCTCGGCGCCGACCTCGCCGCGAGCAGCCTCGTCCTATCAGACGCGGGCTCAGTGCTCGCCGCCAATGACGGGGAGCTCGTCGACCTCCTACGCGGGGGACAAGGCGTCTTTAACATCGTGCCGCTCGGCACGGTCGTGGCTGAGCTCACATCAGAACTCTCAAAGTCGGAGAAGGGGGCCGCTACGGCGTGACGTTTTCGTCGATGAGCGACGGCACCCGCCGTCGCCACCCGAGCGTGGTACCTGCTTCACCCCAATCATTCGCCCACCCCAGTGAGCGCCTCTTCTCCCAACTTCTCACGCTCTACGGCCACGAGTGGCTCTACGAGCCGCTCGAGTTTCCTCTCGCATGGAACGAGCGCGGGACGCCGATAAGGGGATTTCGCCCCGATTTCTATCTCCCCGAACAGCACCTGTTCATCGAACTCACGGTGCTCGCTCAGCGCCTGGTGACGAAGAAGAATCGCAAGGTGCGTCACTTTCGTGAGCTCTATCCCGAGGTCCCGCTGCTCGTCGTCTATCAACGCGACTTTCACGCGATTTTACGGCGACACGATCTCGATATCGTGGACGGTCGAGCCGCCTAAGGAGACCATGACCGATCGCCGACCGTATCTTTACGATCTTCACGTCGAACTTGGCGCGAAGATCGTACCCTTCGGCGGCTGGGAGATGCCTTTGCAGTACGCGAGCGGCACCGTGGCCGAGCACCTCGCATGCCGGCACGACGCTGTCGTCTTTGACGTGAGCCACCTCGGCACGGTGCGTTGCGACGGTCCCGATATGTTCGAGTCACTCCAACACACGCTGACGAACGATCTCACCAAGGTTGCCCCGGGGCGCGCGCAATACACCCATCTTCTGACTGAGGATGGCTTCGTCGTCGACGACATCATCGTGTGGTGGGTCGGCGACAACGAGTTCGACGTCATGCCCAACGCCTCCAACACCCAAGGCGTCACCTCGGCGCTGCCCGGGGTCGACGTGACGCTCGAGCGCTGCGTGCTCGCCGTCCAGGGTCCCAACGCTCGCGCGAAGGCGGCGCTGGTCGATTCCCGATTCGGCGAAGTGGCCCGTTTTCGCGTCGAGCGCTTTGACTACCACGGCGTCGAGGTGCGCGTCGCCGGGACCGGCTACACCGGTGAGCCGGGACTCGAGATCGCCGCCCCCAACGCCGTCGCCGAGGAGATCTTTCGCGGCCTCATCGCGGCCGATATCGCCCCCGCTGGACTCGGCGCGCGCGACACCTTGCGCCTGGAAGCGGCGCTCCCTCTCTACGGGCACGAACTCACGTTGCACTCGACCACGCTCGAGGCGGGGCTGGGCTGGGTGCTCGGATGGAAGAAGCAGACGTTTCGTGGGCGCGAGGCCGTCGAAGAAGAGAAAGAACGCGGCGTGCGCCGACTCTTGACCGGTGCGGCGACACCCGATCGAAAGCCGTTGCGCGATGGAGCCGAGGTGCTCGTCGAAGGCGACCCAGTGGGGACGTTGACGTCGGGGAACTTCTCGCCCGTGCTCGGACACGGCATTGGCATGGGACTCCTAGAGCCGGGGCTTGCACCGGGTCAGCCCGTCACGCTGATTTTGCGTGGGCGAGAGCTCGAAGCCACCGTCGCCGCGCTGCCGTTTGTGGAAAAGGGGTCATGATGGCCGACTACCTGCCGCACACCGACGAGGACGTCTCGAGCATGCTGGCCTTTCTCGGGATGAGCTCGCTCGACGATCTCTTCGCCCACATTCCCGCTGCGGTGCGCCTCGCAAAGGGTCTCGACATCGATCCGGGGCTGAGTGAGCCCGACGTGGCGGCGATCTTTTCCACCTACACCGCAAAGAACACGGCGACGGCGACGGCCATGATCTGCTTTGCCGGTGGTGGCGCCTACGACCACGAAGTCCCCGCGGTCGTCAAGGCGCTCGCTGGCCGCTCCGAGTTCGTCACGGCGTACACGCCGTACCAGCCTGAAGTCGCCCAAGGCGTGCTCCAGGCGATCTTCGAATACCAAACGCTGGTGTCGCGCCTGAGTGGGCTACCAATTCCCAACGCCTCGCTCTACGACGCGGCGACCGCCTTGGTCGAAGCGCTCAATATGGCCGAAGGCTCCAACGGCCGTCAGAAGATGGTGATCTCTGCCGGCATTCATCCTCACTGGCGCCAGGTCGCACGCACGTTCGCGAGTGGCACGGGACATGAGATCGTCGTGGTGCCACTGCGTGGCGGGGTGACCGACTGGGGGAGTGTCGACGCCACCGGCGCGTCAGCCATCGTGGCCGCATATCCGAACTACCTTGGCGTGCTCGAGGACCTGTCGATGGCGAAGTCGCTGGCACTCCGTGAAGGTGCGCTGTTCGTCGTGGGCGCCGATCCTGTTGCCGCCGGCGTACTGAAGACGGCGGGGCAGTGGGGCGCTGATGTCTTCGTCGGCGAAGGCCAAGCGTTCGGCACGCCGCTCTCCTTCGGTGGACCCTATCTGGGACTCTTTGCGTGCAGCGACGACCAGGTTCGGCGCCTGCCTGGTCGCATTGTTGGTGAAACGGTGGACTCGAGTGATCGCCGCGCATTCGTCACGACGCTGCGCGCCCGAGAACAGGACATCCGCCGAGAGAAGGCGACATCCAACGTCTGCACCAATCAGACGTTGATGGCGGTTACGGCCGCCATACAGCTCGGCTGGCTCGGCACGAACGGGCTCCGCGAGGTGGCAACGCGTTGCGCGCGTGGAGCGCACTACCTCTTCAATGAGCTCACGGCATTGTCGGGAGTCACACCGGTTTCGTCACAGCCATTCTTTCGCGAGTTCGCCATTCACCTGGGTCGCTCGGCACAGGATGTCATCGAGGAGATGGCCAAGCGTGACGTGCTCGCAGGTCTCTCGGTGAGCGCCCTGAGCAACGGTGCAGACCCTTCCATTGAAGGAGCCACCGATGACGTGCTCTTAGTCACGGTGACCGAGCGCCGCACGAAGGACGAGATCGATCACTACATCGCCGCCATGAGAGAGGTGCTGTCGTGAGCCCGCGGCCGGGAGGACGCGCCGCCTCGATACCGCTCATGGGTCATGAGAGCGAACCCACGCTCTTTGAGATGTCGGTCGCGGGTCGCCGCGCGTATCAGCTACGCACCACCGGCATCCCCGATGCCGCGCTGAATGAGCTCATACCCTCTGAACACCTGAACCCTGACATGGTCCCCATCGCCGAAGTCTCCGAGCGAGACCTGGTCGGGCATTTCACCCGCCTCACCCATCGCCAGTTTTCGGTGGATCTGGGCATGTACCCGCTCGGCTCGTGCACCATGAAGTACAACCCGAAGTTCTGCGACGCGATCGCGGGCGACCCGGGACTCAACGCAGTGCACCCGGGCACGCCAGCGTCGCTGTGCCAAGGCTGGCTCGAGATCCTCGTCACGTTGGAAGAAAAGCTCTGTCAGATCACGGGCATGAGCGCGGCCACATTGCAGCCCGCGGCCGGTGCCGCGGGCGAGCTCACGGGGTTGCTGCTCATGCGCGCCTACCACGATGCGAACGGCGATGATCGCAAGCGCGTGTTGATCCCCGACTCGGCGCACGGCACGAATCCCGCGTCGGTGACCCTCGGAGGCTACGAGGTGACGACGGTGCCGTCCAACGACCGGGGACTCGTCGATCTCACGGCGCTGCGTGCCACGCTCGGACCCGACGTCGCGGGCATCATGCTGACGAATCCGAACACGGTTGGCCTCTTCGAAGAAGAGATCGTGGAGATCGCCCAAGCGGTGCACGACGTGGGCGGGCTGCTCTACTACGACGGGGCGAACCTCAACGCGATTCTCGGTGCCGTACGCCCGGGCGACATGGGCTTTGACATCGTGCACATGAACCTCCACAAGACCTTCGCCACGCCGCACGGTGGTGGGGGGCCAGGTGCCGGTCCCGTCGCGGTCGCGAACCATCTCGTGGACTTTCTTCCGGGACCGAAGGCGACCCGACTCGCGGACGGCACCCTCGACTGGATCGCACCGGAGCGCTCGATCGGACGCGTCCACGGCTGGCACGGCAACGCGCTGGTGCTCGCGCGTGCGCTCGCGTACATCGACGTGCACGGGGGCGACGGCCTCACGCGAGTTGCCCAGCACGCCGTCTTGAACGCGAACTGGCTGCGTCACCGACTGCGGGAGATTCTCCCTGCTGCGTACGACCGAGTCTGCATGCACGAGTGCACGCTCAGTGCGACGGCGCTCAAGACCACGTACGGCGTGCGGGCGCTCGACGTCGCAAAAGCCCTGCTCGACGAGGGATTCCATTCGCCGACTGTCTACTTCCCCCTGATCGTTGATGAGGCGCTGATGTTTGAGCCGACCGAGACTGAGAGCGTGCAGACATTGGAGGCACTGGCTCAAGCGCTCGAGCGCATCGCTGAACAGGCCGGCGTCGATCCGGAGCCGCTGCATCACGCGCCACAGCACACACCGGTCTCTCGAGTCGATGAGGCGAGGGCCGCTCGGCACCTGATCGCGACGGCCGACGCCAAGTAGCTGTTCGACGTATTCCCTGACACCTCCTTCGTTGCGAAGTCATCCACAATCGACACCTCACATTCACCAATATCGATTGACGAAGTGCGCGTACGCGCGTTACCGTGAGGCTAACGGGGAGTCAAAAGAGGAGCGGTGACATGCCATACGTGACGACTGAGGACGGTACGCAGATCTACTACAAAGACTGGGGGAACGGACGGCCGATCGTGTTTCACCACGGTTGGCCCCTGAGCGCGGACGACTGGGACGCACAACTGATGTTCTTCCTCAATCACGGCTATCGCGTGGTGGCGCACGATCGTCGCGGTCACGGCCGTTCGACCCAAACGCCAGACGGCCACGACATGACGACGTACGCCAAAGACGCAGCGGCGGTCGCTGACTATCTCGACCTCCGCGACGCGGTCCACATCGGTCACTCGACCGGCGGCGGCGAAGTCGCTCGCTACGTGGCCCAGTTTGGTGAGGGCCGCGTGGCAAAGGCAGTGCTCATGAGTGCAGTGCCGCCGCTCATGCTGAAGACCGACAGCAACCCGGGCGGCACACCCATGGAGGTCTTTGACAGCTTCCGCGAAGGCACCGGCTTCAACCGCGCGCAGTTCTACCTCGACGTGGCGTCGGGCCCCTTCTATGGTTTCAATCGACCAGGGGTGAAGACAATCGAAGGGGTCGTGCAGAACTGGTGGCGCCAAGGCATGATGGGCGCCGTCAACGCGCACTACTTGGGAATCAAGACGTTCTCGGAGACCGATCAAACTGACGACCTCAAGGCGATCGACGTACCCACCTTTGTGATCCAGGGTGACGACGATCAGGTCGTCCCGATCGCCGATGCCTCGCTGCTCACGATCAAGCTGCTGAACAACGGCACGTTGAAGGTGTACCCTGGCTATCCACACGGGATGCACACGGTGCACGCCGACGTCATCAACGAGGACCTTCTCGCCTTCATCAAGGCGTAGACGCACCCGACGGCCAACCGAGTGCTCTGACGCGCTCGTGCACGCCCTTGGAGCGGGATTGGCCTCTCACCAGCCACCGATTCTCTCGTAGACATCTTCCGCGAAACTCGTCGGCAACGGCTTCCCGGGGAGCAGTTTGAACGTTCGCCCAACTTCTGATTCGCGACCGGCCTGAAGGAACAGCGTGACGTCGGGCGCAGCGAGGTAGAAGCGCTGGGCCAGTTCGTAGAGATGCGTGACAATGACCGCCCGCACGTCCGAGTCGAGAAGAGCCTGCAGCACCTGGTGCGCGATTTCGGAGCCCTCGCGCTCATTTGTCGCCGAGAATGATTCATTGAAGAGCACGAGGCAGCGGGGTCTCACTTCATCAGCTATTGCGCTCATGCGGGCTAACTCTTCGTCGAGCTTTCCGCTGGTCATTGACGCGTCTTCCTCGCGTACGAAGTGAGTGAAGAGTCGCTCACACGTGCTGGCCCCGAACGACTCTGCGGCCACGAACATTCCCGCGCGCATCATGAGCGTCGCAAGTCCCACGCTGCGAAGGAAGGTTGACTTTCCGCCCGAGTTCGCTCCCGTCACGACAATGAGCCTTCGGTCATCGGCAACAGCCTCGTTGCCGACCACGCGCCGACTGTTCCGAAGAGAGAGGCACACGTCGTACAGTCCCACGAACCTCAGCCGGGCCGGTGACCAGGGAAGCGGACGTGGCAGGCTCATCGGTTCTCCGAGGGCGCTCAGGCGCTCGCTCAGGTTGAGGCACCCGACATAGAAGGCCAGTTCGGCGCGGAGCATGACGAAGAAATTCGAGAGGTGATCGGCGGCTTGCGTAAGCGAGTTGGCAGCAGAGTTCACTCCGCGATTCACGAGCTCGTTCAGCGCCTTGGAGCCCGCATCATCGCGCGGTGCAATCTCGAAGGAGTACGACTTGCGTCCCCCGACGCCGAATCGCTCTCGAATGGACTGCCTCGCGTCGGCCGGATCTCGAAGCGCGTAGTCACGTCCTGTGTTCCCGAAGCTGAGCCCGGCGCTGATCAGCATGCCATCTTTGAATTTGAGTTGTTTGAGGTGCTTTTCGATGAGCTGGAAGTACCCATCGCTGAGATCCGCCTTCAAGACTCCAAAGAGTGTCGCCCAGCCCTCGGAGCTGAACTTGTCAGCGTGCTCGTCGACGAGTGTGCGAAGGCGCTGGAGATACTCCATGTACATGGCAATCACCTG
Organism: uncultured Acidimicrobiaceae bacterium; assembly: GCA_963732125.1. Taxonomy (GTDB): domain Bacteria; phylum Actinomycetota; class Acidimicrobiia; order Acidimicrobiales; family RAAP-2; genus RAAP-2. The sequence continues at coordinate 136,611 of CAVSXX010000007.1, read as the reverse complement.
CGGCGACTGATTCATCATTCCTGCAGGAGAGTTGCGCGAGATGAACCAGAACATCTTGTGCTGGTCGCGCACGGCGTTGAGGGCCAGGCCGTAGATGTCTCGAACGATCTGGGCATTGCGGACGCAGTCATCTAGGACCTGCTGACGAAAGGTGATGTCGTCGGGACTGACGAGTCCATCCAGGAGCGCCACCTTGGACACGCTGCGCACCAGGTCGTCTCCTTGAGCCATCGCCTCAATGAGCGTCTGAAGGTCGAGGTCGTGAACGAGATCGTCAGCGTTCGCGGGGAGAGGTTGGTGGACGGCAAAGTCGGCGTCGCGGAACATGAGGTGAGCCTTCACGGATGAATTCGCTTTCTCAGCTGGTCGTAGGTGAGTCCGTACTTCTCCGCGATCGAGATGGCGTACGCGAGACCGTCAGCGGGATGTCGAGCGATCTTGAACGTTCGCTCAACTGGATTGTCGGGATTGACTGAGCTCGTCATGCTGACGATCGACGGCCCGAGCAGCGTCAACTCGTCGATGAAGGTCACCACCACGCACAGTGCATCGAGTCTCATGATCCTGTGGAGAACTTTGGTTCCCAGAACGAGCGCGTCCTGAGTCGTGGTCGATGCAAAAATCTCGTTCATGATGATGACGCTTCGCGAGGTAGCTTCCGTCAACACGCTTTGGATTCTCAGAAGATCGTCCTCAAGTTTGCCGCTCTGATAGGTTGGGTCCTCCTCTTTGCCGAAGTGCGTGAAGAGTTCGTCGAACAAGACGAGACTCGCCCGCTCGCCTGGTATCGGACACCCGAGACTGGCGAGGAAGTGCGTTTGCCCGAAGGTTCTCGCGAAGGTCGTCTTGCCCCCTTGGTTCGGGCCGGAGACGACGATGACCCTCTCCGCTCCGTCGAGGCTGAAGTCATTGCAAACGACCGAAGTTCCCTGCGTAGCGAGCTTGGCGGCCAGCGCGATGTCGAACGTCTGGACCGCGGAGATCGCTTTCGAGTTGCGGACGTCAGGTAGGCAGAAAGAGAGGCCACGATTCTTGAGGGGCCCGATGTAATCGAGATAGCAGAAATAAAATTGGATCTCTCGATCGAAGGTGCTGACATTCTCGTCGACAAAGTTCTCGGCACTTTCGCAGAACGTCTGCAGCTCCGAGAAGATCCCGCGAAACAGTAACGCCACCCGATCGGCGATTTGTGCCTCAACATGATTCATGTCGGGCCAGTCAGAGAACTTGAGTCGATAGTCGGTGACTGCTCCCTGCTGGAACCGCTCGAACCCCTCTTCAATCTCGGCCCCGTAGTCTGCTTCGCCTTCGTACCTGAGGACTCGAATGCGGGGCCCGCGAACGTTGATGCTGTAGCGGACTTCGGAGAGACCCGCGTGGAGGCGACGCGATTCATGAGAGAGGTTTCCAAATGCCGAGGAAGCGGCGTACTCCGCCACGACGTCTCGAAAACCGAGCAAGGCGCGCGAAGTGAGCTCGTTCGTGGCAAGAGTTCGTGAGAGGCGGTCCACCGCATCGCAGTAACGAAGCACCGCGTCGAGATGGATACCGCGTCGATGTTGGTCGAAGCGCGTTTTCTTCGACCAGGAAAGCCTTTGTCGAACGTCTCGCATCTCGGCCATGAAGTATCGGAGACCCGCCGCGACTGCTCTGTCCTCGATGTCGTGCCAGACCTCATGGCGAAAGGCAATGTCCTCTCTCGACGTGAGGTGGTCGTAGAAAAAGGGGAGCAATTGGTAGTCCTCGCGACCCCGGGTGACGGAGGTCATCACCTGATCTAGTAGAAGGTCCGAGAAGCAACGTGGCTCGCCCTTGAGTGCCATCAACGATGCGTCATAGGGATGTGAATAAAGGATGCTGTGTTGGGTGGCCGTCGTCGCCTCATTGTGCGCCGAAGTCTCGGGGGTCACGACGCGCGCACCTTTGCCCGGAGAACACTTACACCGAGGAGGTCCACGCGTTGTCGAAGCGCGAGGCCTTCGACGGAAGGATTACTGGTCGAATTCATGGTCCTCACATTCACGCTCGAAACAAGACGTAGAGGCCATTAGCCGTATCGGCAGTTCGGGCCGAAAGGCCCGCCGGAGCATCATCCGACGCCCCAATGATAAACGATTTCGCTGGCATCTCAGTGGGCGTGAAGGCGACATTTCGGAGCTCGGCGAGGGATTGGCGCATCATCTGATCAACGAGTCCGCCCGAGCGTGCACATGGATAGCGACGAGGAAGAGGCGCTCGGCGAGGAAGATATATTTCTCTCTTACACCGTCGGTCTGGGCAGCATCGCGGCAACGCGACGTGAGCGTTTCTTGGAACTATTGAATGTGCGAATGGCGCAGCCGCTTTCGTCGCGTGGTCACGTGAACGATGGCGTTCACGACGAACACGATGGCTGAGACTTTGTGCCACTGGTCGAGCCCAGGCGGCAGGTGAAGGGCTGTCGCCAAGGCAAACTGAGTTGAGTGGTGCTTCAGAATGTCTACTGTGCCAGAAACGAGGACGTTAAGGGCCAACAGTTCAAAGACCACGTCCGATATCGCCAAGCGCGTCGTTGAGCTTGTTCGAGGCTTCGTTCCCACTAAGCGCTTGAGGAGTGACGTGATAGTGCGGCGTCGCTGATAAAGATGGATCAACATCATGATGAAGAACCACACGCCAAAGATCACGTGAACCGTAATGCTGTGGCTCAGATATATGAGTGAAAGAAGCGAACCCGCCAGGGACGTCAGCAGGGCCAAATGGACATACCATCGACTCCGCTCGCCGCTCGACAGCACTCTGGGTTGCTCGGGGGGAGACGTCAAACTGCGCGCCTTTGAACGTACGGAATAGTTGCGTGAAGTGTAGGAGGGTTGCTGCTACCGGGCCGTGTCGGCTTCTCAGGGATAACCCTGACTCGGCCCCAGGGTTGTGTCCCTATCCGAGCTCGTCGGTGTCGCTAATTGTTTTAAGCACCAGCCGTAGGAGTCGAGCGAGCTCTAGCTGGTCCGCATCACTGAGCGAACTGACCGCCAACGTCTCATGTCGGTTGAACTCTGGAAAGAGCCGCTCAATGAGTCGCTCTCCGGGCTTGGAGAGTCCAATTGAGACGCGACGGCGGTCGTCGCGGTGGGGAATTCGTCGAATGAGTCGGCGGGCTTGCAGCGTTTTCATAACGCCGGTCAGGGTTCCCTTCGTGATGCCAGCTTCCGCCGCGACGAGGCCGGTCTCTTGCTCGCCCCAAATCCACAGCACCCAGAGGACGGTGAACGCTACCCAGCTGAGGTCGTACTCGGCGAGCAGCTCGCGCTCCATGTGATTGCGAATTGCCGACCCTGCGCGATAAATGTTCGATACCGCGCTCATGGCCGTGAAGTCGAGATCGTGCTCGTCGAGTCGCGCGCGGATATCCCGTTCGGCCTGTGAGACGACCGTCGCCTCGGAACTTGCGATACGGCGTGACATCTACGTGGCGAGCGTGGTGCCACCGTTGAAGGTGGTGCCCACGGTCCGGAAATAGCCGCCAATGATTTCAGCAGGCGCGAGGGCCACCAGCTCTTCCGTCGGCGAGTCGAACAGCTCCAATGTCGCCGACCCCCGATACGCAATACCGAGGTCGACGTTCACGCCTGACATCGTAACCACCTCGCTCAGCGAGTCGCGGTCGTCAAGCTCAATGCGTGGAAACCATCGATGGTGCAGCATAGGATGCCCGTTGACGAACCCGTTGCTCGCACACTCGCCCTCGAGGGTGACCGTCGCCTGGGCGAGACGCCGATCGTTCGCCGCGAGCGTCATGCCGAACGTGCCGCCCGCTTCGAGTCGAGGGCCCGCTTGGCCGTGGGTGATGGGTCGTGTCTGGTGCACGGACCCAAGTTTCTTGGGGTATCCCTGCAGGTGGCCTCGCACGAGCGCGAAGTCCTTGTCGACCCAGATAAAGAGGCATCGGCTGTACAGGCTGCCGTCGTATCGACAGCGCACGACGACGTACGCCTCTTTGTACTGGCTCCGTACGGGATCGAGTAGCTCGGCTCCGTCATCGCCACAGCTCTGCCAGTCGGCCCAGATGAACGCGACTGCACCGGGATCCTCGTCGTCGTTCGCGAGGGACACCCCTTCAGGAAGGAACGACTTGATCGCCGAAGGATCGGTTCGATACTCGACCGTCAACAAGTCGCCGGAGTAGTGCCAGGGGAGCGGCGGCAGAAGTGACGCCTGCCCACTCGTTGTGCGAGGAAAAGGAACGCCGCGCAGACTCACGCGCCTCCGGTCCAGCCGGTGTGGGGTCGATCGAACCAGATGTGGATCTGACCGGTGCCAATCGCGTTCTCATAGGTGGAGTAGAGCCGCCCCGGAGCGACGCACTCTGGTCCACCGAGTGCGGCGACCATCATCTGGTAGTGGGCGAAGTGGCCTTCGGGCTTCACCTTGGCGAACTCGGGCATGTCCTCGAGCACACTCTTGTGATCGCCGCGGCACAGCGCCTCGATGGCGCCGTGGTCCGCTCGGCGGGCTTCGCTTGAGATGATGTGCTCCTCGCCGGCAGCTTCGTGCTGGCGCAGCGTACGCAGTGAGTGAAAGGTGTGGCTGAGCGCTCCCGAGGCGATGAGGATGACGCGACGGTCGCTGCGTTCAACGGCCGCGGCGATCACTCGACCGACGGCCGCGAAGTCGGCGGGTTCCGCGGTCTGGCACGTGCTCACCGAGAGCCAAGCCTCGTCGCCTTGAAGGAAGGGAAAGAAGTTGGTGGTGGCGTACTGAATCGGGAGGTGATCGTTGTCGATCGGCGTGATCCAACACTCGGGCGTTGCGTCGGCGATGGCGCCCACGAGTTTGGCGAACGCGGGGTCGCCTTTGGCGTCGTACGGGACACTCGACATCCCTCGCGGCAACTCTTCGGACGTGTAGTAGCCGAGCCTCCGCCCCGCCGCGGTGATCACAAACTCCACCGTCGTGAACCAGTGACTGTCAAAGACGATGACGAGGTCGGGCTTCAGCACGTCGAACACGTCGCGACGCAACTTGTGAAGGCCCGTGTAGAGAGTGCTCTCGTTGCCGTTGTTGAGTTGGCGGCGTTGCTCGTCGGGCAACACGATGGTAGGGACATGCGCCAAGAGACCAGCGCCGACGATCTCACCCATTCGTGGTCTCCTCCTTCACTTGGTACGTCTTGAGGTCACTGTGAAAGTCAAGCGCGTAGTCGCCGCCCTCTCGTCCCACGCCACTGATGCCGGTGCCCCCGAAGGGTGCGGTGAGGTCGCGCACCAAGAAGCAGTTGACCCAGATCGTTCCCGCTCGCACGCCCTCGCCGAAGCGGTCCGCCCGCTGCTGGTCGCTGGTGAAGACCATGGCCGAAAGTCCGTACGGCGTCGAGTTGGCGAGTTCGACCGCTTTGTCCTCGCCGGAAAAGGTCTGAAAGGTGAGCACCGGGCCAAAGACCTCGTTCTGGACGATCTCGGCGTCGTTGGTGCGAGGCTCGATCAGCGTTGGCACGTACCAGAGCCCGTCGGCGCGAAGTCGCTCGCCGCCGAAGACGAGCGTGTCGCCGGACTTCAACGACCGCTCGACGAATCCTTCGACTCTGGCGAGGTGCTCGGGATGGATGAGCGGAGAGATCGTCGTCACGGCGTCGCGGCTGTCGCCCAGCACATGACGCTCAGTCGCGGCGGTAAATCGATCAAGAAACTCGTCGCGTACGCTGGCGTCCACGATGAGCCTCGTGCCGGCGAGACACACCTGGCCCGCGTCGTCATACATCTTTGCGGCGGTCTCGGCCGCGAGATCGAGGTCAGCGTCGGCGAAGACCACGAAGGGTCCCTTGCCCCCAAGCTCGCCGGTGAATGGCACGAGGTTTCGAGCCGCTGCCGCCCCGATGCGCCGGCCGGTCTCGGGAGAGCCCGTAAAGGAGATCCGACGCACGCGTCGATCGGTGACGAGTGCTTCGCCGACTTCTTCGCCGAATCCCTGAACGAGATTGAAGACGCCCGGAGGAAAATCCGCCTCGACCACAAGGTCCATGAGCAGCGAACAGCTGAGTGGCGACCACTCGGCGGGCTTCAAGACGACGGTGTTGCCCGCAGCCAGGGCAGGAGCGCATTTCCAGGTCGAGAGCATGAACGGCGCGTTCCACGGCGTGATGACGACCGTGGGGCCCGCGGGCATGCGAAGGACGGTGTTGTGGGTTCCGTTGGACGCCCACCGTCGCGGTTCGTAGAACTCCGCGAGATCCGCGTATGCGCGAAAGTTGCGGGCTCCGCGCTTTATCACTCGAAGGCGCAGAGAGTCTTCGAGCATCGCCATGTCAAGGCACTCGACGCGCGCGATCTCTTCGAATCGGTCGTCGATCAGGTCCGCGAGACGGCGCAGAAACGTCGCGCGTCCGTGCGGGCCGAGGGCCGCCCAGCCAGGAAAGGCCCTCACCGCGGCGTCCAGAGCCAGATCGACCTCACGCGTGCCGCCTCGAGAGACATCGGCGAGCTTCACGGACCAGTCGAGCGGTGAGCGGTCTTCGAAAGTCTTCTCCGAATCGACGCGCTCGTTATCGATGAAGTGACCCGTGGCGACCGGCACGCCTGCGACGTCAACGCGCTTGCTCACGATTGGAACCTTGGATGTACGAGTGGGTAGGGAAGCGCGGAGCGATCGGTGGGCACAGGGCGTCGTTGTCCACGGAACTCCCAGTCACCGCCGAGGGCAGTGGAGAGCACCTCTTCTGTGGCAGTCGGCTGCGCTCCGACTTCATCACTGACCGGATCGGGTCCTTCCACAACATGGTTCGTGAGCGCCCCGAGGCCGTCCACCTCAACGGTGACCACGTCACCTGGTTCGACCGGTCGCGAGAACGCAGGTGTGCCCGAAAGGATGACGTCTCCGGGAGCGAGAGTGATGAGTCGAGCCACGTCGGTGACGAGATAGTGCATGTCCCAGGCCATCTCGTCGGTCGAGCCGTCTTGGCGGACGACGCCGTTGACGCTGGTGCGCATGGACCTGCCATGGAAGTCCCACGCAGTTACGAGCCCTGGTCCAATGGGGCACAAGGTGTCCGCACCCTTCACGCGCAACATCGAACCAGCATCAGTGTCGCGAAAGTCGTGGAGGCCGAAGTCGTTCGCGATGGTGTAGCCAGCGATGTAGTACGCCGCGTCGGCGAGCTTGATGTTGCGCGCGGTGCGTCCGATGACGATGGCTATCTCGCCCTCGTAGTTGAGGTAGTGGCAGTTGGCTGGCCTGACCACGGCACCGCCATGGGTGTTGAGCGCCGAGACCGGTTTTTGGAACCACGTCGGCGCGGGCGGCAGCTCAGTGCCGAACTCGCGCACTCGCGATATGTGGTTGAGGTGACAGCACAGGATCTTCGTCGGCTCTACGGGCGAGAGGTGCGTGGCTGTCGCCGCTTCGACGCGCCGGCCATCGGCTGCCACGAGGGTGTCACCGTCGCGGACCACCTCGACGACGTTGCCGTCAAGCAGAATTCGGCGATACTCCACGGCCCCTCCGACAATCGTTTGTGATCAAATGATTCTCTCACTTTACAAACCAACCGGCCGAGAGCGTGCTACGTTCGCCAGGGTCATCCGAGGAGGCTCCATGACCAGTTCCTTTGACCGCGTAAGAGTACTGTGGCCTGACCATTTGGGGCTCGCGCGCGGCAAATACGTGCCAGCCAGCCTGGCCGAGCACGGGGCGCGCCACTGCACGGGCACGTGGGCGCTGGGTTATGACCGCGAGATGACCCCCGAGACGCCCGGTAGCCACTGGAGCGAAGGTCTGCCCGACTTCGAGGCGGTCTTTGACATGGCAGACGCTCGTACCGGATGGGAGCCCAACACCAAGGTTGTTGTCGCGAGCCTCCTGCGAGACAAGAAGGCGCTCGGCGTGTCGCCGCGTGCGGCGCTGGAAAAGGCCATCGCCGACTGGCGAGCGCTTGGGTGTGAGCCCTACGTCGGCGTCGAGTTCGAGGCGTACGTGTTCGTACCCGACGGCGACGGCGGCTGGAAGCCCATGGATACGCCGGGCGCGTTCGTCTATGGCACGGGCACTGCCGTTGATCCCTACGGGTTGGTGGAGGCGATCTGGTCGACCGCTAACGACGCGGGCATTGAGCTCGAGTCGGTCAACTCCGAGTACGACACCCCGCAGTTCGAGTTCACCCTTCGCTATCGCGACGCGATGGTCGCCGCGGACGAGGCATTCCTCTTCAAGGTGCTCGCACGCGAAGTCGCCCAACGCATGGGGCTCCTCGTGACGTTCATGGGTAAGCCCCTGAACAACCGAGGCGGATCGGGGCTTCACATCAACTTCTCGTTTCGAAATGAGGACGGGGTCAATGTCATCAACGACGAAAAGGCCGATGACGGGCTCTCGGAGCTCGCGAAGCACTCGATGGGCGGCCTGCTTGAGCATCATCAGGCGCTGGCGGGCATCTGCGCGCCGACGGTGAACGCATACAAACGCCTTCGGCCCGCGTCGCTGTCGGGCTACTGGGCGAACTGGGGCTATGACCACCGAGGCGCGACAATCCGAGTGCCAGGAGAGCGCGGGCCAGCGGCGCGTCTCGAACACCGGTTGAGTGATGGAGGAGCGGTCGTCCACAGCGCGATCGCGGCCGTGCTGCAAGCGGCGCGACTCGGTTTCATCAATAAAACGAGTCCGGGAGACCCTGAGGGCGGGAACGGTCTTGACACGATCGACGCGACGGTCGGCGTGCCGCCCTCGTTGTCCGCGGCCCTAGACGCGCTTGAGGCTGATACCGAGCTCGTCGAAGCCATCGGTTCGGAGCTCGTCGCACAGCACGTGGCGGTCAAGCGCACCGAGTGGGACCGCTTCACGTCCACGACGACGGACTGGGAGTTGCGAGAGTATCTGCCGTTTCTCTAGGAATGCAAGAGTCAATGCGCGTCGGCCGTGCCAGTGACATCGACGGTCGACTCGGTCATAGCCTCTATAAGATGTTTGCTACCAAACCATCCACCCAGTACACGACAGGTTCCGCTGCGCATCTACACTGACGATATGGCCCGACCGCTGATCGGCATCTCAGGACGACGCTGGCCCGCGACTGCATTGGGGGCGAATGTGCCCGCGGCGATGCGTGAGCTCCACTTTGATTTGCACTTCACGGACTATCCGCGCTCGGTGTCCCTTGCCGGCGGGCTGCCGGTGGAACTCACTCGCGACGCGGATCCCGAAGAGACGGTCGACCATCTCGAAGGGCTCGTGCTGACCGGGGGCGCCGACATCGACCCCGCCTACTACGACCAGGACCCCGATCCCGACCTCGGACCCCTCGAACCTGATCGCGACGCCTGGGAGATGGCCCTCCTTGCCGCAGCGAGAGAGCGCGAGATTCCCGTTCTCGCCATCTGCCGGGGCTTTCAGATTTTGAATGTCGTCTTTGGCGGCACGTTGCGCCAGCACGTGGAACTCGACCAAGGCGCGGGCCACCCACAGTGGGACGTGGACGGCCACGAACAGACCCACCGAGTGCACGTCGTCGACGGCACCACAGCGGGCACACTCTATGACGGCGAGATCGGTGTCAATTCACTTCACCACCAGGTGGTAGATGAGGTGGGGGAGGGGCTGATCGTCTCGGCCAAGGCGACCGACGGCGTCGTCGAGGGCCTCGAAACGCCCGATGGTCGTATCCTCGCCGTGCAGTGGCATCCTGAATTATTGAAGAAGCCGGACCCAGCGTTCGTGTGGCTCGTTCGTGAAGCTGCACAGCACTCGGCTCTGTAACAACCCAAGTCACTCAGGTCCGTTTACTCCTTGTGGTTGTTCCTCAACGAGTCAGTGTGCGAGGGACATGCCCGCCACAAACAAGCCTGCGCATAGCAACGGGGTAGTTACGATGAGCATGACCGAGTATCCCCAGTGGTGCTCACGCTGCAAAATGGCTGGAATCGCAAAGGCCGATGAGAACGTGGTCAGTCCTCCGCAGAATCCGGTGATCACGATGTCTCGCAGATGCGCGTCGAGCGAGCCCGCGAACTGGTAGGCGACGAAACCGGCGATGCCACAGCCAATCGCGTTCGCCGCCACGGTCGCCCATGGCCGGTTTGTGGGATGGTGACGTCGGACGGCGTACTCGACGAGATAGCGCACGATGCAGCCCACAGCGCCGAAGACGGAGACGAGGAAGAGCGTCAACGTCGGCGCCTTTGCAGTCCGAGCCAGGCGGCAAACACGCCGCTCAAAATTGCGCCCGCAAGGACGGCGAGACAACCGCCGACGCAGACATGCCAGATCGCCGCGAGATCGACGTAGAGGCTGGAATAGGACGTGAGCCCGCCGAAGAAGCCCGTGATGATGAGGAGGCGCGCAATATCGTTGGGGTCGCGGCGGCGCAGCCTGCCTCGCAAGAGTCGGGCCGCAACGAAGACGCCGGCAAAGTTAATCGCGAGCAGCACCCAGGGGATCTCCCGGGGCCAGCTCACGGGACCGTTCGGATTCGGCAGGTGCTCGAGTCCGGTCAGCCACGCCCGCAGCAGTGTGCCAACGAACCCGCCCGCCGCCGTCGCGCTGATCGCCAATGCGAGCTGACGCGGTCGAAGAGTGATGTTGGCAGGCATAAGGGGCTAGATAAAACCTAGCGAACCGGCCTCAGAGTGCTCGCCATCGCAGGACATTCCACATAAGAGGAAACGCTAAAACGGTGATGCCTCTACAAATAGTCATGCACATCGAGAGGTTAAGTTCACCCAATGACTTCGAGGTCCTGGCTTCGACCCCTACAGGTGCGCAACTATCGCTTCTTCTTCATCGGGCAAACGGCGTCCCAGATTGGAAGCGGGATGGCGCCGGTGGCGGTCGCCTTTGCCGTTTTGGCTCACGGTAGCGCGAGCGACGTCGGCTACGTTCTTGCCGCGGGCACCGTCCCACTCGTTGTGTTTCTGCTGGTCGGTGGGGTAGTGGGCGACCGAATAAGTCGGCGCCGACTCATGCTGGTGGCAGACACATTGCGGACGCTTGCCGAGGTCGCCTTAGGACTCTGGGTTCTCGAAGGCAACCCTCCTCTCTGGGGATTCATGATGCTGGCGGCACTCGTCGGGGTCGGCCAAGCGTTCTTCAGTCCGGCGATGACGGGCATCATGCCCCAACTCCTTCGCGAGGAGACGCTGCAGCAGGGAAACGCGCTGAATGGTATCTCCAGGTCGGGCGGGGGCATCATCGGCCCGGCGATTGCGGGCGTGATCGTCGCCGTGGCGAATCCGGGTTGGGCAATCGTCGCCGACGGTGCGACGTATTTCATCAGTGTGGTATCGCTTGCGCTTATTCGCATTGACTGGGGCGCTACTGAGCTCCCCGAGTCGTTCGTTACGTTGCTCCGTGAAGGGTGGCGTGAGTTCTGGGCCCGCACGTGGTTGTGGGCAGTCGTCGTTCAGTGGGCGTTCGTTAACATGCTCTTTGCCTCGCTTCTCGTGTTGGGACCGTTGGTCGCTAAAGAGTCCCTTGGCGGAGCTTCCTCGTGGGGCGCCATTTTGGCAGCGTTTGGCGCTGGCGCCGTCGTGGGAGGAGTCGCGATGCTGCGGGTATATCCCCGCCGGCCGTTGCTCGTCGCAAATGTGTTTGCTTTGATGTTCCCGTTACCGTTGTTTTTCGTCGCCGCACGCTCCGCGGTGGCCATTATTGCGATATCAGCATTCCTTGCCGGCGTGGCCGTCGCCGTGTTCGATGTGCAGTGGTCGACCACGATGCAGCGCGAGATACCCGCCAACGTGCTCTCACGTGTGAGCGCGTACGACTGGTTTGGATCGCTGGTCTTCTCACCGATAGGCATGGCACTCGCAGGACCCGTCGCGTCAAAGGTTGGTATCACCAGGACACTCGGCGGATGCGGCATCTTGACGATTGTGTTAATTCTTGCGACGTTGCTCGTACCGTCGGTGGTGCATCTCACTGCTCCCGCGCGCGAAGAGAAGGGGACCATCGTACAAGCCTCGTGAGCATTGGCGAATGACTGCGTGAGCGAACAAGGACGCGGCGTATGTCCGACATCAAGAAGTTTCTTTCTAACATTACATAACGACGATTATCGGCGCTTCGGGCGGATGATTCTGCTACGATTCTCAACATGCGTCGGGTACTTTTGGCGTCGCTCTTTGCAGCGGCCTGTGTGGGAATTGGCTTCGTGGGGACGGCTGGCGCCGATATTGCCCCGACGGTGCCGCTCAACCCCACTGATCCGGTGCTCTCGGGAGTGCCCATCTACGGCAATGTCCTTTTGGCATTTGACTTCACCGACAACTCGACGCCTCCTTCAGCCAGTGCCGGACCGAACGACGAGTTCAACATCATCGTCGATTTGTTCCCTGAAAACACTGGTGGGTACATCCGTATGGTCGCCGTCGCGCCTGTCAATTCTGGAGTTTCCAACATTGTTTGCACAACTTCTCCATATGGGGCGTTCCAGCCGGTGCAACAGGGTCAAGCGGAGTGTTCCTTCAACTTCACGACGCCGGGTGTGTGGGCCATCCACGCGCAATACGAGAGCGTCTTGAAGTCGACGGTTACCTCGGAGTCGCTCACCAACCTTCGCGTCGGTCAGTAGCTCGACGCTGCACGCAACGCCGTCGGCGTTGCTCAATTTGCGTGGCTAGGGCGTCGCCTACACTTCGGCCATGAATTCACTCTTTGACGTCTCAGGCAAGATCGTGCTCGTGACCGGTGGGACCAGCGGCATCGGTGAGATGATCGCGCGCGGCTTCATCGACGCAGGTGCCATCGTGTACATCTCCTCTCGCAAGGCGGACGTGGGCGAGAAGCTCGCCAAAGAACTCTCCGAGACTGGTCCTTGCGTCTTCATTCAAGCCAACCTCAACACCGAGGCTGAGTGTCGCCGTCTCGCAGATGAGATGATCCAACGCGAGGACCACCTCGACGTCCTGATCAACAACGCCGGAGCCGCGTGGGGCGCGCCCCTGGACGACTATGACGAAGCTGCCTTCGAGCGGGTGCTCTCGCTCAACGTCAAGGGCGTGTTTCATCTGACCAAGTTCCTCCGCCCTCTGCTGAACGTTGGCGCGACCAGCGACGAGCCTTCACGCGTGATCAACATCGGTTCTATCGACGGGCTGCGCCCTCCTTCGATGGAGACCTACGCGTACTCGAGCTCGAAAGCGGCCGTCCACCAGCTCACGCGACACCTCGCCAAGTTCTTTGCGCCGACGATCACCGTGAACGCCATCGCGCCCGGTCCGTTTATGTCGCGAATGATGCGAGCGACGATTGAGGCGGCCGGCGATCAGATGGTGCGATCGGTCCCCATGCACCGACTTGGCAAGCCGTCGGACATGGCCGGAGCCGCCATCTTCCTCTCCTCCCCCGCCGCGACATATATCACCGGCGCGATACTGCCGGTCGACGGAGGCGTAGCGGCGCTCGGCTAGCTCGACGGGGTGTGGCCGAGCGTGACCTTGAGGTCGAGGTGTTTTGAGCCGCGCACGATGTGCAACGTGACCACGTCGCCCGGACGCAGCGAGGAGAGCACCGAGGTCACGTCCTGAGCGCTCTCGATCTTCGTGTTGTTGATGCCCACGATGATGTCGCCCTGCTTGACGCCTGCAGCCGCCGCCCCGGTACCAGAGATGACACTCATGACGACCGCACCGGTCGAGACGGTGAAGCCGTACTCAGACTGGATCGTCGGGTTCATGGATTCGATTTCGACGCCAATGAACGCACCGTGCGTGACGATGCTTTCACCCGCCATGAGTGTGGGGAGCAGCGACTGGATCGTTGCGGTCGGGATCGCGAAGCCGATGTTCTGTGTGTTCTCGCCATCAGAGAGCGTGCCGGCAACGGCAGTGTCCATGCCGATCACGTCGCCGCTTGAATCGAGGAGCGGACCACCGGAGTTGCCGGGATTGATGGCGGCGTCGGTTTGGATCATGTCGTTCAGCGTCTCGGTGGCAGACGTTGAGCTGGCGGTGACGGTCCGACCGAGAGCGGAGACGATTCCCGAGGTCACGGTTGGTGTACCTGCCGCGAGGCCCAGCGCGTTGCCGATCGCCACGACGGAGTCGCCCGCTTCGAGCAGGCTCGAATTACCGAATGTCACCGTTGGCAAGTGAGAGGCGCCGTCGATGCGTATCAGGGCGACGTCGTCGATGGGATTGGTGCCCACCAACGTGGCCGAGATCGATTTGGTGGTGCCACTGCGGGTGACCGTGATGGAACCTCCGTCAACCGCGGCCGCGATCACGTGATTGTTGGTGACCACGAGACCATTCTTCGAGATGATCATGCCGGTGCCCTGGTCTTCTTCTCCGTTGCCCGTGACATCGATGCTGACGGTGGCGGGCAGTACCTTCTGCACCAGCTTCGGAATGCTCAGTCCTCCGCCGGTCGATCCAGCACCCGGGGGAGCGGTGACTTCGTTGATGGTCACTCCCCCACCACCGCTCGTCGATGACGGCGCGGCAAAGTGACCAGCGAGTCCACCCACCAGTGCCGCGACGAGCAGTAAGGACACACGCGTTGACCACAACGCGCGCGACGCGCGCTGCTGGGAAGCAAGCGGCGCTTCGTCGACGATCATTGAGTTCGTGGAGTGCGGATTGCGAACCGCGCCGCTACCTTCTGGTTCGCTTGGCGGCGCCCACGCGCCGCTGACGGGAGCCGACGCTCCCACGGGCATTGATGGCGTTGATGCCTCTTCAGCGGCCGGTAGCGGTATGACGTCTTGCGACATCGGTGATGCGTGAGTGGGCTCGTCGTGCGACGAATGTGACGTTTCGTCGGGCATTGCTGCGAAAGGAGACGTGGTGTCGTCAGGCACCGATGGCACTTCGGGAGACTGTTGATCCTCGGGCGCGCTCGATGGGAGGTCTGTCACAAATACATGCTAGGCAAAGAAAATAAAATCGGACTAAATCTCTGCGAAATGTTCATCCGTTGACGAGCGAGTAGATTGTAGCCCTATGTCTCGACGCATTGAGATCGAAATCACCAGTCTGAGCGGCGACCTCGCGACGTGGCGAGCGGCAGGCGCAAAGCTCCCCAAGGGTGTTCTCGCGGCGTCACTCATTCCCGGTGGACCCGTCGTGGGCAACGTGTATCGCGCCGACATCGAGCAGTACATGGAAGGCATCGAGGTGCTGTCGGTGACGGCGCCGAAGACCGCGTCGCCCCTCGATCCGCGCAACGAACGAATCGAGCTGATTCCAGAAACACAGAAGGGTCCCGACGTGGTGGTGACCTACGCGCCGAAGGGTCGCGGCGCGCGGCGCGACGACCGTCACGAGGGCCGTGAAGGTCGCGACGCTCCCCGCCGCGACGCTCCCCGCCGCGACGCCTCCAAGCGTCCAAGCCCCCGTGGGGATCGCAAGACGGGCCCGAGCGCCAACGGCGAGCGCCCCGCCCGTCCGCCACGCGCCGAGCGGCCCGTAAGAGAAGGGCATCCAGAGGGCTCCGCTCCCGCTCACGAGCGACCATCCCGTCCGCGCCCCGAGAGAACCGGTGGTCGCCCAGCGCGCCCCGAGCGTCCTCGCGGTCCCCAAGCACCACCGGTCACGACGACGCACCGAAACGCCCTGCTCGCGACCCTTTCGCCCGAGCAGCTTCCCGTCGCCGAGCAGCTCCTGCGCGGCGGCATGCCTGCTGTTCGCGCCGCTGTCGAGTTGCAGAACAAGAATGCGACGACCCAAGGTCGCCCGACGATCGACGCGACGACGATCGAGCGCATCGCCGAAGACCTCCTCAATCGAACGAACCTCGCGTTGTGGAAGGATCGCGCCGCTGGCGCCATTGGAGCGGGGCGAGAGCTTCGTCTCCGCGACCTTCGCGCGGTAGTGACGTCCGCCAAGACCGTGTCGTTGGACGATGAGGCGCGCGCACAGCTGAAAGACCTTCAGGCCTCACTCACGGCGCGCGTCGAACACCTGCGCACGCAGTGGAACGAGAAGTTGGAAGCGGCCATCATCGCGAAGAACGTGAAAGAGGCACTCAGCCTCGTTGCGCGACCGCCGGATATGTCAACGCGCGTAAGTGCTGACGCCGCGACGCGAGTGGTCGCGCTTGTCTCAGAGACCTTGAACGCCGATCAAGAACCCAAGCTGTGGAACGAGATCGTCGAGCTCACCGCTGACACGTCAATTCGACGCAACGTGAAGCCACTGGGCATACCGAGCGACGAGTCGAGTCACGCTGTTGCCATCCACAACGCGGGCGCCATCCCGGAACTCGCGAAACTGCTCGGCATGAAGGTGCCACCACCGCCTCCGCCGACGCGCCTTGTGCGCCGGCCGCCTACGCGCCGCGCATCGTAAGCAGCCGGGCCTTCCAGCCGATCGACTCGTAAAGGGACTTCATCCCCCTATCCCCCGGCAGCGCGTACGCGTCAACGGGAGGCGTTGGGCCTTCGAGTAGCGCACGCACGAGCGACGTAGCGACCTTTTGGCGTCGATAGCTATGGGCGACGTAGACCGCTTCGACAAGCGACGCGCGACACAGCGCAAAACCCTTCAGTCCCTCGCTGTCTTCGTAGGTCCACAGCGACGACGATGCCACGGCGACGGCGAGCAGTTCGTGCTCGGGCATCCCGTTTGTGAGCGTTGCGAGCAACGCTCCCCCACCGCGCTTGGAGAGTACGTCGTGATGCGCTCGTTCCCAGAGCTGCGTGAGTTCGGGCGTCACGCCCTGAGCGAGCGAAACGCTCACACTAAGCCACTGAGTTGTCAGACACAGTCGCGACAGAGCATGTTCGGCTTGTCGGCCAGCTGACTCGTCTTCTTTAGCAGGCGGCACGACTTGCAGCGAAACTCGTCGTCCTGCTTGGGCAGGATGGCTTCAGCCGCATCGAGCGTGGGGTCGACTTCGAGCGGCGCCTCGTCGTCGTCTTCGGGCACCGAGGTGCGCAGAATCGTCTCGGCCAGCACCTCGTCAAGCGCCAACTCCACGTCGGCGTCGTCGACCACGTCATCGTCGTCCTCAGTGATCACAGCGACGGCCGCGACGACCTCGTCATCCTCCGCGGCGTCCTCGACGACCAAGGCGTCAACGTCTTCTACTTCTTCGTCCTCAATGTCATCTACGACGTCTTCGAGGTCATCCTCGCTCACGATCTCCTCGTCGAAACCCTCCGCGAGCTCTTCCTCGTCAAACACTTCGTCGTTCTCAACATCACTTGCCATAAGTTCCTCTTCTGTAGCGCAGGCATTGTAAGGCTTTTTTGCCAAGTCGTGCGCCCTTTCCGCCTAAAGAGTGGATAAAAGTGCGCGTTCTCATCGTTGGAGGCGGTTCCGTTCGGCTGCGCGCTCCGCTTCGAGCCGCTCCAGGTCGGTGTCGGAGAAGTCCACGAAGCGCATGGCGTCGGCAATGGCACTGTGACCAGCCTCTTCTCGAACAAGGCGTGCCATCTCGTGGGCGATCCGGCGATAGCTCGGATGACCCTGGGGGCCCGAGCGCAACTCGATGAGGTGCATCGCCTCGCGAGCGTTCATCTGCATGACGTAGCGAATTCGAAAGGCGAGCGCGACACAGTACTGAGCCTGCTCAGGAAATTCGCGACGCACGCTGTAGAACAGGTCGGCAGAACGGCCGAGGGACTCCTCGTAGCGATCGCCGAGACCCGCGTCGGCGACCACCTCGGGAATGTCATAGCCGAGGTCGACCGTGAGCGGCTGCCACTCAACGGTCAGCATGCGGTGACGCTGGAGGTCGCGGAAGGCGCCGTAGTCGCTCACGATCTCGAAGCGGTACTCCGTGCGTTCGAACGCGCGGCCTGGTCGGTGGCGACGGTTGCCTCGCTCGCCCACGTAGGTCTGAATGAGCGCACGACGTTCGTCGGCGCTCATCGCGCCGACCCGTCGCGCAGCGTCGTCGTGCGAGCCGGTCGAGTTGGCAAAGACGATGGCCTCGAGCACACGGGTCTCGCCCTCGGGGTCATAGCCAACGAGACGGACAGAGCTGAGGACTTCCGCGCTGGCGTCCCCGCCTTCCATCGACGCAAGGAGCGCGTGCGTCGCGCCCTTCGTGTCAGCAAGGTATTTGGTCCACGCGATGCCTCGCTCAGGCACGTCGAGTCGTTTCAGGAACGAGGGGATGACCTTCACGAGCTCGTCGTACATCATCTGGGCGTATTCGCGTACCTCGGGAAGCGCGTGCGCGCGCATGCGAAGCAGCAGAGACTCATAGGCCTGGCCGGATGCGTAGATGCCGAGATTGGAGAGGGCACTGGCCGGCAAGAGCCCGCGCAGACCATCGAGCGCTTTCGCGCGAATCGCCTGGCGATAGACGAAGTCCGTGTCCGCGGGCGTCTTGGGATACTTCAGCGCGAGCCAATCGGTGAGGACCGGAAGGAGCTCGCGATAGGTGTCGAACATCCGGTCCATCTCGCCGATGTAGCGAGCCCCGAAGCGTGAGTCGAGCAGATCGCTGTCGCGATAGAAGCGGTAGAGACCGTTGCTCAGGCGTCGGTCGTAGCCGAGATAGCGTGTCGACTGCTCCAGGTAGCTCATCAGTCGTCCGCGCTCGAGCACCTTGGTCAACAGGTTGCTCGCCTGCTCGCAGGCGAGGTGGACACCGCCGAGCTGGGCAACCGAATCGTCACCGTATTCGAAGAAGATGCGCTGGTAGAGCTCGTCGGCCCGTTCGAGGCCGAGCGTGGCGTCCACGGACACGTCGCCCGCCAGCTCCAGGTCGCCCACAAACTCGTCGAGAAAGAGGCGCCGAAGGCTCTTCGAGGAGCGCGAGTACCTCGCAAAAAGGGCGCCCTTGACCACTTCGGGCAGGTTGACCAGAGCAAAGACCGGGCCCTCCAGGTTGGTGAAATAGCGGCGAAGGACCGCGACCTCCGCGTCGGTGAACTCTTCGGCAACGTAGGGATGCATGGAGTTACGAGACTAGAGGCGAATCTACGCGCGAGGGTGGACCGTGGAAGCCCCTGCGACAACGCTGCGCAGCACGGCATCGCGGGCTTCGAGGGCGGTGTCGGCCACGTCGGTGAGGCGGTGCATGCGGGCCAGCTGCTCGCAGAGATCAGCCACTTGTTTTGCGTTTCGCACGAAGTCACCCGGTGACGTCTGGCCGATTTCGGCGTCCGCGAGGTCGAGCACGGTCGAGAGCGAGGCTCCCCTCGCCCAGGCTGCGATGACCGTCGCAAAGTGGCCGTCCGGCTCTTTGAAATGCGGCACCTGGTAGCGCTCTTCGACCTCACGCACTGTCGCGGCGATCGCATTGATCTCATTCAGCCGCTCGCTGATGCTCGCACGACGCTCCTGGCCGAGGCGGTCGTGGTGAACCTTCTTCTTCTTGGTCGAGACCTGCTTGGCCGCGTTGACGGCCCGTGTCGAGCGCTTTGACTCATAGACGAAGCACGAGAGCAGTCCAGCCAACGACGCCGCATCCAGGCCCTCGAAGACCCCCGCGCTGATCGACTCGGCAATGAGGAGGTCGCACTCGTGGTAGATGGAGCGAAGCAACTGACCCTCCGTGGTGAGCCGCCAGCCGTCGGCGTAGCCGAGCTCTTCGAGCACGTGGTAGCGCGCCACCATCTGATCGGTAAGGGGGTGGCGGCGCCCGACGGGACGTCGATCGTTCTCGAACTGGGCGAACGAACGGCGAACCACGTCGAGCGCCGTCTCGAAGTCGAAGTGGTCGATGAGGTTCGCCGTGAAGTTGTAGGTAGGTCGAAACGACGAGTGCAGATCCGCGGGCGGCGCCAATGCGACGCGCGCGACGTCGTGCAGCGAGAGGTCGCTCGCGAAACAGACGATCGCGTGGCCCTCGTCGTCCAGGCCGCGCCGTCCTGCTCGTCCAGTCATCTGGGCGTACTCCGCACTCGTGAGGAACTGTCGGCCCGCGTCCGAGTATTTCGTAAATCGTTCGAGTGCGACCGATCGGGCGGGCATGTTCACACCGAGGGCGAGAGTCTCGGTCGCAAAGACCACGGCGAGCAGGTTTCGCTCGAAGCACGTCTCGACGATCTCGCGAAACGCGGGCACCATCCCGGCGTGGTGCATCGCGATCCCACGACGAACTGCGTCGATGAAGTCGGCGTACTCGAGGGCCTGGAGATCATCGTTTGAGAAGTCGACGAGGCGCTCTTCAGCGATGGCCTCGATCTCACGACGCTCCTCAGGCTTGGTGAACAGCAGTCCGTCGCGGCGCAACTGATGAACCGCGTCGTCGCACGCCGCACGAGAGAAGATGAAGACGATGACGGGCAAGAGGTCGTCGCGTTCGAGGGCCTGCATGAGCTCCGAGCGTCGGGGCGCTCGAAATGGGGGCGGCGGCGCACTCGACTTCGATCCCTGCCACCTCGCGCCTGGGCGAAAGCGCCGCGAGGACTTCATCAGGTTGTCGATGCGTCGGGCCTCGTTGGAGAGCCGAGGACCGTCAAGAAGGTCGTAGATCTCGGCGTACGCGTCGCCTCGCTTCATGACGGCCACGTGGTTGTGGAGCTGAATGGGGCGGGTCTGCTCGACGATGACGGTGGTGGGACCGCGCACCTCGTTCAACCACTCCCCGAGGAACGTTGCGTTGCCGATCGTCGCCGAAAGCGCGACGAAGCGCACCAACGGCGGGGTCAGGATCAAGACTTCTTCCCACACTCCGCCGCGGAATGGATCTTGGAGGAAGTGCACCTCGTCAAGGATCACCAGACCCAACGTCGTAAGTTGGTCCGACTCGGTAAGGAGCATGTTGCGCAGCACCTCGGTCGTCATCACGACGATCGGCGCGGTGCGATTGATCGACGTGTCGCCCGTCAAGAGCCCGACCCTCGAAGTGCCGAAGAGCTCGCAGAGCTCGTGGTACTTCTGATTGGAGAGCGCCTTGAGGGGCGTCGTGTAGAAGGTTCGCTGCTCACGCTCGAGCTCGCGGCCGATCGCGTAGTTGGCCACGAGCGTCTTGCCCGATCCGGTGGGGGCGCTCACGAGCACGTTGACGCGCTTGTCGACTGCCTCGATGGCGTCGAGCTGGAATCGGTCGAGGCCGAAGCCCAGTCCTTCGATGAACTGGCGGCGGTAATCGAGAATGCTCACTTATGCAGCAACTTACCCACTCCGATGGCGAGGAAGTAGAACGCGACGAGCGGCGCCGCGAGTGCCAGCATCGACAAGGGGTCACTGCTCGGCGTGAAGATCGCGGCCGCGAGCGTGATGATGATCGTCGCGTAGCGCCAGCTGTGGAGCAGGCGTTTAGGAGTCACGACGTTGATGAGCTCGAGGGCGACCAATATCACGGGAAAGAGGAAGGCGATCCCGAAGATGAAGAGCATCAAGAGGAACAACGTCAGGTACTGATTCGGGTTGTACTCGGTGAGCAGCGTCTTTCCGCCGATGTCTTCCAACCACTGGATGGCCTGGGCGAAGCTGAAATAGGCCAGCGCCATGCCGGCGGTGAAGAACACCAGGGAGGCGGCGACGAAGGGAATGGCGTAGCGACGCTCGCGGGCCTTCAGTCCGGGCGTGATGAAACGCCAGGCCTCCCACAGGATGACAGGTGAGGAGATCACAATGCCGGCGAAGAAGGCGATCTTCACGCGAAGGTTGAGTCCGTCCAGCGGATTGGTGACCAGGAACTTGCAGTGGGTGGGGCTGGCGTTGCAGTAGGGATTCTGGAGGATCGCGAGCAGGTGCGTGTAGAAGATGAAGCCCAGCACGCCGACGACCGAGACGCAGATGAGGATGACCATGCAGCGCTGTCGAAGCTCGGCGAGGTGCTCGGCCAGCGTCATACCGCTTTCGGCGCGACGAATTTTGGGCACGCCGGTTTAGTTGAGCGAGGGATCGGGCGGCGGAGCGTCGGCGCGTGGTGGCGGCGTCGGCAATCGCGGCGGGGGCGTGATGAGCGGCGCCTCCGCGGGCGCCTCAGGGATGGTGGTCGAGTTGGCGGCCTCCTTCGCGTCGACACGGTCCGCGAGTTGGTTGAGCAGTGACACAGGACTGCGAGCTATTCGGGCGATCTCCGTCGCGCTCGGCAGGTCCGGTATGGCTTCTCGGACCTCGGCTTCCATCCTCTCCTGCAGCTTCTTCAAGGCGCGCCATCCTGCGCCAAGTCGGTGCGCGACCTCAGGAAGCTTGTCGGGGCCGAGGAGCAGCATGATCACGGCGGCCACCACGAGGAGTTTCAGTGGGCTCAAACTGATCACGAGCCCATTGTAGGGCCGGAATCATTGGAAAATTATCGAGTCAACTCCGTCGACGGATGTCACTTTTTGAAGAATATTGAGGTGCGTCCTACCCGTGACGTTCGAGCGAGGCGAGGAGTTTCTGGAAGCGCTCGTCAGTGCTCTTAAAGGGGTCCTTCAACAAGACGGTGCGCTGCATCTCGTCGTTCAACTTGAGGTGCACCCAGTCGACCGTGTAGTCGCGTCGCCACTGCTTGGCGGCCTGGATGAACGTTCCCCGCATGTGGGCGCGTGTGGTCGACGGCGGTCGGACGGTCGCACGCTCGATCTGCTCATCGGTCACCATGCGTTGGAAGTGGCCACGCGCCGAGCGTCGGTAGAAGAGGCCCCGGTCCAAGTTGGTGTCGTGGTAGAGCAAGTCGATGAGGGCGATCTTGGGGTCGCTCAGTTCGATGCCGCTGCGCTCGCGTTCGCGATTGATGATCTGGAGCTTCGCGATCCAGTCGACACGGTCAGCGAGGCCCATCGGGTCACTGCGGTACTGCTCGATCACCTCACGCCAGAGCTTGACGGCGTGCACTTGATCATCGGGTAGATCGCGAACCGTCACGAAACGTTCGGCGCGCTCGCAGAGGTCTTCTTGGATCTCGAGCGCGGTGAGGTCCCGGCCGTTCATGAGCTTGACCGGCTCTTTGCTCCAGAGGTCATAGGAGATGTCACGCAACGCGTTGATGGGAGATGCCATCGCGTAGTCGCGCAGCTGCACGATGTCGTCTTCGATCATCGCGAGCACGACCGCCGCGGTGCCGAGCTTCAGGTAGGTCGCGAACTCGCTCATGTTGGAGTCGCCCACGATGACGTGCAGGCGACGGAACTTCTCCGGGTCGGCGTGAGGCTCGTCGCGCGTGTTGATGATCGGCCGGCTGCGCGTCGTGGCGGAGGAGATCGCTTCCCAGATGTGCTCTGCGCGCTGGCTCATGGAGTATGCGGTGCCCTTGGCGTTGGTCACCACCTTGCCGGCTCCGGTGAAGATCTGGCGACTGATGAGGAACGGTATGAACACGTTCTCCAGGCGGCTCAGGTCCTCGATGCGCTCGATGCAGTAGTTCTCGTGACAGCCATATGAGTTGCCGGTTGAGTCCGTGTTGTTCTTGAAGAGAAAGATGTCCCCGCGGATGCCCTCGTCGGAGAGCTGGGACTGCGCGTAGCCCACGAGTTCGCGCAGGATCGACTCCCCCGCCTTGTCTTGGGCCACGAGATCGCTCAGCGTGTCGCACTCGGCC
This sequence comes from uncultured Acidimicrobiaceae bacterium, assembly GCA_963732125.1. Classification (GTDB taxonomy): domain Bacteria; phylum Actinomycetota; class Acidimicrobiia; order Acidimicrobiales; family RAAP-2; genus RAAP-2. The sequence continues at coordinate 113,274 of CAVSXX010000007.1, read as the reverse complement.
GTAGCGTACTCGGGGTGGCTGCCGACGTCGAGGTAGAGGCGGCTGCCGTTCTCCAAGAACACGTTCGACGAACGGCCCCACGCCACGACCTTGCGAAAGAGGAATCGCGAGACTTCGTCGGGGCTCAGGCGGCGCTGCCCACGTAACGAGAAGGTGATCCCGTACTCGGTTTCGACGCCGTAGATTCTCCGCAGCATGGGAACCCAAGCCTTAGCTCAGGAGCTCGCTTACTTGCTCATCGGTGAAGCGCTCGAACGTCCGGCGCTTACCGCGGTCTTCCAAGACGCAGACCTCGAGATCACTCGCGCTAAAGACTCGATCGGGACCCGCGAGCGCGCTTGCGGCGTCCTTCAATGTCTGCTGCAGTGACTGCGGGGAGGTCTCTGACAGCGCAAAGCGTTCCTTGATGGTGTCGGCGTCGCCGCCCAGCACGGCAAAGTTGGGCTCGTCGGAGATGGTGCCCTCGTAGGCGATCCGATAGAGCTTGGTCGGGCGCAAGTTGTTGCCGAGCTGAGCGACGAGGATCTCGACTTCGAGGGGCTTTTGGCCCTCGGTGAACATGTCGCCCACGTGCTGGGCGTAGTAGTTCGCCAGTGCGCGCGCGTCGACGTCGTCGCGTGAGTAGGTGAATCCTGTCGAATCGGCCCAGCGAATGCCCGCTTCGCGCAGTCGGTCGAACTCGTTGTACTTGCCCACCCCGGCGAAGGCAATACGGTCGTAGACCTCGGAGATCTTGTTGAGCGACGCCGATGGGTTCTCTGCCACCATCAACACGCCCAGATCGTACATCGCGGCCACGATGGAGCGACCGCGAGCGATGCCCTTTTGGGCGAACTCCGCGCGGTCCTTGATCAGCTGTTCAGGCGAGACGTAGAAGTAGTTCGTCATCGCAGCGATCCTCCGGCGACACCGCGTGACTGGGTGCGCCGCTCGTTGATGGCGCGAAACCTCTCCCCCACGTCCTCGTTGCTGAGTTCCTGGAAGCCGTCGGCGCTGACGGTGATCATCATCGGGAAGATCTCTCGCACAAAGTCCGGTCCTCCGGTCGAGGGATCGTTGTCGCCCGCTTCATAGAGTGCAAGTGCGCCAAGCTCCAGCGCAGCTTCTCGATCGAGGCCCTCGCGATAGCCGAGGCGTAGCGCTCCATCGGCGAACGGCGAACCGGAACCAATCGTCGAGAAGTCGAAGCGCTCATAGCATCCGCCAGCCCCGTCGTACTCGAAGATCCGCCCCTGAAGGTGGCTACGGTCCCATCCGGCGAGCAAAGGCAGGACGGCCAGCGGCGAGGTGAGATTGTTGCGCTGAATGATCGGCGAGAGGTAGTTGGCCTTTCCCTCGAGGCTGAGCGAGGAGTCGGTCATCTTCTCATAGTGCTCAAAGGAGAGCTGGGCGATCTTTAGAATCTCCATGCCGCGCGCGGCGCTGCCGGAGATGGCGAGTGCCGTGTAGTGGTCGGCCGCCTCGATTTTCCTGACATCGCGGCTCGCGATGTAGTTCCCTGTCGCCTGGCGATCGCCGACCATGACCACGCCCTGGTCGTAGCGCACGGCGATCACCGTGGTGGCGTGGGGAATATCGCTCGAGTCGCTCGGTGTTCGGTTCAGCCCGGCCAGGTCGACGTAGTGCCAGAACGAAGGACCAGGGTCGCCGTGAGCGCTGAAGAGCGGGAGACCCACGTGACTACTCGCCGCCTTTTTGGACGTAGTTGCGCACGAACTCCTCGGCGTTCTCTTCGAGCACCTCGTCGATCTCGTCGAGCAAGTCGTCGAGGTCGGCCTTTAACTGGTCACCCTTCGTCGCATCGACTGACACCTCGTCAGAGGTCTCGGCAGTGCGCTCGCTGCGCTGCTTTTGAATACGTTCGCGTTCACTCATACTTCAGTTCTACCTGTCTAATGCGGCAAGAAGTTCACTTGCTGTTGCACTCGTTTCTAGCAACTCTGCGGTCAGCGCATGTGTACCCCTTAAAGGGTCGAGCATTGGCACGCGCTGCAGCGGCCCCTCCCCTACGTCAAAGACGACCGAATCCCAGTTAGCGGCGACGATCTCCTCGGGGTATCGCGCCACGCACTGGCCTCGAAAAAAGGCCCGTGTACTGGGAGGAGGGTTGTGAACGGCTTCACGAACGTCCGCCTCATCCACCAGCTTTCGCAGTCCCACCCGTTGAGCAAGTGAGTGCGACGCACGAAGATCGTGATACTGGAGGTCAATGGCGCGCAGCTTCGCGTCGCGATCGCTGAGTCCGTGACGCTCCTTAAATCCATTCACCACACGCAGCTTCGCGACCCAGTCAATCCGATCGGCGACCGAGTCGGGGTTGTCGCGTACGCCATCGAGCATCTCTCGCCACTGGTCGAGGATGAGACGCACTTCGTCGGGTTCGCCGACGGCTGACGCGCCGGTGCGCTCAACGTAGCGAGCAGCGAGCTGAAACAGCTCGTCTTGAAAGTCCCAGGCCGTGCGCGACTGTTCGTCGTCACACGGCACGGACTCCTTCAGTGTGAGGTCGAGCGCGAAGGCTCGAACTGCATGGACCGGCGAACGCGGCATCGCGGGGAACGGCTCGGGGCCGAACTCTTCGAGCGCCGCGAGCAGGAGCGCGGTAGAGCCGAGCTTCACGAACGTCGCTACTTCGCTCATGTTGGCGTCGCCGATGATCACGTGCAGCCGGCGGAAGCGCTCTGCGTCGCTATGAGGCTCGTCGCGAGTGTTGATGATGGGGCGCTTCAGCGTCGTCTCAAGACCGACGACCTCTTCGAAGAACTCAGCCCGCTGAGAGAGCTGGAAGGTGGGATTGCTCTCGAGCGCGGCCTCGGTCTCCGCTCCGACTTTGCCGGCACCGATGATGATCTGGCGCGAGACGAAGTGGGGCACCATGGCTCGGATGAGGTATGCGAACTCGATCTCACGCTGGACGAGATAGTTCTCGTGCGTGCCGTACGAGTTGCCCTTGCCGTCAGAGTTGTTCTTGTACAGCGTGATGGCCTGGCTCGGGTCCAGGGTCTTGTTGGCGATCTCGAGGGCGCGGCGCATGATCTCTTCGCCGGCCACGTCATAGAGGGTCGCCTCGCGCGGCGTGCGACATTCGGGCGAGGAGTACTCAGGGTGCGCGTGATCGACGTAGAGGCGCGCACCGTTGGTGAGGACCGTGTTCGCGAGGTGCGTCTCGACGATCGGCGCGAACGAGGTGAGGTCGACGCGACCGCGCGCGTCGAGGTCAGGCGTCTCGCCCTCAAAGTCCCAGTTAATCCGGGTGCGGCCTTGTTGAGCGTAGGCGTTGACAATGATGCTCGACGACGTGATGGGATCGAAATCCGGACCGCCCGCAATCCCGTACTCGGTCTCGATGCCGAGAACCTTCGCAATCGCCATGGAGTTAGAGATACTGTCCAGTACCCACGTGCTGGATCGAGCGTCCTCCCTTGACGTCGTCTTCTTCGCGGTTGATCAGCGTGCGAATAAAGATGATGCGCTCGCCCTTTTTGCCCGAGATGCGAGCCCAGTCGTCGGGGTTGGTCGTGTTGGGCAGGTCCTCGTTCTCACGGAACTCTTGGCGAATCGACTCGACGAGGTCGCCGTTCTTGAGTCCTCGTCCCTGGCCCGCAATCTCGCGCTTGACGGCGATCTTCTTCGCGCGGCGCACGATATTCTCGATCATGGCACCCGAGGCAAAGTCCTTGAAGTAGAGGACCTCTTTGTCGCCGCCCTGATAGGTCACTTCGAGGAAGCGGTTCTCGTCGTCGATGCGAAACATGTGCGTGACCGTGTCTTCGATCACCGCCTGGATGGCTTTGGAGCGGTCTCCGCCGCCGAGCTCGTTAACCATCGAAGGATCGAGCGGAAGCTCCGCGTGGAGGTATCGCTGGAAGATCTGGGCTGCCGCGTCGGCGTCGGGACGCTCGATCTTGATCTTCACGTCAAGACGGCCCGGGCGAAGAATCGCGGGGTCGATGAGGTCTTCGCGGTTGGTCGCACCGATGACGATGACGTCGCGCAGCGACTCGACGCCGTCGATCTCGGCCAGGAGCTGGGGGACGATCGTCGACTCCATGTCCGAGCTGATGCCCGTGCCACGGGTGCGAAAGAGCGAGTCCATCTCGTCGAAGAAGACAATGACCGGCACGCCCTCTTCGGCCTTTTCCCGAGCGCGCTGGAAGACGACGCGGATCTGGCGCTCGGTCTCTCCGACATATTTGTTGAGGAGCTCGGGGCCCTTGATGTTGAGGAAGTACGACCGCACATTACGGTTGCCCGTGAGCTCCGCGACCTTCTGGGACAGCGAATTCGCCACCGCCTTGGCGATGAGCGTCTTGCCACACCCCGGAGGGCCATAGAGAAGGATGCCCTTGGGCGCGGGAAGGTCGTAGTCGTGAAAGAGCGCGCGGTGCAGGTACGGCAGCTCAACAGCGTCGGTGATCGCTTCGATCTGCGCGTCAAGACCTCCGACGTCGGCGTAGCTGATGTCGGGCACCTCTTCGAGTATCAATTCCTCCGCCTCTTGACGGATGAGCTTTTCGGTCAGGAGGTTGGAGCGAAGATCGAGCAGCAACGCGTCGCCGCTGCGCAGCTTCACGGAGCGCAACGACTCGGCGAGCTCGACGACGCGCTCCTCGTCGGCGCGTCCGTAGACGAGCACGCGGCGCTCGTCGAGGACCTCTTTCACCGTGACGACTTCGCCCTGGCCATCAGAGTCGCGCACGCCGATCACGGTGAATGACTCGTTGAGGACCACCTCGTCGCCGCGGGCGATCTGGGCGGGATCCAGTCCCGGGTGCAGGGCCACGCGCATCTTTCGACCGGAAGCGAAGATATCGACCGAGCCGTCGTCGTTGAAGCCCGTAAAGGTGCCGTAGACCGCGGGAGGTTGGGTGAGCTTCTCCACCTCGTCACGCAGGGCGGCGATCTGGTCACGGGTCTGTTGGATCGTGATCGTCAGCTTCTCGTTGTTGGAACGGCTCTGGGCGAGCTGACCGCGCGCTTCGAGGAGCTTTTCTTCCAGGAGCTCGATGCGACGGTTCGCTTGCTCTACTTCGCTCAGTGAGTAGTCGGGCTGGCTTGCCCCAAAAAGGTCGTCACGATCCCCCCGCGTGGTGTCATCGAATCCAGGGGAACGATCCATAATCCCACCCTAGGTGAGGCGGAGAGTTTTCGCGAGGTCATGGAAACACTGGGCCATAGGTCACGTCCGCATACCAACTCCCACTAGAGTGACATCACGTAATTTGGCCACGGAGGACAAGCAAATGAAGGTTTGGATTGACCAAGACCTCTGCACGGGAGACGGGCTCTGCGAAGAGATCTGTCCCTCCGTCTTTACCTTGCTCGATGACGGCCTCGCCTACGTGAAGCAGGGCACTGAAGTGAAGAGCAACCCTGGCGGCGCCGATGGCGTCGCTATCGTCCCGTCAGAGTTTGAAGACGCGGTTGTCGAGGCCTCGGAAGAGTGTCCCGGCGAGTGCATCTTTATCGAGCGCGACTAAGCCTCGAGCCGTCCAACGAGGCGGCGAGCAGACGTGAGAAAGCCCGTATGGGCCACCATCCGGTGATCCGGACGCACCGACCGGCCATCGACGTGCCAGGTGCGCCGCAAGATCTCAACCGTCTCGGCGAGCCCGAACGAGTGCTGGTGCAGCGCTTCTCTGAGGAGTTGGGTCTGGTTAATGGTGGGCAAGTACGACAAGAAGATGCCACCGGGGCGCAACGCACCTTCCGCGTGCTTAACGACGTCCCAGGGCTCGGGCATGTCGAGGATCACGCGGTCAAGGTCGGTCTCGTCGATCCCATGGGTGACGTCACGAATCTCGACGCGATAGTCGACGTTCTCACCCAAGAAGTCGTGGACGTTCTTGATGGCGTGCTGAGCGAAGTCCTCTCGAATCTCGTACGCCGTGATCGACGCTCCCGCGCGCAGCAGTGTCATCGAGAGCGCACCCGAGCCAACACCAGCTTCGAGCACGCGCATCTGTGGCCCGATGTCGGCTTGCATCAAGATCGCGCCTAAGTCCTTTGGATAGATGACCTGCGCGCCGCGCGGCATCTTCAACACGACGTCGGAGAGCGTTGGACGAAGTACCAAGAACGAACGCTCGGTGCTGGAAGAGATCAGCGATCCCTCGAGCTGGCCGATCACGTCGTCGTGCTGCACGATACCCGCGTGTGTGTGGAAGGCGGCGCCCGGCTTCAACGTGACGAGGTAGTGGCGATCCTTTGCGTCAATGAGCATGACGCGTTCGCCGGCGTCGAGATGGGCTCCGCTCACGCGCTCTGGCGTCGCGCGCGCTTGGTTGAGCGCGAGTCGAGGAACCGAAAGGCCAGGACAGCGAGTCCGAGGCTCAACCAGACGAGGGAGCGCTGGGCCCAGGCTCTGCCAAAGGCGGCGAGGGTCGCGTAGCGAAGGATGAGGCGAAGCACCTAGGCCCTCTTCTGCTTGTGTCGTCGTCGACCCCGAATGCGCCCCAAGACGTAGCCGGTGACGACGCCACCGAAGCCGACCGCTGCTACGCCGGGCTTCGACTCGGTGAGCGACTTGCCGATGTGGCGCTGCTCAGGCAGAAACGATCGCAGCGACGCTTCCAGCTCCCGGCGAAGGTGTGATTGCTCTCTCACTTCGTCGCCCTCAGGCGACGCTTCGCGGTGCCACTCACGATTCGCCAGAGGGCGAGACCGATGACAGCGAGGGCGAGCATCGCCACGATGACGTACGGCAGCCAGGAGAGCGAGCCGTCGAGGACGGGAAACTGCCACTCGAGATATCGGAGCGCCCCGATGAGCAACACAACGGCACCGAATCCGACGAACAGGCTTCCCAGCGTGCCCCACATGACGAAGCGGCCGAGATCCTTGAGGGGCTGCACGGTCTCTTCTTTGATGTAGCGGATGACGAGGTCCTTGATCTCGTCGAAGTCACGCTGGAGGTTGGCTCCCCACAGGAACTTGCGCCACGACAGGTTCTTCATCGCCCCAGCCTACTCAGGCCTGCCCTTGATCAGGTAGGTAGAACTGGCCGTCGCGACAAGCGCTCCCGCCTCGTTGGTGACCTTCGCCTCGACAAAGGAGATCACGCGACCGGGCTTTAAGACCGTGGCGACACACGTCAGGACGTCGTGCTCACGAACCGCGCGAAGGAAGCTGATCTTCATCTCAGTGTTCGCCACGCTCACTCGCCGCTCCCCCGCCGCGGTCACTGCGGACGCGCCCATCGCCGAGTCGAGCATGGCCGCGAGAAACCCGCCTTGCAGCAAGCCCGCCGGGTTCATGAAGCGCTCGTCTACCTTCGCTCGCCACACCGTGCGTCCCGGTTCGGACTTGTCGACGCACGTGAGCCCGAGCGTCAGATCACAGTTCGGAGGAATCTGCAACGCCACGTGGCGAGGCTAGTCCTGGCTGCTCGGAGGACAGGGCGCATTCGGTACTGTCTAGGGCATGACTGACTCTCTCTACCCCGGTGCCAGCGAACTAGAAGGGCGAGCCATTCGCCAGGTGGTGACCTACGCCATGGACGCGCCGGCGAAAGCGAACTCTGGCCACACCGGCACGGCCATGGCCCTCGCGCCGCTCGGCGTCATGCTCTGGCACCGCATCATGCGCCACGACCCCACCGACCCGAAGTGGAGTGACCGCGACCGTTTCATCTTGAGCGCTGGCCACGCCTGCATCTTGCAGTACTCCCTCGCCAACATCTTTGGCTACGACCTCGCGGTGGAGGACTTAAAGGAGTTTCGCCAAGCTCACTCGAAGACGCCGGGACACCCCGAGCGAGGCCGCACGCCAACCGTCGAGGTCACCACCGGCCCCCTCGGCCAGGGCATCGCCGATGGGGTGGGCATGGCCCTCGCCGAGCGCATTCTGCGCAGCGACTACGGCGAAGATCTTGTCAACCACCGAACTTGGGTCATTGCGAGTGACGGCTGCTTTGAAGAGGGCATCAGCCACGAGTCTGCATCCCTCGCCGGGTCGCTCGGCCTCGATCGATTGACCATCTTCTACGACGACAATCACATCACGATTGACGGCCCCACCGAGCTGGCGCTGCACGACGACCCCGCCGAGCGCTTTCGCGCCTACGGCTGGCAAGTCATCGTGGTCGGTGAGCACGCGAACGAGCTCGACGTGTTGGAAGAAGCAGTCCGATCGGCGATCGCCGAGACCAGCCGCCCGAGCGTGATCATCGTTCGTTCGCACATTGGATTCCCGTCGGTCGAACTGATGGACTCCAACAAGGCTCACGGCACGCCGTTTCCTCCCGAGGCGATCTCTGCGGTCAAAGCGATCCTTGGCGTACCCGACGTGCCCTTCGCCATCGACGCAGAGCTGTCACGCGACATGCTCGCCTCGATCGGGAAGAATCGCGACGAGCGCGTCGCTTGGGAGTCGCGTCTCACCGCCAGCGGTGAGAAGGGGGTCCGCCTGCTCGAACAACTCGACACCAACGGCGTCGCGCAGGTCACGACCAAGGCTGAACTCTTCGCACCGGGCACCATGGTCGCCACTCGCAAGGGCATGCAGCGCGCCATGGACGCCTACTGGTCCCAGACGCCGGGACTCACCGCCGGCTCGGCAGACCTGACCGACAACACCGGCGTCGAGCTCAAGGGTGCGGTGATCCAAACCCGAGACACCCCCGGCGGTCGCCAGATCCATTACGGGATTCGCGAGCACGCCATGAGCGCCTCGATGGTTGGCCAGTACTGCCACGGCGGCATACGACCTGTTGGATCGACGTTCTTTGTCTTCAGCGACTACGCACGACCGGCCGTTCGACTGGCGGCCCTCAGCGAAGCCGGTGTCCTGTTCGTCTACACGCATGATTCGGTCGGCGTTGGTGAGGACGGGCCGACGCACGAACCTATCGAGCAGCTCATGGCGTTGCGCGCGATGCCCCACTTGCACGTCGTTCGTCCGAGTGACGCGAACGAGACGGTCGATCTCGTTGAGCAGTACCTCACCATGAAAGATCCGCCGCCCACGGCCATTGTGCTCTCGCGTCAAGATATCCAAACCTTCAGCGAAGAAGAGCACGCGGCGAGCGTCAAGGGGGCCCGTCGGGGCGGATATGTCGTCAAGGAGAATGACGACGCAGTCTTCACCTTGGTGGCCACGGGATCGGAGGTCGCGGTCTGCTTGCGCGCATCCGAGCAGCTCGCCGCAGACGGCTTCGTCACCCGCGTGGTCGCCCTGCCGTGCTGGCGCTGCTTTGATGACCAACCCGAGGAGTACCGTCGCGACGTCTTGCGTCGCACGATCCCCTCGGTCTCGCTCGAAGCCGGCGCCACGCTTGGTTGGGCCAACTACGTTGATGACTCGCTTGGCATCAACACGTTCGGGATGTCGGCGCCCGGCAAGGTCGTCTTTGAGGAGTACAACATTGTCCCCGCCGCCGTGGTCGCCCACGTCGAGCACGTTCTAAGAGAGAGCCGATGACCAAACTGACTGACCTCTACGACAACTATGGGCAAAGCCCGTGGATCGACAATCTGCGTCGTGACTGGCTGCACGACGGCACGCTGGCGACCTACCTCGCCAACGGCGTTCGAGGTCTGACGTCGAATCCGTCGATCTTTGCTAAGACCATCGGCGGCTCGTCCGCCTACGACGAGGACGTCGCGAACTCCAAGGAGACGGACCCAGAAAGGGTCTTCGAGGAACTCGCGGTCAGTGACGTACAGAACGCATGCGACCTTCTCTCGGTCGTGCACGAAACGTCGAGGAGCGATTTCGTCGACGGCAAGCGTCGTTACCTTGACGGCTTTGTCTCCCTCGAAGTGTCACCACGATTGGCCCACGACACCGACGGGACCATCGCCGCGGCGAAGCGACTGTTCGCAGAGGTGAACCGCCCGAATGTGATGATCAAGATCCCCGGCACGCTCGCCGGCCTTCCCGCCATCACGGCGGTCCTTGGGGCCGGCATCAACGTGAACGTCACCTTAATCTTCTCCGTCGATCGCTACAACGAGGTCATCTCGGCGTGGCGTCAAGGCATCCGCGACGCGTACGACTCAGGCCACGACGTTGCCCGCATCGCCAGCGTCGCGTCGTTCTTCGTCTCGCGCGTGGACGTCGCCGTGGATGCACTGCTGCCCGAAGGCGACCCGCGGCGCGGCACCACCGCGAACGCTCAAGCCGCCGACGCCTACGAGCTCTATCGCACCCGCGTCGCCGGAGACGACATTACGAGCCTGCTCGAGCTCGGGGCCCAAGTTCAGCGTCCGCTGTGGGCCTCGACGTCGACGAAGAACCCGACGTACCCGGACCTCCTCTATGTTGATCGCCTCGTCGCCGATGAGACGGTGAACACCATGCCCGACACGACGCTGGCCGATGCGCTCGACCACCTGAACCCCGCCGCGTCGTATCTGTTGAGCAGCGAGACCACGCACGCCGAAGCGGCACTGCTCGACCAGTTGGCACCTGACGTCGACCTCGCCAAGGTGAGCGAACAGCTCGAGGACGAAGGCGTCGCCTCGTTCGCCAAGGCCTACGACGACCTCCTACAAACGGTGGCATCGAAGATGCACTCGATCAAGTAACGGGCCCGGTCGACACGGAGCGGCGATGCTCCGGTCAAGACCCCGCCTCCTAGGATCAGATCCATGACGACACTGCGAGCCTCAATAGCGAGAAACGACCTTCTGGGGGCGTCTGCGGCGTCCCTTGCCGACGAGGCGTGCTCGCGTGCGAGGGCGGCGCATGGGTATGTGGTGACCTATTCGCCCAAGGTCTTCATCCCGCTGACCAAGCTCTGTCGGGATCGCTGCGGCTACTGCACCTTTGCCCAGGCGCCTGCTCGGGTCGCCTCGCCCTACATGAGCCTCGATGAGGTCATGACGGTGGCACAGGCAGGCAGCGAGGCGGGCTGCACCGAAGCGCTCTTCACCCTCGGCGAGCGTCCCGAACTCCGCTACGACGAGGCCGCGCGCTGGCTCGCCGCCCGCGGGTACCGATCCACCGTCGACTACGTCGCGACTGCGGCTCAGATGGTGCTCGAGGCAACGGGCCTTCTCCCCCACGCGAACGCGGGCGCACTCTACGAACACGAACTCGCTCAGTTGCGCGAGGTCAGTGGATCACAAGGCATGATGCTCGAGGTCCTTGCCGACATTCCTGCGCACCGACTCGCTCCCGACAAGGCGCCCGAGCGCCGCCTCGCGACGCTTCGTCTCGCGGGCGAGCTGCAGATTCCCTTCACGACGGGCCTCTTGGTCGGCATCGATGAGACCCGTGAGGAGCGCCTCGCCACGCTCGAAGCAATCGCCACCAGTCACGAGCGCTACGGCCACGTGCAAGAGGTGATCATTCAGAACTTCCTGCCAAAGCCACGCACGGCGATGGCTCACCATGCCGCCGCGAGCGACGAGGAGTTCTATTGGACGATCGCGACGGCTCGAGTAGTCCTACCCGACGACGTTCACCTCCAGGCTCCGCCCAATCTCAGCGACGATCCAACGAAGCTGCTCGAGTTCGGCATCGACGACTTCGGTGGTATCTCGCCCGTGACTGCAGACCACGTCAACCCCGAGCGGGCGTGGCCTGCGGTCGCCACGCTCGCCACCCAGTGCGAGGCGCGTGGCCTCCGCCTCACGCCCCGACTCACCGTGTATCCGGAGTTCATCGATCGCGAGGGCTTCCTCGACGAGAAAGTCCGTCCGTACGTGCTGGCGCAGGCTGACGCGCACTCCTTGGCGCGAAACGACGCCTGGTACTCGGGCACCGACCACACACCGCCGCCTGCCCCCACGTCGAAGACGACGACCAGTGACGTGGAGAGCCTGCTGCGACGATACGAGCCGGGTTACGACTTCGACGAGCGCGAGCTCGTCACGCTCTTTGGCGCCCGCGGTGGCGACTTCAACGCCGTAGTCGAACTCGCCGATTCGCTGCGCCAAGAGCTCGTTGGTGACGCCGTCAGCTTCGTCATCAACCGCAACATCAACTACACGAACGTGTGCACGTTCAAATGTCGCTTCTGCGCCTTCTCGAAGGGCCCGCTCTCGCTCAATCTCCGCGGCGATCCCTACTTGCTCACGCTCGAAGAGATCAGCGACCGCGTACGCGAAGCCGAAGAGCGAGGTGCCACCGAGGTCTGTCTTCAAGGTGGCATCCATCCGAACTTCGACGGCGACTACTACATCGACGTCGTCGCTGCCGTACGCGCAGGTTCACCGACGATTCACATCCACGCGTTCAGCGCGCTGGAGGTCTTTGAAGGCGCTCGTCGCTCGGGACAAGATCTGGCCACGTACCTGACGAGGCTGAAGGACGCCGGACTGAAGACGCTGCCGGGAACCGCCGCGGAGATCCTCGACGACGACATTCGCCTCATCCTCTGTCCCGACAAAATCAAGAGCGACCAGTGGCTCGAAGTGCACCGAACTGCCCACAGCGTCGGGCTTCGTTCCAACATCACGATCATGTTCGGCGCGGTCGAGAGTCCAAAGAGCTGGGCCACTCATCTGCTGCGTACTCGGTCGCTGCAGAAAGAGACCGGAGGATTCACCGAGTTCGTGCCGCTCCCCTTCGTGCACATGGCGACGCCGCTGTTCTTGAAGGGCCGTTCGCGTAAGGGTCCGACCTTTCGTGAGGCAGTGCTCATGCACTCAGTGGCACGGCTCCACTATGCAACACTCATCGACAACATCCAGGTCAGCTGGGTGAAGATGGGTGTCGAAGGCTCGCGTCGCATCCTCGCTGCAGGCGCCAACGATCTCGGCGGCACGCTGATGGACGAGAACATCTCGCGCGCCGCTGGCGCCACCCACGGTCAGGAGATGGACGTCGCGGCGCTCCACGCGCTGGTCGAACCATTGGGGCGTCCGTTGCACCAGCGCAGCACGCTCTATCAGACGCTCTGAGTATGACGACGCTTATCGATCAGCTGCTTGACGACATCGCCAACGACACGGCAATGTCCGATGACCGACGTGAGCTCCTTCGCGAACTCTTGGCGAGAGTCGTGGCAGTGGCCGAATCTGACGCCCACACGAATGACTTGCGCGTCGCCGTCCAGGCGATCGACGAGCTCCTCGAAGCGTTCGCGCTGTTTGAGCCGTGGAGCGATAGACCCAAGATCACCATCTTCGGATCGGCACGCGTCGAGCCCGATGCCGCCACGTACCAAATGACGATCGAACTCGCGCACGCGATGGCCGAGCGCGGATGGGTGATCGTGTCGGGGGCAGGCCCGGGCATCATGGAAGCATCTGCGAAGGGAGCAGGGAGCGCGAGCACCCTGGGAGTCAACATTCGTCTTCCATTCGAGCAGAGTGCCAATCCATACATTGCGGCCACGAACCTTGTCACGATGAAGTACTTCTTCACGCGGAAGGTCGCGCTCACGCGACCGTCGATCGCCTTCGTGGTGCTGCCGGGGGGGCTCGGCACCATGGACGAGCTCTTTGAGGTGTTGACACTCCTTGACACAGGCAAGACCACGCCCGCCCCGGTGGTGCTGCTGGACACCCCTGACGGCACGTTTTGGCAGGAGTGGCTCGTGTTTATGGATCAGGCGATCATCAAGAACCACTTCGTCGACGCTGACGACATGTTCATCGTTCGCTTTGCCACGACGATCTCGGACGCCGTCGATGAGATCGAGCACTTCTACTCCAACTACCAGAGCTTTGAGATCGTCGGTGACCGCGGCGTGATGAAGGTTCGCCACACGCCGACGCCTGAGCAGCTCCGAGCGCTCGCTCAGGACGTGCCCATCTTCGCGAGCCCTCCGGGATACCGAGTCGACAACGACTCAACCATCTCGTTCAACTTCGACGGGCGCAACTACATGAGCCTGCGCCTTGTCATCGACGAAGTCAACAGCTGGATTAGCTCCGGCACGTGAGAGCGCCGTTCGGCCAACGGTGAAGGTTGCCGTCGCGCCGCGCCGTGATTTCAGGCGCAGCCTTTAGTTTGGGGTGAAGGGCGCGACGCGTCCACAAGGAGCGACGATATGGAGATCATCCGAAATCCCGACGGAAGCCTGGTCGTACCAATTCCAGAGACGCGACATCACGACAGCGAGGACGCCGCGGACGCTGCCACCGGAGATAACGGCGAGGTCGTCGCCGAACCGACGACTCGAGTCCTGCACCCGGGTGAGGGAGGCTATAACGAGGCCCTTGCCGAGTGGGACCTTCAACAGAATCCCGATCGCGCCCCTGCCGTCTCGACGGCGAGCGGGCGCGAAGAAGCGATGAACGTCGTGCACGCCGTGGCGGAGTCACCCGACCATGACGTTGCCGGTGCGCTCAAAGACGTCAACGACTCTGAAGCGAGCGGCGAGGCGCTGCGACATGTGCTGATCGGAGGGACGCACTCGGTCGAGGCGTTCTCCGAAGAAGTGGCGGAGGCCGAAGGGGGCGAACCACTCCCCGCTCACAAGATGACCAAGATCATCGGCGAAGTGTTAGCGGAGTTGGACAAGTAGCTCGTTCATCATGCGCCGTCCGGGGCAGTGGTCGTCGAGTGCCGCCACGACAACGTAGTTCATCGAGCGTTGGCAGCACTCACGATTCAGTCGACTTCTTGGCGCCGCAAAAGGTGCTCCGCCTTCTGCAGACTGCGCCGCACGCGCGCGAGTTGGCGTTCGAGCTTCTTCGCATCATCGGCATCATCATTGCGTAGCTGAGCGCGCACCGCGTCGAATATCACATCGGCCACACGACGCTCAAGCGCTGCGACCTCGTCGGCGAGGGCATCAAGGGACTCCACTAATCGAGCGCCTCGACGTCAAGCGCGCCGTCGGCGAACTGCGCGCGCAGCACCTTCTTGTCAAACTTGCCCACGCTCGTCTTCGGCACGCTTTCGATGAAGGTCCACCGCTCTGGTAGCCACCACTTGGCGACACGATCAGCGAGAAAGTCGCGCAACTCTTCGGCGCTCGCCGCCGCGTCGGGGTTGAGCACAACGCAACAGAGCGGTCGCTCGCCCCACCGCTCGTCAGGCACGGCGATCACGGCAGCCTCAAAGACCGCCGGGTGTGCCATCATGTTGACTTCGAGGTCGACCGAGCTCACCCACTCGCCGCCCGATTTGATGACGTCCTTCGTGCGGTCACTCACGACCATGAAACCCTCGGCGTCGAGCGTTCCGATATCCCCCGTGCGAAGCCAACCGTCTCGGAACTTCTCAGGATCGTCAACGCCGAAGTACGACCCGGTGATCCATGGCCCACGAATCTCGAACTCCCCGATCGATTTGCCGTCGTTGGGAAGGACGGTGCCGTCATCACCCACCACGCGTAGCTCGACGCCTGCGACCACTCGTCCGGCCTTCACTCGGTAGTCGACCTGGAGCTCCTTGGGCGTGCCGGCCGGCGGGATCGAGACAGCCGCGAGTGGGCTCGTCTCGGTCATCCCCCACCCCTGGATGAGATCGATGCCGTAGCGATCGCGGAACGCTTCGATCATGAACCGAGGCACTGCCGCGCCGCCGGCAAGGATCCCGCGCAGACTTGAGAGATCGACGTCGGGCTCAGTTTCGGCCACGCGCAGCACGTCGTTCCAGATGGTGGGCACGCCGAGCGAGATGGTCGGACGAAGCTCGCGAACCATCTTGATGATGGGCGCGCCCTGGAGGAACATCTGGGGCATGATGAGCTCCATCCCCGCGAAGAGCGCGGTGTACACGGAGCCCCAGGCGTTCACGTGGAACATGGGCACGATGAGCAGGCAGCGGTCGCGCTCGCTGAGCCCAATCGAGTTGGCGGTCATCGACGCCATCGAGTGCAGCCAGGTTGAACGGTGTGAGTAGACGACGCCCTTCGGATTTCCCGTGGTGCCGGAGGTGTAACACATGATCGCGGCGTCGCGCTCGTCAAGTTCGGGCCACTCATAGCCGGGCCGCTCCGCGGCCAACAGGGTCTCGTAGTCGAGCGTCTCGCCGAGCACACCCGTCGGCTCGTCGCCGTGGACGATGATTTTCTCGACACGAGGAATCTGGTCACGAATCCTCGCGAGCAGCGGCGCCAGCGACGCGTCGACGATCATGATTCGGTCTTCGGCGTGATTGATGATGAAGGCCAGCTGCTCTGGAAAGAGCCGAATGTTGAGCGTGTGCAGGACCGAACCCATTGCGGGCACCGCAAGGTAGGCCTCCATGTGCGCCTGGTTGTTCCACATGAAGGTGGCGACGCGGTCGCCTCGACCGATGCCGAGCTTCTCGAGGGCCTTCGCGAGCTGTTCGGCGCGTCGGGCGATCTGGGCGAACGTCGCCTCTTGGACGCCCTCAGGCGTCACGGTGAAGACGCGCTTCTCCGCGTAGATCGCCTCACCATGTCGAATGATGCCGCTCAGCAGCAGTGGTGCGTCCTGCATCGTGCTCTTCACGTGATCCCCCTCGTAGCGGTGTTGCCTCGATGCTACAAAAACAGCCAGTGCCAGAGTGCTACCAGGAGAGCGCGTAGGGCGCGACTGGCGCCGGCAGCTCGCTCGCACCACCCGTTAAGTAGGCGTCCACGGCCGCAGCGGCGCTACGTCCTTCGGCAATGGCCCACACAATGAGGCTCTGTCCGCGTACCGCGTCGCCGCAGGCAAAGACCGCCTTTTCGCTGCCAAGTGACGCGACGCGCCAGTTGGCATCAACGCTCAGGGTGTCTCGGGTCGTCAGGTGACGCGCGTCGAAGAGCCCCAGCACCTCGAGTTCTGGACCCACAAACCCGGCTGCGATCAGCACGAGATCCGCGGGCACCGCAATCATCTCGTCGCTCGTGTGATCGACAATGACCAATCCGACGACACGATCGTCACCTCGAAATTCCAGGGTCTCGGTCGAAAATCGCCGCTCGCCGCCCTCGTCGTGGGCGGAGGTCGTCTTGAAGAGTCGCGCCATCGTCGGCCAAGGCTGGTCCGCGGGGCGCTCGTTCGGCGGTCGATCCATGATCTCGATCTGGGTCACGGACGCGGCGCCTTGGCGGTGGACAGTGCCCAGGCAGTCCGCCCCGGTATCGCCGCCGCCGAGGATGACCACATGCAGATCCTTCGCGTCCACGAGCGATGTGGTCGACTCGTTGACGGCGCGGTTGGACGCCTCCAGGTACGTCATGGCGGGCATCACACCGGCGAGGTTCGCACCCGCGACCGGGATAAGTCGCGGTCGGGTCGAGCCGATCGCCAAAACCACCGCGTCGTGGCGCTCACGAAGGTCGTCGAGTGACGTGCCGTCAGCGCCAACGGTGACATTCGGGTTGAACTCAATACCCGCCGCTGCCATGACGGCGAGTCGGCGATCGAGGACGGCCTTTTCCATCTTGAACTCAGGGATGCCATAGCGCAAGAGCCCGCCGATGGCGTCACTTCGCTCGTAGACGGCTACAGCGTGGCCCGCACTTCGTAGCTGTGCTGCGGCTGCAAGTCCGGCGGGCCCCGAGCCGACGACCGCAACCGAGTATCCGGTCTTGGGCAGCGCCGGCGCGGAGACCGCGTAGTCGTGGGCAAACGCGTGCTCGGCAACTTCGTATTCGATGCGTTCGATGGTTACGGGGTCGCCCGATATGCCGAGTACGCACGCCGATTCACACGGCGCGGGGCAGAGCCGGCCCGTGAACTCAGGAAAGTTATTGGTGCTGAAAAGATGATCGGCGGCACTCGACCATTGGTCGCGAAAGACACGATCGTTGAATGCGGGAATCGGATTGCCGAGTGGGCACCCCTGCATGCAAAAGGGAATGCCACAGTCCATGCAGCGGGCGCCTTGCACGGCGACCTCTTCGTCGCTCTGGGGCTCATAGACCTCGTGCCAGTCGCGCAGGCGCACGGGAACCGGTCGGTACCTCGGTCCTTGGCGCGGGAACTCGAGGAAGCCGGTGACCTTACCCACCGCGAGCCTCATCTCGGATGCGCTGGTACTCCGAGGTCTCAATCCGCACGAAGCTCATGCGCTCCGCACGCCAGTTCTCAAGCAGTCGCGCGGTCTTCGGCGAACCAGTCTCCGCGTAGAAACGCTCGAGGAGCTCATGAAGCCGCTCGTCATCGTCAAGCTCGAGCGGATCGATCTCATACACGCCCGCGCTGAGGTGGTTGTGCACGTGAGTCTCGGGGTCGTAGAGAAAGAGCGTGCCGCCCGACATGCCGGCCGCGAGGTTTCGCCCAGTGCTGCCGAGAATGACGACGGTGCCGCCGGTCATGTACTCCCCCGCATGATCGCCGGTGCCTTCAACCACGATCGTCGCACCCGAGTTGCGCACCGCGCACCGCTCGCCCACCACGCCGCTGATGAAGATCTCGCCGCTTGTTGCGCCGTAGCCAATGACATTGCCCGCGATGATGTTCTTCTCGCTCGCAAAGGTGGCCGACTCGTCGGGGCGGATCACGATTCGCCCGCCTGAGAGGCCCTTGCCGGCGTAGTCGTTGGTGTCACCGGCTAGGCGCAATGTGATACCGGCGGGAAGAAACGCGCCGAGGCTCTGACCGGCCGACCCGATGAGATCGATCACCACCTGATCGGGCCGCATCGTCTTTGGCCCAAGGGCGCGCGTGATGGCGCTTCCCGTCAAGGTACCGACCGCTCGGTTCACGTTGCGAACGGGACTTGCGAAGTAGAACTCACCGCCGTTCGTTGCAGCCTCAACCGCGCCGCCGAGAAACTTCCAGTCCAGCGCGTCGTCGAGTCCGTGATCCTGTTTGATGCTCTGGCGCCGTTGCTCCGGATCGACCGCCTTCAGAAACGCTTCCAGGTCCAGGTCGTTCGTGGGATCGTCAAGGGACTTGACGCGCAGCTTGGTGACGTCGCCGATGACCTCGTCGAGCGTTCTCGCGCCGAGCTCGGCGAGATACTGGCGCACCTCTTCGGCGATGAATTCGAAGAAGTTCTCGACGAACTCCGGCTTGCCGGTAAAGCGCTCGCGAAGCACGGGATTCTGCGTCGCGATGCCGACGGGACACGTGTCGAGGTGACAAACGCGCATCATGACGCAGCCTGATACGACGAGTGGTGCGGTGGCGAAGCCGAACTCCTCGGCGCCGAGGAGTGCCGCGATGATGACGTCGCGGCCGGTCTTGAGCTGTCCGTCGGTCTGCAGGACAACGCGACTTCGCAGCCCGTTTGCGGCGAGGGTCTGATGCGCTTCGGCGAGGCCGAGTTCCCAGGGCGTGCCCGCGTGTTTGAGCGACGTGAGCGGGGCGGCGCCCGTACCGCCGTCGTGGCCCGAGATCAAGATGACGTCGGCGTGGGCCTTCGCGACGCCCGCTGCGATCGTGCCAACGCCCTGTTCGCTCACGAGCTTGACATGGATGCGCGCCTCATCGTTCGCACACTTGAGGTCGTAGATCAGTTGGGCGAGGTCTTCGATCGAGTAGATGTCGTGGTGAGGAGGGGGCGAGATAAGTCCGACGCCCGGTGTGGAATGGCGGGTCTTTGCGATCCAGGGGTAGATCTTGTTGCCCGGAAGCTGTCCTCCCTCACCGGGCTTGGCGCCCTGGGCCATCTTGATTTGGAGGTCATCTGCATTCACGAGGTATCGGCTGGTCACCCCAAATCGGCCCGAAGCGACTTGCTTGATTGCCGAGCGGGTGTTCTCGCGTGGATTGGAGGTGTCGTAGCGCTCCTCGTCCTCTCCCCCTTCGCCCGTATTGGATTTCGCCCCCATTCGGTTCATGGCGATAGCGAGGGTTGTGTGCGCTTCTTGGGAGATGGAACCGTAGGACATGGCCCCCGTGCTGAATCGCTTCACGATCGATGCAGCACTCTCGACCTCGACGAGGGGAATCGGCGTGGCGCTTGGCACGAGTGAGAGCAGCGAGCGCAGCGTCAGCTGGTCGTTGGTTTGGTCATCGACGAGGGCGGTGTATTCCTTGAAGAGGTCAAAGCGCCTCTCACGGGTCGCGTGCTGGAGCTTTTGCACGGTGCGCGGGTTGAATAAGTGCAGCTCGCCGTCGCGGCGCCATTGATACTCGCCGTGGTTCTTGATCTCGACGCGCTCGGCTACCTCCGCGTCAAAGGCGCGACCATGCATGCGCAGGACATCAATCGCTAGGTGCTCAAGCGTGACGCCACCAACTCGACTCGTAAAACCCGGGAAGTAGCGACCGAGAATGTCATCGGAGACGCCGACCGGTTCGAAGAGCTGGGAGCCGACGTAGCTCGCGACCGTCGAGACGCCCATCTTCGACATGACCTTCACGACACCCTTGTTGAGCGACTTGCCGTACTGGTAGCGGGCTTCAAAGGCGCTGAGGTCGCTCAACTCACCCTCGTGCACGAGCGCGTCGATCGATTCGTACGCGAGATAGGGACAGACCGCAGACGCGCCGAAACCGAGCAACAGCGCCACGTGGTGGACTTCGCGAACGTCGCCCGCTTCCAAGATGAGTGCCGCGCTTGTGCGCAGGTGCTCGTCGACGAGCCGGTGGTGCACGGCGGAGGCGAGCAACAAGCTCGGAATCGCGGCGTGGGTGGCCGACGTCCCGCGGTCGCTCAAGATGACCACATTGACGCCGGCGCGCACGAGCCCCACAACTTCGTCACTGACATCCTCGATCGCGGTCGCAAGTCGTTCAGCGGGACGTGCGTCACCGTTTGCGGGAAAGAGACCGTCCACGGCCGCCGTGCGGAATCCAGTCACGTCGGTCCGCTCGTCGATATAGCGAATCTTCGACAGCTCGCGAACGCTCAAGACCGGGGACGGCAGCACAATCTGGTGACAGTGTTCCTCCGCTTCGTGAAGGAGGTTCTCTTCGCCGCCGATAACAACGCGCGTTGACGTGACGAGCTCCTCACGGATGGCGTCGAGCGGCGGATTGGTCACCTGGGCGAAGAGTTGGGTGAAGTAGTCGAAGAGCGAACGAGGATTCTTTGACAGGGCAGGCAACGTGGTGTCTGAGCCCATCGAGCCGATGGGCTCCTCTCCGACCTGAGCCATGTGGCGAATGATCAGGCGCAGGTCCTCTTCGGAGTACCCGAAGCTCTTCTGGAGGCGAACAACGGAGGCGTACTCGGGCGTCAGCGCTTCCGCAGCGTCGATCGAGTCGAGAGAGATTTGGTGGCGATCCAGCCATTCGCCATAGGGTGCCTTATCGGCGAGCGAATCTTTCAGCTCGTCATCATCGATGATTCGTCCTTTTGCCACATCAACGAGAAAGACCCTTCCGGGCTGAAGGCGGCCCTTGCGCTCAATGTTCGCGGGATCGATCGGCAACACGCCGACTTCGCTCGCCAAAATGACGCGGCGATCCTTCGTTACCCAGTAGCGAGCGGGGCGCAGTCCGTTGCGGTCAAGCACCGCTCCCGCCACGGTGCCATCGCAGAACGTCACCGACGCCGGGCCGTCCCACGGCTCCATCAGACCAGCGTGGTAGCGGTAAAAGGCACGACGAGCCGGACTCATCGTCGTGGAGCGCTCCCAGGCCTCTGGAATCATCATCAACACGGCGTGTGGGAGCGAGCGTCCCGAATGAACGAGCAACTCTACAACCTCATCGAAGCTCGCGGAGTCGCTCATGTTCGGTGTGACGATCGGGGTGAGCTCACCCACCGACAGTGGAAGTGCATCGCTCTCCAGCGTCGTCTCGCGCGCGGTCATCCAGTTACGGTTCCCGCGCACGGTATTGATCTCGCCGTTGTGGGCGATGAATCGGAACGGCTGTGCGAGGTCCCAGCGTGGCAGCACGTTGGTTGAGAACCGACTGTGCACCACAGCGATTGCCGATGTGAGTCGCTCGTCACGCAGATCGTCAAAGTAGAGCCTCAGCTGGGGAGACGAGAGCATACCCTTGTAGATGAGAACCTTCGAGGAGCACGAGGACGCGTAGACGTCGTGGCGGTGCTCGATGACCTTGCGCGCGCAGTAGAGAGCGCGTTCGAGGTCGACGTCATCGCGATTGGGAGCGGGTGCAATCAGTTGCTGGAAGAAGCGCGGCTCCGAGGCCCGAGACGTCGCGCCGAGGATTGACGAGTCGACCGGAACTCGGCGCCACTCAAGTGAGGCGAGCCCGACTCGTTCGAGGTCGTGGCAGATAGCGGCGCACAGAAGGTCGAAGTCGAGTGTCGGTGGGACCATCCACTGCGCCACGCCGTAGCAACCCCGCGGAGGCACGTCACTGTCAAAGACTGATCGGACGAACGCGTCGGGCATTTGCGTCAAAATGCCCGCGCCATCGCCGGAATCGACGTCCGAGCCGGTGGCGCCTCGGTGTTCGAGATTCTCGAGGATCGTCAGCGCGTCGTTGACGGTCTCGTTCGTCGCGTTGCCGCGTAGGTCCGCGACCATCCCCACGCCGCACGCGTCGTGCTCAAAAGAGGGGTCGTAGAGGCTTCTGGTCATGGCGTTCAGACGGGGCAACGCTGACCCACGCCAATTATACAGAAGCGGCTGGCGCGCTGGGTCGTCATACGCTATGCACGTGAGTTCGACGAAAGGCACGGCGCTCGTCGTCGGTGGCGGCATCATTGGCACGACGAGCGCGTTTCTGCTCGCTCGTGAGGGATGGCGCGTGACCCTGTTCGACCCCGCGCCCGGCTCTGGTGCGACGTGGGCGGCTGCCGGCATGCTTGCTCCAGCGGGTGAAGCATCTCCGGGTGAACGAGGTAACTACGAGCGACAGCGTGGGGCCGTGGCGGCGTGGCACGACCTCGCGCGCGATATCCACGAGGTCACCGGCGAGTCGCTCGACGTCATTGAGACCGGGACTCTGCTCGTCGGATTCGACGCGAGCGATCGACGTCTCGTTGAGCAGTTCGAGTACGTGGCGTACGACTTCGGCGTCTCGTACCAAACAGTGACGCGAGAGATCCATCCGTCGTACTTCGAAGGTCTCAGCCCGCGCATTCGTGATGGCCTCTTTCTCGACGGCGACGCCTGGCTCGATCCCGACCAGGCGATGCAGCTCCTCACCGACGCGGGTCGGGCAATGGGCGTTGAGACAGTTCGCCAGCGCGTTGTCGCCGCGGCCGCGCTGAGCGATCACGTTGAAGCGACGACGACCGACGGCGCTTATCGCGCAGACATCGGCGTGCTCGCGACCGGCGCGATGACGCTGCCCAAAGGTGTCGCTGAGCGAGCCGACCACTCCGTGCGACCCGTGCGGGGTATGACGGTGCGAGTGAGCGGCCTCGATCGATCCTCGCAGCCGGTCGTTCGCGCCTTTGTGCGAGGTCGCTCGTTCTACGTGGTCAGTCGGCCGGGCGGTTACTGCGTACTCGGTGCCTCCTCGGATGAGCAGGGCGAGCTCGTGGTCGAAGTTGGCGAGCTGCAGCGCCTACTTCGCGACGCGCTGGATGTCGTACCCGCGCTCGAGTCCGCAAGCGTCGTCGAGACGCGCCAGGGCCTTCGCCCCGCCACAGGCGATCTCGCACCCTTTCTCGAGGTCATCGACGAACGTTGGGCGTGGGCCTCTGGCCACTACCGTCACGGGGTGACGCTGGCTCCCCTGAGTGCCAATGACGTCGTCCAGTTTGCGAGCGCGTTCGCGTGATTCGCGTCAACGGCGCCGATGATCAGTTCCTCAACGAGACGGTGTCGGAGCTTGTGCATCGGCGCTCGATCGAGCCGCGCGGTATTGCCGTCGCCCTCAACGGCGACGTCGTACGTCGATCTGAATGGGAGACGACCTCGATCCCTGACGGTGCGTCAATCGAAATCGTCACGGCGGCCGCAGGTGGATGACACACGGTCTGGAGACCCGAGTCTCGGGGGCTAGAATTGTCCGTTCACGGGCTGTGGCTTAGTTTGGTCTAGAGCGCTCGGCTGGGGGCCGAGAGATCGGGAGTTCAAATCTCCCCAGCCCGACCACAGAGAACTGAGCATCCGCGGGGGCTCGAGTCAGGTGGTTAGGTCCTTGTCCTCCATTTCCCACGCGTGATCCAGCACGTGATACGCGGTGTGCCGAATCAGGAACGGCAGTGGCCACGTTCGCGCCAGCTTGCCTTCTGAGTGCAGCACTCGTATCGCTTCGCAGTAGTCGTCCCGCCATCCCTTTAACCCCCTGTCGTCGGTGACCACCGAGCCCTCGGGGACGCGCACTCCGATCTTCTTGGCCCAGTCCTGCTCGGTGGCGAGCGTATGGCGAACAATGCGGTCCCTATCGCGCCCACCGCCTCGCGGGCCCTTCTGCATCTCAGCCGAGACGCGCGCTCGAACTCCGTCGAAGAATGTCCAGCACGCCCGCATCAAGGTCAGTTCGCGTTCTAACTCCGCGTCCGACCTTGGTCGCCCATCGAAGCTGGAAAATGCGAACGAGATGCCCCAGAAATCGGTGGAACCAGTGCCTCGGTACTGTTCTACGACGTCGATGCCCTCGAGCGCCGCGAACTGCTTTTCGTTCCTCGCCAGCTTCGCCACCGTTGCGTAGCGCGGCAGGTAGGACTGCAGCTTTTCTAGTGCGGCATCTCCGGTCTTCGCGCCGCGTTCTAGGCCGGGCCAGTCCGGTGCCACAGCGGCAACCTTTTTCTCCTTTGGTCCGGCTTCCAGCACCACTCGAAGTTTGTTGGCCACTTTGTGCCTCCAGCAATCTTGGAGAGGAGTCTAAGCAACGTACGTGGTTGACGAAAATGACCAGCGGCTAGTCGACACCGCTCAGCCCTCTTTGAACAAAGCATTCGATAGGGATTCTTGGAGCCATCCCGAGGGGTGTCGACCGTCAGAAGTATTGAACGAGGCAAAGCTCATGGTCCTCGGGGTCGGTCATGGTGACGACGATGCCTCCGTCGTACTCGTGTCGGTCGCTGGTAGGTCGTCCGCCGAGAGTGGTCACGAGCGCAATTGCTTCATCGATGTCGTCGACGGTGATATCGAGATGGATTCGAACCTTGCCGAGTTTCGGTTCCTTCACTGGCTGGAACACGAGCCGCGGCTGAGGTTCGCCGCGACGGCCGAGATACACCCATCCCTGCTCGGATGGCCCGGGATCGCGCTCCAGCAACGCGGACCAGAATCGTGCCACCCGATCCGGGTCGATGCAGTCAATAGTCACTCCGGACCAGACATTCGGCATTTCCGGGCCCTACGAGGTGCCCTTGGCCACGACGAGGTCGCCGGCATCGATCACATCATCGTCGAGGTTGATCGGCCACTGGTAACGACCAGGAGCGATCGGCGTGTCGCCCTTCTTCTCCAGGTATCTCGAGAAGCTTGAGAGCCACTCTTGATACCACGCACTAATGGCGCTACTGAGGTCCGCAACCGGAATTCTGTCGAACTGGGGAAAGCGCGAGCGCATGACCTCAAGGACGAGGAGGCTCGCGCGAGAGAGCGATACTCCATAGTGCCGACACAGGTCAGTGAGCTTTCGCCCGCCCTTGCGCCACTTGTCGAAGTGACGATCGAGGACCAGCACGTCGACGACAGCTCCCACGTCGCTGCGCTCGCTCAACGTGGCACGGCCGAGGCGACGACACAGCGAATCAACCATGGTGAGGTCGTAGGCAACATTCATGCCGACAATGACGTCGCCATTCGCCCAGTGCTTGGCGAGCCGATCTGCGAGGACCTCGACCGCCTCGTCAAGCGGCGTGGCGTCACTCACCATCTCGTTGGTGATGCCATGAATCGCTATCGCGCCGGCCGGGATGGCCACGCCTGGATTGACGTAGGCGTGCTCCATCAGTGATGCACTCGCGACGTCGGACCGCTCCACGAATCCGTACGAGACGGGCACATCCCGGAAAGAGTTGACGCCCGTGGTCTCGAGGTCGAAGCCTATGAATCGAGTCACCGCAGGGGCTCAATAGTCACTGTGATCAGGCTATCGACTGATACACCGCCAACCGGGGATGGTCGACCCGCGTGACGTTGACACCGCTATACGGCGACGTTCACGATCTGACCGAGACGTTCGATGGCGGTGACGACACGGTCACCCGGTTTGAGAAAGACGGGGGGCTCTTGTCCTTGACCAACCCCATGTGGGGTACCCGTGAAGATGAGATCGCCGGGCCGCAGTTCGACGATCGAACTGAGGTAGCTCACAATCTCCGCAACAGGAAAGATCATGTCTTTCGTCGTTGAGCTTTGATACGGCAGGTCGTTCACGGAGCAGCTGATACCCAGGTCGTTTGGATCAGCGATGTCGTCGGTCGTCGTGAGCCACGGACCAACGGGCGAGAAGTTGCGATAGGACTTCGCCAGCGAGTACTGAGGCGTCGCGCCACGACGCTGCAGCGTTCGCTCCGAGAAATCCTGTCCGACGCAGTACCCTGCGACCGCACCGAGTGCGTCGTCCCGAGAGAGGTCGCGGGCACGCGTGCCTATAACGACGACGAGCTCTGCTTCAAAGTCTGTGGTCTCGCCTCGCACCGGTAACTCGTCGTTCGGTCCGCACAAGGAAGAGACGAACTTGGTGAAGACCATTGGCTCGCTCGGCAGCACCATTTTCATCTCTGCAGCGTGATGGCGATAGTTGAGACCGACGGCCAAGATTTGCTGGGGATTGGTGACGACCGGCCCGAGGCGCGAATCGCCGTAGAGCTCATCGGGAGAAACCTCACTCGTGACAGCAGGCTGAGCAGACGCAAACCACGCGCACAGGGTGTCCAGCCGCGCAATGTTCTTATCGACCGACGCCGAGAACGCACCATTCGACGCCTTCGCGACATCGATAAGTCCATGGTCGGTGACGACGGTCGCTCGACCCGACAAGTTGGCAATGCGCATGAGGTGAGGGCTTTCTAAGAAGGGATCGAGGCATTTTACGGCACGGGCGATGACGCGACGTACGAGCGACACTCACGATGAGACAGAAGACTCGAAGGAGACCTCAGTAGAATCTGCCAGAGAGGTCAGGTGAAAGCCCGACTTTTGCGCGACTGCTGCGTAAAAGATGTCGGTTGCCGAGAGAGGGTACTTCCAGCGTCGAGTTGGACACGATATGGAGAAGAAGGACACCTTCGTCTTGCATCACCTCGCTGAAGTTCAGCCCGAGCTGTGGTGGCTGGACTCCGATCCCCTCGAACCGGAACCGCATCCCGCGCTGATTGGCGACATCGGCGCTGACCTCTGCGTCGTCGGCGCGGGCTATACCGGACTCTGGACCGCGTTGCTGGCGAAAGAGCGCGATCCTCAGCGCCAGGTGGTCATCGTCGAACAGTACGAGACCGGCGCCGGCGCGTCGGGGCGCAACGGCGGCTTCTGCAGTGCGTCGCTGACCCACGGCTTCACCAACGGAATGAATCGCTTTCCCCACGAGATGCCCGTCATCGAGCGGCTGGCCCGCGAGAACCTCGATGAGATCGAGGCCACGATCGCGCGCTATGGGATCGAGTGCGACTGGGAGCGCACGGGCGAGTTTCGCGTCGCCGTCGCCCCATGGCAGTTCGACGGCATGCATGACGAGGCTCGGTTGCGCAACGAGATGGGCGACCACGTCGAAGTCCTGTCGATGGAGCAGGTGCAATCTCGCATCCACTCCCCCTCGTACGTAGGCGCGCTCTTCGACGTCGACGGCACCGCGCTCGTTGATCCTGCGCGCCTGGTGTGGGGACTCGAGCGAGCGTGTCAATCACTTGGTGTGAAGATCTTCGAGAACTCAAAAGTGGGCTCGCTCGAAGACGTCGAACGCGGCGTGCGAGTCCACACGGCTTACGGGACAGTGACCGCCGCCCGGGTCGCGCTCGCAACCAACGTCTTTCCCTCGCTGGTTCGAAAGGCACGCAAGTACGTCGTTGCCGTCTATGACTATGCGCTCGTTACCGAGCCGCTGAACGACGAGCAGATGGCGAGCATCGGCTGGGAGCACCGCGAGGGCGTCGCCGATTCGGGCAACCAGTTCCACTACTACCGGCTGACGAAGGACAACTCGATCCTCTGGGGCGGCTACGACACGATCTACAAGTTTCGCGGCAAGGGGCGACGTGATCTCGAGTTCAACGCGGAGACCTACGCAAAGCTCGCGGCACACTTCCTCGCGACATTTCCACAGCTCGCCGGCATCAGATTCACCCACGCGTGGGGCGGGGCGATCGATACCTGCACGCGCTTCTCCCCCTTTTGGGGCATGGCCCACGGCAAGAAGGTCGCCTACGTCATGGGGTACACGGGCCTGGGCGTCGCGTCGACGCGCTTCGGCGCCTCGGTCATGCTCGATCTGCTAGATGGCGCAACGACCGAGCGCACGATGCTCAAGATGGTGCGCAAGAAGCCGGTACCCTTCCCGCCCGAACCGCTTCGTTGGCTCGTCATTCGCTGGACGCAACGCGCCCTTGAGCGAGCCGACGAACGCGAGGGGCGTCGCGGTCCGTGGTTGAGGCTGCTTGACTTCTTCAACCTCGGATTCGATTCGTAGCGACGACTGACGCCAACGCGATCCTGATAGAACGAGAGCGTGCGGACACTCACCTTCGCGGTGGCGCTCGCTGTCAGCGGCGTCGCACTCGCCGCCTGCGGGAGCGCCAGCACGACGTCATACCTTCCCTCTGCAAACTGCGCGGTATCAACGACGAACACTGACTATGCCGGCTGCAATCTCAGCGGGCGTGACCTAAAAGGCTTCGACTTTCAGTCCGACAACCTTCGGCGCGCCAATCTCTCCCGCTCGAATTTAGACGGCGCCAACCTCCAAGGCGCGACCACTAAGGGCGCCATCACCGAGGGGACTGTGACGAGCTCGTCCACCGTGTGCGTGAACGCGGTCCAAGGTCCCTGCGCGAGGAAGGGTCTGCTCGGCCCTGGTCGCGCGAAGACCGGTAGTTAGCGAATCAGTCGGCTATGCATCCGCCGATCCGAAGTTCATAATCGCCGCCAACTCGGCATCGCTGAGCTCGCGCGGTACCTCGCCGCTAGCGACCTTGCTGCTCTCGACGTAGTGGCGGATGCCCTCTACGACTTCGGGGTTGGCCAGGGTCGTAATATCGCCCACGTCTGAGAAGTTGGACACCGAGGCGATGACTCGTCGCATGATCTTGCCCGAGCGAGTCTTGGGCATGTCGGCCACGATCCACACGTTCTTTGGTCGTGCGACCTTGCCGATCTCGCTTTCGATCATCGCCGACACCTTCTCCGCCATCCCCTCGGGCGCTACCCCAGGTTGCAGGGCGATGTACATCTCGACCGCATGTCCGCGAACCTCATCCACCACCGGCACCGCCGCTGCCTCGGCGACGCCCTTTACCATGATCGCTGCCGACTCGAGCTCCTTCGTGCCAAGGCGGTGGCCCGAGACATTGATGACGTCGTCGACACGCCCGAGAATTCGGAAGTATCCATCTTCGGCCTGCATGGCTCCGTCGTTAACGAAGTAGGGCCAGTCGTGCCAGTCCGTGCTCTTCTTGTCCCTGTTGTATTTGGCGTAGTACGTGCTAACGAACCGATCAGGGTCACCGTAGACCGTCTGGAAGATTCCCGGCCACGGGTTACGAATGCAGATATTGCCAGCCTTGCCGCTGCCGGGCAGTACCTCCTCGCCGTTCTCGTCCAAGATGATCGCGTAGATACCGAGCACGGCCGGACCGCAACTGCCGGGCTTCATGGGGTTGATCGCCGGCAGTGTGCTGCCGATGAAGCCTCCGGTCTCGGTCTGCCACCAGGTGTCGACGATGACAGCTTCGCCCTTGCCCACGACGTCGTAGTACCAGCGCCACACGTCGGGTTCGATGGGCTCGCCCACGGTCGTCATGTGCTTGAAGTGGTAGTTGTACTTTGCTGGCTCGTCCGGGCCGACTTTGCGAAGCGTGCGAATCGTCGTCGGCGCAGTGTGGAAGGTGGTGACTCCCAGACGCTCAGCGATTCGCCACGGTCGCCCTGCGTCGGGGTACGTGGGAACACCCTCGTACATAACTGACGTCGTGCCGAGGGCGAGCGGCCCGTACACGATGTACGAGTGCCCGGTGATCCAGCCAATGTCGGCGGCGCACCAGTAGGTATCCTCGGGGTGGATGTCCTGGTAGTACTTCGATGTACCAGTCACGTACGCCAAGTAGCCGCCGACGCTGTGCTGACAGCCCTTGGGCTTGCCGGTCGTGCCGCTCGAGTACATGATGAACAGTGGCGCATCGGCTGGCATCGACACGGGCTCGACGAGCTTGCCCTTGTACTGCGGCATCAAGTCATCGACAAAAAAGTCCCGCCCCTCAACCATCGGAGTCTTCGAGGCGTACTCACCCGGGTGGCGGCGAAAGACGAGCACCATTTCGACGGTCACGCCCTCCTCGGCTGCACGGGCGACCGCCTCGTCTGCCTTCACCTTGTGGTCTTGAAGTTCACCGTTGCGGTAGTAGCCGTCCATCGTGACGAGGATTTTGCTCTTGGAGTCGGCGATTCGCCCGCCGCAGGCGTTGCCGGAGAACCCGCCAAACACCTGAGAGTGCACCACTCCGAGGCGTGCGCAGGCGAGCATCGCGATGGGCAGCTCGAGCACCATGGGCATGTGGAAGGTCACCACGTCGCCGGTCTTCGCTCCAGCACCCTCGAGGAGAGCAGCGAACTCGTTCACCCGTGCGTAGAGCTCCTGGTAGGTGAGGACGATGGTCTCAGCGCCTTCGGGTTCGGGGACCCAAATGAGGGCAGCCTTATTGCGGTCCTTTGTCAGGTGGCGGTCGACGCAGTTGTACGACGCGTTCAGTCGCCCACCGACGAACCACTTCCAAAACGGCGCGTTGCTCGTGTCGAGCGTCGTGTGCCAGTACTCGTCCCAGGTCAGCAGATCCGCGTACTCTTTGAAGCATTCTGGGAAGTTGTCCTCGCCAAATCGATCGACGATGCTCGGATCGGTTGCGTTCGCCTGACCGATGAACTTCGGCGGGGGAAAGTAATACCCCTCCTCGCGCCAGTGCACCGCGATCTGTGCCTCCGAGGCCTGATCCGATGCGAAAGCCTCTTCGTTTTCGTCACTCTTCTTGGGCACACAACCTCCCTTGACCGCATACGCCAGAGCAGATTACTCAGCGCCAGAACTGTACCATCGCGTTAGCGTCCGAGTCTTGGCCGACACACGTTTGCGCGAGACATCACTGCCCCGCAGAGGACTGCGATCGGCAAGTGCGATGGCACAGTCTCAGAGCGCCAGTTACCGCGACTCGACGTCGCGGCGACAACCGTTGAGACGGAGCTGTCGCTCGTGCTCACGACAATATGGAAAGTCTCCTAGATGCCAACAGCGCCCGAACCTTTCGGCACGGGCGCTGTTGGCGGTTGGGTCCGGTGGCATGCCACCAGTGACCCCACCTTAGCTTCGTGGACCTACCGGTATCACAACCCGGCCGTGCGTGGCGTTCGTCACGCCCGCAAAGGACGCGTACCACGCGGCGAGCGCCGTCGCGAGACCGACCCAGCCGCCGATGCGCACCTCGTCGACGTGGCCAGCACCCCAGTTTCCGATGGTAAGGAAAATGAAGGTGATCGCCAACAGGACGAAGACGACCAGGACCGCGTTGTTGGTCTTGGTGGCTGCCACCACCATGTAGCAGGTGAAGATGGCCCAGCCCAGCAGGAATATCGCTACCGTGTCGGTTCCCGCGCCCAGGTTGAACTTCACCAAGGCGTAGAACGCCAGCCAGAACGCGCCGTATGACGAGAATGCCAGTGCCGCAAAGGTGTTCTTGCGCACGAACTCCCACATTCCCGCTAACAGCTGTACCGTCCCACCGTAGAAAAAGGCGAGGCCGAGCGCTGCTGCCACGCCGCCCCCGTGCCATAAGTTCGCGTTCGCCGAACTTAGGCAAAACGTAGTCATTGCGAATGCCGCTAGTCCTAGTGGACCCGGATCCGCGACTCTCTCTTCAGGCATGTAAATCCCCCTAATAAAGGTTTCACCGCGAGCCGCCGGAATGGTGGCCTGACATGATTAAACACCTCTGAACAGCGTTTGTGCGGTTTTATGTGGGTCGATTATGTGACACGAATTACGGACCAGAGTGGCTTACCAGCGAGTAAGCCAAGTAACTATGGGCTTTTCGCTAATCACGACTTCTGGAGAAGGCTCTCAGGATTCACACGTTCATCGATTGCCGTACGAAATGAGCGCACCGCAACCTCAATCTCCGCGGCTGTTGCGTGTTGCAGAACAACCTGCACGAGCGCCGAGCCAACGATGACGCCATCGGCAAAGGTTGCAGTCTCGGCCGCCAATTCTGGCGTAGAGATCCCGATTCCGACGTAGACGGGCGCATCGCTCGCCGCTCGCACGGCCGCGACAACGCGCGTGCCTTCGCCCTCATCACTGCTCATCCCCGTCACCGCCATGCGAGCCGATGCGTAGATGAAACCTTCGCTTCGCCTCGCGATATCGACAAGGCGTCCCGGCGGCGTTGACGGCGCGACGAGCAGGATCGCTGCGATGTCGTGGTCGTCGCACGCGCTCTTCCACTCCGTCGTCTCTTCGAGCGCGAGATCGGGAACGATGGCCCCCGAAAATCCAAACTCGTTGAGACGTCCTGCACTTCGGTCGAGACCGTAGTGCAAGAAGATGTTGTAGTAGGTCATGGCAATGAGCGGAACACCGGCATCAAGGTTCGCCAAGTCCTGACCGATCGATTCCAGCGTTGTCCCCCGCGCGAGCGAGCGCAGTCCCGCCTCTTGAATCACAACGCCGTCGATCATCGGATCGGAGAACGGAATGCCGATCTCGATGGCATCCGCACCGCCCGCAACCGCCGCTTCGACGTGGCGTGTCCAATCGGGCGCGACGCCGGCCATGAAGTACGGCACCAGCGCGGTGCGTCCGTCGTTGCGGAGCGAGCGAAGCGCGGTCTCCAGCGACTTCACGACTGAGCCTTCATGATCGCACGAACTTGTGCCACGTCTTTGTCGCCACGCCCCGAGAGATTGAGCAGCACTGTTGAACCGCTCGGCACGAGGCCACCCACCTCGCGTGTGATCCAGGCCACGGCGTGGGCGGTTTCGAGCGCGGGGATGATCCCCTCGCTCTCGCTCAGCAGCGACAGGGCGGCGAGCACCTCTTCGTCACCGACGCCGTAGTACTCGCCACGTCCACTCGCGGCGAGGTGGGCGTGCTCGGGTCCGATTCCTGGGTAGTCGAGTCCAGCGGAGATTGACTCTGCCTCTTCGATCTGACCGAACTCGTCTTGCAACAGCATCGAGCGCATGCCATGCAGGACGCCGGGCGAGCCGCTGGCGACGGCCGCTCCCCCGCGGGCTTCGATGCCGATGAGTCGGGCGTTCGTGTCAGCGAAGCCCGCAAAGATGCCGGCGGCGTTCGATCCCCCTCCGACGCAGGCCACCACGAGGTCCGGCTCATCCACGCCGAGCTCGCGCAGCTGCGCCGCCGCTTCGACGCCGATGATGCTCTGAAACTCGCGCACCATCCAGGGAAACGGGTGCGGCCCCATCACGGACCCGATGCAGTAGTGGGTATCGACGACACAGGTCACCCACTCGCGCAGCGCTTCATTGACGGCGTCCTTGAGCGTCTTTGAACCCGACATGACAGGTACGACGGTGGCCCCGAGCAGCTCCATACGAAAGACATTCAGCTCTTGACGAACGGTGTCGACTTCACCCATGAACACGGTGCAGGCGAGACCGAACCTCGCGGCGCCCGTCGCCGTCGCCACGCCGTGCTGACCGGCACCCGTCTCGGCAATGATGCGCGTCTTGCCCATTCGACGTGTCAGCAGCGTCTGGCCAACCACGTTGTTGATCTTGTGCGAACCGGTGTGCGCGAGATCCTCTCGTTTTGCGTAGAGCTTGAGACCGAGCTTGGCCGAGAGACGCGGCAGTGGCGTCACTGGCGTGGGTCGCCCCACGAACTCTCGCATCGTCGTTCGGTACTCCTCGATGAAGGCGGGATCACTCCAGGCGTCACGGAACGCCTCTTCGAGCTCAAGGCACGCCGGCATGAGCGCTTCGGGTACGAAGCGACCGCCGAAGTCGCCGAAACGTCCGCGTTCGTCGGGCGCTCCCATGACGGGACGGGTGTCGGTCATGACGCCTCGACGCTCGACAGGGCTCGCCGAGCGCTCGTGACAAAACGTGTGACGAGCTCCACACTCTTCACGCCCGGACTCGCCTCGACGCCGCTCGCCGAATCGACCCCTGACACGCTGGTCGATCGCACGACCTGCGCGACGTTCTCAGGGTTCAATCCTCCTGCGGCAATGACGGGCACGCGAAAGGAACGCACTCGAAGGCGATCCCACGAGTGCGACTCACCAGAGCCTGGCCGTGCGCCGTCGATCATCACGGCGTCCACAGTCGTTTCGTCAAAGTTGTCGAACTCCTCTGCCTCGATATTGAGGGCCTTGACGATGCGCACCGGACGCGCGCGCAGCTCGGAAAGCAGGCGCTCGCCCAACACTCCGTGCAACTGGACAACCTCGACGCCCGTGGCGTCAACTCGTTCCAGGATGTACGCGTCCTCATCGTGGCGAAAGACGGCGCACCTGAGCAACTCGCCGTTGCTCGCTCGAGCAATCTCTTTGGCCTGATCCAACGTCAGTCGACGTGGCGACTCGGCAAAGATCAGTCCGAGCGCGCTGGCGCCGGATGCTGCGACCATCAATGCGTCTTCGACGGACGTGATCCCACAGATCTTGATGTAGCCATGGAACGTGTCAGGCACGTTGACCACTCGGCACGAGCGCGAACGACTTGACCGTCGCCGCCGGGTCAGTCGCCGTGATGAACGCTTCGCCCACGAGCACCGCGTCAAACCCGGACTCGGCGGCGCGTTCCACGTCGGCCACGCTCGCCAGACCCGACTCGCACACCGTCAGGCACTCGCGAGGAAGCGCGGAAATGAGCGACGCCGCGTGCTCAGGGTCGACGTCGAAGGTGCGCAAGTTGCGTTGATTGATGCCGATGATGCGAGCACCCGCGTCGATCGCCCGGCGAGCCTCGTCGCCGTCATGGATCTCGACAAGAGCGTCGATCCCACAGCGATCGGCAAGTGCCAGATATCCCTTCAACTCGTCGTCGCTCAGCGCAGCCACAATCAAGAGCACCGCGCTCGCACCGGCTTGCACCGCGTCGAGGACATCATTCTCGCTCACTGTGAAGTCCTTACGGAGAACCGGGAGGACCACGCTCTTGCGCACCGTACGCAGATCCTCCAGTGAACCCTCGAAGAAGTCACGATCAGTCAGCACCGAGATGGCGCTTGCTCCTTCGTCGCGGTAGGTCTGTGCGAGCGCGGCGACATCAAGATCTGCCGCGAGCAGACCCTTCGATGGAGAGCGCCGCTTGACCTCGGCGATCACCTTGATGAACGGCGATGCTCCCTGGCGCAGCACGAGCACAAAGGAAGGCCCGTCGTATCGAATCGCATCGACGCGTGAGCGCCAGTCGCGCTCGTCACTCGCGGCACGACGACGATGACTCTCCAAGATGGTGTCGAGATAGGTGGGCGCCATTCAGAAATCGTAGTTGTGGCGAGCACCCAACTGGCCACGGCTATCGTGTCGCTATGTCAGCGCCTACGTTTGCGATGAACTAGACGATGGACTCATTTGCGCTCGACATCTTGAACCCGCTCGTTCGCGGGACGAGTCTCGAGCGCGACGAAGCGCGTTCGGCGTTGACGGAGATTCTCACCGGATCCATCGATCCGGTCCTGACCGCAAGCTTTCTCACCGCGCTCACTTCCAAAGGTGAGACGGCGGACGAGATGATGGGATTCATCGACGCCATGATCGAGTGCGCCATCACATTCTCAATCGGTCCCGATGCGATTGACATCGTGGGAACGGGTGGTGACCAGCTGCACAGCGTGAACGTCTCAACCATGGCGGCCTTTGCCGTGGCGGGCTGCGGCGTGCCGGTCGCCAAGCACGGCAATCGCTCAGCCTCGTCGTCGGTGGGCTCTGCTGACCTGCTGGAGGCGCTCGGCGTGCGGCTCGACCCACGCGAAGAGGTGGTGCGCGCCTGTGTTGAAGAGGCCGGCATCGGGTTCCTCTTTGCGCCGGTGTATCACCACGCCCTCGGCTACTTGACGCCGATTCGTCGAGCGCTCAACTTTCGAACCATCTTCAACGTGCTCGGGCCCCTCGCCAATCCCGCGCTGGTCGAACGTTCGCTTATCGGCGTCGCCCAGTTGCCCCTCCTCGAGAAGATGGCGCGTGTCGTTGAGTCGCGCGGGACGCGCTACTCGATTCTCGTCAACTCCGACGACGGACTCGATGAGCTGAGCCTCGGCGCACCGGCCACCCTCGAAGTGGTCTCCGCCGAAGGGCGCGTGCGTGAGCGCGTCGACGCGGGGGCCGAGCTCGGCATTCATCACGAGGCGGCGACGCTCCGTGGTGGCGACGTCGCCCACAACGTGGCGGTCACGCGGTCCTTCTTGGAGGGGCACCAGGATGCGGTATTCGACGTCGTGTGCGCCAACGCCGGATTGGCGATGATGGTCGCCGGTCGTGCCGCGACCTTGACGGAGGGCTTTGGGCTCGCGAGCGCGAGCGTGATCGACGGACGCGCGGCAACGGCGCTCGAACGCCTCCTCGCCGTGTCGAACTCCTAGAGCTTCTTCAGCTCGTCCCTGTAGCGGCGGGCGTTTTGCGCATACAGCGCGGCGGAAGCAAGGGCAACGCTCGCCGTGCACGAATCAAGCCTCAGCTCGGCCGGTACGCCGAGTGCGGTCGCCTTGGACGGGACGTCAGTGCGGTTTCGCACGACAGCTCCCGCGCCCACCGTCGAGCCAGTGTGCACCACGGCCTCGTGCAGCACGATGGAACCACTTCCGATGAGCACGGCGTCTTCGACGGTGCAGCCTTCGAGATGCGCGAGGTGTCCGATCACGCAGTCATCGCCGATGACCGTGGGATACTCATCGACAGCATGGATCACGGCGCCGTCTTGAATCGACGTGCGCTCTCCCACGACGATCGTTCCGTAATCCCCGCGCAACACCGCGCCCGGCCAGATCGAAGAGTCGGCGCCGATGCGAACGTCGCCGATGATGACCGCGTCGGGGTGAACATACGCGTCCTTGTGGATCTGAGGCACGCGGTCTCCGAGAGCATAGATGGGCATCTCACCTCCTAGCGATGGACTAGCCACGAAACTACCTGGTACGTCCGCCAGCCAAGATAGATGATCGAAATGACGATGAAGAATCGCCAACGCCACGGGACCGGTTCGCGCTCCTCCTCGGTGAGCTCCGCCCCGCAGACCTCACAGACGTCGCTCTCTTCGGGGCGATCGCAGTGCTCGCACCAGTTCGCCACTACTCGACTCGAACGCGAACTCGAATCGGCGATGCGCCGAGCTCGAATTTCTCGCGCAGGCTGCGTTCCACGTAGCGCAGGTAGGTGGGTGGAAGCTTGCCGGCGATGAACAACGTGAAGGTGGGTGGTTCCGTCGCGCCCTGGACGGCGTAGCGAATCTTGCCCGTGGGAGCGGGTTGCTTGATCTGTATGTCACGAATGGCGCGATTGAGCACTCCAGTCGGCACGCGCTTCGCGTAGTCCACCGCAGCGTTGGAGAGTGCGGGCAGAAGACGATGCACGCCTCGACCCGTTAGCGCTGTTGTCTTGATCACGGGAGCGTCACCGAGAAACGCCAGCTTGTCCCCCACGCTGGCGAGCACGGCGTCGCGTTCATCGGTTGGCACTAGTTCCCACTTATTGAGCACCACGAGCGCGGGACAGCCGGCCGCCGAGATGCGCTCAGCAAGGCGTTGATCCTGTCCCGTCGCCTGCTGAGTGGCGTCGATGACGAGAATGGCGATGTCGGCGCGATCGAGCGCGTCCAGGCTGCGCAGCACCGAGTAGGTCTCGAGTCCGGGCTCGGTGCGGGCTCGCTTGCGCATGCCGGCGGTATCGATGAAGCGAATCAGTCCCGCGCTCGTTTCAACGACAGTGTCGATGGCGTCGCGTGTCGTGCCCGGCATGTCGTGGACGACTGAGCGCTCTTCGCCGATGAGCTGGTTGAACAGTGTCGACTTGCCAACATTGGGCCGCCCGACGATGGCCACGCGCAGTGCCCCGTCGTCGTCCGGCGACTCGTCGGCGTCCGGCTCGCTCACCACGTTGCCCAGATCGTCAACGATGCGGTCGAGCAGATCGCCCGAACCCCGTCCATGTTGGGCGCTCACCATGACAGGCTCGCCCACGCCGAGAGAGAAACTCCCAGCTCGCTGCCTCGTGCTGTTGATCATCGACCTTGTTCACCACGAGTAGCACCGGACGGCCCGAACGAAGCACCCAGCGCGCGGCGCGTGAGTCCTCGTCCACAGGGCCGGTCGAACCATCGACCACGAGAATGACGAGGTCGGCCGCCTTGAGCGCAGCGTCTGCCTGCTGGGACACCTTTTCTTCCAGCGAGTCTCCCGCGGCGAGCCACCCTCCGGTGTCAACGACGTCAAAGGTGACGCCACGCCAGTCGACTTCGACCGCCTTGCGGTCGCGGGTCACGCCGCGCTGCTCTTCGACCACGGCGATGCGCTTGCCCGCCAGGCGGTTGACGAGTGAGCTCTTGCCGACGTTGGGGCGCCCGACGATGACCACTTGCGGTCGACTCATGCGCAGCTCAGCTTCTTCGAGCGAACCGACTCCAGTGTCGTACGCAGATCGTGACCCGTCGTCGTCACGCTCTTCACCGGACGCGGCAGATCGTCGAGCGTGAGACCGTCGAGGAAACGGCCCTCGGAGAGGCACACGTCGGGCACAAGGCAGACCGTTGACATAGGAATGCCTTCGAGAGCGCGCTGCAAGTCGGCGCCGGTCATGAGTCCGGCAACCTTGATGTTGCCCCCGAAGTATTTGTTCTTCACAGCCTTCACTTCGACGTCGCTGAAGCCCTGCTCATCAAAGAGGGTGCGCAAAATGGGCGCCGCGTACTCGCCCGTGAGCACCATGATCTCTTCGCCTTCGTAGTCATGGTCCTCGACGACTCGCCGGGCGCGATAGCCGAGCGCGGGAGCGCCATCGACGGACTGAAAGAATCCCGAGCCGAGCTTCGCCATTGACGTCCCCGCAGTGAAGCTCTCTTTGAACGCCGCCACGAGTCCAACGCCGTTCTCCGCCTCGTCGAGGCTTTCAAAGCTCTCAGTGCCGGGAGGTTCGATACCCGCGACGATATAGAACTCGTCGCTTGCGAACACCTTGGCGGTGCCAAAGATCGCTCGAGTGAGGCGCTGAAACGACTCCGCGAGGGCCACGACGCGTCTCGCCTCATCGGGTGTGTGCGAGCGCATCGACTCTTCCGCGGTGAAGTCGCTGACGCCTACTGGCACCAAGGCGATCGAGGCGAGCTCCGGATACAGGGAGACGACGTCGTAGAGCGTGCGCTCCAGTTCCGCCCCGTCGTTC
Source organism: uncultured Acidimicrobiaceae bacterium (assembly GCA_963732125.1). Taxonomy (GTDB): domain Bacteria; phylum Actinomycetota; class Acidimicrobiia; order Acidimicrobiales; family RAAP-2; genus RAAP-2. Next base: position 74,154 of record CAVSXX010000007.1, on the reverse strand, counting down.
ACGCCGGGACACACGACTACCTGGCCGTGGACCATGACGCCCGCGCGCAGGAGTTCGCGTAGCCAGCGCAGACTCGTCGCGCCGCGAGGGTTGCGCAGCATGTCGGCGCGCAGCTCAGGGTTCGTCGTGTGGATCGAGACATACAAGGGCGAGAGACCCTCGTCGATGACGCGCTCGAGATCAAACTCGGTGAAGCGCGTCAGCGTGGTGTAGTTCCCGTAGAGGAACGACAGGCGAAAGTCGTCGTCTTTGACGTAGAGGGATCGACGCATGCCCTTGGGTAGCTGGTAGATGAAGCAGAATGTGCAGTGGTTGTCACAGGTGCGGATCCGATCAAACACCGCCGAATCGATGCCCAGTCCGAGCGGTTGACCTTCGCTTTTTGTGACCGTCACCTTGTGCGAAAGGGCCGCGCCCTCGCGGCGTACGACCAGAGTGACCGTTTCGCCATCGATCAGCTGCTGGTACTCGATGATGTCCGTTGGTTCGCGCCCGTTCACCGAGACAAGCTCGTCACCAACGGCGAGATCGACCACCGAGGCCGGCGAATCCGCCGAGATAGAAGAAATTCGGGCGCCAGGCACTCAAACAGCCTAGGGACTACGAAAAGCCTTCAGTTACTAGGCTGTTCGCGTGAAGGTTGACAAAGTCGTCCTCGCGGCCCCGCGTGGTTTCTGCGCGGGTGTCGAAAAGGCCATCAAGGCTCTCGATTGGATGACGAGGGTCTTCGAACCGCCCGTCTACTGCTACCACGAGATCGTTCATAACCAGTTCGTCGTCGACTACTTCAAGTCGGTCGGGGTGATCTTCATCGACGATGTCGCCGTCGTGCCACCCGGTGCACCCGTGATGTTGAGCGCCCACGGCTCACCTCCCCAGCTCGTCGAAGCCGCCCGTCGGGGCGGCGGCACGGTCATCGACGCGGTGTGCCCGCTGGTGACGAAGGTCCACCACGAGCTGAAGGTTCGGGCCAACAAGGGTTACACCGTCCTCTACGTCGGTCACGAGGACCACGAAGAGGCGGTCGGCACGATGGCCGTCGCGCCCGAGGCTGTGCATCTGATCCAAGCCCGCGAAGACATCGACGCCGTGCGCTCCCACGATGGTCCGGTGGCGCTGCTCAGCCAGACGACCCTCAGCCTCGACGAGTGGCAGGACCTGCGCGAATATGCAGAAGAAGTCTTCCCCGACATCTGGATGCCGAACCGAAGCGACCTGTGCTTTGCCACGACGAATCGCCAAGCGGCCCTTCGCGAGATCGCCGACGGCGCCGACACGGTCATCGTCATCGGCTCGGCGAACTCGTCGAACACCGTCGCCCTCACGAAGGTTGCCGAGGCCGAGGGCGCCTCGCGAGTGCTGCGCGTCAACGGCGCCGATGAGCTGCCCGACGACCTGAGCGGCATCATTGCTGTGACAGCGGGCGCGTCGGCGCCAGAGAGTCTCGTCGCCGAGGTGTTGAGCGTGCTCGATCCGGCCCAGGGTGTGACAGTGAAATCCGTCATCGTCGAAGACGAGTACTTTCCTCCGCCGCCCGAGCTGCGCGAGATGTTGAAGGCGATCTCCGCTGTCGTTGATCTGGTACTGCAGACACCCGAGCGCTCGACGTTCGACGGGCAGGCCGATCGCGAATTCACCGCGGCCGAAGTCCTTTCGGCGCTCAGCCGCTGAAAAGAGCCCCACGAGTAGTATTGTCCGGTGGCTTCGTTTCCCAGCATGGACGTTTCGACACGCGAACAGTGGTCAGAGATCATCGAGCGCACGATCGAAGCCCAACCCCGAGTCGCCCGCCAGATTCTCTCGATGGTGAAGGGCCTGAGCGAAATCAGTGACGGTTTCTCAGTCGATCAGATGCAGCACGCCCTTCAAACGGCGACCCGAGCAGAACGCGATGGCGCGGACGAGCAAGTCATCGTCGCCTCCTTGCTCCACGACGTCGGCAAGCTGATCTCCGTGGCGAATCACCCGAAGATTGCCGCAGAGATCCTCAAGCCCTACGTTCGCCACGATGTCTACTGCATGGTCGTCTTTCACCAGGACTTCCAAGGTCGCTACTACTACGAGCACCTCGGTATGGACCCGAATCTGCGAGATCAGCACCGCGGCGAGACCTGGTACGACCTCGCCGAGCGCTTCGCTGATCACTACGACCAGAAGGCCTTCGACCCGCAGTACGACGCCGAGCCCCTCGAGCACTTTGAGCCCATGGTGGTCAACGTGTTCGCGCAGGCTCATTCCATCTAAGGAGCCACATGTCATCGCAAGACCTCGAAAAGCGGCGCATCGCGCGACTGCGCGGCTACGCGATCGATCAGGCGATGACCCGCTTTCACGCCGAGTATCCAGACTTTCAGCCTGACGCGATCGTTGCCTCCATCTGCGCCTACGAAGAAGAGGGCAACATCGGCGACGTCTTAAAGAAGATGCCCGACACGATCAACGGCGATCCGTACACAACGCTCGTCGTCGTCGACGGCGGCGACGACCGCACGGCCGAGATCGCCCGTTCGTTTCCCGGCGTCAAGGTCATCGAGTTTCCCGTCAACCTCGGCCACGGGGTGGCGCTGCAGGTGACCTATCGCTACTGCATCGACCACGATGTCAAGTACGTCGTCACCCTCGACGCCGACGGACAGAACGACCCGAGCGAGATTCCTCAGATTCTCCAGCCCCTGATCGACGACACGTCGGACTTCGTCGTGGCCAGTCGCGTCCTCGGTGAGGACAAGACGTCCGACGTCGTGCGCAAAAGTGGCGTGCGATTCTTCTCCTTCGTCATGAACCACATGACCGGCGCCAACCTGACCGACACGTCGACCGGCTATCGGGCGCTACGGGTGACGATGCTCGCCGACGTGGTCGACCGGTTGACACAAGAGCAGTACCAGACGGCGGAGCTGCTGATTACGTGCTTGAAACGAGGCTGGCGCGCCTCAGAGGTCCCGACGGTCTGGTATCCGCGCGCATCGGGGACCACGAAGAAGGGCAAGAACTGGCTCTTCGGCTTTCGCTACGCTCGCGTGGTCTTTGGCACCTGGTGGCGCGAACGCTAACCGGCCAGTCGCTGACGGGCCTCTCCGTAGACGGCCTCGAGTTCTTTACGTAGCTCTTCGGTCTTGGCCGTGACCTCGGAGCGCGACACCCGGCCCTCTCCCGACGGTGGATCGATCGGCGTGCCAACGACGACGTGGATTCTTGTAAAGCGTGGAAACTTCGCCCCCTTGGGCATGGCCTTCTCACTGCCCGCGATCCCGACCGGCACGATCCTCGCTTTGGTCCGGGCGGCGAGGAACATCGCGCCGTCGTGAAGTGGGCCTACGGTCGTGCCTTCCTTGCGCGTGCCTTCGGGAAAGAGCACGAGCGCTTGACCGCGTCGCAGCACCTCTTCGGAGAGCCGCATCGACTCGCGGTCTGCCATGGCGCGGTTCACGGGAAAGGCGCCGAGCTTCGTCAAGAGCTCGGCGAAGGGCTTGGTATGAAAGACACCCTCTTTTGCCATGAAGAAGACCTTGCGCGGGGAGATGAACAGACTGAAGGCGAAGTCGACGTTCGAGCGGTGGATCGGCGCGATGATGACCGGTCCTTCGAGCGGTATGTTCTCCGCTCCTTCGACGACCGGACGGAAGAAGAGCCACGCCAACGAGCCGACGATCTTGGCACAGACCCGGTAGGTCAGTGTCTTCTCGGGATTTAGGACGAGGTCCGAAGCTTCAGGCATTGCGTAATCTCCTCAACGACCTCGTCGACCGATCGTCCCGTCGTGTCTAGCACGAGCGCGTCGTCGGCCTGGCGAAGGGGCGACGCTTCACGTGTCGAGTCGATGACGTCCCTGCGCACCACTGACGCCTCGGTCTCATCGTCGCGCCGCCGCGCGCGCTCTTGGAGCGACGCCGTGAGAAAGACCTTCACCGTGGCGTTCGGAAAGACGACCGTCGTAATGTCTCGCCCCTCCACCACGGAGCCGATGGGCTGGGCGGCGGCGAACTCGCGCTGACGTCGCACCATCTGCGTGCGCACTTCGGGGTTTGCCGCCACGACGGAGACGGCGACGTTGACGGGCTCGCTTCGAATCTCGTCATGCACGTCATGCCCGTTGATGGTGACCCTCGGCACGGTCTCGATCGTTGCCGCGCGAGCGACATCCGCAACGGCCTCCTCGTCGAAAACGTCAATCCCCTGATGCAGCACCTCGTGGGTCACCGCTCGATACATGGCTCCCGTGTCGAGAAACGACCAGCCGAGGGACGTAGCGAGCGCACGGGCAAGGGTGGACTTCCCCGAGCCAGCGGGCCCGTCAATCGCGATGACCTGGCTCATTGGAGCAATGCTAGGTCTCTAAAAAAGTTCGGATAGCTGGACGCCACCGTGGCCGCCCCGTCGATGGTCGCGCCATTTCCCGCACAGCCCGCGACGGCAGCCGCCATGACCATACGGTGATCGAGCGTCGCCCTCAACGTGAACTCCTTGAAATGAGTCGCTGAACCAAGCCCTTCGACGAAGAAGTCGTCGTCTTCGTGCCACACGCGGCACCCGAGCAGCTCGGCGAGTGCCATGGACCCCGCAAAGCGGTCGGACTCTTTGACGCGAAGCTCGCTCATCTTGCGAAAGACGCTGACGCCTTTCGCGGCGCACGCAGCAACCGTCAACACCGGCACCTCGTCGACCGAAGGCACGTCGGTCGAGTTGATCTCGGTCGCCACGAGATCCGAGCTCGTCGTGCGCAACGCGGCCCAATGCTCGTGATCGGTGAGCAACACCCTCGCACCCATGCGCTCGAGCACGTGCACGAAGCCGATGCGTTCGGGAGCTGAGTCGATGCTCAGCACCTCCAAGGTGGCGTCGCGATGGATCGCTCCGAGCACGGCGAAGAACGCGGCTTGGGAGGGATCACCGGGAACGATCCAGTCGTGTCGGTTCGGTCGTCCCGGGTGGACCGTCACCTCTCGGCCATTCTCGATGTCGCGAGTGTCGACGACGACGCCGGTTTGACGCAGCATCTCCTCTGTCGTGCGTCGCGTGCGCACGTCTTCGCGCACGTGCGTGGGGCCGTCGGCGAAAAGTCCGGCGAGCAAGATCGCCGACTTCACCTGTGCGCTCGCCACGGGCACGTGATAGTCGATCGCCCGCAGGTGCGCTGGGCTGCGCACGCGAAGCGGGGGCATCACGTTGGGTCCATCGCCTTCGATGGCGACGCCCATCTGAGCGAGGGGTGTCGCGATGCGGTCCATGGGGCGCGCGGAGAGCGACGCGTCACCGACCAGCTCGTGCGTGCCAGGAATCGAACTCACGACGCCGCACATAAGTCGCATCGTCGTACCTGAGTTGCCGCAGTCAAGATTGGCGGCTGCGGGATGAAGTCCCGCTTCGGGTCCTTCGATGTAGGCGATGCCGTCCCCATCACGACGGGCGGCTCCGAGCTGTCCGACGATGACACTCGTGGCCGCAACGTCCTCTCCCGGGGAAAGGCCGGTGATCGAGCTCTCGCCCGCGGCGAGTGCGCTCAGCATGAGCGCCCTATGCGAGGCGCTCTTGTCGCCGGGGACGCGAACCGATCCGCGTAGCTGCGGAGCGTGCTCAACGCGCTCGACGTCGTTCACTCGCGCCCGACTTCGAATCCGCGCTCGATGAGCGCCTGGCGAAACACCTCGGCTTGGCGTTCATCGATGGCGAGCAGCAATGTGCCGCTCGTGCCCTCGATGCGGTGAGCGATCTCGATGTCATAGATGTTGACGAGTATCTCTGAGGCTGCCATGGTCACCGCGGCCAGTCTGCCAGGTTCGTCGGTCAACGCGACACGGAGATAGGCGAGGTTCTCAGAGTGAAGGGCGCGGCCGGGAAGCTGGCGTCGAGCTGATGCCGCGTTCAACAGATCGGCCGCTACCGCGTCGTGGTCATTGGTTGAGAGCGCGACGCGCAGGTTGGCAAGGCGATCTTCGAGGGCCTGGAGCGATTGGCTGATGGCGTCACGATTTTCGAAGAGGATGTCGGGCCAGATGCCGGGATCCCCCGCGGCAACGCGCGTCATGTCTCTGAACCCTCCCGCCGCGAGCTGCAACAAGACCGCGTCCTGCTCGGCCACGCGGCTCGCCTCGTTCATGAGCGCCCCGGCGAGCAGGTGGGGCACATGGCTCGCGATGGCCACCAGTCGGTCGTGGTTACCCGCATCGACGGCCACGACGTTCGCACCCAACTCGCGCAAGATTCCGTGCAGCGTCCCGTACGTCTCGGGCTTTGTGTGTGGCGTGGGCGTCAGCACCCACGTGCATCCCTGAAAGAGATCACCTCGCGCGCCCGCCAGTCCGCGCAGCTCTGAGCCGGCCATCGGGTGGCCCGCAAGAAATCGGGGATCGGCGATGTCGTCGACGATGGCTTCCTTCACGCCGGCGACGTCGGTCACGATCATCGCGGCGTTGTCGTGGTCGGCGAGGATCTTGGACGCCATCTCGGCGACCACACTCGCGGGCGTCGCGACTATCACGAGCGAGGTCTCCTCGCGGAGCTCGCTGTCGACGATGACTCCTCGCTCAATCGCCGCTTCGGTGATCCCAGGGTCGAGGTCAGTCCCCGAGACCAGCCAGTCGTGCTCACCGAGTGCCAAGGCGAGCGATGAGCCGATGAGTCCGAGGCCCACGATGTGGGCGCGGCGGCTATTCGGGGAGATCATCGCGGAGCGACCCGGCGTTGCGCAAGTAGACGTGACGCAGCTCGTCACGGGCGCGCTCGGTATAGGCGTGCAGGAGGACCCGCACCGTGAGCGGCATCGCGCCGGGCACATCGATCTCACTCGCACAGAGCAGGGGCACGTCGCCGAAGCCGACGCCGCGTGCGGCTGTCGCCGGGAACGACGCCGTGAGGTCCGGGGTCGTCGTGAAGAGCACGCTGATCACGTCATCGTGGCTGATGTCGTTGCGCTCGAGCATGGCCACCAACAGCTCTTGGGTGACCTCATTGATCTCTTCGGGCGTGTTCTGCGTGCATGTTGACGCGCCGCGAACGCCCCGCACCATTGCAAAAGTCATGAAGGCATCGTAGATGCCAGCTCATCGGTCATCCCAACCGCGTCCATCAAGCGGCGCACTTCATTGAGCGAAAGCTGACGAGATGAGCCCGGCGAGAGCGTGGCGTCTTGGAGTGGGCCGATTCGCGTGCGCACGAGTCGCGTCACTTCGTGACCGACCGCAGCGCACATCCGTCGCACTTGCCGATTCCGCCCTTCGTGGATCACGATGCGCAACAGTCCTTCGCTCACGCGCGAGACCTGCGCCGGTGCCGTCATGCCGTCGTCGAGCTCAACGCCCTCTCGCAGCCGTCGCAGCGCACCCGGCGATGGGTCGCCCTCGACGCGAGCGAGGTACTCCTTGGTGATCCCCGAGCTCGGGTGCGTCAACAGGTGAGCAAGCCGCCCGTCGTTCGTCAAGATGAGCAAGCCTTCGGTGTTCATGTCGAGGCGCCCTACGGGAAAGATCCGTACCGGCGACTCAACGAGGTCGAGCACGGTCGTCCTCCCCTGGGGGTCTGACGCGGTCGTCACGACGCCGTCGGGCTTGTTAAGCAGGAAGTAGACCTTGCTCTGCGAAGTCGGTGCGAGCTTGCCGTCAACACAGATGACGTTCACCTCAGGATCCACTCGATTGCCGAGTTCGGCGACTCGGCCATCGACCGTGACCCGTCCTTCGACGATCAAGATCTCACAGGCCCGCCTCGAGCCGTATCCGGCACGAGCGAGCGTCTTTTGCAGCCGCTCCCCGTCATCCAACTAGGACACCTCGGACTCGTCCAAGCGCGCGGCGAGCTCGTCGGCCAGCGCGTTCGCCGTCTCGATGGGCGGCATGAACTCTTCGATCGGCGGCAGATCATCGAGCGTCGCGAGCCCCATGCGGTCAAGGAACAACTCGGTCGTGCCATAGAGGATCGGCGATCCGGGCCCCGGTGCGTGTCCGAGCTCTTCGATGTACCCGCGCTGTTCGAGGAGCCGCACCACGCCGTCGACGTTCACCCCGCGCAACGCAGATATTTGCGCGCGCGAGATCGGCTGGCGGTAGGCGATGATCGCGAGCGATTCGAGCGCGGCGGAGCTCAAACGATGCGAGACGTCGCGGTTCGCGAACTTCGCTACCCAGCTTGCGACGTCTGGCGAGGACTGCATCACCCAACCACTCGCGAGCTCAACGATCTGAAAGCCGCGGCGCTCTTCGAGGTACTCGGCGCGAAGCGTTCGCAGCGTCTCGATGACCTCGCCCGAGTCGACGTCGACGACGTCGGCGAGCTCCTCGGCCGAGATCGGTTCGAGCGCCACGGTGAGCATCGCTTCGAGCTTCTGTTCCAGTGACAGCTCATCCCTCATAACTGTCCACCCCTCCAATATCGAGTCGTGAGTCGGTGTCGATCCAGGTGATCTGCACTTCGCCGAATGTGGCGCCTTGACCGAGCTCGAGGTGACCCAGTTTGCACAGCTCGAGGATCGCCAAGAAGTGAACGATGACCTCGATGCGGGTGACGAGTTCTTGGGTCAGCTCGCGAAACGAGAATCGTCCCATCGTCGGCAGCCGCTGGGCGAGCCTCGCGACCGTTTCGGCCACCGTCACGGCGTCGACGGTCACGTGGTGGAGACGCACGACCGGCACTGGCTTCTCTTCGATACCGCGCAGGTACGCAAAAGCAAGCTGCGCGGTCGTCACGCCAGCCAACAGGTCGGGTGGCTGGACCACGAAACCGTCGTCGATGCCGCGTAGACGTGGATAGGAACGACTCGCACGCTCGAAGATAGAGACGAACGCGTCCGCCAGCGCCGAGTAGGTGCGCAACTCCAACAAGCGGGCGAGCAAGACGTCGCGCTCCTCCCACCCAACGAACTCCTCGTCGACTTCGCCGCTCTCACGACCAGGCAGGAGGCGGTGGCTCTTCATCTCCAAGAGAATGGCGGCGATCAGGAGAAACTCAGAAAGACTGTCCATGTCCAGCGAACTGGACTGGTCGCGAAGGGTGACGACGAACTCATCGACGAGCGGTGAGAGCGGGATATCCAAGATGTCAAGGTCGTGCGTCGAGATGAGCTGCAACAGCAGCTCAATGGGGCCGCTGAAGGACGGCGTCGTCACGACGAAGGTCACCGCATAAGACTACCGGGCAACCCCTTAGGGCTCTTTCTCGTACGATTGAGCGGTGAGAATTCTTTCTGGCATGCAGCCATCAGGGAGGTTGCACCTCGGCAATTATCTCGGCGCGCTGCAGCGCTGGGTCGAAGAGCAGAACGCCGATGCGTACTACTGCGTTGTGGACCTGCACGCGCTCACGTTGCAGATCGAGCCCGAGACACTTCGTGAGAACACGACCGACCTGCTCGCGAGCTACCTCGCCGCGGGTCTCGACCCCGAGATCTGCACCATCTTCATTCAGAGCCAGGTTCCCTATCACGCCCAGCTCAACTGGCTGCTGGAGTGCGTCGCCACCTACGGCGAGCTGTCGCGGATGGTTGCCTTCAAGGAGAAGTCCGAGCGCCAAGAGGGCTATCGCGTGGGATTGCTCACCTACCCCGTCCTCATGGCCGCCGACATCTTGCTGTATGAGACCGAAGAGGTGCCCGTCGGCGACGACCAGCGCCAGCACTTAGAGCTCACGCGCGACGTCGCCGAACGCTTCAACCACCGCTACGGCGAGACCTTCGTCGTTCCCGTCGGTGTCCAGCCGGCCGTCGCGGCTCGCGTGATGGACCTCCAAGAGCCCACGCGAAAGATGAGCAAGTCGATCTCGAGTCCACTCGGGACGATCTACCTCTTTGACGAACCAAAGGAGATCGAGCGAAAGATCTCCAAGGCTGTCACCGACACCGATGGCGAGGTTCGCTTCGACTGGGAGAAGAAGCCCGGTCTATCCAACCTGCTCGAGATCTACGCGAGCTTCAGCGGCGAGACACCCGTGGAGGTGGCGGCGCGTTACACCCGCTACGGCGAGTTGAAGCGCGACCTCGCAGCCCTCATGAACGACTCGCTAGCGCCGCTTCGCGTTCGCTACCATGAGCTCTTGAAGTCGCCCGACCAGCTCTATGAGGTGGCGGCCATGGGAGCGGAGAAGGCGAGCCGCGTCTCGGGACCTGTCTACCGTCGTGCAGCCACGGCTATGGGCCTCGCCTAAAGCTTGCTGATCCACCACGTTTCGAGGTCGTAGAGCCAGTTCGTGCCGAGGTGGAAGAACTGGTAGTCGAGCAAGATGAAGATGAAGAAGAACGGCAGCGCCCGCTGGCGAAAGCGGTAGTACGCGGGCAAGTTGCGCACGGGGATGAACCGCTCGATGATCGCTGATCCGTCAAGCGGCGGGATGGGAATGAGGTTGAACGCCGCGAGCACCAGGTTGACGAGACCGAACGCGACGAAAAAGAGCTGCACGTTGTAGGTCCACGACAAGGCAATGGCGATGCGACAGAGCACGAAGCCAATGGCGGACAGCACGATGTTGGTGGCGGGACCAGCGAGTGCGACCCAGAGGGCTTGCTGACGGGGCTTGCGAAGTCGACTGATGTTGACCGGCACCGGCTTCGCGTAGCCGAATGCCGGGAAGTGGAGGAAGACCAGTAGCGCGGGAAGGAGCACCGTACCAAAAGGATCGATATGGCGCAGCGGATTGAGCGTCAAACGATGCTGCTCCTCCGCCGTAGGGTCCCCGAAGAGCTTTGCCACATAGCCGTGGCTCACCTCGTGTAGGACGACCGATGGTACGAGGCTGATGAAGTAAAACCAATAAAACACGCTGCACTACCTCTTAGTCGTGGGCTCGGGGGTGGGCGTCTTGGTATTCGCGCTGCAAGGTGGTGACAGAGACCGCCGTGTAGAGCTGGGTAGTGGCGATGGAGGCGTGCCCCAACAGCTCTTGGACCACCCTAATGTCCGCGCCATGAGCGAGCATGTGCGTCGCACAGCTGTGTCGAAATACGTGCGCGCTGATGCGCTTTCGGTCGATGCCGACCAGGAGCGCGCGCTTGTGCACGACGAGATCGATGCCTTGGCGTGAAAGAGGTCCCGATCTCGTGTTGAGGAACACTCGGTTGCTCTTTTTTGTTGACAGCAGCGCTCCGCGTCCGCCCGGTCCCAGGTAGTCCAGGAGGGCCGCCTTCAGCGTTCGTCCGATTGGCACGAGGCGCTGCTTCGAACCTTTGCCCATGAGCAGTATCAGCTCTTCGTCGAAGTCGAGGTCGTGAAGGCTGAGTCCAACGACTTCGCTGACCCGTGCGCCCGTGCCATACAGCAGCTCGAGGAGTGCTCGGTCACGCAGATCGACCGGAGTCTCTCGCGGGATCGAGTCGAGCAGGGCAATGACCTCGCGCTCGCTCAGCGGTTTCGGGAGTGTCCTGCCGCGTCGGCCGCCCTTCAGACGCGCCGCAGGGTCGATGTCGAGGTGTCCCTCATCGAACGCGTACGCGTACAGCCCGCGCACCGCCGCCATATTTCGCGCCACGGTGTTGAGCGCAAGCTTCTTGTCCCGCAGTGCGTTGAAGTAGTGCTCAAGATCTGGTTCTTTGACGGCGTCGAACTCTAGGTGATGGTCGTCCATCCACTGGCCCAGAGCGATCAAGTCGCGTCGATACGACTCAATCGTCGAGCGGCTTCGCCCTTTTTCGATCGTCATCCACTGGAGGTACTCGTCAAGCGCCTCGTCAAAGTTCGTCAAGGACGTTTCCCAAGACCCGTTGGAGCGCAATTGCCGTGGTGGAGTCGATGGCGAACTCCGAACGAAGGGTCTCGCGGATCATCGCGGGCGAGAGCCAGTGAACCGTCGCCCTCGCCTCTTCGGGCCCGGCCGGATCGCGCTCACGCTTCGTAAGGCCCCTCGCCTCATAGACCACCATCACCTGTGTCGACCAGCCCGGTGAGTTCATGAAGTGTCCGAGCAGCGTCCACTGGCTCGCCTCGTAGCCGAGCTCTTCGAGCAACTCGCGCTTGGCGGTGTCGAGCGGCTCTTCTCCCGGAACGTCGCGGGTGCCGGCGGGAATTTCGTACAGCTCTAGATCGAAGGTTGCGCGGTACTGACGAATGAAGCCCACGTCGCCCTGCTCGTTGAATACCAGCACGGCGACGGCTCCCGGGTGCGCGGCGACGTCACGCACGAAGACGTCTTCACCGTGAGCAACGGTGCGCCGCTCGACGTTAAAGACGCGCGAACGAAAGACGACTTCAGTCCCTTCAACGTGGAAGGAGTCGCTCACAGGGTGCTGTCGACGGTCGAGGGATCGATGATGTGCGGCTCGCGTCCCTCCGCGCGCAGATCGGCCGCCTTGATGAGTCCGAGAAACAGAGGGTGCGGCCGGTCCGGACGTGACTTGAACTCAGGGTGGGCCTGAGTGCCGACGAAGTACGAGTGGCCGGGCAGCTCAACGAACTCGACGAGACGACCGTCGGGCGAGTTTCCCGAACAGCGCATGCCGCCCGCTTCGAACTGGTCGCGGTAGCGCGCGTTGAACTCGTAGCGGTGGCGATGGCGCTCCGAGACGACGGTCGCTCCATAGAGCTCGGCCACCTGGGAGCCTTCGTCCAACATGGCGGGCCACGCACCAAGACGCATCGTGCCCCCAAGATCGGTCACGTCCATCTGCTCGGCGAGGAGCGAGATCACCGGAGCCGAGGAGCTGTGGGAGAACTCGGTCGACTGCGCGTCGCTCAGGCCAAGGACGTGGCGAGCGAACTCGATCACCTGGATCTGCATGCCGAGACAGATCCCAAGGTATGGAATGTCGTTCTCGCGGGCGATGCGCGCCGTGGCGATCATGCCCTCGATGCCACGCTCACCGAAGCCGCCTGGCACGATGATCGCATCGAGCTGTCCCAGGCGATCGGCGTCGAGCTCCGAGGGGACGCGCTCGGCCTCGAGCCACTCGATCGCGGTCCTCGCGCCAATCGCGAATCCGGCGTGACGAATGGACTCAACGACACTCAGATACGCGTCGGGCATCGTCACGTACTTGCCGATGATGCCAACTTTGAGCGTGCGTGTGGTGTTGTGCACGCGTCGTACCACGCTCTCCCAGGGAGTGAGGTCGATCGGATGCTCGTCGAGATCGATGCCGAGCGTGTTGCAGACCATCGTGTCGAGGCCCTCGTGGTGCAGAGTGATCGGAATGTCGTAGATGCTCGCTTCGTCGACCGCAGAGATCACCGCGTTGACCGGCACGTCACAGAGCAGCGAGATCTTGCGCTTCAGGCTGTCCGAGATCGGCTGGTCACTTCGACAGACGATGATGTCGGGCTGGATACCCCGAGAGCGCAGTTCGGTGACGGAGTGTTGGGTTGGCTTGGTCTTCTGCTCACCCGACGGTGCCAGATAGGGCACGAGCGTGAGGTGCACGTAGCAGACGTTGTCACGACCCGCGTCGCGGCGAAACTGGCGAATCGACTCGATGAAGGGAACGATCTCGATGTCACCAACCGTGCCGCCGATCTCCACGATGACCACGTCGGCACCGAGTGAGCCCTGGCGGCGGATCCGCTCTTTGATCTCGTCGGTCACGTGAGGGATGACCTGCACCGTCTTTCCGAGGTAGTCCCCGCGGCGCTCCTTGGCGATCACGTTTGAGTAGATCGAACCCGTCGTGGTGTTCGAGATCTTGGAGAGCGACTCGTCGATGAAGCGCTCGTAGTGCCCAAGGTCAAGGTCGGTCTCTCCCCCGTCATCGGTGACAAAGACCTCGCCGTGCTCGCCAGGGTTCATGGTGCCCGGGTCGACATTCAGATAGGGGTCCAGCTTGCACATGGTGACCTTGAGGCCACGAGATTTGAGGAGGCGACCGAGCGACGAGGCCGTAAGACCTTTTCCGAGTGAACTGGACACTCCGCCCGTAACAAAGACGTATTTTGTCATTGCAAAACTGCGCTTCTCACGGAACAACATCCTAGCGAGAAAAGTCGACGATGGTCGGATCCTGAGTTGAGTTTTGGAGTAATTGTTCGGCGAGTGCGCGTGACTCGTCAGTCACGTCGGTGCCTGCGAGCATTCGCGCAACTTCACGAACTCGTTCCTCTCCGCGAAGCGCCTTCACCGACGTCGTGGTGACCCCGTGCGTCACGTCTTTCTCTATGACGAAGTGATGATCCGCCCGAGCCGCGACGGAGGCAAGGTGCGTGATGGCAATGACCTGTTGCTCACGTCCAACCTCGCGCAGGCACTCGCCGATCTGCTGGGCAACCTGTCCCCCGAGGCCGGCGTCAATCTCGTCAAAGACCGCGACCGTGTCGCGATGCACCGTTTCGAGCGACAGCGCGAGCAGCACACGACTGAGCTCTCCCCCGCTGGCCAGCGCCGAGAGCGGACCTTCGGGCTGACCAGGGTTCGGTGTGAAGAGAATCTGCGCATCAGAACCGTCCACGCCGTCCACAACAAATCGCAGCGTCGCGTGAGCGAGCGCGACCCGAGCCATCTGACGCGCGATCGCCACGGTGAGCGATGCGGCAGCACTCTCGCGCCGGCGTCGCACCTCGGCGGCAAGCTCACGCTCCTTCTCCTCGAGGGTCGCAATCTCGCCGTCGAGGCCGCTCAGGCGCTCCCTTTCGGACGTGAGTTGCTCCAGCCGGGCACGAAGGTCGTCTCGGGTTGCGATCGCCGCGTCGAGGCTGCCCCCGTACTTGCGAGCCACGTGCTGGAGGACCGCGGCCCGCGACTCGAGTTCCGCCAAGACCGTCGGATCGAACGCCTCGGGATCGGTGAGGGCCGCCAGCTCGTGCAGCGCCTCTCGCGCTTGGATGAGCGAGGCATCGAGGCCCTCGCGAACCTCTGCGTAGGCGTCGCCATCGGGTAGGCGGCTCAGCGCATGCGCGAACAGGTTGAGCACCGCGTCATCGCTCTCGCCGTCAAGCAGTTGGAGCACTTCAACGAGCACTACCTGACCATCTCGAAGGGCCGTGAGGCGCGTGAGCTCTTCGAGCGTCTCGTCAAGCTCGCTCGCAGACCGTATGGCCGCCCCGTCGAGCTCGCCGAGTTGGAATGTCAGGAACTCGGTATCGCGCTCTCGCGACACGAGGTCGCCGCCGAAATCACTGCGAAGACGGAGCGCCTCGCCCAGCTCGCGCCGAGCAAGGTCGAGGGGACCGGAGTCAACCGCCCCGCTGTCGTCGATCAGGCGTAGCACCTCACTTTTGTTGCGCAGCGTCAACGAATCGTGCTGGCCGTGGATCACGATGAGGCTATCGGCGAGATTCCGCAGCGCCTCCACACTCGACGGAGCCCCGTTGAAGGAACTGCGAAGACGTCCTGACTCACTGACCTCTCTGGAGAACGCGAGCTCGTCGCCTCCGCGCTCGAAAAGAGCCACGGCTCGGGTGTCCGCGGTCAGCGCATAGCGCGAGGCACTTGCGTCAGCGCCGAGGCTGAGGCCGAGTGCGCCCAACAAAAGCGTCTTGCCCGCTCCGGTCTCACCGGTGATGACGTTGAAGCCTGACCCAAACTCGAGGCGGGCATCGTCGATGACGCCGAGCTTGTGAGCGTACAGCTCGACGAGGTTCGCCTTAGGCATGACCCTCTCTGAGACTGCGGCGCAGCCGTGTCGCAAGGTCGAAGCTGCGCGTCGCCGCCACGTGGACGGGGTTCGGGCTCTGACGAACCTCGATGTACTCACCGGGCTCCAGGGACCCGATCGTCTGACCATCGGCGACGAGCACGGCCGGTTTGTCATCGATCAACAGCCGGATGACCTTGTCGACGGGAACAACGATCGAGCGACCGATCGTGAAGTGCGGGGCGACGGGGGTGAGAATCATGAGCGCGAGCGCCGCGTCAACGACCGGTCCGCCGGCTGAGAAGTTGTAGCCCGTGCTCCCGGTGGGCGTTGAGACCATCACGCCGTCGGCCGAGTACGTGAGGAACTCCTCTTTGTCGATGAAGGTCTTCACCTTGACCATGTGCCCCGGGCTGGCGCGCTCAACGACCACTTCGTTGAGCGCGAACTCGATGGTGTCGGAGTTTGAGCTCGTGATCTCGAGGGCGAGTCGTTCTGAGACCGCGTCGCTGACGAGGGCCCATTTGATGTTCTCCACAATGTCGTTCGACGGCACGTTGAGGAGGAATCCCACCTGACCGAGGTTCACCCCGACCACCCGTGCGCCCACCCGGTGCGCGAGCCTCGTGGCCTTGAGAAACGTGCCGTCGCCCCCCAGGCTGACGACGAGCGTGCTCGCGTCCAGCTCCGGTTCACCATCGGTATCAAACAGGTACAGACTCGACGTGATGCCGTCGCGGGCCAGCTGGTCGCCCACTTCACGGGCGAGTTCGACCGCGTCAGTACGGTTGCTAAAAGCAGTAAAGAGCAGTTGGGCCACGGTCACCTCGACCTAATGGTAGTAACAACGGTCGCTGAACCCTGCGGTCGTTATCGCCGTTCGAAGTCGTCATGGACTACGAGGTCGCCCCATAGTGCGCGCAGTTGAGGTCTTTCGGAGCATTCCACCCGTTGTAGGCAGCCGCCAGTGCGAACACGTTCTCCTGTTCGGGCAGGGTCTCTTCACTGTCATTGAAGCCCTGAGGTTCGTCGACCTTGAAGTGACACAGTGAAGCAATGACTCGGGACAGCGGTGTCGTTCGTGCAAGGGACAGCATCGAAGGGTGACTCTTCGCGTAGAAGAGCCAGGCGCCCACGTTCACCCGATGTCCGCTGCAGAGCAACGGATAGGCATTGCCGTCTTCAGAGAGCCAGATCGCCACCGCGCACTCACGTCGAACGGGTGGCGTGCGCTCGCCCGGGAGCACCGCTTCATCGTGGGGCCACGGGCCACTGGAGACCACCAGACCAACGGGCCACGAAGGGTTGGGACTCTGTGCGAGGACGGTCCCGGCAGTCACGCTCGATGGAACCCGCACGACGACGTAGATGCCACTCTTACGCAGGCGCGCGAGCGATCGCGCGTTTCCAAGGGTGAGCCCCTTGAAGGTCGGGACGGAAGGGGTGGCGTAGGTAGTGGTGGTCGACGGGCCTCCCCCGGTGACGACCACCGCGAGCACCAGGGCGAGGCCCGCGGCCACGAGGAGCGCGATCACCACCAGCTGGGTTCTTCGAGTTGGCACACTTAGTTGTAGCGCAGCTGAATGCCCCCTGCCGCCAGCGAGTCGCTGGTGACAGGGGGCTTGGTGAGAGATGAAATTGAACTCCGGATTGAGCGATTAGCTCGTCCAGGCGTCCGTGGCGGGACTGGTCGTCGCGGTGGCGGCGCCACCGGAGGCAGCGATGCCGGTCAACGAGGGCAGAGAAAAATATGTACCCTCGCACGCCGCGGGAGCGCCCGAAGTCATCGTTGCGTCGTTCGTGAACGTCACCGTCAGCGTGCCGCT
Source organism: uncultured Acidimicrobiaceae bacterium (assembly GCA_963732125.1). GTDB lineage: Bacteria > Actinomycetota > Acidimicrobiia > Acidimicrobiales > RAAP-2 > RAAP-2. Next base: position 56,853 of record CAVSXX010000007.1, on the reverse strand, counting down.
CGCGGCCACTGTCAGCGCCGTCGTCAACGAATGCACCGTTCCCGATGTTCCCGTCGCGTAGTTCCATGTGACGTCGCTCGGGGTGGTCGAGAGGCATCCCGTCTGCGTAGCTGATAACGCCGATGTGGTGTACCCGTTCGCATACACCGTGTTCGCCGGGAGATCCACGGCGGTCAAGGTGACGGGAAAGGAGTTCGGATTGGTGATGGTCGCCACCACGTCACCGGACCCACCCGGAAACAGCTGGTTGGTCGCCGCCGGGGTCGCCACCGCAGTGATCGTGAGGTTGCTCACGGTCGCCGACTGTCCCTCCCCCGAGGATCCCGCGTTCAGCCCGACGATCCAGCTGGTCACGCCATACGCCGCGCCGCCGACCATCGCCATGCCCGCGAGGCCCGACACGACCTTAAAGGTCACGGACCGGCCGCTGAGGCGATGGAATCGCTTTGTGCGAGTGGTAGCTGCCAAGGGGCTTGTTGAACCAGTTGGTGCTGACTCCATGACATTCCTCGCTGTTCGGTTTATACGAGTTTGTTTCATTGTTTTCTCCCTAGTAGTGGACTGCCGCACGTAGTGGCCGTCCCCCAAGTCCTTTGTCTCTTCATCGCTGAAGAGGGACCGCGGAGAGGTTGCCCTTGCGCGTTTTATACAGGCTGTATCCTCCCAACCAAAAATCACGATGCTTGCTACTTACTCACAACTACGACACAACTTTGACGCTGCCTTGCCTTCGGTACCCAATACTGCTGATGAACGCGCATAAAACCGCATTCGGTTTGCAGTTTTGCGCTACACATTCTCCGCAAACGGTGCATAAAGCACTACGCCGTAGCCGCGCACTTCGTTCCTGATGTGGCCATCGTCAGATAGCCCCCATTCGTGCCGCTCACCGACGCTTCGCGGGCGTTCGTGATCGTCGTGCCCGGAAAGCTCCAGTTCGCCGATTCCGCTTCGAGGCGGTAGTACTTCTTTCCTGCGGTGGTGTAGGTCTCGGTGACGGTGAGAGCGGTGCCCGATGGCTGTGTCGCGTCAACCGTGAAACCGCTCGAGGCCGACGCACTGACCAGGACCTCGTAGCCAGTGACAGCCGAGCCTGCCGATGTCCACGTCAAGACGGCAGTTTCGGTTGTCGACGAGCTGCAGGCCGCTGTGAAGGTCACGGGATTGCCCGTCGCACTGGTGATGGCTGCGCGAGCTGCCCCTTCTCCGCGTGATCCGGAGTTCAACGTCGGGACCCACTTCGTGACCGCGCCCGCAAAGGAGAGGTTCGTCACAGCGAAGAGCGCCGCCGCCCCGCAGAGCGCGGCCAACCGGCCTCGTCGAGCCCGCCGCTGGGACACGGGACTAGCTCGTCCAGGCATCGGTCGCGGGTGTTGACGTCGCGGTGCCCGCGCCGCCGGTAGCGGCAATGCCCGTGAGCGACGGCATCGAGAAGTAGGCACCCGCACACGCGGCGGGTGCCGAGGCGGTCATGGAGGCGTCATTGGTCAAGGTGACGGTCAATGGGTTGTTCGCGTTACCGCTCGCCCCCACGACTATGGGCGTCGTCAGCGTGTGGGCACTGCCCGACGTGGAGGTCGAGTCGTTCCAGATGACATCGCTGGGGGAGGAAGAGATGCAGCCGCTCTGTTGGGTCGTCAGCGACGCGGTCGTGTAACCCGTGGCGTACGTCGTGCTCGTCGGAAGATCCATCGCCGTGATGGTGACCGGATAGGGGTTGGGGTTGGTGATCGTGACCACCACATCGCCGGTGCCCCCAGGATAGAGATCGTTGGTGGGCGATGGTGTCGACACGCTCGTAATCGTGAGGTTTTGGATAGTCGCGGCCTGGCCCTCTCCCGATGAGCCCCCCGTCAAGGCGACGATCCAGTTGGTGGCGCCGTACGCGGCGCCTCCGGCGAGAGCTATGCCCGCCGCCACCGAGAAGACCTTTCGACCCGCCGAATAGCCGCCCCAGCGATGAGCTCGTGTTGCGCGGGCGATTGGCTCATGCCCACTTGGTCCAACGATCATCGCGACCGGTCGCACCACCAGCGGTTCGTCGGTCGGCTTCACGGTGGCGAGGAAATAGGGCGAATCGAGCCCCGATTCGATGGCGCCGCCAGCACGTGCAGTTGTGCGGCTCAAGCCGGCTCGGTGCCTCGCGGTGACCAGCGGGCCGAGAGACCGGGCGACCGTTTCACGACCCATGGCCGTATGGACGCGGCTGTTCGCTCTAACCTCGGTGCTCACCGTTCTCCCTTGCCAGAACCGGTTCCCCGGAAACTAGATCAAAAGTTTATTTGACGGCGAACCCGTATTAGTGGATACTCCTCATTTCTAATTCGGAGACGGTCACTCTGATTGTCGATTGTCGCACGGCCGTATCTATTTGTTGGGATCGTCGGACAGACGGCGAAGCGGGGGCACGGTGGCGGGAGGTCGTTGGCGAGGCGGCAGCCCGTGCAAGAGCTCCGCCGTCGCCACAGTAATGATCTGGACGGCCCGTTCAAAGACCGCGTCGGTGGACGCCGAGGTTTTCTGAACGCCGCTGACTTTCCTCACGTACTGGCGTGCGGCGGCCTCTATCTCTTGGGAAGTGGCCTCTGGTTGGAGTCCCCTCAAAGTGGTGATGTTTCTACACATGCCTCGACAGTAGGGCGAGGCGGGCGGCGTCGACACCTCGTCGTCGACCTTTAGCCTGCGAAAAAGACGAGAGGGGAACGATGAGCGACGTCAACGATTGGAACACGAAAGTCATTGAGGAGTTTCGAGCGAACGGGGGCCACGTACTGGTCGACGCCAAAGACGTGCCCATGCTCCTCTTGAACACGCGCGGGGCGAAAACCGGGGACGATCGCGTCAACCCCGTGATGTACCTGGAGGACAATGGCCTGCTCTTCGTGTTCGCCTCGAAGGCGGGCGCCGATTCAAACCCCGACTGGTATTACAACCTCGTGGCGCACCCCGAAGTCATCGTTGAACTTGGCGGCGACACCTTCGCCGCCACGGCCATTGTCGTCAAGGGCGAAGAACGCGACCGGATCTGGGATCTCATGGCACAGGCCATGCCTCAGTTTGGCGAGTATCAGACCAAAACGACGCGCGTCATTCCCGTCATCGAGCTTCGCCGATTTACGAGTCCGCTGTGATCACCGCGCGGATCGCTGCGGCGCTGACGACGTGATCCGCCTGCTTACGACGAGCCGAGACGGACCGTAGAAAACGTGCCACCGCTCGGGCCGCTGACTTCCTCCCCGTTGCCGGCCGTTCCTCTCGTGACGATGCCGCCGCGTGGGAGCAGGAACACCTTCTCGCGCGAGAAGAGATAGAGCGGCTTGCCGTCATAGGTGACCTGAAGGTTCCCGTTGCTTCGTCTGATCGTGCCAATCGACGCCGCGCGAATGTCCGGGGCAACATGAGGCGCCGACGTCGTTGTAAGGGGCACCCACGTCGTCGCGCATCCGCCGGTGCAGGTGCTCGTGTTGCGGGGGTCACGGCTGAAGGCGTAGACGACCAGCGCAAAGGGATCGACATTTGAGTCGCCCACGGCGGCGAGAACCCGGGACCCACTGGGGAGCGTCGCGATCTTCAACGACGCGACACCGGCGACCTGATCGCCGTCTTTCGACGAAACGAGGTACCAGTATCCGTGCCAGGGCGCGAGGGGTTGCACCGTCTCTACGTACTGGACGCCGAGGGGGCGGAATGGCGCAGAAGATGGGTCAAAGAGATAGAGCGGATGCCCGGCGTAGGTGACCTGATCGCCAATCCCGTCACGGTGCACCGTGCCGAGCAGTGATTGATCGACGCCCGGACCGGCGACGGGCGTCGCCCTGGTCGTGAGGGCGGGCCAGTCATCGGAAGTGACCCCGTTGACAATATTGTCTTCCGGTCCTGTGCAGGTGAGCGTCACGCGCGCGTCGGGATCAAGGTCATAGCCGGGTTCTTTGACGGTGCCACAACCGAAGTGGCCGGGAACGTCGCCACTGAACTCATACAGCGGAAACCCGCCGAGCTCTCCCCCGGCTACGACCAGCACGCTGCCGTACTCCCGTGACGTCTCGGCGCGTACTTCGACTCCCTTGGTCTGCGCGGGTCGCGCGTACGAGAGCGTGAACGCAACGACAAGCACGATGACGCACGCCACAGCTATGACGAGGCGCGGGACGTTTCGGTGCACAGTATCTCCTCACCTACGTTACGACGCGTAGCGCTGAGCTTCGCGATGTCGACGTGCGTAACAACATCGCTTTTTTGCATCATTGCCTGAAGCGTTTCTCAGCATCGCCGTCAAGGACCGTAAACGTGTGAACGAGATCGTCTACGCACGAGATGAGAGTGCGTTCGCACGGCGACCTTTCATATACAGGCTGATAGGTTGATTTTCAACGGAATTGCAAAGGGGCCTCTGGTGTCAAGCAAGTTGACGCAGACGATAAATAGTTTCTTCGGCGCTCGAGATGAGTTCGCTCTGAAGGCCAGTGGAGAGAACTTCCCGGTAGCCTCGCGACTCCTGCCTCGAGACGTTCGATCCAATCTCATGGCCATCTACGGCTTCGCCCGGCTGACCGATGACATCGGTGATGAAGCAGAGGGCGATCGAATGGCACTGCTCGACTGGCTGGACGACGAACTCAACCTCGCCGCAGAAGGCCAAGCCATCCACCCAGTGTTCCAACGTCTCACGCCACTCATTCGCGACCTCGATCTAAGCCTTGAACCGTTTAGAAACCTCATCGAAGCCAATCGAGTCGACCAGGTGGTCACCCGCTACGAGAACTTCGAGGACTTAGTGGGTTACTGCATGCTGTCCGCAGCACCCGTCGGCCGCCTTGTGCTCGCCGTCTTTCAGGTCTCGACACCCGAGCGCACGGACTGGTCCGATCAAGTATGCATCGCCCTACAAGTGGTCGAGCATCTTCAAGACGTTGGTGAGGATGCGCGACGCGGTCGCATCTACCTCCCGCTCGATGACCTACGCGAGTTCGGTTGTGCGGAAGAGGATCTGCTCTTGCCCACGACGAGCGCGGCGTTGCGTGAAGTTGTCGCAAAAGAGACCCTGCGAACGAGAGAGCTCCTGGACGCCGGCGACTCGCTCGCCGCCTCACTGCCGATTCGAGCTCGCCTCGCTGTCACGGGCTTCGCCGGCGGCGGACGCGCCGCGACCGACGCCATCGAGAGGGCGAACTACGACGTACTGGGGGTGAGCTGTCGAACGAGTACGCGCGACGTCATCGCCCGCACGGTGCGAGGTTTCGCGCACGCGAGTCGCCACCGGAGCGTGGCATGAACCTTGAAGCCGCCTACGACTGGTGTGAAGGCGTCACGCGCCGTGAGGCAAAGAACTTCGCCTACGGCATCCGCCTGTTGCGCAAGCCTGAGCGTCAAGCGCTGTCGGCCGTCTACGCGTTAGCTCGGCGCATCGACGACATTGGCGACGGCACCGACACACCCGAGGAGAAGCTCGCCGGGCTTCGCATCGTGCGCAAGGAGATCGAGTCGATCGACCCGAGGACGAGCGATCCGGTGCTGTTTGCCATCGCGGACGCGAAGAATCGCTATCACCTGCCGATGGAGTGCTTCGGTGAGATCATCGACGGCTGCGAAATGGACGTGCACGGCACGACCTATGAGACCATCGACGATCTGGTGAAGTACTGCCGAAACGTGGCAGGGTCGGTCGGACGGCTGTCGCTCGCCATCTTTGGCACCGATCACCCAACCGAAGCGGTGCCCCTCGCCGACTCTCTCGGAGTGGCGCTGCAGCTGACCAACATCCTGCGCGACGTCGTGGAGGATCGCTCTATCGGGCGCGTCTACCTGCCCCGCGAAGACGCCATCCGCGTGAGCTGCAACCCCGACCTAATGGGTCCGCCGTCAGAGATCGCCCGGCTCGTCGCTTTTGAGTGCGGTCGCGCCGACCAGTGGTTCGCCGAGGGTCTTCAGTTGCTCCCACTCCTGAGCGGTCGCGGACGCGCCTGCGTCGCGGCGATGTCGGGCATCTATCGCCGCCTTCTTCTTCGCATCGAGCGTAATCCCCTCGCGGTGACCGAAGGACGCGTCTCCCTACCGGCCTACGAGAAGATCACAGTGGCGCTGCAGAGCCTCGCCGCCGCTCGCGCATGAGCGCGCCGCGCGTCGGCGTCATCGGTGGAGGGCTCGCGGGCATCGCTGCGTCGCTCGCTCTCGCCGACGCAGGAGCCCAGGTAACGCTGTTCGAGCGACGTCCCCACCTCGGCGGGCTCACCACATCCATCGAACGAGACGGCCTCTCCTTCGACAACGGACAACACGTCTTTCTCGGCTGTTGCACCTCGTATCGCGCATTCATCGATCGCATCGGCGCGAGTCATCAGGTCTACCTCCAGCCTCGACTCAACGTGCCCGTGCTCTCACCCGACGGCACGCGCGCGACCATACGTCGAACCAAGCTCCCGCCGCCGTTCCATCTCGCTGCGTCACTTGCCCGCTACCGATTCCTCTCGATTCGAGAGCGCATCGGTCTCGTTCGTGCCATGCTCGCGCTTCGCCATCTTGACCCCGCCGACTCGGCGCTCGACCGTGAGACCTTCTCCTCGTGGCTCGCGCGCCACGGTCAATCACCACAGGCCATCGAGCGACTCTGGAATCTCATCATTCAGCCCACTGTCAACGTTCCCGCCTCCGAGACGTCACTCGCACTCGCCGTGCAAGTGTTTCGTATAGGTTTCCTGCAGCGCTCCGACGGGGCCGATATGGGGTGGTCGACCGTGCCGCTCGCGCAACTGCATGGAGAAAATGCCCTGCGTTCCTTGCGTGAAAGTGGCGTGTCAGTGAATCTCAACACATCTGTCACGTCGATCACTCGACCACCGAACGGTACGTTCAGCGTCGTCGCAACTGAGGATCCATTCATCTTCGACGCAATGATCGTGGCGACGGCCCCTAGGGTGGCGGCGACACTGGGGGCTTTGCCCGGCGATGAAGATCTCGCCATGAAGTTAGGTGCGTCTCCGATTGTTAACATTCACTTCGTTCTCGATCGAAAGGTAACCGAACTACCGATGGCCGCGTGCATCGACTCACCAATCGAGTTTCTTTTTGACCGCACTGACTCATCGGGCATAACGACGGGTCAGTGCCTCGTCGTGTCCCTCTCGGCGGCCGACACGTACGCGGCCGTCGGATCGAGCGAGCTCGTTCCTATGTTCTTCAACGCGCTGTGCGACCTCATACCCGCCGCGCGCGACGCCGTCTTGACAGCGTCGGTCGTAACCCGTGAGCACGCGGCGACCTTTCGTGGCTCTCCAGGCATCGAATCGCTCCGTCCAACGGTCACAACGTCGATCCCTGGACTCTTCGTTGCGGGGGCGTGGTGCAGTACCGGATGGCCCGCGACCATGGAAGGTGCGGTCCGCAGTGGCAACGATGCAGCCGCAGGGATCCTTGGCCTCTTTTCGAACTCATCACGGGCTGACCCGCAAGATCGCGAGAGGGTAAATACGTGACCTTGGCTAACAAACTGCCCAAGCAAGAGAACGAATCGAGCGCCCTCGAGATCCTCGCTCGCACGAAGACGCTCGTGAATCCAGCGCTCGACGAAGCAACGCGACGCCTCAGCCCTGAGTTACGCCCGCTGGTGAACCATCACCTGTCGGCGGGCGGTAAGTACGTCCGCGCGAGTCTGGCGCTGCTCTCGGCCAGCGCCGGTGGCGCCGAAGAACGCGTGGGACTCGTGGGGGCACTCGCCATCGAGTTCGTGCACAACTTCTCACTCATTCACGATGACATCATTGACGGCGACCTCGAACGACGTCACGAGCCGACAGTCTGGGCCAAGTACGGCGTCGGTCCCGCGATCATCGCTGGCGACGCGCTCTCGACGCTCGCCTTTCAGCTCCTGCTTGATGAGGCAACTCCCGAACGCGTACGCGCGGCGGCGCGCCTCGCCGAAGCGACGCAGGCGATGATCGTCGGCCAAGCTCTGGACATCGCTTCGGAGCACCAGCTTTCGCTGTCGGTCGAGGAGTGTCTGCGCATGGAAGCGGGCAAGACTGGCGCACTGCTGTCGTGCGCGGCGTCCATTGGGGCCATCCTCGCCGGCGCGAACGACGAAATCGTCGACGCGCTCTCCGACTTTGGCGATCATCTCGGGCAGGCCTTTCAGGCGATCGACGACATGTTGGGGGTATGGGGTGAGCCCAGCGTGACCGGAAAGTCGGTCGGGAACGATCTTCGCCTGCGCAAGAAGACGCTGCCCGTCAGCATCGCGTTCTCGAAGGGCTTTGACGTCTTCGCCGAGACAGCGTCATCACTCGACAGGGAACTCACCGACGCCGAAGTCGAGGCTGCGATGACGCTGCTCGATGAATGCGGCGCCAAGTACGAAACTGCCGAGATGGCCGAGTCGGACCTGTCTGGCGCTCTCGCTGCCCTCGAGCGCGTCCCGATGCGCGAGACAGCGCGCAACGAGCTCGGCGTGCTCGCTCGTTACGTCATCGAGCGAGACCAATGAGCGAGTTCACGCCCCACGGCGCCTTCGACGCACCAGGTGCCGAAGGGCCCGAGCCACCTTCGCCATCGTTCGATCGCGACGTCAAGAACTCCCTGAAGAACGCCGTCGACGCACTGATCGCACTCCAGAGTCCCAACGGCTGGTGGAAGGGCGAGCTCGAAACGAACGTCACCATGGACGCCGAAGACCTTCTCCTGCGTGAGTTCCTCGGCATTCGCACTCTCGAGCAGACCGCGGCCGCGGCAAAGTGGATCCGCTCGCGCCAGCGCGAGGACGGCACGTGGGCCAACTTCTTCGGCGGCCCCGCCGATCTGTCGACGACTATTGAGGCGTACGTGGCGCTGCGTCTCGCCGGCGACACACCCGACGATGAGCACATGGCCCGCGCCCGCCACTTCATCTACTCTTCGGGCGGCATCGAGAGCAGTCGCGTGTTCACACGCATCTGGTTGGCGATGTTCAACCTTTGGCCCTGGGAAGAGCTGCCGGTAATGCCGCCGGAGATCATCTTCGTGAGCCGCCACCTCCCCCTCAACATCTACGACTTTGCCTGCTGGGCTCGTCAAACCGTCGTCGCACTCACCGTCGTCAGCGCGCACCGCCCCAGGCACCGTCTCGAGTTTTCGGTCGACGAGCTCAAGACGGGCGTACCCGCGCCGCGCCGCGACCCGCTCAACACGTGGGCGGGACGGTTTCAGGCCATCGACGTGCTGCTGCACTTCTACTCGCGCCGCCCGATCAAGTTCCTTCGCCGTGCGGCGTTGCGCAAGGCCGAGCGCTGGATCGTTCAGCGCCAAGAGGCCGATGGCTCCTGGGGCGGCATCCAGCCACCCTGGGTGTACTCACTGATCGCCCTTCGTCTTCAGGGCTACTCCCTCGAGCATCCCGTCATGCACGCTGGCATCACCGGACTGGACGGGTTCACCATCGAAGACGCGACTGGACGGCGCCTCGAGGCGTGCCAGTCCCCTGTGTGGGACACCGCACTCGCGGTCACCGCGCTCGCTGACGCCGGACTCTCCCCCGAAGACCCGGTCCTGCGTTCTGCGGCTCGCTACCTCTTGAGCCAGGAGATCACCGTCAAGGGCGACTGGGCAATGCGTCGCCCGTACCTCAAGCCGAGCGGTTGGGCGTTCGAGTTCGAAAATGACACCTACCCGGACATCGATGACGCCGCCGAGGTTGTGCTCGCCCTCGGACGCACCGCCGAGCCGTCACTCGATGCGGAGCGACGGGGCCTGGCCTGGGTCGAGGGCATGCAGTCGCGTGACGGCGGCTGGGCGGCGTTCGATGTAGATAACGTCCAAACTCTCGTGCGCGAGCTTCCCTTTTGCGACTTCGGCGAGCTGATCGATCCCTCGAGCGCGGACGTCACCGCCCACGTGCTCGAGGCGCTCGCCGGACGCGAGCAGTATCGAGGTTCTGTCGAGCGCGGCGTCGCGTGGCTTCTCGACAACCAAGAGAGTGACGGCTCATGGTTCGGGCGTTGGGGCGCCAACTACGTCTACGGGTTGGGCGCGGTCCTCCCAGGACTGGTCGCCGCCGGTGTCGCCACGGATCACCCGGCGATTCGGCGCGGGGTCGCCTGGCTGGAAGCGCATCAGAACGAAGATGGTGGGTGGGGTGAAGATCTTCGGTCCTACCGAGAGCCGAACTATCGCGGTCGAGGTCCCTCGACGGCGTCTCAGACCGGCTGGGCATTGATGGCGCTCATCGCGGCGAACGAGCGCTCGGTGTCGACCGACCGGGGTGTCCAATACCTCGTCGAATCACAGAACGACGCTGGGTCGTGGGACGAGCCATGGTTCACCGGCACGGGCTTTCCTGGCGACTTCTACATCAACTACCACCTCTACCGGCTCGTCTTTCCGCTCATGGCGCTGGGGCGCTACGTGAGGCGAGGTGATCCCAACGGCTGAGCTCAAAGTCCTCGCACCGCTTCGCATCGAGTCATTCGCCTTCGGTGGCGCTGACACGGTCATCGGCGCCGGTCGAGAGCGGGCCTCGCGCGCGGGCGCGAAACTCGCCGCTCGCCTCGATGAGCAGACGGCCGTCGCGCTCGTGGGCGTCGCGGGTGCTCTCGCCCCCGAACTCGTTCCGGGCGACATCATCATCGCCAGCGAACTTCGCAGCACGGAGTCCTCGACCTCGCGCGACCTGCCGGGATCGGCACTGCTCAGCGCAGAGTTTCGCCGCTCTCGCCACGCGGTGCGACTCGGCCCGCTCATGACCTCGCCCAAATACGTGCGTGCAGGCGAACGAGCTGGCCTTGCCGCGTCCGGTGCCATTGCTGTCGACATGGAGTCGTCATGGGTAATGGACTACCTCCCCAAGAACCCACTTGCCGTCGTTCGGTCGATCTCTGACACGGCTACGACCGGTCCCATGCGAGGGGGTCTGCGCGCGCTCGGCTCGCTGTCGTGCGCAAGAGGGCCACTCGAACGTTGGGCAAAAGCGTGCGGCGAGCACGACATCATCCTCGCCTCACCTCGCTCGTTCTGCGCCGGCGTCGAACGGGCCATCGAGACCGTGGAACGAGCACTCGCCCAGTTCGGCGCGCCGGTCTACGTGCGCCGACAGATCGTGCACAACCTCCACGTCGTGCGAGCCCTCGAACAACAAGGCGCCGTCTTCGTCGAAGAGCTCACCGACGTTCCCGATGGCGCGGTGGTGGTGCTCGCCGCTCACGGCGTCTCGCCCGAGATCCGTCGCCAAGGCGCTGAGCGCGAGAGCCTCACCGTCATCGATGCCACCTGTCCGCTCGTTGCGAAGGTCCACGTTGAGGCACGCCGCTACGCCGCCCAGAACTACAACCTCGTCATGATCGGCCACGCCGAGCACGAAGAGGTCGTGGGAACGTACGGCGAGGCGCCCGAACGTATGCGCATCGTGGCGAACGTCGAAGAGGTCGCCGGTCTCGAGTTCGATCGAGATGAACCGATTGCCCTTCTCACACAGACCACCCTTGCCACCGACGAGACCGCAGAGATAGTGAGCGCCCTGCGCGCGCGCTACCCCGACATCGTGGCTCCCGCGTCCGATGACATCTGCTACGCCACCCAGAACCGGCAAGACGCCGTGCGCTCGATCGCGCACCGCTGCGATCTGATGATCGTGCTGGGTTCGCAAAACTCGTCGAATACGGCGCGGCTCCTTGAAGTGGCCGAGCGCGAGGGATGTAAGGCTGTCTTGATCGAAGACGCGACGCAGCTCGAGCTCGGTTGGCTCTCGAATGTTCGCAGCATCGGCATCACCGCGGGGGCGTCGGCGCCCGACATACTCGTCCACGACGTCGTTGGAGCGATCTCCTCGCTCGGGCCCGTCCATCTCAGTGAGGAAAGAATCGTGCAAGAGACCGTTCATTTCGCACTGCCGACTAGGGTGCGGTAATGGCCGTCCCCCTTCGTCAGAATCTGCGCATCGGTACATATCTACTCAAGCACCGACTGAAGCGCACGAAGTACTACCCCTTCATCATCGAGATCGAGCCGCTGTTCGCGTGCAACCTCGCGTGCCCGGGCTGCGGGAAAATCCAGTACCCCACGGAGATTCTCCGCAAGCGCCTGACTGTGGACGAAGTCGTCAACGCCGTCGAGTCAACTGGATCGCCGATGGTCTCGATCGCCGGCGGTGAACCATTGCTGCATCCTCAGATCGCCGAGATGGTTCAAGAGCTCATCAAGCGCAAGGTCTACGTCTATCTCTGCACCAACGCCGTGCTGCTCGAGCGACGACTCGAGAAGTTCACGCCATCGCGCTACTTCTCCTGGGTCATCCACATGGACGGCCTCCAGGAGCGCCACGACCTCGCGGTCAATCGCTACGGCGTCTTCGACGAAGCGGTGTCTGCGATCAAGGCTGCCAAGGCGAAAGGTTTTCGCGTTACGACCAACTCGACGTTCTTCAGCACCGACCAGCCAAAGACCATTCGTGACGTGCTCGACTTCTTGAACGATGACCTCAAGGTCGACGCGATGATGATCTCACCTGCCTACGCCTATGAGAAGGCCCCCGACCAAGAGCACTTCCTCGGCGTCGACCAGACGCGCGAGCTGTTCAAAGAGGCGTTCGCCGACGGTCATCGCAAGCGGTGGCGCCTCAACCACTCACCGCTCTTCCTCGACTTCTTGGAGGGCAAGCGCGATTTCCAGTGCACGGCGTGGGGCATTCCAAGCTTTTCCGTCTTTGGTTGGCAGCGCCCCTGTTACTTGATGGCTGACGGCTACGCGACGACCTATCAAGAGCTCGTCGAGACGACCGACTGGTCCAAGTACGGACGCGGGCGCGATGAGCGCTGCGAGAACTGCATGGCGCACTGTGGTTACGAGCCCACCGCGGTCATCGCGACGATGGACTCACTTCGCGAATCAATTCGCGCCATGCTAAACCGCTGATCTCGTTGGCCGTGTCGTCCTCGAATGGCGAGCACAGCGAAACTTCGTAGTGGCGAGATGCCCCCGCGCGAGGATCCTGACTATAAGGTCGAAGACACGTCCCCCGTGGACGAGTTGAGATGAGGTGAGCGACGGAGTCCAACCCGCAACCGGGCGACGCGCAAGGGCGCGGTAGCTTCGACAACGCCGCGCCGGCCAACGGACTCTCCGTCAGGAGTGGCGCCGCGCTGGATGTCGCTGAGCAACTCGCTCAGCGACACGCTCCACGCTTCGGATTGAGTCGAGAGTTCTTTCGGCTCTGGCTGCTCGCTCGCTACGGATGGTCGCGCGGCTCACGGCCATGGCTGGGCTTGGCGACCGCCCTCGCGACGATACTTGTCGCCGGCTTCTTGCACTTTCACATTTTGCGGCCTGAGCTGTGGCACTCCGGTGACGTGCACGCGTCGCTTCCCCTCACAAGCGAACTCGCTCGCCTTCCCATGTCCTTCTTCTTTCCAACCGCGTACTTGCCGCTGTGGGCTGCATGCGCGCAACTGATCGTCGTCATCGGACTCGGCGAGCTGATTCTTGGACGATGGCTCACCATCGCGGTCGCGGTCGTGGCGCACTTTGGCTCGACGCTCATCGCGAGGGTGTTGCTCGAGTCCGTGCACAGTCACCTGCTCGGTCTGACCCCCGCACTCGCTCGTGTGCTCGATACGGGACCGTCTGCTGCCACCACTGCCGTTGGTGCCTGTCTCTTGATCGCCGCACGAATGAATCGGGGTGCGGCGCTGCTGAGCCTGGGCTTGCTGATCGCGGCTGTCGTTGCGCCCGGAGTTGACGGGATTGAACACACCACGTCGTTAGCATGGGGGCTGCTCGCGGGAGCCCTCTATGTGGTCGTGACGTCGAAGTCACACGGCACAAGCGCGAGTACCGCGTGGAAGACCCGGATGGTTGGCATCCTTCGCGCCTTTCGCTCTCCTCGCTCTGCCCTCGCCGGAATGCGCGACCGAGATTAGAGACGCTCGCCTCTGGTCGCACCCGAGGTGCTCCTATGGGGTGATGCTCACCCCCATGCCCGTTGCGAGCAACTCGACCCACGTCTGACCCGGGGTTAGATTGATGGCCTTTCCTTCAAGGTTCGTGTAGATGGCGCGGTGGCGAAGATTCGAACGTGACCATGTGCCATGCTCGACGCGCCCGTCGCTGAAGACTTCCACCGGACCCTTCCCAATCATTTGCGCATAGGAGTCGATGACGCCGACGCCGCCGACGTAGTTCACCGTCATCACGATCACGTTGGTCGGCGACAGCCTCTGGCCCGTCGCGGTCACATCGGGAGCACCGAAGATCGACCGGTCCCACGACTTCGTCCTCGCGTCCCAGTTGTAGGTGGCGGCGTAGCCGGATTCGAAGTTCACGGTGAAGGAACTGACCTTCGGCCCACCGAACTCCTCGCCGCTGAAGCGATAGGTGAACAGCGGGGGCGGCGGTCGCGGCTTGCCGTCCTTGTCCATCAGCAATTGGGCGTAAGCGAACAGGTTGTGCGGAACGATCCGGTTCGGGTTACGAAACATGGCCCCGCCGCTGGTGGATTCGTCGAAGAGCTTGACCGGTGCGGTCTCGATGCTTCTGACCGCATACTCAGCGCCACCTGAGAACGCGAAGATGCCGCCGATCGGAAAGACGATCTCGCGGTCCGTACGGCGAACCGATCGAACCGGTCCCACCACGGAAGGGACTCGCGAATTGAAGATCGCCGCCAGGCGCGTGATGCCACCTTCAACGATCTCTTCGTAGACAACGTCGGCGTCTTGAACGCCGTACTGCGGTTGGGCCTGGGGCGTGTTGTCAATCTTGATGGTAAGCGCCGAGCGATTCTTCAACAGTCGCTTCGGATAGGGCAAGCCAGTCAGCGGCGCGACCGAAGGCACCGGCTTCGGCTTCGTGGTGGTGGTCGTGGGCGCCGTCGTCGTGGTTGTCGTCGTCGACGTTGATGTCGTGGTAGTCGTCGTCGTGGAGTCGGCAAACGCCACCGACGCCATCGCCAAAGTTGACGCGAGGCCCAGTACGACCGCAAGGGCGAGAGGGCGGCGCATACGGAAGAAACTACAGCGCGGCCGCAGCCGCGGCGGCGACGGTGCGACAACTTCTCGGCAAAGAATCCTTAAAGACCGTTTCGACGCGCGCCTAACGTTGAGAGATGACCTCTGACCACTCCGATGCAGTGAGCGATCGCCCCGGCACCAAAGCGATCCACGCGGACCGTGACGCCCGACACGGCGCGATCGTTCCTCCCATCGTTCAGGCGACCACCTTCGCCGCCGAGACGAACGAAGCGTTCCTTGACGCGGCGAATCGCGCCTTCACCGACGATTTCTACACGCGCTACGGCAATCCCAACCACACCCAGGTTGCCGAGGTCGTGGCGGCTCTGGAAGGGGCCGAACGGGCCATCGTCACCGCGAGTGGCATGGGCGCCCTAACGACGCTCGCGCTCAGCCTTTTGAAACCGGGTGACCACGTTGTACTCCAGCGAACCGTATACCCAGGGACGACAGGACTTGTCACGGGACTCTTGCAGCGCTTCGGTGTCACGGCGTCGCCCATCGAGCAGCACGATCCCGCCTCAATCGAAGAGGCCATCACCGACGCAACGCGTCTTGTTCTGCTCGAGACGCCGAGCAATCCATTCTTGGCGGTTACCGATCTGCGCCGCTCGAGCGAGCTCGCCCACGAGCGTGGTGCCCTGGTCGTCGTCGATAACACGATTGCGACGCCCATCAACCAACTGCCGATCGCCCTCGGCGCCGACCTCGTCTGGCACAGCGCGACCAAGTACCTGAGTGGTCACTCTGATGTGTCCGCGGGCGTTATTGTGGGTCGAGCCGACCTCGTCGAGACCATATGGCGCACCCATCTCGCTGTGGGTTCGGTCCTCGGTCCTTTTGACGCGTGGCTGTTGCTGAGAGGCCTGCGCACACTCGACGTGCGGATGGAGCGTCACAACGCGAATGCCCTGGCGATCGCGACGGCGCTCTGCGAGCATCCCGAAGTCCTCGCCGTCTACTACCCGGGCCTTACGACCCATCCCCAGCACGACGTCGCGCGTTCGCAGATGAGCGGTTTCAGTGGGCTGCTCTCCTTCACGCCAGCGGGCGGCGCCGAGCGAGCCGAGCGTCTGCTCGGCACCTTGCGGCTCACGACGCGCGCGGCAAGCCTCGGTTCGGTGCACTCCATCGCGACGCGTCCGTCAGCCATGTGGAGCAGCCAGCCCGCCTACGACGCCCAGAATTCCGACGAAGCAAACGACGCGCTCATTCGACTCTCGGTGGGCATCGAGTCGACGGACGATCTCGTCGATGATTTCTTGGCAGCGCTCAAGGCCACCTCGAGCAGCTAGAGAGCTTCGAGATCCGCCCTCTCCAACTTGACAGCACCGCGAAGGGAGGCACGTGAGTTCGTACTATCTCGCGATCGAGCCACCCGCAGGCGACCTCGGTCGTCTCTCGCTGCTCATGAGACGACTCGGCGACCCTGCACCGCTCCCCCACATCACTGTCATCGAGCCGCCGCTCCTCTCTGATGGCCTTTCGTGGCAGAGCGCAGCGCGCGATGTCGCTGCACGTTGCGAGCCGATTGCGATTTCAGTAGGGGAACCACGCACCTTCGGTGACCGCGTGCTCTACCTCGCCGTGGAAGCACCAGGGCTCTTGGAGCTTCGCCGTCACCTGCTCGATCTCGTCGCGCCGAACGGTGAAGAGTCACGAGTTGGCGAGGCCCACCCCTACGTGCCGCACCTCACGCTCGCCGTCGCGCGACGCGGTCGTCGTCTCCCGAGCCCCGACGCGCTCGAGCACGTCCGACTGCAGATCGATGCCTTCACGGCCAAGGAACTGGCGCTCTTTCGCCGTGAAGATGCCCGCGACGAGTACCACGCGTGGCAGCGATTTCCGTTCGCAATGGGCTGACCAGCCAGTTGTTCTCACACATCTCGGCCCTGTACGTCCCCGCCACACTCGCCGTTATATTTCCTCGTATTGCGGTATTTGACGACCGTGGACCGGAGGTGTGCCATGCCAAACAGCAAGCAGGGCTCTGCATCAGGCAGCGCCAAGAAGACATCAAGGCTCGACGCCGCGGAGAAGAACGACCTACCTGACACGGCGTTCGCGTTTCCCAACGAACGTAAAGAGCCCCTCATGAACGCAGAGCACGTGCGAAACGCCATCGCGCGATTCGATCAAGTCAAGGACGTGACCGACGCCGAGCGTGACCGTGCCTGGAAGCGGATTACGGACGCCGCGAAGAAGTTCGACGTGATGATCTCCGAAAGCAGCTGGCGCGAGCTCGGCAAGAAAAAGGCCTAAACGTTCGACACTCGCTCCTGCAGCGCGGCCTTAACGCTCTCGCGAGAATGATCGCATCACGCGACCTCAGCGCATGGCAACTCATCCGCCTCTCCTTGGTGCAAAGCGATCGATCATGCGCACCAAGGAACGAGTAACAAGCATTCCCGGCAACGGTGATAATCAGCCCAGACGTCATTTCAATGACGCGTATTAACACGCACTAAGAAACTTCTGAGCCTGCCTTCACAGTTCGCTCACGCTTCGTTAAGACACGAGGAACAGCGTTGGTGCCATGACCACCACACGCTACGAAACCGGGCCTTTCGCTGCGCTCGACGAGAGTCGCCCGACCAGGGCCCAGTACAAGATCATGCTGATCTCCGGCATGGGATTCTTCACCGACGCCTACGACCTCTTTGTCATCGGAGTCGTCGTCTCGCTGCTCACGACGCAGTGGAGCCTCTCGACCGGGCAGATCTCGCTGCTCAACTCAGTCACACTCGCCGCGTCGGCTGTTGGAGCACTGACCTTCGGTCGTATCGCGGACGTCATCGGGCGTAAGCGGATCTACGGATTCGAGGTGCTCATTCTCGCTGCAGGGGCCATCGCGTCGGCACTCTCACCCAACTACACCTTTCTCCTCGTGTCGCGCATCGTGCTCGGCATCGGCGTCGGTGGTGACTACCCCGTTAGCGCGACCATCATGAGTGAGTACTCCGGCACAAAGTCTCGGGGCCGGATGGTTGGGCTCGTCTTTGCGATGCAGGGAGCCGGCCTCGTCATCGGTCCCTCCATCGCGGCGATCTTGCTCGCGACCCACGTTCCCATCGGGATCGTCTGGCGAATCCTGCTCGGCGTCGGGGCAATCCCGGGCCTCGCCGTCTTCTATCTACGTCGCAAGATGAACGAGACGCCGCGTTTCGCGCTCGCAAAGGGCAGGACCGCAGAAGCTCAGGCAGCCATCGCCGCTGCGGCGGGCTTGTCAGTGTCGGACATCGGCAGTGTTGCCGGCGCGCAACACCCGCAGTCCGCACTCGAGGGCTTTCGCATCTTTCTTCGCAACAAGCGGATGCTCGTCTGGCTCGTTGGTACTGCGGGCGCGTGGGCCGCGCTGGACTTTGCGTACTACGGGAACACGATCTCCAGTCCGGAGGTGCTCAAGGCCATCAACCCGAACGGCTCGCTCCTCTACAACACAACCTTGCAAATGCTCATCTTCATCGTCTTCGCGATTCCTGGCTACGCGCTCAGCATCTGGCTGCTCGATAAGAGGGGCAGAAAGAAGATTCAATGCGCGGGCTTCGCGATGATGGCTATCGCCTTCTTGGTCATCGGGCTCGTGTCGGGCGTCTCGACGACCGTTGCTCCCTTCGTTATCGTTTTTGGAGCGAGCTACCTCTTCACCGAGTTCGGACCGAATACGACAACGTTCATCTACCCGGCAGAGATCTATCCGGTGAATGTCCGCACGACGGGTCACGGGATCTCCGCGGCGGCCGGCAAGACGGGAGCATTCGCGGGCGCGTACCTCTTTCCCGACATGCTCGCCTCCTCCTTGGGACTGCGCGGCGCCGAAACGATCGCAGGCTGTGTCTGCCTGCTTGGCCTTGCTCTCTCGCTCTGGCTGCTGCCCGAACCGATGGGCCAAAGCCTCGAGCAACTTGAGCAGATCGCGACGACACCTCGAACCGTCCCCCTGTTGCAAGGGGTGGCCTGATGGGTACGCGCATCGTCGTCGGCGTCGACGGCTCCGAACACGGGAACGCCGCGCTGCGCTGGGCGTTGGACGAAGCGGCGCTCCGCCACGGCGAGATCATTGCGGTCTTCGCCTGGCAGATGCCCATGATTGGCGTGCCGGGAGCCTTCGACCGCGACGAACTCGAGCGGTTCAGTACCGCCTTCATCGACGAAGCGGTGCGAGCAGTCGTCAAGAATCCTAAGGTTCCAATCAGTCGGCTCGTCGCACAAGGTGACGTCAGCGCTTCGCTCATCGAAGCGTCGCGCGACGCGGACATGCTCGTGCTGGGCTCGCGCGGACGCGGTGGTTTCGCGGGGCTGAAGCTCGGTTCAGTCAGTCAGGCGTGCGTGCAGTTTGCGGCGTGTCCCGTCGTGATTGTCAAGCGACCGGGTGACGTTTAGGCGACCCGGTTCCGCTGTGTCGGCGCTGCGCACTCGCGGCACAGCACCACGGACGGACGGAACGTCTTTGTCGGATCTGGCGCGCGCATAATGCGGACGACGCCACTCCCCTTGCAGGCTCGCATGTGCCAGCACGAGTTGCGCGAGCATCCGCACGCGCCCGACGCGGGACGGCGATTGGTCTTTGGTGAGATTGCTGGCTCCTCTGCGGTCACGCTGGGCGATTCCTTTGAACGCACAAGTGCAAGAGCACTCACCGACATCTCCCTCAGTAGCTGCCAACAATTTTACTGGACGAGCTCACCAATGCGCGTTTCATTCTGCTCAAATTTGCACGTCAGCGTCACGTTCTATACAAGAGTCGCGTAATACGTTTCGACGGAACAACAACGTCACTCGACTCCGCTCCCACACGTGCGAGAGCTCGGCCCTCGGGAGTTCTGCTCTTGCCGCCTTACGACTTGGGGTGGAAGCAGCCGACCTGCACGCCCCACACGTGAACGTGTTGAAACGTGACGGTGAACGACGACGATGGTCGAGGGCACGTGGGAATCGCAATGACGTTCGGACAGAGCGCGGAGGCGGAGATGCTCGGCGGCGACGTCAACGTCGTTGGGCACGTGACGCTTGAGCCATACGAAACGCCCAGGATCACGCTGAGGCCGAGCACGAGCAGCGTCAAGGGCGCGACGACATGACGATGGCGGTGATCCATGTCCACTCCTCGCAGGATGAATCCAGCCTACGAGACCACGGTTGTACGAGGGTTACGGAATCTTTTGGTAGAGGGTCGCCTGGGTGGCGCTGACGTCGGTTCCGTAGCAGGTCAGTGAGTCGAGATAGGTCAGCCACGACGCGTCAGCCGAGACCTTGCTGTTTGCCGCTTCGAACGCGGCCAAGTCTGGATACGCCGACAGCCATCCCACGCCCCCGTAGTTGCCAGTGACGTTGACGTGGAACCCCGAGGGCTGCCCCGTGATCGACTCAAACTTCTGCGCGATCGCCACACCCGACGTCACCGCTTCGACCGCCTTGCCCACCGCGGTGACCGCACTCACGGTGCCGACCACGTTCATTGCGCTCATGTCCCCTTCGGTCATGTACAGCGATTGAAAGAGCGCGTCGTCGACGCCAAGTGGCATGTACTCAATTCCTTCGACGACCAGTTCGACGTACCGCTTGTCGGCGATAAGGCGCCGCATCGCCGCGTCCAAGGTGGCGAGGTCACTCCACCACGAGGTCCACGTCACCGTGCCGGTAGCGGGTGAGTAGGCGGTCGCCCACAGTCCGACCTCGTTGCCAATGAGTTGGCTGACGTGATCTCGAATGGTCGTGGCCCATAAGACACCCTGCACACCCCGTGTGAGACGCCCTCGCCTCGTGAACAGATACATGATCGCTCCCCTCGCGCCACGCGTCAATCGCGCAACACTTGGGGGACCGTAACATACATTTCGTACACTTGCTCAGGCGCGATGGCTCCCCTCGCTCTCTATTCGCCCGTCTCGCCATCGATCGCCTCGCGAAGGAGATCGGCGTGGCCGTTATGGCGGGCGTACTCCTCGATCATGTGCGTGAGGATCCACCGCGCGCTCGGCGAGGGCTCACTCGCTGACACCTTGCGCGCGAGTTGATCCAACGAGGCGCCTTCGAGAAACTCAGCGAGGTTGCTGCGAGATCGCTCGACACTCTCCTGCCACAAGCTCCTCAACTCCTCTGGCGAATCGTCGAAGGCCGAGTGCCACTCCCAATCGCGGTCCTGTTTCCAGTCGACGAGGTTCCACGGCGGCGAAGCCTCGGCGCCCATCAACCACTGCGTGAACCAGTAGTCCTCGACCAGCGCCAAATGTTTCATCATGCCGCCCAGTGTCATGGATGACGCCGCGACCGTCACAGCGAACGCTTCGGCGTCCAGCCTCGCCGTCTTCCAGGCGAACGTCGCGCGTTGATAATCGAGAAAGCCGAGAAGGGTGGCAAGTTCATCGGCCGTTTCGGAAGGATTTACTCGTCCGTGGTTGTCGAATGTCATCATGTCGCGAGATACTAGAGCCGGGCTGTGACGGACAGTTCCCCCGCGAGCTTCCGCTCCCCCGCGTGCGGTAGCGAATTGAGGTGCTTCGAGGAGTCCTTACGTGCCCGTCGCCAGGGCTTCGAAATTTTCGTAGAGCCGTGGCTCGCCTGCTCGCTCGCGAACCCGCAGGGCGTGCGGTCCTACCTTGCGCCAGATCCCGTCAACCCACAAGAGGTCGTTCAGCAGCTCTCGATCCAGCACGTTGTGCTTTACCAACGCGCCGACGGTCTCGCCGAAGTAGAGAATCTTTCTGACGTCGGGCGAATTGAGTGAGGCGTCATCGGCGTCGAAGGCATCAGAGAAAATCACGCTGATCGACTCTTCGAGTCGCATCTCCGTGCCCCAGCGCATCAACCCGACCACGAGGTTCGCGTCCTCGTATGTGGCGACCATAATTTGCTCCCTTCCTCAATGAGCGTTCGATCCGAACCCAGTGGCTCGATACTTGGAATCTCTCGCGAACCGTACCAAGAAACTCGGCGAAGCCACAAGGTGGCACCGTACTCGTTGGCGATCTCGATAAAAAATGCCCTCTTCTCTTGCGACCCTTGGGATACTGACCGCACATTTTGTCCAGGTGGCACTGCCAGAGGATCCCGAGAAAAGCGTCGCCATGCGTTACCGTTTGCTAAGTGAATGATGTCGGTTGACATCGAGCGACATATTGAAATCGTGACTCCACACACACCATTCGACGTCAGACAACGGACTCGCTTGCTCGACGAGCTGCCCGATCCGACGCTCATCTTGGGCGCCGACTTCAACCTTCTGTGGGCAAACCACCAGGCTGAAGTGGTCTTTCAGGCGAGCGTCGATGACATGCTCGGCAGATCCGTGGTTGAGCGCATCCATCCCGATGATCTCGAACTTGCGTTTCGCTCGTTTGAATCCGTGCAGGACAGGAAGATCGGCACGTCGATCGAGATTCGCGCGCTGACCGGTACCGGTTGGCGCCTCTTCGAAGTCGTGGGACGCACCGTCAACTGGTTCACCCGGGGTTCAGTGCTGTTCACCTTTCGCGACCTCACCGAGCGGCGTCGCTTTGAGGTGTCGAGCAATGACGTCGCACGGTTCCGCTCGCTCGTCCATCACTCGAATGCCATCGTCTTTCTCGTCTCGCGCTCGGGCATCGTCGACTCGGTGTCAGGGGCGATCACGCGCAATCTCGGCCTCGATCCCGAGTCCGTCGAGCGCCAGCCCCTGCGCGCGATCGTTCACTCCGCTGACTGGCCGATTCTCCAGTCCGCCATGGACCAGGCCCTTCTCGGCGCGCACGCCACCACGCCGGCCGTCTGCGTCGTTCGCCTCAGCCGCCACAAGTCCGACGCGCCCGTGTCCTACGAGCTCTCGATCGTTAACCTCCTCGACGACGCGACGGTTGAGGGGATCGTCGTGACGGCGCACGACGTCTCGACGCGCGCGCTCGCCGAGCTTGAGCTGCGCGACGCGATGCGCGAATTGCGAGAGACTTCGTCCCTGCTCCACGCGACACTCGAGTCCACCGCCGACGGCATCCTCGTTGTCGACACCGATCGCCACATCACCAGCATGAACAGCCAGTTCGCGCGCATGTGGCATCTCGACGAGAACTACATCACCCTCGGCGACGGTCACGTGCTCGTTGCGGCCGTCATCGATCAAGTGAAGGAGCCCGACCGGTTTCTCGCTCGGGCGGAGGAGCTCTATCACTCGCCTGAGTCCGAGAGCGAGGACACGGTGGAGTTCATCGACGGGCGGATCTTCCGACGACTCTCCAAGCCCCAGTACATCGACGGCAACGTCGTCGGTCGCGTCTGGAGCTTCATTGACATAACGACCCAGAAGAAACTGGAGTCCGACCTCGAGCGCATGGCCTTCTACGACGATCTGACGGGGCTCGCGAACCGCGCGCTCTTTCACGACCACGTCGGCCAAGCCCTCGCCCGCGTCGAGCGCAGCGGAAAGTTTGTGGCGGTCCTCTACCTCGACCTCGACAACTTCAAGACGATCAATGACAGCCTCGGTCACTCCGTCGGCGACGGACTGCTCAAGGCGGTCGGTGCCCAGCTCGTTGGATGCCTCCGCCGCTCGGACACCGCCGCGCGACTCGGCGGCGATGAGTTCGCGATTCTGGTTGAGGACATGGACAACCGCCAAGAAGCGCTCCAGCTCGCCGAGCGCGTCATGGCGAGCTTGCGTGAACCGCTGGTCGTTGGTTCGCATCACGTCGCCACCACCGCGAGCATCGGCATCACGTTCGGGGCGGCGGGGAGCACCAGCGAGCAGCTGTTGCGCGATGCCGACCTCGCCATGTACCGAGCCAAGGAGCAAGGCAAGGACCGCTTCGAAGAGTTTCAAGATCACATGCACACGGCGATGCTCGCCCATCTCGAGCTCGAAGCAGACCTACGGCGGGCAAAACTCCTCGAGCAGCTGACCGTGTACTACCAGCCCATCGTCGACCTCTCTTCGAGAGCGCTGGTCGGTTTCGAGGCCCTCGTGCGCTGGCGCCATCCCGTTCGAGGACTCCTGCCTCCATCGGAGTTCATCATCCGCGCCGAAGAGCTTGGCGTCATCTCGGGCATCGACTACTTCGTGCTGGATGAGGCGTGCCGCCAGTTCGGCCAATGGAGTGCCGATGGCCTCGGGACCGAGGGGCTGCTCATCAACGTCAACGTGTCGGCGAGCGAGGTCGCTGACCCCGCGCTCGCCGATCGCGTCGGCGCGGTGCTGCGGGCTCGAGCGTTCGATCCCGCGCGGCTGGTCCTCGAGATCACCGAGAGCTCCATCATGACCAACGTTCGCGGCGCCGTCGCCAATCTGCGCGCGCTCAAGAACCTGGGCCTCAGCCTCGCCGTCGACGACTTCGGCACCGGCTATTCCTCGCTCTCCCACCTCAGCACGCTGCCCATCGACATGTTGAAAATCGACCGCTCCTTCATTGAGGCGGGCAACTACGACGAGGGCCGTCCGGATCTGGCACGAGCCATCGTGCAGCTCGCCGAGACGCTGCAGTTGCGCACGATCGCCGAAGGCGTCGAGACTGAGCAGCAGGGCGACTACCTACTCGGCATCGGGTGTCGCTGGGCGCAGGGTTACCAGCTCGGTCGGCCGCACGATGCCCGCGCCACCGAGGTGCTCTTGCGTGGAGGCCTCGGTAAAGCCTGATCGCGTAAAACACACAGCGCTCTTCAATTGTGACCGACGTGCCACTTTGTGCAGGTGCCGCATTGGTAGACCCCCATCGGAACGCCGTCGCGTTGCGACATGACGAGTGCGCGAGCCGCCGCCTCCTCTCGGGTCGCATAGCCCTTCTTCGGCTGGCCTCGTAACGTTGTGTGCGCGCGTCGCTCGCGGCGCAGCGAGGTGCCAGGTCCCCTACGGCGATCGCCGTGGCGACTCGACCACGTCAGCACGAGCGCGACCACGACCACGGCGACGACGAGCACCACAAGTGCGCTCATCGTCGCCCTCTTTCCCGCAGCATCACGTCATTGCGCATTGCGTCGCAACCCGATCGCCCGCTTCATGCGCCAAATATTACGGGCGTCTCTGCGACGACACGTTCCCGGTTCATCACTGGATATCGTGAGGGAATGTTCATGACGCCGATGGTCAATCTGTACACGAAGAACATCAGGAAGAGCCTCGCGTTCTACCGCGACCTCCTGGGATTCGCTGAGACATTCCGCACTCCCCTCGAGGGCGTGCCGACGCACGTCGAGCTGCAACTGGACAACTTCACACTCGCACTCAGCAGTGCCGAGGCCGCACGGGAGGTTCACGGCATCGAGCCATCGCCCGGAAGTCCCGCCATGGCCCTTGTGGTGTGGACCGACAACGTCGATGAGGCCTATCACGCCCTCGTCGACGTCGGCGTAATTACCGAACGGGTTCCTCACGACAGAGGCAGCAATCGAAGTGCGCTCCTTCGAGACCCCGACGGCAACCTCGTGGAGATTGTCGCAAAAAGGACGTGAAGAGACGTCGTTGACACCGACCGCATCACGCCTGGAGATCCCCCGGACCGGCGGGGACGTCGACCGCATGCTCGCGCAAGGCGTCGAGCGGCACGATCTCGAGAGCGCGCTCGTGGGTCGAGGCGAGCACGACGTAGGCGGCTGCGCCGTCGCGATGTGCACGCAGCCAGTTGGCGGCAGTGACGCACCATCGATCCCCCGGTACCAGCCCGGGGAAGTGGTACTGAGGCATTGGTGTGGATAGGTCGTTGCCGATCCGCTGCTGATGCGCCAGGAACTCGGCGGTGACCACCGCACAGATCGTGTGGCTTCCGAGGTCTTCTGGCCCCGTCGTGCAGCACCCGTCGCGGAAGAAGCCAGTGACCGGATCAAGGCCACAGGGCTCCAAGTCCCCACCCAAAACGTTACGGTCGACCATCTACCCAGTATCACCGAGAAACGACGCTTCAGCAGTCGGATCCTCGTCGTGTGAGCAGACGAGGATACAGGCGGCCTTACACCAGCTCGATCACGGTGTCGGCGCGATCGATCACGTCGGCTTCGTGCGACACCACCACGACGACCGCGCCGCGCCCCAGCTCAATCTCAAGCAGCGACAACAAGAGCTTCCTGTTCGCGGGGTCGAGCTCCGCAGTGGGCTCGTCCATGATGATGACGTCTGCTCCCTTTGCGAGTGCTCGCGCAATGGCCACGCGCTGGCGCTGGCCACCAGAGAGCTCGGTCACGGGACGCGTGGCGCACGCGCCAAGGCCTAGCGCGCTGAGCCACGTCACTGTGCGCTCACGAATCACCTCCTTCGTGAGCGCGCGCACCTGGAGTGGAAGCGACACTGTCTCCTCCGCGGTGAGTACCGAAATAAGTCCGAAGTCCTGCGTCACGAGCGCCGGGCGCTGGCTCAAGGCGGTGAGTGCACTGAGTGGCGTGCCCCCGATCGTGACTTCCCCGCGCGTCGGTTCAATGACGCCTGCGAGCGTCAGGGCGAGGATGGTCTTGCCCGTGCCCGAAGCGCCCGTAATCACCAGCATGCTCCCCGAATCGACGAACAGATTCACGTCATCGAGCAGCGCTCGTCCGTCGACATCAACGCCGATCGAAACCGCCCGCATCTCAGTAGCCAGCACCGTTAACGCTCCTCCTCGTCGGCTCGCCGCAGTTCGACGCCATTCGAGAGCCGAATGACACGCACCAGGCTGTCGGGCGGAAGAAGATCCAGCACCTCGGGCGGCAGATGCAGGCTGCCATCGCGCCCCACCACGGCGTAGTCGACCCCGTAGCGCCCCTCTGCGCCCACGCGACCGTCACGAATCGTCACGGTTCTTTCGAAACGACTCGCGACCTCGGTGTCGTGCGTGACAACAATGATCGTAAGGCCCATCTCTCGGTGGATCGTCAAGATCGTGTCGATGACTTGATCGCGCTCCTCGCCGCTCAGCTGACTCGTCGGTTCGTCGACGAGCAGCAGTCGCGGAAGAACGGCGACACCCGCGACCAACGCCACGCGCTGCCGCTCGCCCATTGACAGCTCGTCGACCCGGCGCGACGCGAGACCCCCCACGTGAAAGAGCTCGAGCAGCTCCAGCGCACCGTGCGGCGGTGGCTTCTTCCGCCGCCGCGAGCCGTGCTGGGCAAACCACACGTTCTCCAGCGCGGTGGCGTACGACAACAGGTTGGTGGCAGCGCCTTGGACCACGAGGGATATCTCGTGCGCTCGCAGGCGCGACAGTGCGTCCGCGCCGAGCTTGCCGAGGTCGTGCTCGCCCACGCGTACCGACCCCGCCGACGGCGCGAACTCACCGGCGAGCAAGCCGAGCACCGTCGACTTTCCCGCCCCGGAGGGGCCGAGAAGTGCGACCGACTCCCCTGCTTTGATGTCGAGGTCCACCCCGCGGAGGGCAACGACGTCGCCCTCGGGCGACGGGTAGAGGTGCACGACGCCTACGAGATGCACCGCGGCCCCCATGACATCGACCTTGGCGGGGCTGTCGAGCGCGCTCATTCGTTCGACCCGTCGCGACGCAGGCCGGTGTCGTGAGCGACGGAGCGCGTGGAGAGTTCGACGGCGAATGCGAGCAGAAGGCCGAGTATTCCCACCGCACAGAGGACCGGTACGATCGGCACCGCAGTCGAGATCGGCACTCCCCCGGGTCCAACGACGAACTCAGGCAGTGAACCAAAGGCCAGCAGGTCGCTCACGATGCCGATGACTGCCCCGAGGACCACGGCAACGCCGAGCACGATCGCGTTCTCCAGTCGGTGCGATCGCTTAACGGTCCTCGCAGGCACCCCCGATATGGCGAGCGACGCAAACTCGCGCCGACGGCGACGGCCGTCTGAGACGAGGACAAACACCACCGTGCCGATCGCGAGCAAGGCGGCGAGCGGCGAAACGACGAGCGCCACCGCGTACGCCAATGCGATGCCGCCGTGATCGAGTACACCGAGGCGCGCTGACGCAGTAGTGATCGCACCGATTGCCACACCCTCGTTGCGCAGGCGCTGAAGGATCCTCGGGCTGGCCGACTGCGCGAGCCAGACCTGGAACGTGGCGTCACTCTCACTACTGCCAAAAGCTCGCTCGGCGAGGTCGAGGTCGACGATCGCGCCGCCGTTGCCGATCAGAGGGAGCGTCGAGACCTTGACCAACGGATGGATCGTCAGCGAATTGTTGCCAATGTCGACGCTGAGGTTTCCTCGCGGCGACGGGTTCGGCGGGGCGTCGGTCACCTCGGCCCCATTGCTGATAATGGCCGGCGTCGCACGAGGAAGATCGACGGGACTGAGGAGCAGTCCTCCAAAGGGGAGCGCTCGACCCGGGATGTCAAAAGCAACCGAGCAGCACGCGCTCGCCGGCGCCTCTACGCGGACCGACGAAGGTTGCGCGCTCCACGTCCCGTCCGTCTCCGCTCCGAAGTTGACGGGGTGCCAGCGCCCGCCGCTCTGGACGGCCATGCCCTGGATCACGAAGCGGACGTCTCTCGAGAAGGTATCGGACGGATCTTCCCAGTTCGGCGCCAAGCCGGTCAGGCGACAGACGCCGGGACAGTCGCTCGTCAGCGGAACGTCCACTATGTGGAGTCCAGCAGAAAATGGCCCGACATACTGCTCTTCGTTGGATTGGAACGTCTGGTCGAAGAGGTTCACCCCGAGGATGATCGGTGGCGTTCCCTTCTCAATGTCGATCGTCACACGAAGCGCGCTGCCGCTAAAGGTAACGCCGGGTGGCACTCGTGGTGCGAGGCCTCGAGCCAGCAAGGTCAGCGAATCAGTGGAGAGCGAATTCGGCCAGAAGGCGACGCTCGCCAGGCGCGAGCTGTCGACCGCGAGCAGATCGCCAGTCGAGGACGAGTAGTACACCGCAGCCATCGCCTCGTGTCCTGACGGGTCTGCCCGCCGCACGGCATCTTCGAAGTTGAGACCGAGCGGCGGGCTGACATCGACCACCTTTGCTGCGCCGACGTCCACGTTCGCCACCAGCGCCCGATTCGACGACGCGAGAAAGAAGCTGCCTACGGCAAAGAGCAAGACGGCGGTTGCCGCCGTCAGAGGGAGAAGCTCACGAAGCGAGGCGGGGCGCCGTCCGATCTGGCGAAGCGCGAGGAACGAGGCAACCCGGGTGGACTGGCCTGTGCGCGCGATGAATAGCTGGATCACGAGCGCAGCCAGCCGAAGTCCGACAAGAGCCGCCGCCAGCGTCAGCAGACCGGGGGCAAGCAAGGCCAGCGGTTGGGCTCTGGAGCCGCTGAGCGATCCCTTCGTCAAGAGCGAGAACACGCCGGTCACAGCGAGCGCCACGGCGACAGCGTCGACGGCGATGCTCACGCGCCAGGCTTGTCGTCGGCTCGACGCCCGTGACCGCCACAGATCCGATGAGGCAATCGTCATCGCGAGCACTCCGGCGACGCACGCTCCTCCCGCACAGACGATCGCGATCCCCGGGAGCGACACTGGTGTGCCCGCGACGAACAGGGTCCTCGAAATGAGCACAAGCGCGCCCCACGCGAGCAGCAGACCAACTGGGAACGCTGCGATGATCAGCGTCGAAGGTTCGCCGACTGCGAGGGCGATGAGCGCAGAGCGAGTAAAACCGTGTCGACGAGCGAACTCCGACTCCTGGCGGCGCTCAAGAATAGTTGAGCGGCCCAACGTGTACAGGATGATCAGCGAGAGCAGGATGAGTTGGAGCACCATGGCGAGCACCACCGTGCTCATCAAGTTGTCATCGTGATGGGCGGTATCGACGACGGACGTCAGTCCCGTCGTCACCGACAGGTCGTACTGAGAAAAGAGCTTCGCCTTGATTGTGACAACATCGGACTGAAGCGTCGCGGCGCCCGACCGTGTTGCCCCGGAACGCCACGGAATATCCGCGCTGAGCTGTGGCGCTGTGATGCGATTCATCTCGAGGGCCGTGCCGAACGTGGCAATGAGCGGATCAAGAATGACGCGAGGCGGCACCCCCGTGCCGTAGTCGAAGTAGTTGTTGCCCCGCCAATAGGCACTGTTGAAGTTAGACGGTTGCCGGTAGACCGCCGTGACCGTCACATCAGTTGCAACAGAAGAGTGAGGTTCCGTGATGGTCAAGTGAGTGCCAAGGAGGACGCTCGCGGTGTACGCGCTCCGCGCGCTGATGGCAACCTCGTCGATGCGTGTGGGGCAGACGCCACTGACAATGCGCAGGTGCGCGCAGATGTTGCTGCGCGCCAGAATGTCAGCCTCATACGGCTGACGCTTCGTGGCGAAGTCAGAGCCGACGTCGGCGGTGAAGATAGGCGCCGACAACAGCCCACCGGCAAGATGCTGAGCGGTCTTGGCCGCCGACTGAAGTGCAGCCATCTTGGCCACGCCACCGTTGGAGATGGCCAGTACGTCGGTCTGACCGATTGGCGCAGCATTCGCGGTGCTCGTCAACACCGACGTATCCGCGCTATGCAAGAACATCGGCCCAATGGCGGCCGCCGCAACCGCGACAACCGCCACGCCGAACAGCGTGACCGCAGTCCAGCGTCGCGCGGCGATGGCAGCCAGAAGGATTCGGGCGCGAATCATGTGATTGGATCTTCTCTTGGCCACGCCATAGGCATGCTACTGATCCCGCTCTGTTCGAACTGAACATCATCCCAATCGATCTCGCGTCGAACTGCTGATAAAGGAAGATCTCCAACGCCCCAGCGCGATGCGACATCAAAAAAAGTGCGACGAGGAGAGCATCCAGCACACGATTCGCCGACAGTACTCTTGACCGATGGATCCGCGCCTCGAGACCAACCGCACGAACTGGGACAGCCGCGTAGAGATTCATGCGCACTCTCGTTTCTTCGATGTCGACGGCTGGCTGCGCGACGCGCCAGGCCCGCCGACCCGAGAGGTAGAAGCCCTCGGCAACCTCTCGGGCAAGACCCTCGTGCATTTGCAGTGTCATTTCGGAATGGACACCTTGAGTTGGGCGCGGGCTGGCGCGATCGTGGCCGGCGTCGACTTCTCCCCCGCAGCAATCGACGAGGCTCGCTCGCTGGCCCAGCGCGCCGGACTCGCTGATCGATCGACCTTCGTCTGCAGCAATGTCCTTGACGCCCCGCTCGCGCTCTCGGGCGCTCGCTTCGATGTCGTCTACGTCAGCCTCGGCTCGCTGTGTTGGCTTCCCGACGTCGACGCGTGGGGCGGCGTCGTAGCTGATCTGCTCGAACCCGGAGGCCGGCTGTATATCCACGACGTTCACCCGATGTCGGAGTGCTTGGACAGCGACGGTGAACGGGTTACCTACGGCTATTTCGAGGAGCCGAGCGATCCTCTCATTTTCAACGACTCGTCCACCTACACCGACGGCGGAAAGCTCAGAGCGTCCACCAGGTACGAGTGGAACCACTCGATCGGCGAGATCGTGACGTCATTGACCTCGCGCGGTCTCCTGCTCGACGCGCTCGTGGAACACGATTGGACCGTGTTTCAACAGTTTCCGTGGCTGGTCGACACCACCTCAGGCGTGTTCAGCATTCCCGAAGGTCGCCTTCGCATTCCACTCTCATTCACCATCCTCGCCCGCTCACCACGCGTTTGGAAAGCATCGACCTAGCCGGAACCGAGGTGCGGCGAGTACGCCAACCGAGACGAGGACTTCGACAACACTGCGCCCTATACCATTTGGCGTGCTCGACCTCGCCCATGGACTCTCTCGTGACGCCCTCTCTGCGCTCGCCGCTCTGGAGGCTGATGTGGTGTCGGCCGACGGTGGCCGCCTCAAGCTCGAGTGGAGCGTCCTTGCGTCGCGCCCCGGCGACACGATTGAGGACATCCTCTGGTGGGAAGAGGGGCGTCTCGTCGGCTTCCTCGGCCTGTACTCCTTCGGCGGTTCACCGGTTGAGCTCTCCGGCATGGTGCATCCGACATATCGGCGCCGTGGAATTGGCACGAGGTTGCTCAATGAGGCGATGGCGCTGTCGCGTGCGCGAGGGCACGACCACGTCCTGCTCGTGGCGCCTCGCACGTCGACAGGTGGGCGGATCATGGCCGAATCGCGTGGTGGGCTTCTCGATCACTCCGAACACGCGCTGGAATTGAACGGTGCCCCCGCAGACACTCCGTCGGATCCGACCCTCCTGCTTCGAGCGGCGTCGCGTCATGACGCCGTTGCGATGGACGAGATCCTCTCCGAGGCATTCGGCCACTCGCCAGGTCCGCTGAACCTCGACGATCCCGGTCAGTCAGTGTTGGTGGCCGAACGAAATGGAGTCGTCATTGCAACCCTACGAGTGAGTGAGTCCGATAATGAGTGGGGCATCTACGGACTCGCTGTCGAATCCAATCACCGTGGCGCGGGGGTTGGACGCGACCTCCTTGGGCGAATATGTCGCCGGGCAAACGAGAATGGCGTCACCAGGTTGCATCTCGAGGTCGAGGTGGACAACGACCGAGCGCTCGGCCTCTATACGTCGTTGGGCTTCACGCGAACCGCCACTGAGGACTACTTTGCCATCCCACTGTGAGTGAGGAATTCTCTCGGGGCGGCGCGACTGCCCGTTAAATCGCTTGCACGGTCATTTCGCGATAGCGCGGTGCAATCTCGTCGAAACGGGCATCAGATCCAGTCGGTGCGCGGTCCTTACCCGCAAGATGAGCCTGAAGCTCCTCGATGTGCTCCTGCCATCCGGCTCCGTATGCCCAGAGCACGTCAAGAGGAACTCCGCGTACTTCGATCGCAAGATCCGTGCGTGCGCCATCCGCGACCAACGTTGCCATCACCGTGTGCTTCGCGTCGTCTTGCTCCCACATGGTCATACGCAACTGGCTGCGCGGAACACACTCGTCAATATGGATCCGGCCATCCCATCCGCTCGCAAAGACGAAGGCGGCGACTTCACCGTTCTCGCGGAAGTCGCCTTCTACTTTCCCAAACCATCGGGCCAAGCGCAGTCGATCGGTGAGTGCTGACCAGAGGTCATCGACGTGAGTATCGCATCGAATCCTCATCCGGACGATCCCCACGCCGTCGGCCGAATACAACGTCCCTTCTACGGCGGGCTCCGAGCGTTCCATCACGGTTTGCTCCTTCTCGCGATACACGCGACAGATCCAACATTAACGAGGCGATCCCTTCGGAGCCGCGAGTCAACCGAAGACGGCACTCACGACCCCGAAGGGAGTAGCCGATGTGAACTACGGGAGTGAAGGAACCTTGGTCGCGAGCGTCGTCGTGAACTCCTGCAACCAGTTCTGGATCGAGCTCACTTCTTGAATGGCAGCGATGGTCGACGAGCTGCCACAGAGCGGCGTGCCAGCCAACTCTGTGCACACTGGCGGAAGGATCGACGACGTTGACGGGAGGGCGGGCAGCAGCGACGAGACCGTCGGGAAGGCTGGCAACGAACCCAGCAGTGACGAGACTATCGGCAACCCCGTCGAAGCGATCGCTGTGGTGGGGGTCGTTGACGTGTTACTCGACGCTCCCGCGCTCGTAACACCGATGCCGATCGCGCCCAACGACAGTGAAGCACCTATCAGTGAAGCAGTTAGTACACGGTAACGTCCACGCATGTTTTCTCCTTGCCGGCTGTGATCTACAACCTCGAAAAACGCTAAGCCGCGTCACCAACTCACTTCAAAAAGAGCAACGATTTGTCTAGGACCGTCGCGATAACCCACGGCCCTTGCGCCGACCCCACTTTCGAAGCCCGTCGGTGAAGAGTGCACCGTAGGATCTGCGTTCACATGAAACTCTCATGCAGTCGTGGCGCGAGAGGCCACGTGAGGTCGTCACTCGTTGTTCAGCCGCGTGCATGAAGGAGCGGCCTTCGACTGGGGCTAGACCGTTCCCGCAGCGTCGATTGTTTCGAACACCGAAATCTCCGGCGCTCCGTTTGCGCCGCAGGACACCATTACTTCGGCAACCTTCGGGTTCCCGTCGAAGAACCTTTGGAACTGCTCTGCGGAATCCCATTCGTCAATGACCAAGAGTTCGCCGTCCCCCGCGACGAATCGGTGGTGGATCATGCCGTCGCTCTTCGTTGACTCGGTGATCTCTTCGAGAAACGCAGCATTGTCGCGGAGACCTTTGATGGCCGCCGCGACGTCCGCAACCGGAATGTGGATAGTGACAACAACGCTCATATCCGTGCCCTTCAGTTCGACCTACCAGCTTGCCTGAGGGGTCTTGCGCAGACTACATCTCTTGTCGAGAATTATCTCGTGCAGTTAGTCGTAGGGCAGTTGGGTTGGCTGGACGTCTCTGAGTCAGGAGCGGGACCCTCCACGAACTGGACCGCTGCGACCGTTGAGCTGCCTTCGAGAAGGCAGCGGACCACGCGGTGCATGCCGTCCAGTGACGGATCAATGACCATGTCATCAAATGAGTCCCGTGATGGTACGGGTGACGTGCCCACGTCTTTTCGAGAGCCTTCAGTCCTGCGAGGAGAATGACCGTGCCAAGGAGCTTCCCCTTTTTAATTCGCACGTCCTCGCCGAGCGAGCATCAACGTTGAACTAATTACCGTCGTCGAGACGTTCGCGACTCGCACCATCTACGATTGCGACGCATTCGTCGTGACGCAGGTCAATGTTTATCTCGTACCGACTCGGCTTATCGGCGATATACCTCACCTCCCAGCCACAGATCGCCTCTCCGGCTTCATTCACGGCGTGAAACGGTGAGACCATCACGGGAGGGTTCTACGAATCGTCGACGGTCAGTGTCCCGATGCGATAAGGCTGGCTCCGAGCTGATGCGGTTGCGGGGCTGACTTCATTACGTCCTTCGCTGATTGCTAGATCATGTCCCCTATTCGTTTGCCGGTCAACCGCCTTTGGCGTAGGGCGCGATGTCTCACGGCGTAGATCACGGCATTGAGCGCGATACTCCAACGCGCACTATGTTCTCCTTTCGAGGCTCGATTTGGCGTTTCGTCAAGAGCCCTAGCGCGACAGAGGAGGACATCGGTGCCACAGTTCATGGACTTTCACGACGACCTTAAATTACCGAAAGAGGCCGTCGATCAGATAGCGCGAGACGCGAAGGACCGCAAGACAGATGAGTTCGGCGTCCGACAAGTCGAACTCTTCCACAACGCTGAAGGAAAGGTCTACTGCCTTCTCGATGCTCCAGACGCCGACGCCGTGCGCCATCACCACGCTGCGCTCGGGATTCAGTGCGGAGAGGTCAACGAGGTTTCTCAACTTCTGTAGATCCGAAGCCTTAGAGCAGCCATTACTCGAAAGACACGGCACGCGCCCGTTTCGCTACGAGGTGTGCCAGGAACGATGTCCAGTGCTTAGGGTGTGTCGTGATGAGCACACGCCGTCTTCGAGGCATCGCGTGCATCGTGGCCGCTGGCTTGTGGTTGACGGCAGGTAGCTCGGTTGCATACGCGCAGAGAGGTCACCCATCCCAACGCAAGCTCGAACGAGCCGCGTGCCGACTTCGCTGCTGGTCGCACTCGACAAGACGCAGGACAGGTCTCTCCAAGAAGCGGTTCGCACCTACGAGGCTGGTGCGATGGAGCAAGACACCCGTGCCATGATTCGAGCACTCGCCGCGGCCGCGACGGTGTGCCACAGTCTTGGACTCCGAACGGCACCTGAATGACACTCGCGGGAGCGGCGGCGAACTTCGGATGGGGACTGCCGGGATCTGACTATTGCCCGCGCCGAATCCCCGCATGACCCGTCCACCAGGGAACATTCTCAGGCACAGGATTCGAGGATCCGCCTCGGCAGAATGATCCTCTTTACATATGCCATTAATGGAATATATTGGAGCCGTGGCCCGCTCCCCCTCGACGTTAGATGTCTTTAACGCAATCTCCGATGCGCGCCGCCGCGACATCCTCGACGTGCTGATCGTGGGCGAGAAGGCGGTCGGAGCGATCGTGAAGGACCTCTCGATGTCTCAGCCCCAGGTCTCGAAGCACCTGCGGGTGCTGAACGAAGTCGGGCTCGTCCGGTGCCGGGCGGAGGGGCGTCGTCGGTTGTACCAATTGGACGCAGCGCACTTTCAGCCCTTTCGGGAGTGGCTGGCCAGGTACGAAACGGCGTGGAACGAGCGCTTCGATCGGGTGGACGACTACCTCAAGGAGTTACAACAACAAGGAGAGAAGGAATGAAACGCAAACGGCATGGATCGGCAATCATCGAATTCCCTAACGATCTTGAGATAGTCATCACCCGAGTCTTCGATGCCCCGATCGACCTCGTCTTTGACGTTTTTACGAAGCCGGAGCATGTGAGAAAGACCTTCGCCCCCTTCGGGGAGGAAGTAACCAAGTGCGAGATCGACTTGCGCGATGGCGGGAATTACCACATTGTCTTCGTAACCGATGACGGCACGGAGTGCTCGTTCCGCGGCACGTACCTGGAGGTCGTACCCCCTACCCGCACCGTCTCGACGTGGCACTTCGACGGATGGCCCGAGGCGGACGCTGTCGAGACGATGGTCCTGCAGGAAGCCAACGGGGTGACAACGTTGACCCATACCTTGGCATTCCGCGACCAGGTTGGCCGTGACCGCATGACCAAATTCGATGGCATCGAAGCCAGCTTCGACAACGTGGAGGACTACCTCGGATCACTGATCTGACCACGCTTGAGCGATGCGGGTCGCTATTAGACGCTCGACGAGAGCCTTCGGCAAGGGAACGTCTATTGGAAACTGCAGTGCGCCCTTTGAGGTCTTGTACTCAGTGACCTCGGCGCGAAGCGCTGCTATCACCGAACCGCTGTGGGGCAGGTAGCTCAAGTGATTCTTGAACGCAGCGAATCCAGCGATAGCCTTTCCGTTCAGCCAAAACGCTGGCATCGTGTAGTAGATGCCTTGCTCGGCTTCTGGAACTACGGCAAGGATCGTCTCGCGCAGCTGCTGTAGGGTCGACCGCTTCGGCTCGTCGAGTTTCGCTAGGTAGTCGTCAATTTCGGCGCGGGACACAGATCAGAGTCTCGAGGTCGCTGAGGCGCGTGTCAAGTAATGGACTGATCTCTCCAAATCCGAGGCCCGAAACGAGGGCGGCGTGCGTTGGTCCAGAATGTCGAGATGACCTCGTCGCCAGCGCCCGAAGACCGCGAACTCGAGCACTCCAAGCTGAGACACGACCTTGAGGCTGCTCGTTCGTACGGTGAAGCGCGCCCGGATGAATGGGCCGATCTGTTCGTTGAGAACGATCCCGCAGTGCGAATCGTCATGCTCTTCGCTGGCCCGAACCTGGATATTCACGAACGGGAGCTCCGAAGTCTGTTGAGCTATCCTCAGCAACTTGACGTTCGCCCAGCGAAGTATTCGCATGATCAGCTGCGAGAGATACTCGAACAAGTCCGCGATCGCTTTGGGAATCCGGGAAGGTTGCATTCCATGGGCCTTGAAAAGGGACGAGTCACTGTGTGGCTCGCCGCGAGCGAGGAGAATCTGGCCGCGTCCCTCCTCGCTCAATACGGAGAAGCAGTGGAGTTGAAAGTCGGCAATTTTTCGTTCCCCATGCGAGAGCATCCAACGTCTTCGAGTGAGCGGTCGCGCGCCGACCGCTTGGATATTCCGCCTCTCTCATCCGAAGGGTTGGACGTCGCAATCTCGGGCATTTTGGTGGTCGAGTCTGGTCGCACGGGCAGCGGGTCGCTGCAGTTCACCAACCGCGGCGTCAACGACCTCACACTCACGACGAACGGCGCCATCACTGGGCGGATCGTTGACCCAATTACCGGCGAGAGGGTCGGCGGGTATGTTGGCGCGCAAGCAACCCCTCTGTTCAGGTTTAGTGTCCCTCGCGGTGAAGTCGTGTCCGTCCCACTGCTGCTTGGCACGGCGTCCTTCCGACGAGATCTCGGCTTTGCGGTGCCCCCGGGCACGTGGTCGATCGACGCTGTCGTCAATGTTGAAGGCGTCGGCGAGAGGCGAACTCCCCGTTTGCCCATCGTCATTACCGACCGCGACGTGAACCACTGACCACGGTCCAGCCGTAGTTGCCTCACGGGCCTCGCTCGAGAGACGCTACCCGCAATGTCCGAGGTGAGACTGCGGACGTGGTCAATCTGAGTAGCATCAGCCGATGGGCACAAGGGCCACCGCCGCGTTATACGTGCTTGCGATGGTCGCTGTCGTTGTCGGCGTCGACATCTTGTTCTTTCGACATCACTTCTTGGCCCGACTGCTCGTAAATATCGGGATCGTCCTGGTGTTCGCGGCGATCTATATCGCGTTCCTTCGACATCGCTGAGCGGTCCTTGGTATGCAGGCTTACCCAGCAGCATCACCGATTGACAATGCGTCGATCGACGGGTAAAAAGATGGCAACACAGAGTGAGGGAGGCCTGTATGTCTGGATTGACCCGCAAGAGTCTGAACACGCCAGACGAGACCCGGCCGTTTCAAGACGGGACCGGGCAACTCGAAGTTGTGTTCGCAGAAGGCGGCGCCGTAGGGAGAGCCACATTCCTGCCCGGATGGAAGTGGTCGAGGCACGTGAAGCCAATCGCGAAAACCGATAGCTGCCAGGCCGCGCACACCGGCTACTTCATTTCTGGACAAATGAAAGTGGTCATGGACGATGGCGAAGAGATGGAGTTCGGTCCCGGCGACTTTGCTCTCATGGCGCCTGGGCACGACGCGTGGGTGGTTGGGGATGAGCCGTGCGTGGTCATCGACTGGCAGGGCTACGCCGACTACGCCAAGGGTTGATCAGAACCATTGGCCAAACCGGAGCCGGACTGAGATCTGGCCGGTTCCTTGATCGAACCTAGGTGTTGGGATAACAGCGATGTGCCGTCCAGTACCAGACTTTTCGAACCACGGCTGGAATCGTGGTCGGACAGGTTGAGTCCTGCGCGCCTCCGAGTCCATCGTTGTACACCGCCCACTTGGTCGAGCCTCGTACCTTGACAAACAGGTTGTACGCGCCGTCGTCTTGGGCGCTCACTTGTGCGCCCTGTGACTTGGCGTCCGGCACCAAGCCTGCCGCCGCGTAGTAACGCTGATCCTGGGCGTCGAAGGCGTAGTAGGTCGTACCGGGAGCGAGACCCACGTAGTCCGAAGGCGGATAGGAGTGATACGCGGCATCAGCGTCGAGAAGGCTCTGTCGAACCTGAGGTGTTACAACCAGATTTCGCGCGAGCGGACTTGCGTCGGCACATCCAATCGTCGAGCTGAGCGCAATGGCGACACCAGTCACCATCCACACGCCCTTGAGGGAGGTGTGTGCGGCGCGTCGCTTCTTCGTCACCGAGTCTCGTTTCTCGAGGTCCGTTCCTCAGTGTAAGTATCGTCTGCGACCAACAATTGGCGCCTGCGTTCCCTCCGGTTCTTCTTCCGACTGTGCCACGAGTGGATAAAACTCAGCGAAGGGGACCCCACTCCAACGACGGCTGCCAATCACGCCTGAGAAGCCCGTACACCCACGAGTCCGAGACCTCGCCATTCACGACGCAGTGTTCGCGCAATGTCCCTTCACGCACGAATCCGAGCTTCTCCAGGACGCGCGCGGACGCCGCGTTGCGTGTATCGGCCTCGGCCTGAACCCGATTTATTTGCAACGTGTCGAACGCCCATTGCAGGAGCGTCCGGGCCGCCTCGGTCGCGTAGCCACGGCCCCACGCAGCATCATCGAAGCAGTACCCCATCGACGCGCTGGCGTAGATCGAGT
Organism: uncultured Acidimicrobiaceae bacterium; assembly: GCA_963732125.1. Lineage (GTDB taxonomy): Bacteria > Actinomycetota > Acidimicrobiia > Acidimicrobiales > RAAP-2 > RAAP-2. The sequence continues at coordinate 17,369 of CAVSXX010000007.1, read as the reverse complement.
TCCACCGAGTCAGGCTGCACCAGCCGATGAACGCCCCGTCGGAAACACGATCCACGGCCAGCCGCGTCCCAGTGCCTGCCTCGGCGATCTCTCGGCACGTTGTTACGAACTGATCGGCGCGCGACCGCTCGCCCCAAGGCGGCGCGTCCCAGAAGCGAAGCACGTATGCGTTGCTGTGTAGCGCGAAGAGGGCGTCCGCGTCCGAGTCGTTGAAGGGACGAAGTCGCAGGCGAGCAGTGTGCAGCGTGGGAGCTGACAGTGACATGCGTGCCATGGTAGATCGTCGCTAGATGTCACTCACCTGCGACTCGGGAACATCTCTGGACCTCACCCCTTGAATATCGCAAGTCTCCAGAGGCAATTGTTGTTCGCTAATAGCACCAAGCCACTGAGTACGGGCCCGGCCCGGAATTCGTGACCGGAGGAGAGCCGGTCACCACCATTGTGCACGTAATCGACGCGCTACTTAATTTTGAGTTGCCATCGGCAACGATCGACGGGAGTGCGGATCCCGATGCAACCACTGTGAATGGCAGATGTGCATGGTCTTTGTGGACCGTGACCGTTCCGTCCGCGTACGTAATCGTCGCCGTTGAGCCATCGACCGCTGTTACCGTGTACGTCACACTTGGAAATGTGGGCGCGGTGACGAGATAGTCCCATTTCACTGAGCCGTCCTTGGGTCGTGTCAGAGTGACCTGAGTAGACGCGAGTTGCTCTCCGGCCTTGCTCGAAGTGATGCACGTGAACACGTAGCCAGCCTTTGCGGCGCTTTGCACGTAGGCGCACCTTGTCGTTTCGCCCGGTTTGTTGTCTTGCGGGAATTGCTTGTTCACGTCCTTTTGGGTGACGATCTCGAACTGCTTTGCGGTCAGGACGCCAGAACTCGATCCGTATGCCGGGGTTGTAATCAGTGCAGCCAAACCGACGAGAGTAACCGCCAGTATGGCTTTCGACAGCCTCACAATCTCGTTCTACACCCGACGGCGAGCTAACGCACTTCGTGGTAGCCCCAGTCAAGCGATGACGCAACGCTGCAGTCCATATTTCAATTTCACGACTTGCGCTCCAGACAGCGCTTGACCAGCATTGATGCCGGTGATGTGGCGAATCCCAAATCACTCTGCAGAATCACCAATGGTAACGTCACATCACCCGGGGGGCTTGGGCAAACGGGCCACCAAGGCGACGTGCAGGGTCAAGAGCAAGGAGCATGGTGATGTTCAAGGTAATTGTGGTCGGAGCTGACAACTCACCCACCGCTCGCCGAGCTATCGAAGCGGCAGCCGAGATAGCGGTCATGTCCGAAGGGTCGCTCCACATCGTCTCGGCATACGAGAACCAGAGACGTAGCGTTAGCGACTTACCTGCCGAATTCAAACACCTGAGTACCGACGGAGAGGTAGATGCCCTGCTGCAAGAGCTCTCATTTGTGGCCAAGAACAAAGGGGCTGAACCGGTGCTGCATTCTGTGATCGGCAGTCCTGCGGACGCAATAATCTCGACTGCCGACGCGCTGAACGCCGACCTCATCGTCGTGGGCAACAAGGGCATGCAGGGCGCTCGAAGAGTACTCGGGAGCGTGCCGAATTCCGTGGCTCACGGCGCAAATTGTTCGGTCGCGATCATCGACACCACGGTATAGACGTCGGCCGACGCCAACTTTTCGAGAGTCATGAGGTGAATGCGCACACTATCCATACAGGTGAGCCTCTTGGATCAATCCATCCGCAACTCGGTACGCCACAGCGGCGTGAATCTCAGATGGCATGCCGGGAAGCACAAATCCGGTGACGCGCTCTTCATCAACGACAACCGCTCCGACTTCGATCCGCTTTGTGATCTCAGCTCGCAAGTCGGGACTGTTGTCGAACGACTCTCCGTAGCGCGCACGAATCTCCTCGTGACCCGACGCGAGTACTGATCCATCCGATTGCACGACCTTCGCGTCGCCGGCGTAGCAGGCCACGAACCCGTCTATGTCTCGGCGGTTGTAGGCGTCGATCTGTTGATCGACTATGTCATGTGGTGCCGTCATCCCTGCCTCCGCGTCCACTGTCTGAGTGAGACTTAGGGTATCGGAGATCGTTGATGCGTGGGACCCGACGTGACACGAACGCAACCACGCTGGCGGCTTCACCAAGGAAGAGTTCACGCGGCGCCGGCGTCCGCCCTCGCCGCCCACACCGATTGACATCGAAGGAGTGGGCAGTAATACTCAACTGATGTCTGGCGACCTGATCGTTTTGAATGGCCCCAGCAGCGCCGGGAAATCATCACTGATCAAAGTGTTGCAACAACTGTGGCCGCGGCCCCTCTTCGCCACGGGCATCGACGTATTACTCATCGGTTGGCCCGAGACCTTTGTCCTCGATCACGACGAGTCAGCTCCAGCGAAAGAGTTAGATGCTCTGCACATCGTGGCTGGATACGGCCCAGCGCCGTCGTCGGTGCCGAAAGTGAATGACGCCTTCCTCACCATCAGCCTGCACGCTCACGAGTCGTGGGCCGCGATGAACCGGAGCGGAGTCGACGTGGTCGTCGACCACTGCATCATCGAACCCGTTATTCGAGAGCAGGCCAAAAGCGTCCTGCTCGGCGCATTCTGGATCGGCGTCACGTGTGACGTTGAAGAGTTGGTGCGTCGAGAAGCGGCCCGCGGAGACCGATATATAGGCTTCGCTTCTGGAACGTCCGCCGTCGTTCACCAAAGCATGGACTACGACATGGTGATCGACACGACCTCGACTCCGCCCGAACAGCTGGCGCGGATGGTCTTCGATGCCGTATACCCTCATTAACGATCATCAACGGGCGACCGCTCGCTGACCGCTCCGGTGTTTCGACTAAGTTCAAGATCCGGCCGCCGACAAGCACCGCAGGCTTTCGGCACCCTCATGCGATGATGAGCTATGGGTGATTACATCGAGGTGAACCTCGCGCACTGGAACAGCCGGGTGATCCACCATGTACGTGGCTACGGGCTCGATCGATATCGGACCGACCACGGTTATTTATCGCACGTCATCCGCTTCGACCTACCGCGTCTTGGAAGCATTGAAGGTCTGGACACCCTGCACTTGCAGTGTCACATAGGCACGGACACGTTGTCACTGTCTCGGCTTGGACCCCGCAGCGTGACGGGCATCGACTTCTCGCAACCAGCACTCGACGCGGCTAGCCAGCTAGCAACAGATTGCGGCGCGACTATTTCGTACGTCAAAAGTGAGGTCTACTCCGCTGTCGAAGCGGTTCGATCCAAGCAGTTTGATCTCGTCTACACCGGAATCGGAGCATTGTGCTGGTTACCCGACATTGGTCATTGGGCTCAGATAGTGGCAGCACTCCTGCGACCAGGCGGTCGGCTGTTTATTCGAGAAGGCCATCCGATGCTGTGGTCCTTGGCCGATCCACGGCCAGATGGTCTCTTGGTTGTCGAGTACCCCTATTTTGAGACCGACGGAGTGCACTTTTCCGAGCCGTTCAGCTATGTCGATCACGATGAACCTCTGACATCGCCCGACCTCGTCCATTTCAATCATGGTCTCGGCCAAATCGTCACTGCCCTGATTAAATCCCGTATGCAGCTGACGTCTCTTGAAGAGCATGACACGGCGCCATGGAACCCGCTCGATGGAGCTATGGAAGAGGTGGCCGGCAACGAGTTTCGCTTGCGCGACCATCCGGAGAGGCTTCCGCTCACCTACACGCTTCAGGCTGTCAAAGTCGATTCCCACGGCGATCAACCGCGTTAGCGCTACACAGCCAACAGCTCCAAACGGACGGCTTGACTCTCACCTAGGGGTAGGCCGCATACTTGCTAGGCCGTGCTGTTCGGCGCGATGACGAGAGAGTGAACGGGATGGAAGAAGTCAGCATCGGTGAGTTCGCGCGTCGGTCGCGCCTTTCGGTAAAGGCACTTCGACTCTACGATGAACTCGGTGTGCTGATCCCCGCGCGGGTCGACCGAGGCACGGGCTACCGGTACTACGACAACGCGCAGCTTGAAAGCGCGCAACTCGTGGCGATGCTTCGTCAGCTCGACTTGCCGCTTGCTGCGATCAGGGAACTGCTCGCTAGCGATCCGACTGATTCCGCGGAGCAGATAGCGGCGCACTGGGGGGAGGTCGAATCAACACACGACGCGCGCCGCGAGTTGGCTGACTACCTCGTCGACAAACTCAAAGGAAAGAGGTCTTTCATGTACGAAGTTGCCACCCGGGAGATACCGGAGCGGAGCGTGCTCTGCCTGAAGCGCCACGTCGACGAACGAGGAGCGTGGGCACTCGGCAAGGAGTTCATCGCAATCCTGCGCGAGCGTCCTCTGCCGAAGATGGAAGGGCGAGAAGGCGCAATGTTCTCGATCTACTGGGGCGAGGTGAGCGCCGACAGCGATGGCCCCGTTGAGTGGTGCAAGCCGATCCCCGCATCCGATGCGAAGGCGCTTGCATCGCTGTACCCGGAACTGAGTTTGCGAACTGAACCCGCGCATCGCGAAGCGTACGTCGCCCTGCCAAACGACGCGATACCGGCTGGCCCCGGACAGAAACCCACAGTGCAGTGGCAGCTCGCGTCGGAGGCATTGCGCGCTTGGGCGGTCGAAGGCATTGACCCTGAGAGGCTCACCGTCAAGCCTGAGGATTTGGGCGTTCGAATCACCTACCTCGCGAGCGAGCCGGTTACGGAGACGAGCACCCCCTACTGCGACTTCGCCGTGCCGTACGCGTGATGACCTCGGCGTCGGTGACGAGAGAACCCGGTCGATTTCTCGGGCGCGACTGGATCGACGGTCACTAGCGAGCTCATTGACCGTCTGGTCACAATCGCAACGCCTGTTTAAAGTTCGCACTTCGTGTGTGACTCAATTCGAACTAAAGATTTTTCCTGAACCAAGCGAAAGTTTCAGACGAGTTCGGGCCAGATGAAGCCCAACGAGTGTTGCCAGGTTCCTTTTCCGGAAACTTAATTACGAGGACTGACGCTGGGTTAGAAATCGCAGGGGCGATTAAATCCCGCCATTCTTCGACGGTTTTGCCACTGGCAATCCAGACATCAATGAATCGATGCCACCAACCCCTCGAATTGACCTTAATGAGTTCATGAACGGCGTTTCGTTGCTCCGTTGACGCTCTATCGAGGATGATTACGCAGTCGGAATTGCTCACCCTTCGTCCTCGCCTGTTTCATCCGAAACTTCCTCTTCAGTTTGAGGCACGTTCAAAATCATCGATGGCTCGGGATACGTCGGCACTAGCCGTTCAGACGAGGTGCTGTCACTGTCGCCTTCCACTGTCTTACTTAATACGCGCTCCAATACTTTACTGAACTGGCCCTCAAAGGAGTGCAGCATGCCTTGAGTCGTGGTCTGAACTTCGGTTAGCGCCGTTAGCGTTCTGGTTGCGATCTCTTCCGTTCTTCGTATCTGTTCGGCATCGGTTCGACTTTGTCCGATGGCAATGATGATTTGAGATGAGAATGCAACGATTGCGAGAGACAGCGCGATCGTCGAAAGGGCATTCGCGCCTCTAACGGAAGCGACGACAATCAAGGCGGTCGTCGAACAAACAGCTAACACCGCCCCAACCATGGCGACGGTTCTCCATGAGACTGAGATTCGGCTGGTGTCCGGAGGGTCCACGGTACGAAACGATACATTCAGCGACGCTTTGGCGCTTCGGCTGTGTGAGGCAACGGGCAAATCGCTGGAGCCAGGACGACCGAAAAGGGTTCATCCTCGTCAACCATCCAAGGCAACTGGTGGGTCCGCCGCGTGAGAACGGACGCCAGCAATCTCCAACAAATAGCGCTAGTGCCTCTGCCGACCGCCGAGCAGCGCCCGGAGTCCTGTCATAACAACGCAGAAAGCACCTCAGCGGATCTCGCCTTAGAACTGATGGGACGAGAAGTCGAGGTGGAAGCTTGCCTGTGGACACGGGAGTCCACAGGCGATTGGGCGATGAAGGATCCGGTGGCGAAGACTCGACGCGACTTGCTTGAAAACTTAGGTTGCCGGCTAGCGACCTATTGAATCAGCGAGCAAGCCATTGGACACGAGAAATTCGCGAATCAGCGGAGCCGTGACTCCCACGTGCCAGAACGCTTGCAGATGACCGTAACCGGGGAGAACAATCGCTTTGCCGTCGACCAGCGTTGACGCTGCTAATGCCGCTTCGCCGCCGTCCTCGTGTTCTCCGCAAACAATGAGCGTGGGAGCGTCGATCAGAGGGAAGTGCGTCCATTCAGTCGCCCCATCAAGGCAGCCCTCGATCTGCAGGGCGAACATGTCCGCGTCGGTGCTCGACAAGTTATCTACCAACCATGTCGGGCAGGGCTCTTCCTTCTCGGCTGCCATTCTTTCGATCACGGCTCGGGTCCCATATTCACGCAGCAGATCGATAATCTCGGGGCGCGCAGGCGAGACGTCGGGCGGGTCGAGACCGCCAATTCCGACGACCGCGGAAAAACGATCGGGGTGGACGGCGGCAGTTGCGTAGGCAATAGATGCTCCAAAGGAGTATCCAATGATGACGGCCCGATTTGCTCCGACAGCATCGAGCACGGCAATCACGTCAGCGACATACTCTTCCTGACGATGGTCAGCGACGTTTGTGGGTCGTCCGCTTCGCCCGCGACCTCGATGATCGAAAACGAGTTGACGACAACCGTCAATGACGTCGGTATAGCCCGCCATCTGCCACATTCGTCCGTCACCGGCGCCCCCCGTATGGAACAGCACCGTCACGCCGTTGCCCGACTGCGAGAAAAAGAGTCGCATTCCGTTGCGTGTTATCTCTGGCACGCGGTTCTCCTGTGACGACACGTCGCATAGTACCCATGATTGACCCTTCGCGACGTCCCGATAAGCCCCTTCCAGTCGACCATGACGGAGATGGGACCCTACGAATCCGGTTAGGAGACGGTTCCACGCTCCACGAACATCCAGCGATGCCCCTCCGGATCCTCCGCGCGATACCTCTTCCCATGCTCGGTCGTCTCGACGTTGGTGAGAATAGTCGCGCCGTGCTCTCTGGCCCGGCTGCGGTGCGACTCGACATCGTCAATGACCACCAGGATTCCGTCCACGAGGTAGGGAACTTCCTGCCATCGGGCAGAGGCGTCGCAGTGGCTGCGGTGGAGCGACGGTCCCTCGTAGTCCAGACTCGGTGTTGCGAGCATGATGGTTCCAGAACCTACTCCGAGTTCTGCATGCTCAAGGCGGCCCTCATCGTTCACCATTCGGACATGCTCATCGAAGCCAAATGCGGCAATGAGCCAGTCGAGGGCTTCGACGCCGTTGCGGTACGACATCATCGGGACGACATCATTTGACATACGAGAAGTGTGTCATGACGACGGGTTGTGCGTGGCCACATCGTGCCAATATGTCTCTTAACGTCGAAGTAGCTTCTTAGCCGGAGGGACGCGATGCCAAAGGTAATCAAAGGAAAGGAAGGGCGAAAGCCAACACAGCCGTCTCCAAACCACGACGATATTGACGATTGGCTCCGACGCCAGATGCCGGATCTCCAGAGCATCCTTAGGCGGCTAGACGAGACGATCCGAGCCACAGTCCCTGACCTTTACTTCGCGGTACATCGAAAGAGGCCGTACTACGGGCTCTCAGAATTCGGGTGGATTATCGAGATTGCCGCGTACGACGTTTCGGTGAATGTCGTCTTTTTGGGCGGTGCGGACTTTGATCCTCCGCCACCTCTCGGGTCCACCGACCGAACGCGGTACGTCAAGGTGACCACCCTGGCCGAGGCGCAACGACCTGAGCTGCTCAGATGGATCGAGCAAGCGGGACATACCCCGGGCTGGAAGCAAAGGAACGTAAGGCACTCGGCGTCGGAGACCTGAAGCAACACGTATGCCACCAAACATCGACGACACATGTCCCACCGGTTCGAGCGATAATTTTGAACGGAAAGCACTTCGGAGGCACGAATCGTGGCTAAACAGTCCGCACCTTGGCCAAATCATGGTCCCGCGTCATACTTCCCCTCAATCGAGAAGAAGTACGATCGCTCAATCGCGGAGTGGCAAAGAATCATCTCCGAATGCGGCACTCAGAAGCACATGGAGATCGTCCGACACCTCAAGTCTGAATACCAGATGGGGCATGGGCACGCCAACGCACTCGTGGGTTGGACTCTCGCGGGCAACGAGGCAACTGAGTAGCCCTCGAACCCTAGTGGTCCGTCTCACAATTAACTAAGGCCAATTTCGTTCGGCCCCGCTTGACCTTGGTGATGATCTCATCGGCGGGCTCTTTCCAGATGAACGGTGGGGGATCTTCGTTCCAGCGTTCGGTCCAGAGTCCGATGGCGTCCTTCAATTGGGTGACCGATGAGAACGCTCCCTTCTTTACACGACGATTGGTGAGTTGACTGAACCAACTCTCGACGAGGTTGAGCCGCGACGAACTGGTGGGCGTGAAGTGCAGATGCCACCTCGCGCGCTGGGGATGAGCGAGCCAGGTCGCGATGGGCGCGGCCTTGTGCGCCGAGAGGTTGTCGAGCACCACGTGGATGTCAAGGTTCTTTGCGACGTGTTGGTCAATGTATTTGAAGAAGTCGAGCACCTCTTTCGACGAGTGTCGTGCCGTGGTGTCGTGCAGCACCTCACCGGTCGCTACGTTCATCGCCGCGAACAGGTCGGTCGTGCCGTGGCGCTTGTAGTCGTGGGTCGTGGTCGCGCCGCGACCCTTCTTCATGGGCAGACTTGGTTGGGTGCGGTCGAGGGCCTGCACCTGGGTTGTTTCGTCGAAACTGAAGACCACGGCTCGTTCGGGCGGGTTCATGTAGAGCCCCACCACGTCGACCAGCTTCTCTTCGAAGAGTGGATCCGTCGAGACTTTGAAGGTGTCGGTCTTCCACGGCTTCAGTCCGTGATCCTTCCAGATGCGCGCCACGGTGACGTGACTGATGTTCATGTGCTTGGCCAACGACCTCGTGCTCCACTGGGTCGAGCCGTCCTCGGGCAGCGTGTTCATCGTGAGGGCCACGACCGTGGCCACCGTGCCCTCGGGCAGGAACGGCTTGCGACCTCGACCCGGCGCAACTTTGCTCAAGCCCTCGAGGCCCTGCTCTTCAAATCGTCGTCGCCACATTCGCACTGAGTTCGGGTTCACGTTTACCCGCTCGGCGATCTCGTTATTGGCCACGCCCTGCGCCGCCAACAGCAACGCGCGAGCGCGCAACACCGTTCGATGCGCCATCGTTCGCGACTTCGCGAACTTCTCGAGCACTGATCGCTCATCGTCGGTCAAGGGCAAGGGTGGCGCGGCCAGCGAGTGGGTCATGGACCCACTTTAGCCCCCTTAGTTATTTAGTTAACGGACCACTAGTGTCGGAGATCCGAAGCAACAGGTCTGCCATCTAGCACTGGCGACTTGCGAATTAAGGCGTTTGCTCTCGGCGCCTCCACGTAGCGACGTCCCCTTTGGGAGCGGCTGACCTACTCAGCCAGAAGGATCGCCAATTCGACCGTCCACCTCGTCTTGCGCGGTTCGACCGCCGGGTCGGTCCAGAAGGCCTCGTAGCGACACGCAAATTCATCACCCTCGGGGACAGTCCGACGGTCGAGCTCCAAGTGATTGTCGCGTGCCCAATCCTGCAACGCCTGGTTCGCTCGACGTGCGTGGTCTTGGTACTTCATTGTCGCGTAACTTCCCGCAGCCATCGAGCCGGGCCGCAGCCTCGGGTGCACGGTGTGCGCGGATCCATCCGTGAAGTACCCCGCTTCTAGGTCCATTAGCCCATCCATATCGATTACGTGCAGCCGGAGAAAGCCATCGCCGACAGTCTTGATCCCGGCTTCTTCGATGCCGGCGCGCGCCTCTGCCAGAAGACGGTCTCGGACGGCCAACATCCCCCGAAAGGGCGTAATGACGCGAATCCCCACGTACGGGATTGCGGGTCGCTCCTCCACTCTTGGCGGTTCGACGATCTCCATCCGGACACCGTATAGGACTGGGCCGGCTCAGCACCTGACAGGGACATGCGTGTCACGCTAGGTCGTTACGTATGTCGCTCGCTCATGTGCCTGGTGTTGGAGACCCGAGGCAACGGTCTGCCACCAGGCACCGGCGTCTGACATTCGAGTCATGTGATTCTCGTTGACCCCACGCTCTTCCTCGCTCCATGACAGTCAACTGTGAATCAAAGACTTTCCAGAATGAGTTCGTAGCGCATGCCAGTTCTCCCTGCGACCTCTGCCGTCTCGATCGGAACGAATCCGGCCTTGACAAGCACTTTTTGAGATGCGACGTTCTTGTCGCTCACAGTGGCACTAAGAGTTCCCAACGCGTGCTCTCTATTGGCAGTCTGGCAGAGTTCGATCAAACCAGACGTCGCTACTCCGGAACCCGAGAACTGCTCACCAACGCGATATCCAACATTCGCTGACAGTCGGTGACATCGTAAAGATTGAATCGCCCGATGATCTTCTCGTCATCATCAAGGAGCACGTAATAGGCAGAGACTCCTGCCTCCTGTTCGGCCATCAGTTCACGATGTCGCGCTGCGAACTGCTCGAAGTAGCCATCGCCTCGGTCGGTGATCGACTCGGAGAAATATTCCCTGTTCTTTAGCTCAAACCGAAAGAGCGCCGCCTCATCTTCATCTTTAACTCGCCTCAAATTGAACACGAATCATCTTATTCTGCGGCTCTCTTCCGAGCTGGTGGAGACTCGACGTCGCGAATTTGCCTCTGCGACTCACCCTTGGCGGTCGAGCAACCCAGTGTCGGAGACCCGAAACAACAGATCTGTTATCTGTCCCTGTCGGTTGGGTGAGTTCGGACGCCTCGTCTGAAGTTTGCGGGTGACAATCCGGTCATCGCCAGCCCACCTCAGTGACATTGAGACTGCAGGCTACGTCGATACTCAGGCCTTCGATAAAGATCGGATAATTCGAATGAGGAAATTCAATACTCACGGAGTACGTGTTTTTGGCGATAACTCTGTTGATAGCCGTCCGGCTTCCAGTATTCAACGCATTGCACGAAGCCGAAGTGGTCAAGACCATCTCACCGCTCATTCTCGGTGCCACGACGGTGGGGAGAACGTCGAAAAGTTGACCTTTCAGATGTCCGGCGACGAGATGGAACTCGCGACCGTTCCGATAACCCTGAATCGTGGGATACCCCGCGAGTCGGCACGTGCTGTGACCATCATTGATGAATGCCAGATCAATGATTAGGGTGCCGGTCGCGCCGTTCTGACCTACCCAACCGCCCAGGAAGTTGTTCCCATCGCAGGGCGGAATTGTTGACGCAGAAGCCACACTTGCAAAGGACCCCGATATTGGTATCCCAACAGCGAGACCGAGACCCATGAGCGCTGCGATGCCCGCGCGTGCAAGTCGGAGTTGCTTCACATTCGCCTCCCTTGGCAAGACGACCTGAACCGTCGCTGATTTCGAAATCGTAAGTCGCAAAGGTGTGCCGAAGGAAGGCGACTCTCTGACTTTTGTGTTACTTCTTCAACGACTGTGATGAGACGAGATCGTTCCAGTAGGCAGATGACAGTTAAGAGGGTTGCGTCCGTAGATGGCGATCAGTAATGAACACCCGAAGGTTGCTGATGTCGGAGAACCGACGTCAACCATCTCCGACTGGCGACTCGGAAGTTGGAGTCATTAGCCGGGAACCAAACTATCTTGAGCTGTCGAAATTCGAAAACCGTTTACCTCGTGAACATTGGAAGATGATTATTCAGTAGAGGCTCGTTTTCTTCGCGCTAGGTCTTCTATATCTGATCCGTTCATGAGTCGTACGTCGTGCAGTTGCGCCCGTGCCCGGGCGTAGTCGGTGTACTCCGATGTCGTGATAAACAGCTTTAGGTCTGTGTGATGAGGTACATGAGCCATGCCAATGAATTTCTCGATTTCAGGAGAACCAATCTTCTTAGTCCTTGCACGCCTCTTGCACTCGACCAGCAGCGTGCGGCTCGAAGCGTCACGGGCCGTGATATCCACACTGAGATGACCTCTACCGCCGACTCGTTTGATGTCGCTCATCCCGAGCATCCGTAGGATGGCGGCCATCGCGTACTCGAATTCTCCCGGCGAAAGGGCCAAGATTGCTTCAAGGTCCCCTGACAGAGCAGCGCCGCGTCCAACTTCCTGCAATTCTTCGGCTTCCCGCGCTTCGTTTTCGACACGGTGTTTTTCTTCTTCATTCTCTTGGTCGTTGATCGACGCAATTGCGTCGGAAATGAAGTAATAACCCATATAGCTATAACTCATCGAAAAACCTTTCCCCACTGAAGCGAAACGATCCTAATTTGCATCTCGATGCATTCGGGTTGCAGATTGCACGGATGACGTCGCCGTTCCACCAGTGCTCCGAATTCAACGAGCTCACGGTGCCGATCAATCTGATTAATTGCGAGCAAGCGGTGGACTTTCCCCTCCTGCTCGGTCTCGCTCTCACCGTTTTCGGTGGGGCCACCTTGGCACACGTGCTTTTCGCGAGCGTCGCTCGTGGAGTTCACACTTCGTAGAATTGAGCGGTGGACGCATTAATCCGGCTGGTCGGCAACTATTTCTTCTTAATCAGCGTGCTCCTCGTGGCCGCTTACTGGTTACGAGCCAATCACAAGGACAAGCTCACTCTGGCCTGGCAACTGCTCGCGGGCGGCGCACTCGCTCTCGCGCTCGACGAAGTGGCCGGTCATCTCTACTACGACCCTCGGCCCTTCGTCACGCACCATCTCGTCCCGATCATCCCTCACGCAGCCGACAACGGCTTCCCGTCCGACCACGCTCTCTTGACATCTTTTCTCGCATTTACCATGTTTCTCTATTCTCGTCGGCTTGCTGTGGTGCTATTCCTCAACGCGGCACTCGTTAGTTGGGCGCGCGTCGCTGCACACATACATAACCCGCGCGATATCCTGGGCAGCTTTGTCATCGCCGCTGTCGCCGTCATTGTGAGCTACGGAGTAGCCAACCTATGGTGTCGGCGGCGTGCCCCGTCGACCCAGCTTTAGGAAGTTACATCTCCCCGAAATGACGTTCGTCTATCCGAGAAACTCTGAGCCGACCCAAAAGGTGTCGGAGAGCCGACGTGCACAACCTCCGACTGGCGAATTGATACATGGAACGCAGGCAGGGTCAGCACGTGACTGATTCCCTTGAACTTCGTCCTGATAGGTTGCCTACCATCAGTCAGGACTACCGGTAACCCGGCGAAGAACCGACGACTGGCAAACAACCCATGAGATATTCAACTACCCGTTTCATTGCGATACTGGGAGTCGTCACGCTCCCCGCATTGCTCCTAGTTGCTGCGGAGTCAGCTAACGCATCGACCAGTCCGAGTCGCAACGCTATACACACCCGCTTGCTAAAGGCCTCAAATCTTCCCTCTGGATGGAAGGCCTCAGCCTCGCAATCGTCAACCCTTGATCTTCCTAAGAGTACGTGTTTATCAGCTCTGCCGACTAAGTCAACTGCGAATACTCAAAGTGCTTCCGCATCCTTCGCCGATCGCTCGGGGCTTCCAAGTTTGGGAGAATACCTGGCCACGGGCTTGCCAGTTTCCTCGAAGTACGAGCAGACGGTTCAGGTCCTGAACGACTGCCACACGCTGACCTTCAAGAGCGACAAGAGGTCCATACGGGCGACAATAAGTCCTTTCACCGTGGCGGCCGTGGGATCCGGGTCCGCAGCGTATTCCTTGCGATTCGCGATTAGTGGATTTCTCTTCGTGACTGACATCGTGGTATTCCACACGACGAAATATTTGGGCGAACTTATTTATACCGACAGTGTTGCGCCACTGTCGTCCACGGTCGAGACCCTTTCCCGCGCGGCCGCCGACAAGGCGGAGGGCAAGAGCGTCACGGCTTCAAACATCTCGGTGGTCACCGCTCCAGTACGAGTGGCGCACACCAGCTTGGGCGACGTGGGATACCGAATGATCGGCGTGGGACCACCTCTGGTTCTGATCATGGGGTACAGCGGGACAATGGAAGTGTGGGATCCCCAACTTGTCGACGCCCTGTCAGTGCACCATACGGTCATTATTTTCGACAACGCTGGCGTGGGCAAGACCCACATGCTGGCATCACCGCTCACGATTGACTCGATGGCTGACCAGACTGCCGCATTGATTAACACGTTGGGATTTGAGAAGCCCGATGTTCTCGGCTGGTCGATGGGCGGCATGATCGCCCAGGCGCTGGCCGTAGAGCATCCTGCTCTGGTAGGTCGCTTAGTTCTGTGTTCCACTTACCCGGGAACCGGCACCCTAAAGCCGCCCCAAGCGGCGATCAACGATTTGAAGAGCACGAGTCCTACCAAGGCTTTCTCAGTCCTTTTCCCGCCTGGTCACGGTGTAGCGACGGAAGCATACGGGCTTGCGATTGGTAACTATCCTCCTTCGTCGACCGCGCCCCAATCCGTTGTCAATGCACAGACGCAGGCGGTTGATACTTGGTTCGACGGGCGCGACGTTGCTGGTAAAAGGACAACAGAAATCCAAGTGCCGACTCTCGTCGCTGATGGCGACGCAGACCGGTTGGACAACATCGCCAATGACCAGCGCCTAACCTCACTCATTCCAAACTCGCGGCTTTTGCTGTATCCCGACGCAGGGCATGCCTTTTTGTTCCAGGACGAAGCCGCGTTCGTTCCAGTCGTCGATGCGTTTCTGAGCCCGGCGACGCCTAGAAGCGCTTCGTAGAGACGACAGGAACCCGCAGGTGCAATCGCTGTATCACAGCACCCGCAAACTGCGCCGCTCAGATTGACGTACCGAGAACGTTGCAACAACTGGAAAACGCATCGGTCGGAGATTGATGGTGTCGGAGACAATGGTGTCGGAGACCCGAAACAACAGATCTGCTACCAAGCATTGGCGACTCGGTGCGGCCTGACTACTCATAAACGTCGCGTCGGTGTCCAATAGTGACCACCACGATGAGAAGGACCCCATCATCAATGGTGTAAATGATTCGATAGTCGCCCACCCTGAGCCGATATCCGGGACGCCCTCGGAGCGGTCGCGAAGCGGGCGGACGCGGATCGTGAGCGAGTAATGCAATAGCGCCTTGAATGCGCGGCTGGACTGACCGGTCAATCTTTCGAAGCTCGCGTAGAGCCGCTGGCCGGAACTCGATTCGATAGTCGTTCACGACCAGCCGAGGTCGATCTTCACCTGCTCCCAAGGAATGTTGCTGCCTTCTTCGGCCATCGCGGCGTCAAACGCGACGACGTCTTGAGCTTCTTCAAAGGCGTCAAGCATCTCGTCGTAGTGCGCAGGACTCACCACCACTGCCGCCCGATGTCCATAGTGCTCGAGGACGACGGGTTCCGATTGTGACATCTCGACAACCTCGGAGAGCCTTTCGCGAGCTTTACTTACGGAGATTTTGCTCATGTCACCATTGTACAACACTGCCACCGACCTTGTACAACCTAGTGTCGGAGAACGGACACCACAGATCTGCTACCAAACATCGGCGCCTAGCGGAAGAGTAGCGAAGCTCGTCTGGTCGAGGCCTTCAGCGCCACTCGAGGGGGAACACCGCGTGCTCACCCGACAGTCCTTTCAGCGAGAGCGATCTCGCGCGTTCCAGGGGAAAGGCGCCCCCCAGACCCTCCTGGACTGCCCGCGAGATCAGGATCTCGCGCCCCGTCGCCGCCTCCGCTACGCGGGCCGCGACGACGACCGTGCGCCCGAAGAAGTCGCCCTCTTCGGCCTTCGCATTGCCGCAGTGCACGCCGATACGCACCGAAACTTGGACTCCGTTCCAGCCGGGGCCGAGGGTGCGCTGGATCGCCATGGCGCACGAGACACCCGCACCGATGGCCGGAAAGGCCAGCATGAATCCATCTCCCTGACCCTTGACGACAGTACCACCAAAGAGGGCCGTCTGGCGACGGATGACTCCTTCGTGCCAGGTCAACAGCTCCAGCCAACTTGCCTCGCCGAGTGTTTCCATCAATGCCGTCGAGCCCTCGATATCGGTGAAGACGATGGTGACCGAGCCGTCTTCCGAGAGTGCCGACGACGGGGTTGCGTCGCCCTGAACTTGGACCAGGATGTCGTCGAGAGACGTCGTAACGGTCATGCCTATGCTCTCTTCGTTCGAGACCGGAAACGACGCGTGGTATTGCACGATCCGCCAGAAGGCGCCCTCTTCATGCAACGTGATAGTCAGGCGCAAGGGAATCGGAGGAAGGTCGGCAATGGGAGCGACCATCTGGCTCTCAATCCAGCCGACAGACCCCTCCTTGAATGCGGCGAGGCGCTCGACGTCGAGGGGCAACGGACCCATCGAGGCCATCTCTTGGAGCTGCACGCGAAACAGTGCCGCGATCTCGTCGAGACCGACCCACCACTCTTCGGGCGCCGTACCGATCGCGACCACGCCCGTTTCCCGCGAGAAGGCTTCGGCAATTGCCTCGCTGTCGAAGGTGCTCATGCTATGAAAAAGCCGCTTCGCGAAGGCAACCAATTCAGGCGCGGGCTCCATCGCCCGACGTTACAGCAGTCTTGCTCGGCGTCGACGAGGAAGACCACCCTGTCCTCATTTCGGGTACAGACCCTTGTACAGTGAGCTGACAGCCGATCAATCATCGCCGAACTGAGGTCAAAACTTAAAACGAGTTAACCCGCCCGGCTCGGTGCCCTGCACCGCGGTCACCGATTGCGGCTTAATGCGATAGACGTTCCATGGCGGTGGCCCTGCGAGGGTGCGTTGAATGGGGCGGTGATACCCGTCCCGGTCGTATCGACTTCGGCTGGCCACCCCTGGCTCGCCCAGGCCTGGACAAGGCGCGTAAGCGTGGCCGGGTCGGTCTCCCGCTCGGCCTCACCCTGGGCGACGACGTCGGCATCGCGGATCGACACAGCGATCGAGCAGCGCGGGTCGCGAGCGACATTGCGGCCTTTGCGAGTACCCGATCCCGTCTGGAACCAGAAGCTTCCATCGAGCCAGAGCGCACCGACCGCTGTCACGTGCGGGCTCCCATCCTCATTCACGGTCGAGAGCCAAGTTGTGCGGGCGTTGTGGGCGTCGGGAGCCGGCGACGATCCTGCGTCGAGTTTCTCGACAACATTCGCCCAGCTCACTGGGGGCAGCCCATCCGCCGCGCCCAGATTGATAACGTCCACTCCGCCTCCCTCCTCGTAGTCCGACGGCCCCGATCAGAGTTGCCACGAAAATCCCATCGTACACAGTCGCCTTAGGTCAACACCGTGACGAAGGCGCCGAGCCATCGGGGATGGCTACTCGCCGCCCAGCCCATCCACTCCCCACTCTCGATGACTTGCTCTTGCAACCTTGAAGGGATCAGCGGCCCCAAGAGATTGCACAGAATTCGATTCACCGACGAGGTGCGTCAACTCAGGCT
>CAVSXX010000006.1:0-311850 GCA_963732125.1 uncultured Acidimicrobiaceae bacterium | reverse complement strand
GGTGTCGGAGACGGGACTTGAACCCACACGCCCCAAAGGGCACCAGCCCCTCAAGCTGGCGCGTCTGCCTATTCCGCCACTCCGACGCGCGTTCTACTCTAGCCGCTCACTCCGAGAAAGCCGAATCGCTAGGTGGAAGCGACCGTCGGTAGTCTCGACCACGTTGGCAGTTCATCGACAAACCCAGCGACGGTGGAACTGTTGGCGACCATCGACAGTGTCGTAGACCAGATGGTGAGCGACGGAGCGGTAAACAATGGACGGACCCAGAAGTCCGTCATGATCGTTTGGTCGAGTTTCAACCACGTAGACGACGCTGTCACAGGATTGAAGATCGTGGTTGCTTGATCGAAGAGCGTTGTGACAACTGGATTGCGCACGCCACTGGGGTACGTGTCGGGATACGCGGGACCGGCCCAGGAGCGTGCCGCGTACGCGGGAGTGGTGGTCGTTGGACGCGCGAAGAGTGCGACGTCAACGTTGCCGAATGCCGAGGCTTCTGCCGCGCCGATCTCGGACGTCTCATCGACAAGTGTTGACGACACTCCGATTTTCCCCCAATCGGCCTTAACGAGCAACGCCACCGCGTGGTCCAGCGCGCTCGGTCCGACCCCGAGTCGCACAGTGAGCTTCAGGCCCGCACTGCTCACCCAACCCGTGGTCGTACGTACGAAGCCGCTCGACCTCAAGATCGATAACGCGCACGATACGCAGTCGTCCAACGTGTCCGTCGTCGGCGTCGTCGTGGTTGTCGTCTGTCCCACCGGGTTGGATCCCGTGCCGCCGGGATAGTCCGTTTGGCCCTGGGAGAAGATGGCCGACGCGGCGACCGACGGAGAGTAGGTCACCGCACCAAAGAGCTGGTCGATCAATGACTGACGCTCGATCGACCAGCTGAGTGCTTCGCGAACGGCAAGAAGGCTGGTTGTCGCGGCGATCGGAGAGAATGTCAGCTCTTCGATATTGCTCGATGACGCGATCTTGCTCGAGAGCGTGGGGCGATTGCTCAGCGTCACCACAGTCGTTCGATTCACCGTCATCGAATAGTCGACGAAGTTCTCGCTACTGGCGCTCGGGAGAACTTGCGAATCGGTGATGACAATGCGTCCGAATCGATTGGTGTCGAGCGGCCACGACGAGTTCATGTTGAGCACGAGCCGCTCAGGCGTCGCGCTCGTGACGTCGTAGGGACCAAGGGTGGGTTCTGTGAGTAGGTTGCTCACTGCACAACTTCCCGAAGTTCCCGGCGGCTCGATGTCGCGAAAGAGGAGATCCCAGTCGGCGTAGGGAGTCGCGAAGACCGCGGTCACCGACAAGTGATTCTTCGAGACGACGAGCGACTTGATCGCACGATAACCGTCGGAGTCGACGCTGGCGAGACTGCGCGCCTCGGTCCACCAGTCAACGAGGTCTTCGCCGGTGAAGGCCACACCGTCGCTCCAATGCATCTTCGGAGCGATCGTGTAGCGCACGGTTTCGGGTGAGAGCGAGGTGAGCTCTGCTGACGAGATGGGACCGTCCTCGCCCGCCAAGACGCCGTTGGGCTCAGTGATGAACGCTGAGGGCAGGATCAGGTCGAGGATGGCGTCCGACGTTGGCGTCGCGTTCTGGCTGAGAAACGAGCAGCCGTTGAACGGCCCGGGCAAGGCGAGGTTCAGCGTCTGAGAGTTCTCGTTGGCGCTCGCAGCGGCACCTGAAAACGAGAAGGGGATGGCCGCCACAGCAAGGCACGCCGCACCCAGAGCTAGCGTGAGCCAGCCGCGACGCGAGAGCATCGCCGTTACTGCAGGCGTAGGTCGAGTGCCAGTGTGGCAAAGGTGAACACGAGGGCAACCGCGATCGTGATTCGGTCGAGGTTCTTCTCCACGACGGTCGAACCGGACGCCGCGGCGTTGATCGAGCCACCCATGAGGTCAGAGATGCCACCGCCGCGACCCGAGTGCAATAAGACGAGAAAGACCAGGGACACAGCAGTAACGGCTTCAATAGCAATGATTGCCCAGGTGAGCATTGGGTCCTCCGATTAGCGCTTTATAGCGTAGCAGCCGTCACACGCTTGAAGGATGGCGTGGAAAGACTCTGCTTTGAGCGACGCGCCTCCGACCAAGAAGCCATCGATGTCACCCTCGCTCACCAACGAGCCGGCGTTCTCCGGGTTGACCGACCCCCCGTAGAGCACCCGCGGAGCGCCGAGCGAGAGCGCCGTGAGTACGCGCCGGATGAAGTTGGTCATCGTGCGAACCTGGTCGGTGGTCGCGTTGACGCCGGTGCCGATCGCCCAGAGCGGCTCGTACGCGATGGTGATCAGGGCGTGGTAGCGCTCTTCAAGTCCACGCAGCGCACTCGAGAGTTGCCCTTCTACGAAGACCTCTTGATCGCCCGCTTCTCGCAGCGAGAGATCCTCGCCCACGCAGAGCACGGCGTGCTGTCCCGCGCGCACGACGCTGCGCAGCGTCGAGGCGACGATGT
This sequence comes from uncultured Acidimicrobiaceae bacterium, assembly GCA_963732125.1. Lineage (GTDB taxonomy): Bacteria > Actinomycetota > Acidimicrobiia > Acidimicrobiales > RAAP-2 > RAAP-2. The sequence continues at coordinate 309,381 of CAVSXX010000006.1, read as the reverse complement.
CGTCGCTCATCGCGTAGTGCGTGCGCCGCTCGGAGTGACCGACGATGACCCACTCGACACCAAGACGCTGCAGCATCGAGGTGCTGATCTCTCCAGTCTGGGCACCGTTGTCGTGTGGATTGACGTGCTGAGCGCCAAGACCGATGGGCAGACGTTCCGCGTCAATGACCGAGCTCACGCTTCGAAGGTCCACAAACGGCGGCGCAACGACCGCGTCGGTGTGTTCGACGGGATGGTTCTTCATCAAGACGCCGAGCTGTTGGACGAGGTGCAGCGCCTCGACGAAGTCGAGGTTCATCTTCCAGTTGCCGATGACAAGGGGACGACCGCGCATCTAGTTCCAGGGGCTCTCGCGCAGGGCGAGCAGGCCCGGCAGGTCACCGAGCTCCACGAGCTCGAGGGAGGCTCCCCCACCGGTCGAAACGAAGCTCACGTCGTCCCCGAGTCCATACGAAGAGAGCGCGGCGACCGAGTCGCCGCCACCCACCACGCTGATCGCCGGCGTGCGCGCGATCGCTCGGGCGACTGCTTCGGTGCCCGCGCCGAAGCGAGGGTCTTCGAACACCCCCATCGGCCCGTTCCACAGAATCGTTCGCGCGGTGCCGATCGCCGCTTCGAAGATCTCGATCGTCGAGGGACCAATGTCGAGACCGACGAAATCGTCGGGAATGTCCTCGCCGAAGTCGACGACCTTGTCGGGTCCGCCCTCGGGACCAAAGCGCGCGAAGGTCGGAAGACCGCGCGCGTCGACGGGGATCAGCACGTTGCCCCCGTCAAGGAGCTCGCGGCACTCCCCGACATAGTCGGCGTCAAAGAGGGAGCTACCGATCAGCCGGTTCTCTGCCGCAGCGAAGGTAAAGGCCATGCCACCGCCGACGATGACGACATCGGCCTTCGCCGCGAGCACCTTCATGACGGCGAGCTTGTCGCTCACCTTTGCCCCGCCCGTGATGGCGACGAACGGCCGATCTGGCGCGTCGAGCAGGCTCAGCAGCGTCGACACCTCGCGCACGAGGTTGGGCCCGCCCGCGCTCGGCACCAGCGTGGGGGGAATCATGATCGACGCGTGGGGCCGGTGCGACGCGCCGAACGCTTCGTTCACGTAGTAGTCGAATCCCTCGACGAGCGACGCGCCAAAGGCCGGGTCGTTGTCCTCTTCGCCGCGGTGAAAGCGGAGGTTCTCGAGGAGCTCGACGTCGGGGCAGAGCGCCGCGAGCGCACGGCGAAGCGGCGCGACACTGAAGCGCTCGTCGACTCGCCCACCGGGCCGTCCGAAGTGGGTGCAGGCGACGACCGTCGCGCCGCGCTCGAGCAGCGCCTCAAACAGCGGCACCGCGGCGCGCAGACGAAAGTCGTCGGTCACGGTGAGAACGCCATCGACCTCTTCGACCGGCGCGTTGAAGTCGACGCGCACGAGTACGCGCTTACCGGCGAGACTCTCCCATCGCTCGATGGTGGGTAGCGAGAGCGCCACCACTAGCCCGCCACGTACCGAGCGAGGTCGACCAGACGGTTCGAGTAGCCCCACTCGTTGTCGTACCAGCCGAACACCTTGACGAGGCACTTCGCGTCATCGATCGGCTGGACCATCGTCATCAGCGAGTCGAACGTGCACGAGGCGGGACTGCCCACGACGTCCGAGGACACGATCGGCTCGTCGGTGTACACCAAGTACCCCGAGAGCGCGCCTTCGGCCGCCGCGCGAAACGCGTCGTTCACGGCATCGACGGTCGTCGTCGGCAACACAGCCGTGAAGTCGGTGATGCTCCCCACGGGAATCGGCACGCGCAGCGAGGTGCCGTCGAGCTTGCCCTTCATCGAGCTCAGCACGAGGCTCGTCGCCCGGGCGGCGCCCGTCGAGGTGGGGACGATGTTGATGGCGGCCGCTCGTGAACGCCGCAGGTCCTTGTGCGCGAGGTCGAGCAGGTTCTGGTCGTTGGTGTAGGCGTGCACCGTGGTCATGAGCCCCGCCTCGACGCCGAAGGCGTCATCAAGCACCTTCACCATCGGCACGAAGCAGTTGGTCGTGCACGAGGCGTTCGAGATGACGAGGTCCGTCTCGGGCTTGAAGGTCTGCTCGTTCACGCCCATCACAAAGGTCGCATCGGGGTCGGGAGAAGGCGCGGAGATGATCACGCGCTTCGCGCCCGCCGCCAGATGCTTCGCCGCCGCCTCACGCGTGGTGAAGATGCCCGTCGACTCGATCACGACGTCGACTTCGAGGTCGCCCCAGGGCAGTGCGGCGGGGTCGCGCTCGGCAAAGACCTTGATCGTGCGCTCTCCCACCTGCAACGCGTCCTCGCTCACGCTGACCGGCACGTCAAGGATGCCCTGGGTCGAGTCGTACTGCAGGAGGTGGGCGTTGGTCGCCGGCGGTACGAGGTCGTTCAGCGCAACAATCTCGATCCTCGGGTCGGCAAGGGCGGCTCGCAAGAAGCCGCGCCCGATGCGCCCAAAACCATTAATCGCGACCCGTGTTGCCACTGGCATCTCCTTTACGTTGTCTCCGGCGCAGCCTCGAAGACGGCCACCGCCAATTTTTGCACATCGTGCACGAGGCCATTTCTGCCCGAGAGATCGAGGACCCTTCGCTCCACGCTAGACGCGTCGTTCCAAAACGACGACCGCTCATCGACGAGGACGAGATCGACGTTCACGCCGTGACGCTCGAGCGCGTCGAGGTGATCTTGCAACGTGAACCCTTTGGTCTCGGGCACCTCGGGGTGCAGGTTCGCGATGTAGATCTTCTTCGCCCGCGTACCGGCGAGCGCTTGGGTGATGCCGGGCACCACGCACGCGGCGATGACACTCGTGAACAGCGAGCCCGGGCCGATCAGCGCCACGTCGGCGCGTTCGATCGCCTCGACGGCGTCAATCGGCGCCGCGGGCCGTGCCGGTTCAAGGCTGATCCGTCGTATCGCCGACGTGCGAGCGACCTCGGTCTGGCCTCGAGTTTCGCCCTCTTCGGTCGTCGCGATGAGCACCACGCCCTCCGAGCTCGCGGGCAGGATGGTGCCCGTCACGCCCATCACCTGAGCAAGAGCGCGCACGGACTCTTCGAGGTTGCCGGTCGCGTCGATGAGGCCAACCAGCAGCAGGTTCCCTACGGCGTGGCCGCTGAGCTCGCCCACGGTGAAGCGGTGCTCGAACGACGCCGTCAGCGGGTTATCAGGGTCCGCCAGCGCCACCAGACACTTTCGAATATCCCCCACCGCCGCCACGTTGAGCATCGCCCGCAGTCGGCCCGTCGAGCCTCCGTCGTCCGCGACCGACACCACACCGGTGACGTGGGGCGACAGACGCTTCAGGGCTCGCAGGGACACGGCGGTGCCGTGTCCCCCACCGACCGCCACGAACTTCATCGCGCGATGTCGCGGTGAAAGACGGCGTGCTCGAGGCCGAGACGCCGACGGATCTCTTCGGCGATAGCGACGCTGCGGTGTCGTCCGCCGGTGCAGCCGATCGCGATCGAGAGGTACGACTTTCCTTCGAGGGCAAAGGCGGGGATCTGCCAGCTGAGCAGCCCCACCACGTCGTTCAAGAAGTGCTGGGCAGGCTCTTGGTCGAGCACGTAGTCGGCGACGGGCTCGTCGAGCCCCGTGAGCGGCCGCAGCTCTTCGATCCAGTAGGGATTCGGCAGGAACCGGCAGTCAAAGACGAGGTCCACGTCACGCGGGATGCCGTAGGAGTAGCCGAAGCTCACCAGCGACACGCGCAGCGACCCGAGCGAGTCGACATCGGTGAAGGTCTCGACAATCCGCCGGCGCAGCTGGTTGGTGTTGGTGAGACCGGTGTCGATCACGAGGTCGGCCGCGTCACGAAGTGGCGCGAGCAGCTCGCGCTCGCCGGCGATCGACTCGGCCAGTGTCGCCGCCTGCAGGGGGTGCCGGCGGCGGTTCCCCTCGAAGCGTCGAATCAGCACCTCATCGGGCGCGTCGAGAAAGAGGATCTTCGCGTTCTCGTGGGCGCGCTTCAGCTCGCGCTCAACCTGCAGTAGCGTCTCGGGCTCGAGGCCGGCGGCGCGGCCCACGATGAAGGCGACGCCCGTGTACTCACGCGTGCCGGCCGAGGCCAGCGCGCCGGCGCTGACGACCAGTTCGAGCGGCAGGTTGTCGATCACGAACCACCCCAGGTCCTCGAGCGCGGCCGACACCGTCGAGCGTCCGGCCCCCGACATGCCGGTGACCAGCAGTACCTCACTCATCGTCGCTGCCCTTCGTGGGTCGAGGCGCCGTCGGCGCACGTAAGTGATCGTAGAGCCTCGTCGCGACGTCACTCGGCAGCCACGCCAGCTCCTCGAGCTCGTCGAGCGTCGCCTGACGCAGCGCGTTGAGCGACCCGAAGGTTTCGAGCAGGCGCTCGCGGCGCGCCGGACCGAGGCCCTCGACGCCCTCGAGCGACGACGCCACCATCGAGCGTCCGCGCTTGGAGCGGTGGAAGGTGATCGCGAAGCGGTGCGCCTCGTCGCGGATGCGCTGGACGAGGTAGAGCGACTCGGAGCCGCGCTCCAGCGCAATCGGCACCGAGCTGCTCGGTCGATAGAGCAGTTCCTCACGCTTGGCGAGGGCCGCGAACTCGACGAGTCCGAATAGGTCGAGCGATCGCGCTGCCTTCTCCGCGGCGTGCAGCTGGGGCAGACCGCCGTCGATGATGATGAGGTCCGCGCGGCGAAACTTCGAGGTGCCTTGATGCTCCTCCCAGTGCGAGAGCCGTCGTCGCACGACCTCTTCCATCGCCCCCACGTCGTCGTTGCCGAGCACCTCGCGCACGTTGAAGTGGCGATAGTCCTGCTTGATCGGCAGCGCGTCTTCGAACACGACCATGGAGCCGACGTAGTTCGTCCCCTGAAGGTGGCTCATGTCGAAGCACTCGACACGATAGGGCGGCTGCTCGAGCCCGAGCGCCGCACCGAGCTCTTGGAGCGCTCGAGCGCGCACGTTGTGGTCGGCTTGGCGACGGAGCGAGTCGCGAGAGATCACCGCCTCCGCGTCGCTGGCGGCGAGCTCGACGACGCGCCGGCGCTTGCCGCGTTGGGCCACGGTGACCTCGACCGGTCGTCCACGCACGGCCGAGAGATACTCGGTGACGAGTGGCGTCGCGAGCTCCTCGCTCTGGACGACGACCACGCCCGGCACTGACTCTGCGTCCACGTAGAGCTCGGTGAGCACGTTCTCGAGGATCTCCTCGTCGTCTTCGTCGAGGGAACGATCGACGAGGTGCACGCTGCGCCCGATCACGCGCCCGAAGCGCACGCGAAAGCGCACGAGCGCCGTGCGGCTCCCCGCACTCGCGACGGCAATGACGTCGAGGTTCGAGTGGTCGTCGAGCACAACGCTCTGAGCGCCCGCTGCCCGCTCGAGGGCCTCCAGTCCATCTCGCGCCTGCGCTGCCGCCTCGTAGTTTTGGTGCTCCGCCGCGTCGTGCATCTGACGCTCGAGCAGGTCGCGCAGCTGGCGTACGTCGCCCTCGAAGAACCGTGCCCAGGACTGAACGAGCTGGGCGTAGCCCTCCTCATCGATGTGACCGACGCAAGGCCCCGAGCACTTGCCGATGTCATAGAGCAGGCAGGGCCGTCCGATGCGCTGTTGGTAGAGGAACTTGTGCTTGGAGCACGATCGAAGAGGGAAGGCTCTCAGCAGCTCGTCCATCGTCGCGCGCAACGCGCCGACGTCGCCAAATGGACCGAAGTAGCGCACGCCCCTCACGTGCGAGGCGCGTGTGATGTAGGGCGCGGGGAACGGCGTGCGTGCGTCGAGCGCGACGAACGGGAAGCTCTTGTCGTCCTTGAGGCGCATGTTGTAGCGCGGCTGGTTGTCCTTGATCAGCTCGTTCTCGAGGATCAAGGCGTCGAGCTCGGTCGGCGTGACGATCCACTCAACCGACGCGGCCTCGGCCATCATCAGCTGGGTCTTCTGACTCAGCGCGGACTCGCGCTGGAAGTAGCTCGACAGTCGCTGGGCGAGAACGCGAGCCTTGCCGACGTAGATGATGGTGCCCGCCGCGTTTCGGAACAGATAGCACCCGCTCTGGCGCGGAATGCCCGTGGGCTTGTCGAGCATCAGACCCGACCGTGGCCGGCGAGCACCTCTTTAAGAACCGTTCCCGTGGCCGTCTTCAGCTTCGCGATCGCCTCGGGCGTGCCTTCTCCGACGACCTTGCCACCACGCCGACCGCCCTCGGGACCGAGATCAATCACCCAGTCTGCGGTCTTGATGACATCGAGGTTGTGCTCGATGACGAGCACCGTGTTGCCCTGATCGACGAGACGATGCAGCACGTGCAGCAGCCGATTCACGTCTTCGAAGTGCAGCCCGGTCGTCGGCTCGTCGAGCACATAGAGCGTGTGACCGGTCGGACGGCGCGCGAGCTCGGTCGCGAGCTTGACGCGCTGGGCTTCGCCGCCCGAGAGGGTCGGCGCGGGCTGACCGAGCTTCACGTAGCCGAGCCCGACGTCATAGAGGCTCTGCACGTGGCGCAAGATCAGCGGCTGACGCTCGAAGAACTCGAGCGCCTCGGCGATCGACATGTCAAGCACGTCGGCAATTGACTTGCCGCGATAGAGGATCTCCAGCGTCTCTCGGTTGTACCGCGCGCCGTGGCAGACGTCGCAGTTCACGTATACATCGGGCAGGAAGTGCATCTCGATCTTGATCGTGCCGTCGCCGGCGCAGTTCTCACAGCGCCCACCCTTCACATTGAAGGAGAACCGACCGGGCTGATAGCCGCGCACGCGTGCCTCTTGGGTCTCGGCGAAGAGCTTGCGGATCTTGTCGAAGACGCCCGTGTACGTGGCGGGGTTCGATCGCGGCGTGCGCCCGATCGGCTGCTGGTCGACCGCCACGACCTTGTCGAGGTTCTTCACCCCGACGATGGTGTCGTGCTCGGCCACGACCGTCTTGGCACGATTGAGCTGACGCTCGAGAGAGGCGAGCAGAATCGCGTTGATGAGCGAGGACTTGCCCGAACCGGACACGCCCGTGACCGCGACGAAGTCACCGAGTGGGATGTCGACCGTGATGTTCTGCAGGTTGTTTGCCCGCGCGCCCTTGATCGTGAGTTTCTTGCCGTCGCCTCTGCGGCGCTCAGCGGGAATGGCGATCGACTTCTTGCCCGAGAGGTACTGACCGGTGAGCGACTTGTCGTTGCGCAGGAGCGACTCGTAGGAGCCAGCGTGGACGACTTCGCCACCGAACTCCCCTGCGCCCGGTCCGATGTCGAGCACGAAGTCGGCCAGGCGAATGGTCTCTTCGTCATGCTCAACGACGATGACGGAGTTGCCGAGGTCGCGCAGTCGCTCGAGCGTCGCGATCAAGCGGCGGTTGTCGCGCTGGTGCAGGCCGATCGACGGCTCGTCGAGGACGTAGAGCACCCCCACGAGGTAGCTCCCGATCTGGCTCGCCAGTCGGATGCGCTGGGCCTCGCCACCCGACAGCGTCGCCGAGGCCCGGCTCAACGTGAGATAGTCGAGTCCCACGTCCATCAGAAAGGTCAGACGCTGGACGATCTCTTTGACCACTTGGTGGGCAATGGCCTCTTCGCGCTCGGTGAGCTTCAGGTTCGTGAAGTAGTCGATCGCTTCGTCGATGGTGAGTGAGTTGACCTGGGCGATGTTGCGGTCGTGCACGCGCACCGCCAACACCTCGGGCTTTAACCGCTGGCCGTGGCATGTGGTGCACTCGACTTCGCGCATGTACTGCTCAGCCTGTTCGCGCGACCAGTCGCCGTCAGCCTCGTTACGCTTGCGCTCGAGCCACTCGACGATGCCGTTGTAGGTCGTCTCGTAGGTGCGCACCCGTCCGTAGCGGTTGCGGTAGCGAACCGGCACCGACTTCTTGTCGACCCCGTAGAGAATGAGCTTGCGGTCCTTCGCCCTCAGCTTCTTCCACGGTGTGTCGACGGAGAAGCCACCCAGCGTTGCGATGCCCTCGATCAGCCGTTCGAAGTACTTAAAGCGCGCACCCGCCCACGGCGCGAGGGCACCTTCGACCAGTGAAAGCGTGTCGTCGGGCACGACAAGGTCAGGGGCGACCTCGAAGCGTGTTCCGAGCCCGGTGCACACGGGACAGGCACCGTAGGGCGAGTTGAAGGAGAAGTCGCGTGGCGCGAGCTCGCTGAAACTGATCCCGCAGTCGCTGCACGCCATCTTCTCGGAGAACTGCACCATCTCGTCGGGGTCGAGGAAGAGGAACTTGACGACACCCTTAGTCAGCTTGAGCGCCGACTCCACCGACTCGGTGAGGCGCTGGCGGTTGGACGCCTTCACGGTCAGACGGTCGAGCACCACGTCGATCGTGTGCTGCTCGTAGCGCGCGAGGTTGAGCGAGTCGCGTTCGGACAGCTCCATCACGATGCCGTCGACGCGCACCCGCGAGAAGCCCTGACCCGCCAGCTCGTTGAGCAGCGTGCTGTACTCGCCCTTTCGTCCCTCGACGACCGTCGCCAGCACGAGGAAGCGCTCGCCGTCGGGACGCGCGAGCACCTGGTCAACGATCTGCTGAGGCGTCTGGCTGGTGATGGCCTTGCCGCAGTTGGGACAGTACGGCACGCCGATTCGCGCGAAGAGGAGTCGCAAATAGTCGTGGATCTCGGTAATCGTGCCGACCGTCGAGCGCGGGTTGCGCGACGCGGTCTTCTGGTCGATCGAGATCGCAGGCGAGAGTCCTTCGATGAATTCGACGTCGGGCTTGTCCATCTGGCCGAGGAACTGTCGCGCGTAGGCCGACAGGCTCTCGACGTAGCGGCGCTGACCCTCTGCGTAGATGGTGTCGAAGGCGAGGGAGGACTTGCCCGAGCCAGAAAGACCCGTGAAGACCACGAGCTGGTCCCGCGGAATCTCAACGGACAGGTTCTTCAGGTTGTGCACCTTCGCGCCCTGGATGCGAATCGACTTAGACATACGCGGAATCTACCGGTTCGACTTCGTCCCCCAGGCTGGGGACGGGAGCGATCATCTGTCGTTGGAGCGTCTGAAGCGCGTCGCGTAAGACGGCCGCCTCTTCGAAACGCAAGTCGCTCGCCGCCTTGAGCATCGCTTCTTCCACACGGGCGATCTCGAGGCTGAGATCATCGGGCAGGAACTCTTCAAGCGAGGAGATGCCGTGCTGCTTGGCCGTGACCTCACGGGGCGACTCACTGCGCAGTCGATTCAAGATGTCGGCCACGTTCTTCGTCACCGTCTGGGGCTCGATGCCGTGCTCTTCGTTGTAGGCAATCTGGGCGTGTCGGCGCCGCTCGGTCAATGAGATCGCAGAGCGCATCGAGTCGGTGATCTTGTCGGCGTAGAGGACCGCCTCGCCGTTCGCATTGCGCGCGGCGCGGCCGATCGTCTGGATGAGCGCGCTACGCGAGCGCAGAAAGCCTTCCTTATCCGCATCGAGGATCGCCACCAACGACACTTCGGGCAGGTCCAACCCTTCGCGTAGGAGGTTGATACCTACGAGCACATCGAATTCACCGAGTCGCAAGGAGCGCAGGATCTCGATGCGCTGGATGGTGTCGATGTCACTGTGCAGGTACTGCACCTTGTAGCCGGCCTTCGTGAGGAAGGTGCTCAGGTCTTCGGCCATCTTCTTCGTCAGCGTCGTGATGAGCGCCCGTTCGCCTCGTTCGACGACGGCGTCGAGGCGCAGCCTCAAGTCGTCGATCTGGTTCTTCGTCGGCATGACGGTCACTACCGGGTCGAGCAGACCCGTCGGTCGGATCACCTGTTCGACGATCTGATCGGAGTTGTCGATCTCGTACGGCCCGGGCGTCGCGGAGACAAAGACGATCTGGGGCACGAGCTCCATGAACTCGTCGAAGTTGAGGGGGCGGTTGTCGAGCGCGCTCGGGAGGCGAAACCCGTGTTCGACGAGCGTCTCCTTCCGGGCTTGGTCACCGGCGTACTGGCCACGGATCTGGGGCACGGCGACGTGGGACTCGTCGATCACGACGAGAAAGTCCGACGGGAAGTAGTCGAGCAGCGTGAAGGGACGCTCGCCGCGCTTACGTCCGTCGAGGTGCGCGGAGTAGTTCTCGATCCCCGCGCAGACGCCGGTCTGCTCGAGCATCTCGAGATCGTGTTCGGTGCGTGAGCGGAGGCGCTGGGCTTCGAGCAGCTTGCCCTCGGCCTGAAAGACAGCGAGCTGCTCGGCGAGCTCGTCTTCGATGGTGCGACACGCCCGCTGGAGCGTGGCGAGGCTCGTCGCGTAGTGCGACGCCGCAAAGAGCGTGAACTCATTGACCTTGCCCCGGTGTTCCTGGGTGACTGGATTGAAGAAGGAGACCTCTTCGATGACGTCGTCGAAGAACGAGACCCGCACCGCTTCGTTGCTGTAGGCCGGCTGCACTTCAAGCGTGTCGCCCTTCATGCGAAACGTCCCGCGGTCAAGGACCAGCTCGTTGCGGGTGTACTGCATCTCGACGAGCCGCCGCAGCAGCCAGCGCTGGTCGAAGCGCATCCCGACCTCTAGGGGCAGCATGCGCTCGCGGTACTCGAGCGGCGAACCGAGTCCATAGATCGCCGACACCGACGCGACGACGATCGTGTCGCGGTGCGTGAGGAGCGAGGAGGTCGCGGCGTGGCGCAACCGGTCGATCTCCTCGTTGACCGAGCTGTCCTTTTCTATGTACGTGTCGGTGCGCGGCACGTACGCCTCGGGTTGGTAGTAGTCGTAGTAGGAGACGAAGAACTCGACGCGATTCGTCGGGAGCATCTCTCGAAGCTCCGAGGCCAGCTGCGCAGCGAGCGACTTGTTCGGCTCCAAGATGAGCGTCGGGCGCTGCACTCGCTCGACCAACCAGGCAATGGTCGCCGTCTTGCCGCTGCCGGTGATGCCCTCCAACGTCTGATAGCGCAAGCCGTCTTCGACGCCCTCGGTCAGTTTCGCGATGGCCGCGGGTTGGTCACCCGCCGGCTGGAACAACGACTCGACGAGAAAGTCGGTCACCGTGTCACCAGGCCCGCGAGCGCCTCATCGACGCGCGCGTAGAGCTCCTCGAGGGTTCCCTCGTTCCAGATCACTCGGTCGGCCAATGCCGCCCGCTCGTCATCGCTCATCTGAACAGCGAGCCGGGCACGAGCGTCATCCTCGCTGAAGCCGCGGCGCTCGGTCAGCCGCGCGATCTCTGTTGCGGGATCGGCGAGCACTGACCACACCTCGTCAAGGTCAAGGGCGATCCGATGCTCCGGCGCGAACAGCGGAAGAGCGATGAACACGGACTCACCGCTGGCGGCTCGCGCCTCCTCGTCGAGCTCGACTGCGATGTAACCGTGGGTGATGTGATTTAGTCGGCGCAACGCGCTGGCGTCATGAAAGACCACGTCTGCTAAGAACTTTCTGTCGATATCGCCCTCGGGCGTCAAAACGGCAGTCCCAAACGCGTCGCGCAGCGCGCGCCACGCCGGTTTGCCCTTTTCGACCACGCGTCGCGCCGCCTCATCAGCGTCCACGACCGAAAAACCGAGGGATACGAGTCTATCGGTCACGGTCGTTTTCCCTGCACCGATCCCGCCAGTGATGGCGATCCTTTTCACACGACCACGGTACTTGTGGCCTGTCACAGCGCCGGCGTTCGCCCCTGTGCCCGGAATGCCCTAGGGCGTTGGGTAATGTCGATAGGCAGGTCCTCGAGGGGGAAATTTGGCCCGGTATTTATTGAAGCGGCTGATCATGTTGATCGGCATCGTCTTTATCATCACCGTAGGGGCCTTCTACCTCATCCACCTTCTGCCCGGCGACCCCGCGGCGGTGATCCTGGGCACCGGAGACAGCCCCGCCAACCGGGCCAAGCTCTACCAGCAGCTCGGACTCAACAAGCCGATCATCGAGCAGTACTTCGTCTGGATCAAGAACGTTGCGCGCGGCAACCTCGGCACCTCGTTCATCACCGAAACCTCGGTCTGGAGCACCATCAAGCAGGCCCTGCCGATTGACGTGGAGATCATCGTCCTGAGCCAGATCTTGGCCTTCGCCTTCGCCATTCCCACGGCCATGCGCAGCGCTCGCAAGCCCGACGGCATCCTCGATCGCATCTTGAGCGCGGGCAGCTTCACCCTCCTGTCCATTCCCTCGTTCGTCCTCATTGTGGTGCTCGTCCTCGTGATCTCCATCAAGCTGGGCGTACCCCACACCGGCCCCTCGTCGTACGTGTCGCTCGGCACGGACTGGATCGCCAACTTGGAGAGCCTGGCGCTGCCCGCCGTCACGCTCGCTGTGGGCAGCTTCGTCGTCTACTACCGCGTGCTGCGCAGCGACCTCATCGCCACCCTGCAAGAGGAGTTCATCACCATGGCCCGCTCCAAGGGCATCACGCAGCGGCGCATCATGTGGCGTCACGCCTTGCGACCCTCTTCGGTGTCGCTCATGGGCACGGCCGGCGTCAACATCGGAGGGCTCCTCGCGGGGGGCTTCATCGTCCAGTTCCTCCTGAGCATCCCCGGACTCGGCTACCAGCTCATCGCCGCCATCGGACGCAGCGACTATCTCGTGGTCCAGGGCATCGTGCTCGTCGTCTCGGTGGGGGTCATCTTGATCAACTTCAGTTTCGACCTGCTCGCGAATGTCATCGATCCGAGGATCAGCCGTGAGTAACTTCTTCGTCAACGAGCTCGTCGAAGAGGCGACGGCCCAGGTCCAGCCCGCGCGCAAGAAGCGTCTGGGGATCCTCTTTTGGATCTGTGTGGGGTGGCTCGCGCTCAACGTCCTCGGCGCGATCTTCGCCAACGTGCTGCCACTGCCCAATCCGCTCGCCCAGAACTACAGCGCGGTCAACGTGGGGCCCTCGCTGCACCACCTTCTCGGCACCGACGACCTCGGCCGCGACATCTTCTCGCGCATCGTCTACGGCTCGCGCGTGTCCATCGAGGTCAGTCTCGGGTCGATGCTCATCGGCTTTGGCATTGGCGCCCCCCTCGGCATGCTGTCGGCCTACCGACGCGGCAAGTTCGACACCATTCTCTGTGGCTTCATGTACGTGTTTCTCGCCTTTCCGGCGATCATTGCGACCATCGCCGTCTTGTCGTTCTGGACGCCTCGTTCGCTGCTCAAAATCATCATCGTCGTAGGCATCGCCTCGATTCCGCTCGTCTTTCGCGTCATCCGCAGCGCCACCATGAACGTCGCCACCAAGGACTACGTCGTCGCCGCCAAGGTCCAAGGAGCGACGGACCGGCGGATCCTCATGAAAGAGCTCCTGCCCAACATCGCACCCATCGGCGTCTCCTTCCTGCTCGTCGGCATCGCGACGGTCGTCACCCTTGAGGGCGCCCTCGCCTTCCTCGGACTGTCGGTCAATCCTCCGACACCCTCGTGGGGCAACATGATCAACGAGAGCCTCTCGATCCTCCAGGTCAACCCGTGGCTCGCCCTGTTTCCCTCGGCCGCGATGTGCCTGTTCTTGCTGTGTCTCAACTTCATCGGCGACCGACTCCGTTCGCATTTCGACGTGTCCGAGGTGAAGCTGTGAGCGACCGTGAGCAGCTCCTGGTCGTGAAGGACCTGCACACGACGTTCGACACGCCAACTGGCCCGCTCGCAGCGGTCGGTGGCGTCTCGTTCACGTTGGACCAGAACGAGACCCTCGGCATCGTCGGCGAGTCCGGCTCGGGCAAGACGGTCCTTTCGCGCACGATCATGGGGCTCCAGCCGCGAAGGAACGTCACCGTGGAAGGTTCGGTGCGCCTCAATGGCTTTGAAGTCGTGGGCGCGAGCGAAAAGGACAAGCGCTCGATCTGGGGACTCGAGGTCGCCATGATCTTCCAGGACCCGATGACCTCGCTCAATCCCGTCATGCGCATCGGCAAGCAGATCGACGAGATCCTTCGTGTTCGTCTCGGGATGAGTCGCGAGGCGGCCAAGGCGCGCGCGATCGAGCTGCTCGAGCTCGTCGGCATCCCCTCGCCCGTTGAGCGCTACCGCGCCTACCCGGGCGAGCTGTCGGGTGGCATGCGCCAGCGCGTCGTCATCGCGACAGCCCTTGCGGGGTCGCCGAAGCTCCTCCTCGCCGACGAGCCCACCACCGGCCTCGACGTGACGATCCAGGCGCAGATCTTGAACCTGCTCGACGAGATCAAAGATCGGATGCAGATGTCGGTCGTGCTCGTAACCCACGACCTGGGCGTCGTCGCGACACGCACGTCGCGCATCATCGTCATGTACGCGGGGCGCATCGTCGAGATCGGTTCCACGCGCGAGGTGTTTGCGCGTCATCGCATGCCCTACACCCGCGCGCTGCTCGAGGGCTCGCCCAAGATCTCCAATCCCTCCCACACTCGCCTGCTCGCGATTCCCGGCCGACCGCCGAACCTGCTCGACCTGCCACCGGGCTGTGCTTTCGCCCCTCGTTGCGCGTACGCAACGTCCCGCTGTCACGAAGAGCGGCCTGAGCTCCAGCCCTCCGACACCCCCGAGCACGCGTTCGCCTGCTGGAATCCCCTGCCCGTCAATGTGAAGATCCACGCGTGAGCGATCGTCCCACGCCGCTGCTCAAGGTCCGTGATCTCACCGTCACGTTTGGATCGCACCATCGGCGCGTCAGCGCCGTTGCGGGTGTCAGCTTTGACATCTTCGAGGGCGAGACGCTCGGACTGGTCGGCGAATCGGGCTGTGGCAAGTCAACGACCGGCAAGGCCCTCATGAGAATCGTGGAGCCGTCGAGCGGATCGATCGAGCTCGAAGGCGTCGAGCTCACCGAGCAAAAGGGCAAGGCACTGCGGAACTTGCGCACGCGCATGCAGATGATCTTTCAAGACCCGATCAGCTCGCTCAATCCGCGACGTCGGGTCAAAGACATTGTCGCAGAGCCACTCGACTGCTGGAAGATCGTCCAGGGCGAAGAGCGCGATCGCCTGGTGACTGACCTCTTAAATAAGGTCGGCATCGATCCCGAGATCTACGGCAACCGTTACGCGCGACAGTTCTCGGGCGGCCAGTGCCAGCGCATCTCGATCGCTCGCTCCCTCGCCATGCGGCCCAAGCTGCTCATCTGCGACGAGATGGTCTCCGCCCTCGACGTGTCGGTGCAGGCGCAGATCTTGAACCTGCTCGAAGACCTGAAGGCGGAGTACGGCCTGACGCTGCTGTTCATCGCCCACGACCTCGCCGTCGTGAAGAACGTCTCGGACCGCGTCGCGGTCATGTATCTCGGCAAGATCTGTGAGATTGGACCGGCCGACGTGCTCTACGACGCGCCCGAACACCCCTATACGAAGTTCCTCCTTGGCGCGGCGCTCGAGGCCGACCCGGACGCGCCGATGCACGGCGAGACCCTCGGCGGCGAGCCACCGAGTCCGCTCAATCCCCCCAGCGGCTGTCGGTTCCGCACGCGCTGTCCCTTCGCGACGGAGAAGTGCGTACAGGTGGAGCCGCCCCTCGTCGAGATCGCGACGGGGCATCAGGTGGCGTGCCACTATCCCCTCTCCCTGACTCGAGCCGAGAGCGAGCTGGCCGGTCTTTAGACTCGCCATCGCCGACCGTCTGGGAGGTGCCATGGCCGACATCTACGACTTCGATGCCGTGGCGCTCTACGGCGCCCTCGACGATGAACGGGTCGCGCGAGGGCTCACGTGGAGCGGCGTCGCGCGCGAGATCTGGATGCTCTCATCGGTGCTCAACGACCAACGCCGCGATCACCCGATCAGCCCGTCGACGATCGCCAACATGGGGCGACGTGGCGACACCACGTGTCAACACGCCCTCTTCTTTCTGCGCTGGCTCCAACGCACGCCCGAGAGCTTCCTCAATGGAGCCGCGCCGCGCGACGACTCGGCGCTTCCTATGGTCGGCCCCGACCGTCGACTGCGTTGGAACCTGACGCGCCTCTACGAGACCCTGAACGCGCAGCGCCAGAGGGAGCAACTCACGTGGAACGAGCTCGCCTCGATCCTTCGGTGCGCGCCGAACCAGCTCGTCGGGCTGCGCACCGCCAAGTTCGCGACCAGCATGGTGCTCGCGATGCGGATAACGCAGTGGCTGGATCGCCCGGCGACTGACTTCGTCGACGCACGAAAGTGGTGAGAGGCTTCGACAGCCTCACCTACTCGTCCGGCGTCGGCTCCGCGGTCGTCTCGGTCTCGGCCACTGCTTCGATCTCCGCCGGCTTCGGCGCGGCTTCGGTGGCGTACTCCGCCCACGCAGCCTGGGCCTCGGTCTCGGGCGTGAACTCGCCATATTCAATGGCACCGATGTAGTTGCCCTCGGCGTCATAGGCGTGCGAACCGAACGCCTCGCGGTACTCCTCGGAGACCTCGCCGCCTTCGGCCGCCTGCTTGATCGACAGGCTGATGCGACGGCGCGCGGTGTCGAGCTCGATGATCTTCACCCACAGCTCTTCGCCGGCGGTGACGACCTGGTCGGGTGAGTCCACGTGGTGGGCGGCCATCTCCGAGATGTGCACGAGACCCTCGATGCCCTCGCCCACCTGGATGAACGCGCCGAAGGGCACCAGCTTGGTAACGCGACCGTAGACCAGCTGGTCGACGGCGTGGCTGTCGGCAAAGACCTGCCACGGGTCGGACTGCGTCGCCTTCAGCGACAAGGAGATGCGCTCCTTTGAGAAGTCCACGTCGAGCACCTCGACGTCGACCTCGTCGCCCACGGCCACGACCTGGCTCGGGTGGTCGATGTGCTTCCAGCTGAGCTCGGAGACGTGGATGAGACCGTCCATGCCGCCGAGGTCGACGAAGGCGCCGAAGTTGACGACCGAGCTGATGACGCCGTGACGGCGCTCGCCGGGCTTGAGGTTGGAGAGGAAGTCGCCGCGCTGTTCCTTCTGGGTCTCTTCGAGCCAGGCGCGACGCGAGAGCACGACGTTGTTGCGGTTGCGGTCGAGCTCGATGATCTTGGCCTCAACCGTCTTGCCGATGTAGGGCTGGAGCTCGCGGACGCGGCGCAGCTCGACGAGAGAGGCGGGCAGGAAGCCGCGCAATCCGATGTCGACGATAAGCCCACCCTTGACGACCTCGATGACGACACCCTTGACGACCTCGTCGCGGTTCTTCAGCTCTTCGATGTTGGCCCACGCCTTTTCGTACTGGGCGCGCTTCTTCGACAGGACGAGTCGCCCCTCCTTGTCCTCTTTTTGGAGGACGAGGCACTCGACGCGCTCGCCGAGCGACACGATCTCTGAGGGGTCGACGTCGTTGCGAATGGAGAGCTCGCGCGAGGGGATGACGCCCTCGGACTTGAAGCCGATGTCAAGGAGCACTTCGTCGTGGTCGATCTTGACGACCGTGCCGACGACGAGGTCGCCGTCGTCGAACTCGAGGACGCTGTCACCGACCAGCGCGGTCAGGTCGGTGCCGACCAGGTCGTCTTCGGTGATGACGCGCGGAATGTAGTTTCCGTTTTCGTCGAAGGAACCCATCTGCTGGGAGGAGAGGAGGCTCGTGCCGTCCGTCATGGAGTACGTCTTTCGTTCGACCACACCGGGGTCTGACTCGTCAATAGGGCTGGGTCGCCGGTGTAAACCCAGGAAGCAATGCTACCACTTGGCCTCTCAACCCTTAGCGGCGGCCCAGTTCTCGCCCCAGCTCAGCGAAACTTCGAGCGGCACCGAGAGACGCGCCGCGTTCGTGAGGGCGTCCACCATGATCTCGCTCACGCGCTCTTTCTCATGCTCGGGCGCTTCGACCACCACCTCGTCGTGCACCTGGAGGATGAGCCGCGCTTCGAGGTGCTGCGTAGTGAGCTCGCGGTCAAGCCGCACGAGGGCCGACTTGAAGATGTCGGCCGCGAGGCCCTGGATGCCCGCGTTCATCGCCTGTCGCTCAACGGCCTGGCGCTGGGGGCCGACGGCCGTGGCGAGATCCGGGAATGGACGAACGCGGCCGAACTCCGTGCGCGAGAATCCCTGGATGCGGATCTCCTTGACGACGTTGTCGAGGTACTCGCGCAGATTTGGAAAGCCTTCGAAGTACTTGTTCATGATCTCCTTGGCGGCCGACACCGGAATGCCGAGACGTCGGCTGAGCCCGAAGGCCTCCATGCCATAGACGAGGCCGTAGGAGACGGCCTTTGCGCGTTCGCGCTGCTCGTTGGTCACCTCATCGGGCGCGACGCCAAAGACCGACGACGCGATGGTGCGGTGGACGTCCTCGTGGCTTTCGAATGCGGCGAGCAGTCCTTGGTCCTGGGAGAGGTGGGCCAAGATGCGCAGCTCGATCTGGTTGTAGTCCGACACCGCGACGAGCCAGCCCTCGGTGGGCACGAACGCGTAGCGCAGCCGTCGTCCCTCGAGTGAGCGCACGGGGATGTTGTGCAGGTTCGGGTTCTCCGAGGAGAGCCGGCCAGTGCGGGCGACGACTTGGGAGAACATCGCGTGGATGCGACCGTCGTCTTCGACCGCGTCGATTAGGGGCGCCCCGTAGGTCGAGCGGAGCTTCTCGATCTCGCGGTAGCGAAGGATCAGCGACACGATGCGATGCTCGTCTTCGATCGCTTCGAGGCTGGCCGCGTCGGTCGAGTAGCCAGACTTGATCTTTTTCACCGCCGTCAAGCCCAGCTCGTCAAAGAGCACAACTTGCAGCTGTTGGGGCGAGTTCACCTTGAACTCGTGACCGGCGACCTTTTGAATCTCTGCCTCGAGTTCGCGCGCTTCGGCCGCAAACTCATCAGAGATCGTGCGCAGCATCTGCGCGTCGACTCGAATCCCCCGCGCCTCCATGCGGCCGAGCACGGCGACGAGCGGCAACTCGACCTCTTCGTAGATGCGGTTGAGCTCCCAGCGATCGATCTCGGAGCGCAGCACATCGCGCAAGCGCGCGATCTGTTGGACGTCGCGCACGAGCGTCTCGTCACTGGAGGCGCTGAAGAGCGACGGGCGCGTGTCCTCGATCGGCTCGCCGAGGAAGCGCAGCGCCACGTCGGCGAGCTCGTAGTGCCCGCTGATGGCGTCGACGAGGAAGGCCATGATCGAGGTGTCGTCGGCCGGCTCCTGCAGCTCGACGCCGGCTTCGCCCGCCAGTCGATAGAGACCCTTCACGTCGTGCCCCGCGAAGGGAATGTTGTTCGCGGCGGCGAAGAACTCGCCGAGGTCGACCACCGCGACGGCGCCCGAGAGGGGATTCAGCACGGCGACGCGTTCCTGATTGAAGGCGACCAGTGGCGTCACGGACGCGGTCAGCACTGCCGCCAGCGACAACTCGGGCACGAGCGTCAACGCCGGCGCTGCGGCCACGACGAGGACGTCTGCCTCCTCACTCTCGGCCGGTTCGCCGAGGAGGCCGTCTTGCATGAGCTTGTTGAAGCGCGTTCGCATCGAGTTCATCTCGTAGCGCTCAAAGAACGCGCTCACCTCGGCGCGACGCCACCCGCCGAGGGTGATGTCCTCCAAGGAGAAGTCGAGTGGCACGTCGCGCACGAGGCGCATCAGCTGCTCATTGGTGCGAGCGCGCCCCTCGTAGGCGGCGAGATTCTCTCGCAGCTTGGGCGTGAGCGAACCGAGATTCGCGTAGAGGTCGTCGAAGTCTTGATACTGGGAGAACAGCTTTGCCGCCGTCTTCTCCCCCACGCCGGGGACGCCCGGCAGGTTGTCCGACGTGTCGCCCCGCAGGGCCGCGAGCAGTGGATAGCGCGCGGACTCAATGCCGGTTCGTTCGAAGATGCCGGCCTCGTCGTACAAGGAGTAATCGGACACGCCCCGGCGGTTGTACAGGACCTTCACGAAGGGATCTTCGACCAGCTGGAACGTGTCACGGTCCCCCGAGACGATGACGACGGGAATCTGCGCGTCGCGACCCCAGGTGGCAAGTGTCGCCAGCACGTCGTCCGCCTCGAACCCGACGACCCCGAGCACCGGTATGTGCAGGGCCTCGCACATCGCACGAATGAGGTCGAACTGGTGCTCGATCTCCGGTGGCGTCGCCGCGCGACCTCCCTTGTAGTCCTCGGTCAGCTCGTCGCGAAACGTCCCACCGGCGAGGTCGAAGGCGACCGCGAGCGCGCGGGGGTTCTGCGTTCCCACGAGCAGTGCGAGCATCGAGGCGAACCCGTGCAGGGCGTTCGTGACGAGCCCGGCCGACGTCTGAATGTCCACGGGCAGCGCGAAGAACGCGCGAAACGCGAGCGACATGCCGTCGAGGAGGACGAGGGGCCGCTGATCGGCCTCGCTGGACTGTTCAGCCAACGAACTCACCCTTAAGGATCAGTTGGGCGACATCGCGCATGCGGGTTCGCCCGCGCATGGCGGACTGCTGGATCACTTCGAAGGCCGCGGGCTCATCGAGACCGCGCTCGGCCATCAGGAGTTCCTTGGCGCGCTGGACGATCTCGCGCGTCTCGATCTTGTCGTCGGCACTCGAGGTCTCGCTGACCAGTGGCTCGCTCGCCGTGGGATTCAAGATCGCCGCCAGCTTGGGGAGGATCTCGCTGCTGCGAAAAGGTTTCACGAGATACGCAGCGACGCCGGCGTCGCGAGCACTCTCGATGAGCGTGCGTTGGCTGAACGCCGTGAGCAGGACGACGACCGTCGAGGAGCCCTTCAGCGCACTGGCCACTTCGATGCCATCGAGTCCGGGCATTTTGATGTCGAGCAGCGCGAGATCCGGCTCGTGCTCTTTGATCATGACGAGCGCGTCGTCGCCGCGCGCCGCCTCGCCCACCACCAGGTAGCCGTCGTCTTCGAGGATCTCTTTGAGATCGAGTCGAATAATCGACTCGTCATCGGCGATCACTACCCGCTTATCCATTGTCATCCTTTGGGGTCCACTCCCGCAGAAGCTCGTCTCGCTGGGCCATCAGTTCTCGAACCTCCGTCGCACGGCGCTTCATCTCGGCGTTCGCCACCTGCACGTGGCGCGAGAGTTCATCGTATTCTTTCGACTGCAGGGGGGTCTCGGACACGAGGGCGCGAATCCTGGCGTCATCGAGCGCGTCGTTCCACACCACCACTTGCTCTTCCAAGACCGCCAGGCTCTCACGGGCGTGTGACAGCTGGCGTTGCACGTCTTCAAGGCGTCGCTTTACGAGTCGAGACCCCATAGCTCCAGTGTATGACTGGGTTCCTCAAGCAACAGATAGGTATTCAGCCGCCGCCAGCATCGCCCCAGAGGGCTCCAGACCGAAGCTCGACGTGATGACCGTGACCTGGCCCCCCGCGTCTTCAAGCCCGACGTCACCCAGATCGCTCGGCTCCGTGATGGCGCTGCCACACGCGAGCGCCCAGTGGACCCGGCGCGCGTAGGGCGACTCGAAGAACCCACCGAGATAGACGCGCAGCCCGAGCTGCTGGGCACGAGCAATGATCGTGCGGGCGTTTGCAAGTCCCCCGACGCGCGCGGGCTTGACACAGACCATTGACGCCGCTTCATAGTGAGTGATCTGGACGAGATCGTTCACAGAACGAACGCTCTCGTCCAGGCTGAGCGCGACGTCGAGGTGCGCCGCGAGGCGCGCGTGGTCAACCAGGTTGCCGACTGCGAAGGGCTGTTCGACGGCGTCAAGGGTTGCCACCGCACGAACGGCGGCGACCTGGGCGAGCACGTCCTCATCGGTAGTCGCCGAGCAGTTGTAATCGAGCAGCACCGGCACGCGCAACTGCGAGAGCTGCGCAAGGGCGCGCTCGCTCAGCACGCCGGGTGCCGTCTTGACGCGTACGCGCGCGTCGAGATCGGAGACCGCCCACTGGCGGTTGTCGAGCGCCGAGACGGTGGTCTGACGCGGAGTCGTGGCGTGCGGTGGCCACAACTCGCCGATCGGCATCACGCGGTGACGAAGCTCGCGGTCGAGGAGTGCCATCTCGATAAGCGCTCCTGCGAAGCGACGTGGCGGCGAATCGGCGAAGATCCCCGCCATTCGAGTCCACGTAGGCAACGCGCCTTCACGTTGGGCGAGGGCGTCCACGCGAGCCAGCGCGTCACCGACTTCGTCGATCACGTCCTCCACGCTTGGGTCACCGTTCAGCGTCGTCGGTTGGGGTGAGACTTCGCCGAATCCCACCGCGCCATCGTTCACTCGAAGGAAGAGCCGCGAGCGTTCGAAGTGCAGTTGATCACTCGCCAGCACCGGTCGCTCAAGTGCGACGCGCTGCAAGTAGAGATCCGCCTTCATGGAAGCACAATACGGTTGCTGCTACCGTGGTCGCCGCAGCCCGGATGGCGGAATTGGCAGACGCGGAGGCCTCAAAAGCCTTTACTCGAGAGGGTGTGTGGGTTCAAGTCCCACTCCGGGCACTGTTACTGTGGCGACCATGTCAGAGCTGACCTCGTTTCGCGACGACGTGGTGGCGCTCTTTCCGGGCCAAGGCTCGCTGTCTGGCGGAGCAGGCTTGCCATGGCGCGGCTCTGCTCACTGGACACTCGTGGATCGAGTGAGCGAGATCTCTGGTGTTGACGTCGCGTGGCTGCTGCTTGGCGCTGACGACGATGAGGTCGTTCGCACCGACCGCGCCCAGCTCGCCACGTTCGCCCTTTCTCTCGTGGGCTTCTACGAGTTGCTCGATCTCGGCATTCGCCCACGATTTCTCATGGGCCACAGTCTCGGGGAGTTCTCGGCGCTCGTCGCCTCCGGGCTGTTAGGCGTCGAAGAAGGCGCACGCCTCATCGTCGTGCGTGGCGCAGCCATGGCTCGAGCAGCCGAACTCGAAGAAGGCTCTATGGTCGCCGTGATGGGTGGCGACGAGGGTGCCCGCGAGAAGCTCGAATCCCTCGACGATGTCTGGATCGCGAACATCAACGGCACCGGGCAGATCGTCGTGAGCGGCACGCGCGCGGGTCTTGACAATCTCATCGACCAACACCGCGACGTGGGGTGGCGTCGAGCAACCCCGCTCCCGGTGGGCGGCGCGTTCCACTCCCCCTTGATGGCGCCCGCCCAACGCGAACTCGACGACGCACTCGACACGGCCGAGTGGGGCGCGACCGAGGCGATCTTGATCTCGAACGTCGACGCGAACGTGCACACCAGCGCGGTCGAGTGGCGTGAGCTCCTGCGCCGCCAACTCACCTCGCCCGTGCAGTTCCTCGACGCCACCCTCGCTCTTCCCGAGTCCGCGACGACGACCATCGAGATGCCACCGGGCGCCGTTTTGACGGGACTCACCAAGCGCATCCGAGCCTTCGAGCGCCAGCTCGCCCCCCAAAGCCTCGCCGAACTACAGGAGATCGCTCTATGAGTCGTCACGTCATCGTTACCGGTGCGAGTCGCGGCATCGGCGCCGCGATCGCCGAATACTTCGTTGCGGAGGGCGACACCGTCGTCGCGTTCTCCCGCTCGGGAGCTGCTCCGGTCGGCTGCGCCAAATCGTTCGTCGTCAACGTGGCTGACTCCCAAGAGGTGAACGCCGCGGTGAAGGCGGCCATCGACGAGTTCGGACCGGTCGACGTCGTCGTCGCGAACGCCGGGATCACCCGTGACGGCATCGCGATGCGCATGTCCGATGACCAGTGGCGCGAGGTGCTCTCTACCGACTTGGACGGTGTCTTCTACACCGCCCGCGCAGCGATGGCGTCCATGGTGCGTGCCCGGAAAGGATCGATCATCTTCATCGGCTCGGTCTCCTCGTTCATTGGCACGCCTGGCCAAGCGAACTACGCCGCCGCGAAGGCCGGCCTCGTCGGGCTGGCGCGTTCGCTGGCGAGTGAGCTCGCGTCGCGCTCGATCACGGTCAACGTCGTCGCACCCGGGCTCATCGATACCGAGATGACCAGCGACTTGCCTTCGCGCGACGCGATGCTCGCCATGATCCCTCTCGGTCATGCGGGTCAACCCTCCGATATCGCTGCAGCGGTGGGGTTCCTCGCCAGTAACCACGCTCGCTACATCACCGGCACCGTGATGCACGTCGATGGGGGCCTCGGTCTCGGTCACTAACGTCTACCCGCGCCACCCTCTTTGAGTACGATGGGGCGACAGAAAAAAGGGGCAACACCATGGATCGCAACGAAGCTCTGGCGAAATTCACCGACGACACGGTTGAGGTGCTCGCCGTCGACCCGTCACAGGTAACCCTGGACGCGTCCTTCGGCGACGACCTCGGCGCTGACAGCCTGGACCTCGTCGAACTCGTGATGGCACTCGAAGAGACCTTCGACATTGAAGTCGCCGAAGACGAGCTCAAAGAGATCAAAACCGTCGGCGAGGCCTTCGAACTGATCTACGCCAAGCTGTAGTGCGCGTCGCCGTTACTCCCTCGGGGCCGGTCCACGGCCGCCGAGTCGCCGTCACCGGTCTCGGCGCCCTGACGTGTGCCGGAGAAGGCGTTGACGCCCTCTGGAGCGCGCTCACAAAATCCGAAGCACCCGCCTCCAAGCGGGTTGCGCCCTTTGACGCCACCCACCTCGGCAACGCCAAGGAGCTGCGCCGTCTCGACCCCTTTGCGCTCTATGCGTTGATGGCAGCCGACGAAGCGTGGCGCGCGAGTGGGCTCACCGGAAACTTCGACGACGCGGGCAGCATCGTCACGACGGGTATCGGCGGACTGCAGACCACTCTCGAACAAGATGCCGTGCTCACCTCGCGTGGACCCGATCGAGTGTCGCCTTTCCTCGTGCCGATGATGATGCCGAACGCCGCGACGGCGGCGGTCTCGATGCGCTTTGGCCTGGGCGGTCCCTGCGAGACCGTGACGACGGCGTGTGCCGCCGGCACGCACGCGATTGGCAACGCGGCGCGTCTCGTCGCATCCGGTCGCTCGACCGTGGCCGTGGCCGGTGGCGCCGAAGCCGTGATCGTCGAGATCGCCCTCGCTGGCTTTGGCAACATGACGGCACTGTCGAGCCTCGACCTCTCGCGACCCTTCGATATCGACCGCGACGGGTTCGTGATGGGCGAAGGCGCAGGGATCTTGATACTCGAAGAGTGGGAGCACGCGCTCGAACGCGGCGCCACCATCCTCGCTGAGGTGATCGGCGCTGCCTCGACGGCCGACTCGCACCACATCACCGCACCGGACCCGACGGGTCGCGGCGCGGTTCGTTGCATGGAGCTGGCGCTGGAAGATGCCCAGCTCACCCCGGCCGACGTGTCACACATCAACGCGCACGGCACGTCCACGCCGCTGAACGACCTCGCCGAGGCGGTCGCCGTTCGTCAGGTCTTCGGCGACGATGCGCCGCCGACGACCTCCATCAAGGGCCACCTCGGACACTCGCTCGGGGCCGCCGGCGCGCTCGAAGGTGTGGCCTCGGTGCTGACATTGCAGAATCAGCTGATTCCGCCGACGGCGGGCACCACCGTGATCGACCCCGAGATCGCGCTTGACGTCGTGATCGGCGAGCCACGAGTCGCCGACGTCGACGTGGTGCTGTCAAACTCGTTTGGCTTCGGCGGTCACAATGGCAGCGTGATCTTCAGGCGCTATCGCCCCTAGCTACAGCGTCCACTCGTCGTAGTGGCGTTCGACATAGGAGTTGTCGTAGGCCCACTTCGCGTTGGCGATGAACTCGCCGAGCAGCGCCGGATCCTTTACCCCCGGGACATTTTCGACGCCGGATCGCACGTCGACGCCGAAGACCGGAAAGTTCTGGACGACGTCAATCACGCTCGCGGGCGTCAAGCCGCCGGAAGCGATGAGCGGCACGCGCGGCCCTGCGTCTAGAAACAGCTCCAGGGAGTCGGCGAGCGCGGGACGATCGTCGATCTCGGGCAAGACGAGATAGTCGACACCGCCGAGCAGCGCGAGGTGGTTCGTGCCATCAGGCACCGTGCGCAGGACCGTGTTCACCCGTTCGGTCACGTACGTGAGCGCGTCGACCGTAATCGCCCCTTCGATCTGCACGGCGCTGAGGCCCAGCGTGTTCGCGATCTCGACGACTCGTTGTGGCATCTCGTTGCGAAACACACCGACAGAGATCGCACCGCTCGGAAGGCGACGGAGGATGTCGTGTGCGGCTGACGGAGCAATCTGACGCGGGGTAACCCCGAACTCAAAGCCGATCGCGCTCGCGCCGAGACCGATCGAAAAGAGCGCGTCGTCTTCAGTCGTCACACCCGAGATCTTGATGAAGAGACCCTCAGTGTTGAATCTCACGCGCGCCCCATGCGATCACGTTACTTTGGGCTACTCAATCTCTTCGACGGTGACGCCCTCTGGAATCTCGGCGCCGATCAACGTACGGTGCGCAACGCCGAAGCCCACCACCAGTCCCGCGCGCTCGCTCCAACTGGAAAGGCCCTTTGGACCCTCTGGCCCCTTGGAGGTGAGGACATCGTCCACGGCGGCGGCGCTAGGCCCCGTCACCCGCACGAAGCGCCAAGGAACGCTCGATCCGCGAGCATCGAGCCGACCGACGAGCTCTTGACCGGTAAAGCAGCCCTTTTGAAATGAGATGGTGGCGTCAACAAAGTGACGCCCGAACGAGTGCGGCGTGAGCGAGCGCGCGAACTCGTTGGCGCCGGGCCAGCGCGCATCGATCAGCTCGTCGAGCGTCGCGTACGGACCCTCATCGACGTCGCGCACGACGAGGGTGCACTTGGTGCGCAGGAGAAATCGCCGAAGCCGGGCCGCCGTCGCCTCAGCGAGTTGGCGTGGCACGACGAGATCGATGCCCCCTTCGCGCGAGATGGCTAGCGCAGCGGTCACGACGACACTGTCGGGTGCGAGGACCAGTGTCCACGTGCCTCGCTCGTCGAGTAAGGCCAGATCCTGACTGAGCTGACCTTGGAGGAACGTTTCGGCGTCGTCACCGCGCGCCTCAATGACCGACCACTCCAGGGTCGTTGTCTCGCTGTCCGTCACGTTGCTCATCGACCATTACAGTATGCGCCGACGCGGCGAGACTCGCCGGGAAAGGGTGGCCCGGGATGAGCATGCAGACCGAACTCAACACGATCACGTCCACAATGACCGAACTCTCCGCGCGCATCACGGCGCTCGTTGAGTCCGAGGGCGACGCGATGGCCCCCGACGTTTACTCCGAGTTGGTTGCGGCCGAGCGCACCGTGGGCGCACTGTTGCGCCGCCTCACTCGCGTGGCTGGTCGAAGTCTGTAGTTCACGCCGATAGTGTTTTCTCTATGGCGTCTCAGTGGTCGCGTGTCCTCTCGCTCACACCACAGCAACGTCTCGATGTCCTGAGCCTTCTCGATCGCACCGAGGCGCTCCTCGGTCGTGAGGCCATTGACGAAGGCCGCCGACGCATCGTCGTGCACGGTTGGCGAGCGGAGCATTGGCTTCACTACGACGATGGCGTCCTCACGCGGTACGCCATGGCCAACGGTGACGAGCACGCCACGGTCGAGATGGCCGGCGGCGACATCGACGACGACCTTTTGAGCCACCTGCTCGCCGTCCACGAAGTGGTCGACTGGTGGACGAGGGGTACTCAAGCGTGCGAGCACGCCCAGGGCACCGTCATCCGCATGCTCCAACTTCTTCGTGTCACGCTGCCCGTGCCGGTCGAAGAGGTCCCGCCCGGCTTCACGCTGCGAAACTTCGAGCGCCACTGCGACGAGGAGGCATGGATCGAGGAGAACAACGCGGCGTTCGCGAATCACCCCGAGCAGGGCGAGTGGCAGCTTGAGGACCTCGAGGAGCGGACGCACGAGCCGTGGTTCGACCCCTCGGGCTTCTTGCTGCTTGAGATCGATGGCCGCATCGCCGCATCGTGTTGGACCAAAGTCCACGAGCTCCACCCGGACCGCTTCGGGGAGATCTACGTCGTCTCGGTGCATCCGGACTTTCAGCGCCACCACCTCGGCCGAGTCATGGTGACCCAAGGCTTGAACGTGCTGTGGCGCAAGGGCGTCAGTGATGCGGTCTTGTTCGTGGACGAGTCCAACGAGGCCGCGAAGAAGCTCTACGACTCGCTGGGCTTTCGCCTCGAGCGCGAAGACCGGCTCGTGCGATTCTGTCAGTCCTAAATACCGCGGCCGTTCTCGCTAGTGCACGCCCACGAGGTAACCAACGCCATAGGTGACGGCTGAGGCCAGCGCCATGATGACCAGCGCCCGCCCCGCCGAGAAGGCGACGCCGCGCCGCGTGTAGTGGCCGACGGCGCCTCCGACGAACAGCGTCGCGGCGCCCGCGAGGCCGATTGACCACCACATCACGTTGCCGAACGAGGTGACAATCCAGGGCAGCAGCGGGATCAGTGCACCGAACGAGAAGAACAGGAACGACGAGCCTGCGGCGAGCCACGGCGAACCGGTCGCCGAGGGGTCAATGCCGAGCTCTTCGCGGGTGTGGGTGCGCAAGGCAAGATCCGGGTTCTTCATCAGATCGGTCGACAAGCGCTCGGCCAGGTCGTTGTCGATGCCGCGTTGAATGAAGATGTTCTTCAGCTCTTGGCGCTCGAGCTCGGGTTCTGCAGCAAGCGCCCGGCGCTCGACGTCGATCTCGTGTTCGAAGAGTTCCTTTTGCGAACGCATGGAGAGGTACTCACCGCTCCCCATCGAGAACGCGCCCGCCACCAGTCCGGCGAGGCCGGCGAGGCGGATAACGGCGTGGCCGGGATTGGCGCCGGCAAAGCCCACAATGAGCGAGACGTTGGTGACGAGGCCGTCGAGAAGACCAAAGAGTGCCGCTCGAAAACCGCCGTCGGAGATCTGTCGGTGATGAGGCTCACTGGGCACATACGTCATTGCAGCGAGCCTATCGGCGCGCCTTTGGGAGACTCGTGAATGAACGGTGACGGATAAGGTTTTGATCGGAGGCACACATGACCACGCACGTGAACAGCATCGAAGACCTCACCGCCCTCGTCGGCACCCATTTGGGATACTCCGACTATCAGACCGTGACCCAGGAACAGGTCGACCTCTTCGCCGAAGCGACCGGCGACCACCAGTGGATTCACGTCGACCCCGTGCGTTCGGCGGCCGGACCCTTCGGTCACACGATCGCTCACGGCTATCTCACCTTGTCCATAATTCCTGTCCTGCTCAGGGGCGTCTTGCACGTCGACGGCGTCGCGATGGGGGTCAACTACGGCACCAACAAGGTTCGCTTCACTGCGCCAGTGCCCGTCGGCTCGGACGTGCGCGCCGGCGCGACGGTTTTTTCGATCGACGAGGTCAACGGTGGCGTGCAGGTGGTGCTGGACGTGGTCGTCGAGGTGCGCGACGCACCGAAGCCCTCCTGTGTCGCCCAAGTGGTCTTTCGTTACTACCGTTAAGGCCTTTTGAGTACTCCCCTGCCCCACGGTGACGAGAAGACGCGGCACGTTCGATCGATGTTCGACGCCATCGCACCGCGCTACGAACTCGTGAACACCCTCATGACCTTCGGACTCGACAAGCGCTGGCGTCGCCGCGCTGTCCACGACCTGCGGCTTGCTCGCGACAGCGTCGTCCTTGACGTCGCCGCCGGCACGGGCGACTTCTATCGCGAACTCGAACGACAAGGACTCCGGCCGGTCGCATGCGATCTCAGCTACAACATGCTGCGCACCGCCCGCGATGTCGTCGAGCGCGTCCAGGCTGATGCGTCAGCGTTGCCCTTTCGTTGGGCAAGCGTCGACGGCGCCACGTGCGGGTACGCCCTACGAAACTTCACTGACCTTGAAAAGACCTTTAGCGAGATGGCCCGCGTGCTTCGCCCGGGAGGTCGG
This sequence comes from uncultured Acidimicrobiaceae bacterium, assembly GCA_963732125.1. Taxonomy (GTDB): domain Bacteria; phylum Actinomycetota; class Acidimicrobiia; order Acidimicrobiales; family RAAP-2; genus RAAP-2. The sequence continues at coordinate 279,918 of CAVSXX010000006.1, read as the reverse complement.
CTCTCCCTCCTCGAGGTCGCCGAGCCCTCGTCAGGTATTTGGCGAAGCGGATTTCGTTTCTGGTTTCGATCCGTCGTGCCACTCATTGGGTCCCTGGTCTCAGACCGCGACGCCTATCGCTACCTGCCGGCCTCAACCGCCTACCTCCCCACCGCCGCGGAGATCGTGACCATGTTGAATCGCGCCGGTTTCAGTGCCGTCAACCATCGGCGCGTCATGGGTGGCCTGAGCCAGCAGTTCGTCGCGACGAGGTCCGCGTGAAGTTCGTTCGCCACGCTGTCGCCCCGCTTCGTATTGAGACGCTGCGCACGCTCGGCGCGCGCGAGGGTTGGCTCATAGAGACCCCCGAGGTACTTCGCATGGGAGCCGGCCGCGTCGTCGACCGAATCGAGCTGGTCGGGGGTCTCGACGCCACCACCAGCGCAACCTCCGCGCTCTCGCGCCACGAACTCATCGGCGACGGCGGCCCCGCGGGAAGTGGCGTGGTCGCCTTCGGCGCGCTGCCCTTTGATCGCAACGCCGCGGGTGCGCTGTGCGTACCCGAGTTCGTGGTGACCCAATTGGCAACGGGCGAGGCCTGGCTCACGACGTCGAGTGGCCTCGGCAACTGGCGTGCGCTCTACGAGAGCGTCGTAACTCCGTCGCAAGAGACGCAGCGCCCGACGACGCTGACGTTGCAGCCCGAGCCCGAGGTGTACGCCCACCACGTCGCCCTTGCCGTCGAGATCCTACGCCGCAAGGAGATCGACAAGGTCGTGCTCGCCCGCGCTGTGCTCGGCACGGTGCCCGACGTCATCGACGCGGGCGCGATCGCTCAGCGCTTGCGCGTACGCGAACCGGTCTGCACCCTCTACAGCGTGCCGACCGATGACGGACGACGGTTCATCGGTGCCAGCCCAGAGCTGCTCGTGCGCCGACGCGCCGAGACGATTCAGTGCCACCCGCTCGCGGGGACGATCACCTTGCCCGAGAACGTCGCGCCCGACGACTACGAGACGTGGCTGCTCGGCAGCACCAAGAACCTGCACGAGCACGCCGTCGTCGTCGACGAGATCGTGAGCAACCTGTCGAACGTCTACGAGGACATTGAGGCTGACGCCACGCCATCGATCGTGACGCTGCGCACCGTTGCCCACCTTGGCTCGCGCATCACGGCGCGCTGGAGTGGTGAGAGCCCCGCACCCGACGCGCTCGAGGTGCTGCGCATGCTGCATCCGACCGCCGCCGTCGGCGGCATTCCGCGTGAGAGCGCCTATGAGCTGCTCTGTCGACTCGAAGAGCACGATCGCGGCGTGTTCGCCGGACCAGTCGGCTGGATTGACGCAGCGGGCGATGGCGAGTGGTGGATCGGACTTCGCGGCGTCTTGTTACACGAGCGTGACTTTGAAGCCTGGGCCGGAGCGGGCATTGTCAGCGAGTCCGATCCCTTGTCGGAACGAGAAGAGACGCGCGACAAGCTCGCCGTCGTCTTGGGTTCGCTCCTCGTCGACCCGCTCTAGCGGCGGCGACGCTCGCGATACTTCGAGAACGCGCGCTCGACGCCCCAGGTGGTCACCAGCCCCAAAGCTTCAACGATGATGGCCTTCGACATCTTGGACTCGCCGCGAAGGCGGTCCTTGAAGGTGATGGGCACCTCGACGATGCTCACCCCATTGGTGCGAGCGCGATAGGTCATCTCGATCTGGAACCCGTAGCCGTCGGCGCGCACCGTCGCATAGTCGATCTTCTCGAGCGCCGCCGCCGAGTAGACGCGGAAGCCCGACGTTGAGTCAGCCACCTTTAAGCCGAGCACCAGCGACGCGTACTCGTTGCCACCTCGCGAGAGCAGTCGACGCGACCAACGCCAGTTGGGAATGTGGCCACCCTCGATGTAGCGAGACCCGATCACGAGGTCGTAGCTCTCAGCAGCGACAAACAATGAGGGCAGCGCTTTGGGGTCGTGCGAGAAATCGGCGTCCATCTCCACGAAGTGATCGAAGCCTCGCTCGAGACCCCAGGCGAATCCGGCCCGATACGCGTCGCCGAGACCGGCCTTCGCGCTTCGCTCGAGCACGTCGACGCCACCCAGCTCGGACCCCACCGCGTGGGCACGCTTGGCAGTGCCATCGGGACTGCCGTCGTCGACCACGAGCACGTGGCACTCGGGCACGATTTCGTTGAGCGTGCGCAGCATGAGCTCGATATTGAATATTTCGTTGTACGTGGGCAGAACCACGAGCGTGCGCATTCAAGTGATTCTACGACGTCAACTACACTTGTCCGGTTGCCGCGCCGCCTATCCGGAGCGCGAGAGGAAGCACTTATGCCCGACGCCGCCCCGAAGAAGCGACTCGCGCTCCCCCGTGAGATTCGCCTGATTCTCAGCTTTGGCTCCCTCGTCTTCGTCTTTGAGTACCTCGTCCTGCCGCAGCTGGGTCGAGCACGGCACTCACTCTCGGTACTCGGTTCGGTGAACCCGGCGCTCGTCGTCCTGGCGGTGGGGCTCGAAGTCGCCGCCATCCTCGCCTACGTCGAACTCACCCGAACGGTGCTCTACCCCTACGCCCCGAGCCGATTCAACACCTTTCGCGTCGACATGGCGGCCTTTGCCATCAGCCACGTGGTGCCCGGCGGCACGGCTCCCGCGGGTGCGCTGTCCTATCGGATCTTCAACGAGCTCGGCGTGCCGAAAGAGACCAACGCCTTCGGCCTCGCAGCCCAGGGCTCGGGCTCGGCCGTCGTGCTCAACATCATCTTTTGGATCGCGCTGGTCATCTCGATTCCCCTCAACGGCTTCAACCCCGCCTACGGCTTCGCCGCGCTGGCGGGGGTCTTCTTGCTCCTTGCCTTCTTCGGGACAATTCTTCTGATCACCCGCGGTCAACGACGGGCTGACGAGTGGATTCGAGTGGTCGCTCGGCGCGTCCCCTCGGTCAATCCCGACGCCGTCTCGGCGTTGCTACGAAAGGTCGCCGACCGCATCACTTTGCTGATCAACAATCGTCGAACGCTCTGGTGGGCGTTCACGTGGGCCGCTCTCAACTGGATCCTCGACGCCACGTGCCTGTGGGTCTTTCTCTGGTCGTTCGGGTCCGTCATCTCGCCGATCGACTTGCTCGTCGCCTACGGCCTCGCCAACGTGCTCGCGGCCATTCCGCTCACCCCGGCGGGGCTCGGTGTCGTCGAAGCCGTGCTCATCTCGTCAATCGTGGGATTCGGCGTGCCACACAGTGAGGCGATCCTCGCTGTCCTCGGCTACCGGCTCGTCAACTTCTGGTTACCGATCCCTCTCGGCGGAGCCTGCTACGCGAGCCTTCAGTGGCGTCGCCCCACGGAGGTCAAACCTGTGAGAGGGATCGCGCCCGATCCATCGCCAGACGTTTGAACTCCGCTTGGGCGGAGAAGTTGTTGACCGGCTGGAGGCGACGCCAGCGTCGATCTGTCCCGAGCACCCAGGTGAAGAGGTCATCTCGCCATGTGATCTCAAAGGCCTCGAGCAGCTCAGCCTGCAGCGCCTGTTCCTCGATCGGCACCACGACCTCGACGCGGCGATCGAGGTTGCGCTCCATAAGGTCGGCCGAGCCGATGAAGATCGAGAACTCCTCGTCGCCGGGCTCGCCGAAGATGAAGATGCGCGAGTGCTCGAGGAACTCCCCGACCAGTGAGTGGACCTTGATGTTCTCCGAGAGCGCGGGAACGCCGGGCCGAAGCGAGCAGAGCGTGCGAACGATCAGTCGGATCTCAACGCCGGCGATGCTCGCCTCGTACAGCGCGTCGATGATGGTCGGGTCGGTGAGGCCGTTCACCTTGATCGCGATCTTGCCGCCCGAGCCGCGATCGCGCTGACCCTTGATGAGCTCGATGATGCGCGTGCGCGTCGAGAGCGGGCTCACGATGATCTTCTCGTAGTTGCCAATACGAGCGAAGCCCGTGAGGAAGTTGAACAGCTCGCCCACGTCGTGGCTGATCGCGGGGTCGCGAGTAAGGAGGCCGAAGTCCTCGTAGATGCGCGCCGTCTTGTCGTTGTAGTTGCCCGTGCCGATGTGCACGTAGCGGGCAGTCGTGTCGCCCTCGGACCGGAGCACGAGCGTGATCTTGCCGTGGGTCTTGAGGCCGACGATGCCGTAGACGACGTGGACGCCCGCGTCTTCGAGCGCCTTTGCCCATTCGATGTTGGCGGCTTCGTCAAAGCGAGCCTTCAGCTCGACGAGCGCGACTACCTGCTTGCCTCGTTCCGCCGCTTGGATCAGCGACGCCACGATCGGTGAGTCACCCGAGGTGCGATAGAGCGCCTGCTTGATGCCAACCACCTTCGGATCGACTGCTGCTTGCGCCGTGAAGGACTCGACCGAGTCGGTGAAGGACTCGTAGGGGTGATGAAGGAGGATGTCGCCTTCACGAATCGCCGCGAAGACGTCACCGACGTGTTCGCCGTCGAGGAGCCGACGTGGGGTGATGGGCGACCAACTTTCGCTCTTGAGGTCTGGTCGATCGAGCCGGTAGAGGCTCCACAGATCACTCAAGCCAAGCATGGCGTCGCTCACGTAGACGTTCGACGCGTCGAGGTTGAGTTGGGTGATGAGCAGCTTCAAGAACTCCTCGTCCATGCCGCGCTGAATCTCCACGCGCAACGCCTCACCGAAGCGTCGACGCCGTAGCTCTACTTCGAGGGCGACCAAAAGATCGTCGGCTTCGTCCTCTTCCAACGTCAGGTCTGCGTTGCGTGTCACTCGAAAGAGGTCGGCACGACCGATCGTCATGCCCGGAAAGAGCTGATCGAGGTGCGTGATGATGAGGTCCTCGAGGAGTATCCACTCGTTCTCACTCGCCTGCAGGAACCGCGGCAGCGAGTTGGGCACCTTAACGCGAGCGTTGCGCTCGTCATGAGTGACTTCGTCGCGCACCGTCACGGCAATGTTGAGCGAGAGGTTAGAGATCATGGGGAATGGGTGCCCCGGGTCGACCGCGAGGGGCGTCAACACCGGGTAGACATTCTCGTCGAAGTAACGGGCGAGGCTGTCTTTCGCGTCCTGGTCGAGGTCGTCGTGACGCACGATCTTGATGCCACCGTTGGCGAGGGCCGGTTGGATCGAGTCCAGCATCAAGCGGTCCTGGCGCTCTACGAGCTCGAGCACGCGTTCACGGATGGCCTCGAGCTGTTGACGAGGTCGAATGCCATCGATCGAAGGCGTCTGGACGCCGGCGGCGACCTTGTCCTGCAAGCTCACGACGCGAACCTGGAAGAACTCGTCGATCATGTCGGCAAAGATCGCGACGAACTTGCAGCGTTCGAGGATGGGAAGTCGCTGGTCCTCGCCGAGGTCCAGCAGTCGCGCACCGAACTCGAGACGTGACAGTTCCCTACTCGAGAACCGCTCCGGTCCGAACGACGACAGATCAGTACTCACGACGCCTTTCTCCCGGTGCTGGTCAGGTGTTGTTCACTATCGTAGGACTACTGTTGAAACGTGGCGAGACAAGCAGGCCCCGACGCCGCCCTCCAGACGTCACGCGCACGTCAAACGCCGCCATCCGTGGATCGAAGGGGCCATCCTCGCCTAACCGAGCTCGGCTTGATGGCGCTCGCGTGGATCATCACCGGGGCGTTCTACGCGCTCGCCTCACTCGGCAGCCAGGGCAAGATGCCTCCTCGATTCATATGGTTCCTCGGCGGCATCATCGTGATCTCTCTACTCATGCACTTCGCCATACAGCTCTGGGCGCCGTACTCCTCGCAGGTGCTGCTGCCGATCGCGACACTGCTCAATGGCATCGGCTACGTCGAAATCGCCCGGTGGAATCCCGCCTTCGCCAGAGACCAATCGCTGTGGTTCCTGCTGAGCGCGATCGGTCTCGTCGCCGTCTTGATGGTGGTACGAAGAATCCAAGACCTCGATCGCTACCGGTACATGACCCTCGTCGTGGCAATCGGACTGTTGCTGTTGCCGCTCGTTCCACACGTCGGTGAGGATCTGAACGGCGCGCGACTGTGGGCGAAGGTCGGTCCAATCTCATTCCAGCCGGTGGAGTTCGCCAAGATTCTGCTCGTGTTCTTCTTCGCGTCGTACTTCGCATCCAACCGAAAGCTGCTCTCCACACCCACCATGAGGGTGGGCGGTCGCCTCTTCGTGCCACCCAAGGTGCTGTTGCCGATTCTCTTCGCGTGGGGGATGGCCATGGCCATCCTCGGGGCCGAGAACGACATCGGATTCGCTCTCTTGCTCTTCGCGCTGTTCATCTCGCTGCTGTGGGTCTCGACCGGACTCAAGACGTACGTGGTGCTAGGCGTGGGGCTGTTTGCCGGCGGCCTCTACGCTCTGGCGAGCGTGTTCAGTCAGGTTCACGCTCGCATTTCCATCTGGCTCGATCCCTGGTCGATATGTGCCAAGGGTGGGAGCTGCCAGATCGCGTACGGTTGGTTCTCCCTGGCGGCCGGTGGCGCCACGGGCACCGGACTCGGCCTTGGTCAGGCGGGCAAAACCGTCCCCAACATCACGTCGGACATGATCTTCGCCGCCGTCGGTGAGGAACTCGGATTCCTTGGCGTCATCTTGGTGTTGTGCCTCTTCGTCGCGTTCGTCGGTGAGGGGTTCCGCATCGCCCAGCGCGCGCACTCGGACTACGCGCGCCTCACCGCCGCCGGGCTCGCGGCGATGATTGGATTCCAGGCCTTCTTCATCATGGCCGGCGTATTGCGCGTTCTGCCCTTCACCGGCCTCGCGCTGCCCTTCATGGCCTATGGGGGAAGCTCGCTCTTCGCGAACTACATCATCGTGGCGGTACTGCTTCGCATCTCTCACGAGAACAACACCGAGCGAAAAGGCGGCGAGATCGTCGCGGTCAATCACGCTCGAAGATAAGGCTACGAGTAGTAGTACTGGAGCACTTCTTCCGAGCAGAGGATGGGCGCCGCGGTCTTTTGGCGCAACGCCATGGATATCGCGTCGCTCGTGCGACAGTCCAACACCCGACGGCCCTTCGGGGTCATGAGGTCGAGCTCGGAGTAGAACACGCCGCTCTCGTAGCGCACGATGCGCGCGGCGATGACCTCGGTGCCAAGACTGGCCAGAACGGAGCCGAAGAGCTCGTGGGTGGAGGGACGCCGACCCGCGATTGCCGAGTGCGCGTGCTGGATGGCGATGGCGTCGGGCAGCGCCACTGGGATGACGAGGTAGCGAAACGGCGACTCGGCCTCGAGCAGGTGCACCATCGGCGAGGGATCGGTCAAGTCGTAGAGCACTGACTCCAGGTGCATGACACGAAACGGCACGTCCTCGTACGTCGCCGGCGATTCGGCCGTTGCCTCAACCTCAACTGCGACTGGCCCCTCATGCGATGCGGCCCCGTCATCCATGACGTTCGTCGCTTCCGTCTCGTCGTCGTGGATGTCGTCGGTCATTACGGTGCCCTCGTGGGACCGCGGCGCGACACGGACAGCACGACACCCCCGGCGACACAAAAGACGAGTGTCGCCGAACCCCCATAGCTCAAGAGCGGCAAGGGGACGCCCGTCACTGGCATGATGCCCATGCACATCCCGATGTTCTCGAACGTGGAGAACGCGAAGAAGATGAAGATGCCGATACAGAGCAGGCGGCCCATCGTGTCGCGCGCGTTCTTGCCAATCACGAACATGCGCCATGCGATAAAGCCCAGCAGGCAGACAATGGCGACCGAGCCGATGAAGCCCATCTGCTCGCCGATGGCGGTGAAGATGAAGTCCGTCTGCTGTTCGGGCACGTAGCCGAGCGTCGTCTGGAGTCCGTGAAAGAGACCCGCCCCGTGGATCCCACCCGAACCGATGGCGCTCTTGGCGTTCTGCACCTCATAGAGCAGACCCTGCACGGCCGGGTTGGTGGAGTTCTGGTTCAAGAACGAGGTGATCCGCTCGACCTGATACTTCTCGAAGAGATCGAGATAGACCGCTCCAGCGAGCCCGAGCGAACCGAGCACCGCCAGCAGTGTGATGAAGCGTGGCGGCACGCCGGCGATCACCATCATCGCCGAGACGATGAGGACGACGATGATCGCAGTACCGAGGTCGGGCTGCTTCACGATGAGGGCGAGCGGAACCCCGGCCATCACGAGCAGCCTCATGACGTCGTACATTTTGAGGCCTTCGGATCTTCGGCCACAGAACGTCGCGATGGCGAGGATCAAGAACAAGACGGCGAACTCGCTCGGCTGGATCTGGATGGTGTTGCCAAAGCTGTACCAGCGCTCGGCGCCGAGCGCGGTCTGGCCGATGACGAAGACGCCTCCGAGCGCGAAGAGCGAGAAGATGTAGAGCGGCGTCGCGGCGATCTCATAGCGGCGATAGTCGATCCTCGCGACGATGAACATCGCGATGAAACCGAGGATCACGAACAGCGCCTGGCGCTCTAGGTAGTAGTGGGGATTCTCATCGGCGTTGATGAGCTGCTGGCGAGACGCGGAGTAGTTGACGACGATACCGGTGATCCCAAGGACGACGAGTCCCCACAGAAGTCCGTAGTCAACGTGATCCTTACTGCGGATCCTTGTCGTAATAGCGCTCAGGGTGTCAGTCGTCATAGCAGCGCCTCAAGTAGTTGGGCGCCCTCCAACGTTACGCCCCACCACCACTCCATCTGGAGGGCAGCCTGAAACGCCAGCATCCCGAGGCCATTCATCGTGCGACAGCCGGCGTCCTCATAGCGAGTCAGCCACTCGGACTCGCGAGGCTCGTAGCTGATGTCGACAGCAATCGTGTCGTGCTGCACGCCTTGGAGCACCGCCGCCTCGACGTCGCGTCCAGCGACCGGGATCGTGTTGACGATGAGATCGACGGGGCGGTAGACGAGCGCGGAGGGAAAGACGTTCGAGTAGCGATTGACGATGGATTCGACCCTCGAGCCGGTCCGACCGAGCACAGCGATCGACGCGGCGCCGTGCTGCACCAGCGCATCGACGATCGCGCTGGCGGCTCCCCCGGCACCGAGTACGGCGACGTGCGCGTTGTCGACAACCGGTCCAAAGGTGTAGGTCAGGGACGAGATGAAACCTTCACCATCGGTGCTCGCTCCACAGAGGACCCCGTCACGTACGAGCAATGAGTTGACCGACTGGGTTCGCTCTGCGGCCTCGCTGCGTTCCTTGGCGACTGCGAAGGCGGCGCCTTTGAGTGGGCTCGTCACCGAGAGCGCGTCGAATCGGGAAGGAAGGAGTCCAGCCAGCTCTTCGGCGTCAGCAAGGGCCAACTCGACGCGGGTTGACGTGCCGGTGAGTCCGGCAAGACGCAACCCCGCCTCGTGCAGCTGTGGCGAGAGGGAGTGTGCGACCGGCGAACCGACGACGCCCAGACGCCAGTTCACGGCATACCGTTCTTCTTCGCGATCGCCTCGTTCTTCAGCTGTTGGGCGAACGTGGAGGCAAAGAGCGTCGTGCCTTGGTGCGTGACCGTGTCGAAATAGAGCCAGGTACCTTGGGGCGCGTGCAACACGCCTTTGAGCGCCGCCTTTGACACGGTGCAGATCGGCGTCGGTGTGAGACCCGCGTAGAGATACGTGTTGTAGGGCGTGTTGATCCTCAGCATGGCGGGCGTCACTGTCCCTCCATCTTGGCCCAGGTAGTAGAGAACGGTGGAGTCCATCTGGAGCGGCCCGCCCCGCGCCAAACGGTTGAAGATGACGCGGGCGACTTTTCCCATGTAGCGCGGGTAGTACGCCTCCTTTTGAACAATGGACGCTGCGGTGATCAGTTGGTAGGCATCGAGACCGTCCACGGACGTCGTGGGCGTGAGACCGACCGCCGCCGCTTCCTTGTTGAAGTCTTGGACCATCTCGCGCGCGAGGTGATGTGCCGATGTCTTCGGCGTGATGAGATAGCTCTTCGCACCAATCAGCCCTTCGAGCGAGCTGCCGTGGCTGTAGGGACTCGGCGTCGAGTCTGCTCGCACGTCACGAGCAAAGGCATCGGCATACTTGTCACCCCTTGCTTCATCGACGAGAAAGGCCACTTCTTTGATCGTGAGGCCGGGGTCAACGGACACGACGTCGACGTTGGGCGCGTTGCCGAGGATGGACTTCACTGCACCGAACGAGGAGCCTTGACGCAGCTCGTAGCTTCCTGACTGGACGAGCGGTGCGCCGAAGATCAAGGTATCCATTCGAAAGGCGAAGGGCGATGCGATGACGCCCTTTTGGTGCAGCTCGCTCGCAATGGTCGCCAGAGAGTCTCCTTGCGCGACGGTCACGATGACCTCTTTACCCTTGCCGGCGAACACCGGGTCGACCTGAAGGAGAAACCAGCCGACGGCACCGACCACGACGACGGCAATCGCGAGCAGGATCCGGCCGAGCGGCTTAGTCAGCAGAAAGGCCATCAACGTAGTTTTGCAGCATGATCACCGCAGCGGCGCTGTCGACATGGTCGCGCTGCGCCTTCGCCCTGATCCCGGCTTGGGCGAGGGAACGTTGCGCTTGAAAGGTGGTAAGACGCTCGTCCCACTGGATGACCTGGATCTCGCCGAAGGCCGCGACGAGTCGTTGATAGAGCTCGTCGGCGCTCTGGGTGCTTGCTGTCTCGTTGCCCGAGAGCGCGATGGGGCGTCCGACGATGATCATCGTCGCGCCCTCCTCATCCACGAGTGCGCGAAGCGTGTCGATCAGTTGCTCGTCGTTGGCAAGTGCTGGTCGCGGGAACGCCATCGTGTGACCAGAGTCCGTAATGGCGATGCCACAGCGCTTCACACCGGGGTCGATGCCGATCGTTCTTGGCATCGAAGGCTTAGAGCGCCTTCGCCGCGACGAGCACGGCGTCGATGCCGCTTGCGTCACGACCGCCGGCGAGTGCGAGGTGTTCTGATCCGCCGCCACCACCACCAACGTGGGCAGCCAGAGTCTTGACGGTCGTCGCGGCGTCGAGGGAACCGTCCGTCGCCACCGCCACCGCGACTTTGCCCTCGTGCTCGCCCGCAAGCACCACAACGCGGCGACCGCGGTGCTGGAGGTCTTGGGCAAGCGTGCGCAGCTGCTCGCCGGGATAGCCGTCGACGCGCGCGACGACCACGTCGCCCGTGCTCGCCTCATTCAGCTCGTTGGCGAACTGACTGAGCTGCGACTGGCGCAGTGAGGCCACCTGCTTTTCGACCTCACGCTGGCGCTTGAAAAGCCGTTCGAGCGCGGGCACCACGTCATCGGTGGACGTCTTGAGCAGACCAGCGACCGAGGCGAGGGTCTGTTCCATCTCGTAGCTGCGCTGGTGCGCGCCGAGTCCGCTGACGGCCTCGAGCCGTCGCGTGTTGGCTCCGATCGAGGCCTCACTCATGACTTGAATCTGGCCAATATCACCGAGACGATCGACGTGCGTGCCGCCGCAGAACTCCAGACTGTGGCGACCAGCGCGCACCACACGCACTCGCTCGCCGTATTTATCGCCGAAGAAGGCGACCGCCCCCATGGTCTCGGCTTCGGCCTTGGTGGTCTGGATCGTGTCCACATGCTCGTTCAACACGACGTCGGTGTTGACGAGCGTCAAGACGTCGCGCGTCTCTTCGGGCTTGAGACCGCCATCGTGTGAGAAGTCGAAGTGGAGACGCTCGGGCCCTACAAACGATCCCTGCTGACGCACGTGATCACCGAGCACTGTGCGAAGTCCCGCATGCAAGAGGTGGGTCGCGGTGTGGTTACGTCGTGTCGCCTCGCGGCGCTCGGCGTCAATCGTGGCGACGGCGATCTGGCCGGGCAGGATCTCGCCGGTTAGTCGCCCTCGGTGAGCAAAGAGCCCTCCGGCCACGCTTTGGGTGTCGACCACCTTGAGGCGCCCCGTCTCGGTGACGATCGCCCCGGTGTCGCCGACCTGACCGCCGGACTCCGCGTAGAAGGGCGTGGTGTCCAAGAAGACTTCGCTCTCGCCGTGCTCGCCCGCGAGGACGGCCACCACGGTCGTCTCCAACGAGTAGCGCGTGATATCGCGCCCGACGAACTCTGTGGCGCCGTGGCGCTCGATCAGATCTCGGTATTGGTCATCGTCGGCCACGCGGAGCGTCTTGGCAGCCTTGCGAGCGCGCTCGCGCTGCGCGGCCATTTCGTTGTCGAACACCTCGCGCTCGACCAACAGTCCCGTCTCGGCGACGAGCTCACTCGTGAGCTCAATGGGAAAACCGTGGGTGTCGTGCAACTTAAATGCCACTTCACCAGGAAAGACGTGACCACCCTTCGCGACCACTTCACGCTGGGCTTCTTCAAGGAGATTGAGTCCAGTGCGCAGTGTTCGCGCGAAACCTGCCTCTTCGCGCTCGAGGATCTCGACGATGAGGTCGCGCTGTTCGATGAGGTACGGATACGTCGGTCCCATCTTCTCGATCGTCGCGTCAACGAGCGGCTGGGTGAGCGACGAGTCAGAGCCGGCGCGCCGAGCGGCGAGGATGGCGCGACGGATGATCCGTCGCAGCACGTAGCCGCGTCCTTCGTTCGATGGCAACACGCCGTCGCCGACGAGCATCGTCATGGCGCGCCCATGGTCAGCCATGCGTCGTATCGCGACGTCGATGGCGCCGTCTTTGCCGTAGGGCGTCTTGATGACCCTCGCCGCGGTCTCCATGAGCGGGGCGAAGTAGTCCGTCGCAAAAACCGACTCCACGCCGTTCAAGATGGCGAGCGTGCGATCAAAACCCGCCCCGGTGTCGATGTTCTTCTTGGGCAGCTCGGTGAGCGAGCCGTCCGGCTCCCGCTCGTACTGCGTGAACACGAGGTTCCAGAACTCGACGAAGCGGTCCTCACCGCCGAAGGCTGGTCCCCCGTCGGCGCCAAAGGACGGGCCCTTGTCAAAGAAGATCTCCGAGCTCGGTCCACACGGTCCCACTTCGCCCATCGACCAGAAGTTGTCCTCGTCGAGCCGCTGAATTCGCTCGGCAGGGATCCCGATCAGGTCACGCCAGAGGTCAGCCGCCTCGTCGTCAGAGATGTGCACCGTGATCCAGAGGCGCTCTGGATCGAGGCCGAAGCCCTCGGTGATCAGCTGCCAGGCGTACCTGATGGCGCCCTCTTTGAAGTAGTCGCCGAAGGAGAAGTTGCCAAGCATCTCGAAGAACGTGAGGTGACGTTGGGTGATGCCGATGTTCTCGATGTCGGACGCCCGGAAGCACTTTTGGACCGACGCGGCGCGCGTGAAGGGCGGGGTCTCTTCGCCTGAGAAGTACGGCTTGAACGGCACCATGCCCGCCACGGTGAACAGGAGCGTCGAGTCGTGCGGGATCAGGCTCGCCGACGGCACGATGGTGTGGCCGTTCTGTGCGAAGTAGTCAAGGAATATTGAGCGAAGTTGCGAGGCTTCCACGACGTCACTCTACTGGCGCAGGCGGTTCATCCTGGTGGGAGCGGCTCGTTCTCGCGCGCCACTGTTCAATGAGAGGTCCCTCTCTCCCGTTCGTCGAAGGATCGAAGAACGTCGCGTCGACGTAGCGATCAGGTAGGTACTGCTGGTCGACCCAGCTGCCGGGGTAGTCGTGCGCGTAGCGGTACTCGGTACCGTGTCCGAGCTTGGCTGCGCTGCGATAGGAAGCATCGCGCAGGTGGGCGGGTACCTCAACGAGACCGCCCGCTTGGACGGCTGCGGTTGCCGCACCGAGGGCGCGCGTCGCCGAGTTGCTCTTGGGCATGAGCGCGAGCGTCAAGGTGGCGTGTGCCAAAGTGAGCCGCGCTTCGGGCAGACCGACGAACTCCACGGCGCGCGCCGCTGCTTCGGCCACCAACAAGCCCAGCGGATCGGCGAGTCCGACGTCCTCGCTCGCCAAGATCACCAGGCGCCGGGCGATGAAGCGCGCGCTCTCCCCGCTCTCGAGCAGCGTGACCAGCCAGTAGAGCGCGGCGTCAGGGTCCGATCCCCGGACGGACTTGATGAACGCGCTGATCTGGTCGTAGTGGGTGTCGGCTGACTGATGGTAGAGCCGCCCGTCGCGGGCTCGAGCGACGTCTTCGATCTGCACGCTCGACTCGTCGTTCGCCTCTGCGTTCATCCTCGCCAGCACGATCGCGGTGTCGAGTGTCGTGAGCGCGCTTCTTGCGTCACCGTCGGCAGTGGCGACCAGCGCCTCCAATGCCTCGTCCGAGATGGTCGCGCCGCGCAGGCTCAGGCCGCGCCGCACGAGTGTATTGAGATCGTCATCGCCGAGCGGCTTCAAACGCCAGAGCGTCGTACGGCTCATGAGGGCCGCGTTCACCTCGAAGTATGGATTCTCGGTCGTCGCACCGATCAGGACGACCTCACCGGTCTCGGTTGCCGGGAGCAGGAGATCCTGTTGCGCCTTGTTGAATCGGTGCACCTCGTCGATGAAGAGCACCGTCCGCACGCCGCGCTCACCGAGGCGCTCCCTCGCACGCACGATCGCCTCGCGTACGTCCTTCACGCCGCTCGAGACAGCGGACACATTCTCCATCTCGTAGCCCGCCGCCGCCGCAAGGATTCGTGCCATCGTCGTCTTCCCGGTCCCCGCGGGTCCCCAGAGGATCATCGAGGTGAGCTGGCGATTCTCGACGAACCTGCGCAACGGTCCATCCGGGCCGACGAGGTCGTCTTGACCGACGATCTCGTCAAGTGATGTCGGCCGCAATAGTTCCGCGAGCGGCGCCGCCTCGCGCAGGCGATCGGTCACGGCGTCGTCAAAGAGCGACGTAGATCACGATCCTTTAGCGGTAATGCGCAGGTGCAGCTCGCGCAGCTGTCGCTCGGTGATGTTCTTCGGCGCGCCCGTCATGAGATCAGCCCCCGACTGAGTCTTCGGAAACGCGATGACCTCTCGAATATTCTCTTCGCCGGCGAAGATCGCGACCAAGCGGTCGATACCGAAGGCGAAGCCGGCGTGCGGGGGTGCGCCGTAACGAAAGGCCCCGAGCAGGAAGCCGAAGCGATTCTGGGCCTCTTCGTCGGTGATGCCCAGCGCTCGAAAGATTCGAGACTGGATGTCCGCGCGATGGATACGAACCGATCCGCTGCCGAGCTCCCAGCCGTTCAGCACGAGGTCATACGCTTGCGATCGAACCACCATGGGATCGGTCTCGATGAGATCCATGTCGTCGGGCTGCGGCATCGTAAAGGGGTGATGTGCGGCTTGGAGGTGACCCTCTTCGTCGATCCCTTCAAACAGCGGAAACTCGGTCACCCAGACGTAGCGGTGCGGCCCCTGCCCGACCGGCGGCGATCCCAAGGTGACACGAAGCGAGCCGAGCACCTGGCAGGCCTCTGCGTACTCATCAGCGATGACCAGCACAAGGTCGCCCGCCTGCGCACCGTCGACGTGCGCGAGTGCGTTCGCTTCGTCGTCACTCAAGAATCGAGCGAGCGGAGAGTCAAGTCCGTCAGTCGTGACGCGAAACCACGCGAGACCCTTTGCACCGAATGACTTCGCCTGCTCGGTCAGCTGATCCAGCTTGGCGCGCGAGAAGCTCGCACCGCCCTCCACGCGAATCGCTTTCACCGTCGGTGCCGCGAACGCCTTCACGTCGCTCGTGGCAAACACCTCTGAGAGATCCTGCAGCGTCATGCCAAAACGTAGGTCCGGCTTGTCGGTGCCGTAACGATCGCGAGCTTCCGCCCACGTCATGGTGTCGACGACCTCTGGTCGCTCGCCGGTTACCGCTTCGGCGGCGTCAAGCACGGCCTTGGAGACAAAGCGCAAGACGTCCGACTGGGAGGCGAAGCTCGCCTCGATGTCCATCTGGGTGAACTCGAACTGGCGGTCAGCGCGCAGGTCCTCGTCGCGCAGGCACCGGGCGATCTGATAGTAGCGATCGAAACCGGCGACCATGAGCAGCTGCTTTGCGATCTGGGGACTCTGGGGAAGAACGTAGAAGTCGCCCGCATGGAGTCGCGAAGGTACGACGAACTCGCGTGCACCTTCGGGCGTTGGCGCCCAGAGCAGCGGCGTCTCCACCTCACAGAAGCCCTGCGCATCCATGGCAGCCCGCAGCGCTGCGTTCACCCTTGCGCGCAGGCGCAGGTTGTGCTGCATCTTGTCGCGCCGCAGGTCGAGGTAGCGATATCGCAGGCGAACCGCTTCATCGATCTCGACGCGGTCGTCGAGCTGGAACGGCGGCGGTTCAGCGATCGAGAGCACTTCGACCAGGCAGTCGCTCAGCTCGACCCACCCCGTCGCGAGGCGCTCGTTGACGGTGCCTTCGGGACGCGGCGTCACCGTGCCGGTCACGCGCACGACGTACTCGCTGCGCACGTCGACCGAACCCGGCACGACGGCCTGGACGACGCCCGAGCGGTCGCGCACGTCTAAGAACGCGAGGTGCTCGCCGTGTTCGCGACGCTTGGCGACCCAACCACACACGCTCAAGCGCTCGCCGACGTGGTCTGCACTCACGTCCCCGCAGAGGAGGTCCCGTAGTGCAGTGGCTTCAACATCTTTAGGCATGATCACTTTTTCGTCAGTAAGTCGGCGACGGTCGCCACGGTTTCGCTTCGAGCGACGCGACGTTGCGTCTGATCGAAGTCCAGGCTTCGCAGGTCTCTAATGGTAACCTCGCCGGCCGCGAGCTCATCGGGTCCGAGAAGCACCGCGAAGCGAGCGCCAGAGCGGTCGGCCGCCTTCATCTGGGCCTTCATCGAGCGCTGGTCGTATGCCCGATCGGTCGCGATGCCGGCAGCGCGCAGCTCTTCGACCAGCCGTGCCGCCGCGACGTCGCCGGTCGTATCGATGACGAAGGCGTCCAGCGTGCGCTTGAGTAATGGCGTCATCACGCCCTCTGCGTCGCGAGCAAGCAGGATCCGCTCGACGCCGCTGCCAAAACCGATGCCGCTCGTGGGCTTGCCCCCGAGCTCCTCGGCGAGCTGGTCGTAGCGCCCTCCCCCGCCGATCGAGTTCTGCGCGCTCTCGAAGGCGTCAGCCACGAACTCAAAGGTCGTGCGGTTGTAGTAGTCAAAGCCGCGCACGAGACGTGGAGCAAGCGTCGCCTCGATGCCAATGCTCGTCAGTCCCTCCACCACGCGATCGAAGTGCGCACGGCAGTCGTCGCAGAGGTGATCGATGAGCATCGGACCCTTTGAGGTCACGTCGATGCAGGCTTCTTTCTTACAGTCGAGCACGCGCAGCGGGTTCTGGCGCCACAGCTCGCGGTGCTCGTCGCATAACTCGTCCTGGTGTTCTTCCAGGTACGCGGTGAGGAGGTTCACGTAGCTCGCGCGGCACTCCGCGTCACCCATCGAGTTGATGAGTAGCGTTACTCGTTGCAGTCCGATCCCTTGGTAGAAGCGGTGTGCGAGTGCGATCACCTCGACGTCGACCGCGGGGTCGTCGGTGCCGAGGACCTCCACGCCGAGCTGGTAGTGCTGGCGGTATCGGCCCTTCTGGGGACGCTCGTAGCGAAAGGCCGGCGTGATGTACCACGCCTTCCAGGGAGTGGTCGGCTGGTGCTGGACGAAGGCGCGCACGACCGACGCCGTCCCTTCGGGGCGAAGCGCGTAGCGACGCTCACCGCGGTCGGTGAAGATGTACATCTCCTTCTTGAAGACCTCGCTCTCTTCACCGAGCCCCCGCGTGAAGACGCCCACGTCTTCGAAGATCGGCGTCATCACGAGCGAGAATCCGTAGCGGTACGCGTACTCGGCGAAGGTGGCCACGAGTCCTTCCCACTGCGCCGACTCGGGCGCGAGGACGTCGTGGGTACCTATCGGTGCCTGGAAGGGCACGACTGAGTCGCTCATGACGTCTTGTTCTGACCCGGTAACTGTCGAAACGCGTCAAAGACTCCGTCCACGCCCTTCAACGCCGCCAGCAGGCTCGAAAGGTGTCCCGGGTCGGCCAGCTCGACATCAAAGATCATGCGCACGATGCGCGCGCCCGACGTGGTTGAGCTCGACGAGATGATGTTGAGGTGGTACTCGGCGACGACTTTCGAGACGTCGAGCAACAGACGCGAGCGGTCAAAGGCCATGATCTCGAGCACGGCACGGTATTGGCCGCCAGCCGAGCCGTCCCACTCGACGTCGATGATGCGCTCGCCGAGGCGCTGGGCCAGCGCGACGGCGTTCGAGCAGTCGTCACGGTGCACCGAGACGCCCCGGCCTTGGGTGATGAAGCCCATGATGCTGTCGCCGGGCACCGGCGAGCAGCAGCGCGCGAGGTGGATCATGACGTCATCGAGTCCCTCGACGTAGACCCCCGCGGTTCGTCGCGACGTGCGCGAGGGGCGAGGGGCTTTCGTGACGGTCGTGGGCATCTGCTCGGCGTCACCACCGCGCAGCTCGCGATCGAGGCGCTGGACAACCGCGAGCGCGGAGATCTGGTCGCTATCGATCGACATGAAGAGGGCGTCGCGGTCTTCGAGTCCGAGTGACTTGATCACCGCATCCAGCGCGCTCGACGTCAGCGAGGTCGCGATGGGCAGTCCCTCTCGGCGCAGCGCCTTGGTGAGCTCCTCGCGGCCGCCTTCGATGGCGTCATCGCGGCGCTCACGTTGGAACCACTGGCGAATCTTCGATTTTGCCCGCGAGGATTTGGCGATGTTCAGCCAGTCGCGCGACGGCCCGGCACTGTCGTTCTTGCTCGTGACGATCTCAACGACGTCAGCCGATCGCAGCACGGTGTCGAGCGGCACGAGTCGACCGTTCACCTTCGCACCGACGCACCGGTGACCGACTTCGGTGTGCACCGCGTAGGCGAAGTCGATGGGTGTCGCGCCCTCAATGAGCGGGATAACGCGGCCCTTGGGCGTGAAGATGTAGACCTCGTCTTGGCCGAGGTCGAGCTTCAACGCCTCGAGGAATGCGATCGGATCGTTCTCTTCTTCTTCAACGTCCGCGAGGCGCTGCATCCACGCGACCTCTTGGGCCGTCGCGCCCTCTTTATAGCTCCAGTGCGCGGCGACACCGAACTCGGCGCGCCGGTGCATCTCTTGGGTGCGAATCTGGACTTCCACGGACTTGCCGCGCGGGCCGATCACGGTCGTGTGCAGCGACTGGTACAGATTGAACTTGGGCGAGTTGATGTAGTCCTTGAAGCGTCCCTGCACCGGTGACCACAGCGCGTGGATCGCGCCGAGCGCCGCCCAGCAGTCGCGCTCCTCATCGACGATCAAGCGAAGCCCCACGAGGTCGAAGATCTCATCGAACTCCTTGCCGCCGACCACCATCTTCTCGTAGATGCTCCAGAAGTGCTTCGGTCGTCCGCGGACCTCCGCGCCAATGCCAAACTCAGCGAGCTTCTTCGACAGGGTCTCCATGACCTCGCCGAGGTAGGCCTCGCGCTCGGGCTGGCGCGCGGCGACCATCTGCTCGATCTCGGCGTAGCGCTTGGGGTGCAAGGTCGCAAAGCTGAGGTCCTCGAGCTGCCACTTGACCTGTTGGACACCCAGGCGGTGCGCGAGGGGGGCGTAGACATCAAGGGTCTCTTGGGCAATGGCGCGCTGTCGGTGCATCGGCATCACTGAGATCGTGCGCATGTTGTGCAGGCGGTCAGCGAGCTTGATGAGCAGCACTCGCCAGTCCTGGGCCATGGCGATGAACATCTTGCGAATCGTGGCAGCCTGCTGGGCTTCTTTTGAGTCGAACTCCAACCGATCGAGCTTGGTGACCCCGTCGACGACGGCGGCCACCTGGGCGCCGAACTCACTGGCCAGCCACGTGGTCGTCACGCCGGTGTCCTCGACCGCGTCGTGCAGCAACGCCGCGGCGATCGTAACCTCATCGAGCCCGAGGTCGGCCGTGATGCCGGCGACGGCGATCGGGTGGGTCGCGTACGGCTCGCCCGTGCGACGAAGCTGGCCCTCGTGGGCGTTGATCGCCGCCACACCAGCGCGGCGGATCAAATCGACATTTCCGTCTTCGTGGTGCTCGTTGAATCGCGCGATCAGGCGTTCGATCGAGCTCAACAGGACCGGATCGGCCGTAGAGCGCGACGTAAGGCTAACCATTCACTTAGCCTACCGGCGACGATCTCTCGTCCAGATGCAAACAAGCGCCGCCAAAGGGCTCGACGGGTGCTGCGATGGCTAGCCCATCGGGCTCCGTGGCAGTCTCGACAGGTGGTGCTCGAGCGCGTGGGAGAGCTCGTCAGGGCGCAGCGAGCGGTTGACGATGACCAGCGAACCAATCCCCCATGCCAGGGCGAGAATCGACTCTGACGTCGAGGCCGGCTTGCGCGCGAGCGTGTCCGCGACGAGCGTGGCGACCACATCACGCGGTGGCGTCTCGAGAATCTCCTGGCGCCCGGCGATCTCAATCATGCGGATCTGGCTGTAGGACACCTCGTAGCCGTCACCTACGTGGACATACAGGGCGTCGCGGTCGAAGGAGACCATGACCCACCCACTCTCGAGCCCCTCGATACCTGACGAGCTCAAGACCTCACCGAAGAACACTCGGCGACCAATGAATTGCACGGCGCCTTCAAAGTCGATGCCAAAGCGCGCGTAGAACTTCTTGGTGGCAGACCAGTCCGATCGGGCGCCGACCAGGCGCCCCGCGCGCAGCGCGCGCGTCCTGGTCACGACGCCGCAGCCCCCGCATGTCACGGTATCGGGGCCGTTCATCCCCCACTCTTTGGCTGGATCATGCTGCGTTGGAAACGTGACTTTGCAGCCACGGCAGTAAAAGAAGCGCGTGACGTGGAGACACACTCGACATTGGAACGTGTGGGTGTCGGGGCCCAAGACGTGTGGCGCACCGCACGCGGGACACGGGAAGAGCACCTTGGGTCGTGCGTCACCTTCCACAGATCGAGGTTACCAATGCCTCGAGATGCGTTGAAAACGCAACTCTCCCGTCGTCGAAAAGCAACAAGCCGGGTGCTAACACGAGGCCACCGCGTGCGGCTAGCAACCTGCGCGCGCACTCGCCCCGACGCAAGACTAAGCAACGTGTATCTTGCTTCTTGCCTCGTCGCCGGCTCCGTCACGTGAGTCAGGCACTTCGTGTCGCGTGGTATCGGTTCCGAGCCACCTGGCACGATCGCTGGAGTGGCTACCTCGCCATCGTGGTGCTGGTCGGCCTGCTCGGTGGTCTAGCGCTGGGCGCCATGGCCGCCGCGCGGCGAACTCAGTCGTCCTATCCGATGCTCTTAGCCGAGTTGAACAGTTCCGACATGTACGGCCTGACGGGGGTGTACAACCCTGCTATTGGCCAATCCCTGGGCTACAACCCTGCACTCCAACGCACCATCGCCCACTTGCAGTACGTGAGGTCGGCCAAGAGCCTGATAGAGATGAACCTCCTGCCGCTTCATCCCAACGGCGACCCCGTGCTCGCGGCCGAAGGGACCTCGTTCTATGGCAGCGTCAACGGAGAATATTTCACACAAGACCGGATCATCGTCACCGACGGGCGCCTGGCCAATCCGCATCGGGCCAATGAGTTCGTCATGGATTCGTCGACGGCGAGAGCGTTCGGCTTCCACCTGGGTGAAGTGGTCACTTTCGACGCGTTCTCCAATGCGCAGTTCGCCGAGCTAGGCGGGGACCTCAGCACGGCTCAAGTCGTCAAGAAGATCAAGGAGACCAAGCCATTCCTTCGCGTTCGGGTGAAACTGGTCGGCGTCGGAGTGGTTCAGGCGCGAAACCTGATGCAAGACAGCGTGGACACGGGGAACACGGGTCTCATCCTGTTTACGCCTCCCCTCGCCGACCGGTTGCTCAACTGCTGTGTCAATACCACCATCACTACCCTGCAACTGCGGGGTGGCACCTCGCACGTGAACGCGGTCGAGGCGGAGATGGCCACGACGCTGCCCAAGGGGCTGCCCTCTGAGTTCTCGGAGATGAAGAGCGTCGTTGCCAAGGCGGAGCAGACCATCAAACCCGAGTCGATTACTCTGGGTGTCTTTGGCGTCATCGCCCTGCTCGCCGCGTTGGTCGTCGCCGTCCAGATCATCGAACGCCGATTGCGTCATAACGCCAGCGACGTTCAGGTGGTGCGAGCGCTCGGCGCCACGCCCGCCATGACATTCTTCGATGGTTTCGTGGGCATCTTCGCCGCGGTGCTGGCTGGCTCGTTGCTCGCTGTCCTCGTCGCGCTCGCTCTTTCTCTGCTCGCCCCGTTAGGCCCCGCCCGTCCCTATCTTTCGCACCGGGTGAATGCCGACTGGACCGTGCTCGGTCTCGGACTCATCCTGTTGGTGGTGGTGCTCGGAACGGTCGCAGCCATAGTGGCGATTCGCGCGGCGCCCCAACGCTCGTCCACGTGGCGAATTCGGAACAACCTTCGAAGCTCGAGTGCCACGAGGGCGGCCGCCTCGACCAACCTACCTGTGTCCGCCGTCACGGGCATTCGCTTCGCCCTCGAACCCGGCAGCGGACGCAATGCGGTGCCCGTACGGTCGGCGATCGTCGGCGCGGTTCTCGCCGTGGCGATCGTGACCTCCACCATCACCTTCGGGGCGAGCCTGCAAACCCTCGTGTCCAAACCGGCGCTCTACGGCTGGAACTTCACCTACGAGATGAATGGCGGCGGCGGCTTAGGCGATATCCCCGCGAAGGGCGCGGCGACACTGCTCAACAAGGACCCCTACGTCCAGGCCTGGACCGGCGTGTATTTTGGAAACCTCACTATCGACGGTCAGGCCGTTCCCGTGATGGGCGCGACACCCGGCGCCGAGTTTGGACCGCCCTTGCTGACGGGGCACGGCTTTCGCTCGAAGAACCAAGTCGTGCTGGGCGCGGCCACGCTGGCTCAGTTGAAGAAGAAGGTGGGCGAGACGGTGTATGTAGATAACGGCGCCTCTACGACCAAGCTCACCATCGTTGGCACCGCGACCCTGCCGACCATCGGAGTGGGTGGTCTCGACCATATCGAGATGGGTAGTGGAGCGCTCCTGTCGTACCAACTCATCCCGCCGGGCGAGCGAAACCTCTACGACGTGCCTCCGGGTCCCAACGCCATACTCGTCCGCGTTAAACCGGGCGCAAGCCACACGGCTGCCCTGGCGTCACTGAACGCGATACTCACCAGACTTGGTGGGCAATCCAACGGCGGCCAGGTGGTGGGCGTGCAGCGACCCGCTCAGATCATCAACTATCGATCCCTCGGTTCCACGCCGGCGATGCTGGGAGCGACACTCGCACTTGGCGCGATTGCGGCATTGGCGTTGACACTGATCGCGTCAGTGCGTCGTCGACGGCGTGATTTGGCACTGTTCAAGGTACTGGGATTCACTCACGGCCAATTGGCCGCCGCGATCTCGTGGCAGTCCAGCGTGGCGGTCGGCATCGGCACGGTCGTGGGGGTGCCGTTAGGCATTCTGATCGGGCGGTACCTGTGGGATCTCTTCGCTCGCGAGATCAACGCGGTGCCCCAGCCCACGGTTCCGGTGCTGTCGATCGTCCTCATCGTCGTGGGCGCCATGGTGCTCGCCAATGCGGTGGCGGCTATACCCGGCCGGATGGCGGGACGAACGCCGACCGGGCTGCTGCTGCGGGTTGACTAGCGTGCGGCATCCCGACTCGTGGCCAACGAGAAAGGACTGGTTCCTTTAGCGGCGCTTCGCCTTGGCTCTCGCCTTGCGCGGGCGAGCTTGGATGGTGCCACTGGTTGCGCTCGAGCGCTGAGGACGAGCAGCACCACTGGTAGCCACCTGCGCGCCCGCGAGGGCAGCGCTCGTCGCAGTGAACACGCGACGGTCTTGGCGAACGTTGACCCGTGCCGCCAGATCGCGGTAGCGCGGCTCGCGCTCTTTCATCCAGGCGAGCAACGGGCTCGCAATGAAGATCGACGAGTAGGCACCACTCATGAGGCCGACGAACAGCGCGAGACCGTAGCTCTGCAGCGTCGTCGCGCCCAGCACGTACGCGCCGATCACGAGCACCGACAGCACGGGGAAGATGGCGACCAGGGACGTGTTGATCGAGCGCGCCAACGTCTGGTTCATCGAGAGGTTCACCATGTCGCTGTAGGTGAGGTCACCGCTCTTCAAGACGCCGTTCGTGTTATCTCGAACGCGGTCGAACACGACGACGGTGTCATAGAGCGAGTAACCGAGGATCGTCAAGATCGCGATCACGGTGTCCGGCGAGACCTGTAGACCGAAGAGTGAATACACCCCGACCGTGACCAGGAGGTCGTGCAGCATGGCGACGAACGCCGCGATGGCCATCTTCAACTCGAAGCGGATGCTGATGTAGGCGACAACGGCGATGAAGAAGATGATCAACGCCTCGAGCGCCTTGTCGGTGATCTGACCGCCCCACGTCGGGCCGACGGCACTCGTGGACACCTGGTTCGGAGTCGTGCCCGCGACTTTGGCCATCGCGTCGACGACCTTGTTGGTCACCGTCTGCTGCTGGCTCGCCGAGAGCGAGTTGATGTCGGCGGTCACCTGATAGGTCTCAGAGCCCAGCTTCTCGACGACGGGGTTGGTGAGTCCGGCCTTGGTCGCCGCGGTCGTCATAGCGGCGATCGTGGTGTGCGGCGCGAGCACCTCCCACGAGCTGCCACCCTTGAAGTCGATGCCGAGGTTGAACCCGCGAAAGCCCAGTGAGCAGAGGCCGGCCACAATGACGAGCATCGAGACGCTGAACCAGATCTTGCGCCGTCCGACGAAATCGACCGTTGTCAGACCGTGATAGAGACGCCCGATGGGACCGTAGTGGCGGTCTTCCGCTGGGGCGAAGGTGTCGGTCGCGCTACTCACTGAGAGCTCCTGCTCCTGCGTGAAGGCCAGCCGCCATCGACAGGATCGAGCTGTTCGTCGATCCGCGCCGCCCGAGCAGGATCACGAGCGGGCGCGTGAAGTACCAGGTAATGAACACATCCATCAGCGTCGAGAGTCCGAGGAAGAAGGCAAAGCCCTTCACGTCGCCTACCGCGATGATATAGAGCAAAATCGCAGCGAGCAGGCTCACGGTGTCGGCGGCGAGCACCGTGCGCCAAGCCGAGCGGAACCCTCGATCGACGGACGAACGCACGGAGCGTCCCGCACGGGTCTCGTCCTTTAATCGTTCGAAGTACACGATGTAGCTGTCGACCGTGATACCGATGGACACAATGAGTCCGGTCACCCCCGCGAGGTCGAAGCTCGGCGCGAGTGCGGTGTGGCCGAGTGCGGAGATGATGGCCCACAGCAGTGACGCCGTCACCGCAAGGCCCAGCACAATGACGAGGCCGAGCGCGCGGTAGTAGAGGATCGTGTAGAGCAACACGAGCGCGAGTCCCGCGAGACCGGCGCCGAGTCCCGCGATGAGGGCGGAATGACCGAGGGTCGGCGAGACCGTGGTCGTGTCGAGGGGTTCAAGGCGAACGGGCAACGCGCCGAAGTTCATGGCGAGCGCGAGGTTCTTCGCCGAACCCTCGGTGAAGTCGCCGGAGATCTCACCCGCGCCGTCAAAGCTCGTGAAGGTCGCCTGGTCGGGCTGGATGATCGGTGCTGACTGCACGACGCCGTCGAGCTCGATGGCGAGCAGCGCGTGGAAGTTCTCCTCAGCCACGCGGTCCCACGCGGGGCTGCCCTTCGAGGTCAAGGTGTAATTGACGACCCACGCACCGGCCGGGTCCTGCTGGGCGACGGCCTTGTGGACGGCAGTGCCTGAGAGCTCTGAGGGTCCGAGCACGTAGCGCACGCCCTTCTCACCGAGCACCGGAAGGATGACCGTTTTGCTCTTGATGTCTTGAGCCGGCGTCGTCGACTTGTAGTCGGCGAAGACGGGGTCGGGGGCGATGTTGTTGGTCGGAGCGCCCGTCGAGGTGTTCACGTCGAGGTTGGCTGCTGTCATCTGGTAGTCGGCGCCACAAGGGGGGAACTTTCCAGGCGCGACGTACTTCGCCTTCGCGGTCGGGGGTGCCGCCTGGCAGAGCACAGGGCGAAACAGCAGTTGGGCGGTCTCACCCACAGTGTGAAGGACCTGGCGTGCGTTCGTCACACCGGGCACGCTTATGACGACGTCCTTACCTTGCAGGTTTACCGTCGATCCCGACACACCGAGGCCGTTGACGCGGTTGTTCAGAATCGAGACGACCTCTTGCATGTCAGCGGTCGTGGCCTTGGAGGCCGGCTTGTAGACGACCGACAGGCCGCCCGCCAGGTCAAGGCCGAGCTTCGGACCCCACCCAAGAGAGATGGTCGTCGCGAGCGCCCCGAAGGAGACCACGATGGTGAGAATGAGGCTGACGATCAGCGATCGTCGTGACCCTACCTGAGGGGGCATTACTTAGCGTCACCTTCTGTCGGGTGCTCATCGTCGTCGGTTGACTCAGGAACGCTCGGCTCGGACACGACAGGGTCGTAGCGGCGAGCGATCGCCGAAGGAATGAACTCGAGCTCGACGCCGGCGTCGGTGCGCAGCGTGATCAGGTCGCTGTCGTTTCGCACGACCGTGCCCACGAATCCGCCGATCGTCTGAGCCCGCTCGCCAACCTGCACCTTTCGCGCGTCCTGGCGCTGAGCCTTCTGGCGGCGCGAGCGCGGACGTAGGTAAAAGAAGTACAGCGCGCCGAAAATGACGATGTAGATAAGGATCAGGTAGGAATCAGACGAACCCTTGGTGGCGGCGAGCACGACAGGCAGCATGTGAGAATCTTTCGTTAACGGACAGGGAAACTCTAGTCGCTAGGCCACGACTGATTAGAACAGCCCACCATGACGAGGCTGAATCCTCAGATGCTGGTAAGCACGCTCGGTCGCCACGCGACCCCGTGGCGTTCGCACCATCAGCCCCGCGCGCAACAAGAACGGCTCGTAGGCGTCTTCGATGGTTAGTGGCTCTTCGCCACACGCATGAGCCAGGGTCGTGAGACCGACCGGCTGTGCCGCGAACTGCTCGCAGAGCAGCATCAAGATCCGTCTGTCCAGTTTGTCAAGACCGAGTTCGTCGACACCGAAGAGCGCGAGCGCGTCTACGGCGACCTCGATGGTCACCTGATCGTGGTCTTTCACAGAGGCATAGTCACGTACGCGTCGAAGGAGGCGATTCGCGATGCGCGGGGTGCCGCGGCTTCGCGTCGCAATCAGCGTCGCCGCATCCGGGTCGAGCGCCACGCCCAGCAGCTTGGCCGAGCGCTCGGCGATCTTCGTCAGCTCATCGACCTCGTAGAGGTCGAGCTGCCCGATGAAGCCGAAGCGATCGCGCAGTGGCGCGGCAACGAGGCCGGTGCGCGTCGTCGCGCCGACGAGGGTGAAGTTCGGAAGATCGAGACGAATGGACCTCGCCGAAGGACCGCGGCCGATCATGACATCGAGGCGGAGATCTTCCATCGCGGGATAGAGCACTTCTTCCACCGCGCGCGAGAGCCGGTGCAGCTCATCGATGAAGAGCACGTCGCCGTCTTGGAGATCGGTGAGCAACGCCGCCAGGTCACCGGGGCGAGAGAGTACAGGACCCGACGTGACTCGAAAACCGGTCCCCATCTCGCTGGCCACGATGCTCGCGAGCGACGTCTTGCCAAGGCCCGGCGGACCAGCGAAGAGCAGGTGATCTGAACACTGTCCTCGCGCGCGCGCCGAGCCGAGCACCACCTGGAGGTGACCAACGAGGTCGCGCTGGCCAACGAAGTCGTCGAGCGTCTGGGGGCGCAAGGACACCTCGGAGCGACGCTCCTGCTCGCTCGCCACAGGTGTGACGACGTGATCGCTCAAGCTCTCGAGGTCGATCTCGTGCTTCACGGTCGCCTCAACAGCTGCAGCGCCGTGCGTAGGGCGGCTGCCTCGTCATTCGGCAGCACCACGTCGCGCAGTGCGGCGCGCACCTCATGGCTGGTGTAGCCAAGGGCGTGCAAGGCGTCATCGATCGCGGCGTCGACCTGCTCACCGGGTTCACTTGGCCCAAAGGTCCCGTCGACCACCACCTTGCCCTTGAGTTCGAGCACAATGCGGCTCGCGGTCTTCGGTCCGATGCCCGAGATCGTCGCCACCTTCTTCGCGTCGTCGTGCTCGATGGCAAAGGCGAGCTCGGCGACGCTCATGGTGCGCAGCGCCCCCAGTGCGGTCGAAGGGCCGACGCCGGGCGTGGCGAGCAGGAGCTCGAAGAACTCGCGGTCCTCGAGCGTGTGAAAGCCGAAGAGCTGGATGGAGTCCTCACGCACGACGGTGAAGATGAACAGCTCGACCAGCTCGTCGAAGAGGGGCAGATCGTTCGAGGCGACCTGCACTTCGTAGCCGACGCCGTGAACATCTATGAGCAGCGCGCCGTTGTGGAGCTGATGCACGACTCGACCGGCCAGCCAACCAATCACGCGGGACTCCCGAGCGCAAGTCGGCGTTCGGTGCGAACGATCGCGAAGTAGGCAATGCCCAGCGCGAGCGCGTCGGCGGCGTCGGCCGGACGCGGCACCTCGCTCAAACCACAGAGTCGTGCCACCATGCCCTGGACTTGGGACTTGCTCGCCGCGCCGTAGCCGGTCACCGCGAGCTTCACCTCTTGGGCCGTGAACTGACGCACCGTGACGCCCTCAATGCCGGCGAGCGCGATCGCGACGCCACTCGCTTGGGCGACGGGTATCGCGGTCTTGGCGTTTCGCTGGTAGAAGAGGCGCTCCACGACGACGGCGTCGGGTTTGGTCTCGCGCAGGAGCGCGTCGAGCTCGACGTGCAACTGGCGTAGCCGCTGTTCAACGGGCGCCTTCGGATCTGTTTCGACGGTCCCCGCTCGCACCGCTCGAAACGACTCGAGACCCTCGAAGGAGCCTTCGACCAGTCCGAACCCACATCGAGTCAGTCCGGGGTCGATGCCGAGTACGAACATACGTTCGATGCTACTGCGCGGGTACTGCGCAATCGGGTTATTTAACCCTCGTAGCTGGCCAGCAGATCGTCGGGAATGTCGAAGTTGGCGTAGACGTTCTGGACGTCGTCGTGATCGTCGATCGCGTCCATGAGGCGAAGAATTTTCTTCGCCTCACCCTCGTCAGTAATAGGAATGGTGTTCTGGGGCACGAGCGTGAGATCGGCGCTCGTCACCTTGAGGCCCTGCTTTTCGAGCGCGTCGCGCACCAGCGCCAGATCGTGTGGCTCGGTCGTCACGCTGTAGTTCTTCCCGTTGGCCTCGTAGTTCTCGGCGCCGGCTTCCATGACCCACTCCAGCAGCTGATCTTCATCGACGGGTCCTTGCACATCGATGACGCCCTTGCGATCGAACTGCCATGAGACGGCGCCGGGTTCGGCGATCGTCCCCCCGTTCTTGCCAAAGACGTGTCGGATCTCGGCGCTCGTGCGATTGCGATTGTCGGTCAATGTCTCGACGATGACCGCGACGCCATCGGGACCGTAGCCCTCGTAGCTGATTGACTCGTAGCGCACCCCTTCGAGCTCGCCCGTGCCACGCTTGATCGCGCGCTCGATCGTGTCGATTGGCACCGACGACTCGCGGGCCTTTTGAAACATGGTGCGCAGCTGCGCGTTGGTGTTCGGATCTCCCCCGCCTTCGCGGGCGGCGACTTCTACTTGGCGAATCAGCTTGGCAAAGACCTTCGCGCGCGCCGAGTCCTTGGCGCCCTTGCGATGCTTGGTCGTTGCCCACTTGGAATGGCCGGACATTGTTCCTCCTGCCCGATAAGGGCCTCGCCATCGTATCGGAGATTAAAGCGAATCGAGAAAGAGACGGTGCAGACGGGTGTCGCTCGTCAACTCGGGGTGAAACGACGCACCCCAGACATGACCTTGGCGCACGAGGACCGGGTGAGGTCCCTCGCCGTCGTCCTGTTCGTAGGTCGCGAGCACGTCGACCTCGTCGCCCACGTGCTCGATCTTGGGCGCGCGAATGAAGACCCCGGGCACGGTGCCCACGCCTTTCACCTCGAGCGGCGCTTCGAAGCTCGCGATCTGGCGCCCATAGCCGTTGCGACGAACCGACGCGGCGAGCACGCCGTAGGTCCACTGGTCGCTCCGGCCCCCGAGCACCTGCTCACTCAACAAGATCAACCCCGCGCACGTGCCAAAGACGGGCATCTCTTCTTTGAGTCGCATGCCGAGCGCGTCGCTGAGTCCCGACGTCGTCAGCAGATGAGCGATCGTCGTCGATTCACCACCCGGGAGGATAAGCCCGTCCACGCTTTCGAGCTGCTCGACCGAGCGGACTTTGACAACCTCACCGTCGAGTTGCTCCAGGGCTCGCACGTGTTCGCCAACGTCGCCCTGCAGCGACAGCACGCCGACGCGCTTCATTACCAACCGCGCTCGGCGAGACGCTGCTCGAGCGACGCGGTCTCCCAGCCCTTCATCGCGGCACCGAGTCCCGTCGAGACCTTCGCGACAACGCTCGCGTCATCGAAGTGCGTGGTCGCCTCGACGATGGCCTGAGCCATGCGAACCGGGTCGTCGCTCTTGAAGATGCCCGAGCCCACAAAGACCGCTTCGGCGCCGAGTTGCATCACGAGTGACGCGTCAGCCGGCGTCGAGATGCCACCAGCGCAAAACAGCGGAACCGGCAGCTTGCCGGTCAGGGCGACCTCTTGCACCAGAGGCAGCGGGGCTTGAAGGTCTTTGGCGAGTGAGAAGAGCTCGCTCGCGTCAGCGCTGTGGAGACGACGGATCTGCATGTTGATCGTGCGCAGGTGGCGCACCGCTTCAACGACGTTGCCCGTGCCGGCCTCGCCCTTCGAGCGAATCATGCAGGCACCCTCGCCGATGCGACGAAGCGCCTCGCCGAGGTTCGTCGCGCCGCACACAAAGGGCACGGTGAAGGCCCACTTGTCCACGTGATTCTCTTCATCGGCTGGTGTCAGGACCTCGGACTCGTCGATGTAGTCGACGTCGAGGGCCTGAAGGATCTGCGCTTCAGCGAAGTGTCCGATGCGAACCTTCGCCATCACGGGAATCGTGACGGTCTCTTGGATCTGCTGGATCATCAAGGGGTCGCTCATGCGCGCGACGCCCCCGTCGCGACGAATGTCCGCGGGAACCCGCTCGAGCGCCATGACCGACACAGCGCCGGCGTCTTCAGCGATCTTGGCCTGCTCGGCGTTGACGACGTCCATAATGACCCCGCCGCGCAGCATGTCGGCGAGCCCGCGCTTGACGAGCGCAGAACCGGTAACCGAAGAATTTCCTGAAGAACTCATGGCACCAGCCTACTGGGCGGTCTCTACCACTCTTCGAGAGCTCGGGCCCTCAACTCGACGTCGTCGAGGTCGCCGAGGTCGCTGTGCGCGCGATCACTGTGCTGATCGAAGAAGACCCATCGCCACTGGTCATACGCGGGCGACACGAAAAATGACGTGGGTGCGAGCTCCTGGCGCGCGCACCGGCGAAGCGCGCCGGCGAGCCCGAGCGGATAGCGGATGCTGGCGGCGGCGACTTCGTCGGCTCGGTAGGCCTGGCCCTCACCCGCCAGTGAGCCGCGCAGGGTGTCGCCAAGCTTCAAGCTGCAGGCAAGGCTCTGGCGATCGAGCAGGCCAAGTCGCTGGCGGGCCAGGCAGTGAGCGACGACACCTTCGAGTTCGATGAGGTCGAAGTCCGTCATCATCGCTGAGGTGACGAACATCGAGTACTTCGCTCCGTCGGGCACCAGCGCCGCGTTGTAGGCCTGGTCTCGCACGATGAACGCCGACACGTTGTCAACACCGAAGGTCGCTGCCAGTCGATCGAGCACCGTGACGAGGCGCACTCGATCAGTGGCGTGGCCCCCCGGTTCAAGCTCGACGAGCATCGCGGCGCCCATGCTCTGGCCTCGCTCGTGATAGGTCGACACGGTGCGATGCAGCCACCACGCATAGAAGGCGGCCACGACCACGGCGACGGCGGGCAGCCACGGCACCGCGACCACGCCGACTATGAGTGCGAGGACGACGACCGACACCGCGATGGTCAAGGGCAGGTTGCGCCGGATCGCGAAGCGTCGCACGGCGCGAAGGTGGTCGTGGCGTTCAGCCAGCGAGGGCGCGTAGGGGTTCTGCCAGTTCGGATCAAGCACAGGTGCCACGTACTGGGGAGCGCGATCGCGCGAGCCGTGCGGGCGCCGGGCGCGTGATCGCTGCTTGGTAGCCATATAACTAGGCTAGTTCGCCGTTTTTGAAACGGCGTCGTGCGAGTTCGTAGTGCTCTTGGTACTTGTCCATGAGCCGGGCCATCGACCAGTTGTGCGCGTAGTCACGAGCCGCCGCGAGCTTGTCGTCGGTCTCTCCTTCGAGGGCATAGAGGACGGCGCGCTCCAATGACGCCGCGTCGCCGGGGTGAAACAGCGTCGCGTGACCGTTGGCCGCCTCGCGGTACCCGTCGATGTCACTCGCGACGACGAGGGTCTCGCTGGCCATTCCTTCGAGCAGCACGAGACCGAAGCTCTCGCCGTGCGTCGACGGAGCAAGGAGGACCTGCACTCGACGCATCCACGATCGCTTCTCCGCGTCGCTGATCCGTCCGAGGAACACGATGCGCGGATCGTGGGCCGCGAGTGCCTGGAGGCGAGAGCGCTCGGGTCCGTCGCCTCCGATCACGAGTCGCCAGGGCTTGCCCGGCTTCGCGTTGTGCTCGCGGGTGGCCTCGATCGCGGACGCCACGCCCTTTCGCTGTTCCAGTCGTCCAACGTAGAAGAGGACGATCTCAACCGAGCGCTCGCGGGGGGTCTCGGTGAACCGTTCGGTCTCGAACCCGTTGAAGAGGACATCACTGTTGAGGCCCGCGGCACGTTCGATCGTTGCGGCGGCGGCCCCACTCACCGCCACCGACTCGTCAAGTCGCGTCGCGAGGTGACGGATCAACGGCCGCGTGTAGCGAAGCGCGGGTCCGTCGCCGCTGCGGTGAAAGGTCCCGACCGTCGGGTACTCATGGGCCAGCAGCGTCGACCAGGCGAGCAGTGGCGCGAAAGGTTCGTGCACGTGCACGACGTCGGGGCGAAAGAACGTGACGGCGTGCTTCGCGCGCCACGAGGCGACCGGCGAGAGGGTGAGCGGCGCGCGCGAGCCGTTCGCGGGCACCGAGAAGCGCGGGCCCAGCCGCACCACCTTTGCGGGCGTGTCGTAGGCCGTGTGGTCGCGCGCGTCGGGCACAATGACCAAGACGTCGTCGCCGCGCTTGCTGAGCACCCGACTCATCGCGAGCACCTGCTCTTGGACTCCCCCATAGACGCTCAACGCGTAGGGCGAGATGAGAACGACGCGTTCGCTCATGATGCGAAACGGGGCTCGAGCACGTGCCACTGCTCCGGGGCCCGCCGGATGAGACCTTCGAGCTCGTGCGCGACGAGTTGGGTCACGCGTTTGACATCCTCTCGGAGCTTGCCCGTGCGCACTGTGTCGATCGGCGCCGTCACGGCCGCGAAGTGATCACGCCGTGGACCCGAGTAGCACGCCGCCGCGACGAGCGCGGCCTCCGTGCGTAACGCCAACGTCGCGGGACCTGCCGGCATCGTCACCCGTTCACCGAAGAACTCGACCTCGATGCCGTTACCTTGAATGTCACGATCGCAGAGCAGTCCGACCACACCGCCGCCGCGGAGTGTCGCAAGCAGCGTCGCGCCTACTTTGTCGTTGAGCGGCTCTACCCGGATGCCGATCGACTCGCGCTTCTCCTTGAACCACTTGAAGAGCTCTGGTGGCTCGAGCTCCTCGGCAACCGCGGTCATGCCCATGCCAATCGAGTTCAGATACGACCCGCCCCACTCCCACGAGCCGATGTGCGGCAACGCGATGATGAGTCCCTTGCCACGTTCCTTGGCGGCGTAGAGATGCTCGATACCTTCTGAGACGACAAAGCGCTCATAGACGCGAGCCGGTTTGATCGCCGGCAGCTTTGCTCCCTCTGCCCAGTACTGGCCGTAGCTGCGAAAGCCGCGCTCAACGAACTCGTTGAGAAGGTCGTCCGAGACGGGCTCACCGGGAGCGGCGAGCGCGCGGCGCAAGTTCGCCGCGAGGTTCTCGCGCGCGCTGCGGCTTCGGTGACCGTACGTCTGGGCCATAGCCATGGCGAGACCGACGTCGACGCGTTCGGGAAGTGCCTCCATCACGGCACCGACCGTCTTAAAGAGGGCGACGCGCGCCTTTTGCGCCACGATCAGTGACGCGGCGCGCGACTCAGCCCTTGGCGCAGGCGTCGACTGTGCTGGCGAAGGCGCATCGTCGACGACGGCGAGGGCGCGGGAGGACGGGCCGCGATCTGCCACACCCGCCAAAAGCGCCCGCCGGCGGTCATCGCCGTCAACGCGAGCATGATCCAGAGCACCGGCACGAAGACAGGAGCGGCAACTAGGCCAATCCCGAGGAGGATGAGGCGCTCAGCGCGCTCCATGAGACCGCCCTTTGCGGCCAGACCGAGGCTTTCAGCCTTCGATCGCTGGTACGAGATCAGGAACGTCGTCGTCAAGATCGCAAAGGGCAACAAGACGAGCTGTCCGCGATGGTGGGCCGTCAGGTAGTACGCGACACCGCCCATGAGCAGGGCGTCGGCAATGCGATCGCTGACCGAGTCGAAGAAGCTGCCGCGTTGGCTCGCGCGATGCGAGGCCTTCGCCACCGCACCGTCGAGAAGATCGTGGAAGCCCATGGCGGTCAAGAGAATGATCGCCTCCCAATGCCAGCCAATGGCGATGGCCCACGCGGTCGCGCCGGCGAAG
Source organism: uncultured Acidimicrobiaceae bacterium (assembly GCA_963732125.1). Classification (GTDB taxonomy): domain Bacteria; phylum Actinomycetota; class Acidimicrobiia; order Acidimicrobiales; family RAAP-2; genus RAAP-2. The sequence continues at coordinate 245,515 of CAVSXX010000006.1, read as the reverse complement.
ACGAGTCCCGATGCCGTGATCCAATCGGCCGAGAAGCCGATGCTCACGAGTCCGCGCCCAATAGGGGCCATCCTCGCGTCTACCGACTGACGAAACTTACCGTCGAACATGGCCCTCTTGGCTCATATCGGTGAGTCTACCGATACCCACCGGTAACTCCCGGTTACAGATGGGCGTGGACCTTGTGCCATGTGGAAGCGAGCGATTCTGAGAGCACGCGCGTCTCTCCGATGGAGGTCATGAAGTTCGTGTCGCCATTCCAGCGCGGCAGGGCGTGCGCGTGCAGGTGCTGGGGAATCCCCGCCCCCGCCGCCGTGCCGAGGTTCATGCCGACGTTCATGCCGTCGGGCTCGTAGGCCTTGTCGAGCGCGACCGTTGCTTCGCGCAACAGCCCCGAGAAGTCGGCGTACTCCTCGTCACTCAGCTCGCCGAGCCCACCGACGTGACGATACGGCACGACGAGGAGGTGGCCCGACCCGTAGGGAAAGGCGTTCAGAACGATGTAGTTGTACTCGGTCTTTTTGAGAACGCCCGTCGACTCGCTGACCTCCTCGGTGCCAAGGACGCAGAAGACGCATTCCCTGTGCTCGTCTTCGAACTCGTGATTGAACGCGCTCGTGACGTAGGTCTCGCGCCACGCCGCCGAGAGTCGCTCGAGCGGCACTAGGGCACCTCGGGCGAGGCGTGATTGCGAATCTCGTGCTCGAGTCGAGTGGCAAAGGTCTCGACTGACACGCCACGCTCGGGGTCATTGGAGCCGCGCGCGTTGACGCCCACCGTCGCGTTGGCCACGTCGTCGTCGCCCACCACCACCACGTAGGGGATCTTCTCGAGCTTGGCCTTGCGAATCCGGCCCCCGAGTGGCTCGCTCGCCGCTTCGACGCTGGCCCGAACGCCGCGCTGGCGCAGCAACTCTGCGACCTCGAAGGCGTAGTCATCGTGGTCGTCGCGCACGCCCAGCACCCGGACCTGCTCGGGGGCGAGCCACGTCGGCAGGTTGCCGGCGTAGTGCTCGATCAAGATGGCGAGGAAGCGCTCGACCGAGCCAAAGAGCGCGCGGTGGATCATGATCGGGCGTTGGCGCGAGTTGTCGGGCGCGACGTAGGTCGCGTCAAAGTTCTGGGGCGTCTGGAAGTCGAGCTGAACGGTCGACATCTGGTGCGTGCGCCCGATCGCGTCGCGTGCCTGAACCGAGATCTTTGGACCGTAGAAGGCGCCGCCACCGGGATCCATCGCGAACTCGAGGCCCGCCGCTCGACAGACGTTCGCCAGGATCGCCTCGGCCTCTTCCCACGCCTCGTCACTGCCGACGGCCTTGCCAAGGGGCTTCGTCGAGAGCTCGAGATAGAAGTCGTTGAGGCCGAAGTCGCGCAAGAGGTCGAGGACGAAGTTCAGCGTCCTGGTGAGCTCTTCGGCCATCTGGTCGCGCGTGCAGAAGATATGTGCATCGTCCTGGGTCATCCCGCGCACCCGAGTGAGGCCCTGGATGACGCCCGACTTCTCGTAGCGATAGACCGAGCCGAACTCGAACATGCGAAGGGGCAGTTCCCGATAGCTGCGCTGACGAGCCTTAAATATTGTCACGTGGAACGGACAGTTCATGGGCTTTAAGTAGTACCGCTGGCCCTCGTCCAGCGTCATCGGGGGGTACATCCCCTCGGCGAACCAGGTGAGGTGGCCCGAGGTCTCAAAGAGGTCGGCTTTGGAGATGTGAGGTGAGTAGACAAACTCATAGCCCGAGACCTCGTGGCGCTGGCGTGAGTACTCCTCGATCACCCGGCGAATGATCCCACCCTTGGGATGAAAGACCGCGAGGCCCGGGCCGATCTCACTCGGAAACGAAAAGAGGTCAAGCTCGGCCCCGAGCTTGCGATGATCGCGCTTTTCGGCCTCTTCGAGCTGGGTCAGGTGTGCCGCGAGTGCGTCCTTCGACTCCCAGGCGGTGCCGTAGATCCGCTGCAACTGGGGGTTGTGCTCGTCGCCGCGCCAGTAGGCCCCCGCGACGCGGGTGAGGCGAAAGTGACCGAGCCTCGAGGTTCGAGGGACGTGCGGGCCTCGACAGAGGTCGATGAAGGCCGGAGTGTTGGCGTACGTCGAGACGAGCTCCACGCCGCCGGTCTCGGCGAGGTCATCCTCGCTGCCTCGAGCGACCGCTTCGATGATCTCGACCTTGAATGGCTGATCGCGAAAGAGGACGAGGCCGTCTTCAGTCGAGAACTCCTCGCGAGTAAAGGGTTGGTCTTCGGCGATGATGGCGCGCATCTCGGTGTCGACCCGAGCCAGATCGTCGTCGCTAAAGTGCCCTCCACCAGGAAGTTCGAAGTCGTAGTAGAAGCCGTCGCGAATGGCAGGTCCGATGGCGTAGTGCGCGCCGGGCCACAGCCGCGTCACCGCCTGGGCCATCACGTGGGCGCTTGAGTGGCGAATGACGTCGCGCCCGTCCTCGCTGGCCGGCGTGACGATCGAGACCTTGTCGCCGTCGGCGAGCGGCGCCGTCAAATCGGTCATCAGACCGTTCACACGCGCAGCCACGGCGTCTTTGGCGAGGCGTGAGCCGATGGCACGCGCGAGATCGAGCGCCGTCGCGCCCTCGTCGAGGGTGCGGGTATTGCCATCAGGGAGCTCAACGCTGATCTCTGTCATCGATGCCTTTCGTCGCCTACAGAGTAACGCCGAGCAGGGAAGCAGCCGATGTGACGTTGGCCCCCGCGTGAGCGGCCGCGTCGACCGCGCGCAGTGCTCGCGGGGTATCGAGATCGTCGTCCAGCGCGTCGCGCACGTCGTCAGTGACCGTCGCGGGTCGCGCGGTCATCGTCGAGCGCCAGGTGGCCAGACGCGACTGCGCACGAGTGAGCAGCTCTTCGCGCCACTCCCAGTCGTCGCGGTAGTGCTGGTCGAGCAGCGCGAGGCGGACCGCCGCGGACTCAGAGCGAGCGACCAGATCGTGCACGAAGACGAGGTTGCCAAGCGATTTGCTCATCTTGATCCCGTCGAGGGCTACGAGGCCGACGTGCATCCAGTGCTTCACAAATGGCGCGCCGGTGACCGTTTCACTCTGGGCCGACTCGCACTCGTGATGGGGAAACGCGAGGTCCTTGCCCCCGCCATGCACGTCAATCGTCTCGCCGAGATCGCGCAGCGCGATCGCCGAACACTCGATGTGCCAGCCAGGGCGCCCGGGACCCCAGCGTGACTCCCACGCCGGTTCGTCTTCGAGCGATGTCTGCCACAAGACGAAGTCGAGCGGATCACGCTTGCGCGGGTCATCGGGCCTGCCGCCATGCGTCGCCGCGAGATCGAGCATGGCTACTCGCGACTCGTGGCTCACCTGGCCAAAGCGTGGGAACTTCGACACCTCGAAGAAGACGTTGCCGTCGATCTCGTATGCGAACCCCTTCTCGAAGGTGCGCCCAATCAGGCTCAAGATCTCAGAGATCGCCCCCGTCGCCCGAGGCTCGGAGTAGACCGGCAACAAGTTGATGAGCTTCATGTCTCGTTCGAAGATGACCATCTCCTCAGCCGCGAGGTCGAGATAGTTGACACCGAGTTCGCGCGCCTTGCGCAACATGTCATCGTCGACATCGGTGACGTTGCGCACAAGGCGAACCTCATGACCAGCGTCGATGAGACGGCGGGAGAGCACGTCAAAGGCGAGATAGACGAAGGCGTGGCCCAGGTGCGCCGCGTCGTAGGGCGTGATGCCACAGCTGTACATCGTGACCACCGGCCCGGCCTCGAGTGGGTACACCCCCCGGCGCGCGGTGTCGTACAGCAGCATCAGTGCAGTCCGGCGAACTTTACGTAGCTGTGTCCCTTGTGACGGATGTTGATCGAGATGCACACGGCAGTAAAGGCCTCGATCGCGCTCGCGAGCGACATCGAACCCGCGATGACCGCGTGGAGTCCCGGCATCTCGTTGACGATCTCGGCGACGAGCGTTCGCGCCGCGTCGCTGTCGGAGAAGATGGCCACGTCGGCGTCGATGCCGCTGTCGAGGTTCGCCAACTCGGTCGCGGGCAAGTGGTGAAACGCTCCGACGATCGTGCTCTCGGGCAAAGCAAAGGCGAGCTGTGCGGCCATCGAGCCGCGCGGCGGATACAGCGGCAACAGCTCCTTGCCCTCGCGCACGAGCGCGTTCACCATGGAGATGACCACCTTGTCCTTCAGTTGGGCCCGAAGTGCGGTCACGGTTGCCACTGCTGAATCCCACGGCGTGGCGACGATGACGATCTCAGCGTCGGCCGCGACATCGTTCGTCGCGCCGCGGATCACGCCGTCGCCTCGAGCGAGCAACGTCGTCGCTATCTCTTCCGCACGGAGGGCGTCGCGTGAACCGAGTATCACGTCGTATCCTGCGCTGGCGAGGCGTATCGCGACGCCTCGACCGGCGGGGCCGGTGCCACCTAACACGCCCACTGTCGTCATTGTCGCCCTTCGTTCACAAGACCTAGAACTACGCTAACAAGATGGCACTACTGAGCGATAACCGTATCCTGGTCACGGGGGTGTTGACCGACGACTCGCTCGCCTTTGGCATCGCCAAGCGCGCCTTGGAAGAAGGTGCCACGATCGCCCTCTCGGGCTTCGGTCGCGGCACATCGATCACCCGACGCACGGCGCGCAAGCTCGGCGACGTGGGCGAGATCATCGAACTCGACGTCACCGATCTCGACCAGGTGGCGGCCGCCGTTGAGGAGGTGACCGCTCGCTTTGGCCGTCTCGACGGCTTGGTGCATGCCATTGGCTACGCTCCCCCGAGCTGTCTCGGCTCGGGAATGTTCGCGGCACCCTTTGAGGACGTCGCGGTCGCGATGCACACCTCGACCTATTCACTGTCCGCGCTCGTCGGCGCCTTTCGGCCGCTGCTGCAAAAGAGTGAGGCTCTCGGCGGGGCATCGGTGGTCGCGCTCGACTTCGACGGCACGCGGGCGTACCCGACGTACGACTGGATGGGCGTCATGAAGGCGGCGCTCGAGTCCCTCGGGCGCTACCTCGCCCGCGAGGTCGGACCCGACAAGATTCGCGTCAACATGCTCGCGGCCGGTCCCGTTCGCACGGTGGCGGCTAAGTCGATCCCCGGCTTCTCACTTTTCGAAGAGACCTGGAGCGAGCGGGCGCCGCTCGGCTGGGATGTGCACGACCCGAGTGCGGTCGCCGACACCGCCGTGGCACTGCTCTCCCCACTGCTGCGCGCAACGACGGGATCGATCATCCACGTCGACGGCGGCGCTCATGCGATGGGCTAGTTCTCCTCCTGGTTCTTGAACTGCGTCTCGTAGAGGTCTCGATAGAGACCGACTTGCGCGTGTAACTCCACGTGCGTACCGCGCTCAACGATCCTGCCGTTATCGACCACGAGAATCTGATCGGCGTTGCGAATGGTCGAGAGTCGGTGAGCAATCACGAGTGACGTGCGCTGGCTCATCGTTTGGTCGAGCGCACGCTGCACGGCCGCTTCACTCTCGGCGTCGAGGTGTGCGGTCGCCTCGTCCAGCACGACAATGTGCGGCGACTTGAGGAGCAGTCGCGCGAGCGCGACACGTTGCTTCTCACCACCCGAGAGTCGATATCCCCGCTCCCCTACGACCGTGGCGAGACCAAGCGGCAGTGACGCCACCAGGTCGGCAATCTGCGCGGACGCGAGTGCGTCGGCGATCTCTTCGTCCGTCGCGTCGGGCTTCGCGAAGATCAGGTTCGCGCGCAACGTGTCATGAAACAGGTGCGCGTCTTGGGTCACCACGCCGACGGTCGCATTAAGCGACGCCGTCGTTGCGTTCCGGACGTCGACGCCGTTGATGGTGACCGAGCCCGCGTCCACGTCGTAGAGGCGTGAGACCAGCATCGAGATTGTCGTCTTGCCGGCTCCGCTGGGACCGACGAGCGCAGTCATGGTGCCCGGCTCCACGTCGAAGCTGATGTCGTGCAGGACGGCGGTGCGCGGCGTGTCGTCGAGTCGGGCGACCGCCTCGAGTGACGCAAGTGAGACGTCCTGTGCGCCGGGATACGAAAAGTCCACGTGCCGGAAGCGCAACTCGGCAGGCCCGGGAGGAATCGCCACCGCGTTGGGGCTCTCTTTGATCATCGGCTCGAGGTCGAGCACCTCGAAGAGCCGCTCGAAGCTGACCATGGCCGACATGTAGTCGATGTTGAGGTTCGAGAGCTGCGTCAGGGGGCCGTAGAGGCGAGCGAGATATGCCGTCAGTGCGACGACCGTGCCGACCATCACGACGCCGCGCGCCGCCTCGACGCCGCCGAAGCCGTAGGCGAACGCGGTCGCGAGCGACGCGGTCAGCGAGAGCGTCACGAGGAAGTAGCGCTGATAGGTCGCCTGGCGCACACCGATGTCGCGCACCTGGGCGGCACGCTGTTCGAACGTCGCGCGCTCTTCATTCGGGCGGCCGAAGAGCTTGACGAGCATCGCGCCCGCGACGTTGAATCGCTCGCTCATGACCATGTTCATCTCGGCGTTCAGCTCCATGCCCCGCTGGAACAGCGTCCCGAGCCGACGCCCGACCTTGCGTGCGGGAAACAAGAAGATCGGCACGAGAATGAGCGCCACCAGCGTGATCTGCCAGCTCAGAAAGAACATGACCACGAGAATGATGGCGACGACCACGACGTTGCCCACGACGTTGGAAAAGAGATCCGTGAAGGCCTGCTGCGCGCCGATCACGTCGTTGTTGAGGCGACTGATGAGCGCCCCGGTCTGCGTTCTCGAAAAGAACGCGATCGGCATCTTTTGAATGTGGCGAAAGACCTCGGCACGCAGATCGTAGATGAGCCCCTCGCCGATGATGGCTGAGATCCGCCGTTCCACCAGCTGCAGCCCAGCGTCGCCGATGGCCAGCGCCGCGGTCAGGGCGGCCAGCCCGACGACGAGGTCGACACGATGCTTGGGAATGCCGATGTCGATAATCGCCCGCAGCAACAGCGGCGAGACGGACGAGATCACGGCGTCGAGGACGACCACGCTGAGGAAGATCACCAGCGCCGGGCGATAGTGCCTGGCGAACTTGAGGATTCGCGGCAGCGTGCCCTTCTTCAACCGGTGTTCGAGAATCTTGCGGTCGCGGCCCATCGAACGAGGAACCGAGAACCCTACGCCATGCATGCCCATATCGACTCCTTCGTACAGGCAGTGTAGGAAGGCGCTCGCGCAAAAACCTCGCTACGAGGTCAATGCACTGACGATGATGATCGCCCCGAGCGTCATCATCACGCACGCACCCACGGTGCGCAGCACGACCAACCTGTTCGCCGAGCCCGAGAGCCACTCGCGCGCCGTGCCCGCAATGATGCCCCACGTTGAGTCACTGCAGAAGGCCAGGACACAAAAGAGCCCGCCGAGGATGAGCAGCTGACCCGTGACGTCACCCGCCGCACGATTGACGAAATGCGGAAAGACCGCGGCAAAAAATACGAGCGACTTCGGATTGAGGATTCCAACGATGTAACCCTGGCGCACCACGTGAAGGTTTGACGGCCGCGTGGACTCACGTGCGGTCATCGCCCTCGCGTGCTCGTGTCGATGGCGGAACGCACCGACGCCCAACCACATGAGATAGAGACCGCCAGCGAGCTGCAGAACGATCGAGAACGTCTTCGATCGCTCAAGGAGCGGCCCAAGGCCAATCGCAATGACCGCCGACAGTGTGAGCGTGCCAAGGGTGTTGCCGAGCACGGTGAAGACCGCCACACTCCGCCCCCACGCGACGCCCCGTGCCAATGTGAACAGGACGCTCGGTCCCGGCACAATGATGATCAACATTGACGCCAACAAGAACGCCGCAAGCTGTCCGCCACCAATCATGACTGCTCACCTTAGGAGGCGACTCACACGTCGACGGAGCTCGCTGCCTTCGTGAGTGGTGGCGACGCTGCGATATCGCGCTCACTTCATCGATCAATGCGTCTTCGAGATCCAGCGTTCTAACTTGGTGGCATGATCACGCACGACGTCTCGTTCCCCGAGAAGTTCCTTTGGGGCACGGCCACATCCGCTTACCAGATCGAAGGCGGCAACACGAACGCCGACTGGTACCGATACGAGCATGCGCCCGGCACGCGAGCCGTTGAACCCTGCGGCGACGCCTGTGACTCGTGGCACCGATACCAAGAGGACCTCGATCTGGTCCACGGTCTCGGTCTCAATGCGTTTCGATTTTCGATCGAGTGGGCTCGCGTCGAACCGCATCACGGTGCCTTCTCCACCGAAGCGATCGACCACTATCGAAACGTCATCGAAGCGTGTCTTACGCGCAACATCGTGCCGGTCGTGACGCTTCATCACTTCACGTTGCCACTGTGGGTCGCCGATGAAGGCGGCTTCGAGAACCCAGAGATCGTCTCGTGGATGGCCGACTACGCACGAGTCGTCAGTCGCGAGTTCGGCGACATCATCGGCGTCGCGTGCACCATCAACGAGCCAAACATTGTCGCCGTCTACGGCTATCTCTACGGATTCTTTCCTCCGCAAGTGACGAATTGGGAACGGTTCATGCACGTGAACGCCACGATGCGAGAGTGCCACCGGACAATGCGCGATGTCTTGAAGGAGGGGCCGGGCGACTTTCCCGTCGGACTGCCGCTTTCGATGCAGGAGTGGGAGGCGCTGCCCGGCTACGAGCACCGGATGGAGTCGATCCGAGAAGAGATGGAGGACAAGTATCTCGAGGCCGTTCGCGACGACGACTACCTGGGCGTGCAGTGCTACACAAAACTCCTCATCGGAAGGGATGGCGTCGTCGCGCATCCACAAGGTGAGACGACCGACATGGGCTACCTCTTCTGGCCCCAATGCGTCGAGTACACGGTGCGTCGCGCGATCGGCCTCGCCGGCGTACCCGTCATCGTGACCGAAAACGGGATCGGCACGGCCCGTGACGAGCAACGGATTCGCTACGTGGGAGAGGCGCTGCACGGGGTGCACGCGCTGCTCGACGACGGACTCGACGTGCGTGGTTATTTCCAGTGGTCGCTGCTCGACAACTTCGAGTGGGCGCTCGGTTATCGCCCCAAGTTCGGCATCGTCGAAGTCGATCGCACGAGCTTCGCGCGCACGCCGAAACCGTCAGCGGCGTGGTACGCCAACGCGGCCCGAAGCTTCTTTACAACTACGTAACAAAACCTACGGTTTGTTCTTTACAACTTCGTGACAAACCAGTTCGCGTAACAAAAATGCGCATGATGCACCCCTACCATTGATGGTGCATGACGTCGAATCCTCACCGCGGCTTCGACGTTCGGCACCGAGTGCACATTGGAGGTGCGTGATGCGTCGCCCTGGCATTCTCCGCAACGGACATCGCACCGCCAACGGTGTCACCGTCGCCCTCTCGTTCCTCCTCGTCGCTGCACTTTTCGCCTGGGGCATGGGCTCTCGAGCAGTCGCTTCATCGGCCGCAACCCCAGCCGCCTGCACCACGGCCGACCTCGACGTCTGGCTCAACACCATGGGCAGCGGCGCCGCGGGCAGCGTCTACTACAAGCTCAACCTGACGAACCTCTCCGCGGGCACGTGCACGCTCTACGGATACCCCGGCGTCTCGGCCGTCACGCAAGCGGGCATTCAATTGGGCAGCGCCGCGGGGCGTGACGCCGCGCACGCCGTGAGTCAGATCACGCTCACCAGCGCGCGCACGGCAAGGGGCCTTGAAACGTCGACCTCGCACAACACCGCGACGATCATTCTTCAGATCACCGACGCCGAGAACTTCCCCCAGTCGATCTGCGTGCCGATCACCGCGGCGGGCCTGCGTGTCTATCCGCCCAACCAGAAGGAGTCGACGGTGGTGCCGTATCCCTTCGTCGCCTGCGGCAAGTCCGGACCGCGATTTCTCCACGTCGAGGCCGTACAGCGCTTCGTCAATACGCAATAGACCTTTACTTCCTGTCAGACACCTGCTATATAGTTTACTAGGAGACTAGTGACCTAGGAGTCTGAATGATTGAGTTTTACATCGACGCGCAAACGGGCGTGCCGCCATATCTGCAGTTGATCCAGCAGGTGCGAAGAGCGCTCAAGCTGGGCCTCCTCTTCGAAGGCGACCAGCTGCCTACGGTCAAAGAGGTCGTTAGCCGCATCGCGATCAATCCGAACACCGTCTCAAAGGCGTACCGCGAACTCGAACATGAGGGGCTCGTCGTGGCTCGAGCCGGCGTCGGCACGTTCGTCGCGACCTCAGCAAGCAGCGAGTCGCTCGCGAATCTTGTGCCTCTGCGCCACGACCTGCAGAAGTGGATGCGGACAGCGCGAGCGGTGGGTCTCGACGACGAGAGCATCGAGGCACTGATACGAGAGTGCTTTCGGTCCACCTCGGGGGCGGTAGTGGCATGAGCACCGTTCTAGGAACCGAGGACCTAACCAAGCGCTTCCGTGGCAAGACCGCTCTCAGTAACTGCACGCTCAATGTGCCCCAGGGACACGTCGTCGGGCTGGTCGGACCGAACGGTTCGGGCAAGTCAACGTTGCTCAACATCGCCGCGGGCCTTCTCTCGCCGAGCGAAGGGTCAATTCGAGTGCTGGGAGAACCACCGGCGTCGAACCCCACCCAACTCGGTCGTGTTGGATTCGTCGCTCAGGACACTCCCCTCTATTCGGCGTTTAGCGTGAACGACCATCTACGATTTGGCAAGCACACCAACCTCACATGGGACGATGACCTCGCGCGTCGTCGGATTGATCAGCTCGGACTCGACTTGGCTCAACGAGCGGGCAAGCTTTCGGGAGGTCAGCGCGCGCAGGTAGCGCTCACGCTCGCGATCGCCAAGCGTCCCGATTTTCTGTTGCTCGATGAACCGGTGGCGAGCCTCGATCCCCTCGCACGTAGAGAGTTTCTTCAGATCCTGATGGAAACCGTGGCCGATCACGCCGTCAGCGTGGTGCTCTCTTCGCATCTCGTCAGCGACATCGAGCGAGTGTGCAACTATCTGGTCATCCTCGTCTCCTCGAGGGTGCAACTCGCGGGTGATGTCGACGATCTCCTGTCATCTCACCACCGACTCGTCGGTCCACGCGACGTGCCACCTCCCGAGAACCAAGTCATCATCGAGTCGAGCTACACCGATCGTCAAAGCACGCTCCTCGTGCGCTCCGACGGACCGATCCTCGATTCGCGATGGACCGTCGAGGCAGTGAACCTCGAGGACCTCGTCCTCGCCTACATGAGCCAGGGCCGCGGCCACAACAAGTCGTCAACTGACGAGGAGCCCGCATGATCTGGCTCGCCTGGCGACAGTTCCGCCTTCAAGCGTTGATCGCGGTAACTCTCCTTCTCGCTCTTGGAATCGGCTTTCTCATCACCGGACCTGGACTCGTGCATACCTACGACACTGCAATCGTGGGATGCGCGGCGCGCGGCAACTGCAACGGTGTCACGAACAGTTTTCTTTCACGAGATCCCTTCTTTCAGAATCTGCTCACGGAGAGCGAGTTGCTGGCGGTGCTGATCGGCATCTTCTGGGGCGCCCCGGTCGTGGCCCGAGAGTTCGACACCGGGACCTACCGACTGGCGTGGACCCAGAGCGTGACGCGCACGCGCTGGCTCGCCTCGAAGCTTTTCGTCGGCGGGCTCGCAAGTGTGGTCACCGCCGGACTGTTCACGTTGATGGCCACCTGGTGGTCGAGCCCCCTTGACCGCGTGCGCGATATGCCCTTCAGCCTCTTTGACACGCGCGACATCGCCCCAATTGGCTATGCCCTCTTCGCATTCGCCCTCGGCGTCGCCATCGGCGTACTGGTGAGGCGCACCGTCCCCACCATGGCGCTCACGATCGTCGGCTTCGCCGCGGCGCGACTGACCTTCCTCGAGTACGTACGGCCGCATTTCGCGAGCGCCTTGCACGCGGTGACGAAGGTTCAGCTGCCCCTGGGAAACGGCAGCAGCGTCATCATCAAGTCGGGCATCAACCCCGCCGACTGGACGCTCGGCGACACGGTGAAGAATGCCGCCGGGAAGGTCTTCCCACAACTCACCAACGACAACTTTGGATTCGAGAATGGCCCCAACGGATCGGTCACCTTTGTCGGCGCTGGTCGATGCCCCAACAAGATTCCTAGCGCCATCGGTCACGCCGGACACTCGGGCCCGCCAAAGGTAGTGCAAGAGGCGCTCTCCAAATGCGTGGCCTCGTTCCACCTCACCAACTACCTGACGTACCAGCCAGCCAGCCGATACTGGATGTTCCAGTGGTACGAACTCGGATCGTACGTCGTCATCTCCGCACTGCTGGTCGCCTTCAGCATCTGGTGGATTCGACGCCGTTGAGAACCGTCGCACGCAGGAGCATCCATCGCGCCGAGACGCAACCGCTGATCGCGCCTTGAATGATTCAACAAGGCGAAACTCCCCCACTAGAATCGTTCGGTGCCTGGCGAGAGAGATTCAACCCGTCGCGAGCCATCAAGAAGGAAGATCGCGAACCACGAACGACTCGTCGCCATGGGCGAAGCGGTCGAACGCCACTACGGCAACGGTAAACGGAAGGGCCGCCGGGTGCGCACCCGCCGCCAGGTCTGGATCCGGCGCTCGCTCATCACGGTTGGCCTCGTCATCGTCCTGATCATCGGTGGTGTCGTGGGTGACTACTACTACCTCGGTTCATTGGTGAAGCGAACCGACGTCAAGACCCTGCAGACCTCGGGACCGACAGAGAACATCTTGCTCATCGGCTCGACCGACCGCTGCGCGCTCAAAGTCCAAAACAAGGCCTATGGGCTGTGCGCCGACGGCGTCAACGGCGTGAACAGCGACATCGTCATGATCTTGCACCTCGTGCCCGCGACGCACACCGTCTCGCTGCTCTCAATTCCCCGCGACACCTTCATTCCGAACGCGAGAGAGATCGGTGCTAACAAGATCGACGCGGCGCTCTACGAGGGTCCCAGCCAACTCGTGACCGCGATCGAAGAGGACTTCGCGATTCCGATCAACAACTTCGTCGAGCTGAACTTCGATACGTTTGCCGACGTGGTGAACGCGCTCGGTGGGATAAAGATGTACTTCCCGGTTCCCATCTACGACGCCTACTCCGGCCTCAACATCGAGCGCTCCGGCTGCTACGACCTTGACGGCTACCACGCGCTGCAGGTCGTGCGCGCTCGCCACCTTCAGATCCAACCGACGCCATCGAACCACGAACCACACACTTGGCCCTACGAGTCGCTGTCGGATATCGCGCGAATTCGCCGGACGCACGAGTTCCTCCGCGTCCTCGCGGCGAAGGTCTCTGCTCGCGGTCTCGGCAACCCGTTCGTCGACCAGAGCATCCTGACGTCGGTACTGCCCGACCTCACGGTGGATAGCGGATTCTCTGAGGGCAAGATGAGGAGCCTCGCCGAGACCTTCGCGCACACGAGCATCGGCGACGTGCCTCAGTTCACCTATCCGATCTCGGATGTGAACTCAGGTAGTGACGGTCTTCTCTACCAGGGCTACTCCTACGGCGACGTCGTGTTCCCCGTGCAACCAAACGGGTTCAAGGCGACCAATACGATCTTCGGCATCAAGTCGGGCTACAACTCCTTCACCGACGCGCTCTTGCCGTCAACCGCGAGCATCAAGCTCACGGTTGAGAACGGAACCGGCATCGCCAACCAGTCAGCCGAGATCGCGAACCCGCTTCGCGCGAAGGGTTACGACGTTCTGTCGACGGGCAACGTGACCTCGGACGGGCCGATCAGCGAGACCATCGTGTGGTACGGCGGGCCTCCCCCACCGCCGAACGGCGACTGGACAAGCCCCGCGCAGGCGGCCGCACAGAGCGTGCTGGCCCAGCTTCAGGGACCGGCGATCCTCGGCTACGACCCCTCGATGGTGACCGCGGGCGCGACGGTCACCGTGCAGACGGGAGACGGCCTCACGGTCACGGCCGGCGCCTCGTCGGCAACCACGACGACGACCCTCAAGCACGGTCACGACAAGAAGAGCAAGGCCACGACCAAGGGCTCGGCGAGCGCCGTTACGACAACGACCGTCTACACCCCGCCGGGGATAAAGAACAGCCCTGACTTCACCACGCCCAGTCAGACCGATATGCCGCTGCAGCCCTACGACCCGCGAGCCTGCACCCCTGCCGAGTCGGCGTCGCCCATCATGAGCGACGCTTCCAGCACTTAGCCGCAACGCTCGACAAATTCGCTCGTCCCGGGCTGGAGTGCTTGGGCCGAGTTGGGATTCACCATGAGGCACGATTCGTCCACCGCGACAAACTGACTCGCGGGAATCTGCTTTAGCTGGTCAACGTCCGTGTATGTCCAACGGGTGTTCGCTGTCCCCTGGAAGTACCAGTTGCTGCCGTTGTCGGCGAGAATGAGCCCGTAGGTCTTCATCGTGGTCAAGACCGTCTGGCAGAACGCGCTGCAGCTCGATGCCGGCAACGTGAACGACGCGTTCAACCGAAACCGTGCGCCCATCGGCGGGCAGTTGGTATCCGATTGACCCGCTTCGTGTCGCGCCGGCCAGAGGTACGACTCCTGCGTGCACTGGGCGGTGAAACGAATGGCGTGGTCCATCGCTCCGGAGGCGACTTCGTTGTAGTTGACGAGCCCGGGCAAGATGGGCAGTCCTGCCGCGTCGGCCGAGGTGTAGCCCGCCGGGCGAAGCGCGTTGGAGTTGAGATTCCACATGGCGCCCGACCCCGCCGTCGACCTGCCGTTCGGGTGGTAGTTGGTGTCCCACGTTTCAAAGAGCGAGCACGCGGGTGACGTCGCCGATTTCCTCGGATCGACCATCAGGGCGTGGCGGTCCGATCCGTTCTCGATCGGCGTGCGAGCGCTGAGCGGATACGGGCCGCGATAGCTCTGCGAGGCGTAGAGGAAGCTGATGCGGGTAAAGGGCGAGCCGGCGGGCACGATCTGCCACGGGATACCGTAGGGCTCCCTGGCGACACCCGAGGGACCATAGTCGGGGTGAAGATACGTCGACGATGAATCCATGGCGGCAAGCCACGTTGTGCTCTGCGCGTTGACCGGCAGATCGGTGATGGGCGTGTTCCACACATTGTCGGCCGGAAAGGCGGGACAGTTCGTGCCGGGTATCGTCGTGCGCGCAAGATGGGGCGTGGTTCGCGCTGCAGATCCCGTTGGCCGCGCCGTTGCCTGCGCCGTCGTCAGCGACAGCAATGTCAGCGCGAGCGCGGAGAGGACGCCAACAGCTGTCCAGGGTGGCGTTCGATGCATTCCTTGGCGCACGGTTCGGTCGTCCATATATATGGCGAGTCTTACGCGCGACCAGACGTATTGTGGGCGTCAGGTGAATTACCTGAGCGGGCCGCGCCGATCACTGAAATACCGGTTTCCTACGATGTTCTCATGAGCCGTTCGCCAAGCAGAACCAGTGACGCCCGGAGCAGGCGGCTTGGACAGCAGTTCTTTGGCCGCGCACCGGACGTTGTCGCAAAGGAACTGCTCGGCACGATCATGACTGTTCGGGGAGATCGTGTGCTTCACGCTCGCATCCTCGAAACCGAAGCGTATGACGGCCTCAACGATCCGGCTTCCCACGCCTATCGCGGCCCTACGCCGCGAACTGCGATCATGTTCGGTCCTCCGGGCTTCCTGTACGTATACCTCAGCTACGGCATTCACTGGTGCATGAACATCGTCACCGGAAAGGACGGCACGGCCAGCGCGGTGCTGCTTCGCTCGGCGGAGGTCACCGACCTTGCAGGTGACAGATCGACACTGGTGCGGCTGATCGGACCCGGCAATCTCACCCGTGGGCTCGGGATCACCGGCGAGGACAACGGCCTCAACTGCTGTCTTGGACCGAGCCATCGCTTGAGCTTTGCCACATCTCGCGTACCCGTGGATCCCCGCTCGATTATCCAGTCGCCCCGCATCGGGCTCTCACGCGCGCAAGAGCGACTGTCCCGGTACTTTCTCACCCCCGAGATCGCGAAGTGATCGTGCCGAAGGTCGTCTAAGGAAGAATCAGGTGAGTGTCGCCGAACTCGTGCCACCGATAGCCCTGAACGAGGGCCGCGTGGTACGAATCTTCGAGCAAGCCGCGTCCGATCAAGGCTTCGAGCATCAAGAGGTGCGACGACACGGGTTCGTGCCATCCCGTCACCATCCCGTCGGTCACGCGCAGGCCCCGCTCGGGCGAGATGACGAGATCGGCCCAACCGTTGAAGGCAACGGCCTCGCCGTCACGCGTCGCGCAACTTTCAATCGCGCGCACGACGGTGGTGCCGACGGCGATCACCCGATGCCCCAATCGATGGGCACTGTTCACCCGCTCGGCGGTCTCCAACGGCACTTGAACCCGCTCGGGATAGGGAACCTCATCGTCTTCGAGCGATGCGACACCCGTGTGCAGCAGCACAGGAGCGACACCGACCCCCTTCGCCACAAGTCGGGTGATGATCTCTGTCGTAAAGGGACGTCCGGCGCTCGGCATCTCGGCACTGCCATACTCCGTCGCATAGACGTTCTGATATGACTCGATCGGCCACGTGCGGTGCACGTAGCCGTACCTGATCGGTCGACCATGCGTCTCGAGCCAAGAGAGTACGGGCTCATCGAGGTGGAGGGTCGCGACCCAGAGTCGCTCCCCCGGCCCGTATGGCTCCTCCAGCTCCATCGTCGCCCCACCCCTCAATCGGAGGTGTCGCGATGGAATTGGTCCCGACCACCGCTGAGTCGAACCACCGACCTTACGTCTCAGTTCGACGACCCACCTGGCGGTGTCGAGCTCGCTTGAGAGATGAACCATGAGCGATGTGCCATCGCTCATCGTCGCTTCGAGAGCCGCCGGGATGGTCCCCGACGTGTTGATCACCACAAGGTCCCCGGGTTCGAGAAAGTCGGGCAGTTCTCTAAAGGTGCTCGACACCAAGGCGCCGCTCGATCTATGGGCGACGAGCATGCGCACGCTGTCGCGAGCGAGACCTCGTGCTTCGGGCGGTTCCGACGCCTCCTGGGACGCCGGAAGTTCAAAGTTGAAACGCTCGTATCTGCCCGTGAGGGTGCTCATGAGCCCACCTCGCTCGCGACATAGCGCCCGCTTGGCAGTTTCGAATCGAGCAGCAGACGAAGCTTCGGCACGACCGACTCAGGCTCGGGGCGGTCGGAGATGTCTTCGCCGGGAAACGCAGCCTGATGCATCTCGGTTCGCATGTCGCCGGGGTCGAAGGAGTAGAACCGCACGTCGCTCACCTCAGTGGCAAAGACTCGATGCAAGTGGTCGAGCGCCGCCTTGGAAGTTCCGTAGCTACCCCAGCCTTTGTAGGCCTCGAGCCCGGCGTCTGAGGTGAGCGATACCACTGTTCCGTGAGAACGTCGCAGCAGCGGAAGAGCCAGTTGGATCAATGCCAATGGCGCCAAAGTGTTCACCTCGAGGACACGCCGTAACTCTTCGAGGCTGTAGGACGCGAGAGGCGGCAATGGCGTTGGGCCGAGTGTGCTCGCGTTGTTGACGAGCAGATCTAACGATCCCAGAGCGACCGCCGAATCGATCACGGTGACGCGATGCTGAGCGTCGGCGACGTCCCCGGCGATCGCGACGACCCTGGCGCCCCGAGCGGCAAGCTCGAACCGGATCTCCTCAAGCTCTTCGGGTCGCCGCGCGTCAAGGACCAGGTCCCAACCGTCGCCGGCGAGATCGAGCGCAAGTGCTTGACCAAAACCGCGTGACCCTCCGGTGACTATGGCAACTGGCATGCTCCACCAACTTTCTCTGCGGATTACTGCTTCGCTCTGTCAAACTACAAGTTAAAGTAACGTTTAAGTCAAGCCATTCCTCGAGAAAGATGGCCACGGCATGGACGACAAGTTACTTTCCATTGGCGAAGTCGCCGATCGCAGCGGACTCACCGCGTCCGCGATTCGCTTCTACGAGAAGGAAGGAATCGTGCATGCCGATCGCACGGAGGGGAACCAGCGACACTTTCGTCGCGACGTGCTGCGAAGGCTCGCATTCATTCGAATCGCTCAGAAGGTTGGACTGTCGCTGGATGAGATCAAAGGAGCTCTGAGTGAGCTGCCTATTGATAAGGCCCCCAACGCAAGGCAGTGGCAGCGCATGTCGAGGGGATGGCGGCAACGGATCGACGAGCGTATTGAGATATTGGAAGCGCTGCGGGGTGGATTGACAAGCTGCATCGGTTGTGGATGCCTCTCTCTCCGCACCTGCGCACTGGCAAATCGCGACGACCAGGCGGGACGATCAGGCTCGGGCCCGCGTTATGTGGGTGACTTCTAATCCGAGTGCAAACGTGGAACGTCTCGTATGTTTTTCGCAACTGCACGCATGCACGATCGGCGTAGGCACATTTAGGGTTCATCGGATTCTGGTGGGGAGTTCGCGCCTTGAATTGATTCGGCAACTGAAGCGACGAAGGTGCTTCAGTTGTAATTGTGAGAAAACAAATAGAAAACACCTTCGTCCTGTCCGACCCTAGCGAAATCCTCGAGGCCCTCGTCGGCCTGAAGGACGTGCGCGTGCTGCACTACGAGCGCCGGGGTCCTGAGGTGGCTCTCGTGATCGAACAGGTCGTCGAGGACGCCCGGTGTCCTACGTGCCACCGCCCGGCCCAGGTGAAGGATCGTCCTCGCGTGACCTACGTCGACCTACCCGTCTTCGGCGCGCCCATGCGTCTCACCTGGAAGAAACACCGGCTGCGCTGCGTGCACGAGGAGTGTCGTGCCACCACCTGGGTCCTTCGCGATCACCGCATTGCCGCGAAGAACTGCCTGCTCACGACGCGCGCGGCCAAATGGGTGACCGTCCAAGTGGGCACGGGTCGCACGGTTTTAGAGGTCGCCAAAGAGCTCAACTGTGACTGGCATACCGTGAACGACGCCGTCACCACCTACGGCGAGGCACTGCTCGAGGCCGACAAGAAGCGACTCAATCGCACCAGCGCCATTGGCCTGGACGAGACGAGCTTCGTGAAGTTGGGCGGACACCACACCAGCTACGCCACCACCGTCACCGACGTCGAGCACCACCAGATCATCGACATCCTGCCCACGCGCAACTTCGTTGACGTGGCGGGCTTTTTGGACCACCAGAGCGAAGCCTGGAAGTCCCGCGTCACCTACGGCGCCCTCGACATGTCCAACGTCTACGCCGCGGTCTACACGGTGATCTTGCCCAAGGCCGCCCAAGTCGTCGATCCCTTTCACGTGATCTCGTTGGCCAATCGCACCCTCGACGCAGTGCGGCGAAGAGTCCAGAACGAACAGACCGGACACCGCGGACGGCGCGACGACCCGCTCTATCGCGTGCGACGAGCCCTCCTCACCGGCGAAGAAAAACTCGACGAGCGTGCCAGCGAGCGTCTGGCCTCACTGCTGGCCCTCGGCGACCCCAACGCCGAGGTGGCCATTGCCTACCGGGTCAAAGAACGGCTTCGTGACTTCTATCGAACCATCGACGCGGCCGAGGCGAGAACGATGCTTGACGAGCTGCAGGAGCACTGTCGGCGACCGTCGATGCCACCCGAGATCCAAAAGCTCGGACGCACCATTCGCAACTGGTTCGACAAGATCTGCAACTTCCACCTCGCCCGGGTGAGTAACGGACCGACCGAGGCGATCAACAACTTGATCAAGCGCATCAAGCGCGTCGGTTTTGGCTTTCGAAACTTCGAGAACTACCGGATCAGAGCCCTGCTCTACGCCGGCAAACCGAACTGGCGAGTGCTCGGCTCGATCGTGGTCCGATGAAGCTCACCCCACCAGAATCCGATGAGCCAGATAATCTGCACAGGTTCGGGTGTTCACGATGTCCCGACAGATTTCAACAGTGGGCGCTACAGGACTCGAACCTGTGACCTCAGCCGTGTGAAGGCTGCGCTCTAACCAACTGAGCTAAGCGCCCGGGCCAACAATGCTACTGGATGAGCAAAAGTCGTTCGTTGGTTGAGAGTTGTAACCTTCGATGGTGCCAGAAAACAGTGACTCGACCAGAACGGGACTGTTTGGTCGTAGATCAGGGCGACGGGAATCACTCGCCCCGCGAGCCGCGGTACTCGGACTCGACAACCTTGAGCGAGGCATCAGTCTTTTCGCCGCGTCCATTGCGTTCGTATTGGCGATCGTCACGGCCATCGAGTGGGCTCGGAATCTTCCGGTTACCAACACGGCCAAGCCGACGAAGACCTACAAGTGTCCGCCGCATTATCACCTGACCAAAACCAAGCTGCTCTGCGAGCAGATAGTCAGGACGACGAGGAGCGAATGGGAGATCAAGACCTTCTTTATCCTGCTCGTAGCGATCTGCATCCTCTACTTCGCCCTTCGCCGCAAGCGGGCAGGCGTCGCCTGCTTTGCCGTCTTTCTCGGTCTGGGACTCGGCATTGAATCGGGCCTCGTCTTCTTCTTCTTGGGCGTCTGGCTCATCGTGCGCGCGTACCGCCTCCAGAAGTACGGTGTCGCCACGATGCTGGCCTCAAACCGGGTGGCACGAGATATGGCCACCGCCCGAAAAGAGGGGCGTGCGTACACGTCCGACTCCTCGACATCAACCACGGCCGCTTCGTCAAAGTCGACTCCCCCCAAGCCGGCGACGCCCGAAGCTTCCAAGCGCTACACGCCGAAGAAGCCGCCTCGACGCCGCCGGTCATGACGAAACTCGGCCTGGACTTTCCCACCAAATGGGGTCGGGGCTACACGATGCGCTTTGCGCGCAAGATGCTGCACACCTACGTCATGAACCCCTACGTCCGTTACCTGTCCACGCTTGAGGTGCGCGGAGTGGAGCACGTCGAGGGCGAGCGGCCGTTCATCTTTGTCGCGAACCACTCGAGCCACTCCGACACGTCGTTGCTGTTCGCGTCGATCCCGGCGAGAGAGCGCACGCGAACCGTGGTGGCCGCCGCCATGGACAGCTTCTTCATGGACTACCGCCAAGCCATCAAGACAGTTGTCCTGTTCAACGCGATCCCCGTCGATCGACTGAAGGTCAACCGGCGCAGCGCCCAGCTCGCCCTCGAGCTGGTCGAAGACGGCTGGAATCTCATCATCTATCCCGAAGGCGGACGCACGCCAGACGGCAACCTCCAAGAGTTCAAGGGCGGTGCCGCATACCTCGCGGAGCGATCAAAGGCGACCGTGATCCCCACCTATATTCACGAATCGGGGTACCTCAAAGCGGCGAAGTACGCGAAAGCGCCCATCTACGTGGAGGCACCAAAGGAGCGCCGTCACCACGTGATCGTCGCCTTCGGACAAGCGATGCGCTGCGAGCCCGGCGAGAACATGCGCCACTTCGGCGCGCGGATCGAAGACGCGGTTGAGGCACTCGGTAGGGAGGTGAGCGGCGACCCCAGCTACGGACGGCGGCCGGAAGCGGCCGAGTGATAGAGCGTCGCTCGGCGCTCGGCGTAGAGATCATCGGCAACGCTCGCTAGGGGTGCAAGTTCGTGGCCGAGCACTCGAGTCAAGATCTCGTCGGCCAACCAAGGATTGATCGCGAGCACCGGGCCGTGCGCGTAGGTGGCCCAGACGCTCTCGGTGCGAAACCCGTCGACGACTCCATCGTTGCCGCGTCCGACCTCGACCTTGCCAAAGGCAGCGACTCCTTCGCCAAGCGTCGTGCGACCGCCATGATTCTCGAAGCCCACGAGCACCGATGATCCCGTCGTCACCACGAGGTCGCCAACTGAACGCGTGGGTCCGCGGCGAGTCACCGCGCTCACGAGTCCCAGTCCCTCGTACTCGTCGTCACCCTCAACGGCGAACGTCGCGCCAAGCAGCTGCAGGCCAGCGCAGACGGCAAAGACGAAGCCACCGTCGTCCACGCGAGACGCCAATGACGACTGGCGCAACAGGTCCGCGCCGAGGCGCTGTGGACCGTCCTCTCCCCCACCCAGTAGATACAACGACGCTGCAGGCATCTCATCGTCGATGCCTACGCGCAGTACGTCGGCGTCAATGCCGCGACGTCGAGCACGCTCAGCGAGCACGAGCGCGTTGCCGCCGTCTCCGTAGGTGCCGAGCAGCTCGGGATAGACAAGGGCGATCGTCAGCACGCAGTTGACTTCTCTCGCCACTCTTGAAACGCGGTGTAGTTGCCCAGCACGTCGATGACGTCGTGCGAAGACGGCAGCTGCGCGTCGTCATTGACGACGACGTAGTCGACCCCCGCGTACTCAAGACGGGACGCGAGATCGAGTCGGCGATCCCCGAAGCAGTACACGCGATGCCCTCGCAGCAGTTCAAAGGGCACGTCATAGAGCCACGACGGGTCGCGGCCATCTGCCACGCGAGCGTTGATGGCGACCCACACGTCCTTATTGTCGGGCGCAATCGTCTCGAGCATCGCAGAAAAGCCCGCAGGATTCTTCGCCAGCAGGAGTCGAAGGCGATGACCTCGCCACTCTCGAATGCTGAAACGCCCCGCCACGCTTGACAGAGCGTTGATGCGTTCAAGCGCCGCCGCGAGGTCGACCCCAAGGCACGACAGCGCGCCGAGCGCCATCGCGGCATTCGCCTCGTTGAACGTGCCCGGCAGGGAGAGTGTGAGCGCAAGCGGCGTCCCTCTCACGTCCAGTTCGCCATTCAGTGTCACCGCCAAAGGGCTCGGCTTGGCAAAGCCACAGTCGCTCCACCATCGGCTTGATGAAAAATGAAGCGGGAGCGTGCACTTGGGGCACGACACGGCATCAGTGTTCCAGGGCGTGGGCACGTTGCACCAGACGACATCGATCGCCACTTCCGCTGCGTAGACGACGAGAGGGTCATTTGCGTTGGCGACGATGGTTGCACCTATCAACTCGCCGAACAGTGAGCGCCATCGCTCCGCGAGTTGACGAACCTCGTTGGCCCGGTCGAGCTGGTCACGTGAGAGGTTCAACAACACCACCACGCGCGGCGAGGTTGCTTGCGCGACGCGAGCGAGCCACGCCTCATCGACTTCGAGTAGTGCCTTCGCACTCGACGACGCCGCCAATGCCGCGACGTGACCTTCGGGCATATTCGACCCGGTCGCGTTGGTCGCGACGTCGCCACCCCAGCCGAGCGCCATCATCGCGGTCGTCGTGGTCTTACCGTTGGTGCCGCTCACAAGGGCGACCGTACGGCCACTCGCGAGACTCGTCAGCAGCTGCGGGGCAATAGCGAGCCCTACTCGGCCACCGATCACCGTGCCCGAGCCTTTTACCGCCACGCGAGACAGGAGATTGACTGTTCGAACGGCCCTTGCAGCCAGTTCATCGCGAAAGGAGCGTGTCGGAGACATTGAGCCAAACGCTAATGGGTTGCTTGGTCTCTAAAAAGCAAAAGGACCAACCGGGGGGTGGCTGGTCCTCTTGCAAAACCTCTGGATCACTCGAGGGGGGATTCGAGTAATTCGGGCTTTAATAAGTATGACGCCCGTGTTCGTATCTTTCAAGTGAATACATTAGATACTTCCCATCTATACTTGAGATGTGGAGATTCGCCAGCTTGAAGCCCTGGTTGGCATTGCTGACCATGGCACCTTTTCCAACGCCGCCGAGGCGCTAGGCACCGTCCAATCCAACATTTCAAACCGCATCGCGCGTCTGGAGAACGAGCTCGGGACCGAGCTCGTCAACCGCGCTGCGGGAACCCTGACCGAGTCCGGCGTCATCGTCGTCGGGCGCGCTCGTCGCATTCTCATCGAGCTTCGAGCGATCGCGTCCGATGTCTCTGAGCTCAACGCCGAGATCCGCGGCCAGGTCACCTTAGGCATGATCGGGACCGCAGGCCGCTGGGTCGTGCCGTTGCTACTTGAGAGCCTGCGCCAGCGCTATTCGCACATCAACCTGCGCATCAGCGAGGGAACCAACTCGGCGTTGGAACCGCGCCTAATCAACGGGCAGCTCGACCTCGCGGTCCTCGCCTGGCCCGTCATGGCCGACGAGCTGACCGAGGTCGACCTGTTCACCGAAGACCTCGTCGTGATCGCGCACCGCGACCATCCCCTCACTCAGTACGAGGGCCCGCTCCCCTTCTCAGTGCTCGCGCAGCACGACCTCTTGCTGCCGATGCGCGGGACGCCGATACGCCGCGAGATCGACGAGGCGGCCCGCCAGGCGGGCGTCGAGTTGAAAGCGCTCGTCGAGATCGATGGGCTTCGCACGATTGCCTCGATGACCTTTGACGGGCATGGCCCGTCGGTACTGCCCGCAACGATGCTGTCGCCGCACCTGCGTGCGAATTTCGTGGGCCTGCCCATTGAGAACATCGCCAAACGGCGTGTCGTGCTCGCGAGTCGACGATTCGGCTTTCCGGCAGCACCGGTGCGAGCCATACACACTCTTCTCGAGGACGTGGTGGCGAACGCGACCAATCCGCCCGCCGGGGTCTACCTGCCTAATCCGGCGAACCAGCTGTAGGCCTGCTCCTCGAGCTTCCGCCGCGATCATGCTTGTCGCGGTGCATGTGCGGCACCATCGTCGCATCAAGCGCCGTCGTTCGAGCAAAGCCGGGACGTGGGGCACCCGGGACTCGGCGCTCCGAGGAATTCACCGCTGACAGCGGGGTTGCGACGTCTTCAAGCGCCTGTCGCTCCGCGTCGACGCCCAAGAAGACTTCAGCCAGTCCGCCGATGACCATGACGCCCGCACCCACGAGATATGCAGCAAAGAGTCCGCTGTGGCTGTTCACGAGTCCCCCATAGATGTTCGGACCAAGTGCGCCGAATGCTTGGGCGATGGCAAAGAACACGGCGATCGCCTTCGCGCGAACTTCAAGCGGGAACACCTCGCTCACGGTGAGATAACCGGCACTCGCTCCTGCCGAGGCGAAGAAGAAGATGACCGACCAACACATGGTCTGGGTGAACCCGTTCAAGAGATTTGCATCGAATGCGAAGGCGGTGATGGCGAGCAGAATGCCAGACAGTAAATAGGTGGCGCTGATCATGAACCGCCGCCCAATCGTGTCGAACAGCGGCCCGATCAACAGGGGGCCCGCAAGGTTGCCCACGCAAAACGCGATGAAATAGAGCGGAATAGTCCCACTGCTGATGTGGTACACCGTGCCCAGTACGAGCGCATACGTAAAGAAGATGGCGTTGTAAAGAAACGACTGCGAGATCATGAGACAGGCGCCCAAGATGCTTCGCCGGGGCATCTGGCGAAACAGCACCCAGGCGAGCGCAAAGAATCCGATGTCGTTTCGCGGGTTGATCTCGATCGCTTTTGAGTCGTCGGGCATCGGCAAGTCCTCTTCGTGGGACATCTGCTCGATGCGTTTCATCTCTTCCTCGGCTTCTTGTGCTCGACCGTGCATGATGAGCCATCGCGGACTCTCGGGAAGATTTCTGCGCACGTAGAGGACGAAGAGCGCGAGAATCGGCCCAATCAGGAATCCAATCCGCCAGTTCACCGTGTCACCGAAGTGGTTGAGGATGTAGTACTCGGCGATCGTGCCGATGAGCGCGCCACCCCAGTACGTACCATTGATGCCGATGTCCACTCGACCGCGGTAGTGCGCGGGAATCATCTCGTCGATCGCCGAGTTGATGGCCGCATACTCGCCACCAATCCCCATTCCTGCGATGAAGCGAGTGGCGTAGAGGAAGGTCACCCAACCCGCGCCGTGGCCGAGCGTCGCGGCGGTCAGACCGGAGCCCACAAGATAGACGCCGAGGGTCACGAGAAACAAACGCCGCCGGCCGAGCTTGTCAGAGAGCCGGCCAAAGATGATCGCCCCAAATACCTCGCCGATGAGATACACACTCGCGATGTCGCCCACCGCACGCGACGACATCGCGAGCGTGTTCTTCTTTTCGAGGATGTCCGCGACATCCGCGGCCAATGTGATCTCAAGACCGTCGAGGATCCACGCGATACCGAGTGCGATCACCATCCGCGTGTGGAATCGTGACCATCGCAAACGGTCGACGCGCGCGGGGATCAGGGTCCTGATGCTCGAGTCTTGGGTGGTATCAGTGGCGTCGCTCACGTTGAGTTTCCTCCGGAGCGGAATCGCCTACCCGTCGAACTGTCTCCGCTCCGATCACATTTCGACGGTGTTGCTTACCGAACACGAACGCTACCGACCCCACTTTAACTTTGCCGGGAAAATCATTTGACTTTTCTTAGTGTTAGTGAGTGCAACGCACCCCATATCGTCGAGTGTGAGTGGCTTCTGTAATAGTTCAGTCCGTGCCTACCTTGACGCCACGAGAGCGGGCGATGACAATCCTCGAACGCGATGACGCCTTTCGTGCGCTGGTCGAGATCGTTGGACCACCGCCCGCGCGTCGCAGCGCTCCGGTGAACGATCGATTCGCGAACCTCGCGCGGTCCATCACCTATCAACTCCTCGCGACGAAAGCCGCCAACACCATCCACCAGCGGGTCGTCGATCTTTGCGGGGGAATCGTCACGCCCGTCACGATTGCCACGGCGGGACACGTCAACCTCCGAGCAGTCGGACTCTCCAACGCGAAGGCGGCCGCCATGCTGGAACTCTCATCAAGCGCGCTCGATGGACGCCTCGAACTCGCCCGGCATGGTCGCATGAGCGATGAGGCCGTCCTAACGAACGTGATCGCGGTGCGCGGCATCGGGCCGTGGACGGCGCAGATGTACTTGATGCACAGCCTTGGACGCCACGACATCTGGCCGGCCAGCGATCTTGGCGTGCGGGCCGGATGGACGCTCGTGCACGAGTTGGACGAGATCGTCAGCGTGAACGACCTCAAAGCTCAAGGCGCCGCATTCGAAGGCGTGCGCTCCGACGTCGCGTGGTACTGCTGGCAGGCCGTACACCTTTCGCGCTCAAAGTAGCCTCGGTCGCATGCCCCTCATCTCACTTGCCGACTTCGAACGTGACGCCTTGCCGACTCTCACGGACTTCGGTGCCATTCCCTCGCTTTCGCCCATGTTTGACGAACACTGGGAGCAGACCGGCTACCTGGAAGACGCCGTCACGCTCCTCGCGAACTGGGCACTCTCGCGCAAGCTCGCGCACGCGGACGTTGCCGTGCACCGCCTCGAAGGCCGCACCCCGATGCTCGTTGTCACGGTCGATTCGACCGCAGGCGATCAGGGCACCGTCATTCTCTATGGGCACCTCGACAAGCAGCCCCCGCTCGGCGACTGGTCGGATGGCCTCGAGCCCTTCGTCCCGACGCGACGCGGCGATCGCCTCTACGCCCGCGGTGTAGCTGACGACGGCTATGCCGTCTTCTCTGCGCTAACGGCCATCGAAGCAATGGAAAAGCACGGCATTCCTCACGCACGCTGCGTCGTGCTCATTGAAGCGAGTGAAGAGAGCGGGAGCATGGACCTCGATGCCTACCTCGACTCGCTGGCCGATCACCTGGGTGACGTGCAGCTGCTTATCTGTCTCGACTCGGGCGCTCTTACCTATGACCGCCTCTGGGTGACGACCTCGCTACGCGGCGTGGTCAACCTCGAAGTGACCGTTCGCGTGCTCGACCACGGCCAGCACAGCGGCTCGGTGAGCGGCGTCGTGCCCTCTTCCTTTCGAATTCTGCGCGAGCTGCTCGATCGCATCGAAGACTCGCGTACCGGCGAAGTGCTCGTGCCCGAGATGCAGCCCGACATCCCCGCTGCGCACCGTCAGGCCGCGCACGACATTGCCGAGGAGTTCGGTGAGGTCATCGCCGACGAACTCCCTCTCACGAAGGACGTTGAACTGATGGGTTCCAGCGCCGAAGATCGCCTCTTGCGCCGCAACTGGTATCCCGCGCTCTCGGTCATCGGCATGGGCGGCATACCAACGACCGACATCGCCGGCAACGTGCTGCGACCTTTCACTTCAACGGTGCTCTCGTTCCGCCTGCCGCCAAACGTCGATTCGCACCGCGCGGCCGACGCGGTTATAAAGCTGCTGACGACCGACGTGCCGTCGCACGCGGAGGTGACGATCTCGCACGTGAACCCGGCCGACGGTTGGGTCTCACCGGAACTTGCGCCGTGGCTCGCCCCGGCACTCGAGCGCGCCTCGCTGGACGCCTTCGGCCGCTCGGTCGGATTCACTGGCGAAGGCGGTTCCATTCCCTTTCTCGGTGAGCTCGCAAAGCGCTACCCCGGCGTGCAGTTCGTCGCGACCGGCGTCGATGGCCCGCAGTCGAACGCCCACGCCATCGATGAGATGTTGGACCTGCCGATGGCGGTTGGGGTGACAAACGCGGTCGTTACTGTGTTAGAAGCACACGCGACCAAGTAAGGAACTTTGATGACCGAACACATAGACCTCTGGGTCGACCCCCTCTGCCCCTGGGCGTGGCTCACCTCGCGGTGGCTCCTCGAAGCGGCAACAGTGCGCGATCTACAGGTTGACTTTCACGTCATGAGCCTCTCGGTACTCAACGAGAGTCGCGACGTCTCCGAACAGTACAAAGAGCTCTTGGGAAAGGGCTGGGGTCCGGTTCGCGTGCTCATTGCCGCCGAGGAGCGTCACGGCAACGAGGTCGTCGAGCCCCTCTACAGCGCCATGGGCACTCGTCACCACGTGCAGGGCAACAAGAACTGGGACGAGATCATCGCCGGCGCTTTGAGCGACGTCGGCCTGGAGGCCGAGCTCGCGAACGCCGCGACCAGCACCGACTTCGACGAGGCGCTGCGCAAGAGTCACCAGGTGGGGATGGATCCCGTCGGCTACGACGTGGGCACACCCGTCATCCACGTGGGAGAGGTGGCCTTCTTCGGGCCGGTGGTGACGCCCTCGCCCAGGGGAGAGGCCGCCGGCAAGCTCTATGACGGCGTCATGCTCGTCGCGAGCACGCCGGGCTTCTACGAACTCAAGCGCACGAGAACCCTCGGTCCGACCTTCGAATGAGCGAGCACGTAGGCCCACGTTTTCCGGTCTATGTCACGGGTGATCCGATATCCGCGCGCGCCGTCGTCGTCCTCCAAGAGGGGTTCGGGGTAAACCGACACATACGCACCGTCGCCGATCGATTCGCCGACGCGGGATTCTTTGTCGTCGCGCCGCATCTGTATCACCGCGACGGCTCTCCGGAGATCTCCTACAACAACATCGAACAGGCAAAGCTCGCCATGAGCCACCTGAGCCTTCAAGGACTACGCAACGATCTCGACGCAACGACGGACTTTCTCACCGCGCAGGGATTCGGTTTCCGCTCGATCGGTGCGGTCGGATTTTGCATGGGCGGCTCGGTGGCCTTTTTCGCCGCGACGACGCCGAACTTCGGCGCAGCCGTGAGCTTCTACGGAGGCGGCATCACGGTGAGCCGGATGGGACTGCCGCCGTTGCTCGATCTCGCGAGCGAGCTGCAGGTCCCCTGGCTCGGGCTGTTCGGTGACCTCGACGACGGCATCCCCGTCGCCGACGTCGAAGCGTTACGGGAGGCGACATCCCGTGTCGCCGTGACGACCGAGATCGTTCGATACGCGGACGCCCACCACGGGTTTCACAACGAAGAGCGACCAAGCGTCCACGATGAAGTCGACGCCGCTGACGCGTTCGAGCGCGCCCTCAACTTTCTCAACGCGAACCTCGCCGGGACCTAAGGGGCCTTGCCGCTAGCGCGGCACGTCCTTCCACGGCACGGTCTTGTCACTGCGCGGTTCACCCGCGAGCCCGAGCACTCGCTCGCCAATGATGTTGCGCATCACCTCGCTGGTCCCGCCTTCAATGGAGTTCGCGCGCATGCGCAGGAATGCCTTTCGCATATCACCCGAGGCCAGCGCCGATTCTGTCGGACGAATGAGCGGATAGTCCGACGGGTAGAGCATTCCTTCGGCGCCCAAGAGATCAACACAGAGCTCGGTTGTGCGCTGGTTCTCTTCGGCAAAAGCGAGCTTCGCCACTGACCCTTCTGGACCCGGGGTGCCAGACTTTCGAAGGTCACTCGCCCGCCAGTTGGTGAGGCGCGCGACCTCGTTGCGAACCCAGGACTCCATAAGCTCAGCCCGCACCGCAATGGCGTGAGCGTCATGACGCGACGACCACTTGGCTCGCCAGATCTTCATCGCCTCACCAATCAGTCCGGACTCTCGTGGCGGCACCGTGCCGCCGATAGAGACTCGCTCGTTCATGAGCGTCGTGATGGAGACGCCCCAGCCTTCGCCCACGGCGCCGAGGCGATGGCTGTCGGGCACCCGGACTTCGTTGAAGAAGCACTGATTGAACTCTGCTTCTCCCGTCACCTGAAACAGCGGCAGAACCTCAACACCAGGCGCATGCATGTCGACGAGGAACGCGGTAATGCCCTTGTGCTTGGGCACGTCAGGATTGGTGCGGGCGATGATGAGACCGAACGCGGCGATGTGCGCGAGCGTCGTCCAGACCTTCTGGCCGGTGAGGATCCACTCATCACCGTCACGCGTCGCGCGCATAGCCAGTGCTGCCACGTCAGAACCCGCGCCCGGTTCGGAGAAGAGCTGGCACCAGATCTCCTCGCCCGTGAAGAGCGGCCGCAGGTATCGCGAGTTCTGGTCTTCGGTGCCGTGCACGACGATGGTCGGAGCGACCATGCCGTAGCCGAGCGGGTTTATCCGCGCAGCGCTCGGCGCGCCGAGCGATCCGAGCCGGCGAAGCGTGTGCAGCTGCTCGATCGAGCTGAGACCGAGACCGCCGTGGCCAACGGGAAAGTTCGTCCAGGCGAGCCCTCGGTCGAACTGCTCGCCGAGAAACTTGACCGGGTCGGTGGTCCTCGGAGGAAACGTGGTGACGAGGTCGTCGATGAGGGCGTCCAGTTCAACTTCGCTCGTGCTCACCTATTCCCCCAGAATTGTCGTCAGACGGATACTTGCATTAAAACAGACAGATGACGACCCCACGAATCCTCGCCACGTCAGGCGGCTTCGTCGAAGGACCGGTGCAAGGTTCGGTTCGACTCGGCGAGATGCTGCTCCACGCACTCACCCTGACCAAGAAGGACCGCCCGCGCGTGTGCCTTGTCTACACCGCGGTCGGCGACGGGGAGCTCTACTACGCGAGAAGCTACGAGGCCTTCAATGCGGCGGGCTGCGACGTCACCGAGCTCAGGCTCTTCACTCAACCTTCGGCCAATCCCGAGGAGCGGCTCGGTGGGAGTGACCTCGTGTGGGTCGGTGGTGGCTCCGTCGCCAACCTCCTTGCACTGTGGCGCCTTCATGGCGTCGACACGGCAATGCGCGAGGCGTGGGAGAAGGGCGTCATCCTTGCGGGCGTCTCTGCGGGCAGCCTCTGCTGGCACGACGGCGGCACGACCGATTCCTACGGTCCGACGCTCCGTCCCGTGACTGACGCGTTGGGTTTTCTGCCGTACGCCAACGGCGTCCACTACGACTCTGAGTCGCAACGCCGTCCACTGCTCCACCAGCTGATGAAAGACCGAGTGCTCGGACCGCTTGCGTACGCGACCGACGACCGCGTCGGCATCTGGTACGAGCGCACCGAGCCGACGACGGTGGTCGCCGACCTCAAGGTCGACCCGAAGGACGGACCGGCGGCCTACCGCGTAGAGCTCGTTGAAGACGACGGCGTGCGAGAGACTCGCGTCGGCGTCGGCGGGCATCTCAACTAACGCGTGGCGAGGTCGATGACGACTTTGCCACGCGGCTCATCATCACTTCCACCTCGTAGCGTCGCGATGGCTTCGGTCGCGGTCTCAAGCGTGAAGCGATGCGTGATGAGAAACGAAGGATGGAGCGCACCCGCGTTGAGCTGTGCGACGACGTCAGCGAACGCCGCGCGGGTGTAGGAGAAGCTCGCTTGCATGATGACGTCGTGGTTCACGAGATTGTCGGGCTCGATCTCTACCGTGGTACCGTGCGGCGGAAGACCGAGAAGGATCGCCATGCCGCCGCGTGCGCAGTGTTCGATAGCGCTCTCTACGGCACGTGCGTTGCCGGCCGCTTCGATCACGAGATCGAACGACGCATCGGGCATCTCGGTGAAGAACTCATCGGCGCCCGCGCGCAACGCCAGCTCGCGCTGCTCCTTGCGTCGCCCGACCACGGTCGTCGTCAAGGGCGAAAAGATCCGCACCAAATGGGTAGCCAGCAGGGCAATGGTTCCGTCACCCACCACCACGACGCGCAAGCCCGGGCGCAGGGCGATGCGCGTGAGCGCTCGCCACACGACGGCCATGGGCTCGACGAGCGCCGCATCGGCCAAGTCAACGTCGTCGCTTAGTCGGTGCACTGACGCCGCGGGCACGCAAATGCGTTCGGCGATGGCACCTGCGCGCGTGAACCCAATCTCGTCGTACACCTCGCAGAGATTCGTCGCTCCACGCCGACACGCGTCGCACTGGGTGCAGGGGATGATGCCCTCAACGACCACGCGCGAGCCCGCAGGCCCGAGCGAGCTCTCGGATATGAGTTCGCCCACCCACTCGTGTCCGAGCACGAGCGGGTAGCGCACATACGCGGGATCGATCGTGCCGTCGATGAGTTCCAGGTCGGTACCGCACATCCCCGCAAGCAGCGGCCGCACGAGGATCTCATTGCCCGCGGCAACCGGATCAGGCGATTCTAGGACCGCGCTCGATCCTGGCTCGATGACGACCAACGCCCTCACGACTTAGGCGACCACGACCGGGCGTCTGCCGCCAAGCATCGAACTGATTCGGTCGGCATGCTCGCGCACCGTGACACCCAGCTGTTGAACTTCACGCAGCGCGACGTCGGCCTTGAGACCCGTCACGCTGAGCGCGCCGGTGCACACTCCTTGATGGTCAAAGAACGCGGAGCCCACGCAGAAGACGCCTTCGGCCTCTTCTTCGTCGTCGAGGGCGTAACCCTCGCTCCGAACACGGTCCAATTCACTGAGCAGTGAATCGATATCGGTCAAGGTCTTGGGTGTGTAGCGCGTCATGCCGGCCTCGCCGAGGAGCTCGCGCACGTTGGCCTCGCTGAGGTGGGCGAGGATCGCCTTGCCAGCAGCAGTGGCGTGAGGCTGTTCACGTTGGCCGAGTGGCGCATGAAAGCGAATCGATCCCTCGCCGTCGATGCGCTCAATGAACACCGGATAGCCCGATTCGTTGGAGGCCAACCGCGCAGTCATGCCGGTGACCGCAGAGAGGTCGCGCAGCGTCGGCAGCCCCAGTTCTCCGATCGACGTTTGTTGCCCCACGAGATCCCCGAGGCGCAACAAGTTGAGACCCAGCACATAGCGCGGACCTGGATCCACACTGCGCAACAGCCCCGCTGCCGCCAGAGTGCGCGCGAGGGCGAGGGCTGTGCTCTTTGCCACACCCAACCGATCTGCGATTTCGGTGACGCTCAAGCCGCCGGCACCGCCATCGGCGATCTCGTTGAGCAGCAACGCCGCTCTACCGACCGACTGCACGTGATAGCGGTGGTCATCGAGAGGTCGCATCATGTTCGGCACAACAAAACAATATACGGATTCTTTGCCATGTTGCGCAACAGTAACTTGACCAAGTCGTGAGAACGTGCTTGGATGCTTGTATTAATTCCGACATGCGTTTTGTAGAGCCGAACACTAGGCGGTTGCGTCTGCGCGCCGACGAGGCGAGACGCGCGACCAGCGACCTGCGCACGACGCACGAGGATCGATCCCTTCTGCTCACCACGCCAGGCTCGGTCAACTGGCGTACCGGCGGACTGTCGAACCCAATTGACATCACTGCCACAAGCGACCCGGTCTGGGTGCTTGACAGCGAACGTGGCAGCGCGCTCATCACGTCGGATATCGAGGCGCCACGACTCGAGCGTGACTATCGCGTAACCGAGCTCGGATGGGACGTCGTAAGCGCGCCGTGGTACGACGACGACGCGCGGCTCTCGCTCGCCTGCGACTACGCAGGAGTCTCCGCTCATGAACTCCTGAGTGACACCGCGGGCATCGGCAACGACATACGCGACAGCGTCGTCGCCACTCGCCTCACGTTGTCCGCGCCCGAACAAGAGGAGCTGCGTGAGCTGGGCAGCCTCGTCGGGCGCGCCCTCGGCGTTGGCCTCGATGCGTGGAAACCGGGCGTGACCACTGACTTCGACACAGCGTCGGCGATCAGCGCGACACTTGAAGCCGAAGGAGCGACGGCTGTCTGTCTTATCGTCGGTGGTGACGACCGGATGCGCAGACTGCGTCACCCGCTATCGGTTGGTGCAGTGGTGCACGAAGCGATGATGGCGGTCGTGGTCGCCCAACGCGCGGGACTTCACGTCGCCGCCACACGCATCGCGCTTCGCAACGTAGACGACGACATCGCGACATTGATGAAGTCGGTTGCCTCCGTGCACGACGCCGTTGTCGAAGCGTCGCTCCCCGGTGGCACCTGGGGCGAAAGCGTCGAGGCACTCGCCGCGGGCTACGAGGAGATCGGCCAGCCGAACGCGTGGCGCGAGCATTACCAGGGCGGCCCGATTGGCTTTGAGCAGCGCGAGTTCGAACTCGCGCCCGGCCATGATGACTCACCATTTTGGAATCTCGAGCGTCGTGCACCGTATGCGGTCGCCTGGAATCCGAGCCTTCGCGGTGGGGCCAAACTTGAAGAGACGTACCTCATCGGCGACTCCGTGGAGCTGTTGACCCGAACCCCGGGCTGGCCACTCGACGACGGTCCCTTTGGCGCACCTCGAAGCTCCATCAAAGTGCTGTAGACGACAGAAGGGATCAACATGATCAATGGCCCAGGAAGTCCACGAGGATCGGCAGCCCTTTCACGGCACATCGGTGCACTTGCCGACTCCCCTGCCGCAAGCGTGGCACGATTCCCTGACGGAGCACACTTTCGTGTTGAGATTCCGAGCGTAGAGAACCCCGAGGCGCTGCAGGGCGTCGTCGATGAAGCTCGTGAGCGGAAGGTCCCGATTCACCGTGCGTCTCAGGGCAGTGGCGCGATGCTGCTCTCGAACGAGGAGCTGGCCGAGATGGCCCACATCGGCGCTGACGAAGGCATCGAGGTCAGCCTCTTTGTCGGCCCTCGCGAGGAGTATGGGGTGGGCGGATCCGCGCGAAGCGCGGAAGGCGGCTCGCTCGCGGGACGGCTGCGCGGCTTTCACCAGCTGCGCTACGCGATCGAAGACATACAGCGGGCCGTCGACGCGGGCATTCGGGGATTTCTGATCGCCGACACCGGGCTCATGGAGATCGTGTCGACGATGGTTCGCGCGGGCGAGCTGCCCTCTTCCATCGTGTGGAAGATCTCGGCCGTGCTTGCGCCGTCCAATCCCGTGACCTTTCGCCAGCTGGTCGCTCTCGGTGGGTCCACGGTCAATGTGCCAAGTGACATCACGCTGGTTGAACTCGCGGAGATTCGCACGCTCTGTGGCGCACCGATTGACCTCTACCTCGAATCGCCTGACTCCATGGGTGGCGTGGTGCGCGGACACGAGCTCGGTGAGATCGCCACGGTTGCCGCTCCTCTGTATGCGAAGTTCGGACTGCGCAACGCCCGTCCCGTCTACCCCGCGGGTGGGCACCTACGCAGCGACGTCGTGGCGAACGTTCGCGAGAAAGTGCGCCGCGCCCAGATCGCGCTCGAATGGCTCGACGCATCGGCGCTCGATCTCACCGTGTCCAAGCCCGGTGCCGAGGGCATCGGAGTGCCTGAGGTATGACATTGCGTAGCGACCGCTGGGTGCGAGGTGACGATGAAGTCGCCCTCGACAGCCGCGTCGCGCTTCGTATGGGCGGTGCTGCAGTGAGCGCCGACGGCGGGCGTCCGATCATCGGCATCGCCAACTCCTCGAGTGATCTCAACCCCTGCAACCAACCACTCAACGAGATGGTCGCGCCGCTGAAAGAGGGCGTCGCACGAGCAGGAGGCGTCGCCGTGGAGTTTCCGATGATGTCGCTCGGCGAAGACCTGATGAAGCCGACGTCGATGCTGTATCGCAACCTCGTCGCGATGGAGCTCGAAGAGTCGCTGCGCAGTCAGCCGCTCGACGCGATCGTCGTGCTGGCTGCGTGTGACAAATCGGTGCCAGGTGCGCTGATGGGTGCGTTCAGCACGAACCTGCCAACGCTGCTGATCGTCTCCGGGCCGCGACCAGTCGCCACCTTCGAGGGTCGACGCATCGGGACCGGCACCGACTTGTGGCGACTGTGGGACCGGCGCCGCGCGGGCGAACTCTCGGACGAGCAGTGGGAAGAGCTCGAACAAGCACTTGCCCTCGGCAAAGGCACCTGCAACACCATGGGCACCGCCAGCACTATGGGCGCATTGGCCGAGACGCTCGGACTCGCCTGGCCCGGGTCGACGACGGTACCGGTCGGTGATCCACGCCATCTCGAGATCGCGCAACTCGTGGGTGAGCGCATCGTCGAGCTTGCTCGAAGCGGCCGCACGGCGACGAGCATGGTGACGTCCGACGCACTTACCAACGCACTCGTCGTCCTCGCCGCTATCGGCGGCTCAACCAACGCCGTCATCCACTTGACGGCCATGGCGCGACGACTCGGTCATGACCTCACCCTGGCCGACATCGACCACGTCGGACGAACGACGCCAGTACTGGTCGACGTCGAGCCCTCGGGATCGGCACTGATCGAAGATCTTGACGCTGCGGGAGGACTCCCGAGCGTCTTTCGCTCCCTCGACAGCCGCCTGAACGGTGATGTCGAGCTCGCCGACGGGCGAACGATGAAACAGGTTCAAGCCGACGCGACTCCGCCAGGGGGCGTGGTGCACGACCTGGACGATCCCGTCGATGCCAGCGGGGCGTTTCGAGTCGTGCGAGGCAACCTCGCACCCGACGGCGCGCTCATCAAGCGATCGGCCGCGACCCCGGCGCTGCTCTCTCATCGCGGTCCCGCCTTCGTCATTGGCGACATCGACTGTCTCGCCGCTCGCACCGGGGCCGATGCGAACTGCCCCGAGGACGCGGTGCTGGTCTTTTCGGGTATCGGACCCGTTGGCGGCCCGGGCATGCCCGAGTGGGGCATGATTCCGATTCCCGAGCCGCTCCTCGCTCAGGGCGTCACCGACATGGTGCGGGTCACCGACGCTCGAATGAGCGGCACCAGCTTTGGCACCGTCTATCTGCACGTCGCGCCCGAAGGCGCGGTCGGGGGTGTCATCGGACTCGTGCGTGACGGCGACATGATCCGCGTCGACGCCGACGGCGGCCTGATCGAGCTCGAGGTCGATGACGACGAACTCGCGCGTCGTCGCAGTGAGGAGCGACATGGCGTCGCTCGTGAGCGCGGCTACGTCGAGCTTTACCGGCGCCACGTCACGCAGGCGCCGTTGGGCTGTGACTTTGATTTCTTGGTGCAACCGAACGGCGAGCCGCCGTTTTTGGTTGAACCGGTAGTGGGAAGGTCTTGAGAAGTGAGAGCTTCTGGAGAATTGGAGTTCACCGTGAACTTCGAGATAGGTAGGGGAGAACAACTTTGAAACGGATACGAATAAGGGGGATCGGAGCGGCGGCGGCCGCTTTGATGCTGGTGGGCACGGTCTTGACCGTAGCGCCAGCCTCGGCCAGCTCAAAGGTCACATTGACGTTGTGGCAGAACTATGGAACCGAGCAGAACGCGGTAGCAACGAAGAACCTCATCAAGGCCTTCGAACAGCTGCATCCAAACATCAGCATCACCGATGTCGCTCAGCCGGGTACCAACTACTTCCAGCTGCTGCAGTCCTCAGCCATCTCGAACAACGGACCGGACCTGGCCGTGATGTGGACCGGCATCTATGACCTGCAGTACTCCAGCTTCCTCGTGAACCTGAAGGGCAACGTGCCCGCAGCCGACCTCGCGAAGATGGAGGGCCTGCAGTGGGAGGCGCCCAACTTCGACACGTCGCTCGGCGCTTACGTGATGCCACTTGAGACGCAGTTCTACATCGGCTTCTATAACAAGAGGCTCTTTGCAGAAGCGGGCATCACGACCGTCCCGACGGACTGGACGCAGCTCTTTGCCGACTGCAAGCTCTTGAAGGCGAAGGGCATCCAGCCACTCGTCTACGGCAACGGTGGGCAGGCGATCAGCACCGAGTTCTACCCGTGGTACGACATGAGCTACCTCATGATCGGCGCGCACCCGCTGTCGCAGTGGAAGGACCTCTACGACGGCTCGCTGCCGTGGACGTCTTCGACGAACATCGCCCAGCTCAACAAGTGGGAAGAGCTCGAAAAAGACGGCTACACGAACGATGACGTGTTGACGAACACCACCAACATCCAGCAGTTCGAAAAGGGCAAGGCGGCCATGCTCGTCGACGGCACGTGGGACACTGCGCAGTACACGGGCGCGATGGGGACCAACGTGGCGGCCTTCGTGCCGCCGTACTCCAACACCCCGATCAAGGGCGTGGTCGAGTACCCCGGTGACGGCTTCTCGGTCATGAAGTGGTCCAAGCACAAGAAGCAAGCCTTCGAGTTCCTTGACTTCCTGACAACGACCCAGGCGGGCAACATCATCAACGCGGCGGGCCTGATCCCGGACATCTCGGGACTCAAGACGACGAACCCGGTCAACCAGGAGATGTTGAACTTCGTCACGGTCCAGCACTTGACGCCGTACCCGATGATGGACAACTACGTCCAGGTCAACGTCGGTGACGCCGCCGACAAGGTGCTTCCCGCCGTCCTCGCCGGTCAGGAGAAGGCGCTTGCGGCACTTCAGAACATGGCCCAAGCTTGGCAGCAGCTCCCCGCAGCCCAGCGAAGTAGCAAAGACTTCGCGGGATAACCGCGTTCGTGCTCCCACCTGGCCCGACCCCGAGCCGGGTGGGAGCAACGACTTAATCTGATGAGACCCCGAGTGAACGACGTACCCGCATGAGCGCAATCTCTAGCCCGCCCCGCGTGCGACGCCTCACGCTGCGTCGACGACGTCAGGTGGCGGGGTTCCTGTTCGCCCTGCCCGCGATCGGACTCGTCATTGGGTTCATCGGCGTGCCGATCGGCCAAGCGGTCTACTACTCGTTCACCACATGGAACGGCATCACCTCCACCTGGATCGGCACGTCGGCGTGGACCCAGGCATTTCACAACTCCGACCTCTGGACGGCGCTGGAGAACAACGCGAAACTGCTGCTCGCCGTGCCCTTCGCGCTCGGTCTTCCGCTCTGCATCGCAGTCTTGTTGCACCAGCGGGTCGCCGGCTGGAAGATCTTCCGCTCCATCTACTTCCTCCCGACGGCTATCTCGTGGGTCGTCCTGGGACTGGTCGCCGAGCGATTCTTCGCGTACCAGGGCACGCTCAACTCGATCATCCACTTCTTCGGGTTCTCCCACACGAACACGAACCTGCTTGGCTACGAGTCGACAGCGCTCACCGCCTTGGGCATCACGTTCGTGTTCACGATGATTGGCACGAACACCATGCTGTTCCTCACGGGTCTCGCGACCCTTGACCCGAGTCTCGAAGAGGCCGCGCGCATCGACGGGGCCGGACGCTGGCGCATCTTTCGCCACATCACGCTCCCCCATCTCAGCCGCTTCATCCAGCTCGCCTTCGTCATGACCGTGATTGCGCTCTTCTCGGCGCTCTTCAGTCTGATCTTTGTCATGACCGGCGGTGGCCCCGGCTACGCCACCACCACGATGGAGTTCCTCATCTATCAGACGGGCTTTGACCAAGGTGCCTTTGGCACCGCCGCACTGTATGGACTCATCTTGTTCGTCTTGACGGCGATCGTCGGCATCGTGCAGCTGCGACTGATCGGATCGAACGAATGACCACGCTCTCGACCCCGCCGGCGACGCCCGAGACGCCAGTCGCCGAGCAAGAGCCGGTCGTCCACCCTCCTCGCAATCGCCGGAAGTTCGGACGGTGGATCCTCTTTGGCGTGATGGTCATCATCGCCGTCGTGATGCTCTACCCCTTCTGGGTGATGATCATCACGAGTCTCAAGTCCGAGAACCAGTTCCTCTCGGGCAGCGGCTTCTCGTGGCTGAGCTGGAAGGATCTCTCTTCCGTCATTCCCGTCGCGCAAGAGGTGCTCAGCTCATCAATCGTGTGCGCCTCGTCGATCCTTGTCATCTTGCTCGTGGGACTTCCCGCGGGCTTCGCCTTTTCGAAGCTGCGCTTTCGCTCCTCCACGCTCGTCTTTCTCGTCATTGTGAGCGCCATGATGGTGCCACTGCAGGCGATCCTCATTCCGGAGTTCGTCAACGTCACCAAACTCGGCCTCACTGGTGGCTACTTCGGCGCGATCCTCGTCTACGCGTCACTCGGCACGCCATTCTCCGTCTTCCTCTTCACCACCTACTTTCGCGGCGTCCCCGATGAGCTGATCGAAGCGGGCATCGTCGATGGCCTCGGGTACTTCGGCGCTCTGTGGCGCCTCGTCGTGCCCATCGCCATCCCGGCGATCGCGACCGTCACCGTCTTGCAGTTCATCCAGATCTGGGACGACCTGCTGGTGGGACTGCTCTTCATTCAAAACACCAACGAACGTCCCATCACCGTTGGCCTCGCCGTGCTGGCCGCGGGCAGGACCACGTCCATACCGGAGCTCATGGCAGGGTCACTCATCAGCGCCGTCCCGGCGATGATCGTCTATCTCGTCTTCCAGCGCTATCTCGTCAAGGGCCTCACCATGGGCATCGACCGATGACCGCCGCACCAGAGTTGCACAAAGGAGAATTGCCGCATGGCTGAGATCGATTTCGACGGCGTCACGAAGATCTTCGGCGACGGGCCACCGGCGGTCGACCGACTGTCGCTGCACGTCAACGACGGAGAGTTCATGGTGCTCGTCGGGCCGTCGGGGTGCGGCAAGACGACCGCACTGCGCATGCTTGCGGGCCTCGAGGAGATCACCTCAGGCACGCTCAAGATCGGCAACGCCGTCGTCAACAACACGTTGCCAAAGGACCGCGACGTCGCCATGGTCTTTCAGAACTACGCGCTCTACCCCCACATGTCGGTCGAGAAGAACATCGGCTTCGCGCTCAAGATCCGTGGCGACTCGAAAACAGAGATCAAGCGCAAGGTCGCCGAAGCGGCGGCGATCCTTCGACTCGAGGACTACCTCGAGCGGCGACCGAAGGCGCTCTCTGGTGGACAGCGCCAGCGCGTGGCGATGGGCCGCGCCATCGTACGAAGCCCCCAGGCCTTTTTGATGGACGAGCCGCTCTCAAACTTGGACGCAAAGCTGCGCGTCGAGATGCGCCTCGAGATCGCGCGCATCCAGCGCCTGCTCAATGTCGCGACCGTCTATGTCACCCACGACCAGGTGGAAGCGATGACCATGGGTGACCGCGTCGCGGTCATGCGCGACGGCAAGCTGCAACAAGTCGACACGCCACAAGACCTCTACGACCGACCGGCCAACGAGTTCGTCGCCGGCTTCATGGGCTCGCCCCCGATGAACCTGCTCGCCTGTGAGGTGCGTGCGGGACGAGAGCGCATCGAAGTGGTTCTCGGACAACAGGTGGTGGAACTTCCGCTGAGCTACGCCAGCACGCACGACCTGCCGGCGAGCGGGAGTCAGGTCATCTTGGGCGTGCGTCCCGAAGACGTCCTCATCACCGACGCGGCGAGCTCCAACGCCGTCAAAACTCGCGTCGAACGGTCCGAAGCCCTTGGCTCGGAGATCCTTGTTCATCTGTCGCACGCCGACGCCCTCGATGAGTCCCTGTCCACCGCCGAACGGCTGCGACAAGACCTCGCCCGACGCGCCGCGCTCGTGGCGAAGATGGGGCCACGCGTTAAAGTGAACGCCGGCGACGTGCTCTCGGTACAGATTTCGCCTGAACACGCCCACTTCTTTGACGTCGAGACCGGCATATCGCTGCGTAGGAGCTGACATGACTACCCCCCTAAAGCACGGCGAGCGCGGGACCCGCGTCGTCAGCGTGAATCCCGCCACGGGCGAGGAACGACTCCTCGACGTCTACGAGACGTCGCCCGACGAGGTCGTAGAGCTGAGCGAACGCGCCGCGGAGGTGGCGCTCGACTACGCGCGTCGCCCGCTCGCCTGGCGGGCGCGGCTGCTGCGCGCGATGGCCGACGAGCTGGAAGCCGACAGCCCCCACCTGGTCGAGGTTGCGCGTCGTGAGACCGCGCTCACCGAGGCGCGACTCGAAGGCGAAGTGCGCCGGGCCGCCTTTCAGCTTCGGTTCTTTGCCGACGTGGTGCTCGACGGCGCATTTCTTCACGCCTCCATTGACCATGCGACCGACTCGCCCATGGGGCCGCTGCCGGACCTTCGCCGCATGCAGGTTCCCCTCGGCCCCGTCGCGGTCTTTGGCAGCTCGAACTTTCCCTTCGCATTCTCTGTCCCCGGCGGCGACACCGCGTCAGCGCTCGCGGCCGGTTGTCCGGTGGTCATCAAGGCGCACCCCGCACACCCCGAGACCAGCCTGGCGAGCTTCGCGGCGCTCGCGCGAGCGGCGCGCGACTTCGAGTTTCCCGAGGGTCTGATCGCCTTGGTCTTCGGCTTCGCCGCTGGCGCCGCCCTCGTCGACGCACCCGCCATCGCGGCCGTCGGCTTCACTGGATCGGTGCCCGCGGGCCGAGCGCTCTGGGCCCGGGCGAACGCACGTGAGAATCCGATCCCCTTCTACGGCGAACTCGGCTCGGCGAATCCACTCGTCGTGACGCCCGCTGCGGCGAAAGAGCGCGCCCGCGAGATCGGTGAGGGCGCGGCGGGATCGATGACCCTCGGGGTGGGACAGTTCTGTACGAAGCCGGGACTGCTCTTCGTGCCACAGAGCGACGACGGCGACGAGCTCGTGAGCGCTCTGGTTGGCGCCCTGGAGAAGATGACGTCGATGACCATGCTGAGCACCGGCATCGCCGAGCAGTTCCGCGCGGGGGTCGTGACGATCACCGGCGTCGACGGGAACCACCACCTCGTGAAGCACAAGAGCGAGGAAACGAACGGCGCTGAGGTGAACCCGCAGCTCTTCGAGGTTCCCGCCGAGCTCTTTGCCGATCCGTCTTCGCAACCGCTGCGTGACGAGCGCTTCGGCCCGCTCGCCCTGCTCATTCGCTACACCAGCGGCGACGACCTTCGATCTGCGTTACGTGTCACCGAACCGGCCCTCACGTTCAGCATCTTTGGAGCAGAGGTCGACAAGGACGCGGAGTGGCTCCTCGAGTTTGGCGAGACCAAGGCGGGCCGAGTGATCATGAACGCCTACCCCACCGGCGTCGGGGTGAGCTGGTCGATGCAGCACGGTGGCCCCTGGCCATCGACCACGTCATCGTCGACGACATCGGTGGGTGCTGCGAGCATCGATCGGTGGATGCGACCCGTGACGCTGCAGAACGTTCCCGCGGCGCTCTTGCCCGAAGCGCTCCGCGACGACAACCCGCTGGAGATCCCTCAGCGAGTCGACGGGGTGAGTTAACGCTGCGGCTGCGGTAGCGCCGCTCGCACGTCGTCGGCGCGACGACTCAAGCTCGCGGCGCGTTCGGTGACCCCGACGGCGCCGCACCGCTCGAGCCAGTTCGCGAGCATGAGGTAGCCGTCTTGGGTGAGCACCGACTCGGGGTGGAACTGTACGCCCTCAAGGTCGAGCGTGCGGTGCCGCATGCCCATGATGAGCCCATTCGAGCGCGCCGTCACCTCGAGCTCGCCGGGCAGGTCCTCGTCGAGCACCACCAGCGAGTGGTACCTGCCGACGATCAGGGGATTCGAGACGCCGCGAAAGACACCCGCGTTGTCGTGGGTGACCAGGCTCGCGCGACCGTGCAAGAGCTCCGGGGCGACGGCGACCTCTCCGCCGAAGGCTTCGGCGATCGCCTGGTGACCAAGGCAGACCCCGAGCAGCGAGAGCTCGTGCTCAGCGCAGTAGTGCACCAGATCGAGACAGTTGCCGGCGCTGCGCGGGTGGCCCGGTCCCGGTGATATCAAGACGCCATCGACGCCGAGGCTCGCCACATCTCTCGAGCTGACGTCGTCGTTACGCCGCACGATCACCTTCGCCCCGAGCTCGCCGAGGTACTGGACGAGGTTGTAGACAAACGAGTCGTAGTTATCGACAACCAGGATCGTGATCTCGCCGGACATCTTAGGAATCATACGGCGCGCAGTCAGTAACCTTTCCCCATGGAACCCCTCTCGCTCGACTCGTTCCTCGACCTTGTTGACGAGGGCTTTAATGTGGTGCCGCTGCACGTCACGCTGCAGCTTGACCGAGAGACGCCCGTCTCGCTCTATCAGCGCGTGCAGGATCGCGCGATTTTCTTGCTCGAAAGCGCCGCACTCGGCGAAACGACTGGTCGGTACTCTTTCATTGGTCTCGATCGTCGCTGGCGACTGACCACGAGGGATGAGCTAACGATCGTCGAAGGCGCTGAGGCCCGAGAGAGCGACCTCGCGCCGCTCGATGAGCTTCGACAACTCCTCGCGAGCTATCGAACCTACGTGTCGGGCGAGTTGCCAGACTTCATTGGCGGCGCGGTCGGGTTCTTCACGTATGACTACGTTCGTCGTCTTGAACGTCTACCCGGTCGATCGAGCGAGCCGATCTGGCCCGACGTCGACTTCTCGTTCCCCGACGCGGTCCTCGTCTGCGATCACCTGCGTCACTCAACGACCGTCGTCATGCTCGCCATCGTGGAAGGC
Organism: uncultured Acidimicrobiaceae bacterium; assembly: GCA_963732125.1. Lineage (GTDB taxonomy): Bacteria > Actinomycetota > Acidimicrobiia > Acidimicrobiales > RAAP-2 > RAAP-2. The sequence continues at coordinate 201,173 of CAVSXX010000006.1, read as the reverse complement.
GACAACCCGCCGATGATCTACCACCGGGCGATCGAGCGCCTCAACGATCTCGTCGCGCTGCTGCTCGGTCCCGCGCCTTCCACCGATCCCGCAACCGAGCGACTCGTCGCGACGGCCCCCCAACAACGCGGAACGATCGACATTCACGCACTCGCACAGGAGCTCTCGAACTTCTCCGAGCATGACTACGGCGAGGTGGTAGAGCGCGCGAAGAAGTACATCGTCGCGGGCGACGTCTTCCAGGTCGTCCCGAGCCAGCAGTTCAAGCAACCGAGCGCGGTGAACCCACTCACGCTCTATCGCGTGCTGCGCGCGCTCAACCCGTCTCCCTACATGTATCTCCTCGATTCAGGCGAGCACCAGATCGTCGGCGCATCACCGGAGATGCTGATGCGCGTACACGACGGCGTGGTGAGTACGCGACCGATCGCTGGTACGCGACCGCGCGGCGCGAATGACACCGAGGACCTCGCGCTCGAAGCCGAGATGCTCGTCGACGAAAAGGAGATCGCCGAACACGTCATGCTGGTCGACCTGGGTCGCAACGACGTCGGGCGCGTGGCAACCCCTGGCACCGTTCGGGTGGAGCGGCTCGCGCACGTCGAGCGGTTCTCCCACTTGATGCACCTCGTCAGTCATGTCGACGGCGAACTGCGGGAGGGGCTCGACGCGTTCGACGCGTTCAACGCACTCTTTCCGGCGGGCACGCTCACCGGTGCGCCGAAGGTCCGCGCGATGGAGCTCATCGACGAGTTCGAGTCGGTCTACCGCGGTCCCTACGGAGGTGCCGTCGGTTACTTCTCTCTTTCGGGCAACGCTGACTTTGCGATCACCATCCGCACCGTGTCGTTGCGTGACGGTGTGGCGACGGTGCAAGCCGGCGGCGGTGTGGTCGCCGACAGCCGCGGCGACCGAGAGTTTCGTGAATGCCTGAACAAGGCATCGGCCCCGTTGCTCGCGCTCGCGATCGCTGACTCGTAGCTACTCCTGCGTCACTACGCTGGGGGCCCAGTGGCCGTCCGAGTTCGACGGGTGTTCTGCCAAGCGCCGTGTTGCGCGAACCGATCGGAGATCAATGGAGCAACATTCCCTGCTTCGCCGTATTAGTCGTGTCCTGCGATGGCTGGGCGAAGCGACCTCTCGCGCGAGCACTGCGGTAGCGGTGGCGCTGACATTGCTGGTGTTTCTCATCGTGCTCGCGGCGAGGGGCTTCCCTTCGAGGTGGATGACGGTCTTCTCCGCCGTCGCGGAAATCATCACGCTCGTGATGTTGTTCGTGATCCAGCACACACAGAGCCGTCATCAGCTGGTCTTGCAACTGAAGCTCGACGAACTGATCCGCGCCGTTCCCCAGGCCGACGATCGCGCCGTGAAGCTCGAAATTGCCACTGACGAAGAGCTGAGCGAGCGCGAGCAAGATCAACTCGCCCATCACGAGTCGCTGCGCGAATCTGACTATTAGGCGCGGGCCGTGCCGAGAGACGTAAGAATCACCCGACCTATGCTCGAACGAGGCAGTTGATCCAACAAGGAGGCGAGGTGGACGGGGAAACTCCGCAAGAGTGCTGGCGCCGTCTCTATGACAAGGCGCCACTTCGCTCCGGCACCTTTTCGACGATGTCCGGCATCCCCCTCGCCCCGGTCTACGGTCCGCCAGACGCCGAGTACCCCGGCGTCTATCCCTACACGCGCGGGGTGCACGCGTCCATGTACCGAACGAAGCTCTGGACGATGCGCATGTTTGCGGGCTTTGGCACGGCCGTCGACACCAACGAGCGCTTTCGCGAGATCATCCGTTCGGGCGGCACGGGGCTGTCGACGGCCTTTGACATGCCCACGCTGCTCGGTCTCGACTCCGACGACCCCATGTCGATCGGTGAGGTCGGACGCTGCGGCGTCGCCATCGACTCTCTGGCCGACGTCCGCGACCTCTTTGCCGGCATCGACCTCGCCCACATCACCACGTCGATGACGATCAATTCGCCGGCCGCCGTCATGCTGGCCCTCTTCGTGGCTCAAGCCGAGGAATCCGGCGTCGAACGCGCGCGCCTCGGCGGCACGCTGCAGAACGACATCTTGAAGGAGTACCAGGCGCAAAAGGAGTTCATCTTTCCCCCCCGCCCCTCGATGCGCCTTGTACGCGACACGATTGCCTTTACCGCAGCAGAGATGCCCAAATGGAACTCAATCTCGGTGTCGGGCTACCACATCCGCGAAGCGGGCTCGACGGCGGTCGAAGAGCTCGCCTTCACCCTCGCCAACGGCTTCGCGTACGTGGAGCTCGCTCAAACGACGGGGCTGAGCGTCGATGAGGTCGCTCCACGACTCTCGTTCTTCTTCAACGCGCACATCGACTTCTTCGAAGAGATCGCGAAGTACCGCGCGGCCCGACGGCTGTGGGCCAAGTGGATGAGAGAGCACTATCGCGCCACCGATGAGAAGTCGTGGCAACTGCGCTTTCATACCCAGACAGCCGGGGTATCGCTCACCGCACAGCAGCCCGAGATCAACATCGCCCGCACGGCAATCGAGGCCCTCGCGGGCGTGCTCGGGGGAACCCAGTCGCTGCACACGAACTCGATGGACGAAGCGCTTGCGCTCCCGTCGGAGAAAGCAGCCCGAATCGCGCTGCGCTCCCAGCAGATCATCGCGCACGAGACGAACGTGGCCAACGTCGCCGATCCATTGGGCGGCTCGTGGTTCATCGAGGAGCTGACCGACGAGATGGAGCAAGAGGCAGAACTGCTCTTCGCCCACATCGCCAAGCTTGGTGAGGGCTCCATGCTCGAGGGTTGCATCCGAGGGATCGAAGAGAACTGGTTCCAGGGCCGCATCGCCGATTCGGCCTACGAGCTCGAGCGCTCCTTCAATAGCGGCGAGCGAATCGTCGTCGGCGTGAATGACTTTCTCGAAGGCAACGATGACGAGGACCTCGTCACGCTGCGGATCACCAACGAGGACGAGCGCAAGCAGCTCAGGCGACTCGAACAGGTGCGCGCCGAGCGCGACGACGAGCAGGTGCGCGAGTCGCTCGAGCGACTCCGGCACGATGCGGCCGACCCTGAGCTGAACTTGATGCCCGCTCTCATCGAGGCGGCCAAGGCCTACGCCACCGTCGGCGAGATGATGTCGACGCTCGCCGACGTCTTCGGACGCTACGTGGAGATTCCGGCGTTGTGAGCGTGCGCGTCCTCGTCGCCAAGGTGGGCCTCGATGGTCACGATCGCGGTATCAAAGTCGTCGCTCGGCTGCTGCGCGACGCAGGAATGGAAGTCGTCTATACGGGTCTGTTTCAAACGCCCGAGACCGTCGCCTCGGCGGCCATTCAAGAAGACGTCGACGTTGTCGGACTTTCCATGCTCTCTGGAGCCCACATGACGCTCGCGCCACTCGTCGTCGAGGCCCTGCGGGCGCGCGGCTCCGACATACCGGTCGTGCTCGGCGGCATCGTCCCGCCCCAAGACGAGGCCGAACTGCGAGCGGCGGGCGTGGCCGCGGTCTTTCGGCCGGGGGCGAGCGCTGAGGACATCGTGCGCACGATCTCGGCCGTCGTGTCACTTCCTTCGTAGCGGTGCCATCCGCAGGCGCGAGCCGTCGAGTCATCTTTGGCCGTCGCACTTCGGAGTAGTTTGGACCGCTGTGACCGACACCGACGCCCGACCGATCACGCTCGCCTTCGAACACGTGTCGGTACGTTTCGGCGGACTGCTCGCGCTCAGTGATGTCAGCTTCGAAGTTCCCGAGTGTGAGATCGTCGGTCTCATCGGTCCGAACGGCGCGGGCAAGACGACCGCGTTCAATGTCGCGTGTGGGTTTCAGCGTCCGACGTCAGGATCGGTGAGCTTTCCTGAGCTGCATCGTCGCGGTCTTCGCCCTTCCCAACTCGCCAAGGCCGGCGTCGCGCGAACGCTGCAAGGTGTCGGGCTTTTCAATCACATGAGCGTGCTCGAGAACGTCATGGCGGGAGCACAGAGCCGACCGGGGGGCGGCGTGTGGACCTCCCTCCTCGGACTGCCCATGGGGCTGCACCACGAGCGCGCCATTCGCGACGAAGCGATGGGCCAGCTCGAGCGTCTCGGCGTCGCCCGCTACGCCGCGTCGCTCCCGGGCGGTATCCCCTACGGCATTGCGAAAAAAGTGTCCATCGCCCGCGCGCTCATGGAACAGCCCTCGCTGTTGATGCTCGACGAACCGGCGTCGGGGCTCGACGAGAGTGAGCTTGAAGCGTTCATCGCACTCATCGTCGAGCTGCGCCAGTCGATGAGCGTGCTGCTCGTCGAGCACAACATGGACTTCGTGATGCAACTCGTCGACGTGCTCGTCGTGCTCAACTTCGGCGAAGTCATCGCGCAGGGAACCCCCGGCGAGATCAGCCACAATCCCGACGTGCTCGCGGCGTACCTCGGGATCGACGAATGATCACCGTCAAGGAGCTGTCGGTCAACTACGGAGCCGTGCGCGCCTTGCGCGACGTGAGCTTTGAGGCACCGACCGGTCAGATCACCGCGGTGCTCGGCGCCAATGGTGCCGGCAAGACCACCCTTCTCAGAACGATCTCCGGGCTGGTCGCTCCCAAGACCGGATCGATCGACCTTGACGACCGACCACTCCTTGGGCTCGCGACTGAGAACGTCGCGAGGCTCGGCGTCGCCCACGTTCCAGAGGGCCGCGGCGTGATCGAAGAACTGACGGTCGAAGAGAATCTGCGCCTCGGTGCGCTGTCGAGGAAAGTTGATCTCGCGAACGGTCTCGCCGAACAGTACGAGAGGTTTCCCGTCCTGGGAGATCGGCGCAAGAAGCTCTGTGTCACCCTTTCTGGCGGTGAGCGTCAGATGCTCGCAATGGCTCGAGCGCTGATCTCAAAGCCTCGCGTGCTGCTCTTGGACGAACCGTCGCTTGGACTCGCTCCTCAGGTGACCGCCCAGCTGATGAAAACCATCCACGATCTGTGCGCGAACGAACACCTCACCGTGATCCTCGTCGAACAGAACGCGAAGAGCGCACTTCGCATCGCGCACCAAGCGGTCGTCTTGCATCTCGGGTCTGCGGTCGCGAGCGGCGACGCGGCAAGCGTCGCCGCTGACGACGACCTGCGCCGCTACTACCTCGGGGTCGTCGTCGAGTGAGCTCCTTTTTGACCTCAGCGTTCATGCACAACATCTTCGGCGGTCTCGCACAAGGTGTCATCTACTCGCTCGTCGCGCTGAGCCTCGTCATCATCTGGCAGTCCACGCACATCCTCAACTTCGCTCAGGGTGCGATGGCCATGTTCGCCACATACGTGGGCATGACGCTCATCGACCGGAACATCGGCTACTGGTGGTGCGTCATCATCTCGGTGATGGTCGGCATGCTGCTCGGAGGGCTCACCGAGCGCGTCCTGATCCGCCCCCTCTACGGCAAACCGGAGATCAATCCGATCGTGGTGATGGTGGGGTTCCTCGGTGTCCTCGAAGCCCTCGCGGCGGCGATATGGACGAGCACGACGCGCAACATCGCCGAACCCTTCTCACAGATCTTCTGGCACGACCACGGCAACCTTGTCTACCTTTCGCCGTTCATCATCTTCCAGATCGTCCTGGCCATCGGGATCATGCTGATCGTCGCAGCGCTCTTTCGCTTCACGAAGCTCGGTCTGCAGCTTCGCGCGTCGGCGCTCGCGCCCGAGGTCTCCCGACTGCTCGGCATTCGGGTCTCGCGCATGCTCACGATCGGGTGGATCCTCTCGGCGGGGGTCGGCGCCGTTGCAGCGGTGATTCAAGCGTCGCAGACCTTCGGACTCTTTCCCACCGACATGGACGGCATCTTCGTCGCCGGGTTCATCGCGGCTGCAGTCGGCGGCCTCGAGTCGCCGATCGGCGCGGTCGCGGGCGGGCTCTTGATCGGCCTTGCCGAGCAGTTCATTCTCGCCTACTGGTCACCCAACGTGGCACCGCTCGGGGGCATCATCATCCTGGTCGTCGCCTTGATGATACGGCCCCAAGGACTCTTTACGAAGTTGGCGGGGCGCAGAGTCTGATGGGCCGGACCTTCTTTCGCCAAGAGACCACCGTCTCGCGCTTCGTCGGCGTCACCCTTCTCACCGCCGTCACGCTCGCGATCACTTTCATCCTGCCACCCGTTGCGGACTCCGAGCTCGCCGGTGGCGCGGCGATCGCGATCGTCATCCTCGGGCTCAGCTGGCTGATCGGCTGGAGCGGCCAGATCTCGCTCGGCAACTCCGGCTTCATGGCGGTCGGCGCGTATGCGGCAGGCATCTGGGCGCACCACCACGCGTCGACCCCACTCATCTTCACCTTCTTCCTGGCAATCGTCGCTGGTGCCATCAGCGGGCTCATCATCGCGATTCCCTCGACGCGACTACGCGGACCGTATCTCGCAGGGATGACACTGGCCTTTTCTGCCGCGATCACGCCGATCGCCCAGAACTTCACCTCCATCACGGGCGGCGAGGGCGGCATCTTCATGAACTCGTTGGTGACGCCCGGCTGGTTCGGTCACTTCTTTAGTGGGCCGAACGCCTCCATCAACGCGAACGCGCAGTGGACCGCCGACCTGGCCGTGGTCGTGGCGGGCGTGACGTTCTTCTTCATGGCGAACCTCTTTCACTCACGCACGGGTCGTGCGATGCGGCTTGTGCGCGACAACGACGTCGCCGCCGAACTCATGGGCGTCAATCTTTCGCGTACGCGCTCGCTGGCCTTTGTCGTCGCCGCCGCGTATGCGGGACTCGGCGGCGCGCTGTACTCGCTGCTCGAGGCATCCGTGCGGCCCGAGACATTCCCACTCACCCTTTCGATCACGCTGCTCACGCTGATGGTGGTCGGAGGAATCGGCACGCTGAGCGGGGCCGTCATCGGGGGCATCATCTATTCCTTCAGCGCCAATCTCGTCGCCCACGTCAACTCTCTGACCGGCGTCAACCCGACCTCTAACCTGGGCGCCAATATGCAGGGCATTATCTTCGGCGCCCTTCTCATCCTGACGATGCTCTTCGCGCCGCGGGGGCTCGTGAGCGTCAAGAATCCCCTCCAGCGTCTTTTTAGGGCCCGACACCAGGTAGTGGACGCAGCCGAAGTACATTAGTCAAAGGTTGTTTCCAGGACATTCACATAGGGGGGATTCATGTTCACACGACTACGCCGACCGCTGACGTTCATCAGTGCGTCGGCACTCGCTTTGGCGGGGCTCAGCACGGCCTTACTGACGGGTAACGCAGGCGCTGCAGGCTCAACGCCAGGCGTCACTTCGAACAGCATCACGATCGGCGCCACGGTGCCGCTGTCGGGGGTCGCTGCCAGCTACGCGCCGGTCTCGGCCGCCGCCAACGCGGTCTTCAAGTGGATCGACGCGCATGGCGGCGTCAACGGTCGCCAGATCAAGTACATCCGCTTGGACGACTGCTACGACCTCGCCGCGTACGGACTCGGTTGCACCGCCGGCGCCAGCGTGACGACCTTGAGCCAGAACCAGGTGCTCGTCGCCCAGGATCACGTCTTTGCGACGGTGGGCTCGCTTGGTACAGCCGCTGAAGAAAGCGTGGAGAGCTACCTGAAGCAGAACGGCGTGCCGCAGCTGTTCGTCAACTCAGGTTCCATTGCCTGGGATGAGCCAGCGAAGTACCCGGACTTGTTCGGCTATCAGACGAGCTACGTCGTTGAAGGAAAGATCTTCGCGCGCTACATCGAGGGTCACTTCCCGAACGAAACCTACGGTTTCATCGGCCAGAACGACGACTTCGGTGCGGACGGCTACTTGGGCCTCGAAGACGCGGGACTCAAGATCAACAGTGCCAATCACCTGAGCTACAACGCGGCTGACGCCATCACGGGCTCGTCGAGTGACATCCAGGCCGACGTGGGCACGCTCGCCGCCAACCATGTGCAAGTGGTCGTGCTCGACGCCGTGCCCGGATTCACGAACGGCATCTTGGAGGTCGCGAAGGCCCTCGGTTACTCACCACAGTGGGTCATCTCGAGCGTCGGCTCCGACCCGTCGCTGGTCGACAACGCCAGCGAAGCGGGCGCCATCACCATGGACTACTTCCCGTCCGTCACGGACACGGGCGACCCGTGGATCCCCTGGATCCGCAAGGTGCTGATGGCCGACAAGGCCGACTTCCCCCACGTCACCGCCACGTCGTACCTCGACGGCAATGAGCTCTACGGCGCCGGCTTCGCGGTCGCGTTCGCTGAGACTCTGAAGGCCGAGGGCCGCAACGTCACACGAGCCGGCTTCGTGAAGATGCTCGAGTCGATCAAGCTCGACGACCCGGCCATCACGCCGCTGCAGTACTCGGCGTCGAATCACCAAGGCATGGAGGGTGGTGTGATCGCCAAGATCGCGGCGAACGGCGGCAAGGTGCCGGTCGTGGCCGATCTGACCAACACGACGGTGTTCACTTCGAACAACGCCGCCTCGACGCCGCTCAAGCAGGTCAGCAACTTGCTCTTCACCCCGGTCCCGAGCTGGCTGCAGTAAGTCATCACCACAAGCGCACGAAGCCACCACCCTTCGGTGGTGGCTTCGTGCTGTGTGGCCTCAACACGCTCGGTAGGTACGCCTCTAACATGCCAATCGTGCGTCGATCGGATGAGGAGGCCGGATGATTCCCATTCTCTCGCTCTCGGCGATGCGCGACGCCGATCGGATAGCTGTGAAGGATCGGGGTCAAGATGCACTCGTGCGCGCGGCAGGCACTGCGGTCGCGATCACCGCGCAGCAGATTCTCGACGGCTCTTACGGGGCCCGCATCGCGGCCGTCGTCGGGCCCGGTCTCAACGGCGCTGACGGACAGGTCGCTGCGGCGTGGCTGGCGAATCGCGGCGCTCGGGTCGATGTCATCAACTGGCACGAAGCGCCTGCGTTGCTTTCTGGCTATGACCTCGTGCTCGATGCGGCCTTCGGCACCGGCGCCAGCCGTCCCTACACCGCACCGAAAGTGGCGGCGGGCACGCTCGTCTTGGCGGTTGACCTGCCATCGGGTGTCGACACCGACACGGGCGCGCTCCTCGGCGAGCCGATGACCGCCAACGCGACGATCGCCCTCGGCGCGCTGAAGCCGGCCCACCTCACCGGCCCTTCCGCCGACATCGTTGGCGAGCTGTACTTCGACGGCCTTGGGATCGTGCAGTCCTTCGAGGACGGGCTCATTCGCGACAGCGACCTCTTTTCGTTCGTTCGGCTCAGCCCTCAGGACCACAAGTGGAAGCACGCCGTACAAACCCTCGTCGGCTCGACGCTCATGCCCGGGGCCGCCGAGCTCGTCCTGCGCGGTGCACTCGCCGGCGGTGCGTCCATGATTCGACTCGCGAGCAGAGGTGACGTAGCCACGCAGGTGCAACTGCCGCCCGAAGTCGTGCACGCCACCGATCCGACAGTAGATACAAGGTGCAAGGCGGTCATCGCCGGCCCGGGTCTCGGGGTCGGGGCACCGGAGTGGCTTCGCGGCCGGCTCAAGGATGTGGCCTGTCCCGTCGTGCTCGACGCCGACGGCCTCGATCGCCAGCTCATCGACGACCTCGCTCCTCGCGACGGCACGTGGGTGCTCACCCCGCACGCCGGAGAGTTCGCTCGCCTCACTGGTCGCGAGGTTGGTCCCGACCGGTTGAGCGATGTGCGTGAGCTAGCTCGAGCGACGGGCTGTGTCGTGCTGTTGAAGGGCCCGACCACGGTGGTTGCATCGCCCGAAGGACACGTGCGCGTCGTCACGTCCGGTACCGCAGCCCTCGCGACGGCCGGCACGGGCGATGTCCTCGCCGGCTTCATCGGAGCCACGATCGCGCGCGGGTACGAACCGCTCGAGGCCGCCGCGCTCGGGGCACACCTCCATGGTCGCGCGGGCGCGCGACTCGCACCATACGCACATGCGTCCGAGGTGGCAATGTCCCTCGCCCGCCTCGTGGGCAGTCTCGCGCGACACTAGCTCGGCTGCGTCAATCAAATGACCGGTGACAGTCCCCCGTCAAGGCTGACACCGACGCCGGTCACGTAGCTCGCCCGCTGCGACAGCAAGTACGTTGCGAGGTCCGCGAACTCGTCGGTGCGCCCGACGCGTCCGAGCGGGATCCTCGCGTTCTTCGCCAACTCTGCGTAGAACGTCGCGAGATCGAGGTTGCTCTCCTTCGCGCGACGCACCCACTGCCCGGATTCGACGAGCCCGATAAGAATGGCGTTGACGCGAATGCCGCGCGGCGCGGCCTCGCTGGCAAGGGCTTTCGTAAAGGCAAGACCCGCTGCGCGCGACGCCGTGGTCGGCCCCGAGTTGGCCCCGGGCGTGCGAGCGCCGGTCGCAAGCACATTGAGAATGACGCCGCTCGTCGCCTCGAGGAGCGGCAGCACACGACGAGATACGTGCAGGGCCGCAATCACTTTGAGCTCATAGTCCTTTCGCCAAAGGTCATCTGTTGACGCGGCGATCGAGCTGCTCGACGACGTACCGGCGTTGTTCACTGCCCCATCTAGGCGTCCGAAGCGCTCGAGCGTCGTGTCAATGAACAGGTCCAGCGCGCCGGGATCGGTCACGTCGGCGCGAACGCACAACGCGCCCGCACCGAGCGTTGACTGCGCTTCGTCGAGACGCTCCTGGTCCCTTCCACAGATGGCCACGCCCGCGCCCTCTTCGATGAGTCGTTCGGCGAGCCCAAGGCCCAAGCCATCAGTACCGCCCGTGATGAGGAACGTCTTGTCGCGAAGTTCGAGGTCCATCGACTCAGCCTACAAACGCTCCGCGCTAACTCGTTTACTGGATGTAGTTTTCGACGACGCCCTCGGGTCGCACGACTGCCTCGTCGGGATCCTGTCCCGCGGTGCGGCGCGCACGCCGCTGTCGCAGCAGGTCGTAGGCCTGGTCGAGCTGCACCTCGACTGACTTCAGTCGATCGTGTTGCGCCGACGAGAGCGGTTCGCCGTGATGGGACTCTTCGAGCTGCTGCTCTTCGTTCGAGAGCCGTTCGATGAGCTCCAAAATGGTTTCGTCGTCCACACTGATCCTTTCACTACGTCGCTGCGATCACCTTATTCCGCGCACCCCTCTTCGCGGCAAGGCTTGCTTAGATGCCGGTGTGCTCGACGCGAACGGGATTGGGGTCGGGCACGTGAGGCATGAGTGCGTTTGGCGGGATGACGCCGAGCTTGCCCGCCTGGAAGTCCTCGAGCGCTTGGACGATCTCAGCGCGTGTATTCATCACAAAGGGTCCATAGTGCTCGACGTGTTCACCGATTGGCTGACCACCGAGCACGAGAAGCTCCATGTTGACGGTGCGCGAGTCCTGCCAGTCGCTCGCGCCGACACGGAGCCAGTCGCCCGCACCGAACGACGCGAGCTGACCCATCTCGATGGGACGGCGGTCGCTGCCCACATAGCCCGCACCCGCGAGCACGTAGACGAGCGCGTTGAAAGTTGGGTCCCAGGGCAGATCGAGTTGCGCACCGGGCGCGATCGAGACGTGCGTCATCGCCATAGGAGTGTGCGTCGAACCCGGGCCACGCTGCCCGGCGATGTTGCCCGCGATCACGCGCACCAGCGATTCGCCGTCAGGAGAGGAGACGAAAACGACGTCATCGGCCTCGAGACCTTGGTAAGCCGGCGGGATGAACTTGTCCTTCTTCGGCAAGTTGACCCAAAGCTGGATCCCGTGAAACAGGCCGCCGGAGACGACGAGCTCTTCGGGAGGCGTCTCGATGTGCAAGATGCCTTTGCCGGCCGTCATCCACTGCGTCGCGCCGTTCTCGATGAGTCCTCCGCCACCGTGAGAGTCCTGGTGCTGAAACGTGCCGTCGATCATGTAGGTCACCGTTTCGAAGCCCCGATGCGGATGCCATGGCGTGCCTTTCGGTTCTCCCGGCGCGTAGTCAACCTCGCCCATCTGATCCATGTGGACAAACGGGTCGAGTTCCTTCAAGGAGAGCCCAGCAAAGGCCCGACGAACCGGGAAGCCTTCGCCCTCAAGACCAGATGGGGCGGTGGATATCGATTTTACTTTTCGTTCATCGCTGTTCGCGATATCAACAGCGGCAAAATGAACTAAATCGGTCCACTTCTCGGGCGTAACGGCAGGCATGTTTACCTCATTCGACTCGAAGTTGCATTGCACACATTAAGGGAAAAGCACAGAAAAGCAACAGGACAAACGGCTAGTTAATAGCAGTCACTCTGTGACCGAACCATGACTACTCACGAGATAACTCTGACTGCGTTCACCGGCGTGTCACGTCGATCCCCCACCGACATGGGTCAAGGATTACTTGTCATAGATGATGAGCGCGTCTCGAACCCCACTCGCGTCGTGATCGACGAGCCATTTCGCTTCGCCACATTGATCGTCAGCGTCCACGACCCCTCACCAGGACAATGGGGGCTCGAAGCGGCCACCTAGCCAGTCTCAACGCGGACAGCGTGTGGGCTTTTTGAGATTTCATCAGCGTTCTCACAGCCTCCTCACAATGCTCTCACAGTTTCCTTAGGCAGACTGAGACCGTTCGAGAGCACCTTGAACGAACGCATATGAAGGGAGCACAATGCACTTCAAATCCATGAGACTGGTGGGCCGTTCGGTCACTGCACTCGCCATCGGGGCCGCGCTCACCATCAGCGGAGCGAGTCTCGCCTCGGCCGGATCCTGGGGCCACGGCGGCAGATGGGACGGCGGCAGCTTGGCGAGTGGCAAGGTGTCAGCGTTCGACTACGCCAATGTCGGCACGGGCGGTTACGTAACCGCGTTCTCGCCGACCTCAATCACGGTTGACGAGTGGAACGGGACCACCGCGACCTTCTCGTTGTCGGGCACCACGACGTACACCGTCGGCACGACGTCCGCATCGTATTCGTCGCTCGCCAACGGCGAACGTGTGGTCATCGGCGTATCCTCAACGGACTCGACCGCTGCATCATCGGTCACGATTGAGCTCGCCATGCTGTTCGGCACGGTGACTTCGGTGACCGGTAACTCGATCGACATCAGGGACTTCCAGGGGTTCACCCGCAACGTCATCGTGGGCGGGACCGGCGGCACGACCTACACCATGGGCGGTGCCGCATCATCGCTCAGCGCAGTCGTCCCCGGCGTGAAGATCCTCGCCGAGGGAACCATTGACGCCAATGGCACGTCGCTCGACGCACTCACTGTCCAAATCGGTACGTCAGGCCAGATGGGCTGGACCTACGGCACGGTGACCGGCTTCACCAGCTCGACGCTGACCGTCATGGCCAAGGACGGCACGTCAACGACCTTCACCTACAGCACCACCACGACGGTGAAGGCGCTCGGTGACCCGTCAGCGACGCTGACGACCGCGGACCTCGCGCAGAATGAGCACGTCGCCGTGGCCTTCAACACCAGCGCCGCAACCACCGCGGTGACCATCGACATCAAGCTCGCGCACATCTCGGGCAAGGTAAGCGCCGTGAGTGGCGACAACATCACGGTGCAGGATCACCAAGGGTTCACCCGCATGATCCTCGTCGGTGTCACCACGACCTACACCCAGAACGGCACGACATCAACTACCGATCCAGTTGTGGTCGGCATGCGGATTCGTGCAGAGGGTGTCGTCGACGCGAACGGCACGACGCTTGACGCCTTGACGATCACCATCTGCTCAACCGGCGTGACCGGTGGCCCCATCTCCCCGCAGCTTCCCGGCGGTCACCACCACAACGGTGGCGGCGGCAACGGCGGCGGATTTGGCTTCCAGGTAGGAGCCAGCCATCGGAGTCACAGCCGCTTCTAGCATTACCCCCAGCTGACATCATGCAGCCGCCCCGCGACCAGTTCGCGGGGCGGCTGCTTTTTCGTCGACGGGACAGCCGAACCTGAGGCGCCGCACCTGAGATTCGTTCATACTTGAAGAATGGAAAGAGTGGGCGACGCCATCAGCTGGTTGTGCGACATGGATGGCGTGCTCATCAACGATGGCGCGATCGTGCCGGGCGCTGACCAGTTCATCGATCGACTTCGCGAGACGGAGCGGGCCTTTCTCGTGCTGACGAATAACGCCCTCTTCACCCCCCGCGAACTGCACGAAAATCTCAGTTCACTCGGTGTCAACGTCCTCGAAGAGCAGTTGTGGACGTCGTCGCTTGCTACCGCGCAGTTCATCCACGACCAGCTGCCAAAAGGTCGGGCTTTCGTGATCGGCGAGACGAGCCTTCACGACGCAATGAGTGACGTGGGCTACGTCGAGGACTCCACCCACCCCGACTACGTCGTGCTCGGCGAGACCTGGAACTACAACTTCGATGAGCTGACCAGAGCCATCCGCCTCGTCGACGATGGGTGCAAGTTCGTCGCGACGAACCCCGAGGCGAACGGCACGACGCCCAATGGTCTTTTGCCAGGTTGCGGTGCCCTCGCCGCGCTCATCCAAAGCGCTACCGGCGTAAAGCCGTACTTCGTCGGCAAGCCGAACCCAGTCATGATCCGCGACGCGCTCAACATCCTCGGCGCTCACTCGAAGTCCACAGTGATGGTCGGCGACCGCATGGACACCGACATCAGGGCGGGCGTTGAAGCCGGCGTCGACACCATCCTCGTGCTCTCTGGATTCACCGAGCGCGACGAGATCGATCGCTACGCGTTCCAACCCTCGCTCGTTGTCGACTCCGTCGCCGATCTCATCGACGAGCTGTAAGGCGCCTTACACCGCCAACTGGCGGTCCAGGCCCCCGCGATTTTCACGGTAACGCGTCGAGGCGCTAAGACGATGCCCCTACATCCCTGTCTGTTGCAAGGCGAGGAGAAACGAACTGGCCCAGTCGTAGACGTCGTGGCGGTAGGTCTTTCGCCGCATGCGCGTCATTCGGTCCTTCGATTCTTTGGGGCCGGCGTTCACCGCAAGGCGGACTGCCTCTTTCACACCCTCGAGGTCGTGGGGATTCACCATGAACGCACCGCGTAGCTCCGCCGCCGCACCGGCAAACTCGCTCAACACGAGGCGACCGGTTAAGTCGGTTCGGCACATGACGTACTCCTTCGCGACCAGGTTCATGCCGTCGCGAAACGGCGTGACGAGCATGATGTCGGCGGCGAGGTAGAGCGCCACGAGCTCCGCGAAGGGCAGATTCTGGTGGAGATAGTGGATCACCGGACTGCCCACCTGTCCGTACTCCCCGTTCATCTCGCTAACGGCTTGTTCGAGATTGTGGCGCTCCCGTTCGTAGTGCGCGTCGGTTTCGCGGCTGGGCACGGCGACCTGGACCATCACGTGCTTGCCCGGGGTGAGCGAGCCGTCCTGGAACAGTTCCGCGACGGCCTTGATGCGTTGCTGAATGCCCTTCGTGTAGTCGAGCCGGTCGACCCCGAGCAGCATCAGCTCCGGGTCCCCGAGGTCGGCTCGAATCTCTTTCGCGCGAGCCCGAATGATCGGGTCGTTGGCGAGGGTGATGATCTGCTCGCTGTCAACCGCGATGGGAAACGCGCCGACTCGGATCGTGCGTCCGTTGTAGTCAAGCAGCGAATCAGTGCCGGTCGCTGCCGACTGGCGCCTCGCCATGCGCGAGAAGTTGGACGCCGCCTGGGTCACCTGGAACCCGATGAGGTCGGCACCGAGCAGTCCCGCGAGGATCTCCTTGCGCCAGGGCAGCTGCATGAAGAGCTCGATGGGCGGAAACGGGATGTGCAAGAAGAAACCGATGCGCACATCTGGGCGAAGCTGGCGCAACATCTGGGGCACAAGCTGGAGCTGGTAGTCGTGCACCCACACGGTGCCACCAGGGGCGACCTCTTCGGCCACGGACACGGCGTAGCGCATGTTGACCTTGGTGTAGGCCTGCCACCAGTGGCGGTGAAACGTCGGGGCGCGGATGGCGTCGTGATAGAGGGGCCAGAGCGTCGCGTTCGAAAATCCCAGGTAGAAGTTCTCGTACTCCTCTTCGGAGATGTCGACTGCCTTCAGCCGGATGCCCTCGTAGTTCGTCGGTGACGTGCTGTGCTCGGAGGTCCCCGGCCACCCAATCCACAGGCCGTTTCGATTCTGCAGGACGGCCGTGAGCGCGGAGACCAAACCACCGGGACTCGGTCGCCACTCTTCGTTGCCATTGACGCTCGAGTGGCGCACGGGAAGTCGGTTCGCGACTACTACGAGATCTGGCTTCGCTCGCGTGCGATCTACAGCTCGATCCTTAAGCTCGGTCGGATCATTGAGGCTTGTGCGGTGGTCCACCATGGTGAGTACCTGGTGCTGAGCCTAACGGTCTGTGACTCTGATTGCGAGGGCTGATTCCAATGCTGATCGGCACGAATACCGCCAACTCATCGCGACTACGAGTTGGCTCGGTCGTCTTTACCGGCAGCGTTCCACCAGCTCGGAGAGCCAGCTGGCCCGATGTGGTTCTCACTCGCGCGCTGGTCGGCTTCGATCACGTGCAGCACCGCGTTGATGAGCGAGAGGTGCGTCAGCGCCTGGGGGAAGTTCCCCAAGTGTCGAGCTGTCTTCGGGTCGAGCTCCTCGGCGAACAGGCCGAGGTTGCTTGCCGCGCCAACCAACTTCTCGCAGTTCGTGCGTGCGCGATCGAGCTCGCCGATCTCGACGAGCGCCGACACCAACCAGAACGAGCAGACCGTGAACGTCCCCTCGTTCTCTCCGTTGATGCCGTCGTCGGTTCTCGACGCACGGTAGCGATAGACGAACGGGCCGTCGCTCAGCTCATCGGCGATGGCGAGCACCGTGGTTCGAATGCGCTCGTCGGTGGGCGGCAAGAATCCAAGCAGTGGCAGCAGCAGCAGTGAGGCGTCGAGCTCACTCGATCCGTAGTACTGAGTGAAACGACCCTGATCGTCGACTGCCTTTGCGCAGATCTCCTCGTGAATCTCCTGAGCGGCGTTCCACCACTCGTCCGCACGATCGCGCTCTCCGCGCAGGGCCGCAAGACGTGCGCCGCGATCGGCCGCGACCCAGCACATGACCTTGGAAAAGGTGAAGTGCTGCGGTTCTCCCCGCACTTCCCAAATCCCGCGGTCGGGCTCTCGCCACCCGCGAAGCGCCATCTCGACCGCTTGGATCACGATGCGCCATGAGCGTTCGCTGAGCGAGTCACGCGAGCGTGTGTGCTCAAAGACGCAGTCAACGATGGCGCCCAAGATGTCGAACTGGACCTGATTGTAGGCCGCGTTACCAATTCGCACGGGCCGACTGCCGGCGTAGCCGCTCAAGTGGTCCAGCTCGCTTTCGATCGGAGGATTGGCGTCGTCGACGGGATAGAGCACCTGGAGGTTGTTGCGAAGGCGCTTGGCCGCCATGATGCCGCCTTGGGGCTCGAGCACATCACCCAAGAAGGCGAGAAAGTCATCGGCTTCGGTGTCAAAGCCGAGCGCGTGCAGCTCGCGAAGCGTGAAGGCGGCGTCGCGAACCCAGGTGTAGCGGTAGTCCCAGTTACGACTTCCCCCGAGTCTCTCCGGCAACGACGTGGTGGGAGCTGCGAGCAGCGCTCCGGTCGGGGCGTAGGTGAGGCCCTTCAAGGTCAGCGCGCTTCGCTGGAGGAACTCGCGCCACGGGTGGTCCGGGAACCGTCCGCCGTCAATCCAGTCGCGCCAGAAACGGCTCGTCTCGGCGCGGTGGGTGTCGACTTCGGCACGGCTCGACGGCGCCGGTGAGTCGGTCCAACTCAACACCGCGAAGGAGGTCTCGCCCTCGGTGAGACGATGGCGAGCACGCACCGCGCGGCCCTCGATGCCAAAGCGCATATCGCCGTTCAGCGTGAGATGGGGAAAATCAGGATTCGTGGTGCGCACCGCGTCGTACGTCGATCCCTCGTACTCCCACTCTGCGTCGACGCGGCCGTAGTCGAATGATGGCTCGCAGTTGAGCAGGATGTCGACGCTGCCATGCAGACAGGTCGCCGTTCGGATGAGCACGTGCTTTGCGTCAAAGTCCCCCGGGGTGCGTCGGTGGTGCTCGGAACGTTCGCCCGTGCGATACCACGGCGCCACCGCGAGAAAGTCGTTGACGATCAACCAGCCGCTGCGGGTCTGCCACGTTGTCGCGAGCACCATGGTGCCCGGCACGTATTGACGGTGCGCAGGCACCGCACTGTCGACGGGCGCCAGGCGGAACGAACCCGCGGCGCGATCGAGGATCGTGCCAAAGATGCTGGGATCGTTGGGCTTGGGAATGCAGAACCACTCGATCGCCCCGGTTGGGGCGACGAGGCAGGTGTTCTCACAGTCAGAGAGGAAGGCGTAGTCCGCGACCGGAGGAAAGAGCGCCTCGAGGGTCTCCTGGTTAGGCCGCCTGATATTTGCGTCCGCGAGCCGAGACGGGATGAGGGGCTGGGGCCGTCGCGGCCAGAGTCCGATCCGATCGTCCAAGGCTCGTATGGAATGTGCGCGCTCTGCCGCCACGTGGCCGTCCTTTGCGTAGGCATCAACAACTACTGCTTACCGGCCAACACTGTCGGTAATACGGCACGATTTTAGTGGCTCGCGTAGGAAACATTGAGCAACTCGGGCAGAAATTGTCATCTTCATAGAACTTTCATGTGGGACCCGTTTCGACGGTGACGCGCAGGGATATCCCGTGATCGGCGTCGAGATTCGACGAAGTATCCTCGACAACAACGCTCGGACACACAGGAGACACGTCATGGACGACGAAAAGGCCGCTGCAGCCCTTCGTGCGGAAAAGTCCCGTATCCACGAGCTCTTGCGTGACGCCGACAACGCTGGGGACTCTGCTCGCGTCGGTGCAAGCGAGATCGGCGACTGGGACGATGCCCAAGCCTCGCTCAACTTAGAAGAGGTCGATACGGCGGTCGCGGAGTCCCTTCGAGCTCGCCTTGAGGCGATCGAGCGCGCGGAGCAGCGCCTGCGCGACGGCACCTATGGCCGGTCGGTGCGAAGCGGGGTGGTGATTCCCGACGAGCGTCTCGAGGCGGATCCCGCCGCGGACCTGACGGCGGATGAAGCGCTCGAGGCTGACCGTGCGACCGATGTTCCGTTCGAAGACGAGCTCTAGCTCGTCACACCGGCGATGATGCGAGCGGCTGAAGTAGTTTGCTCGACATGAACTCGGACACTTCGCGACGCGATCGGACCCTGCGGGAAGCCAGTCTGCGCGATCCACGATGAGCATCGGGGTCCGTGTTCTCAGCGGAATCATCGGGCTCATCATCCAAGTCATTGTGCTCGATGCCGCGATTCGAACCTTCTTGCTGCCGAGGGCCGCGAACGTTCCCCTCAGCCGCTACACGGCGCTTGTCATCCGCAAGTTCTTCTGGCTCCTCGCGGGACACAAGACGTATCTCGTCAAGGACCGCATCCTCTCGCTGTACGCCTCCATCGTGTTGCTCACGTATCAGGCGCTATGGCTCGCGCTCAGCGTGGTCGCCTTCGCGTTCTTCTTTGTGGCGGCAGGCATACCGCATTTTGGCCTCGCATTCGAGATATCGGGGTCGTCGCTCTTCACCCTCGGCATCATCGCGGTGCACCACGGAGGGGCCTCAGTGCTCGAGTTCGTCGAAGCGGGTGTCGGACTCACCCTTCTGGCGCTTCTCATCGCCTTCATTGGGCCGCTCTACCAAGGCTTCCAGCGTCGTGAGTACGCGGTCTCGCGACTCACGGTACGCGCGGGGATCCCCGCGACGCCGTGGGGCGTGCTCGAGATCGCTCAAAGCGTCGAGTCCTACGACCGACTCGACGAGCTCTGGCGGGAGTGGGAGCAGTGGTTCATCGACGTGGGAGAGACGCACACAACCCTTCCAATCTTGAACTTCTATCGTTCCCCCACCCCAACCCAGACGTGGATCGGATCCGCGGCGACCGTCCTCGACGCCGCTGCCCTCTTCAACGCGGCCGTCGACGCCAAGCCCTCTCCGACTGCGGGCCTGTGCATTCGCGCAGGGTGGTTGACACTTCGCAGGATTGGCGACTACTTCAAGATTCGCTATCCCACGACAATGACGAAGGACATTCCGATCAGCATCACTCGAGAAGAGTTCGAAATCGTCCTCGCGCGACTGGAACTGGTCGGCGTCCCGATTCTCGCCGACCACGACGCCGCGTGGTCCGACTTCGTTGGTTGGCGCATCAACTACGACGCGCTAATCGAGCGGTTCTACACAATCTTCGTCTGCCCGAGGACCGATTGGAAGACTGCGGCCATCGAGCCACTCGTAGGCCCGTCCAACAAGCGCGCCTAGACCCCGTCGAGCCGCAATATCCGGACCAACAGCATTGAGATGATGGCGACGGTCATGCGCGAAGCAAAACGATCGTCGCGTCGATACCGCCTGTTTCGGACTCGCGTAACTCGATGGTGCCGTGGGAGAGCTGCACGAGCTGTGCCACGATCGACAGCCCGAGTCCAGTGCCGTCGCTGTGATTCTCACGCCCTCGCCAAAACCGGCGCAGCGCCAGACTCCTCTCGGATTCGTCCAGGCCGCGACCGGTGTCGACGACGTGTATCTCGACGTGTTCCCTGTTCGCCCGTGCCCTAATCACGATCCGTCCGCCCTCGGGAGTCGCGTCAAACGCGTTTGAAAGCAGGTTGTCGAGGATCTGCTCGAATACGTCTTCGACGGCAAGGGCATGCAACTCCGACGGTACGTCGATCACGAGTTCGAGTCCCATCTCTGCCGCCAGAGCGCGCCAGACGTCTGCTCGCTCGAGCACCAACTGTCGTACATCGATCTCGACGAGCTCGGGGCTCTTGGACTCATTCCTCGCGAGCGCCAAGAGAGAGTCGACCATGCGGCTCAAGCGATTCATCTCAGCGAGTACGTGGTGCAAGTCGCTGGTTGTTGACAGCTCTTCGGACGCTTGAAGATTTTCGAGATGCAGCTGGAGCGACGTGAGCGGCGTACGAAGTTGATGTGACGCATCTTCGACAAACGCGCGCTGTGATTCGAGCAGCGAGATGAGCCGCGACGACGTGGAGTTGATGGCGCGCGCAAGGGCCCGAATCTCGGGCGGACCCGTATCCTCGGGCACGCGGACGTCCAGCGAACCGTGGCCCACCGCTTCGACCGCTCCTCCGATTCGCCGAAGGGGCCGCACGAGCGAACCCGACACGATGACGCCGAAGAAGCCCGCCACAATGAGCATCAGCAGTCCGTACAGGGCAAGATCGAGCCACTCTCCGCGCACGTGGTCGTTGGCCACCGTGACGGGCGAAGTGACGATCAGCACGACATGGTTCATGCCGGCGCGTGACACGTGGCGCAGCCACACTGCCCCGTAGTACTGCATTCCCTCCAATGCGTTCGCGGGCGACGTACCCGAAAGAATCTGGCGGCCAACGGATGGGGCGATGGCCACGAGTGAGCGGTCCTTGCGCTGGCTGGGACTCGTCGCGAGCACGACGCCGTCGGCATCGACGACGAGCACCTGGCGTTCGGTCGAGCGGGCATACGCGTCCGCCAACCGAATCGCCCGAGCGGGATCCTCGTGGTTGTACGCGTCCGTCAAGAGCACTGAGAGTGCAATCGTGTCACGCCGGAGCGAATGAAGTGTGGTGGGACCTTCGCGCGACTGCAAGACCAGACCAATCGGGACGACCAGGAGCGCGGTCGCGATGAAGGCGAAGAGCACGAAGCCGACGAGGAGGCGACGCCTCACTGTGGCGGAACGATCCTGAAGCCCACACCGCGAAGCGTCTCGATGAGGCAGGGCTCACCGAACTTGCGACGAAGCGACGCCACGTGCACGTCGATCATCTTGGTGGCGCCGTACCAGTGTGGGCCCCATACGCCGTCGAGCAGCTCTTGGCGCGTGACGACCTTGCCAGGGTCACGAGCGAGGAACTCGAGGATGCCGTACTCCTTCGGCGTGCACGACACGACTGATCCTTGAAAGCGCACGGTATGCGAGCGGCGATCGATCTCGACGTCGTCGATCACCTGCACCTGGGCCAATTCGCCCTCGCGGGGATTCGATCGTCGCAGTACCGCGTTGATTCTCGCGACAAGCTCGCGCACGCCGAACGGCTTGACGACATAGTCGTCGGCGCCAAGGTCGAGCCCTGCGATCCGGTCTTGTTCCGCGCCGCGCGCAGTCACCATGATGATCGGAGCGCTGCTCACGGCACGAAGGCTGTGAAACAGCTCGACACCGTCGCGATCGGGAAGTCCGAGGTCGAGCAGGATGAAGTCCGTCGGCAAGGCGTTCAAGGCGCCCGCCGCAGAACCAACGGACACCGCCTCGAAACCTGCTCGCCGCAGCCCGTTCACCAGGGCAACGGCGATAGGTTCGTCGTCTTCAACGACCAACACGTTCACGCTCAATTCTTCTTGGCCTTTCGCGCAGGATCTGAACCGAGGAGGTTCTTTACCAACTCTTAACCGAGTTGAGAACCCGACAAGTGCGAACTTATCTAACTTCTCCAGGCGGCGCGATTATCGGCTCCTAGAGTTATCGTGTCCCGTCCACGTGCGAACGCCAGACGAAGTACATGTTGTCGAATGGAGCAGTCATCAATGTCTTGAACGCTCAGCGCCGTGGACACCTGGGCACCCGTGACGCGGGCCCTACTCTGCCGCACTACCGGGCACTCCATCGCTGTGGACGACTGAGCATCGTCGGACTGGTTGTCATCGCCTCGACGGCGATCGCGCTCGCACCCGCTGTTCGTTCGGGAGCGACCGGCGCACTGAAAACGGCGCATCCCGCGCACACCTGTCCGTGGGTCGATGAATCGCTTCACCATCTCGAAAGTCCTTCGGACCTCGCCGATCAAGTCGTCGCCAAGATGACACTCCTCGACAAAGCAAAGTTCGTCACGCTGTCAGATGGGCACGAGGTCGAGAATTTCAATATCGGAGTCCCTTCGCTCTGCATACCACCGATCACCCTGTCTGACGGGCCCGACGGCATTGCAGGGCGAATCACCGGCGCAACGCAACTGCCCGCCGCGATTGGTGTGGCCGCAAGCTTCGACTCTTCGCTCGCCTACGCGACCGGCCAACTTCTTGGTCAAGAAGCAAAGGCGAAAGGTCTCGACGTGGTTCAAGGCCCCGATCTCAACCTGGCGCGCGTTCCGCTGAGTGGGCGAATCTTCGAGTCATTCGGCGAGGACCCCTTTCTCACCAGTGTGCTCGGGGTCGCCAATATTGACGGCATCCAGTCAACCGGCGCGATGGCTCTCGCGAAGCACTTCACGGCCTATAGCCAAGAGACGGCCCGGGCCCGCATCGACCAAATCGTCACTCCACGCGCGATGGCCGAGCTCTACAACGCGCCGTTTGAAGCAGCGGTCGAAGACGGCCACGTCGCCGCGTTGATGTGCTCGTCCGGACTGCTGAACGGCGTGCCCGCCTGTGCGAGTCCCTACGTCTACGACACGCTCAAGTCGTGGGGCTTCACGGGCTTCGTGCGATCAGACCTGCGCGCGGTTCCCTATCCAGCCATTGCTTTCCGGGCCGGTCTTGACATGATCAAACCCTCGTCGGCCGCCTTCATCGAGAAGATCGTCCACGAGCACCTGTTGCCGGTGGGCGATCTCAATCGAGCGGTCGCGACCATCCTCGCCCAGATGTTCGCCTACGGGGACATCGCTCACCCGCGCGATCCAAGCGTGTACACGGCGACGGCGTCGCCCGCCCACGACGCCGTCGCGCTGCGCGCTGCCGAAGAGTCGGTGGTGCTCTTAAAAAACAAAGGCAACGTACTCCCACTGTCGGCGTCGGCTTCGTCGATCGCCGTCATTGGCACCGACGCGTCCAAGTCGCCCGTCAACACAGGTTTCGGCAGCTCACGAGTCGTCCCACCGTTTTTGATCACGCCGCTGTCGGCCATCCGCTCAGCGACGCGCGCAGGGACGAAGATCACCTACAGCCCCGGGGGCACCACCGTCGACGAGGGCCGGCTTGGCGACTCGGGCGTGATCACTCAGACACCATTGCCGGTCCTTCACGGCACCGGGCTCGAGAGCCAGCTCGGCAACGACGACCTGTCGATTGAGGCGGCGTCCAACGTCACGAACGCGATCATCACGGCGGGCGCGCCGGGCACAGGGCGAGGATGGAGTCACTGGTCGGCGGTCTTTCATGCGAAAAAGACGGGCACGTACGACGTGGCCGTCCGCGACATCGGCGACACCTGGTTCTCCATGGATGGCCACCAGATCCTTGCGTCAGCGGGACTGCACGAGCCAGTCACGATGTCGACGACCGTGCAGCTCGAGCGTGGCCATCGTTACAGGTTCAGTGGCACCTGGTTCACCGTTGTTCGAAAGGGACCACCCGAGTTCGGCATCGCGGACGTCACTCCCGCCATCAACGCGGCCGTCAACGCGGCACGACACGCACGGGTCGCCGTGGTCTTTGCTGGCAAGTCCAGCACGGAAGGCGCGGATCAAGACAACCTCACGCTGCCCAACGACGAGAACGAGCTGATTGAGGCAGTGGCGGCGGCGAACCCTCACACGATTGTCGTGCTCAATACTGGCGGCCCCGTGGTGATGCCGTGGCTGAACTCCGTCCAGGGCGTCCTCGAGGCGTGGTACCCCGGGCAAGAAGACGGCACGGCGATCGCGTCGATTCTGTTTGGCGCCATCGACCCGTCGGGACGGCTCCCGGTCACCTTTCCCACGAGTCTTTCGGCGCAGCCGATCACGACGCCAGCGGAATTCCCCGGCGTCAACGACATCGCCAACTTCGGCACGGGATACTCCGCGCTGGACGTGGGGTACCGCTGGTATCAAGCGCACGACGTCGAACCGCTCTTCCCGTTTGGCTACGGGCTCGACTACACCACCTTCTCCCTCTCGAACGCCACCTACGCCGTGAACCAGGGAAACATCGCGGTCAATTTGGATGTGTCGAATACCGGGAGCAGAACCGGTGTCGACGTCGTTCAGGCGTACGTCAAGTATCCCGCGAAGGCTGGCGAGCCCCCGGAACAGCTGAAGGCCTTCCTGCGCGTCAACGTTCCGCCCGCGACCACGCGCAATGTGTCGATGACGATTCCGATCTCGAGCCTTGCCGTCTATCTCAACGGCGGCTTTCACACGCTCACAGGCACCTACGACGTCTCGATCGGCTCTTCCTCAGCCGACCTGCCCCTCACCGTCGACGTAGATGTTTCTTCATCACTCGCCAAAGGTCTTGACGATCACGACCTGACCACGGAACCATTCAATCTCACTGCCAGCCAGCTTCCTTGGCAGCGGGTGGGAGTACCACTCGATCACGAGGCAACGGGACCGGTCGACGCCCCCGCGTCGCGTTAGACGCCGTAACTAGTGCGTTAGGGCTGGCGGCGTCGTGGTCGTTGTCGTCGTGGTCGTTGACGTCGTCGACGTAGTGGAGGTGGTTGACGTGGTCGTTGTGGTTGTGGTCACCACATCCGTCGCGGGCCCGATCCAGCGCACTTGAGAGCCAGTCGGTGTGGCGATGCGCGCCATGAGAGAGCGAATGGATCGCGAGAGGTTGAGCGCGTCAAGGCCAGCGGTGCCAAGGGGATTGTCGCTGTGCTCGCCAAGGACCACCGCGTAGGTAGTGATCACGGTGTTGTCGATGCGATCAGCCATCGCCATGACATCACACCCTCCAGCCGCGTCGGTGAAGCCAGATTTCACACCGACGACGTTGCCTTGTCCGGCGTATGGGGTAAAGGACGCGACGGTGCCGACAATGGGCAGCGACACTTCCCTCAGATCCACAATGCTTTGGACGACCGGCTCGTCGTTCATCAGCGCGGCTGCCATGGTTGCCTGATTCTCTGCCGTTGACGTGTCGCCTGGCGAAAGACCAGTGACGTCGGCGTAGTGGGTCTGATCGAGCTTGAGTGATCGCGCGCTTTGATTCATCGCCGCGATGAACGTGGCCAGATGCATGCCTGTAAGGCTCACGAGAAGTTGCGCGTAGTCCGCTGCTGAGTGCACGAGCATTCCGCGAAGCAGCGTGCGCTCGCACAACGTCTCGCCCTGCACAATCTTCACGACCGACAAGTCCGTCGCGATGTCATCGCTGTACGTGTCGAGGTTGTTCGTATTGACGACCAGGCACGCGCCAGTCCCGGCGCCTGTCAACGGGAGGCGGTGCAACGCCACCCACGCCGTCATCATCTTCGTCAGACTTGCGATCGGCACGACTGGCTGGGACGGTGACGCCGTGGCAACCCCGAGCTGAGGCACGACGATCGCGGCGCTCCCCTTTTGTGGCCAGAGGAGATCCGACGCGATCGTCGTTGTCGTCGTGGACGTTGACGAGGTCGACGATGTCGACGTTGTCGACGAACCCGGTGTCGTCACCGTGGTCGACGTGGACGACGTGGTGGTCGAAGGCGGTGACGTGGTGGTGGTCGTGCCAGATGTTGGTGAGCTGGTGCCGACGAGCAGACCAACGACGAGTGCACCAAGTGCCAGAGGGATCAAGATGAAGCGAACGAACCTCGACGGCAACGACGCATTCACCCGGCTAATTTACATTGTCTCGCTTGACGCTCTGGTAACAATTCGCGTACAGAAAGAGTTGTGTCTTACTCGTGCGTAACTGGTGAGTCGATGAAGGCGGTTCGTAACGAGATTGCAATCAACCCATCCACTGACCTCGGTGGGCGTGACGCAGTGAGGGCGATCGATCCTTGTCGCGCGCCCTTCCGTGTTATGAATCAACCTCTACCCTGACGAGACGAACCCCGACGCGGCGTACTCGCTCCCGTCTCGCGAGCCCCGCACGGTGGATGCGCGAAGATTCGTCGACGTCGCCCCGCCATGAGATCTTGAGCGGGGTTTGCACTAGTAAACTTGCTCAATGCCCCGAAAGAGCTCTCCGGTCCCGTACCTGGTCGCCGCGAGTGTGATTGCGCTGGGTTCTCTGGGCATGACCACCACCGCACAAGCATCGAGCCATCAATCATCGGCGGTTCCGTACTCGATCAGGCTCGAGGACCAGTTCCTCGCCGAGTTGCACTATCTGCCCGTGAAGTTCGAACCCACGTCTACATCATCGACAACGACCACCACGACGACGACCACGACCACAACTACGACACTCCCGACGTCGACCACGACGTCGACGACAACAACTACGACCACCCAACCCGCCGCAACAACGTCAACCACAACGACGACCACGCTGCCGCCGAAGAAGACCACGACGGCGTCGCTCACCAAGATCGTTCCCGGTTCCTTCGTCTGGCGCTACGACTCGCTGGGAATCCTGCGATCACAGTGGCAGATCGGCACGAACAACGTCGTCCTCAAGGGTGCGCTCATGCACTTTCAAGAGGTTCAAGGAAACCTCAATACAACAGGCTCGATGAACTTACCCACATGGCAGGCGCTCGTGAGTGCGGTGCGCGGACATCGCAATGATCCAGCGAGCTACGACTACGTGTACGTCAGCAAGACACTGCCCGAGTCAGTGAAGCTCTATCAGAACGGTCGCGTCACGTTCAAGACGCTGGCCAACACCGGCGTGTCTGCCGCGCCCACCGCCGACGGCACCTACCCCGTGTATCTCCGCTTCACCGTGACGACCATGTCGGGAACTCTGCCCGACGGGCAGAAGTACGACGACACGGGCATTCCATGGGTCTCCTACTTCAACGGAGGCGACGCGCTGCACGGCTTCATTCGCGCTTCCTACGGGTGGCCCCAGAGTCTGGGCTGCGTCGAGATGCCGTTTGCCGATGCGGCCGCCCTCTGGCCGCACACGCCGATCGGCACGCTCGTCACCGTCCAATAGCTAAGCGCCGGACTGCCTTTCGCCCTCCAAGATTGAAACCGGCATGGTCAATTGGTGCCTGCTTTACAACTAAATTTCGGAAGTGACGTTTGACAATGCCAAACAGTCTCAGGATGAACGTTCGCTGTCCTCCGGCGTGGACGAGGACATAGCGGCGCCCCACGAGCTCAGCGCTTCGTACCATGAGCGCTTCGCGGCCCTCGAAGAGGTCGGACGGTACTCAGAGGATCTGATGCTCGTCATCGACGCGTCGGGGATCGTGCAGTACGCGAACCCGAAGACACTCGAAACCTTTGGACTTTCTCTCGAGGAGGGCCTAGGCACCAACGCCTTCGACTACCTCCACCCCGACGACCTCGAACGCGTCGCGGGTCGTTTTCTCACGCTGCTCGAGACGCCGAGTAGCACGATTCGAGACACCGTCCGAACAATTGCGGCGAACGGCGAAATCCGCGAGATCGAGATCGTCTCGACGAATGCCCTTGACAGTGCGATAGTCGCCGGGGTCATCGTAAACGGGCACGATGTCACTGATCATCGCCGCTATGTCAAGCAGCTCCAAGCCGTAGAACAGCAGTTTCGACTGGCCTTCGAGGACACCATGGCGCCGATGATCTTCACTGACCTTGATGACAAGGTCATCGCGGCGAACGACGCATTCTGCGAAATGGTCGGCTTCGAGCGTGAGGAGATTCTCGGCCGCGACTCCGCACCGTTCACCTATCCAGAGGACATCGGCATCACCGAGGAGTCGCACCGGCGAGTGACGCATGGCGAGCTCGCCCGTTCGCGTTACGTAAAGCGATACCTGCGCAAAGACGGGCGGCTCATCTATGTAGAAGTCCTGCGTTCGCCCGCGCGTGACGCCGAGGGCAACATTCTCTACAACGTCATCTCTGAGCGCGACATCACCGACGAGCGTGCGTTGGCGGCTCAGCTCTCGCACCAGGCCCTACACGACACGTTGACCGGACTCTCTAACCGCGCGCTCTTCGACGATCGACTCGACCAGGCTCGGGCGAAGATGCTCCGCGACGGAGGCCTCTGTGCCGTGCTGCTGTTGGACCTCGACGACTTCAAAGGCGTCAATGACTCCCTCGGTCATCTCGCGGGCGATCAGCTGCTGATCGCTGTTGCTCGGCGCTTGGAGCAGGTCGTCCGCGATTCGGACACGCTCTGCCGCTTCGGCGGCGACGAGTTTCTCTACTTGGCTGAAGGGCTCACGACGTCCGACGATGCGGAACGCGTCGCCCAGCGCCTCCTCGAGTCGCTCAGCGATCCCTTCATCATCTCGGGCCTCACGTTTGACCAAAGCGCGAGCATCGGCATCGTGGTCACGCAAGACCCCGGTAACGACTCGACCGAGTTTCTTCAGCGGGCAGACGTGGCCCTCTACGAAGCAAAGCGCACCGGAAAAGGGCGCTACATGGTCTTCACCCCGAGCATGCACCAAAAGGCCGTCAACCGATTTACGCTCGTCCAAGAGCTCCGACAGGCGCTCCAGTCGGGCGACCTGTTGATGCACTACCAGCCGATCGTCAAGCTCGGCTCGGGCGAGATCGTCGGATTCGAATCGCTCATGCGCTGGCCTCACCCGACGAAGGGCTGGGTGCCGCCGAACATCTTCATCGAAGCCGCCGAGCAAAGCGACCTGATCATCGAGCTCGGGTACTTCGCCCTTCGCGAAGCGATCGATGCGGCGAGCTCGTGGGGAGCTGACGACCTCTTTGTCACCGTCAATCTCTCCGCGCCCCAGTTTCACGATCCAGGGCTCGTTGCCTATGTCGAGTCCCTCCTGGAAGATGCCGAGCTCGAGCGGGGTCGTCTCATCGTCGAGATCACCGAGGGTGTCGCGCTCTCCAACATCACCGAGACCATCAGCGTCATGGAGCAGCTATCTGCACTCGGCATCTCCTTTGCGCTCGACGACTTCGGGACCGGGTTCTCCTCGCTCTCCTACCTCGCCCTGCTGCGTCCGAAGATCATCAAGGTCGATCGCTCGTTCGTCAGCCCGAAGATCGAGCGAAGCCGCAACGACGTCCTCTTAGAAGCCATCGTCTCGCTCGGTCACAAGCTCGATATGACCGTGCTCGCCGAAGGCGTGGAGACCACAGCAAAGCGCGATCAGCTTCGCAGCTACGACTGCGAGCTCGCACAAGGCTTCTTGTGGTCCCCCGCCGTGCCGTACGAGCAGGTCGTGGCTCTCCTGCAACCACGACGACCCCTCAGCGCCCATTCCGTCGCGCCGTCCCGCGGGGAGTAGGCACCTTTACGCTGACCTCGTCAGTGCGCCCGTCGCGCTGACCTGTGACGGCGAAAGGAGCCTCATGACCGCGAAGACCTGGTTCATCACGGGAACGTCGCGCGGTTTCGGGCGCGACTGGACGCTTGCTGCCCTGGAGCGCGGCGATCGCGTCGTCGCGACCGCCCGCGACGCACGAACGTTGGATGACATCGCGGCGAAGTACGGCGACTCCGTGCTTCCACTCACCCTTGACGTGACGAACCGAGCGGACGCGTTCGACACCGTTCAAAGGGCCTACGAACACTTCGGTCGACTCGACGTGGTCGTGAACAACGCCGGCTACGGACAGTTCGGCATGGTCGAAGAGCTCAGCGAGCAGGAAGCTCGAGATCAGATTGAGACCAATCTCTTCGGCGCACTCTGGGTCACCCAGGCTGCCCTCCCCTATCTGCGCGCTCAGGGCAGCGGGCACATCATCCAGGTCTCGTCCATCGGGGGCATCTCCGCGTTCGCGAACACGGGCGTGTACCACGCGTCCAAGTGGGCGCTCGAAGGCATCAGCCAGTCGCTCGCGCTGGAGGTCGCCGCCTTCGGCATCAAGGTGACCCTCGTCGAGCCCACTGGCTACGCCACCGACTGGGCGGGCAGCTCCGCCAAGCACGCGACGCAACTTCCCGAGTACGACGCAGCGCGCGAGAGGGCGGCACGATCTCGAGCACAGCGATTCACGCGCCCGAGCGATCCGGCTGCGACGGGCGCCGCGCTCGTGCAGATCGTCGACGCGCCCGGCCCGCCCCTTCGTGTCTTTTTCGGCGACGGGCCCCTGGCCACGGCCACGGCCGACTACGAGTCTCGGCTCGCTACCTGGCGCGAGTGGGAGTGGCTCTCAATCGAAGCGGGCGGTCTCGCCGAGTAGTTCGGCGCAACGGTCAGGCGTTCGAGCGCTTCCTAGCCAACCCCGCGAGGTCGTCCACTACAATTTGTCAAAGCAATACTGGGTGTGCCGGGAAGACTGGTCGGCGGGGAGATCGTCGATGATCAGCACGTACGGCTACGTTCACACGCGCCACTGCGCGGTCGGGACCACGGCGCGACGCGGGCCAGGTACCTAGTGGCGGCCCGGCGTGAGCGTCTTCCGAGCTGGCGGTGGGAGGCCCTACGCACGACCTTCTGGTTCGTGCCGACGGTGCTCATCTTCATCGCCGCTGGCCTTTTCGTCGTGTGCTTTGCCATCGATGTCGCCACCTACTACCACCACATCCACCTGCCCTTCTGGCTGCTCGTAGGTTCTGCGGGCGCGGGCCGCGACGTCCTCATCGCCATTGCGGCCGCCATCATCACCACCGTCGGTGTGGTCTTCTCCATCACCATCCTCGCCCTCACGCTGGCGTCCCAGCAGTTTGGACCTCGGATGATGCGCAATTTTGTGCGCGACTTCGGCAACCAGTTCACGCTTGGCACCTTTGTCGCCTCGTTTGTCTACTCCGTGCTCGCCCTCGGATCGATCTCGATCTATCCACACTTCGTGCCGCGCCTGTGCATCGCCGTCGCCGAGCTCTTGCTCCTCCTCGACCTCGCGGTGCTGATCTACTTCATCAATCACATCGCCAGCTCGATCCAGCTGCCCGCTGTCATCGCCGGCATTGCGCACGATCTCGACATTGCGATCGACAAAGAGTTTCCCGTAAAGGACGACGGGAGCGATCCGGAAGCGGGAAACAGTGCGCGTGAACTGCGCATCAGACTCCAGCAACCCGACGAACTACTGGACGCCCTCGAACGCAGAGGCGGTGTCGTTCTCGCCGCGAAGAGTGGTTACCTCCAGTTCGTCGGCTACGCCCAGCTGACCAAGATCGCCCGACTCCTCGACGCGACGATTCGTCTCGACTACCGCCCTGGTCACTTCATCGTGGCGGGCCAGCCCATCGCGAAGGTCTTTCCCCAGGGCGCCGCGAAGCAAGTCGAAGCGGCCCTCGCGAAATCCCACGTGACCGGACCTCACCGTACCCTGATGCAGGACCCCGTCTTTGCGATCGATCAGTTGGTCGAGATCGCGATTCGAGCCCTCTCTCCCGCGGTCAACGACACATTCACTGCCCTCACCTGCCTGGACTGGCTGTCCGAGGGACTCTGTCGACTCTCTCAACGAGAGCTGATCAACGACATCTATCGCGACGAGGAGGGGCGCATCCGTCTCGTCAGTGCCGGCTGGTCATACGAACGCATGATCAAGAGGGCCTTCGACAAGATCCGCGAGGCGGCGGTGGGCATGCCCGCGGTGCTGATTCGCATGCTGGACACGATCTCCGTTGTCGCGAACGCCACCACCTCGAGTTACCAGCGCGACGTGCTGAGCTACTCAGGCGCAGATGATTATGCGCAGTGCTGACGCGTCCGTGAGGGAACCCAACGACCTCGACGACATTCGGCTTCGATTTGATCGGGCAATGGTTCGTCTCTCCACCGACGTCGAACCCTGACGTTGCCACTTCAGCGCGGTTCGCCACCCAGCGCGAGATCGTCATGAAACAACAAGGCCCGCCTTCTCTCACCACCGTATGACATTCCCACTCTAGCGCGGTTCGCCACCCAGCGCGAGATCGTCATGAATCGACAAATTCCCCGCCTTCTCGGCATCGAGAAGGCGGGGACTTTGAACGTTGCTGCTTAGTGCATCAACTCCGGGTCGCTGATGACGACCACCGTGCCGATGTACTGGTCGACCTCCTCCTCGGGTAGCCGGGTGGTGAGAGCCCAGTAGTAGATCACGAGACTGAACACTGCGACCACGCCGATGTCCCACCAAAGGGGCAGTCGGCCGTCACCGCCAATCCAGTCGCCACTGAACGGGCCTACGCCCGCGATGATCGCACCGGGACCAAACGTGCCGAAGTACGAGATGGCGCCCAACCCAACGAAGTAACAGATGATCCACGGCGCAGAGCCCCAGTCGATCTTCGGCTGGTTCTTATTCAGGCCCGCCATACGCGACACGATCATGATGACGTACCCAACGAGCAGCGCGAGCATGAGCGTCGAGTAGGTCTCCCAACCGGCCCAGTAGACAACCAGCGTTGCGCACACGAATGCGAGCGGGATCAGCACGTTCCCATAGGGCAGCGTGTACTTCTTTGCGAGATCCGGCTTCGCCTTGCGCAGTGCGCCCAGCGCGAGCGGGGCGCTCGCATACATGAGCACGGACGCTCCGGTCACGATGTCCACCAGGCTGCTCCAACTCGGGAACGGCAGCAAGAAGATGAGTCCAATGACTGCCGACACGATCACCGCAAACGCGGGAATCTTGAACCGGTTGGTCTTCTCGAAGGCATCTGGGACGTAGCCGTTCTTTGAGAGCCCAAAGCTGATGCGCGACGCGGAGGTGAGATAGATCAATCCCGTGCCGGCCGGAGAGATAACCGCGTCAATTCGCAGGATGTACGCCAGCCACGTGAGCCCGGCGAGCTTTGCGACGGTGTAGAAGGGCGCCGCGGAGAGGCCCTTGTACGAGCCGAGGTCTGTCCAAGAGTGGTAGTGAACGAGCACACTCGGGTTCAACGCGGCGATGAAAGCCAGTTGCGCCAGGATGTAGATTGCTGCGCCGACAAGTATCGCGCTGATCACCGCACGAGGCAGGTCGCGCTGCGGGTTCCGGGCTTCGCCGCCGAGTTGGACCGCCTGCTCAAAGCCCAGCAGCGAGAACACGATGCCCGCGCCGGGAATGGCGTCCAGAATGGCGTGTGCACCTCCGTCGGGGCCTTTCACGAAGAAGCCGCCACCGGCGCTGAAGTTGTGCCCGTGGAAGTGAAAGGCGCAGAACACGATGACCGCAAGGATTGGAACGAGCACCTTCCACGTCGTGATGCCATTGTTCGAGTTGGCGAGCCAGCGAACACCAACCAGGTTGACAATGACGAACAACACCATCAAGCCGATGGCGACCGCAATGCCAGCTCCCGACAAGGTGCCGTTGATCGCAGGGGCGACGGGCGGCTTGTACCAGGAGTTCGCCCATGACACCGTCGAGAAGTACTGGATCGTGGCCAACACTTCGATCGGAGCGACTGACGCGGCCTGAAGGTAGGCGAACCAGCCGAACGACGCGCCGGCGAAGCTGCCGAAGGCGTAGTGCGGATATCGGCTCGTGCCACCGGTCACGGCGAACATCCCACCGAGCTCGGCGTGTACCAGCGCCAAGATGATGATGATGACCGTGGCGATGCCCCACGAGATCAACGCCGAAGGACCGGCCAGTTCCGTCGCGAGGAGTCCCGCGAACAACCATCCCGAACCGATAATCGAACCTTCGGACGCCCAAAAGAGCCCCCATAGTCCGACGTCGCGTTTCAGGTCCGATTCAACGACTGCCTTACTTCCCTCCATACTGCCCCCTCTGAGGTTAGGAATCTGTTGGTGCGGACAATAGTGCGTAATCTCGCCACGAGCACGGAAAAACGAGCCACCAGAACATAAAAAAAATTACTGCGGAGTATGTTCTAAACGAGAGGTCTGCTGATCATCGACGTACGCGAAATGACCCGAACGCGTTCTCTTGCGCTTTCGCTTCGTGTTCAAGAAATACGCACTGACTCAATGCGTCACGTCGCTCATCTACTGAGATTTACGAGTGAAAAAAACTGTGACGACTCTCAGCGGACGCACTCGCCGTGTTGATTACAACTTGAAGCCGCCCTCAGGGGTGTCAGTGTCAGGTGCCGCGCTCGGCTTTGTGTCAGCGGTCGATGAAGGAGCTGCGTTCGTCGCGTCGTCGTCGGTGTCACTCGCGACAATGGGGCCATGCTCGGCTTCGAACGCCTTGAGGTCCGCCACGAGCTTGTCAATGTCCGCGCTGTTGTCAGCGCCCGCTGTTCCAGAGCGCTGCGCGTACACCGCCGCGCCGAGCTGACGCAAGATGGCGTCCGCCTTGCGACGCGCCTGCGCGTCTTCGATCTTCGCTTGACCCGCCTTGCCCGCCTCTTGGGCTTTTTGTGCGAGCTGCGATGCCTGCTCCTTCACCTTGTCAAATAGTGCCATCGGTGTTCCTTTCCTAGAACCGTCCGAGCATGCCGGTTTTCGACGCGCTCTGATCTTGCTTGTCCTCATCTTCGTACTCCTTGTGCAGTGTGGACTGCAAGATCACCGGTCCGTCGCCGGTGAGCGAGATGAGATTCATGCCCGAACCGCCGAAGACGGCCGTCATCGCCGTTTGGGCGTTGAAGGCGCCGACGCGCTCGACGTTGAAGTTCACGGTGTCAGAAAACGCCACGAGAGCACCGCCGTGCACCTGCAGCTTTCCGCCGAAGTCCTTGGGATTGAGTTCGATGAGCGTTCCCCCACCCGCGAGCACCACGGTGCCGGTGCCGGTGAAGCTCTCGAAGATGTACCCGTCCTTGGCTCGGTAGCCGAGCGCAAGTCCCGCGAAGTTGATGTCGTAGTTGACACTCGATTCGGCGCATACGAATGCCCGGCTCTCGGCCGTCCATCCCGACGAACCGTCGAGCTCGATGACCTTGACCTGGCCAGGCTGGTCGCCGGAAAAGCCCACGAGTCCTGAGCCCCCCGTCGGCGTGAACCACTGAAAGGCCAGGCTCTGGCCCGACAGCGCGCGCTTGGCGACCTCGGTCGCGGTCGCGAGCGCCGCCTTCAAGAAGCTGCCAGTCCCCTGCTGGGAGGCCTGGTGGGCCTGATCGGCCTTGCCCCCCGGTGTCGTCAGACGTGTCTCTAAGGTAACGTTCGTCGTCTTCCAGCGAAACTTGCTCGCGTCGGCGAACATCGTCTGTCCATCATCGAGCTGACAGGTGATGATCTGTGCGAACTCACCAGTTACCTTGCACGTCACGGTCATGGGCCACCTCGACTCGCAGGCTAGCCGTGGAGCGAAGCGACATCAAACGAAATGTATGCTTCCGAGTCACTCCAGGGTCGCTGCATCAAAGGCGATCGCGGCGTCGTTGAGCGAGACAGCAGCCACAGGGTGCACCGACTGATGGGACGACTTCACCAGTCGCACCACCGTCCCCCAGGCGGCAAAGCCCACGGCGTGGGACGCGAAGCGCATCGGACCTTCGACGATCTTCACCTCGACCACGCCGGTGCCCTTCATCGCGAGCGCCGATTCCTGCATGCGCTGCATCGCGGCTTCGCGCGCCGAGTACATGGCGGCGGTGTAGTTCTTCAGCTCAATGTTCTGAGACTGCTGTTGGACGACCGCGCCCATGGTGCGACGTGGCGCGTAGACAAAGCTCGCGCCGGTCGCGAGTCCAAGGGGCTCCCAACCCGCCAGCATCAACAAGGTGAAGTCTCTACCGGACAGGTCGGTGACAAAGATCTCCTTCGCGTCGATCTTCTTCGCGCCGACCGGACGAACCGCTGTGCCGGTAAGTGAGACCTCGATGTGCGTCGAGTACACGGAACGATCGATGTGCATGCCAACGACGCCGTGACCGCCGGCGTTCGCCGCTTCTTGGTGGATGCGGTAGATGGCGTGCGCAAAGGCCTGGTTGTGAGCGTCGGACGCGCCGACGATCTCGCCCTGGCCCCAGTTCCACATGCCCGCGGGTGCCGAGTACAGCGACACGCCGCTCACCAGCTCCACGGGCTCCCAGCCAATGGAGTGGAGGTTCAGCTCTTCGTCGATGGTGAGATCTGAGGTCAGCTGCCCCGATGTTGGGGTGACGTTGAGCGCCGTTGCCTGCGGCAAGAACGCACGACGAACTTCTGCCTTGAGGTCGAGGGACTGCTCGCTCACGAGAGCCTCACCGTCGGTTGGGGAACGGACAATGCCTCAAAGCCCTTGAACCGCCGTATGCGATTGCCGCGCAACAGTGCCTGCACCTCGTAGTCGCCGTGTTCGAACTCTCGCTCGCGCACGATCGAGTGCTGACACCGTGCAGCGCGTCACCGTGCAGCTGATCGCGCGCCGTGCTGAGCGCCGTTGATCGGACGTAGGTCTGCGCGCGGACCAGCTGATCGATCTCCATTGAGTTCGGGTTGCCCCATATGCCGCCGCTGCCTCCCATGAGGTACTCGGTGACGCAGTACGCCCATACGCGCAGCGAGCTCATCGCCGCGACGACCGACACGGGCGCGTAGCCCGCCTCGAAGATCTTCGCCAGGCGCTGGCCGGCGAGGTACGTCGTCCAAGGCGGCGACGTTGGTGCCGGAGCATCTTCGAGCTTCACCGCCGTGCCGCGCAGGTGGAACTCGATGATGCCGGCCTCGCTCATAGCGCTCTCGGTATCGATCACGCCGACGATCCCGTGCGCGCCCATCTCCTGGGCCTCTTCGAGCATCCGCGAGTAGGCCGACGTGAAGCCCTCGTTCCAGCCGTTCTCGACCCAGGTCTCCTCGTAGTTCTGCCCCCAGGCGCGGTGCTCGTTGGAGATGAACCCGTGGGGGCACTGGTAGTTCTGGACGTACCCGCCCCCGGTGCCACCGTAGGGCGAGAGTCCTCGCCGCATGAGTCCACCGCCAAAGTTGCTCGACTGCATGGCACAAAAACCCTGCACGAGACCGGCTGGTTCGAGACCCATCTCGAGGCACGCCGCGAAGTCATTGACCGACAGACCCGATGAGAAGGCGCCTTTGCGGAGGCGTCGCTCCGCCGCCTCCGGCAGGTCGCTGGGGCCGCTCACTAGTTATCGAGCGAGATGATCGTGATGGGCTTGGTGAGCGTGACGTCGTCGGCGTTCTTGGTCACGGCGGTCCCCAGCGCGAGGAACTCAATGGTGTGCGAACCCCACTGGTGCGACTTCTCCTCGAGGCGCACCCCGACGATACCCGTGGCGCCGAGCTGATTGGCTTCATCCTGCATGCGCGTCATCGCCAGCTCGCGCGCCTCGTAGAGCGCTTGAGTGAAGTTCGGGAGCTCCACGTTCTGGCCGGTCGAGCTGAGCGTCTGGCCGATGCCGCGGTGGGCGATGTGGTACACGCAGGTCCCCATCACCAGTCCCTGGGGCGAGTAGCCGGTTTGCGACAGTGTCCAGAAGTCCTGTCCGGAGAGGTCCGACGTGAAAGGCTTGCCGAGCTTGTTGCGTCGCGACACGCCGTCTTCGGCTTTGACCGCGGTGCCGACCGCGATGAACTCCGCGGCGTCCTTACCCCACTCGTAGTAGTTGACGTCGAGCCGTACTCCGACGACGCCGTCCGCGCCGAGCTCGGCGGCCTCTTCTTCCATCCGCGTCATCGCGAGCTCGCGCGCGTTGTACATCGCCTCGGTCAGCTTCGTGAGCTCCTGGCTCTGGCTCCACTTACGCGCCTGGATGCCAGTGTGATAGATCGACGAGCCCATCACGAAGCCCACGGGATGAAAGCCCACCTCCTTGACGAGCAGGAACTCATTGACCGACAGGTCAGACGTGAAGAGCCCGTGCTCGAGCTCTTGGAGACGATGCTCCGTTGCTTCAGGTAGATCGCTGGTTACGTCGCTCACTAGTGTCCTCCGATGACAATGTTTTCCAGGGCTTGGCGAGCGGACTCGCTATGGGTGGCTTCGGCCTTTAACGCCTCGAGCAGCTTCAGAATCCACTGATCGATGTCGACAGTTTCGTTGCGTATTCGTATGCCACCTGAGATATGGCCGACGCTGCAGCGCAAGGCCGGTCCTTCGACGTTCGCTTCGAACTGATTGCCGTCAAGGGCAATCTGCACCGAGGTGATTTCGTCTGACTTGTGGAAACGTCCGCCCGCACGCTGCACGTGCAGCCGCTCGCCCAACGTGTCCGAGAGCTCGTCGGCGAGCGCCTTCAACAAGGCGTGCACGTCGCCGCTGTTCGAGCGAAGTGTCGCCGCCGCCAGGCTCAGGTCGTACGAAGCGTCGTCAGCGGTCATGATTCGTCACCTTACTTGGGAGCGTGTCGGTCGATTCCTAGCCGCCGGCGTGTGCAAGAAAGATCGTTACCCCGTTACGAAGCCGCTGACGAAAGCGGCACCAGCTCAGCGAGATTCGTGACGACGACGTTGGCGCCGTGGGCGTGGAGCTGGTCGGCGTAGTCGTGGGCGCCTCCTTGGTCGTGGTTGTCGACGCCCACCACGAGTCCAAAGTGGCCGGCCCGACCCGCCTCGACGCCCGCGAGCGCGTCTTCGATCACGACGGCCTGCGACGGGTCGGCGTCGAGCATCTTCGCCGCCTCGAGGTAGCTGTCGGGAGCCGGCTTGCCCGCGAGATGCATGTCCTTGACGGTGTGCCCGTCAACGCGTGCGTCAAAGAGATCGACGATGCCCGCCGCCGTGAGCGCGGCGACCGTGTTCTCACTCGCCGAGACCACCGCGACCTTGACGCCGTGTGCGCGCAGGAACTTGACTAGGGTGACCGCTCCGTCGTAGACCTTGACGCCTTGCTTCTTCATCACCTGGAGCACGAGCGCGTTCTTGGCGTTGCCCACGCCGCACACCGTTCGCGCGGTGGGCGGATCGTTCTCGTTGCCCTCGGGGAGCGTGATGCCCCGTGCCGCAAGAAAGTTTCGCACGCCGTCTTCGCGAGGCTCGCCGTCGACGTACTTCTCGTAGTCGGCTTCTGGATCAAAGGGCGCGTAGGTCTTGCCGGTGCGCTTGCCTTCTTCCAGGAGAAACGCATCGAAGGCCTGCTTCCAGGCCGCCGCGTGCACGAGCGCGGTCTGGGTGAGCACCCCGTCCATGTCGAACAGCCACGCCTTGTACGCCGTCGGATCGACTGACGACGGACTGATTACGTTCGTCTCGTCACTCATCAGTTCGCGTCTCCTCGTTGGGCGTCGGCAAGACGGCGCAGCGGGGCGCGTCCAAAGGGCTGGCTCGGCGCCTCCTTCGGGCTGATCACCGGGCACCTCGCGGTACTCGAGACGGGCGCACCGACCTTGAGCGTCATCTCCTCATCGACGTGCTTGATCGTCAGGCCACTGCCCTCCATCACCTCGTACGTCGTCGTCGCTGGTGTCACTACGACCTTGAGGTGATTGCCGCGGAACATGAGGTTGAAGGCGAGACGCCTGATTCCGTCGGGAAGCTGCGGGGAGAAGCTCAGTGAGTCGGCCGTTTGGCGCATGCCCGCGAGTCCTGCGACGAGGGCGATCCACGATCCGGCCAGTGACGCCATGTGCAGTCCGTCGCGCGTGTTGTGCTCGAGGTCATCGAGATCCATGAGCGCTGCTTCGGCGAGGTAGTCATAGGCAAGGGCCAGGTGGCCGACTTCGGCGGCCATGACCGACTGCACGCACGCCGACAGCGACGAGTCGCGCACGGTCAGTCGCTCGTAGTAGTTGAAGTTCGCGAGCTTCTCTTCGGCGCTAAAGGCACTTTCATTGAGGAACATCGCGAGCACGAGATCGGCTTGCTTGACGACCTGCTTGCGATAGAGATCGAAATAGGGAAAGTGCAACAGCAACGGATACTGCTCTTCGGTCGTCGTCTCGAAGCTCCACGTCTGGTGTGAGGTGTAGCCCTCTGCCTGCTCATGGATGCCGAACTTCTCGTTGAACGGGATGGCCATGGCACCGGCGGCCGCGCGCCACATCGAGATCTCCTCGTCGCTCACGTTCAGCCCGCTCGCCACGTCGCGCTGGCGCTCCGCGGTCGACGCTGCCGCCTCAAGGTTGCGACGGACCATCAGATTCGTGTAGATGTTGTTGTCCGCGATCGCGCTGTACTCGTCGGGCCCGGTGACGCCGTCGATGCGAAAGGCGCCCGTCATGTCGAAGTGACCGAGCGACGTGAACAGCCTCGCCGTCTCGACGAGGATCTCGCACCCGAACTCGCGTTCGAAGTCGTCGTCCCCCGAGGTGTGCAAGTAGCTCACGACCGCGTAGGCGACATCGGCGCCCACGTGAAAGGCCGCGGTGCCCGCGGGCCAGTACGCCGAGCACTCGGCGCCGGCGATCGTGCGCCAGGGAAACGCCGCCCCCTTGAATCCCAGCTGAGCGGCTCGTTCGCGCGCGAGTGGCAATGTGCTGTGGCGCCACATGAGCGCGTGGCGCACCGCATCGGGCACGGAGTACTTGAGCACGGGCATGACGAAGATCTCGGTGTCCCAAAAGGAGTGACCGTCGTAGCCGGTGCCCGTGAGTCCCTTCGCCGCGATTGCCCGCGACTCGTTTCGAGCACCGGCTTGAAGGACGTGGAAGAGCGAGAAGCGAACCGCCTGCTGGATCTCGACGTCGCCATCGAACTCCACATCGGCGTGGTTCCAGAAGTTGTCCAGGTAGTCCTTCTGCTCCGTGCAGAGCCCTTCCCACCCGTCCGCGCGAGCAGCGGCCAGCGCCGCGCTCGTTTGGTCGCGCAGCGCCTCCTTCGATCGCACGCCGGACCAGCCGTAGGCGACGTACTTGATAACAGTGAGCTTCTCGCCGGGCGCGAGCGCCGCGGTCGTCGTCACCCGTGCGACATCGGCGAAGCTCTCTGATGCCGTCTCGACGTTGCCAGGTCCGTCGACCTCGTGGTCCATTGCCGCCGACATCGTGAGGTTGCTGTAGCTCGTCTCGTGCACGAGCACGGCCCTCGCGTCGAAGTTCTCGAACTCGAGGGACATCCAGGTGTCGTCGAGCACCGCGGACGCGCGCGGATCAAAGACGGGCGGCGGCGGGGAGGTTTCGTTCGCAACCAGTTCGGACTGCACCACGACGCGCACGGCGTCAACCGCCTCGACCTCGTACTTGATTGCGGCGATCGCCCGCTGCTTGAACGACACGATTCGCGTCGTGGACACCTTCACGCGCTTTCCAGTCGGCGTCGACCAGTCTGCGTGGCGCTCAAGCAGCCCCGTGCGAAAATCAAGGATGCGCTCATGATCGTGCAGCGTGCCGTAGCGGATGTCGAAGGGCTCGTCGTTGACGAGGAGGCGCAAGATCTTGCCGTCGGTCACGTTGACGACCACTTCGTCCTGCTCGGGATACCCGTAGCCGCCCTCGGCGTAGGGCAGCGGTCGCAGCTCATACACGCCATTCAGGTACGAACCCAATATGCCGTGCGGCTCACCCTCTTCGAGATTGCCGCGCCAGCCGATGTGGCCATTCGCGAGCGTAAAGAGCGACTCGCTCTGAGCGAGCACGTCCGGGTCGAACTGGGCTTCGCGCAGACGCCACGGCTCAATGTCGAAGAAAGGGTGCTGTATCACGACCGCATCTCCGACGTGATGGCCATGGTTCTCCTATCGCTGCGGCATCTCGCCGATACTTGTCGACTCGCTCGGACGGGGCGATGGAACGTGCGCTACTGCTCGTCGCCCCGTCGAACCGGCCGTAGCCGGAGTGTATCTCTGACTTTGCAAAGGGAGTCGGCGGAGCGCGAAGACCCCGGCGCACCAGTTCATCGCGAGGATGACGTCACTCGACGAGGTGACGCAGCGGCGCGTCAAACTCCGGTCGAAGATAGGCGCCTCGGATCACTGCCCACGCGCGGATGCGGAACTCGTCGAGCCCTGCTGCGACGAACGACGCAATGCGTCGTTCGGTCTGCTCGTGGTCGGTCATGTCACTGTCCATGGGGTTCCAGAGAAACGACGCGACGTCGTACTCACGATCCGACAGGTAGGGCTTGGGATCAATGACCACATAACGCGACCCATCGCGCAAGATGTTGTGGTGGTGGTAGTCACCGTGGACCAGCCACTGCCCGCCCCCACCGATCTCTTCGCGCAGCGACCGAGCGAGACCGACGAGCGGAGCGCCCAGCAGCGCTGCACCGTCGAGCCAGCGTTCGACGTCGGGGTCAACGGAACGAAACGGCGCGTCCGCGCGACGCCACAGCCGCCCAGCGAGTTCCACAGCGACACGCGTCGCGTTGTCCTCGTCGAGCGTCGAAATGTCCGTGCCGGGCATGGCTCGTTCTTCGAGCAACGTCCGTCCGTTTCGACGAACCACGCGAACCGCGACGTCGCTCCCCCAGAGCTCGAGGGCGTCACCCTCCTCGCGCGACTCGTCGTCGCCCTCGGTGGGCGCCTTGATCACGTAGTGCTCGCCCGCAGGAGCGACAAATGACACACACGCACGGGCAAAGGGCTCGCCGAGAGCGACGCCCCACTCGCGGGCACACTCTTCGGCACGCACTCGTGCAGCGTGCAACTCGAGCTGCAGCTCCGCGGAGGATTCCATCAAGCCAGCCTACGAACGGTGACTCGAACGGAGAGCCAGTGTCAACGCGCTCGTCGCGTCGGATCGGTCTACGTCAGTTCGACGATGCGATCATCGCCTGGGCCCGAGGGCCATTGACTCGGTTCGTGCCCGAAGACCAGCCGAGCTCCGTTGGCTTCGAGGTCCCGGAGCCAACGAAACCCCGAGAGCTGCGCGGCACCGTCGTACGGTGCTCGCGGCAGCGTCATCGTGTCCAGCGACTCGCGCGTGTAACACGAATCGCCGCAGAGTACGAGCCCGATTCCTTCGTCAGTCAGAATCCGAAGCGATTGGTGGCCGGGCGTGTGTCCCGGCGTTGGCGTGA
Source organism: uncultured Acidimicrobiaceae bacterium (assembly GCA_963732125.1). Classification (GTDB taxonomy): domain Bacteria; phylum Actinomycetota; class Acidimicrobiia; order Acidimicrobiales; family RAAP-2; genus RAAP-2. The sequence continues at coordinate 157,905 of CAVSXX010000006.1, read as the reverse complement.
CCACGACGCGTCCGTCGTTGAAGACGTCCCACTCCCCGTCGAGGAGCTGGCGAGGACGCTCGGGGTCCACGTCGGCCGCCATGTAGATCTCACCGTCGAGGTCCGCGACGGCGGCCAGCCACTCGGCACGCTGGACGACCATGTCCGCGTCGGGCACCAACACGCTGCCCCCGACGTGGTCAAAGTGCATGTGGCTGATCACGAGGTACTCGACGTCGCTCGGATCGACCCCGCAGGCGGCCAGACGCGCGTTGAGCATCGCCGCTGGCGGCAAGAGACAGCCCATGGACTGAGATATCTCTTCGAATCGCTCAGAGCGATGGTCGGCGAAGTCCGGGTGCAGCCCCGCGTCAAAGACCACGAGGGAGCCGGCGTGCTCGATCAGGTACGAAGGCACGGGTATCCACTGTCGCCCCTCGACGCCATCGATCAGTTCCGCTGTGTCGAGCTCGAGCCAACCGCAACAGAACCCTCGTACGCGCATACCCCGTTTTATCGCGTGTGAAGAAATTTTGACGATTTCCGTGCGCCTTTTAAGACCGTTTTCATGGCCTCACCATTTGAATGGAGATGGGGGGATCTGTCGAGGAGGCATCATGACCAACGATCACCTGTCCCAGTCGCTCACCGCAGTCATCGACACACCGACTGGACACGACGCAGCTGCGGCCCCCTCGTGGGCCAGCCTCATCGCGCGACTCTTCGCACCGTCGCTCGACACGAAACTCGCGGGCGGTACACACCCAGCCGAGAACCCATGGCTCGCCGCACGCGCACAGCAGCTCGCCACCCCGAGCTACCGCCGCGGCATTGCCGACTCATGGCTGGACCTGCTCATCGAGGCGAGGCGCGCCCGTTCCCTGTTCGATCCGTCGGTGCCGCTCATTCGTAGTCACGTCTACGGCGCCGAATCGCAGATTCGTGCGCTCGCCGACGCACTGGTGAGCCCGCTGCCGACGGTACGCGGACTCGCGATGTCCGTTGCCGCGCTTCGTGACGGTGCGGGCCCGCTGTTCAATGTGCACAGCGACACGATGTTGAGCGCGTCCATCGAGCGGATCATCGACACGTTGAATCCGCTCACTGCGCTCGCCGATCACTAAGCGTCGCCCTGGCGCCTCCGATCGGCTTTGGTCGACAACCCAAAAGCCGTGCATCGACTCCGAATTCGCGTTGCGCTCTCCCGTGGGCCTCCATGTAGAAGAATTGGACGCATTAGTAGTTCCGTCACGCCCCCAAGTGGACCTAGCAGGGTCGAATAGTGTCTCGCCGGATCTGGTTTTTGGCCGCGGTCATCGCCGTGTTATTCGTGGTCATTGCGGGACAGTCCCTCTGGGTGGACTGGTTCCATGCCAGCGCACTGAACGATTCGACGCTCAACCCTCGTAACAACGTCGCCAACAACGTCAACCCTCGAGGACAGATCTTCGCGGCGAACGGCCTGGTGCTGGCGCAGTCCGAGCCCACGGGAAACTCCACGAACCCCTATAAGCGCGTCTATCCCGAAGGCGCCCTGTTCGCCGGTGTCGTGGGCTTCACCTCAAGCGTGTACGGCCTGTGGGCGCTCGAAGCCCAGTACAACAACTATCTCCAGTCGCACAGCCAACCCGCACAAAGCCTCGAACAAGTGCTCGCGCCGACCGACGGTGAAGACTCCATCACGCTGACGCTCCAGCCCTCGCTGCAGCGGCTCGCCCAAGCCGAACTGATGGGTCGAGACGGGTCGGTCGTCGCGATCACGCCGAGCACGGGGGCCCTCCTCGCCCTCTACTCCAACCCCACCTACGACCCCACGCCATTCACCTCGACGAACCAAAGGGTCCAAGAGGTCGCGTGGAAGAAGGACAACACCAAAGACATCCACGGCTATCCGCCACTGGGACTCGTGGCCACCCAGCAGACGATCTTCCCCGGGTCGACGTTCAAGGTCGTGACGACGGCGGGCATCGCCGCGTACAAGCCCTCGCTCTTCACGACCATCGACTATCCACCGATGGTCTTTACGAAGTTGCCCGATACGGACAAGCTGCTTTATAACGATGGTGACTCCTCCTGCGGCGGCACTATCGCCGAGATGCTGCCCGCGTCGTGCGACCCCGGCTACGCGCTGCTCGGACTCGCCCTCGGCGCCCAAGACCTCACGGCGGAGGCGCACGCCTTCGGCTATGACCAGGTGCCGCCGCTCGACCTGCCCGGCGTGGTCGCCTCCTACTTCCCGACGGAGTCCTACCTCGCCGCGAACCCGCCGTACCTCGCCTACTCCGCCATCGGCCAGGAGGACGTGAGCGCGACGGCACTCCAGAACGCACTCGTGGCCGCGGGTGTCGCCAACGGGGGCACGATCATGACGCCCCATCTGTTGTCCTACGTCACGAGTCCCGATGGCACGATCGTTCATCGCTACAAGCCTTCGGTCTGGAAGCGACCGCTCACCGCGTCACAAGCAGCCATGGTCGTACCCCTCATGCACGCCGTCGTGACTTCCGGCACGGCGTACGGCATCTTCCTTCCCCAAGATGATGTCGCGGCGAAGACCGGCACCGCCCAGGTAGGCAACGACCTGACGAACGACACCGACGACTGGATGATCGCCTTCGCTCCGGCGAGTGACCCCACGATCGCGATCGCGGTCAGTGTTCCCTACCAGGCCTACAACGTCACCGGCGCCATCGTCGCCGGACCGATCATGAAGTGCATGATCGAAGCGTCGCTCGCGCTGCAAGCCGGCCAGCCGATCACCGGTACCTCGACCACGTGCGCGACACCACCTGGCATGGCCCCACCGTCAACGACCACCACGAAACCGAAGACGCCAATACCGACGACGACCACGACGCAGCACGGTTGACGATTCACATCTATTTGTAGGACTTCTCTCAGTCGTCCAACAGCGTCTTCACATCGTTCTCACACTTCCCTTCCGTACGCTGAGGTTTGTTCAAGGGAGAACCATGGGAATCAAGAAATTTCGTACATTGGCCGCGCTCACCGTAGTGACCGCTCTCGGCGTGAGCGTGCCGGCGGCCGCGGCCTTCGGTGACACGACCCCGACCACGACGGTCTCTAACTCGACCAGTGCCTCGGTGACAGCGTGGAAGGCGTTCACCGCACAGTGGAGGGCTTACGTCGATGGCCTGAAGGCGATCAACTTCACCTACCGCGGGGCGATCGCCTCCGATCGAGCCACGCTCTATGAGGCTCTGTCAATGGCGACGACGCCCGCACAGCGCCAAGCCGCACGCGCCGCGTACCTCGTCTCGGCTGAGGCGGCACTCAACGCGCGCGTCGCAGCGATCGTCGCCGCCGGCGACCCGCCCTCGCCGCCCGCTGGCTACAACGGCACGGCGTACGTGATCGGTCTCCAGGCGGCGAACGTCGCGTTCCGTGCGTCAGTGGCGTCTGCCCAGAGCGCTCTTGCCGCGGCACTGGCCGCTGCAACGACACCCTGGCAGCGCGAACAAGCACGCCTTACCTACGAAGCAGCGGTAGCCAACGCGGTCCTCGTACGAGCGACTGCCTTGGAAGCCCTTGGGCCGCCACCGACCCACCCTGGACAGCCCTTGCCATAACGCGGGTCAACGGTGGAAGGGGCGCCCTCTGCGGGCGCCCCTTTTTTATGTTCGCCGTCAGACCTAGCGTTGGTGCATGACACTCGACGCGAAGGTGCTCACCGTGTCGGACTCAGTCGCCGCGGGCACCCGCGACGATCGATCCGGCGACGTGCTCGTCGAGCTACTCGAAGCGCGCGGATTTCGCGTCGTGGACCGTGCGACGATCCCCGACGGCGCGAGCAACGTGGCGGGCGCGCTCTTGAAACTCAGCGCTGACTTCCACGGGCTCGTCGTGACCACCGGCGGCACCGGGTTCTCGCCCACCGATCAGACCCCCGAGGGAACGAATCGCGTCCTCGAACGCCATGCGCCCGGACTGAGTGAGGCGATGCGCGCGGTGAATCCCCTCGGACGTCTCTCTCGAGGCGTCGCCGGTACGGTCGGTGAGACCCTGATCCTCAATCTGCCCGGGTCACCTAACGGCGCGCGAGAGACCTTCGAGGCGGTGAGCGACGTGCTCGAGCACATCCTCGATCTACTAGGCGGCGGACATCCGCACTAGGTCCACCGTTCAGTCTCCAGTCGCGCCCGAGACCGTCTCGAAGGCGTTCCACATCGCCGCGTAGCGCCCGCCGAGTTCGACGAGCTCCTCGTGGGAGCCGACTTCGGCGATCTGCCCGTGGTCCAGGACGACGATGCGGTCAGCGGTGCGCGCGGTTTGGAGCCGGTGCGCGATGATGATCGTCGTGCGTCCGCGCGAGACCTCCTGCATCGCCGCCGAGACGCGGGCTTCGGTCGACAGGTCGAGGTTCGAGGTCGCCTCGTCGAGCAGCAAGATGGCGGGGTCGACGAGCTCGGCTCGCGCCAAGGCGATCAACTGGCGCTGGCCTGAGGAGAGGGAGCGCCCACGCTCGGTGAGCACGTGGTGATAGCCGCCCGAGAGCTCGGCGATGAAATCGTGCGCGCCGACCGCGCGGGCCGCCTGTTCGACTCTCGCGTCGTCGGCGTCAGGACGGCCGTAGGCGATGTTGTCACGAACCGACCCCGAAAAGAGGAAGGCCTCTTGGGGCACGTAGCCGAGCTGACGGCGAAAGGAGTGCAAGTCGAGCGAGCGAAGGTCATGACCGTCGAAGCGAACGCTCCCCTCGTCGGGATCGTAGAAGCGAGCGAGCAGCTTCATCACGGTGGACTTCCCCGCGCCGGTCTCGCCGACGAGCGCGACGATCTCACCAGGTGACACGTGCAGGTCGATGCCACGCAGCGCCTCGGGCGGGCGACGCAGCTCGGCGTCGGGCGAGATGAGCAGTCGCGCGTCGGCCGGTCCGCGCCGAGGCTTCTTGCCCGCCACCTCAGGGCGGCGCTGCTGCATCGGGTAGGAGAAGCGAACATCAGAGAGATCGATCTCGCCGTGCAGTCGACCCACTGCTTGGGGGTGTGCCGGCTCGGGAGTGCGCGTCTCGAGCTGCATGAGATCGGAGATTCGATTGACCGAAACACGGGTCTGCTGCCAGGAGTCAAAGACCTGCGAGAGGCTCTGAATTGGCGAGAAGAACATGTCTATGTAGAGCACGAAGGCGATGAGCGCACCGGTCGTGAGGTGCCCGGTCGTCACGAGTCCCGCGCCCACGCCGAGCACGATGATGTCGTCGATGCCCGAGAGGAACTGGATGAATGGAAAATATGTCGCGACGAGTCGCTGGGCCTGCACGCGCGTATCGAGGTAGTTGCCGTTCAGCTGGTGGAAGCGGGCCATGGTCGCTGCCTCGTGCACGTAGGCCTGGGACTCGCGCACGCCCGAGAGACTCTCTTGAAAGTCGGCGTTCACGATCGCGATGCGCTCTCGCGACAGGTCGTACAGTCTTGACGCGCGACGACGGAACCAGACCGTGGCGAGAGCCAGCGGTGCGATGACACTCAGCGTGCAGAGGCCAAGCTCGGTGTTGATCACCACGAGCGCGACACCAACGCCGAAGAACGTGACGATCGCCACGAGCGCCGACAAGACGCCGTTCTCGATGAGCGACTCGAACTGGTCAACGTCGGTGGTCATGCGCGTCATGATGCGACCAGCCATCTCGCTCTCGTAGTAGTCGAGCGAGAGGCGCTGGAGCTGAGCCCAGATGCGGATGCGCAGGGACAGCATGATGCGTTGGGCCGCGCGGCCCGTGACGAAGGTCTCGCCGATCTCATCGACCATATCGACCAGCGTGATGAACAAGAAGACGGCTGCTGCCGCGAACAGCACGCCCGCCGAGTGCTTGACCACACCGTCGTCGATGCCGATCTTGATCAGGATCGGCCCGGCGAGGGTCGCCACGGCGTCGACGACCACAAAGAACAGGCCGACAAGGAGCGGCCATCGGAACTCGAAGAGGAGACGATTGAGATTGAAGCCGCGATCGTGACGTGACTCGTGGACGAGGTCGATCGCTGCGTGGTCGCGAACAGGCGGCAGCTCCGCGACGCGGGACAAGAGCTCGGGGGTGGGCGCGAGATTGAGGCGCCACCCGCCACCGCCGCCACCGAGTCCCGGGCCGATGCTGGGCACGCCGACGCGAGGCGCGCTCGTCGAACCCGTCGACGCGTCCGCGGTGCGTGGTCGCCACGCCGACGTCGTCGTGCCGTGGTGTGCGGGGATCGTCGCGAGCACTTCGATCCGGTCACCGATCTCTTTGGCGTCGCTGTCGTCGAGCCCGCTGAGGAGTCCTCGATAGAGCGCGCTGGTCGCTACTAGCTCCTCGTGGGTCCCCTGATCGACCACGCGTCCCTGGTCGAGAACGACGATGCGCTCGGCCAAGTGCAGGGTCGAGCGCCGGTGCGCGATGAGGATTGTCGTGCGACCCGCCATGACGACGCGCAACGCATCGTGGATCGCGTCTTCGATGCCGACGTCGATCGCACTCGTCGCGTCGTCCAGGATGAGCACCCGCGGGTCGTACAAGATGGCGCGGGCCAGGGCGATGCGCTGGCGCTGGCCGCCGGACAGCGTGAGCCCGCGCTCGCCGACCACCGTGTCGTACCCTCGCGGCAGGTCGAGGATGAACTCGTGCGCCTGCGCCGCGCGGGCGGCGGCTTCGATCTCCTCATCGGTCGCCTCAGGGCGGCCGTAGGCGATATTGTCGCGTACCGACTCTGAGAAGAGGAAGCTGTCTTCAAAGACCACGCCGATCTGTCGGCGCAAAGAGTGCAGCGTCACGTCTTTCACATTGTGACCGTCGACGAGCACCTCGCCCTCGGTCGGATCGTAGAAGCGCGGCACGAGCATCGAGAGCGTGGTCTTGCCGCTTCCGCTCGGGCCCACGATCGCGACGCGTTCGCCCGGCTTGATCGTGAGATCCACGCCGCGAAGGACGGGCGCGCCGTCCACGTAGTGATAGTGCACGCCTTTGAACTCAATCTCGCCCTTCAGCTCGCCAAGGACCACCGCGTCGGGCGCGTCAGCAATCGCGGGCTGCAGCTCGAGCAGTTGGAAGATCCGCTCCAGGCCAGCACGGGCCTGCTGACCGATCGTGAGCACGCCCGCAAGCTGGCGCGCGGGCGCCATCATCGATGTGACGTACGTCGAGAAAGCGAGGAAGGTACCGAGCGAGATCTCGTGGTGCAGCGCCATCCAACCGCCGAGGGCGAGGATGGCGACCTGGGCGATCGTCGGAATGGCTTCAAGGAGCGGCTGATAGCGCGACTGCAGCCGCACGGCCCTCATCTGCGAGCCATAGAGCACCTGCGAGGCGTCGGCCACGCGCTCGAGCTCGCGCTCTTCTTGGCCGAATGCCTTGACGACGCGCACGCCGTTGACGTCTTCGTCGACGATCTGGATCACGTCGCCTTCGCGCTGTTGCCCGTCCCACGTCGCGGGAAAGATCCTTCGTCGCATGCGATAGGACACGACGACGAGAGTGGGCGCGAGGACGAGGCTGACCACGGCGAGCAGCGGTGACAAGAAGATCATCACGCCCAGTGACATGAGCATCAACAAGATGTTGGAGCTCATGATCGGAAAGAAGTTGAGCAGTCCTTGGACGAGCGTCGAGTCTGAGTTCGCACGAGCGACGAGCTGGCCCGTGGGCATACGGCCGAGGTTGTCGAAGTCCATCACCTGGAGGTGGTCGTGCATCTCGTTTCGAAGGTCGTACTGGACTTCGAGGGCGACCTGGCCACCGCGGTAGCGACGAACGTGCGCCGCCCAATAGCTCACTCCGGCGAGCGCGCCGAGGAGCACCAGCCAGGGCCAGAGCTTCGAGTGGTGCGAGAGGATGACGTTGTCGACGATCTCGCGAGCGATGAGCGGGATGATCGTCTGGCAGATGCTGCCAAGGATGGCCGCGAACATGGCGAGCACCACGTTGCGCTTGTGACGCATCATGTAGCCCCACAGCTGGCGCACCCAACCGGGTTTTACGTCCTCGCTCACTCCTTGACCCCACCGCGCGCGGCGCGCCTCTCGGCATATATCGCATCGACGGCGACATCGAGCGTCGCGAGCGATGAGAGCGCCCGCGCGCCGTCTTCGACTCGAGCACAGAGTCCGCGCAGCGCGGTGGTCATCTCGCGCTCCACGCGCTCGAGCACCGCGAAGCCTTCGGGCGTCACACGCAGGTCGAACGCGCGTTGATCGTCTGCGACGTCACGACGCTCCATGAGTCCGCGAGCGCAGAGGGCCTCAACCGCGGAGCTGATCGCGGGTCGACCCAGTTCAAGGCGCTCGGCGACGCGTGAGGCACGCTCCTCGCCCGCTGCCACGGCGGCCAGCACCCGGTAGTGCGACATGCTCACCTCGTCTGACGCCCGCTCCAAGATCCGAACAGCGCGCGCAAAACCGCGCACCGCGGCCAGTCCATCGTCACTCTCGGAGCTCGATTGCGTCATGATTCCAGGCTAGAGGTCATTGTTCGGTCATCGAACAATTTTCCAGCTCTCGCCTTACCGCGGATGGGACACGCCCGGCGTACTATCGAACGTATGTTCGCTTCCCTGCGGGACCTCAACGAGCGCCAGCTCGAAGCGGTCTCCTTCGGTGACACGCCACTACGGGTCATTGCAGGGCCTGGCACCGGCAAGACGACGACACTGACAGCTCGCGTCGAGTATCTCCTCGACCACGGCGTGCGACCCGAGCGCATCTTGCTCCTCACCTTCACGCGACGTTCGGCGCGTGACATCGTCAACCGCGTCCACTCGATTCGCGTCGGCGACCGCGCCCAGCGTGTTGCCGGCGGCACGTTTCACTCGGTTGCCCATCGCACACTTCGTCACCACCACGCGGCAGTAGGTCTGCCCGAGGGATTCGGGGTCCTCGATCACAGCGACGCGTCCGACCTCATGGACCTCGTACGCAGCGACCTCGGCCTCGTCAGTGGCGAGCGGCGCCTCCCGAGAAAGTCCACACTGGCATCGCTCTACTCCCGCTCGGTCAATACCGGCGTGCCGCTGCGCGACGTCATGGCGGAGATCACCCCGTGGTGCGCCGATCGCTTCGAGGACGTGGCTATGGTCTTCAGCGCCTTCGTCGCACGGAAGCGCTCCCTCGGTCTCCTCGACTTCGATGACCTTCTGCTCTTCTGGCGGGTCATCGCCCAGCACGACGTGCTGGGCAAGCAGCTCGGTGGGGCGTACGACCACATCCTTGTTGACGAGTTCCAAGACGTGAACCTGCTCCAGCTCGAAGTGCTGACGGGCCTTCGACGCCACGACCCTCGCGTTACGTTGGTCGGCGACGACGCTCAGGCGATCTACGGGTTTCGCGGAGCCTCGCCGGCGTACCTGTTGCACGCAGATCGTTACTTCGACGACTTGACGACGATCACGCTCGAGGTCAACTACCGCTCATCCGCGGCGATCTTGAACGTGGCGAACGCGCTCGCGGCTGACGCGCCCGAGGGGTTCTCGTCGGTGCTGCGCGAACACGCACCGGTCATCGGCGCTCACCCGCCCACGCTCATTCGCTGCACCGATGAACGACAGCAGTCCGAGTTCGTCGCCAATCGAGTGCTCGAGCTGTACGAGCAGGGCGTCGCACTGCGAAAGCAGGCCGTGCTCTATCGTGCGGCGCACCACAGCTCCGATCTTGAGCTCGAGCTCGCCCGTCGCCACATTCCCTTCATCAAGTACGGCGGCTTGCGCTACCTCGAGTCCGCGCACGTGAAGGATCTGCTCGCGGCCTTTCGCCTGGCCGACAATCCGCGAGACGAGATGGCCTGGTTTCGCCTCTTTCAGCTGCTCCCGGGCGTCGGACCGGCGAAGGCACGCCGGGCAATCGACGCTCTGCGCGGCGTTGATCAGTCACTGCCCCTCAGCCACGAGGAGATCACGCACCGGTGGTCGGACGCGCTCGACGTATTGCCCGACGAGGCGCGCGAGATGTCGAGCCAGCTGATCGAGGCCATGTGTCATCGTGCTCTTGAACCCGTCCCGGTCCACGCCGAGCGCATTCGACTCGCCATGGCGCCGCTCATCACCGCGACGTACGACGACCCCGTGCCTCGACTCGAGGACCTCGGTGCACTGGTGCTCGCCTGCGCCGACGCTCGCCGCCTGAGTGACGTCGCGGCCGACCAGACCCTCGAGCCGCCATTGTCGACCGGTGACTTCGCGGGTCCGCCGATGATGGACGAAGACTGGCTCGTGCTCTCGACCGTCCACTCCGTGAAGGGCCTCGAGTTCGACGCGGTGCACGTCATCCACGCGGCCGACGGCAACTTTCCGTCCGACATGTCCCTCGGCTCTCCCGAAGGACTTGAAGAGGAGCGGCGACTGTTCTACGTCTCGGTGACCAGAGCCCGACGGGACCTCGCGATCTACGTGCCGCTTCGCTACCACCACCACAAGGTGCGAGACGACCACTCATGGGCGCAGCCTTCTCGCTTCTTGAGCGATCCCGTCCGCGCCGTGCTCGAAGAGACTCCGTACCTCGATCCGAACGCGCTCAGCGTGGGCGCGCCCGCACCGCTTGCGATCGATGCCGCCCGTGTCGTCGCGGGACAGATCTCCGAGCTCTGGTAGTTGCGGTTGCGCCGACTTACGTGGCCTTCTATGTCGGACGCACGCCGTCCATCAAGTTGGTGACGAGCCCACGGACGAACTCATCGCTCAAGGGGCCAACTCTCGCCACGAGGCGGTAGTAGATCGGTCCGTACAGCTGATCCAAGAACAGCGGAAGATCGATGCCCTCTCGCAGCTCCCCTCGCTCGATGCCCCGTCGGATCACCGCGATCGACGCCTCTCGTCGTGGCTGCAACCACCCGCTACGCAGCATCTCGGCCAGGACCGGGTCCGACTGAGCTTGGCCAATGAGCTCGGCCATTACCTCTCCGGCCCTGCCTCGAAACGTCGCGACCATGACCAGCATCTGCGACATCAGGTCCTCGGCCACGCTGCCGGTGTCGGGAAAGACGAGCGTCTGAATGTGATGGTGAAAAAACGCATCGATGGCGAGCGAGCCGCGACTCGGCCACCACTTGTAGATGGTGACTTTGCTCACCCCGGCGCGGGCGGCGACAGCCTCGATCGTCGTGCCGGCGAATCCCACCTCGTCCAGCAGTTCGGCCGTTGCCGCGAGTACCGCGAGGCGCGTTTTCTCGCTCCTCGGACGCCCCACTCTTGAGGTCTCCACTGGCCCCCCGCCGCTCATGATCGAAGCGTACTTCATGAACGCAACGTACACAAATACGCTATACTGAACGACACGTTCATTAAATAGGGAGTGGTGATGTCAGAATTGGTTCCGGTGACAGACACAAAGAGCGGGATGCGCAAAGGCCTCATCTTGTTGTTCGCGGTGGCATGCGGTCTTTCTGCTGCCAACCTCTACTACGCCCAAACGGTGCTCGGCAGCATCGCGAAAACCTTCCACGCGGGTTCGGCGACGGTGGGACTCACGGTCACACTCGCCCAGGTTGGCTACGCGCTCGGACTGGCGCTGCTCGTCCCGGTCGGCGACATCATCGCGCGTCGCAAGCTTGTCCCGGTGGTGCTGCTCCTCTGTGCCGTGGGCCTCTTAGCGTCGGCGCTCGCACCGAGCATTGGCGTCCTGGTCGCGGTTGCCACCATCGTCGGACTTGGCTCTGTCGCGGCCCAGCTCCTCGTGCCGATGGCCGCGTCGCTCTCGTCAGACCACGAACGCGGGCGCGTGGTCGGAACAGTCATGAGCGGACTGCTGTTGGGCATCTTGCTCGCACGCACCGTGTCGGGCATCATCGCAGAGCTCTCGAGCTGGCGCGTCGTCTACGTGGTGGCCGCTGTCATGATCTCGGGACTCTCGCTGCTGTTGTGGCGCCAGCTGCCGGCCGAACACGAGCGTCCGCGCGTTCGCTACGGAACGTTGCTTCGCACTACGGTGACCTTCTTCATGACCGAGCCGTTCTTGCGGCGTCGCTCGCTCCTGGGCGCGCTGGGCTTTGGCGTCTTCAGCATCTTCTGGACAACGATGGCCTTTTTGCTGTCCGGTGCTCCCTACCACTACAACGATCTGACGATCGGACTGTTCGGACTAGTGGGCGCCGCCGGTGCGCTGTGCGCGAACTTCGCGGGTCGCTGGGCCGACCGCCGCTGGACCAAGCCAACGACGCTCGTCTTTTCTGCCTTGATGCTGGTCTCGTTTCTTCCGATCTGGTTGGGTCGTAGCGACCTCGCCATGTTGATCCTCGGCATCATCTTGATGGACATCGGCGTCCAGGGCTTGCAGGTGACCAACCAGTCGCTGATCTATCGCCTCGCGCCGCACGCGCGCAGTCGGATCAACTCGTCGTACATGGTCTGCTATTTCGCCGGTGGCGCCGTGGGCTCCTACCTCGGCAGCCTCGTCTATGAGTACGACAAGTGGGCGGGCGTCAGCGTGGCTGGCGCCGCGGTCGCTGCTGTCGCGACGCTGCTTGCTCTCACCGACTCGTTCAGCAAGAAGGAACACCCCTCGCCGATTGCGAGCGCGTAGTTAAACGATGGCGCTGTCGCTGCGTCGAGGAAGCACCCACCCGGGCCGCGGGAAGTGGCAGGTGTAGCCGTTCGGGTAGCGCACGAGGTAGTCCTGGTGTTCGGGTTCCGCCTCCCAGAAGTCGCCCGCGGGCGCAACCTCCGTCACGATCTTCCCCGGCCACAGTCCCGAAGCCTCGACGTCTTTGATGGTGTCATCGGCGACGCGCTTCTGCTCATCATTGAGGTAGAAGATCGCTGACCGGTAGCTCGTGCCGCGGTCGTTGCCTTGGCGGTTGAGCGTCGTGGGGTCGTGGATCTGGAAGAAGAACTCGAGGATGTCGCGATACGAGATCACGGCGGGATCAAAGACGATCTCGATGGCTTCGGCGTGGCCCTCGTGGTTGCGATACGTCGCCTTCTTCACGTTCCCGCCGCTGTAGCCGACACGGGTCGAGATAACACCGGGGCGCTTTCTGATGAGGTCTTGCATCCCCCAGAAGCATCCCCCGGCGAGGATGGCTGTTTCGGTGGTCACTTGTTGCTTCCTTTCAGGTGGTCGAAGAGCTCTTTGTACTCGCCGTATCCCTCGGCGTCGAGATCGTCGTAGGGGACAAAGCGCAACGCGGCTGAGTTGATGCAGTAGCGCAGTCCCCCTTCGTCGGGCGGACCGTCGGGAAAGACGTGGCCGAGGTGGCTGTCGCCGTGGGTCGAGCGCACCTCGGTGCGCACCATGCCGAAGCTGCGGTCGCTGTTCTCGACGACGTTCTCGGGCACGAGCGGCGCGGTGAAGCTCGGCCACCCGCAACCGCTGTCGTACTTCTTCGTCGACGCGAAGAGCGGCTCTCCCGAGACCACGTCGACATAGATGCCGGCGTCCTTGTGGTCCCAGAACTCATTGCGAAAGGCCGGCTCGGTCGCCGCCTCCTGGGTCACGCGGTACTGCTCCGGGGTGAGGTTGGCGACTTTCTTTGGATCCTTGGTGTAGTTCTTCACTGTGCTCCTCTCGTGGCCGAGTGGACGTTCAGCCAGAGATGCTGTCTCTTGAAGCGCCCTCGCTGTTACATCGCGTCGTGTCGACCATCACTGTAGAGGTCAAGGGGCACAATTCATCCTGCTACCACGTCGGCCAGGTCGCCGGAATAGGACCGGGCGGGCCGTCGGGCTGCGGCAAACCTGGCCGCGAGCCGAGTGCCAGGAGCAACGTGTTGAAGTTGAGTCCATAGGCCGTCGAGTTCTCACCGTTGAACTCGCGGTGGGCGGCCGCTCGCTCGGGATACGAGGGTGGATCGGCCCAGCCCGTCTCGAGACACGTAAGCGCGTCGTGCACGACCCCGACCACCGTGTCGGGTGTGACGTGCTCGCCGATCGTGACGGTGGGGGTGACGTCTTCCGCGTCGTAGACGTAGAGCCCCTTCGCGGGGCCGTTGGAGAGCCGATAGGAGATGAACACGCCGCTCGGCCACTGGTTGTCGTAGGTGCTCACCACCGTGCCATCGCCGATCGCGTAGACCGGGCCCGACGCGCAGTAGTCGACACCTTGATCCACCTCTTGGGGCAGGAGCGACGTGACGGCACGCAAAGGGTTGACGTATCCGTCGAGCGGCGTGTCGTCGATGCCCACGTAGTAGCCACCCGTCGTCGGGTCGAGCGCAATTGCACTCGCAAGTCCTTCGTTGGGCATTAAGTCCTGCGTCGCCGGTGAGCCGTGCGACGTGGCGCCGTAGCTGTCGATCGCTCCGTTCGCTCGAAGGACGTAGTAGCCCGTTCCCAACGATGTCGCCGCCAGAGCGCTGACGGGCACGCCATCGTATTTGCTGTCGTCGCTCGTGAGTGGTGAGCCATAGCTCGGTGCGTCGAACGCCGAGATCCCTCCCATCGAGGTGGCAACCCAATAGCCGCCGGTGGTCGAATCGACCGCGATCGACACGGCGACCACGGGCGCGATCGCTCCATAGCGAAGGTGCAGACCGCCATGGGTCTTCACGCCGTACGCGTCGACGGCGCCGTTCGCACGAAGGATGTAGTAGCCAGTGCCGTTCGGCGCGGCCGCGATGGCGACCGCCGCCGGATACTGGCCCCATCCTCCGGGGCGGATGTGCGGCTCACCGAGAAACGGCGCGTTGAAGCCTTGGACGGTGCCGTTGGAGCTCACGATCCAGTAGCCGCCGGTCGACGAGTCGAGAGCGATGCCCGTCGCCGTCGAACCGGCCGGTGGCGTCGTCATCGACCCATAGCTCGTCGCACCGTACGCGTCGACGGTGCCGTCTGCGCGCAGGACGTAGTAGCCCGTGCCACCCGCACCGGCCGTGACGCCAACCACCGCCGGCGCGGAGGGCGGTGGTGCGCCAAGGTCCGTGGCGTCAAAAGCAAGGAGAGTGGTCGCGGCTCCCGCCGCCGCGAGGGGCGTTTCGATGAAGGTCGTCGACACCAAACAGAGCACCGCCGCGAGACAGACCCCCACTCCACGCGTACCGCGACGAAGCCGCATTGACGCCTGGCGCGCAACGTCGTCGAGCGGAACGGGCATCCAACGAGTCTTGCGCACGAGGCGCCGGTTAGCCCCGCATGTCGACCGCGTTGACACGTGTCGGGATGATTCGTACCACGACTCGACGGGTGCCCGGTCGGTCGTAGTCGCGAAGATTCGCGCCGTATTTCTTTCCCACCTCTTCGGCGAAGGCGTAGTCGTCGTCCGGGGTGATCTCGGCGTCGCCGCGAATCTCGAGGTACCGCTGCGTTGACGCAGGGTCGGGGATGAGAAAGCTGGACGCCGAGCGCGCCATAAGGTTCTTCGTCTTCTGTCGGTCGGTACTGAGGGAGATCGCGACCGAATCGCCATCGGCGACGAACCACACTTCAGTCTGCTGAGGGCGCCCGTCGGGCCCGATCGTGGCGAGGGTTCCCACCGGACTCTGCAAAAGGTCTTGGAATGAGGGGGGTATTTTGGTCATCGACTTCTCCTTCTTCTTGAATGACTTGACTATTAGGAAAACTAATAACGCCAATCACCGGCGTGTCACTCCGCCCGATCGATCCACGTTTTCGCCCGCTGCAGATGCGTCCGGATCCGCCAGTTGACGGAACTCGTTCGACGCACTAGGACGAGGTACGCCGCGTAGTGCGGACTGAGACGCAAGGGGGTTCGTCATGGCACATTCTCATTCGGTGAGGCACAAGTACGCTCCGTCAAGTTCAGGCCTGTGGACGATCCTGTTGCGGATCGTTCCGGCAATCGTCCTCGTCGCAGTGGTCGCCACCCTCGCGTTGGCCGGTCCCGCCTCCGCAGGCGGGACCATGTCGGTCAGCGGGCCTGCCACCAACACAATGGGAGCTGATTTCAACTACGTCATCTCTGGCAGCGCGAGTGGCCCCGCGAACCGAGTGGTGGCGTGGGAGCAGGCGGTCAAAGCAAGTGGCTGTGCGCCAACCTTCGCCGCCGAGGCCGCGCGAGCACTGTTCCAGCCGACGGGTCTCTATGAGCTGACCGTGTGGACGAACCGGGCCGTGAGCGGCTCATACTCAGTGACCGCAGCGTTCGGTGCGAGGAATCTCGGCGTTCACGGGATATGCGCCTACCTCATCAACTACACGACCGGGCAGACGTATGCGCGCGCTGGCGCCTTTTGGACGAACGTGAACTCATAACGAACTTTGCACCTCAGCGGCGTCGAAACACAGCGCGACGCCCGCACCGAATAAAGTCAGTGAAGAGATCCATGGATGGGTCGTTCGGCGACGTCGCGAGGTGTCGCCGATGGCACATTCATGGTGCGATCTCGACGCCGCCAATCCTGACGTCGCCAACTGGAGGAGTCATCGTGGCCGATAAATCACCGAATCAACACAACACCAAGAAGGTCGGCAAGTCGTTGAAGGAAAAACGAAACGACAAGCACGCCAAGAAGGAACTGAAGCGGCGCATCCCCGGCGAGTAGTCGAGACGCACTGTCGTTTCAGTTCGCTTGTTGGGCCAACGCCTATGTGGAGACCGCCACGGCATCCGTAATCCGTGGCAGGTCGCCAGGGTCTATCGCGATCGAATAATCGCGCTGCGAAACGAACACGTCGAATCGCTGGTGGTCTGCCGTTAACCGGTATTGCGCGTGCCAGACGCCATCCAACAGGTTCGGAAGACCCATGAGGACAATGTCCCTGCCTGGATGCTTCGAGTCGATCCTGGCAACCGCAATCCTCATCGACGTCACCGTCGGACGGTTGAACACCCTCGTCGACATCAACATGGACCCGAGCATCGCGCCATAGGCTTCTCCGGCCGCCGCCACCTCGACGGGCGTTGCTAACCACTTAGGCGGTGGCTTGCCAAAGGCCTGGCCGGCTCCGCCATTGCTCGACATGTCGGGGCACGCGGCGTAGATCGGCCAGATGTAGTTACCGCTCAATGTAACGTCGCGCATCGTCATCATTCGAGCGAGCAGTCGAGACGACATGCTGAATGTGAAACTGCCTCCGCTCGGTGAAGGGCTTTTCGCTTCTTGGGACAAGAGCTTCGGATCGTCGAGCCATCCTGAGAAGGTGCCGACGAGCTCTTTTGCGAGCTTCGCGAATGCCTTCGTTGGAGCGTCTGTCACCGCAAGCGCCAAGTCCCTATCCGCGCGCTTGAGCGTGGCTTTCTCCAGGGCGACCGTCTTCCACTGGAAAGGAGCGATCACCCCTCCGACCGCAGTATGCGAGATGTATGACTCCGCCGTGCAAAAGGCGGCGTTCTTCACGGAAGAGGCACCGACTAGGGCACTTGACCCGAACAGCGAGCCTCCAACTACGGCCACCGCGATCGATGATCCGGTGACGAGTCGGCACAGGATGTTGACCCGCATGGACGAGACCTTATGCCCGCCTTTGCGTTCAACTGGGTAAGCCGTTCCGCTCTTCAGGACCCAATCAACGAGCCCGCATCCCACGCGAAACTCGCGAGATCCTCAACGCTCAACAATCGCCCGGGCGACGTCGCCAAAGCGCTGCCGGCACTAAACCTGTACGCTTTGTCGAACTAAGGCCTGAGTGCGTCGGCCCGAAGCGAAGGGTGCTCGAATGCGCGTCATGATCAAGGCGTCGATTGTTGCAACTTCGCTGGTCCTCATTGGCAGCCTGTTAATTGATAACGCAGGTGCTTCGTCGATGCACGTGCTCGCCACCGCTCATGCGACGGGACAGTACGCCGTCGCGGAAACAAGCGGCGGAACCAACAATCCGTCGAAGATAGAAGTCACCGTGTCGTCAAAGCCTGAGCTCAGCGGCCTGGTGCAGTGGACAGTCGGGTGCACGAAGAACAACAAGCCGATTCCGTCCAAGAGCTACAAAAAGACGGTGAAGTTTCCGGCCGCCTTGCCGGTCAAGTTCACCGCGAAGTCCTCCATCTGCGACGTGGCGGCGAATGTCCAGCTCGACGGATCGGGCACCGTCAAGATTTCCATCGAATCATCAAGCTGAGGCAAGACCAGCCTCCGCGTGATTCGAGTTGCCGCGCCGAGGCGACGATTCAGTTCGATGAAGAGCGGGCTCCGTTGACCTTGGATGCAGGGAACATAGGGCCAGCCTTCGACGTTCCGGTCATCGTGTCACCCTCGACGGTGACGTCGAACTTCAAGGTCAGCTTCATCGGCGTGGTGACCACCTGCGTCCACGTCAGTCGATCACCTTCGGCAATCGCGTCGATGAACTCGACCGTTTCTGCGTCCGAGATCGCGGTGCCACAGATCGTGCCGTCGTGCTCAGTGATGTCAAAGACGACTGCGATCTGGCCGATTGGCGTGTCAATCGTCACGTCCCAAGTTCCGGCAAAGGTGGTCATGTCGGTTGGTGTCCTTTTGGGCTTGTAGGGTTGTAGCAGCGTCGGCACATCCAATTCGTGACCGCGCTCCTCAACAATAACGTGGTCGTCGCTAGCAGCCTCTCCGGCAAGCAGCCCGGTCCTCGGTAGCTGACACCGCGAAAAGTCCCAAATTGGCTCTGGTCAAGTTTCAAGAACCAGGCTTTAATTTGTCCGGAAGGAATAACTACAAGCTACGGAGGACCAATGCCAAATGACTTCGCCATCGACATCGCGAAAATCCGCGACGAGGCTAAAAAGCATCTCACGCAAGGACCGGTCATGCCGTCCGACACGACGAGCGTCCCCAAGGTCATCGCGGTGCTCCAGCAGGTGGTGGCGAGTGAGATGGTGTGCTACCTGCGCTACACGCAAAATGCGATCGTCTGTCAGGGCATCAATCGCGAGCAGGTCGCCGACATGTTCGAGGATCACGCGAAGGAAGAGCTCGGCCACTTCCTACGTGTGTCTGACCGCATCAACCAGCTCGGCGGACAGCCAGACCTGAATCCTGCCACTTTGAAGGAGCGCGCGATCACCGAGTACAAGGCACCGGAGAAGGACAACGATCTGCAAGGCATGATCCGCGAAAACCTTGTCGGCGAGCGCATCGTCATCGATGTGTACACCGAGATCATTCGCTGGATTGGCGAAGGAGACATCACCACCCGACGACTGATGGAGTCGCTCCTCCAGGATGAAGAGGACCACGCGGACGAGCTCAACGACCTCTTTGAACCTTGACATCGTCAGCAGGGACACACAGCGCGTAGATCGCGGGACGCCCCAGGCGCGGTGGTGCAGGTCGAAAGGTCCGCGTCATGGCCCTGTGGTCCAATCGAGTAGCGCCTGCTCGTTACAGGTCGCGGCTGTTGCACCATCGGTGTAGAACTAAGCGCGTGCGTCTCTCGATCAGGGCTTGGACCGCTACGGCTCTTTTCGTTGCAACAACGATTGCCCCGAGTTTCATCGTTGGCGTCTCGCCCGCGCAAGCTGCCGTATCCACAACAGCGGTCTCTGGTGTATGGGTCGAACCGGCTTCTGGATACGGCTTCCTCGACGCGGCGGTTTCGAGCGCTCGTTCGAGCATCGACCTCTCGATGTACGAGCTCTCGGATCCAGCCATCGAGCGAGACCTCGTCGCGCGAGCCAAGGCGGGCGTAGATGTCAGAGTCGTCTTGAACTCCGCCTACGACGGTACGTCCGAGAATTCAGCCGCGGCGTCAGTCTTGCGAGCGGGCTCAGTTCACGTCGTCTGGGCACCCTCGAGCCAGATCTTCCACGCCAAGTATCTGGTCATCGACGACGCGCGCGCCTACGTAGGCACCGGCAACTTCGTTGCTTCGGACTATTCGTCGACTCGAGACTTTTGGGTAGAAGTTGATAACTCCGCCGACATAGGCGCAATTGAAGCCATGTTCGACGGCGACTTCGCGGGCAACGGCGCCGCGCCGCGCCAAGCAGCCGGTCTGGTGTGGAGCCCCGGTTCGACGGCAACGCTCGCGAGTCTTATCGGGTCGGCTCGGCACTCACTTCTCGTTGAGAACGAAGAGATGGACTCACCCGCGATCGAGAGCGCTTTGGAAGGAGCGGCCCGCAGAGGCGTGTCAGTCGACGTCGTCATGACCGAAGATCCATCGTGGACGAGCGCCCTCGAGCGGCTCGCATCGTCCGGGGTACACGTCCGGCTCCTCAACGATTCACAGATCTACATCCACGCCAAGGTGATCTGCGCCGACTGCACTGCGTCTGCAGGCGTTGTCTTCGTCGGCAGCGAGAACTTCTCGATCTCCTCGCTCTCGTACAACCGCGAACTTGGAGTGGTCACTTCAACACCAGCTGCCATTCGAGCCGTGCGCACTGCCGTAGAGAGCGACTTCGCCGCCGGATCATCGCTGTCTGCCCCCTCCCCGTCGCCGCCCGCGAGTTCGTCAGGCTCGGCGGTAACCATCACGTCGGTTATTTCCTCGATCGCCCACGGCAACTACGAGACCTTGAGAGCGCACACGGCGCCCGGGAAGTCGTGCTCGCTCACAGTAGTGCTGCCCAGCGGTTACACGAGCGAGGCAAGTGGACTGGGCGAAGACACTGCGAGTGCCAGCGGAACTCTCACTTGGAACTGGTGGGTCAGCTCTGACACTGATCCTGGTACGGCACACGCCACCGTCACTTGTGGCAGTCATTCGGCCGCAACGACGTTCACCATCACTTCGTAACGGACGGGACCGACACTCGCGGCCACCCGCCATCCGTGATCGAACGTTCGACGGGGTTACGAATGGTAGGGGAAGAAGTGCGACTTGTCGCCTGCCTCCCACGCGGCGCGCAATTCCGGTGTCGTGATGTCCCAGTCGGGGCGAATCTCGCGCGTCACCTCTCGCAGATCACGGTAGAGGTCGTTGAACGAAGGTCGCCCCCAGAACCAGTAGCCGTTGTAGATGCTGTGAATGATCAACCCAGGCTTGAGCACCAGCGTGTGCGGGACCATCGGGTCATGGAACGGATCGGTGTACTCCTTGATATCCAGATCCTTTTGGATGTGACGACCAGCGTCTGAGAGGAACGTCCACTCAGCTCCCACCTGACCTCGAAACTCGTTGGTCTCCAGAATGTTGTCGGTGGAGATGGTCACGACCGAGGTGTAGGCCACCTCAATCTTCGAGTAGTTCGCGACGAGCTCCAGGTGCTGCTGGTGGTCTTTCGGACAGAAGCTGCCACGGGCGAGGATCAGAATCATCGGGTCGATGCCCTGCAGCTCGCTCAGCTTCCGCCTCGTCGTCGTGTGATCGGTGAGTTCGTAGTCGGGAAACGTCGCTCCGGGCACGATGTCTGCGCGCATCGCCTGCTCCTAACTCGTGGTCACATGTCCTTCGCCAAGCGCACGCCCGTGAAGGGCCAGCGGGCTCCCGGCGGGAAGAAGTTCCGATAAGTCACACGGGCGTGACCAGGTGGGGTAATCGCGGCGCTGCCTCGCAGCACGTGCTGGTTCACCATGAACTTGCCGTTGTACTCGCCTACCACGCCCTTCAGGGGTTCGAAACGCGGATAGGGAAGGTACGCACTCGAGGTCCACTGCCACGCCTCGCCGAATAGCTGGCGCGGCTCGCCCGCAAAGCGCGCCGGGTTCGCCGGACGTGGATGCAGTGCGATCGGCTTGAACTCGGGTGCGAGTGCGGTGGCGGCGACCGCTTCCCACTCGGCTTCAGTCGGCAGCCGCGCCCCCGCCCAACGAGCGAACGCGTCCGCTTCGTAGTAGCTGACGTGCACCACCGGGTCATCGGGTCTGAGCGGCTCACGTCCGTACAGGGTGTAGATCTCCCAACCATCTCGAGTAGGTGACCAGTAGAGGGGCGCTTCGCGATGCTCCATCTGATTCACCGCCCAACCGTCGGACAGCCACAACTGTGATTGGTGATACCCACCGTCCTCGATGAACTCGAGCCACTCGCCCGCGGTCACCAATCGGTCGGCGAGCGCAAACGGCTCCAACCAAACGGCGTGTCGCGGCGACTCGTTGTCGAAGACAAAGCCGCACGTGAAGTCCATTGCTCCGGCCGCGTTAGAGGGGCTCTCAGCGCCGATCTCCACGAGCGCGCCCGGATGCGTGACCCACGCAAGAGACGGCGCAACCTCCGACGGGACAACGCGCGGATCGGGAGAGTAGCTCGGGGCGAAGGGATTGACGCCGAGGACATGCTTGATGTCCATCACGATGAGCTCTTGATGCTGTTGCTCGTGGTGGAGACCGAGCTCAACCAGAGCGGACGACTCCGGCGTTATGTTCGCAACGATGAGGTGCTCCATCGCCTCGTCAACGATCCCGCGATAGGACGCGATGTCGACGATGCCCGGCCGCGACAGCAGCCCGCGCTCGGCGCGAGTGTGCCGGCGTCCAGCCCCCTCGTAGTAGGAGTTGAACAGGTAGAGATAGCCGTCATCCATCGGTCGATAACCCGGCCGATGCGGGATCAACGCAAACTGCTCGAAGAACCAGGTGACGTGTCCGCGATGCCACTTGGTCGGGCTCACGTCCGGCATCGACTGGACGGTCTGGTCTTCTGCGGACAGCTGTCGCGCCAATGCTTCGGTGGCGGCGCGAACATCGCGGTAGCTCTCCACCGAAACCGCGGGCGAACCCTGCGACGGCTCAACTGACAGCTCCCTTTCGTCACGACGTCCGACACCGACTCGACTCGTCATCTTGCGCGCGAGCGTCACGGCGAAATCTCCCGCGGGGTCTTGCCACTGAGCGGCGACCTCGAACCCGACTAGCGCCAGTTCCTTGGTGACGTCGGCGAGGTGGAACTTGGCAGAGATCTCCGTGCGGAGCTCCTCGCCGTCATCAAAGTGCACCGAGAGCCCGAGGCTCGGGATCGATATGTCCTGTGAGCCAAGCGAGCGAAGACCCATCTCAATGACTTGTGACGTCGCATTCCAACGGGCCACGTACTCGAAGCGATCGACATCGAAGTCGGCACCGAGGTTCTCGTTGAGAACGTCAAGGACGTTCTTTTCAAAGGCGGCGGTGACCCCTTGGGCATCGTCGTATGCGGCCACCAAGCGGCCGGGATCCTTCACGAGGTCGGCCCCCAGCAAGAGGTACTCTCCCGCATCCAAGACGTCGGCGAATCGCGCGAGCAATCGCAAGCGCTCTGCGGGTTCGAGGTTGCCGATAGTCCCCCCGAGAAACATCAAGAGGCGTCCCGGGCCCGGGGGCACGCCGGTGAGTTCGTCGTGGAAATCGGTCACCGCGCCCGATACCGCGGTCTTCGGGTATCGGACCGCGAGCTCACCGACCGAACCTCCGAGCGACTGCTCGGCTGCATCCAAAGCGACAAACGCGCGCAGTTGGCCAGCCTCGTAGAACGCGTCGAGGAGCAGCCTCGTCTTCTCTGACGTGCCTGAGCCAAGCTCGATCACTTTGCTCGCTCCCGACATCGCCACGATCTCGTTGGCGCGCTCGATCAAAATCGCGTGCTCCGCCCGCGTCAAGTAGTACTCGTCGAGTTCGGTGATCAGTTCGAAGAGCTTTGACCCTGCTCCCTCGTACAGCCACCTCGACGGCAACGACTTCGATCGCGAGCCAAGACCGTGGCGAACGTCGCGAACAAGCGCAGCGAGCACCGCGGGCTGCAGCGCTCCCTGTTCTCCAGCACCGACCGTCATCGCACCCCCGTTCTCGGCTTGCGTGTGAGCGTACCGAGTTCTGTGGAACTCTTTTGCGGCTATGACGAGCGACGCTGCTCGCTAATGACGCTCATCGTAGCGAAGCCCTGTCACACAGTTAATAGGTATCAGTGGCACGCCATCGCGTTACAGGGATGTCGGAGAAAATGCCCTGAAGAATCGGCTTCGAGCACTGCCTCGCCACAACGACGACGGTAAATGGATACTGACAACCCGGTGCTACGCTGCGCGCCATTCGCTCTGTCCTCTCCTACTGGTCTGACTACTTCAGCCCCGACGGACGTGCCGCGCGCCCGGGCCATTCGACCGGGTGGATCGCTGAGCGGCTTCACGGCATTCTCGGCGAGCGCGGAATGGTCGAGTACTGGGACGTCGCGGACAGGCCCGTCGGCACCGCTGCCGATGTCTTTGTCGGACACTTCTGGGCGTTCGCCGACCTCTGTCGCACAAATAACTTCGGCCGCCAGGTCGCCTTCTACGTGCTCTCGGAACCGGTGCGCGCGGCAGCGTTTCTGCGCGAAGCGGCCGAGCAATACGGTGTGCCCTTTCCGGAATGGGACCTACCGCCCGACGGCTTCGATCACGAGGTCACGATGGAGGTGGCTGACGCAGTGATCCTCGTGGGCAACAGCGCCACGCTCGCCACGTTCGACGAACGTTGGCATTCGAAGATCACACTGGTCAACTATTCGCCGGGACCAAGGAATTTGACAAACGGCCACCCAGTAGAACGGCGCTCCGAGTTCGTCTATGCAGCAGCAACCTGCGGCTTGCGCAAGGGCTTCCTCGACGTCATCGACACGTGGAGCAGCATTCCGACAGAAGCAACGCAACTCCACGTCATCGGCCGTATAGACGAACCCTACCGAGAACGATTAGCAGCTTCAGGTGCGACACGCGTGACGGTGCACGGGTGGATCTCTTCGACGTCGCGGCGATACCACGAGCTGCTCGAGTCGTGCCGCTACGCCTACATCCCGACGTGGGTCGAAGGCCAGATGGGAACCGTCCTCGAAGCGATCGCCGCCGGTTGCGTGCCGATCACAACCCGGGCCAGTGGGGTTGACGATCGCGTCCTCGAGCATTGCGTCGTCGTCGAGCCCGGTCAGCCCGAGCAGCACCGTGACAAAATCGCCGAAGTCCTCGCGTGGACCGAGACGGAGTTCCGCGATCGACAGGTAGCGCTTGCGGAGTGCATGGCTAGCCTCCACACGTGGCCCGGTTTCGACGAACGAGTGCGAAAGGTGGTGTGGAATGACCACTGACTTCTGGAAGGAGGGCGTAGCGATCCAGCCAAACTTCCTCAGCGCTGAAGAGTGCGAGCAGTACACCCACTCAGTGCTCGAGCTCGACCGCACCCGTGGCCTCCCGCTCATCGAACGACGGGTGCGCGAGCGATCGCTTCGTTACAAGGTGGTCGATGGGCTCATCATCGCCGATGCCCTTCCCCAGATTGACGATCTCACCAAGCGAGTTGAGGAGGCGCTCGATCGCACCTGCGGTCGGGGACTCGTGCCGATCGATGACGCCGTGGCTGCGCGCAACATCAACGTGACTCCGCCTGGAGGCGAGTATCGCTGGCACTACGACCGCAACGCTGCGACCGCCATCATCTATCTCAATGAGGTCCCAGGCGGCGAGACCGAGATCTTTGCGAACTACAGGCTGCTCGTTCGCGACGGGCGGTACCAGCGAATGCAGCGGTGGCTTGATGACCTGCTTCGGCTGCGCACCGTTCGCCGGCTGTTCGGCCACCAAAGACTGGTGGTACCGCGCCAAGGGACGATGGTGATCATGCGAGGGAACACCACGCTCCACAGCGTGCGAGCGGTGCTCGGCACTGAGGACCGCATCGCCGTCGTCCTCGCCTATGACTTTCCTGGCCAAGGTCACCAACGAAACGCACTCAACAGCTATCTCTACACGAGCGCCTCACCGCAAGAGAGAGATCCGAACTACAGCGAGTGAGGGCTCGTGGCTAGCCCGCGTGCGCCACAGCGAGAAGCTGTACTGCAGGAGAGGCGAAATGAATGAAGTTGTCGGGCATGGCCGGAGAGTTGCGGGCAATGTCGAAGCTGTCGGTGAAACCTCCGGGCATCGTCCCGACGTCGTAGGGCTGAAAGTTGTCCGACGTAATCACGATGTAGCGCGCAGTGACGGCGTCGACGAAGGCGATGTGGTCGCTATTCCATTGAGCTACCGAGCCCGCCGTCGGTGTCTGGTTGACCACCGCACCGTTGGTCGCGGCCTCGATCGCCCAGTCGGAGGCGTTGGCACTCCACGAGAGCGCGATGCCACCTTCTTGAAGCAGATACGCGACGTAGAGGGTGCAGTTGTGCGGGCCGTAGGCATTGTGGCTGGGATAGGAACCGCCGTAGTCGTTCCATGCCCAGCCGCTCGGGTGCGTGAGCCACGCCGCGTACCCGCCGATGGTGCAGTCGTAACCGGGCGTGACGGAAGCGCAACGCGAGGACTGGGAGACGCCGGCCTCACCGGTCCAGGGCAACTCGTGGAACGACTCACCCACCGTCGCGCTCGCGGCACCCACGATCGACGCCTGCACACCCGCGATGAGTGTCAGGAGCAGCACGAGGAGGACCGACGTCCTTACTACTGCGTAACTCCACATGAAATGCGGTATCCGACGTTCCCCCATTGGGTAACAACGCTTGCATCTGGCCGGAGGACGACGCAAATTGGCGCCGTTTTCCCTTGAATCACTGGGAATTACGTCGCTGGATTATCGGGGTCGGAGGCCAGTTTGAAAGGTCGGCCAGTGGGCACGCGGGGTGCGCGGAAAAGCTTCGACGCATCTCGCAGCCGCGTTCGACAACGTCCCTACGCCGGCGAGCCGCGATATGAACTCGGCCACCTTTCACCAATGCTCGTAATGTCCGGGGTAGTGATCGCCGAGGATGGGACCGCAGACCGTGATAACGAGTAGTTTCACCCTCCTCTACGAGGTCATCGCGGAGTCGGCGGCCACGCTCATTGGACTCTTGTTCGTCGCTGTGACCGTGGTGAAACGACGCAACAGCGAGGGATCAGAGGAGATCGGCGACTTCCGCGCTGCCGCGTCCCTCTTCGCCTTCACCAATGCGTTGGTCGTCTCGCTCTACGGGATGGTGCCCGGCAACAACACCGGCTACCCCTCGCTCATCATGGGCTTGCTCGGCATCCTCTTCGTCGGTGCGGGGGTTCGCACGACGCTCGCGCAGCCGGTGCAACAACAACACCTCCGACACCAGCTGCCCTTGATCTTGGGTCTGACCGCCGTCTTTGGATTTCAGATTGTCTATGGTCTACGCCTACTGGACCATCCCCGCGCGAGCAGCGATCTCAGCGTCATCGGTAATGTCCTCATCGCGTCGCTGCTAATCGGCATCGGTCGCGCGTGGGAGCTGGTGAGTAATTGGGACACCGGACTCATCTCATCGATTCGATACCTGTTCGGACACCCGCCCTCGCCCCGGGATGAGTAGTGGGCATCAGCCTGCTCGTCAATGGATGCTCGACCCCGCAGAGGGATGCGCACGCGGCCAACAGTCGTTCCTGGCCATCGACGTCTCGCGAAGCTAGCGAGCGAATCGTTCGCCATGTTCTACTCTGGCGCGTGGCAGACGGCCTCGACGTTGTTGCCATCGGGATCGCGCACGAAGGCGCCGTAGTAGTTGGGATGGTACTCAGGCCAGAGGCGGGGCTCATGAAGGACTTGCGCGCCCGATCGAATCGCGGCATCAAAGAACTGACGTACCGCCGCGCGACTTGGCGCGGCAAAAGCGATGTGACACTCGCGGAACCCGTCGCCGGTTTCGCGCGGCCCGGTCCAGAACTCCGGTTTGCCACCGACGCCGAAACCAACGACCTGACCGAAGTCCATGACGCGACTCCCGCCCAACGGGAGAAGAACAGCCTCATAAAACTCCGCACTCGCCGACGCGTCGGCGCACTGAATTGAGAGATGATCCATCATGAGCCCATGTTCCTCGACCGCGGTCAGAATTACAAGCGATTGTGCGTAACGCAACGACGGCAATGAAATGACCGGGGCCGCTCAACGTGGGGGATATCGTCGGAAGTGAAGGAAGCGATTCACCGTGAACCTCCAAGAAGTCAGGGTCAGATGGAACTGATGGCAATCCCGATCGAAATGCCTGAGGGCGTCAACGTGATCGTCGGCCAGTCCCATTTCATCAAGACCGTCGAAGACATTCATGAGGCGTTAGCCGGATCCAGCCCTTTTCTTCGATTCGGGCTTGCGTTCTGCGAGGCGTCTGGCCCGTGCCTCATCAGGTGCTCGGGCAATGATCCTGACCTCGTAGCAATCGCGGGGCGAAACGCCGAGGCAATTGGCGCTGGCCATTCGTTCGTCGTGTACCTGCGCGACGGCTACCCGGTGAACGTGCTCAACGCGCTCAAACAAGTACCCGAAGTTTGTACGGTGTACTGCGCCACTGCCAACCAGCTTGAGGTTCTGGTCGCCCAGACTGATCTCGGGCGCGGCATCATCGGCGTTGTCGACGGGATGCCGCCCGCTGGCATCGAGACCCCGAGTGACGAAGCGGACCGCAAGAAGCTCTTGCGCGAGATTGGTTACAAGCTGTGACGGCGCATGCTACGGCTTACTCGAACTAGGGGTCATCGTCAGCTCGTCGAGTCTGCGTCGAGTCCTCGTTGAATCCTCTTGAGCGTCAGGAGCCTTCCGTCGTGACCGCGGACCAGCTGATCGAGTCACCGTCATCTAAGCCGCATCTGCGGGGCTGGCTCCACGTAGTCGGTCTGCCGGCGCTCCTTGGGGGTTCGAGCGTGCTGTTCCTACGGGCCCATTCGGTTGCCCAAGCTGCATGGATCCTCTGCTTCGTTGTCGGCGTCGGATCGATGCTGTTCACCAGCGCCGCCTACCACCGGATCAATTGGTCTCCTCAAGCTCGCCGCCGGTGGCGCAGAGCGGATCACTTCGCGATCTTTCTCGCCATCACGGGCACCTATCTCGCCATCATTGGACTGACGCTGCACGGTGTGATCCGCATCGTGGTCCTGCTGGTCTTCGGGGCGGGAACGGTGGCGGGAATCCTGATTCGCCAGCTCACGATCGATACGCAGAACTGGGTGAACACGATGCCGTACTTAGTGATGGGTTGGGCCGCCGTCGCCGTCATGCCACAGATCTACCGAGGGGGCGGAGCGGCGTGCCTCTGGCTGGTTGTCAGCGGTGGGGTTGCCTATACCCTCGGCGCACTCTTCCTTGGCCTCAAACGACCGCGACTGTGGCCTCACACATTTGGCCACCACGAACTCTTTCACGCGTTGACGCTGGTGGGTGCGGGGTGCCATTTCGCGGCTGTGTATCTCGCCCTGAGATAAGAGGTGATCGCGAGGGTGCCGAGAAGTTACTCACGGTTTACCCTGGGTTACTGGGTCACGAAGCGCGTTTCCGTAATGTTTGATGAGCCTCTCTGGCTCGATCAATCGTTACCGCAGCGCCTCCGCGACGACCTTTCCGATCTGGTCGACCTCGAGCAAGAACCCATCATGACCGACCACCGATGAGATGACGTGCAGCGACGAGGCGGTGGGGATGAGTTCCACGAGCTCCTCTTGTAGACGAAGCGGATAGAGACGATCCGAGTCGATGCCCAGCACTGTGGTCTGTGCGCGAATGCTGCCCAGCGCCGCCGGCACTCCCCCTCGACCTCGGCCCACGTCGTGATGGTTCATCGCCTCGCTCAAGACGACATAGCTGTTCGCATCGAATCGGCGAGCCAGCTTGTCGCCGTGGTAGCCAAGGTAGGACTCGATGGCATATTGCCCGCCTTTCAGCACGTGGGCACTGTCTTGCGGGCGGCGAGCAAATCGAGCTTCGAACTCGT
Organism: uncultured Acidimicrobiaceae bacterium; assembly: GCA_963732125.1. GTDB lineage: Bacteria > Actinomycetota > Acidimicrobiia > Acidimicrobiales > RAAP-2 > RAAP-2. The sequence continues at coordinate 128,563 of CAVSXX010000006.1, read as the reverse complement.
CGGTGCTGCGATAAGTGATCTGCCCGAGGCCACGAGCGATCGCGAGCCCTTCATCCGGGCTCGGCCCGTCGTAGTAGTCACCACCTCGATAGTTCGGATCGGCCCTTATGGCGCGGATCTGGAGCGAGCTCTGCGCAATCTCCTCGGCGGTGGACGCCGCACCGACGGCGAGCACGATCAACCGGGCAATCCGCTGCGGGAACTCGATCGCCCACTCCAGCGCGCGCATCCCGCCCATCGAACCGCCGATGACGGCGTACCACGTGTCCACGCCAAGCCAGTCCGCGAGGGCAACCTCCACCGACACTTGGTCGCGCACGGTAACGACCGGAAAACGCGAACCGAACGGCGCGCCATCGGTGGCCAGTGCCGAGGGGCCGGTCGTGCCCTGGGCGCCGCCGAGCACGTTGGGACACACGACGAAGTAGTCGTCCGTGTCGATGGCGAGACCTGGCCCGATGAGTCCGCTCCACCAACCAGGCGTGGGATGGCCAGCGACCGCATCGCCGGTGGCGTGAGAGTCAGCAGTCAGCGCGTGCTCGACGAGCACAGCGTTGGATCGTTCAGGGTTGAGTTGACCCCACGTTTCGTAAGCCACCGTGACGTCGCTTAGGTGACCGCCGCTTTCAAGCGAAAAACCTCGGCCTTCCTCGCCCGACAACGTCGCAAAGCGCCTCGCCCCCGGCTCGTCACCCGGTCGCCAGTAGCTCGGTGGCGTCATGCTGCTTTGATCGCCCGAAATCCCGCTTCCAGATCTGCGAGGATGTCTTCGATCGACTCGATGCCAACCGAGAGGCGTACGAGGTCCTCACTCACCCCCGTCGAGACCTGCTCGTCTGCAGTGAGCTGGGAGTGTGTCGTCGACGCGGGGTGGATCGCGAGGCTCTTCGCGTCACCGACGTTCGCGAGGTGACTGAAGAGCTCCAGGCCTTCGATGAACTGACGGCCGGCATCGACACCGCCGTTGATCCCGAAGGCCAGCACGGCGCCCGCGCCGCGAGGCAGGTAGCGCTCCTGGAGGTTGTGCCAGGGACTCGACGCAAGACCTGGATAGTTGACCCACTTCACGTCGTCGCGCGCCTCGAGCCAGTTGGCCACGGTGGTCGCGTTCGCGACGTGACGCTCCATCCGAAGGCTGAGCGTCTCGAGGCCCTGGAGGAAGAGGAACGAGTTGAGCGGGGCGATGGCCGCTCCGATATCGCGCAGGTACTGCAGGCGAGCCTTCAACACGAAGCGCGCAGGAAAGAGGAAGTCTGGCAACTGTCCGAAGATGAGACCGTGGTAGCTGGGATCGGGTTCGGTGAACGAGGGGAAGCGACCGCTGCCTTCGTAGTCGAAGGTGCCCCCGTCCACGATGAGGCCGCCGATCGATGTGCCGTGGCCCCCGATGAACTTCGTCGCGGAGTGCACCACGATGTCCGCGCCGTGTTCGAGGGGACGACAGAGGAAGGGCGTGGCGAGCGTGTTGTCGATGACGAGAGGAATCTTGTGGTCGTGAGCGACCTTCGAGACACCCTCGAAGTTGAGGACGTCGCCCTTCGGATTACCGAGCGTCTCCGCAAAGAACGCCTTGGTGTTCGGACGTACCGCAGCCGCCCACTCCTCAAGATCATCAGGGTTCGCGACGAACGTCGTCTCGATGCCGAGCTTGGGCAGCGTGTAGTGAAACAGGTTGTACGTCCCGCCGTAGAGCGACGTGGAAGAGACGATGTGGCCACCGTTCTCCGCAAGGTTGAGCAACGCGATGGTCTCGGCCGCCTGACCTGAAGAGACGGCGAGCGCGGCAACGCCACCTTCCAGTGAAGCAATGCGCTCTTCGAACGCGTTCTGCGTCGGGTTCATGATGCGGGTGTAGATGTTGCCGAGCTCGGCGAGTCCAAAGAGCGCGGCCGCGTGATCCGTGTCGCGGAAGACGTAGCTCGTCGTTTGGTAGATCGGAATCGCGCGCGCGTTCGTCGTCGGATCCGGCGCGGTCCCCGCGTGAATCTGACGCGTTTCAAAGCCCCACTCACCACTCATCGCCATCTCCTTTTGCTGTCGTTGCCACTTGCTGTCGACATCTCGTCATCGGTGATCGTATCCTATAACTCTTAGTGAAATAATCAGCTATTGGTCAGCCACGATGATTTAGCAAGTCGCGCAGGCCTATGGGTCCCTCAGGGCTGCCCGTCTCGCACGCTGTCGGTGCCCGAAGCCGCGAGCGTGCGAGCCTCGAAGGCACTCAGAACGGCCACCATGTCCGCAGCGCCATGGCCCAGCTTTACGGTCTCGGCAAAGAGGTCACGACAGACATTGAGAAGAGGCGACGCCACTCCGGCCGACTGGGCTGCGTCGACGACGAGTTGGCTGTTCTTCAATACGTCCGTCACCGCGGCCTGGGCCGTAAAGTCCGAGCTGACCAGCTTCTCGATCTTTACTCGTGACACGCCACTGGCCATCGGCCCACTATCAAGTGTTCTACCTAGTAGCTCTAGATCCAGGCCGGCCGCCTGAGCGAAGTGAACCGTTTCGACCAGACCGGTGACCATCGTGATCAGGTACAGGTTGACGGCCAGCTTCATGAGCAGTCCCCCGGGCACTTCGCCGCAGACAACAGTCTCGCGGCACATCGGCTCGAACAGAGGACGCACAGCCTCAACAGTGATCGGATTTCCGGCCAGCATCGCGACGAGCTCACCTTGTTGCGCGGGAACGCGAGAGCCTGATACCGGCGCCTCAACGTAGCGACCACCGGCCTGCTTCACGGCGGCTTCTAGCTCGCGAGAGTATTCGGGCGACGTTGTTCCCATGTGAATGAGCGTCCGGTCCCTGAGGCGCTCCGCGAAAACGGGAGTGTTCCGTTCCAGTACCGCGTCAATGGCAGTCTCGTCGGCCAACATTTCGAAGACGACGTTCGCTCTGTTAAATACCTCGGCAGGCGACGCGGCTACCTCCGCTCCTGCAGCCTGCAACGAGTTCGTCTTGGCCGAAGTGCGATTCCAGACCACCAAGGGCAGACCCGAGCGAACCAACCTCAGGGCCATCGGCTCGCCCATCAATCCCAGCCCGAGGAATCCGACTGGTTCTTGAGAACTCGTCATTGGTTCTCGGCCTTCTCATCGTTATGAAAGAGCCGCGTCGTGATGTAGCGCTCGCCCGTGTCGGGGACGATGACGACGACGACCTTCCCCTCTGCCTCAGGACGTGCCGCGATCAGCAGTGCCGCGTGCAGTGCCGCTCCGGAAGAGACGCCGGCCACGATGCCCTCCTCGCGCGCGAGACGGCGTGCGGCATGAAATGCCTCCTCATCGGTGACCACGACGATCTCGTCGAGCACGTCGAGGTTCAAGATCGCTGGAATGAAGCCCACACCGATACCGGGCATCTGGTGGGGGCCGGGCTGGCCTCCAGAGAGCACCGCGGAGCCCGCGGGTTCGACGGCGATGACGCGAACGTTGGGATTGAACTCCTTTAAGACTTCGCCGACGCCGGTGATCGTGCCGCCCGTACCCACGGCCGACACGAAGAAGTCAATTACGCCACCGCTCGCTTCTATAAGTTCACAAGCGGTGGTGCGCCGGTGCATCTCGGCGTTGGCCGGATTAGAAAATTGATCGAGCATCACCGCGTCACTTCGAGTAGCCACGAGACGTCGCGCCTCATCGACGGCGTCACCCATCAAGATGCCGGGGGTGAGGACGATTTCTGCGCCTAGTTGGCGGAGCATCGCGAGCCGCTCGACGGACATGACTTCGGGCATGGTCAGCACGAGGGAATATCCTCGGATGGCCGCAACCACGGCCAGACCGATTCCCGTGTTGCCACCGGTCGGTTCGACAATCGTCATGCCGGGGCGTAGCGTCCCACGCTGCTCCGCGTCGTCCACGAGCGCGACGGCCAAGCGGTCCTTGATGCTGCCGCCCGGATTCCGACATTCCAGTTTTGCCAGCACCGTCCCCGGTAGCCCGCGAGCCAGGCGCGAGAGCTCCACCAGAGGAGTGTTGCCGATCGTTTCCTCAGCGTTCGCGTAGATCACTCGACGACTTTCAAGTACTGGTGTCGGTACAGTATTGCGCTCAATTCGTTGAATCCTCGCTTGCTCTCACCTCACCATCGGAGCCACGACGACTCATGGTGACTCCGTCGGCGGGTAGAGGCTTTCTGCCTCTTGCTCCAGCACATCGCCTAACTGCTCGAGCGGCGACTCGGCCGCGGGTGGCTGTACAACGAAATCCTGCTCCGTGGTGAGTGTTGCGCGTAGCCGGGCTGCGATGGCGACGATGCCGAGAGAGCCGAGGGACAGCAGTCCGATCAATACCGCTTCGAGGTGCGCCGCGACCAGGAGGGTGACCATGGCCGGACAGACGATCACCATCACCGAGAAGGCGAATCCCGACATCGCATTTGCGCGACCGCGGATCCGGTCATCGGCCAAACTGTTGATGAGCGGGTTCAACGTGGGAGCCACGAAGGTCTCTCCCACCGCGAACAGGCTGACGAAGGCAAACAAGATGACGATCCGCCAGCCAGCGCCGTCGACGACTTCGGCAAATCCGAGCAGTGTCCAGGACAATGCCCAGATCAAACCGACGACGACCAGGGCGGAGCTTCGCCGATGCCGACCGACGAGCCGCAACACGAGCATCTGGATGGCCACGATGACTGCGGTATCGATGGTGAAGGAGAGCGCGATGGCGTGGAACGAGATGTGGTCCGCCACCGAGGCAAACGCCGGTACCCCGGAATCGAACGTGGCGGGGCCGGCGAAGGCGAGCAGCAGCGAGGCCAGAATGATCAGACGGATCCCGCGGTGGCTCAGGACGTCGCGGTATCCGACTCGGGTTTCATTGACCACCCTTGTTCGCCGCGGGTTCGGCAACGCGGGCAGCAGGGCCGCAAAAAGAAAACAAGTGAGGCCGTTGGCAAGGAACAGCACCTGGAAGGTGCCAGGATGATGGTCTCTGACCACGACCGCGGCGACCGCCGCGCCGATGCCAATTGCCAAGTTCTGTGTTGCGAAGGTCACCGCGAAGGCGCGCTGCTGCAGCGCGGGTTCCGGTGTCAGACCATGGAGCATCGTCGAGGTCGCGCCGAACATCGGTTCCCACGTCGCCCCGTAGATCAAGACGGCCGGCCACGCGGTTGTCGAATTGTGAGCCCAGGCAAGCGCGATCTCTGCGACAACCTGACCAAGCATGATCATGCCCAGCACCAACCGGGCGCCCACCCGGTCGATCGCCGCACCGCACACCATCACGGCAACTAAGCCGACTGCCGCCCCCGCCGCCAGCATTCCTCCGACCACGGGGAGTGCGATCCCTCGCGCCTCGTGCAGATAGATGATCATGAACGGGAACACGAAGCCGGTGCCGAGCATTGAGAGAGTGTTGCCGGCGAGGAACAGCCGTGTTTTGCCAGAGAGTCGCGGACTCATATCGTCATTCCTCTGCGGGGGCATGATTCAATCCGTCCCAGTTCCGAACGCTCCAGCTCGACCATCCGCGCGAGGTGAGTCGAACCGGGCCTGTTGTTCACGGCGGGGCTCCCGTCACCGCGCTTCCCACGGCATCAAGGTCTCGACGACTCATGGTGACTCCACCGGCGGGTAGAGGCTTTCTCCTTCTTCCTCCAATAGCTCGCCCAGCTCCTCCTGCGGCGACTCGGTCACGGGCAGCGGCTTGACGTAGTCCTGCTCGGTGGTGAGGAGACCACGAAGTCGGCCGGCGATGGCGACGATGCCGAGAGAGCCGAGGCACAGCAGTCCGATCAATACTGCTTCGAGGTGCGCCGCAACCAGAGTGGTCACCATGGCGGGGCAGATGATCAGCCCCAATGAACTGGCGAATCCTGAGATCGAGTTGGCGCGGCCACGTATCCTGTCATCGGCCAGAGAGTTGATGAGCGGGTTCCGCGTAGGAGCCACGAAGGTCTCCCCCAGGCCGAACAGGCTGGTGAAGGCAAACAAGATGACGATCCGCCAGCCTGGGCCAGCGACCACTTGGGCGAATCCGAGAAGCGCCCAGGACACCGCCCAGATGGAGCCGACGACGACCAGGGCGGAGCTTCGACGGTGGCGGCGAACGAGCCGCAACACGAGCATCTGGATGGCCACGATGGTTCCGGTGTTGATGGTGAAGGACACCGCGATCGCGTGGTCCGAGATGTGGTCCGCCACCGAAGCAAACGCCGGCACACCGGAATCGAACGTGGCGGTGCCAGCGAAGGCGAGCAACAGCGAAGCCAGGATCATCAAGCGGAGCCCGCGGTGACTCAGGACGTCGCGGTATCCGGCCCGGGCTTCATCGACCACCCTGGTTCGACGCAGGTTCGGCAACGCGGGCAGCACGAACGCGAACAGAACGCACGAGAGGGCATTGGCAAGGAAGAGCACCTGGAAGGTCCCAGGATGATGAGCCCTGACCACGACCGCGGCGATCGCGGCGCCGATGCCAAGCGCCATGTTCTGGGCCGCAAAGTTCACCGCGAAGGCGCGTTGCTGGCGCGCGGGCTCCTTCGTCAGACCATTGAGCATCGTCGAGATCGCGCCGAACATCGGTGCCCAGGTCGCCCCGTAGATCAAGACGGCCGGCCACGCGGTCAGCGCGTTGTGAGCCCAGGCGAGCCCGACCTCGGCCACGACCTGACCCAACAGGATCATGCCCAGCACTCGCCGCGCGCCCACCCGGTCGAGGAGCGTGCCGCACCCAATGACGGCAACCAATCCGGCCGCCGCTCCCGCCGCCAGCATTACTCCGACCACGGGTAGCGCGATCCCCCGCGCCTCGTGAAGATAGATGATGATGAAGGGCAACACCAAGCCGGTGCCGAGCATCGAGACGGTGTTCCCAGCGAGGAAGAGCCGAGTCTTGCCCGAGAGCCGCAGGCTCATTTCGTCGTTTTTCTGCTTCGGCATGGTTCATTCCCTTCGCTCGGTTGTCGTACGGCGGCTGGCCGTACTGTTTCTCTGCCCATACCGACACCGGATCGAAGGAAAATTGGTCGCTCGATAGTGACAAGTTTCCGGACTCCGCGGGGTCTGTACGTGTAGTGGGATCAGAGGGACCGACAACGGGGTGATGAGAGAATGGAGCAGCATGGAACTTCTCAGTCGTGCCCAGTCCGGAGATCAGCAGGCCTTCGCGCAGTTGACCGACGGGTACCGACAAGAACTACGGCTGCACTGCTATCGGATCTTGGGTTCGACACAGGACGCCGAGGACGCCCTCCAGGAAACCTTGCTCGGCGCATGGCAAGCGTTGGCGAACTTCGAGGAGCGGGCCTCTATCAGAACCTGGCTTTACCGCATCGCGACGAACCGTTGCCTGAACATGCTGCGGGCCGCTAGCCGACGACCAAAAGTGGTTGCTTCTCTCCCCAAGCCGACTCAAGCGGGCGAAGTTATTTGGCTCGAGCCCTACCCGGACATTTTCTTGGACGGACTCCCCGACGACAGCCCCGGACCTGACGCTCGGTACGAGACGAGAGAGTCGGTGTCGCTGGCATTCATCACGGTCCTGCAACTGCTGCCGCCTCGTCAGCGAGTGGCGCTGGTGCTTCGCGACGTCCTCGGCTACCGAGCCAGCGAAGCGGCCGAGATGATTGATGCAACGGAGGCCTCAGTGGAAAGCGCGCTCAAGCGCGCCCGGGTGGCTTTGCACGATCGCCTCGGCGACGCTCAGGACCGCGAGCCTCCCCCCGCGCCCAACTCCGGAGCTGAACAAGAGATCGTCGCGCGCGTCACTGCGGCATTCGAATCCGGAAACGCGGACGAACTCGTCGCCCTCCTCACCCACGACGTCTCGGTCACCATGCCACCAGTACCTGGTGAGTGCAGGGGTCCCGAGGACGCGGGACGCTACTTCCGCCAGACGTCGTTCCGTCCCGGGCGCTCAACCCGGACTGTGCCGACCCGAGCGAATGGCCAGCCCGTGCTCGCGACCTACGTTCGTGATCCTCAAACGGGTCTGTACCACGCGACCGGTATCGCTGTGTTGACATTGACCGGGGATCTCATCTCGGCGGTGACGATATTCGGCAAGGACGTCCTGTCGTCGTTTGGGCTTCCGCGAGTGTTGCCTTCGTGATGACGAGTTAGTTCGACTCGGACTGCCTTGGGACCAAACTATTTCAAGTGGCCCGGTAGTTTGGCGAAGCATGTCGGCGACCGAGACAGCCCCCAACTCGTTTCGCCGCTACGTGGGCGACTCAAACGTGCGTCACTCCTCCGCGTCAAGGTTCGATGCCGCGTGCGTCGTCGCAGCGGCTTGACTAGTGCGGTCGGGCGCCACGGTGACTCCACCGCCACTCGTTGGCTCTTCTCGTCCCGCGATCTTGTAGACCTCTGATCCGTCCACGGTTTCGTTCTCGACGAGGAGCGCCACGAGGTTGTCGACGACGTCGCGGTGCTCCTTCAAGATTCCAATCGATCGCTGTTCGGCCTCACGGAGCATTCTCGCCACTTCGGCGTCGAGGATGGCCTGAGTCTGTTCGGAGAAGGGCCGACTCGTGACGGCGGAACCCCCTTCGCCGAGGAACATGGACCCGCCTGACGGGTAGCCCACCGGCCCAAAGGCCGACGACAGGCCAAACTCGCGGACCATCTTGGTCGCGAGATCGGTGGCCTTCGCGAGGTCGTTCGACGCTCCGGTCGATCCCTGCCCGAGGACGACCAGCTCGCTCGCTCGGCCACCAAGCAGCACCGCGAGCGTGTCGTAGAGATAGTCCTCGCCATAGAGATGGCGCTCCACGAGCGGCAGTTGCTCGGTGACCCCCAACGCCTGGCCGGCCGGGAGGATCGTCACCTTGGCGATCGGGTCCGCGTGGTCACAGTAGGCGGCGACCAGCGCGTGACCCGCCTCGTGCACCGCGACGGCGTACTGCTCATCGCTCATCAGCACGTTCGAGCCCTCTCGCTGGCCCAGAATGACGCGGTCGCGGGCTTGATCGAAATCGCCCGCTTGCAAGACGACCCGGTCGGCGCGGACTGCGATGATGGCGGCCTCGTTCACGAGGTTCGCGAGATCAGCGCCCGAGAAGCCGGGCGTTCCCCTCGCCACTACCTCGAGACTCACGTCTGGCGCGAGCTGCTTTCCGCGAGCGTGGACCTCCAAGATCGCCACGCGTTCGCGAAGTGTCGGCAGCGGGATGATCACTTGCCGGTCGAAACGGCCAGGGCGCAGCAGCGCTGGGTCAAGCACCTCGGGCCGGTTGGTGGCGGCGAGCACGACGATGCCGGTTGCCGGGTCGAAGCCGTCCATTTCGGCGAGCAACTGGTTGAGCGTCTGCTCACGCTCGTCATTCGCGACCACCATCGCGCCCCCCCGGCGCTGGCCGATGGCGTCGATCTCGTCGACGAAGATGATCGCGGGCGCACGCTTTCGGGCCTCGGCAAAGAGGTCGCGCACGCGGGCGGCGCCCACGCCGACGAACATCTCGACGAAGCTCGAACCGGTCACCGAAAAGAAGGGGACGTGCGCTTCACCCGCGACGGCGCGCGCGAGCAGGGTCTTGCCGGTTCCGGGGGGCCCGATCATCAACACGCCTCTTGGAGGCATCGCGCCCGCGCGTGCGTAGCGCTCGGGGCGCTGCAGAAAGTCGACGACCTCACGGATCTCGAGCTTTGGACCCTCGTAGCCGGCGACGTCGGCAAACGTCGTGCTCGGCCGCTCCTCGTCGAAGATCTTCGCCCTCGAGCGCCCAACCCCGAGCGCGCCCTGCATGCTTCCCTTTGACATCCGCCACCAGATGTAGCCAAAGAAGATGAAGGGGGAAAGCAAGATGAGCCACGACAGCACCTCGGCCCCAAATGACGTGCCCGACGTCTCCGCAGTGATCTGAACTCCGTCGCTCCTCAGCTCACCGAGAAATGCCGACCCGGCCTGGGTCGGGATGACGGTGGTGTAATCGGTGCCATTCGACAGGGTGCCGGACGCTGACCCACCCGGCACGAGCGTGATGGTCTTCACCTTGTGCGACGACACGTCCTTGAGGAACTTCGAATAGTTCAAGGTCACCTGGGTCTTTGAGCTGGTGGCCGGGACGAGGAAGAACAGGACGACAAAGGTCAACAAGGCAATGAGCCAGAGATAGTGCCGCCACGGCGAGGGCGCAGGCGGGGCGGTTCGCGTACCCGAGTCTCGCGTCGGCGGTGAGTTAGCCGGCTTGGTCACTTGAAGCCCCCTCGCTAGTCCTTCCGACCGAGGTCACTGTCCCGATCGCTCCCGCAGTTCACCACTGTTTGGTCCCCACGTTCACAGAATGCCAGGCCTCTGGGACAGCAACGTCTCGATGACTTTGTTTCACTCGCTCGTTGAATACCGTAGCGAGCCTCGAACACCCCATGACTGCAGAGAAGTCGTGGGAGGTTGGCAAGGGAACTCGCAAGTGTCCCAGATCACCACTCGCCGCTCACGGTTCGCGCCGACACTGCATTCTTGGTCGGGTGGCCAATCGCGAAACAGCGAGTCCGTCGCTGCGTTCTACTCCGAGGTGTGACAAACGGCCTCCACATCGTTGCCATCGGGGATCGCGCACAAAGGCGCGCCGTAGTAGTTGGGGTGGTATTCGGGCCAGAGGCGAGGCTCCTGAAGCACTTGCGCGTCACGGATGAAACAGCTTGGAGTTCACCATGTGACCCCTCGCGTGCATCACCACAGCTGGCAGAAAACACGGTCCTAACGCGAGTGCTGATAGGTAAGCGCCAATTTGCAGACATCATCAAAAGCGAGCGCGCTACCCACCGATCGTTCTTGGCTGTAGGTTCGCTCTCCCAACTCGCTCACGAGGTTCGCCTCCATCTTTTCCAACAAGACGTATTCGTCGTCGGTCCACCGATAACCGGTCCCTGGGGGCAGCTGATCAGCCATGGTCGCCGTCGCACCGCGTAGACGAGCAGCAGCGACGAAGTTCCCGCGAAGATCGGCCGTACAGGCCAGCACGAAGATAGCGAACACGAACGCCCAGGGTTCATGTCCGAGTCGTCGCTGGATCTGCAGACCAACTCGACACTCGCGTTCGGCGGTCTCTACATCGCCAACTACCAGGGCGGCGTAGCCCTTCTGCCACCTGAGTAACCACAGAGCCGCGAGTGAGCCCACGGACTCCGACACCTCGATCGCCTCGTCGATGTACGGAATCAGCGGCTGGAAGTCGGCTTCTCGCCGCATCTGCGCTGTTATGTAGAACACCTGGGCAGTGCTCAGGCCAATCGAGTCACCGGCGCGTCGGTACCACTCCATCGACTCGCCCATGTCGGCGTCGGCCATTTCGTCCAACCGTCTTTGCGCCGCGCCAAGGCCACGAACCAGCAAGGCGAAACCGATCAGCACGGGATCTCCGACGTCGCGGGCTCTGTCGACAAGGTCATCTTCGAGCGTCTCTTCGTCCCCCTGTTTCGCCGCGAGCGCCCGTCGAAAAGCGCGAATGAGAAGGAGTCGAGTCCGGGCAAACTCGTCCGCGAGTCCTGTTGCCAGCGCGAATCCCTCTTCAAAGAGATCGCTGAGAATTTTTCGAGAGCTTTCATCTTCGCTTAGAAACGTCGAGCTCCACGCCTCGCAGACGACGATGATGCCACCGAGTCGGACGTGGGGTTCGAGGTCTGCTCCGTTGGCGAGGGTGTCAGCCATCAAGTCATATGGCGCCGTATTCGGTCGAGTAGCCAGTATTCGCTCAGTGGCGATTCCTAGACGGATCACCGGCGATGCACCGTCCTCTTCGTCCGCAAAGTATGCAAAGGCGGCGTGAATGTTCCCCCACTCAACGTCGAGGCAGCGAACCCAATGAACCTGCTCGGCGCCAGCCCATATCTGCGGTGACGCCAGCTCGCAGAGATCCAGGTAGTACGCCGCGTGGCGCGCCCGCACCGCCACCACGACATCTGCTCCGTCGGTCTGGATGGATTGCTCGACGGCGAACTGGCGAATCGTCTCCAGCATCCAATAGCGAAGCGTCCCCGAGTGCCGCTCTGCCACAACCAAGCTCTTGTTGACCAATGAACCGAGTCGGTCGGCCACGTCGTTCACCGTCACTTGGTCCGTCGCACCGACGCTCTCGGCCGCATCGAGATCAAACCCCCCGACGAACACCGTGAGCCGTCGAAGCAACTCCCGTTCCTCGGGGCTCAGCAAGTCGTAGGACCACGCGACGGTGGCACCCAGCGTTTGCTGACGAGGCATCGCGCTTCGAGCGCCCCCCGTCAACAGTTTGAAGCGCTGATCCAGTCGCCGTGAGAGATCAATCACCGACATCGTGGAGAGGCGAGCGGCGGCAAGCTCGATGGCCAAGGGTATGCCGTCGAGTCGTCGACAGATTGACGCCACTTCCGGGGCGGTCTCGTCGTCGAGCCGGTAGCTCTTGTCGTGTGACTGGGCTCGCGATACGAAGAGCTCAACCGACTCGCAACCATTGAGATCATCGACGCCCTCGATCTCGACCGCCGGCAGCGTGAGCGACCGAACCCGGTAGACCTCCTCACCTTCGACGCCGAGCGGTTCGCGCGACGTGGCGACGATGAGCACATTCGGACACTCTCGACGAATCGAGTCTGCCAATCGAGCGACCGCGCCAACAATGTGCTCACAGTTGTCGAGCACGAGCACCGCACTCTGCGGCTTTAGTCGATGGACGAGACTCTCTTCCATCTCTTCAGCTTGCGTGGTCGAAACGCTGGCGAGGCCGAGGCTTGCGACGACGGCAAGAGGTACCGCCTCGGGATCGCGCACGGAGGCCAACGTGACGAACCAGACGCCGTCAGGCCCGCGCTCGAGAAGGTCCGCCACGAGTTGCAGAGCCAATCGAGTTTTCCCGGCACCGCCTGCGCCGGTAAGCGTAACGAGCGAGTGGTGGCTCACGAGTTCACGCAGGTGCGCCACGTCATCCGCTCGCCCGATGAAGGGTGTCAGCGAACTCGGCAGATTTGTAATGACGTCTGGGCTATCAAGTGACCGAAGTCTCGGGAATTCGTTGCGGAGCCCTGGAGCCACGAGTTGGAAAATTGTCTCGGGTCGCCCGAGGTCTTTCAATCGGTGCGAGCCCAGGTTGCGAAGCGCTACATCGCGGGGCAACGTATCTTCGACCAACACGGCAGCTGCACCAGAGAGCAGTATCTGACCGCCGTGACCCACTGCGGCGACGCGCGCGGCTCGATGAACCTCGTAGCCGACGAGCCCGGTTTCTCGCTCTGTGGCCTCCCCCGTGTGAATCCCCATCCGTACCAGGACCTTTTCGTCATTGGGCCATGCGTGTTCACGCAACAAATGTTGGGCCTCGAGTGCCGCAGCGACGCACGAACTAGTGGAGTTGAAGGTGATAAGGAACGAGTCGCCCTGAGTTCCGTCTTCGCGTCCCTCGTGGGCCGCCGAAACCCCACGGATAATTCTGTGGTGATCGGCGAGGAGTACGGCATAGGCGTCGTCCCCGAGTCGCCGCAGCAGCGCCGTTGACCCTTCGATATCAGTAAAGAGGAAGGTGAGTGTTTCGATAGCCGCATCGTAGATGACCCACCCGCGCACGCGCAGCGAACAACGGTGTCGAGCACGGAAGTGATTCGACGCGAATCGTAATCTCTCTGCAGTTCGAGCATGCGAGACGGACGATCTGAGCTCCCGTTCACCGACGTCTTACCGAAATGCTCACCGAATTGGCGGCGGCCTACCTTCGGCGCTCGCCAGTAGTGCCGGATCCCAATCGCAGACGATGCAGGCATGGCTGAACACAGAGTTAGCGAATTGGACTCCCGCCGCATGCGGGTCGGGACTACTGCAGACGTCAGCCCAGTCGAGGATGTACTCGCCGAGCGTCGCATTCCAGTGGGCCGGCGGCGGGGCGAGCGTCGCCGTTGCAAACCCTTCCGGCGCGGGGTGTGCGTAAGCGTAGAAGGCCGCTTTGCCGTACTTCCGATCGCCCGGCCACCAGCCGACAGCCACCTCCTGGGCGTCCATTGCATTGCGCATGATGAAGTCATTGGAGGGTGGGCTGGCCGGGAGGCCGGAGAACAGACTCACCGCAAGGTCGAATGATCCCCACCATGCGTTCACCGGTGTGGAGCGACCCCGAAACGGCGCACGGTATTCAGCCAGGATGAGCGCCGCCTGAGTGGCAGCGGCGAAATACCATGCAACCTGATCAGGGTCGTAGTGTGCGTGCTCTTGGTCCTCGTCGAGTGGCGCGTTCCACGGCACCTCTTGAGGGTTCGGATTGATCTCGACGGCGCCGACGAGGCTCCGAATGGCTTCGAGCACCTCGCGGGTGACCATGCCCACGGAGCGATTTGGGACCAGGGCCACGGCGTACGCGCCGCCACTGCTGGTCTCCACCACCACCTCATGGTTGCGGAGATCGATCAACGTGACGAAGGTGCCCGTGCCGTCCGGCGCTGGTAGGGGCGACGTCTCCCAGCCTCGTGCCGTCAGACGTAACGCCGCGTGTTGGAGTTGTGGCTCGGGCGGTGCAAGTGCGACGGCAAGCTTGCCGAGGAGCTGCGTGTAGGCATGCAGCGTGTCGCACGTCTCGTTCCACTGTTCGTAAGAAATGGCCGACCACCCGGGGGTCACCTTCTAACGTTAGCGAATCGAGCAATCACTTTTGTCCACTGATTTCTTTCGCCAAAGCGGGACGTTCTTTGCCGCTGCGGACAGCGCTGCTGGCGAATTCGCACCTCATTAAATGCTCTCCTCGCGTCGGCTAGATCGGAGAAAACCTCGGGGATAACTCAAGTTGATGAGTTGCCAAGCTGACTGTTTAGGCGAGCACACCCTCGAGAAAATTCCGGATGCGGACAGCGGAGTCATCTCGCGCAATGCAGGCACCTTTCCCAATCCAGCAAGCACCTGAAGCGATTAAATGATGTGCGCTGACGGGCGAATAGCCAAGGATAGTTTCAGCCTCCTCGTAGCCGGTCCTCAACTGTGAAAGCACTGAGTCGATATTTTCATAAAGCTGCTGAGCGCTGTTTACGCCCAAATAACTCAACTTGCACATATCTCCGCCGAACATAACCAGATCCCAGAGCGATGCCGTCTCAAGGCTTTCGGCGAGGCCACAAGTGAAATAATCCGTGTTGCTTTTGGCCAGGCCCAATCTCGCAACACTTGCGTCGACGGAAAACGATTGCCGATCGTCACGCTTTCGATCTGGCAGTAACGATGCGGTTCCCACCGCCGTCTCAGCACAGCAGATCATCAAATAATCGCGATACCAGTCAGGGTCCGTTGATGATCCGTGTTTTGGCAGATTTGAAGAACGAGCGACGTAATCGGAAACTAGATCGATCGCTGACTGTTCGTATTGGAATAATCCGAAATCTTGGAGAATCTCCCATCCAGCCAAGAGCCCCACCTCCCCATCGCTATATAGCGTCGAGCTGTTAAATCGCTAGCGACATCGCCAAACATAGTAAACCGAACGCGAACGCGAAGAAGATGATGTTAATGAGCAGCACCTGCGTAATACGGTCGGTGCGGCTGGTGCGCCTGCTGCCCTGCAGACTCGCCGACACGATCCCCAAGAGAATAGAGGCTGCCACGGCGACCACGCCCACTCTTTGTGTGAGGGAGATGTGCTTGCCGATGCCTGTTACCAGAGCGATTACCGCCGCCGCAGTAGGAATCAGCAGGCTTACCGTGAATTCGCGGGAAGTGGCGGCTTGCGGTTGCGCATCCACTCCGTGATGCAGGATAAACCAAAAGAGGCTCAAAGCGAGATGAAAGACTGCGAACATCGCCATGCCGCCGAGGGCCCATCTAAGCGACACTGGCAATCGGTTGTCCATCGAGGCAAACAGAGCGCAGACGACAGCAAGGCTAAGCCGAAAAATGATGGCTGCCCCTAGGGCATAGTTAGCGGCCGAGGACGTTGTGGAAGCGCCGGCGGCGGGAGTCAGTTGACCAAGACTGGAAATGGAATCACTGAATACGAGCGCGTCATTTTCAACCTTCAGTTGGATTTCGTCCTCGAATACAACGCGGTATTGGCGCCTGTTTCCCTCGATCTCTTTAATTGCCTCCGCCACATCGATTTCGCCCCAAGAGCCACATAGCTTCTCGACCTCACCGCTCGCGCCCGTGGTGACCGCATCTACGATGCGAACTCTCATGCGCTAAACGCTAGATGATGCGACCGGCGCTAATGCGATACCCTGCGGCGAGTTCGGGCGGAGACTCACTTGAACCCTTGCGGTGGTGCCCCTCGTTGGACCGACGGTGTTCAATTCCGCTATTACCAGTCCCACTGATCGAGTTCGTCATTTTCCATCGCCGTTCAAATAAATTACTAACTCATTTGCTGACGACTCGTCATCGGACTCGCCAAGTGTGGCTGAAAGTGGCACAGCATTATGGCAAGAAGCGACTCAATCGCACCAGCGCCATTGGCCTGGACGAGACGAGCTTCGTGAAGTTGGGCGGACACCACACCAGCTACGCCACCACCGTCACCGACGTCGAGCACCACCAGATCATCGACATCCTGCCCACGCGCAACTTCGTTGACGTGGCGGGCTTTTTGGACCACCAGAGCGAAGCCTGGAAGTCCCGCGTCACCTACGGCGCCCTCGACATGTCCAACGTCTACGCCGCGGTCTACACGGTGATCTTGCCCAAGGCCGCCCAAGTCGTCGATCCCTTTCACGTGATCTCGTTGGCCAATCGCACCCTCGACGCAGTGCGGCGAAGAGTCCAGAACGAACAGACCGGACACCGCGGACGGCGCGACGACCCGCTCTATCGCGTGCGACGAGCCCTCCTCACCGGCGAAGAAAAACTCGACGAGCGTGCCAGCGAGCGTCTGGCCTCACTGCTGGCCCTCGGCGACCCCAACGCCGAGGTGGCCATTGCCTACCGGGTCAAAGAACGGCTTCGTGACTTCTATCGAACCATCGACGCGGCCGAGGCGAGAACGATGCTTGACGAGCTGCAGGAGCACTGTCGGCGACCGTCGATGCCACCCGAGATCCAAAAGCTCGGACGCACCATTCGCAACTGGTTCGACAAGATCTGCAACTTCCACCTCGCCCGGGTGAGTAACGGACCGACCGAGGCGATCAACAACTTGATCAAGCGCATCAAGCGCGTCGGTTTTGGCTTTCGAAACTTCGAGAACTACCGGATCAGAGCCCTGCTCTACGCCGGCAAACCGAACTGGCGAGTGCTCGGCTCGATCGTGGTCCGATGAAGCTCACCCCACCAGAATCCGATGAGCCTCGTAAATACCGCTCATCAGGTATTATGTGGTGGGCCGTGCAGGACTTGAACCTGCGACCCCTTGCGTGTCATGCAAGTGCGCTACCAGACTGCGCCAACGGCCCCTAGGGCGACCACACTACCACTCGTCGAAATCGCGAAAGAAGTGCCCAGATGATACTCGTCGTCATTTTCTAGAAGTTGAAACCGTCTCGGAAGGCGTCAAGACACGCCGAAACCACGTCAGCGTCGAAGATAATCCCGGCACCTTTCGACACTTCATCGAGCGCCGCTTCGAGTCCGAGAGCCGCTCGATACGGACGATGTTGGGACATCGCTTCGACGACGTCGGCGACCGCGATGATGCGTGCCGGGAGGCAGATCTCGTCCCTCTTCAAACCGCTCGGATAGCCAGAACCGTCGAGTCGTTCGTGATGCTGCAGCGCGACTTCCGCAATGGGCCAGGGCAGCGACGCTCTCGAAAGAATCTCGCCGCCAACACTCGGGTGCTGTTTCACTAACTCGAACTCGATATCGCTCAGTCTGCCCGGTCGAGTGAGAATCTCGGCGGGAATGGCGATCTTTCCTACGTCGTGGAGCTCGCCACCATGGCGAATGAGCGTAACCAGTTTGGGCTCGACGCCCATCCGGAGCGCGATCTCCTCACCGAGGGAGCCGACGTGAACCTGATGGCCTGCCGTATAGGGGTCTCGGGTCTCGGTCATGTGAGCAAGGGCCGAGATGGTCCCGCGCAGGGCGGCCGCGGTCTCCTCGACCGAGCGGACATGCGCCGAACCGAATTCGATCTCTCTCGCTATCTCCTCAAGGCCCCGAACGGTCGGCTCGTCGAAAGCTCCGACATACCGTTCGTACAGCCCGAGCACGTACGTGCTCGAACCGAGCGTCAAGGGGATCGCCATCGACGAAGCGATCCCCATCTCAGCCACAAGTGTGCGCCACGGCTCATATCCGCGATAGATCGACAGATCATTGGCCACCTGCGTCGTACGTGTCCTCATCGCAATGCCACCTGGTCCCTGACCTTCTGGCGTGGAGTCAGACCACGAATAGATACTTTGAGTGAAGTGTTCCGTGAATTCGGCAATGTACATGGTCTTGACGGAATGCTCGTCGTCAACCATGGCGCAGTCAAGACGCGCGATTGCGTAGCCCCCCACCTCAACGAGCGTGTCGCACAAGCTTTGTAGGAACTCCGACTCGTTTTCCACCGATGTCAAGAGCCGGCTCACCTCCAAGAGCAGCCGTAGGCTCTTTTCCTCGTGTTTTAGAATCGTCACATCGTCGAGGGTCGCTATGAGTCCCTTGAAGCCATCTTCGTGAGTGAGGGGTATGGTGCTCACCATCACCCACGTGCGGGCTTTCCCTGGTGCGTCCAAGCCGATCATCGTGTCGTGGCAGCCGACGCCGGTGCGCAGGCTTATTTCAATCGGGTTTTCCGTCCTTGGCAAGAGGGTGCCATCCTCACGAACGAACTGCCAATCGGTCTCAGCAAGCCCTCCGCCAATGAGCAGAGCACTCTCGAGGTCAAGAATTGCGCACGCCTTCGCGTTGCAATCGACCACCTTGCCCTCGAAGTTGATGAGAATCACGCCCTCAGAAAGGCGGTCGAGGAACCCCGCCCCGACAATGTAGGGATCTAACTCTCGTCGCGGCTCGTCAGTGCGTGGGTGTGTATCCACTTGCAATCCCTTCGGTCGGCATTACTCGCGGTTCCAATATGATCTCTTGGCCCATGAGAATTTACGCCACCAAGAAAGTTCAGTCCTCCACTACGTACCATTGCACTAATCACGAGTAGAAAAACTATCTTTAAAGTCGAGTTGTTCGGTTACCCAAACGTGCTCCATCACTTTTTTGGACAGTAAGTCACGTAATGCTCTGCGCGCGCACGCGCTGTGCACCTGATTATCGTTCGGCGATCGTTGCCATCATCAAGCACGGTCTCGCGAACGCACTCGCAGACTCGTTTGAGACCAAGATCCACCTCGTCACTCGACGAGCCGTCGGACTCCACAACGCTGCTGCCCGCATCACTCTGGCTCGACTCACGCCCAGTGGTCAGCGTTCAGAACTACCCACTTCATTGGTAGGAGAGCTGCGAACGTTAACGTCGGCGACCTTGTAGTAGAACGATGAGCGACTCGAGTGTTGCGGTTGCCGAGACGAGCGTGTCGATCTCTTCAGTCGTCGCCGCATCGACAAGATCGGCTCGAAGAGCTTCACTGAAGTCCGCTCGATAGTCCTCGAGGACATCCCTGCCAACGGGAGTCAGCGACACCATGACGATCCGGCCGTCGTGATCTTGGCGGTCTCGCCGGAGCCATCCTCGATGTTCCAACCGCTTTACGAGCAAGGTCGTCGTCGGCTGTGCCAACCCCTCGATATCAGCGAGTTCGGTGATACGGCGAGAGCCAAACGTGAGCGTGTTCAACATGCTCACCTCCGTGCGAGTCAGCTCGCTTCCGACCTGTTTGGCCACCAGCCTCGTAAGAACCGCAGCGCGCGCCAACAGTTGAGAAGCGATGTCGCTCTCGTCCAAGCGCTGAGTTGGTGTCGATGCGGGCGTCATATTGTTATACTATATTCCGTAGCAATAGATATTTGCAGTGGAGGAAGGCGGCAATGACACCGCATCCCGGTCCTCACGACGAGGACCGCGTCATAACCGATCCGAGAACGAGTGTGTTGAAGATTCCAACGATCGTGGTCGGCGTCGACGGATCCGACACTTCACTGGACGCGCTCTCGTGGGCGTGCGGCGAAGCCCGACGAATGTCAGGTCGCGCGATCGCGGTTCTCGTCAGTCCCATTCCGGGAGCCAACATGATCGCCTCCGCCTCCCCGCTCGCGAGTTTGGCGTCGAGCGAGTACCTGAAATGTGAAGCCCAGGTCGAATCGGATTTGGTCGCCCGACTTCGCTCTGAACTTGCCCAGCATGAGGATGTGGATCTCACCTTCATGCACACCCACGGCGATGTCGTCGCCGAGCTACTACGAGTCGCTGACGAGAACCGCGCGCAACTCATCGCCGTTGGTCGCTCGACGAAGCCGCGCCATCGGGTAGCGGGATCTCTCGGGCACCGACTGCTGCGTCATCAAGACGCACCCATCATCGTCGTCGTCCCGTAAAGTCTCGAGCCAAATCGAGCGAGATCACCCTGGCCCATCACGGATCGCATCGCTCGCCGTAAGGTGACGAAATGGAACTCAACAACCTTGGACGTACCGGAGTAAAGGTCAGCGAGCTGTGTCTCGGCGCCATGATGTTTGGTGCGTGGGGCAACTCGGACCACGATGACTCAGTTCGAATCATCCACGCAGCGCTCGACGCCGGCATCAACTTCATCGACACCGCCGACGTCTACTCCCAGGGTGAATCCGAAATCATCGTTGGAAAGGCATTGTCCACGATTGACCGTTCGCGCATCGTCGTCGCCACCAAAGTCCACGGCCAGATGGGCGCCGATCCGAATGCGCAGGGCAACTCGCGCCGCTGGATCATGGCCGAGTGTGAGAACAGCTTGCGCCGACTCGGCGTCGACTACATCGACCTCTACCAGATACATCGGCCTGATGAGTCGACCGACATTGACGAGACGCTCGGAGCGCTGAGCGATCTCGTTCACCAGGGCAAGATCCGCTACTTCGGTAGCTCGACGTTTCCCGCAGAGAAGATCGTCGAAGCGCAGTGGGCCTCAGAGAAGCACGTACTCGGACGCTTCGAGACCGAGCAGCCGCCGTACTCCATCCTCGTTCGCGGCATCGAACGCGACATGCTACCCGTGGCGCAGCACTACGGCATGGGCGTGCTCCCCTGGAGCCCACTTGCCGGTGGCTGGCTCTCCGGCGCGTTCGGCGAGGGAAAGAAGAACGTCAGCCGCCGCTCAGCGCGACTGCCCGCCCGCTACGACCTCAGCATTCCGGCGAATCAGCAGAAGCTCGAGATCGTCATTCAACTCACGAAACTCGCCGAGGACGCTGGCCTCACGCTGATCGAGCTTGCGCTCGCATTCGTGCTCGAACATCCCGCGATCAGCGCTGCCATCATCGGGCCGCGTACGATGGAGCAGCTTGCGTCGCAACTCTCCGCGCCCGACGTGCGTCTCGAGGCGTCACTGCTTGACGCGATCGACGCGCTCGTTCCTCCCGGGACGAATGTCAATCCCGAAGACGGTGGATGGATTCCACCGGCGCTCACCAACATGCGGCGCCGCCGCCGTCACGCCTAGCCATCAGCAAGATTCGTATTCGGTATCAGTCAGCGGCGTCGGGCGCGCACTATGACATCTGCGGTATGCGGCGTGTCCGGGGGCGGATCGATGCGTGGCTCGACGGCGTGTAGCTCGATCGTGAAGTCCTGAGCGAGTAACTCGGCGAGGTCATCCGCACTGACATAGTCTGCGGGGTCGAAGCCCCGTGACTTCATGTGATCACGGTGCTCCTCGTCAAGATCGTGGTACACGGCGAGAAGAACTCCTCCGGGTCGCACGGCGTCGAGCAAGTTTCGAATCGCACCCTCGCCCGCCGCTTTGGGCAGTGCCGGATACTGCAACGAGGCAAGGTCGAACGACCCGGGGGCAAAAGCGGTCTGCAAGACATCGCCGACAATCCACTCGACGGACACTCCCTCGTTCACTGCCGCCTCGCGAGCTCGGTCCACCGCCACCGCGGAGACATCGATCGCAGTGACCGACCAGCCGTTTCGCGTCAGCCAGATCGCGTCAGCGCCTTCGCCGCAACCGACGTCGAGCGCCCGACCCGGCGTGAGGCGTGCGACCTCGAAGGTGAGCCGACCGTTCGGCCGGCCACTCCACATCGCACCCTCTTTCTCGCTGTATCGTGCGTCCCACCTCTCGGCCTGCGCCCCCGCTTCGAACTCCTTCTCACTGCGCTCGTCGTGAGTCATGTTCCGCAGACTACGCGACGTGATAAATCGAGCAACGCTCCGTGGACAGGATTACGACACCCCGAAGGAGGCGATGAACTCCTCGGCGCTCGTTGGCAGCAGCAACGACTCTTGCCCCGCATTGTTGTGAACGACCTGCTCCAAGAACACCTCGACGGCCGCACGCGCATCGCGCAGCGCATCGTGGCCTCCGGGCGTGACACCGTAGTGACGACAGAGGTGCGTCAGCCCGCGCCGCGCGCGCGCCTCACGGCTCGGCTCGATCGCGAGGTCGTGCTCGACCACATCGATGATGCGCAGCAAGGAGATGTCGAACTCTCCGCGATCGAGCGGGTCATCCAGGACTGAGATGCAGCTGCGTCGAAGCATCTCGAGGTCGAATCGACCGATGTTGGAACCCACGATGTAGGCGCCCCGAGCGTGAAAGTCGCGCAGGATCTTGATCGCGTGGGTGAGCCCGGCTTCGACGTTGTAGACGGTGGCGCTCTCTCGCTTGGCCTCGAGGTCGGCCAGGCTCATACCATGGATGCGTTGCGCTCCGTAGCTGATCGGACAGTCCGGAACGACGAAGTAGTGCTCCGACCAGACAGGCACCCCGAAGCGGTAGGCGCAAAAGCCGTACGAGATGGCCCGCTCGCTGTAGACGCTGAGTCCCGTCGTCTCGGTGTCAAAGCCCAGGATCAGTTCAGGAACCTGGTAATAGCGCTTCGCCACGCTTCCACTCTTCCAGCGATCTGTCACACGAGACAAATTTCCCTCGCGGGCAGCGGGCTACTCCCCCAGCAGTTCTCGTACGAGCGGCATGACCTTTGAGCCGTAGAGCTCGATGCAGCGGACCAGCTTTTCGTGCGGGAGGCGGCCGTCGCTGTACTTCATATCGAAGCGCTCAACCCCGAGGGCCTTCACGGTATGAGCGATCTTGCTCGCGACCGTTTCCGGTGCGCCGATGTAGAGCGAGCCGTGCTCGCTCGCTTCACGGTCGAAGCTCTCACGAGTCATCGGACCCCAGCCTCGCTCGGCCCCGATGCGGTCGCGGGTCTCTTTCATGTGAGGCCAGAACTCCTCCATCGCCTCTTCGTCGCTTTCGGCCACAAAGCCCGGCGAGTGGATGGCGACCGGCAATTGCGGCGCGCCGGCAGCGGCGAGCGACTGTCGAAAGAAGTCAACGAGGGGCTTGAAGCGCAGCGGATTGCCGCCAATGATCGCCAGCGTGAGCGGCAACTCATAGCGCGCTGCGCGAGCGACCGACTCCGGGCTTCCCCCGACCCCTACCCACGTGGCGAGCGGCAGGTCGAGCTCGGGATAGACGCGCTGGTCGGACAGGCCCGATCGCGTCGTACCGCGCCAGGACACCGCGCCGCCCTTCAAGAGCTCGGCGAACAGTGCGAGCTTCTCTTCGAAAAGCACCTCGTACTGGCTGAGGTCGTAGCCGAAGAGCGGAAAGGATTCGGTGAATGAACCGCGTCCGAGGATCACTTCTGCGCGTCCGTTCGACTCGGCGTTGAGCGTCGAGAATCGTTCGAAGACCCGCACCGGATCGTCTGAGCTCAGCACCGTCACGGCGGAGCCAAGGCGCAGTCGGCTTGTCTGGCCCGCGATGGTGGCGAGCACCATTTCGGGCGATGAGATAGCAAAGTCGTCGCGGTGGTGCTCGCCAATGCCAAAGACGTCGACGCCGTGCTGGTCGGCGACGACCGCTTCGGCGATGACGTTGCGAATGACCTGCGCCTTGGACAGAAGGTTCCCTTCGGCGTCCTCAGTGACGTCACCGAAGGTGTCAAGACCCATCGTTATCGGCATTCGAACTCCTCAATTCGGACACCCAACGCTAATCCCGCGACGGACACATCGTTGCAGAGGACTGACCGAGACCGTCCTCGACCCTCGATCCGCGGCATCGTACGGTCAGCATCAATTCCGTTCGCTGGAACGCTGCCGGTCCTAGCGAACGGAGTGAAGACCTACTCGCCAATCTCGCCCGACGGCGACGCCGACAGTTGGCCGTCGCGCGGCGTCGTGGCGAGACCGCGGCGCGGCGGGATGATGCCGTCGATGATCCCGTACTCGACGGCCTCCTCGGGCGTCATGAACTTGTCGCGCTCGATGTCGCGCAGGACGTCCTCGAGCGGCTTCTTGCTGTGGTGGGCGATGATCTCGGCCATTCGTCGCGTGAGTGACATCACTTCGCGCAGCTGAATCTCCATGTCGCTCGGTGCGCCGCGCGTGCCGGCGCTGCCCTGGTGGATCATGATGCGTGCGCTCGGGAGCGCGAAGCGCTTGCCCGTCGCTCCCCCACACAGCACCATCGCGGCGGCGGACATCCCCATGCCCACACAGATCGTCGACACGTCAGGGCGCACGTGCTGGATGACGTCGTAGATCGCCATGCCGCCATAGGCCATGCCGCCCGGTGAGTTGATGTAGAGGTAGATGTCGCTCTCGGGATCGAGCCCCTCGAGATAGAGCATCTGGGAGATGATCAGGTTCGCGACCTGGTCATCCACCTCTTGGCCCAGGAAGACAATGCGTTGGCGAAGGAGCATGGAGTAGATGTCGAAGGCTCGCTCTCCTCTGGATGACTCTTCGAGGACCATAGGGACCAGCGAATGGCGAAGGCTCTCGCCGAGATGAAGGGGCGAATCGGCACGTCCGGGTGAGCGGAACCCTTCCGTGACTTGATGTGCAACCATATCGTTGCATGATACACGACTGACGCTCCTTCGTGCAATAGTTTGGTTGCATGAGAGACATACTGCATCACGTCGTAGAGCTTCCTTGCCCCGTCGAAGAAGCGTGGAAGTGCATCCTTGATCCGACCTGGCTCGGTGACGAGGGTGATCTCAGCGCTGAAGAAGGTGGCGAGGGCTGGGTGCGAGACGGCGACGACACGAAGTACCTGTACATCGAAGAGGTCGTCGAAGACGAGCGCTTCGTCTATCGCTGGGCGAGCTTCATCGACGAGCCAACTCGAGTCGAGATCGAGCTGTCCCCGACAGCTGAGGGCACGAGAATCGAGATCATCGAGTCGCCGCTGCAGGCAACCATGAAGGCGACGCTCGCCCTTCGATGAAAGACGCCATCTCCGAGGTCTTCGCTGCCCTCGCCGACGACACACGACGCAACATCTATGAGCAGCTGCTCGCGAGTGCGAACGGACGCACCGCCACGGAGCTGTCCGAGTCCGCGAACGTCTCACGTCAAGCCATCGTGAAGCACCTCCAGGTGCTCGAGCGTTCGGGACTCGCCGAACCCACGCGCGACGGACGTGAGGTTCGCTACTACGCGGCAGCGGAGGGCACCGAACGCGCGTCCAAGTGGCTCATTGACCACGCCGCCGCGTGGGATCGTCGCACCGCCGCCTTGGAGGAGAGAGTTCGTCGCACCCGGAAGATGACGCGCTAGCGCTCGCCCAGCAGCGATCCCCCAGCCGTCAAGATGTCGATGAAGACCGTTCTACGTCGCTCTCGTTGAATCTGCTCCGCGAGCTTTGCTTGGGCCACGTTGAAGTCGCGTAGTTCGGGGTCGATCTTCGCCCCTTCAACCTTGGGAAGACCAGCTCCGCAGCGTGCACACCGTCGAGAACCCAACTTGTTCTCTTCGCTACAGGCCTCGCACTCGACGTACGACACCTGGCCTCTTGCGTCTTCATTCGTCATACTCACCGCCCCGACGACTTTCTCGCACGAGCCTACCGCGGCACTATTGAGAGTTCATTGCGTCAACGATCACGGATTCGTTGAGGGAATTGCGTACGCGACGACCTTTGAAACCCCAATATCTCCCTTACCTTTTGGGGCACCGGCAGGAATGATGACGGTGTTGCCGGCGACGGCGATCGGCGCGTTGGTGTTGTTCGGCAGCTTCTGCTTGAAGACGATCGCACCGGTCGAGCGATTCAAGGCGAGGAGTTCGCCATTGAAGAGGGTCGTAAACACCAGGTCGTTGGACACGGTCGTTGCGCCGAGTGGAAGATTCGTTCACCTTCGTGTCCCATTCGACTTTTCCGCTGACGAGGTTCAGCGCCTCCACGTCGCCAGAGACCACCTTGTCGTAGTCACTGAGGCTCTTGACGTCGGGTAAGCCATCGACTTCCTTGCCCGCGGTGATGATGAACGGGAGGTTGCACGTGGCGACGTACACGGTGTTGCCATCGACCGCCATGTTGGTCAGTATGCCGCCAAGCCCCCCGGGGCTAAAGACGAGCGGAAGCTTCAACGTAGATGTGCCCTCTAACGCTTTGAGAGAGTCGTTGTCGTGACCGTTGTGGATGCCCACCGGCGTCTTCCAGATCAGTTTTCCCGTCGCCGCGTTCATCTCATAGACGATGCCCATCTTTCCGCCGCCAATGACGACCGGGACGCCATTGGCGCTGGCCGAGATCGGCGAGGCCTGCATGTCGTAGTCCTTGAAGTCGTTGGGGACTCCCTGGTAGTACCAGCGGAGCTTTCCGCTCGCCGCGTCAAGATTGACGTCACTGTCGCTGTAGAGCAGTTTGCCCGGTTCCGAGTACGCCGACGACACGTACTGATACGGGTTGCCAGTGCCAAACGTCACCGAACCGTCGGTGCCGACGAGCGGGGTCTCCCACGCACCTCCCGCTCCGAGGCCGAGCTTTTCGACGCCCTTCTCCTTGTCAGGGACGGTCTTAAACGACCACAGCTCTGCACCCGTCGCGGCGTTCAGCGCGAACAACCGTCCGCCTCCCGGCACCTCGCCATATTGGCTCGCCAGATAGACGCGACCATCAGCGACTTGTGGCTGGATGCCGAAGGTCCCTTCGCCTATCCCCTTCTCTTTCTTCAAGAGGTGATCGTTCGACCAGATTCTGCTGCCTGTCGCCGCGTTGAGCGCGAAGGCCGTCCTCGGAGTCAGGCCGTACACCACTCCATCCACGACGGCGACTCCATTCGGCCCTGGACCACTCACCTCTTTGCGGTTGACCTCGTACTCCCAGATGAGCTTGCCCGTCGCGAGCGATAGTGCGTAGACGTTGCAGTGGAGGTCTTGAAGGTACACGACACCGTTGACCACGATGGGGTTGGCCGCGAGCGTCCCGAATCCTCCAACGTCCTTTGCCGCGTTTCCCTTCAGCGTGAACGTCCACGCCTCTTTCAGTGCGGACACGTTCGCCAGCGTGATCGTCGAACCCGTGGCGACGCGCGTGTTGGCCAAGTTGCCATTGGAATACGGCCACGTGGCAGTCGTGGTTGGTGCGGCGCCGACGGCGCTCGCCACTATCGCGCCGGTGGCGAGTAACAGGCTTCCCGCGACGAGTGCCGTCAGTCCCTTTCGGATGCCTCCTGTTGATGTCGATCCCATCTCACTCCCCCGTCTCAGCGGATATGCCGCCGCATTCTTCACAACCTCATGTCACTGGTGGCCGACCCCGCTTCGGGAGAGGGGCCGCCTTCTTCGGCATTCGCCCGGCGTCGATGAGCGCCCTGCGAAGCAAGATCTCTATTTGAGCGTTGAGACTTCGGAAATCGTCGGCGGCCCACCGCGTTAACGCGTCGTGGACCGCCGGATCGATTCGCAGAAGTGTCGGCTTGCGTTCGCTCACGACTTAGGAGTACAGCGACCCGGCGTTGACGATGGGTGATGCCGGCTGGTCACTGCACAAGACCACCATGAGGTTGCTCACCATCGCCGCCTTGCGCTCTTCGTCGAGGTCAACGATGTTGCGCTCTTCCAAGCGATCGAGTGCGAGCTCGACCATCCCGACGGCGCCATCAACGATGAGTGAACGTGCAGCAACCACCGCGCTCGCCTGCTGACGCCGCAGCATCGCTTGGGCGATCTCGGGGGCGTAGGCGAGGTGGCTGATGCGCACTTCGATGATCTCCAGTCCAGCGATCGCGACACGTTGCGCCACTTCCGCCGCGAGCTCGCCGGCCACGACGTCGGTCGATCCGCGAAGGGTGATGCCGCTCTCGGTCGGATTGTCATAGGGATGCGTCGTCGCCACGTGGCGCAGCGCTGATTCTGCCTGCACACGGATGAAGTCGTGATAGTTGTCGACCGCAAAGAGCGCCCGCGCCGTGTCGGTGACCTGCCAGACGACGATCGCTGCGATCTCGACGGGATTGCCGTCCGCGTCGTTCACCTTCAGGTGATTCGTTTCGAAGTTCCTCACTCGGATGCTCACGTCGCGGTGCTTGGTGAGCGGGCGAATCCACGACAGCCCCGTCTTGTGCACGGTGCCGACGTAGCTGCCAAAGAACTGAACGACCCGGGTCTGTCCGGGCTGGACGATGACGAGCGAGCCGATGACGACGACCGCCACCACGATCGGCAGGGAAATGAGGCCCTTCAACGAGGTGAACTCGATCCCGACGCACGCGCCAATGCAGATGAGGATCACCAGGACGCCCCACCACCCATTGATGGTCCATGCCTCTTGCTCGTGAATCTGGACCCGCGAACCCGACGGACCAACGGGAATGGCCTCTGGTTGTTGGTACGGCTGCTCTGATTGGCTCATGATCTCTCCTTGAGAGTGGACACATTTAATTCGATATCTAAGTGATATCACATTATGCGCTCCCGCGCAAGCAATATCTGTGGAAGCAAGAGCCGACCGTTCGTTGACTTTGCGCCACAAAGTGTGTTACTTTGTGGCGCAAAGTAGCGAAGGAGCCGAGATGATTCCAGAAACTGAAGGCAACCCGGACACCAGCATGAACGCGCACGATGCCATGGCGGTCATCCAGCACACTCGTCAGCGGGCCACGAATGCGCTAGAGGTGAGGAGCCCTGCGCTCTACCTCGCGTGGGGGCTCACCATATTCTTCGCATACGGCGTGCTCTGGTGGGCAGCTCGTGACGAGCACCCGTATCACGAGTTCACCAAGAACGGTCTCGGCGGTGTGCTGATCGTCATCGTGATCGCCGGCGCGGCGATCAGACTCGGGCTCGTTGGTCGAGCACTGAGCGGCGTCAGCGGTGGTGTCGTTCGTCAGTGGAGCATCTTCTCGATGTCGCTCGCCGCTGGATCAACGGCTCTGTGGGTCGAGGCGGCGGCGCTGAACAGCGCGGGTGCCAGTCGAACCATCACTGGCGTCCTGGTCGCTGCCACCCCGATGTTGTGCATGGGCTTAGTGTTCATGTCGACCGCGGCCGTGCGACTGGATTGGTCGAGCTTTGCTCTCGGGTTCTGGCTGCTCGCAGTGGGAGCAGCCGCCACCTGGTCTGGCCCGATGACGTGCCTCGCGATCTACGCGTTGGCTGGCGGCGTTGGATTTCTCGTACTCGCCTACGTCTCGACCCAACAGCGCCGCTCGTGAGCGACGACGAGCTGAATCCGACCATCCATGTGCCCGCGCGGTTGCGCATCTTGGTGACGCTCGCCACACTGCAGGAGGGAGACGGTCTCTCGTTCACCCGACTACAGGACCTCATCGAGCTGACGCCGGGCAATCTGATCACGCATCTTCGCAAGCTTGAAGACGCGGGCTACATAACGACGAGCAAGAGCACTGATGTAGGCCCCCCACGCACCTCGATCGCGATCACACACGTCGGCCGCGCCGCACTAGACAGCTATACCGAGGTGCTGCGAGAGCTGCTGGACTCGGCCGCTCCGCGCCGCATTACGTGAGAAGACCGACGGCCTGAGTGGGGCATTGGAGATGGCGGTCAGTCCAGGAAAGCGACGGACTACATATTCATGGCAACTCGGTCACTGAACTCCACGCGAGCAACGGCCATTCTCACGCGTTGATCAACAGCCGGCGCCACCGTTCACGCGGTACGCGACGACGCGCGCCGAACCGTGCTTCCAGCTGATGAAGCAGTTCGCTGCGCCCTGGGTCCCACTGCCCACGTACGTCCACCCGGCGGGCGGGACTCCGTGGTACTTGCCAGCCTTCACGAGCACGTTCTTCGCCACCGCACAGCTCACGCCGACGGCGTTGATTTGAAAGTACGTCACGGGGTTCGTGGGAGAGAAGATGAAGGTCACCGCGCCGCAGTGGAGCGTCGCGCGCGCAAGGACTCTCACGTCCGATGCGTTCGAATGGCTGCTCTCTGCGCCCGCCACGGACGTGCCGACGAGTGGCATCACCACCGCTGCGGTCATCAGCGCTGCGACGACGACTGGTCGTATCTCTTTCCCAGCTCTTGCTGCACGCATCTTCCCTCCTAGAACGGAGCGGTCGTGGTCAGCGCGCTCGTGGTTGAGGACCTGATCCTAGTCAGTTCATGAGAGCTCCACGTGCCGATGGACCCGCTGTAGCTCCGTCGCCACGACGCAGCGCTTCTTCACATTGGCATGGCTTCGTAGATCTCGATCGACCCGCCGCCCGCGAGCACTGGACAACCCTTCACCATCTCTCTCGCGCGGTCGATGCCATCCGCTTCGACAATTGAATAGCCGGTCACGCCCGCCGTCGCATCTCCCGCGGATCCATCGGGATGCACCGCCGAGGACGCTCCGAAGGGATTCCCGAAGTCCGTGACCGCGGGGCCCAACGTGCCGAACCACTGCATCCACTGCTGTATCACGGCCTCTTGAGCCTCGGGCGTTTCTGCCATCGCTCCGCCCTTGTACAACACGGCAAACTTCGCCATCGCACACCTCCATCTTAAGTTAGCACTCACTAACGAAAGGCGATGCTAACATAGCGGCGTGGAAACCGCACTGAAAACTCTCGCGGAGCCCAAACGGTTCGAGATCATCCGTTTGGTCTGGTCCGACGAGCTCTCGGCGACCGACATCGCCTCGCACTTTCCTGACGTCACGCGACCGGCGATCTCCCAGCACCTCACCGTTCTTCGTCGCGCCGCCCTCGTGTGCGAGCGTCGAGAGGGCACGCGCCGCCTCTACTCGACCAATCGAGCCGAAGTGGCGAAGCTGGCAGAGTTCCTCGATTCGTTCTGGACGAACAGACTCGAGAGGCTCCGCGACCTTGCTGAAGCGAACGAACAGAGAGAGGACCAGGAATAAACATGGACGCCGAGAAGGAACTGACCATCAAGGCCTCACCGACGACGATCTTTCCGTACTTGGTGGATCCGGAGAAGTTCGTCCAGTGGATGGGGACGGAAGTGTCAATCGACCCGAGACCCGGGGGTGAGTTTCGAGTCCTCTGCGGCGGCGTCAATCCGAGCGCCGGCACGTACCTCGAAGTCATTCCCAACGAAAAGGTCGTCTTCACGTTTGGGTGGGATCTTCCCGATCACCCGATCCCGGCAGGCTCATCCGAGGTGGAGATCACGCTCGTCCCCCAAGGCGAGTCCACCCTCGTGCGTCTGGTGCACCGCGGCCTCCCCGACGACGCGATCACTGACCATCTCGGCGGATGGAGCTACTACCTGGGCCGACTCGAGACCGTGATCGCCGGAGGCGATCCCGGACCCGATGGCCCGAGCCACGACGAATCCCCGTCGAACTAGGAGAAGGGCTTCGCATGAAGTCACAGGAGATCTGGACGCACATCCATACCGAACGCGGCGACCTCGCCGACATGCTGGAGACCCTCGCGCCAGAGCAGTGGCACGTCCCCTCGTGGTGCGAAGGTTGGTCGGTCGCTGAGACCGTCGGGCACGTCGTCGCGGCGGCGGAGCAGACCCCGCTCAATTTCTTTAAGGAGATGGCCACGGCGGGTTTCAAATTCAACGTCTTTGCTGAGCGCGACGCGCGACGCATCGCCAAGGTGGGACCCGCGGAGATGATTCGCCGACTCCGCGCGCGCATCACCACTACCAATCACCCGCCGGCCCCGGTGATGGCGATGCTCGGAGAGGTCATCGTTCACGGCGATGACGTTCGCCGACCACTTGGACTCGTGCACCGCTCGCCCGGGGCTGCCCTGATCGCCGTCGCCGACGGCTGGAAGGAGTCGAACCTGCTGATCGGAAGTAAGCGGAGAATCACGGCCTGCGCCTGCGCGCCACCGACGCCGACTGGTCACACGGTGTCGGACCGGAGGTAGCGGGGCCGATGCAGTCGCTGGTACTGGCGATGACGGGGAGAATGGGTGCCTACGGGGACCTCACCGGTGAGGGCGTCGCGGTTCTCGCAGCCCGCACCTGAACATCAGCGCGACACCCGCGACCGTTTCTCGACAAGGAGCGGACCCACGAACGGACGCTGCATACAACTGGGTGACCGTCCAAGTGGGCACGGGTCGCACGGTTTTAGAGGTCGCCAAAGAGCTCAACTGTGACTGGCATACCGTGAACGACGCCGTCACCACCTACGGCGAGGCACTGCTCGAGGCCGACAAGAAGCGACTCAATCGCACCAGCGCCATTGGCCTGGACGAGACGAGCTTCGTGAAGTTGGGCGGACACCACACCAGCTACGCCACCACCGTCACCGACGTCGAGCACCACCAGATCATCGACATCCTGCCCACGCGCAACTTCGTTGACGTGGCGGGCTTTTTGGACCACCAGAGCGAAGCCTGGACGTCCCGCGTCACCTACGGCGCCCTCGACATGTCCAACGTCTACGCCGCGGTCTACACGGTGATCTTGCCCAAGGCCGCCCAAGTCGTCGATCCCTTTCACGTGATCTCGTTGGCCAATCGCACCCTCGACGCAGTGCGGCGAAGAGTCCAGAACGAACAGACCGGACACCGCGGACGGCGCGACGACCCGCTCTATCGACTTGGGAATGCTCATCTCGAGGCGGCGTCCGGATTCGAACCGGAGTACGGGGCTTTGCAGGCCCCTGCCTAACCACTCGGCCACGCCGCCAGAAGGTTCAATCCTACTGGGCTGCCCGAAGCGGTCTAGTGCTTCTTGAAAAAGTGGTACGCGCCGAAGATGATCGCGATCACGATGAGCACAACCAACACCGATTTTAGAATTGCAGTTAAGAGGCCGACCACCGCGAAGATCAACCAGAGGACCACCAAGACGGCGACCACCACACCCATTGTTTTGACGATTGCCATCTGTCCACCTCTTTTTACACACAATTGTAAGGTCAGCGCGGCGATGCGGTCAGTAACCTGGTGAGGTGATTCAACGCGTTCGCTTGCTTAGCGCGCTGTTCGTGGTGCTCGTGAGCGCGACGTTGGTGCCCTCCATGAACGCGTCGGGTGCGGTCACCTACCGGGTCTCAGCTACGCTGACGACGTCGCTCTCGGCGAATCTCCCCTTGCTGCGCCTGCATTTCAACGTACCGACCAAGGCGAAGTCGCTCCCCCCGCTCGTCACGAAGCCCGCGCTTGCTACCGAGTGGCAACAGATCAGCCCCTACGACGTCCAGGCCATAGCGTTGAGCCCCCTGCGTCCGCTCACCTCGTACCAGCTTGACACGCCAACCGGCGTGAGCTGCAAGAAGGTCTGCTCCTTCACCGCGTTTACGACCAGTGTCCTCAGTGTGACGACGAACTTCACCTGGGAGGCGCAGCTCCTCGCCGAGCTCCACTACCTTCCTCTCACCTTCACACCCGGCACGACGCAGAGCGAGCCGTCACAAGAGGTGAACGGCACCTTTTCGTGGACCTACCCGAACCTGCCGTCCACCCTCACGTCGCTCTGGAGCGTCGGCACCAACAACATCATCTTGAACGGCGCGCTCAGGACGTTCCAGAGTCAACACAACCTTCCGGTCACCGGCGAAGCCGACCCGACGACGTGGAGCGATCTCGTGAGCGCGGTCAACAGCAACGACGTCGATCCCGCGACCTACAACTACGTGAGCGTCTCTGAGACTTTGCCCGAGACGCTAACGCTGTATGTGGCGGGCGTCGTCAAGTTCACGACGCTCGTCAACACCGGCATCGAGCCGGTGCCCACCGAGCTCGGCACGTATCCGGTGTACTTGCGCTTCCTGTCGACGACGATGTCGGGCACCAACCCGGACGGCACGCACTACAGCGACCCCGATATTCCGTGGGTCTCCTACTTCAACGGCGGCGACGCGCTGCACGGCTTCATCCGCGCCTCCTACGGCTTCCCTCAGAGCCTCGGCTGCGTGGAGATGCCCTTCGCGTCAGCACAGACGGTCTTTCCCTACACCCCGATCGGCACACTCGTCACGGTGCACGCCTAAGGCTTCGACTCCGGTCCGAAGGCGTGGCGGCCGCGCTGCACCGCCGGGTCGAGTCCGTGCTCGTTGAGCTCGCTCGCCGTACCGACCGACGTTCTTCCAAAGCGCCGGCGCACCTCGTCGATCGCGTCGCGCAACGCCCCATTTTCGGCTTGACGTTCGCGCGAGCGCGCTGTCGCGAGCTCCTTCGCGTCGCTCGACTCCGTCTCGAGTCCGAAGGCGAGCTGTACCTGATTGCGACCGCGTTCCATGAGCCCGGACGCGTGCAGCGCGAGCAGACGCACGGCGCTCGAAAGATCGACGGAACCGACGAGTGCGTCAGCGACCGCCTCGATCGCGTACTCGTCATCGATGCCGAAGGGCAGCGTCTGCGATCTCGAGACGCTGGACAGGTCGTCAAAGCGCACAATGACCGTGATCGTGCGCGCCACACTGTCGCGTCCGCGTAGGGCACGGGCGACGACGCCCGCGTGCACCTTCAGGGCCCCTTCTACCTCCGTCAGCCCAATGAGCGAGCGGGCAAAGGTCTGATCGTGGCCGAGCGACTTCATCGGTCGATTGGTCTCCACCTCCCGGTAGTCCTCGCCGATCGCGTACGCCGACAGCGCCGCAGCCATGGCTGGTCCCACGTGCTGGGCGAGCGTCGCCTCGTCGAGGCGTGCGAGATCGCGCACGTGCGTGAGGCCAAGCTGGGCGAGCTTCGACGCGGTTGCCGGTCCCACGCCCCACAGCGATCGAACGGGAAGCACTGCGAGCCACTCCGCTTCCTTCTCGGGACTCACCCAGAAGACGCCAGGACCCTCGACCAGCCCACGCTGGACGATGCGCGGCTTCGACTCTTTCGACGCCAGCTTCGCAAAGAGCTTGTTGCGACCAAGTCCGACGCCGCAGCGAAGCAACAGCTCGTCGTTGATGCGCCGCCGTAGGGTGGCTGCTGCTTCCAGCGGACGAACGTGAAGACGCCGAAGGCTGCGTAGATCGGCGAACGCCTCATCGAGTCCGAGCGGTTCGACGTCGGGCGTGAGATCAAGGATGATGTCGTGAAACTGACGCGAGTAGACCTCGTAGCGGTCAAAGCGCCCCGGCAGGATGATGAGATCGGGGCACGCTCGGCGCGCGACGACACTCGGCATCGCACTGTGCACGCCGAAGCGACGGGCTTCGTAGCTCGCGCTCGCGATGACACCCCGCTCCCCCGCCCCGCCCACGGCGACAGGCTTGCCCCGAAGCGTCGGATCGTCGAGCACCTCGACCGACGCGAAGAACGCGTCGAGATCGACGTGCAGGATCGGGGCCTCGTCGACCGTCGGGTTGCTAGAGGGCGAGTTCAATGGAGCGAAAGGCCTCGCCGTAGGCGACGCCGACGGGTCGACCGGCCTGTTCGGCACGCTCGAGGACGACGTCGCGAATGGCGCTCGCGTCGCCCCCGAGCTGCGAGGCGTGGGCAAGAACTGCCTTCACTTTCGTGTCGATCGTGCGCGACACGTCGGCGACGACGTCGGGCTCGAGGGTGCCGCTCAAGAGCATCACGCTCACGTGGTGTGGCGGACCCTGTTCAGGGAAGTACAAAGGCATGGCGGCCGCCGGAGCGACCGCGTCGAGCAGGGCCCACCCAGTCTCTCGGTGATCGCGGTGATTGACGTAGACCTCGCCAAAGAATGTCGCCGTCGGGTCGGGCCCGAGCACGACGTCGGGCTTGAGCGCACGAATGAGACCGACGAGCTGCTCACGCAGCTCGATCGTGTTGTCGACAGCGCCATCGGGCCAGTCGAGCGACGTCACGCTCGCGGCGCCGAGGACGTCGGCGGCACTTTCGAGCTCCTCGCGGCGCGTCTCGCGCACGACCGACGACTCGAGGTGTGGCGAGTGCGAGCCCTTGGCCCCGTCACAGATCACGACGAGGTGCACTTCGACACCCTCGCTCGCCCACTGCGCCATGAGGCCGCCGGCGGCGACGTCCGCGTCATCGGGGTGCGCGTAGACCGCCAGTGCAGATCGTGGTTGAAGCCGGAGGGGGCGCACGCCTAGCCCCGATGCTTAGGTGCGGTCGTCTTTACCAGCATGCCGATCTCACGGGCGAAGTCCTCGGTGCCTTCGAATCCCTTGTAGACCGACGCAAAGCGCACGTAGGTGACGTCGTCGACATCGCGAAGCGCTTCGAGCGCTGCCATCCCGATCTCCTCGCTCGTGACGTCGCGATTGAGCAGTCGCATCGACTCCTCAACGGCCACGGCAATCCCTTCGAGGACCTCATCGTCAACCGGCCGGTTCTTCGCTGCCGAGCGTAGACCGCGCAAGATCTTCTCTCGACTGAAGGGTTCGCGTTCGCCCGAGCGCTTGACCACGTAGAGACCGATCTCTTCGATCCGTTCAAAGGTCGTGTAGCGCTGGTTGCAGTTCGCACACTCGCGGCGGCGGCGGATGGCAATCCCATCCTCGGCGAGGCGTGAATCGACCACTCGGTCGTCATCGGCCGAGCAAAAGGGGCATCGCACCACTTCACGATACACCTAAAACCCTGATTTTTCAGGGGATTAGGACGTGCTCGCCGGGCACGACCACGGTGGAACCGAGCTCGCGAACGAGCAGCGCGCGCGCTTCGGAGGGGTCCGTCGGATTCATCGAACGTGCGATCGAGGCCACGGTGTCGCCAGGTTGCACCACGTACTCCATCCCCGATGCCAGGACCGACGAGCCGCCCAAGTCGTTGGCAAGCCCAGTGCCGCCGGTGGCCCCAAGGAAGTGACCGGGCATCGCGAGCACCATCAAAGCAGCGCCCACGACGAGTGCAGCGAGCGCACGATGCCGGCGGCGACGCGCGACGTCTCGAGCGTGGCGGCGTTGGCTGAGCGGCACGCCGTGGCGGAGGGGTCGATGTTCTTCGTAGGCGACAAGCCGCAGGTAAGGTCCGGTCGGGAACTCCAGGGTCTCCAACAGTTCAACTGCAGCCATATCATTCTCCCTTGCTCTACGAACACCTGTTCGCTATCTTAAGACGAACAGGTGTTCGATGCAAGGCTAAGTTACTGCTGTCACGGCGACGCTAGAAACCCCTGTTTTCCAGGAGTTTCCGCCCCACTCGGCCGAATTCGGCGTAGCGCGAGTGCGCGAGCGGCCGATTGGTCCGAAGCGTCCTCGTTGCCTCCGCGAGATCGCGAGCGAGTCGAACTCGGTGCCGGCGAACGAGACTCGCGCACGCCGCCGCGAGGGCTTCGTCGGGATGGTCGTGCGAGTCGGTGACTTGACCGTCCGTGATCCAGACGACCGGTTCATTCGCGCGCCGCTGGCCCAGCGCCCAGCACAAGACAGCTCCGTCGACGCCGTTGCCGACGTTGCCGGATGGATACGACGACGCCACGTTCCCACGGTCACAGAGCACCCAGCAGTTTGGCGTCGATCCCCGATCCCCGGGACGATGGCTGTAGCCAACGACCAGCGCGTGCGGCGCTGCTCGCACGAGCGCGTGAAGGCTCTCAGCATCAACATCCATCGAGCCGGACTGGTCCACCACAACGATGCCGCCGCGAGACGCGGCACGTCGGCTGA
This sequence comes from uncultured Acidimicrobiaceae bacterium, assembly GCA_963732125.1. Classification (GTDB taxonomy): domain Bacteria; phylum Actinomycetota; class Acidimicrobiia; order Acidimicrobiales; family RAAP-2; genus RAAP-2. Next base: position 90,933 of record CAVSXX010000006.1, on the reverse strand, counting down.
AGGCTCGTCGATGGTGGTCAGTGAGCAGACGGCTGGGATAGCGCATCACCGTGCCGCTGGTTGAGGGCCGCGGCCTGCGACGTGCTCCCGTTCCGGTCCTTGAAAGGCGCGCGAGAGAGTCATCGAAGACGAGCGGCGCGAAGACTCCCGTTGGTGACCTGCGCCCTCCTACTTCCAGGGAACGACGAAACGACCGCAGTTCCTGAGCGGTCACCGGCACTCGTGCCGCCAGCACGTTCGTGACCATTCGCGCAATGGGAAGCGTCGACGAGGCATAGCCGCTCGGCAAGTCGTCGTCGTTGATCGCGGTCGATGCGATCGATGCCGTGCTCTGGTCGAGGATCGCGAGCGCCTGCTTTCTCACTGCGCGAAGCGGCGTCGCCCAGGACCTGTTCCCTTGACGAATGCCAGCAAAGAACTCTCGTTCCGCCCCAGTACCGAGCACGGCGAGCATGAAGCAGACGGCCTCAGCCCACGACCCTTCACTTGCGAGGCGTTTCGCCCCGATCTTCTCGGTCCCATCGCACAGCACCGAAAGGTCGAAGCCGAGTCGATCGAGCAGCGTGTTCACGCGCAGCTCTTCTGCGCACTCGAGCGCGCGCGACGCGACTTCATCGAGCGCGCGACGCAGGTGGTATGCGTAGGGGCTCACTCGCGCGTGCATGAGTTCGTGCGCTCGCACGACGCGCGCCTGCTCACCGGGGCCGAAGGGCACCTCCAGTATCCGATCGCTCAGATTGCAGCTCGCCGACCCGCGCATCGTGGAGCCCTCCTTGACCGTCCACGGCCTCGACGACCCGTCGTCGTCGCGACCGAGAAGTTCAGGAAAGATCCGTGATGAGGTCACGACACCGCGCCGACGGCCAGAGCGTCAAGCACGCTCTGGGCAACGTCGTAGCCAAAGACGAGCGTCGCCGCTCGCTCAGGTCCGTGATGCGTGCGCAGCTCATCAAATGCGTAGAAGCTACGAATCGAGATGCGACGATCGCGAGGGCCGAGCGATCCAGCCAGCGCGGGTGCGCGCAGATCGTGACTCAGCTGGGCGACTGCGTGGAGGTGAGGCCGGTCGACGCGGATGCTCACCGGAAACCGGTCGCGCAGCGGCTCGGGAATCTCTTCGAGGTCCTCCACGTTGGAGGTCATGACGACCGAGAACTCGCGCCCTGGTCGCACCCATTCGAGGGTGTCGGGGTTTCGCCACCGCGCCGACTCGGGTGAATCAGTAATGGCGAGCAGCGTGGCGAGTGCGTCGCCCGATGCCCGGTCGACTTCGTCGAGCACGAGACGCCCCCCTCTTCCCTCATCGGCCTTCCAGGCGCGGATCGCGGGACCCTCGCGCCACTCGAATCGATGTTCGCCCGTCGGCGTCCACGTGCCCGTGATCTCGCCCGACGTCAGGTCTTCGGTGCAGACCAGTCGCTCGGCCGGCGTGCCGTTCACCCCGTGATGCAGCGCGGCGAAGGTCTTTCCCGTGCCGGGAGGACCGTAGAGCAGGATGCGGCGCATGCCCGCCCGCACCACGTCGTCGTAATCCTGCCAGCACGTACCGAGTTCTTCAGCCATCACGCCTCCTTTGGAAGTGACATCCCAAAGGTCGCGCGCGAAGCGATCGGCTCTCTCTCTCCTAGAGCGACTCGCCGAGGTACACCTCGCGCACTCGCTCGTCTTGCAACAGGCTTTCTGCCGTGTCGGCGATGACGATGCGACCGTTCTCCATCACGTAGCCCCGGTCCGCCAGCCGCAGGGCCTGCGCGGCGTTCTGCTCGACCAGCAAGACGGTCGTACCGCCGTCGCGTATGTCGCTGATGATCTGGAAGATGGTCTCGACGATCATCGGCGCGAGACCCATCGAAGGTTCGTCCAAGAGCAAGAGCCGCGGAGCTGCCATGAGCGCTCGACCGATCGCCAGCATCTGCTGTTCGCCACCCGAGAGGTTTCCTCCGAGCTGCTTGCGACGCTCCTTGAGGATCGGAAAGATGGCGTACATGCGATCGATGTCGTCGGTCAGACTGCCCTTGCGATTGAAGCCACCCATCTCGAGGTTCTCTTCGATCGTCATCTGGGGAAAGATCCGCCGCCCTTCGGGCACGTGACTGATGCCGAGCGCGGAGAACTCGTAGGCCTTGGTCGTCGTGACGTTGTGGTCCTCGAAGATGACCGTGCCGCTGGAGGGCGCGTGAAGACCAGAGAGCATCCGCAGCGTCGTCGTCTTGCCCGCGCCGTTGGCGCCGAGCAACGTGACGATCTCGCCTTCGTCCACGTAAAAAGACACGCCGTGCAGCGCCTCGATGACGCCGTAGCGCACGACGACGTCCTTAACGTCGAGCATCACGATGCCTCTCCGATCTCGTCGGTCGACGTGCCGAGATACGCGGCGATCACCTCGGGGTTCGCGCGAATCTCCTGGGGTGTACCCTCGGCGATCACGCTGCCGAAGTTGAGCACGTAGAGACGCTCGGCGAGGGACATCACGAGCTTCATGTCGTGCTCGATCAACAAGATCGAAACGCCCATCTCGTCGCGCACTTTTCGAATCAATTCGGCCAGTGCCAGCTTCTCGGACGGGTTGGTACCGGCAGCCGGTTCGTCGAGCAAGAGCACCTCAGGATTCGTCGCCAGGCCACGAGCGATCTCGAGGCGGCGGCGGTCACCATAGGAGAGCGAGGCGGAGATGACGTTGGCCCGGCTGCGAAGTCCCACGAAGTCCATTAGCTCAATCGTTCGCCGGTCCGACTCGCGCTCGTCGCGCCGAGTGGCAGGGCCACGCAACATCGCCCCCACGACGCCGATGCCATGGTGTGACTCCGCGCCGATCTTCACGTTCTCGAACGCGGTGAGGGCGCTGAACATCCTCGACGCTTGGAACGTCCGAGCGATGCCCGCATTGCTAAGGCGAGAAGGCTTCTTGCCGATGACCGAGATGGGCTTCGCGTCGCGCCCGACAAAGGTGATGCTGCCGTCTTGGGGTCGATAGACACCCGTGAGGGAGTTGAACAATGAGGTCTTACCTGCGCCGTTCGGTCCGATCACTGCCAGAATTTCGCCGCGATTCTGATACAAGCTCACGTCGTTGAGCGACACGACACCACCGAAGCGCAGGCTCACATTCACGACGTCGAAGATGAGGTCGTCGCTCACGTGTTGTCTCCAGTCAGCACTTCGTCCATGTGACCCTCGCCCTCTTCGGAGAGGCCAATCTCTCTCTTCCGCCGGCGCGACGGTATGAGCCCGGCCGGGCGGAAGATCATCATCACGACGAGCAGCGCGCCGATGTACATATAGAGGTCCGAGGACTGATAGCCGAAGGGCTGCGAGTGGATGAGGTAGGCCGAGATGGTCTGGATGAGGATGGCTCCGAAGACGACACCCGCGATGGAGCCCATGCCGCCGAAGATCACGAGGACAAGGACATTGATCGAGACCTGCAGCGTGAAGTTGGCCGGGTTCACGAAGTTGGACTGGCCCGCCGTGACGACGCCCGCGAATCCCGCACTCGCGGCGCCGATGGCAAAGGCCATGACCTTGTACTTCAACGGGTTGATGCCCACCGATTCGGCGGCGACCTCGTCCTCGCGAATCGCGGTCCACGAGCGCCCGATACGCGAGTGTTCGAGCAGCGTGAACACGACGATGAACACGACGATGAACACGAGCGCGAGATAGTAGTACGGCACGGGCGAGAGCGTCCAGACGTAGTGAATCGGTCCGAGGTGAATCGAGAAGTGCGGGATGCTGACCTTGCCGGTCGATCCACCCGATCCGAACGAGCCGCCGGTGATGCCATAGAGGTTGTTGGCGAAGATGGTCACGATCTCACCGAAACCGAGGGTGACGATCGCGAGGTAGTCACCACGAAGCCGCAAGGTCGGAATGCCGAGCAGCACGCCCGCCACCATCACGAAGAGGATCGCGATGGGGATCGAGACGAAGGGGTTGAGCGGGTGGTGGAACAGGAATGGCGTCGGCAGGGCGCCGGTCACCCACGCGGTCGTGTACGCGCCGATCGCGTAGAACGCCACGAAGCCCAAGTCGAGGAGACCGGCGAAGCCGACCACCACGTTGAGCCCGAGTGCGAGCAGCACGAAGACGCCGATCTCTTCGGTCATCTGCGCCTGCCAGTACGGGTTGGTCTCGATGTGCGGCAGGAAGATCGCGAGGACGAGAAGTGCCGCCAGCAATGTCCAGCGCACCTGCTTGCGCTGAGTCAGCGCGCGGGGTGTGGCCATCACCGTCGCGTAGCCCGATTTGATCGCTTTGGAGTTGACCTTCCAGAGCGTCGAGAGCCCGAAGATGATGGCGACGAGCACGAGAAAGATCGTCCAGCGAGGAGCGGGAAAGAGCCCGAAGAACGACTCCCGGTTGGCGAAGGATCCGTCGATGCCGGCAAGTGGCGTCTGCGTGCTGCCCGGCGGGCCGGTCATCACTTCGATGACTGCCGCGACCATGAGGAACCGGGCGAATCGACGCACGACGGGCTGACGCCAGAGCTTGTTCATCAGGCAGACCTCCCCAATCGCTCCCCGAGGATGCCCGTGGGTCGAATCATCAGGACCAGCACGAGAATGCCGAAGGCCGTGACGTCGATGTAGGCAGCAGAGAACCAGGCGGTCGAGAACGACTCCACAATTCCCAGCAATAGCCCACCAATCACCGCGCCGCGAAGGTTGCCGATCCCGCCGAGCACTGCGGCCGTGAACGCCTTGAGCGCGGGAACGAAGCCCATCGTGTAGGCGACACCGCTGCCGAGCCCGAAGAGGAACCCGGCGGCGCCACCGAGCGCGCCGCCGAGGATGAACGTGAGGGCGATCGTTCGATCGATGTTCACCCCCATGAGTGACGCCGTCTCGGCGTCTTGGGCCACCGCTCGAATGCTGCGACCCAGCTTCGTCTTCTGCACGAGTCGATCAAGCAGAACCAGCATGATCGAGCCCGCGATCAAGATCACGATGTAGTACATCTGTACCGGCGCATTGAAGATGCGAAAGACGATCGTGTTGACGTAGGGCTGAGGAATTGAGTTGTTGTAGCGCCCGAACTCTTTGCCCGCAAGGTTGAAGAGAAAGTACGACGCGCCGATGGCGCTGATGAGATAGGCGAGCTTCGGAGCGTTGCGCTTTCGAAGCGGCCGATACGCGACGCGCTCGAGCGCGGTGGCGGCGAGTGCGCCGAACGTTCCGCCAGCGAGCACGCCGACGATGATGATGCCGACGCTCGCAAAGCCACTCGGCACGCTCGTTCCCACGAGTGCCTTCAGTACGAAGTAACCGGCGAAGCCGCCCGTCATGAAGATCTCGGAGTGGGCAAAGTTGATGAGGCGCAGCACACCGTAGACGAGCGTGTAGCCGATCGCGACCATGGCGTAGATGAAGCCGTTCGCGATGCCGCCAACGAGGAGGTACCAAAAGGCCAGCCGGAAGTAGTCAAAGTGACCGGTTAGATAGTGGCCAAAGCCCCCCACCGCGCTCCTCTCACATGATTGGCGCATACCGCGGAAGGTGCCGGGGGCGTATCTCCCCCGGCACCTTCCTCATGCGATTATGTCAGTTTTAGCTGTGACCGATTGAGTTGATGGCCGTACCTGATACTTGTCCAAAGTCCACGACCGAGGAACGTGTGAGGTCCCCGTTTGCCTGGAACTTGATGACGCCCGTTACGCCGTGGAAGGTGATCTTGTGCAACTGCAGCACGAGGTCCTTGCGAAGCGTGGCGATGTTCTTGGGCCGCATGATCCCTTGGAGCGCCGCGATGATCATGTTCGTGGCGTCGTAGGACTGAGCAGCGTACGTGGCGCCGTTCGCGTCGAAGTGCGAGAGGTTCTTGTACTCCGATGCAAGCTTCCCGGTGAGGTTGGCGTTGCCGCCACCCGCTTCACTCACGTACACGCCATTGGCAGCCGATGGAGGCGTCGTGCCCGCGATCAACGCGGTTGACCACGAACCGTCACCCGACATGACCGTGCCCTTGTAACCAGCCGACGCCAGCGCACCGAGCAGCAATCCGAAGTCGCAGTAGTAGCCGCCGTAGAACACGCCCGCCGGAGCGGCGAGAGCGATCTGAGTGGCGTCCGCCGTGTACTGCGAAGCCGAAGCCGTGCCGCCACATGAACCCGTCTCCGGGTACGTGTTCGTCGACACGGTAGCGCCGTCCGTCGTCGCCTGCTTCGCGACAACCGCCGCGAGACCTGCGCCGTAGAAGGAGCCGTCGTTCAGCACTTCGAGCGACTTCAGGCTGTGCGTCTGGACCAAGAAGTTGGCGTCCGCGGCACCCTGCACATCGTCACCCGCGACCACGCGCATGAAGTTGTTGTTGGTTCCCTTGGCCAGCGCCGCGGCAGTTGCCGAAGGACTCACCGTAGGCACATGGGCCGCCGAGTAGTAGGGCTCTGCCGCTTCCGTCGCACCAGAGAACGCCGGTCCCACGATCGCCACCAGCTGCTTGTTCGCAATCGCTGCTTGCGCTTGCGCCGGTGAGATGGTTCCCGAGCCTTGGTCGTCGAACTGCTTCAGCGCCAACTTGAACGGGAGCTTCCCCGATGCATTGGCGTTGTTGATAGCCAACTGCACGGCGAACACCATGTTCAAGCCCAACTGGAGGTTGCCGCCCGAAAGCGGTCCCTCATAGCCAATGACGTAGGTGGGCTTTGCCGCAGCACCCGACGTCGACGCGAGACCGGCAACCGGTACCCCGACCAACATCAAGCCACTCGCGACCACAGCCGCCACTGTCTTATTCAAACGAAGCTTCATTGCTTTCGTCCTCCCCTTCTGATTGCACCGCATTCACTTCTCCTCGCCAAACCCCTCACGTGCCGCATAAGAGACACCTAAGAAACAGCTGAGAGATTAACGACCTATCTGGCCTAGGGAAGAACGATATCAGCGTGAACAGACGGAAAACGGGCAGTGACGTGATGACTGGAGGATAAAGAAATGACCAAGGAGGACGAGAGGTCGAGACGAACAGATGTTTGATCCGAGTCCGGCTTCGGTGTAGCCTACGAACAACTGTTCGTGACCGGAGGAACCCATGGCTGAAGTACTGACACCGATGCGTCGACAGATCCTCGAGTTCATCGTTACCTGTCAGCGCGAGCGCAGCTTTCCGCCAACGATCCGTGAGATCGGCGAGCACGTGGGACTCTCCTCCTCCGCAACCGTCGCCAACCACATCACCGTCTTGAAGAACGCGGGCTACATCGAGAAGAATCCCCAGCAGCCTCGCACACTGACGGTGCGACTCGATGCGGCGAACCCGGCTCCTGAGCAGCACATTCGCCACATCCCCTTCGTCGGTGACGTCGCCGCAGGAACCGGCGTGCTCGGCACTGAGAGCGCTCACGAGCTGATGTCGATTCCCGAGCAGTTCGCGGGACGCGGCGACAGTTACGTCCTCCAGGTGCGCGGTGATTCGATGATCGACGCTGGCATCCTCTCAGGCGACTTCCTCATCGTCGAGCGTCAACAGACAGCACGCGACGGTGAGATCGTCGTAGCGGGCATCCCCGGCGACGAGGCGACCGTGAAGCGGTTCTTCCGCCAGGGATCTCGGATCATCCTTAAGCCCGAAAATCCCTCCCTGGAGCCAATGGACTTCGACTCGCACGAGGTCGTGATCTACGGGCACGTGATCTCGGTCCTTCGTCACTACTAGATCGATTCGAGTTAGGCCAGCCAGGCTCGCAGGGCTTCTTCGAAGTCGTCGAGCTCTTGTAGCGTGACGTACTCGTCGCTTCGGTGTGCGAGCAGCGGATCGCCGGCGCCAAAGTTCGCCGCCGGCACGCCGAGCTCGTAGAACGTGGCCACATCGGTCCAGCCCATCTTTCCCTCGGCGGCCTCGCCCGTGAGTTCCACCAACTTCTTGAGCCGATCGTTGGTCAGCATCGGCGGCGCGCCGGGAGCCGAGTCGCGCACGGTGAATCGATCGTCAGCCTCAAGGACGTCACCGAGGAACGACTTAAGCCACGCGACCGCTTCGCCAATGGTTCGATCGGGCGCCACGCGATGGTTGAGCACGAGCGACGCGCGATGTGGCACGACGTTCGGCGCCACACCACCTTCCACGTTGACAGCCTGCAGCTGTTCTGTATATCGCACACCCTCGATCTCAACGGTTCGCGGCTCGTAACTCGCCACCCGCGCGATCAGCTCACCAAGACGGTGGATGGCATTGCGACCAGTGAAAGGCCGCGCCGTGTGGGCTCGAGCACCCGCGAGAACAATCTCCACGCGCAGCGTTCCCTGGCAACCCGCCTCGACGCGACCGCCGGTTGGTTCGGCGAGAATCGCCACGTCTCCCCCGACCAGATCAGGACGAAGCTCGATGAGCTCGCTCAGACCCGACTCGCTGCGCGCAATCTCCTCGCGGGCGTAAAACACCCACGTCACTTCGACCGAGCGCGGCGCGTCGTCAGCGGCCAGGGCGAGCATCACCGCGAGTGACCCCTTCATGTCGCACGCGCCCACGCCGCGCACGACGTCGCCATCTTCTTCTGCCACCTCATCGCCGGGGACCGTGTCGAGGTGACCGGCGACGATCACTCGCGACGCGCGGTGACCCGTCGTTCGCGCAACGACGTTGTCACCGACGCGCTCGACGTCGAGGTGCTCAGACGTGCGAAGCTTCGACTCTACGAAGCTGGCGATCTTGGACTCGTGCCGGCTGACTGAGCTGATGAGTACCAGGTCGAGGGTCTCGTCGAGACGGCTCATGAGATCCCGTGGTCGCGAAGGATGTCGTTGAGCGCCGCCTTGTCGTGGCGCTCGCCTTCGCTCAAGCGTTTGATGATGAGCACGCATGGCAAGAAGTACTCGCCACCGGGGTACTCGCGACGGCGACTGGCAGAAACCGCGACGCAGTAGTCGGGCACACGCCCCCTCGAGACTTCTTCCCCGGTCTCGGCGTCGATCACCGGTATCGACGCGGTGAGGATTGACCCGGGTCCGACCACGGCACCGCGCCCGACCCGTGCGCCCTCGACGATCATGCAACGACTCCCGATGAAGGCGTCGTCCTCGATGACAACCGGTGCCGCGTTCGGCGGCTCGAGGACGCCGCCGATGCCCACACCTCCCGCGAGGTGGACGTTCGCGCCGATCTGGGCGCAGCTGCCCACCGTCGCCCAAGTGTCGACCATCGAGCCCGGACCAACCCATGCGCCGATGTTGACGAAGCTCGGCATCAAGATCACGCCAGGACTGAGGTAACTTCCGCGCCGTGCGATTGCCCCGGGCACCACGCGCACGCCTCGCAGTTCGTAGTCGCCCTTCAGCTCGAGCTTGTCGAGGTACTCGAAGGGTCCCGCCTCGGACGGCTCAAGACCGCGCAGTCGAAAGAGCAGCAAGATCGCCTGCTTCACCCACTCGTGCACGACGACGTCACCGTGGTCGTCAATCTCGGCCACGCGTAGCTGCCCGTCGTCGAGCTTTGTGATGACCAGTTCGACGTCGCGCCGAGCCTCCCGGTTTTCCGGGGTCATCTCGGAGAGATGGTCGAACCAGTGGCCGATGCGCGTTTCTAGATCACTCACCACTTCATCGTACTTTGAGCGATTAGGAGACCTTCAGGCGTTCCGCGGCAAGCTCCAGACGGTCGTCAGGTTGCACCACCGCGATGCGAACGAACTCGTCGGACGACTCGCCGTAAAACTCACCCGGACTCGCAATGAGTCCCGATCGTTCCGCAAGCAGCGTCGCAAGTCCCCAGCCGTCGAGACCGGGCCTCGAGCACCAGAGATAGAACCCGCCATCGGGCATCGGAGCTGAGATCTCGAGTCCGCGCAATGCGTCGCTCAAGAGCTGAAGTCGAGCGAGGTACCGCGCGCGTTGAACGTGCACGTGCTCGTCGTCGCCATAGGCGAGCGCGACGGCCGCCTGGACTGGTCCGGGGACCATGAGCCCCGCGTGCTGGCGAACGCTGCGCAAATACGCGACGATCTCTTCGTCGCCCGCGTAGAAGCCAGCGCGAAGGCCCGCGAGGTTCGAGCGCTTGGAGATGGAGTGCACGGCAAGGACACCGCTCGAACCATGTTCGAGGATCGAATGCGCGGGCGTCGCCCAGGTGAACTCCGCGTAACACTCGTCACTTGCGATGAGCACGTCGTGAGCTCTGCCCCACTGGGCGATTGCGCCCAGGTCGTCGAGGGCACCCGTCGGGTTGCTCGGCGAGTTCGCCCACAGCACGAGGGCACGCGCGATGTCGTTGGGATCGATCTCTGCGAGATCGAGACGTCCCTGCACGGTGGGCACCGCCACGGGGCGAAGATTCGCGAGGACGGCACCCATGGCGTACGTCGGGTAGCTGACCGCTGGATAGAGCACCGTGTCGCGCTGGGGACTGCGCAGGTGCAGGTACCCCGCGAGTGACGCGACGAACTCCTTCGTGCCCACGCAGGCGACGACGTCGCTGGCGGACAGCGTCAGTCCGAATCGCCGGTTCATCCACCCCGCGGCGGCGTCGCGATACGCCGCGGTTCCGGCCGACGGCGGGTACCCGCGACTGCCGGCGCCGCGCGCGAGCTCCTCGAGCACGAACACCGGTGGCGGGTCGATCGGTGTCCCGATGGAGCAGTCGATGGCGCCGCCGTCGAATGACGCGGCGATCTTCTTCAGTCCATCCAGTCGCTCGTAGGGGTAGGCCGGCGGCGAGAAGCTCACGCCGGCACCCGCCACTGGCTAAAGCGCGCCGCTCCCACCGCGTCAAGCACGACGTGAATGAGTACGCCCTCATCGCTCACCGAGGTGTCAAGGACGTCGCCTTCGCGATGCGCAGCGGCGAGCAGGTCGCCGCGGTCGAGCGGCAGCACGAGCGTGACGACCCGGTCGTGCGAGCGCAGGCGCTCGCCGATGGCCACGATCAGCTCGTCCAAGTTCTCGCCTGTCTTCGCGGAGACCCAGACGCTCCCCTCGTAGAGCTTCGCGAGATCCTTCGCTCGAGAGCCCGGTAGGTCGGCCTTGTTGAAGACCAATAGCTCGGGCACGTGGGCGGCATCGATCTCGATGAGCACGTCGCGCACCGCGGCGATCTGCTCTTCGGCGCGGTCGCTCGCACCATCGACCACGTGTACCAACAGGTCAGCCAGCTGCACCGAGTTGAGGGTGCTCATGAAGGCTTCGACCAGCTCATGGGGCAGGTTGGAGATGAAGCCGACCGTGTCGGTGAACAGCACCGTCTCACCGCCGGGGAGCTGGCGCTGACGCGTGCGCGGATCAAGGGTGACAAAGAGGCGGTCTTCCACTTCGACGCCCGCGTTGGTGATGGCGTTGATCAGGGACGACTTGCCGGCGTTCGTGTAGCCGACGAGGGTCACCTCGCGGTGACGCCCGCGGTCGCGGCCCTGACGCTGCACCTGGCGAGTCCGGTCGATCTCTTTCAGCTCGTCGCGGATGTGGTGAATGCGTTGGACGAGGCGACGCCGGTCGACTTCGAGCTGCGTCTCACCGGGACCTCGGGTGCCGATGCCACCGGCCTGCTGAGAGAGCGACCCACCGGCGCGACGCAGACGCGGCAGCCGGTACTCGAGGAGCGCGAGCTCGACCTGGGCCTTTCCTTCCGGCGTGCGCGCGTTCTGGGCGAAGATGTCGAGGATGACCGCGGTGCGATCGATCGCCGTGCGGCCGAGCAGCTTTTCGAGGTTTCGCTGTTGCGCAGGCGTCAAGTTGTCTTCAAAGACGACCGTGTCCGCGTCAACGGCGAGACAGATGTCTTTGAGCTCACGGACCTTGCCTGAACCAATGAAGGTGGCGGGATCGGGCTTCTCGCGGCGCTGGACGATGCGCGCGACGACGTCGGCCCCGGCCGTGTCAACGAGGAGCGCCAGCTCGTCAAGCTGGTAGTCGAGCTCTTCTTCGGTATCGCCGGGCAACAGGACGCCGACCAACACGATCTTCTCGCGGAACGACCGATCAATGAGGGAATCGGGAGTGTACGTCAAACCGCGAGCCACTCCACGTCCGCGATGAACTGCAGGGGTCCCGAAAGGATCGCCTGGTCATCTTCGAACTGAACTTCAAGCGTCCCGCCGGGGTTCTCGACGGTGACATGATCCTTCGCGAGCCCGTCCCAGCGCAGAACGGCGGCGACCGCGCACGTACCCGTCCCGCACGCTTGCGTCCAGCCGACGCCACGCTCGATCACGCGAAGGCTGGCGTGACCGTCGCCGAGCAGCGTCACGAACTCGACGTTCGCCCCGCCGAGTTGCGCGGCGAGCTTCTCCGCGAGCTCTTCACGAGCGAGGTCGCTCATCGAGGGGTCATCACGCACCACGACGTGCGGGTTCCCGACGTACGCGACGCCCCACGCGCCATCAAGGTCGTCGCCCCGCGTGACGTCGCCCATCGCGACGCTCCCGCACCCGGACGTCTCGCTCGTCATCTCGAGCTGTACGGTCTTCACGCCCGCCATCGTTTGGACGAGCAGCTCGCTCCACGTCGCATCGGTCGCTCGACGTACTGCACCGGCGAAACAGCGCGCGCCATTGCCCGACATCTCGGCGATCGAGCCGTCGGCGTTGAAGAGTGTCATCGTGATCGGCTCACTCGACGATGCCACGAGTAGTCCGTCTGCGCCCACGCCGGTCGTTCGATCGCAGACCGCTGACACGCGCTCGGACGTCCAGAACTGTCTGCCGTCACCGTTCACGTCGACGAGGAAGTCATTCCCCGCGCCGTGCCATTTCTGCAGTGATCGCAACGTCACCGCTTCAGTCTCGCACGAAGCTGTCAGCGTCATTCAGCACCTCGTTTACACGCGCACGAGCAGCTTCGGGATCGCCGAACCACTCGACCCGCGGGTCGCGTCGGAACCAGGATCGTTGGCGTCGCGCGAGACGTCGGCTCTGGGTGATGGCTGCCTCGACGGAGGACGCCAAGGGCAGACCCTCTTCGAGGTGCTCGAGCAGCTGACGATAGCCAACCGCCTGGCGCGCCGTGCGACCGAGCCCTCCGGGCCGCTCACGAAGTTGTGCAACCTCATCGAGCAGTCCCGCGTCCATCCACTCGTGGAATCGTCGCGCGATTCGCTCGTCAAGCACGTCGGGATCGACGTCAAGTCCGATCTGGGCGACGCGCACGGGTCCGTACGTCATGAGTCCTTCGCCGTAGGAAGAGAATGGTCGCCCCGCACCCAGCGTCACTTCGAGCGCTCGAACCACTCGTCGCTCGTTGGTGCGCTCGAGGCGGCTCGCCGCGAGGGGATCGAGCTCGACCAGGTGCTCGTACAGACCATCGAGGTCCGATTCGGCTCGGCGTTCGAGTGTCGCGCGGACCTCTGGGTAGCGCGCCGGTATGTCGAGGTCATCGAGCACGGCCCGGCCGTACAAGCCGGTGCCCCCCACGTACAGCACGCCGTGACCCGCACCGATGATCCGCTCTTTGGCGCCACGAGCGGCTCGTTGAAACTCCGCAACCGTGAACTCCTCACTCGGTTCGACCAGGTCGATCAGGTGGTAGTGAACCTCACGTCGTTCAATGATCGCCGGCTTCGCTGTGGCGAGATCCATACCGCGATAGACACTCATCGCGTCGACGCTCACGATCTCGACGTCGCCTCGACTGAGGGCCAACTCGTGAGCGAGCTTCGACTTCCCCGACGCCGTCGGACCGACGAGGGCGACGGTCGCAGCCCGCGCGTCGCTCACGTCAGCAGCGGCACGCGGATCTTGTGACGAGGAGCGCGCAGCACCGCGTGCATCTCGCCGAGCAGGTGATACGGGGCGCCGTAGGTCACATCCACGCTGACGAGCGCCCCCGCGCGCAGCGGATTCTCGACGACGGGAAAGTGGATGAGCTTGCCTTGTCGGGTGCGCCCTGACAGCATCTGATCGTTGCGACGAGAAGGACCTTCGACGAGCACTTCCTCGCGCTTGCCAACGCGTGCGCGATGCGCACGAAGCGCGGAGCGGTCGGTTACTTCTTTCAGTTGCTCAAAGCGGGATTTGATGACGTCGGGACCGACGAACGAGTCGGACATGTCGGCAGCACGGGTGCCTTCGCGCGGCGAGAAGATGAAGGTGTAGGCGAGATCGAACTCGCAGGCGGCAACGACGGCGAGCGTCTCGTCGAACTCCTCGTCGGTCTCGCCCGGGAATCCGACAATGAGGTCCGTCGTGACGGCGAGGTCGCCAATCGCCTCTCGCGCTGCGGCCAGTCGTTCCACGTAGCGCTCAACGGTGTAGCCGCGGCGCATCGCCGAGAGGACGCGGTTCGACCCAGACTGGAGCGGCAGGTGCAGCTGATTGCAGACAGTCGCCGTTTCGGCCATGGCGGCGATCGTCTCGGGACGAAGGTCCTTCGGGTGCGGGCTGGTGAAGCGAATCCGCTCGATGCCCTCGACCTCGCCGAGAGCGCGCAGCAGCTCAGCGAAGAGCGGGCGCCGACCCGTGATGTCACGCCCGTAGGAGTTGACGTTCTGGCCGAGCACGGTGATCTCCGTGACGCCTGACGTCGCCAGCATCCTTGCCTCGTCGATGAGGTCGTCCAAGGGGCGACTGATCTCTCCCCCGCGCACGCTCGGCACGATGCAGTAGGCACAGGTGTTGTCACAGCCCGTTTGAATCGTCATCCACGCGGCAAAGGGAAGCTCGCGCACCGCGTAGAGCGCGGGCGCCATGTCGCGACTCGACGCCGGGTCCGGAGCGTCGAGGATCTCAACCAGCGGACCCTCCGTCACGGAGCGACGCAGCAACGAGGGCGCCGCCGCCAGGTTGTGGGTGCCAAAGACGACGTCAACCCAGTGGGCGCGCTCGAGAATCGTGCCACGATCCTTTTGGGCCATACAGCCGCCGACCGCGATCTGGAGATCAGGTCGCTCCTCCTTCAGGGCCTTCAGCTGACCCAGCGCGCTGTAGAGCTTGAGGTCGGCGTTCTCACGAATCGTGCAGGTGTTGAGGACGATCACATCGGCCTCGGTGTCGCGCTCGGCGGGCACAAGACCGTCGGCGACGAGGAGGCCCGCCAGACGCTCGGAGTCGTGTTCGTTCATCTGGCAGCCAAAGGTGCGAATAGCGAACGAACGCGGTGCTGACACGTCCTCAGCCTAATTGGGCAGGCGATTCTCGCTCGGTTCGCCTACTGCGCGAGCTCGCTCTCATCTACCGTCGAGTGATAGGTGACCACCGCCCCCGCGACCACCACGCAGGCCAGGCCGACGTAGTCCCAGACACGCACGTGTTGGTGGAGGAGCAGCCAACCGACGAAGAACGCGACGGCCGGGTCAAGGGCCATGAGCACGCCCGCTACCTGGGGCACGATGCGCTTGAGACCTTGCATCTCGGCCCCAAAGCCGAGCGCGATCGCCATGACCGCGACGAGCGATAAGCGACCGAGGGTACCGGGATGATCGAAGAGCTTGGCGCTCGATGCGATCGACATCGGCAGTGTCAAAATGGCGGCGATCGTCATCGACACGGCGAGGCCCTCGAAGCCCTTCGTCGAGCCTCCGACGCGTCGCGAGCAGAAGATGTACGAAGCCCAGCCGAACCCCGAACCGAGGGCGAACAGGACGCCGACGAGCGTCAGACCGTTGCCCGGTCGCGTCAGCGCGACGACGCCGAGTCCCGCGAGGATGACGAGCGGCACGCGACGAAGCGAGGGCTTCGTGAAGGCCGCGATGCAGAAGGGGCCGAGATACTCGATGGCGACGGCGCCGCCGAGCGGGATCCGTTGGATGGCCTCGTAGAAGCACTGATTCATGAGGGCGACCGTTGCTCCCAGGGCAAGCGCGCCGAGCCACTGGCGCTTCGTCCAGTGGCGAAGCTTCGGTCGCGTAATGAGGAGCAGCACGACCGCGCCCAACAGGAATCGCCAGGCGCTGGTCGCCGACGGACCGAGAACGGGAAAGACCCGCAACACGATGGCGGCCGACCACTGGATGAGTCCCGCACCCATCAACATGAAGCCCGTGCCGCCGAGCGTTCGGCTCGCGGCGCTCTTGGTGTGGATCAACGCATGACCAGGCCCGCGCGATCCACATCGAGGAGGTACACCTCGCCGGGGATCGAGCGGGCGTGCAGGAACTCCTTTGCGGCGAGCGCCACGTCGTCTGCTGTTTCGTTGGTCACGAGCCCGAGCATCGACGGTCCCGCGCCGGACCACGACGATGCCGCGGCCCCGCTCTCGCGCAGTCGCGCCAACAGCCCATCGGCGAATGAGAGCAGCCCCGCGCGGTACGGCTGATGCAGCACGTCGTCCATCGACCAGTCCACGAACTGGTCGTGGTCGGCAAGCCCAGCAATGAGCAGTCCCATGGCGTTGAGGGTGGCGACGACGTCGCCGAAGGACACCGAGGTCGGCAGCGCGCGACGGGCGTCGACGGTCGAGAGCTCCTCATCGGGCACCACCACGACGAATCGCCACACGTCATCAAGACCGAGCCGGCGAGCGACGACGCCGTGCGCCTCGCTGCGGCTCGCCACGACCAAACCACCCAGCACCGAGGCGGCCGCGTTCTCCGCGTGCCCGTCAACGTCGGCCGCTACCGTCAGGGGATCGCTCGCCCCGGCCGCAGCCGCGGTGGCAACGGTGAGCGCCGCCGAGGAACCGAGACCGCGCGAGAGAGGTATGGACGAATTGACGTGCAGCGCGAATCGGTCGTGCCCGAGCACGTCGCGCGCCACCCGTGCGGCCAGGTGACCCTCGTCGTCAAAGCGTCCGGCACCACAGCCTTCGGTCTCGATGCTGAACCGGTCGGCGGGCTCTACCGAGACCTCGACGTAGAGCCCGAGGGCGACCGCGAGCGTGTCAAATCCGGGTCCGAGGTTGGCCGAACTCGCCGGCGCACGCGCATTCATGGATTCAGCGTAGGCGCTCGAGTAATGACGGCGGGGTGAGAGAGCCGAACGCGCGCAGCGCGTACGTGCGACGGAGCGCACCGGTGAGCGAGAGTGATCCTACGATCTCACCGCGATGAATTGCGCCGTTGAGCCGGCGTGTGCGAATGGTCACCGAGAGGTGCTGGCTCGGCCACCACCACAGCTCATGCGAGCTCGTCAGTCCAAATCCCACGCGCCGGTCCGCATAGGCGAGCTCGCCCAGCGCGCGATGAGCGCGCAGCGTGTAGTGCTCGCGCCCCGCGACCGCGGAGTCCGCTAGCGCGAGCGCGGCGTCGCCTGCGGGCCTGAGCAGGTCTCCCCCGCGTTGCCCGAGAACGACCACGTAGGCGGCGCGCGTCACCGAACCGTCTTGAAAGGTCATGGCCATGGCGTCGCATCCCCCCGCCGCCAGCGTCCGTCCGGATTTCACGCCGATGACGTTGTCGATCCCGACGTCAGGGGTGAAGGACGTTTCGGCGCCCACGTCAGGCAACGTCACGCTGGTTTGAATGACGATCGATCGCACGAGAGGCGACTGCATGAGAAGTGCCGCAAGTCGCACCTGGTCGAGGGCTGTCGAGACCGACTGGGGCGAGAAGCCGGTGACGTCGGCGTAGGAGGTGCCCGCAAGCCCGAGGGTCGCTGCTTCTCCGTTCATCAGGGCGACGAAGGCACTGTTCGAACCGGCCACCATGTTGGCGAGCATGACCGCGTAGTTGCCGGCCGAGTGGACGAGCACACCGTTCAAGAGGTCGATCTCGCAGAGCTGCTCACCGACGAACACGGGCACGCTCGACTCGTCGATCTTGGACATCACCTCGTACGTCTCGACGTCATCACTCGTCACGATGTGACACGGGCCGGTCTCGCCGATCGACAGCGGCAGGTCCTGGAGGGCGACGTAGACCGCCATCATCTTGGTGAGGCTCGCGATCGGCACGACGGCGTCGTCGTGACCGTCGAGAGCATCGAGTGACGGGATGTCGATCGCCGCGGAGCCGACGCTCGGCCACGCGAGGGCGACGCCACTCGACGCGGACAACCAATGAAACGCGACGTGCACGGTCGCTGTGGGATGCTTCCACGGCGCTTGCATAGCCACGATGCCACTTCCCGCGACGGCGATGCCAAGAATGATCCCCACGGCGCGCGCGAACAGTCCGCGCAAGGCGGGACGGCGACGTACTCGAGCGGACCGTGACACGCGACTACAACGACGTCTGCTGCTCGTACTCCTCGCGCGTGACGAGCACTTTGCGGGACTTGGAGCCATCGCCTGCTGCGACGGTGCCTTCTTCTTCGAGCTGGTCCATGATGCGCCCCGCGCGAGCGAAGCCCACGCGCAACTTCCGCTGGAGCATGGACGTCGAGCCGGTCTGCGTGCTGATCACGAGGTCGCGCGCCTTGCGCAGGATCTCGTCGTCGTCATCACCGTT
This sequence comes from uncultured Acidimicrobiaceae bacterium, assembly GCA_963732125.1. Classification (GTDB taxonomy): domain Bacteria; phylum Actinomycetota; class Acidimicrobiia; order Acidimicrobiales; family RAAP-2; genus RAAP-2. Next base: position 72,693 of record CAVSXX010000006.1, on the reverse strand, counting down.
CCCGCCGTTCGCGGACGAGTGGTTGCGCGACGCCACCTCGTCGAGGGCGACGACCGATTCGCGGCGCCCGCCCTGGGCGCGCCACGCCTCGACCACTCGACGGACCTCTTCTTCAGAGACCCAAGGCGACTGGAGGCGTCGAGCGATGTTGCTCGACGCGGTGACGATCAACATGTCGCCCTTGCCGATGAGTCGCTCGGCGCCGGCCTGGTCCAAGATCACGCGACTGTCGGCGAGAGAGGACACCGCGAAGGCCATGCGGCTTGGAATGTTGGCTTTGATCACGCCGGTGATGACGTCCACGCTCGGACGTTGGGTGGCGAGCACGAGGTGGATGCCGACGGCGCGCGCCATCTGGGCAATGCGCACCACGGACTCTTCGACGTCGCGGGCGGCAACCATCATCAAGTCGTTCAGCTCGTCGACCACGATGACGATGTAGGGCAGGTCTTCTGGACCTAACGAGGGATCCAGATCGCTAGGCAGTCCTGTTGAGCGTTCAAAGGCCTCTGCGACGAGCTGTTGGGTCGTGGGCTCATACGACAGCTCACCGCGCGCCATCATCTGCTGGTAGCTCGTGATGTCCCTCGCACCGCACTCGGCGAGGATGTCGTAGCGTCGCTCCATCTCCTTCACCGCCCAGTGCAACGCTCCCGCCGCCTTCTTGGGATCGACGACCACCGGGGAGAGCAGGTGCGGCAGGTCGTTGTAGTGGCCCATCTCGACACGCTTGGGGTCGACCAGCAATAGGCGCAGCTGGTCGGGTGTCGCGCGCATCACCAGCGCCGTGATGAGCGAGTTGATCGCCGAGCTCTTTCCTGCGCCGGTGGCGCCAGAAATAAGTATGTGTGGCATCTCGCCGAGGTTCACGACGACGGTGCGACCCGCGATGTCGCGACCGATGGGCACGTCGAGTGGATGGGTCGCCTCGAGCGACTCCTCGGCGTTGAGAAGGTCGCCGAGCGCCACGAGCGAGCGCTGTCGGTTTGGCACCTCAACGCCGATCGCCGATCGCCCAGGGATCGGCGCGAGAATTCTGACGTCCGGCGACGCCATGGCGTAGGCGATGTCCTTGTTGAGCGACGTCACGCGAGACACCTTGACGCCTGGTCCAAGCTCGAGCTCGAATCGAGTCACCGTGGGGCCGACGGTGAAGCCCACGAGCGTGGTCTCGACACCGTGCGCGGCGAGCGCGTCCACGAGCTCCTCTCCCGCGGCCTCGGTCAGGGAGCGGTCGAGCCTCTGGTCGCGGGTTCGCTGCAGGAGGGAAAGCGGGGGAAGCTCCCACGAGCTTTCCACTGGAACGTAGGCCAAGCGGGCGGCGAGCGTCTTCGCGGGCACCTCTTCTTCATCGACGAACTCGTCGTACTCGAACTCTTCTTCCGTCTCTTCTTCGTACTCGGCCTCGTCTTCCTCGAGCTCTTCTTCGTCCTCGGGCTCTGGCTCGACGACCCGAAGGCGCCGGCGCGGAACGGGATCTGGTTCGATCTCTTCGACGTCTTCTTCTTCGTCGCGCTGGGGTCGCACCATCCACCACCGCGACAGCATGCGTCCGATTGCTCGCAGGAAGGTTCCGAGACCGAACAACAAGCTGCGCAGTCCGACGGCGGTCGCAATGATCACCGCCACCACGAACAGGGCAAGCAGAACAATGACGGCACCCGCGACGCCAATGCCCTTCGCGAGTTCGCCTCCGGTCACGACGCCCAGCCATCCCCCGGCGCGACCGAGGGCGCTCGTCGTCGCATGCACGCCCGGTCGACCGCCCGCGACGTCCGCGAGCCCACTCACCGCAATGAGACCGAGGACAACGCCCCATACCGCGCGCGCGCGTTCGAGTTCGACCTTGCCCCACACGAGAGCGACGCCGAGCCCGATCAGGATGATGGCCAGCGCGTACCGCCCCACGCCCAAGAGGCCAGCGAGTCCGCGAGAGATGTCGTGTCCGACTGGTCCAAGCGCCCGCACGTCAGCCAGCGCGACGAAGAGGCCCACGACGAAGAGGCCCACGATCAGCAGGTCGCGCTCGTGACGCTGCCAGATGTTGGGTTCATCCGACGATTTCGCTCGGGAACGAGGCGCTGCCTTCTTTACCGGCTTCTTTTGGTGTTTCGCTTGTACCACAACCATCTAACTTACTAACGACCTGTTGCAAACTCGGACCAATCACTCACCTATCCACGTCTGACCATCACAGTAAACGTCAATAATCACGGGGTTTAGGATGAGCCGATGTTCGGACGGCGAAGCGAATCGGCGTCGAAAAGTGCGAGGAACACACGACCAGCACCGACGTTGCCGACACGGGCGAAATCAACGCTCGAACTTCGACTTTCGCTTCGAGCAGCGTTCTGCATCAGCACTCCGCTCATCGTGGGCGTCATCATCGACCAGCGCCTCTACTCGATCATCTTCGCCATCGGGTCCCTGTGGGCGGTCAGCCAAGACGGCGTCGACGACTGGCACGTGCGAGGTCCGCGACTGCTCTGGGTGGCGCTGGCGAGTGGCAGCGGTGACCTACTGGGCGCGAGCTTCGCGGGCCACCACAACCCCAGTTGGGCGCTCATCGTGTTGTACGCCGGCGTCGCCGTGATCGCCGGGTACATAGAGGCATCCAACCGAACGACCGCCGGCATGTACTTGCTCGTCGGCACCATCCTCGGTGCGGGTCTCGGCTTCAAGGGCATGGTGTGGCAGTCCGCGCTCGCGCTCTCACTCGGCGCACTGTGGGTCTTTCTCGTCGCGTGCCTCATGAACTGGCGCCTGCGATGGCGCAATCAGTGCCTCGCCCTTGCGGCCGCGTTCGACCTTCTCGCGGACGTGGTGGAGGCCATCGGCACACCAAAGTTCTTCACCGTCCGCGACACCGCGGTCACGTCGCTCGACCGCGCGCAAGACATCGTTGGGCTGCACCGTCGACGGGCCAAGAACGCGGAGGAGGTGGCGCTACGCCAGAGTCTCGTCGTGGCGCTGCGGGTCGGCGAAGTCATCTCCTACCTCGAAGGCAAGGGTCTTGCCGTTGATCCCGCACTGGCCCGCGAGCTACGCGAGGTCGCGCGCATCCTCAGAGAGGCGAACGCACGGTCCGGCGTCGAGTCGCTCGACACCTTCCCTCAGCGATTCGCGAGCGCGAGCGGGCTCGATCCGGCCGTGCTCAGCGCGCTGGCCCCTCCGTCGGTCGAGTTCCTCGACGAGATTCGAATTCGACCATTCTCGCGCACCCCGACACGACTTCCCATGGCGATACGAGACCGGCTGCGCTTTGCCGTCATACTCGGCGTTGCCATTGCGGCAGGGACCGCCATCGCGGTGACGTTGAACGACCCCCACGGCTTCTGGCTGCCCATGAGCATCGTGTTCATCTTGCGCCCGGACGTGGGACCTGTCATCACGCGCGCCCTCGCGCGCACCGTCGGCACTGTCGTGGGCGTCGGGATCGCGGGCATCGTGGTCCTCACGGGCAACGCGATCCTCGCACTGGTTCTGCTGTCGTGCGTGATGGCGGCCATCCAGCCCTGGGCGGCGCGACGCTCGCACGCGCTGGGCGTGATGGCCTTTACCCCGGTGGTCTTCGTGTTCTTGGGGCTGGTCGGTTCGCGCCAGGACCTCTTCGGCGCCCGCATCATCGATACTGCGCTCGCCGCCGCGGTCGTGCTCATCCTCGATCTGTTCGCCTGGACCACAGCGCCTTCGATGCGCCCAGCCGAGCAGCTGCACGCAGCTCGCGCGGCAGCGGCGCGCTACGAGCGCGAGGCGGCCCTCGACAATCCGGTCGTGCGCAATCGTCTGCGCCGCGTGGCGTTGCGAGCCGTCGTGAGCGCCCGGTCGTCACTGAGTGAGAGCGGCCGCGAACCACGCCTCCTTCGACGTCACGATCCAACGACCGCCGCCCAGCTCGACGACGTGGAGCGTTCCATCGACGCGTCCACGGTGTCCCTGTTCGACCGGCACTCGTAACGCCTCCACTCGACTTATAGGCTGGCCCTCAATGACCAAGGAACCTGACGCCACGTCCCTTCAGCTCGCTGAGCGCCTCGGCGCGCAGGCCCACGTCTGTGCAGTCGTCTCCACCACGCGCCTCAGCACCTCGATCATCGCCGTCGTGCTGGGCGGCAGCGCCGAAGCGCTTGGCGGCGCCCCGGGCAACGACGTGATGATCCGCCTCGCCGACGCGAACGGACGTCTCGTGAGCCGTCGCTACAGCGTGCGTTCCGTTGACCAGTCCATGGACACCTTCACGCTCTGGGTGACGATCGAACACGAGGGGCCCGGCAGCGCATGGGCGCGAGCGGCGCAGCCTCGTGACGAGATCGTCGTCATCGGACCCCGCGGCAAGATCACGCTCGATCCCGACGCCGACTGGCACCTGTTCGTCGGCGACGCGAGTGCGCTCGCTGCGTCCTATCGGATGGCCGAGAGCATCGACGTGCCGGGACGGGCCATCTTCATCATCGAGGTCGACGCGCCCGACGATGCGCTCGGCGCAACGTTCGATGAAGGGCTCGGCGTGACGGGCATCTTCGTCGACCGAAAGGGACGCGCCTTGAACGATCCGGCGGGCCTCTTCAGCGGGCTCGCGGCCTTCGAGCTCCCAGCGGGCGTCGGTCACGCGTACCTCTTTGGTGAGTTCCACGTGATGCGCGCGCTGCAGGTCGCCCTCGCCGATCGCGGACTAGGCCCTGAGCAGATCAGTCACAAGCCCTACTGGCGCGCGGGCGCCAGCAACCAGGACCACGGCGAGCCCGACAAGTCGTAGCTACAAGACGATCACCGAGGACAGGATGACGGGCTGTCGCCGGTACCGCTGGCCCAGGAGTCGTCCCGCCGCGCGCTGAGCAACCTTCGAGAGCGACTCCGCGTCGAGGTCGTCCCCCGCAAGTGCCTCTTGGAGCGCGTTGCGTACGGCACTCGTGAGATTGCCGAGGACGTCGGCATCGCTTGCACCCTTGAACCAGCCTCGCGCGGTCACCGAGACCGCGTGGGTGATCGTGGCACTGGCTCGATCGACGCCCGCCGAGATGAGGATCACGCCATACTCAGCGAGCATGCGACGCTCCTCGAGGGGCGTCTCATCCAAATCGCCATCGTTGCCTTCGATGTAGTGGAACCCGGCAGGGACCTTGCCCGATCGACGAATGCCCTTTTCGGTCACTTCGATCTGGTCGCCGTCTTCGCAGATGAGCACGTGGCGCGGGCTGAGCCCCATGGAGACGGCGAGCTCGGCGTGATGGACCATATGTCGATACTCGCCGTGCACCGGTACGAAGTTCTTCGGGCGAAGGAGCTGTTGGAACGTGCGCAGCTCACCCTGGCGCGCGTGCCCCGAGGCGTGCACCGGCTCCTGACTCGAGTCGATGACCTCGGTCGCCTCGCGATTGAGATCGTCGATGACGCGTCCGACCGACCACTCGTTGCCGGGAATCGGATGCGAGCTCAAGATGATGGTGTCGTCGGGGCCGACCTTGAAGTTGCGCGCATCCCCGCGCGAGAGCTTCGACAAGACCGCGAGCGGTTCACCCTGGCTGCCCGTGCACACCACGCACACTTGGCCCGGAGGGAACCGGCTGATGTTCTCGACGTCGATGATGTCGCCGGGATCGACCCTCAACAGGTGGAGCTTGCGCGCGAGCTTGACGTTGGCCTCCATCGAGCGGCCCATGAAGGCGATCTTGCGCCCGGTCTGGTGGGCGATGTTGGCGATCTGTTGGATGCGGTGGATGTGGCTCGCGAAGCACGCCACCACCATGCGACGCTCGGGCCGTTCGAGGAAGATGCGCTTCAGCACGACCCCCACGTTCGCCTCGGAGGCGGTGAAGCCGGGCTCTTCGGCGTTGGTCGAGTCGGCGAGCAAAAGTGCCACGCCTTCGTCGCCGAGCGCGGCCAGGCGGTTCATGTCCGTGCGGCGACCGTCGATGGGCGTGAGGTCGAGCTTGAAGTCACCGGAGTGGAGGATGACGCCGACCTTCGTGTGAAACGCAAGGGCCATCGCGCTCGGCACCGAGTGGGTGACCGGAATGAACTCGACCTCGAAGGGCCCGATGCGACGACGCTCGCCGTCGGCGACCTCGATGAACGTCAGATCGTGGGCGACCTTCGCCTCGGTGAGGCGGTGGCGCGCGAACCCGAGTGTGAGCGCCGAGCCGTAGATGGGGACGTTGACGTCCTTCACCAGATAGCGGAGCGCGCCGGTGTGGTCCTCATGGCCGTGGGTGAGGACGATCGCGTCGACGCGGTCCTTGCGCTCGATGAGCCAGCGAAAGTCCGGCAGGATCAAGTCGACCCCGTACATGGTGGGTTCGGGGAACATGAGCCCGGCGTCGACGACGACGATGCGTCCGTCTTGCTCGAGCGCGGCGCAGTTTCGCCCGATCTCACCGAGGCCACCGAGGAAGGTGACGCGAACGTTGTCAGCCACGGGACGATTTCAGCGACGAGACGACCTCGGCGGCGGCGAGGTCGAGCTCGATCTCGCTCGGTCCGTGAGGCGGGCGGCACTCGCCGACGTTGATGCCGAGCACGCGGAGCGCGGCCTTTGACGGCATCGGGTTGGGATACTCCTCGGTGCTCTCGAAGGCGAAGCTCGGCGCCGCGCGCTCGTAGAGCTCGCGCGCCAACTCCCAGTCCCCGCCGGCGGCGGCGTGCACGATGCCCGCCACTTCGGGACCCGCCCAGTGGGCCGCGACCGAGATGACACCTGCCGCACCGACCGCCATGAAGGCGAGCACCGCCGAATCGTCGCCGCTGTAGAGCGTGAAGGACTCACCGAGCACCCACTTCGTGTGGGCGGCCGACGCGACATCGCCCGAAGCGTCTTTGAGGGCGGTGATGTTGGGGTGGTTGCGCACGAGGTCGATCGTCGTCGATGAGGCGATCTTGCGTCCGGTGCGCGGGGGGACGTCGTAGAGCACGACCTCGAGGGGCGTCGCGTCCGCGATCGCACCGAGGTGGATCGCGATGCCCGACTGGTTCGGGCGCGCATACGCGGGTGTCGTCGCGAGGATGCCGGCGACGCCGGTTCCCTTCACTCGCCTCGTGAGGTCGATCGACGCTTGCGTGTTCGCGAACGTCGAGCCCGCGATCACCGGCACGGTGACGGCTTCGGCGACGCAGGCGAACAGGTTGAGCTTCTCTTCGTCGCTCAGTGAGGACCCCTCGCCGGTCGAGCCCGCGACGACCAGGCCTTCGCTGCCCTCGGCGACGAGGAACTGAGCGAGCTTGCTCGCCACGTCGTAGTCGATCGAGCCCGATGGCGTAAAGGGTGTGACCATGGCGGTAAGGACGCGTCCGAAACGCGGGTCACTCATGGGACAAAGTTACCAGCCGGTCCTGGACACTCCGGACCTACGGAAGAAACGACGAGATGCCCTCGACGAAGCGTGGTGTGGCATCGATGTGCTCGATCGCGAGCGCGACGCCGTGGACGAAGCTCTGGCGATCGAAGGAGTCGTGGCGAATGGTGAGACCCTCCCCCGGGCCGCCGAAGAGCACCTCTTGGTGTGCGACGAGGCCGGGCAGGCGAATCGAGTGGATCTTGATGCCGTCGACCGCGTCCGCGCCTCGAGCTCCCTCAATGGTGCGGCGCGTCGTCAGATCGGCAAGCGGTGCGTGACCCGCGATGCGTAAGGCTTGAGCAATCGCCGCAGCCGTCGTGATGGACGTACCTGAGGGGGCGTCGGCTTTTTTGTCGTGATGCAGCTCGATGATCTCAACGCGCTCGAAGTACGGCGCCGCCATGGCGGCGAATCGCTCGGACAGCGCCGCCCCGATCGAGAAGTTCGTGGCGACCACCACGCCCACGTGTTTCGCGGCACTCTCAAGGGCCCGCCGCTGATCGTCGGAGAGGCCCGTCGTGCCCACCACAAGGGCCACGCCCTGCGCCGCGCACCACGCGGCCGATGCGACCACGCTGTCGGGTGACGAGAAGTCGATCACCACGTCGACGTGCGCGTCATCGATCTCGGTGAGCGAGGTCACGTGACGCGCGCCAAAGAGCTCGCGCGGTTCGTTCACATCCACCAGTGCCGTGACCGTGAAGCCGCGCCCTTTGAGGCCTTGAGCGAGCGCCTGGCCCATCCGGCCCGCCCCGCCCACGATGGCCAGTGACTTCACGTGAGCACCTTACCGTTTCGCCGTCGAAGCATTTGGAAGACAAGACCGGCGCACGCGACGATGAGCAGCGCGAACGACGCCAGTGACGCGCCAAGACCTACCTCGATGTAGGGCGCCTGATAGTGGAAGTGGATCTTCCACGTGCCCTTGGGCACGTCCACCTTTTGGATGAGACCGGCACGCGTGACGTTCAGCTGGACGACCGTGCCGGCTTTGTTCACCGCCGTCGCCCTCCACCCCGGCAGGTAGGCCATGCTGCGATCGAGCGAACTCGCCATAGTCGCCGTCACGTTGACCCAGGCGTCGCCCCACGTCGAGGTGCGGATGTAGGTGACCGTGCCCGCCGATGGCGTCGTGAACCACGCGCGCGGGATCAGCTTGGTCGCCTTGAAGACCGAGAAGGTGTCTTCGGTCGAGGCGAGACGCCACTTGGAGGTCGCGATCGCCAGCTCGAAGTCGCCATCGAGCTCGTAGCTCCACTTCGATTCGTACGGCGAGACGACGGTGTTGCCGATCAGCACGCCCGACGTGGAGGTGACCTCAAAGCCGGCGGCGAAGGACGGCGCGGCGAAGTCGAAGACGGCCTTCTTCGACGACGACTCGCTCGGCGAGTGCCACACCCCGATCGGGCGTCCGCCGCCGTTGAGGAACTTCAGGCGCAGCGGCGTGCTCGAGAGCGGGGCCTGCTCGTTCCAGGTGAGGATGACCTCGCGCGGTCGCAGCTGCTCGCCGAAGTAGCGCTTCACGGTCGTCGCTCGTGTCTGGGGGACGCAGCTCGTCGGCATCGGTGGCACGAGCACGGTGTTGGTCATGAGCACCGTTGAGGAGATGGCGATCGCGCCGAGGCGCAGATGGACGAACTCACCATCAGCCAAGTGGCACGCGTTCAATGAGGCCTGGGGATGGGTGCCGGTCGCACTGTCATAGATGTTGGAGATGAGCGATCCGTACCCCTGCACGCTGGCCATGTGGGTGAAGACGTTCATGTTCGGCTCGCCAAGCGTGCGGTAGATCCCGGTGTGGGAGCCGCCCTGATCGACGAACGCAAACCGCCCGTCGCTCGACAGCACGCGCTCGGCCGCGGCGCGCGACGCCTCGCGCGGGCCCGGGCCTCCGATGAGTCCGGTCGATGAGAAGATCAGAAACAGCGCGAGGTCGGCGATGAGGATCGCCATGAGGACGCTGAAGAGCACCCGCGCATAACGCGCGAGCAGCACGACGGCGAGGATCGACGCGAGCGCGACACCAAGGAACAGGGCGTCAACCAGCGTGAGCCCGCTCGCAAAGTGCGCGTAGGACATGTCGGTGATGCTGATTCGGTTGATGACCCACGGTCCCCACCCGAGGAGTCCCACCAGCAAGAGAGCGGCGAACAGCGCCGGCGCGAGCGAGAACCACCTCGAACGACGACCCAGCCCGGCGCGCTCGGGCTGCGCGTCACGGATGTGCTGGAGCCACCAGCCGAGGAACATCGCGAGCGGGAAATCGACCAGGATCACGTTGCGGCTCTGTAGACGCGTCGAGCCATAGAGCGGAATGGCGCGAAACACGTGACCGAGCGGCGTGAAGCTTCCCCACGTCGCCAACAGCCCGATGACGCCGATCACCACGTAGATGGCCCAGTCGCGGTCGGCGCCGCGCCATCCTCGACGCGTCACACGAGTTAGGAACGCCGCACCTGCGACGAGCGCCAAGATGCCGACATACCCCGTGACCTCGGCGAGGTTGTAGTTGGCAAAGAAGCTCGGCTGGCCGAAGGCGCCGTTGCCGCCCAAGATATCGGGAGTGAACAGCAGCGTCGTCCAACGCAGCGCGAGCGATCCGGCGCCGTAGAAGGCGTAGTTCTCCTGTGAGCGCTGCGAGTAGTTGATGAAGGCGTACCCGGGCAGCGCCTGGATGAGCCCAAGCCCCACCCCCCAGGCGAAGCCGACGGCCAACGTCACGAGGTAGGCGATTCGCCCTCTCCAAGAGGTGAGCCAGTACGAGCTACGCAGCAACAAGACACACGGCACGACGATGAGCGTGAGCAGCTCGATGCTGGCGATCGCTCTCGGCTCGCCCGACAGGAAGGTCAGCCCCCATAGGACGGCCACGCCCATCGCCCAGGGCAGGCCAACGCGCGCGAGGCGCAGCCAACTCGCCTGGGGGTCGAGTCCTTGCAGGCGACGCGAGGCGGCAACCATGAGGAGCACTGCCCACGGGATGAACGAGTAGCCCTGGATGACCCCGAGGTGCACCATCTGGCCGATCATGGCGCCCGAGTACGCGAAGGTGATCGACGCAGCGAACGCGGGCCACGTGCGAAGTCCGTGCCAGCGACAGAGTGCAAAGACGCCGATGGAGGCCGTGAGATAGATGACGATCATGTTGATCAGCCACGCCGCGATCGGCGCGATGAAGGCGAAGATCATCGTGAGCGGATAGAGCGCTCCCGCGTTCATGCCCCCGAGCAGGGGCGTGCCCGCGTTGGCGAGCGGATTGAGCAATGGGAGGTGGCCGCTTGCGAGCTGGCGGCCCGCCAGGACGCGCAGTGGAAAGTTCTGGATCAGGTTGTCGGCGTCGATCGCCGGGTGCCCGATAAGCGCAGGAATGACAAAGAGCAGGAGAGGAATGCCGACGAGCCAGCCCAGCGCCCAGCGGTCCGGCCTCGCCATGGTGCGCCACCAGGGACGCGCCGCGTCGGCGAGGTCGGGAGTCATCCTCACCACGCTACGAAATTTGAAGGGGTCGTGTCGCGCAGATGGCTACCCGACACGACCCTTGTGTCGCTTTAGCGTCGACGAGGTCTCGGGCTGCGCCGCGCCCCACCGTCGCCGTCGCTAAACGACGGGCCGCCGGGGCCAAGGTCGCCGATCTCACCGGCGAGCTCCGCCTCGAACGACGCCTCAAACGATGACGCGCGCTCGGGACGACTCTCGCGCTCAGGACGGCTGTCGCGTTCTGGGCGGCGTTCACGCTCGGGTCGACCTTCACGGTCGTTACGAGGGCGGCGTGGCTCTTCCACCACATCGGGGAAGTCACCGACGAGCGAGAGTGAGACCTTGCCCTGAGGGTCGATGTCGTCGACCTTCACGTCAAGGGTCTGACCGAGCTCGAGAACGTCTTCCACCTGGCCGATGCGCTTGCCGCCGTTGAGGGGCGCGAGCTTCGAGATGTGGAGCAGTCCGTCACGTCCAGGCAGGATGTTGATGAATGCGCCGAACTTCGCGATGGACACGACGCGACCTTGGTAGGTGGCACCGACGTCCGCCGAGGGCGGGTCGAGGATGAGTGAGATGCGTCGACGGGCTTCTTCGACCGCTCGGCCGTCCTTCGCGCCGATCGTGACCGTGCCGACGACACCGTCGTCGTCGACCGCGATGTCCGCGCCGGTCTCTTGCTGGAGTGTGTTGATGACCTTGCCCTTTGGCCCGATGACCTCGCCGATCTTGTCGATCGGAATCTCTATGGTGACGATCTTGGGTGCAACCTCGGCGACGTGGTCACGTGGCTCGGGGATCGTGTCGGTGAGAACCTTCAAGATCGTGAGACGAGCGTCCTTCGCCTGGTGGAGTGCCTTCGCGAGGACGTCGGCGGGAAGGCCATCGATCTTCGTGTCGAGCTGCAGTGCGGTCACCGCGTCCGCGGTGCCGGCGACTTTGAAGTCCATGTCACCGAAGGCGTCTTCGGCGCCGAGGATGTCGGTCAGGGTCACGTAGCTGCCCTCGTCGTAGACGAGGCCCATCGCGATACCCGCGACGGGTGCCTTGATCGGCACGCCCGCCGCCATGAGCGACAGTGTCGAGCCACAGACCGAGGCCATTGACGTCGAACCGTTCGACTGCAAGACGTCAGAGACGACGCGCACGGTGTAGGCGAAGTCCTCTTCGCTGGGCAGCACCGGCACGAGCGCACGCTCGGCGAGCATGCCGTGGCCAATTTCGCGACGCTTGGGCGCGCCCACGCGACCGGTCTCGCCCGTTGAGTAGGGCGGGAAGTTGTAGTGGTGCATGTAACGACGGAACTCATCGGGTGTGATGGTGTCGAGCTGCTGGCGCATGCGGGGCATGCCGAGCGTCGTCACGTTGACCACCTGGGTCTCGCCGCGCTGGAAGATCGCCGACCCGTGGGTCATCGGGAAGAGGTCGATCTCGGCCGACAGCGGTCGGATGTCCGCGATCCCTCGTCCGTCGATGCGTACGCCCTCTTCGACAATGCGCTTGCGCACCAGCTTCTTGGTGAGGGATCGCACGGCGGCCTTGATCTCACTGCCGCGACCGTCGAACTCGCCCGCGAGCTGCTCGGTGACAGACTTCGCCACCGCATCGAGCGCCTCGTTGCGCGCGGCCTTGGTCGTGATCTTGTTAGCCTCGGCGAGCTGGGTGCCGGCTACCTCTTCGACGCGTGCGAGCACGTCGTCCTGGTAGTCGAGGAACGTCTCGTACTCGAAGATGGGCAGTGGCCCGCGCGCAGCGATGAAGTCGCGCACGAGCTCGCGCTGGAGGTTGATCGCTTCGCGAATCCAGAGCTTGGAGGCTTCGAGGCCCTTGGCGAGTACCTCTTCGCTGACCTTCGGCGCACCATCGAGGTAGCGCTCGAAGGAGCCTTCGGTGCCGCCGGCCTCGACCATCATGATCGCGACGTCGGCCTCGGCGGAGTCGCTCAGTGCGCGGCCGGCTACGACGAGTTCGAAGTTGGCGGCATCGCCTTCAGCGAAGGTGGGGTGGGGCACCCATTCGCCTTCGTTGGTGTAGGCCATGCGCACTGCGCCGATGGGGCCGTCAAAGGGGATGCCCGAGATCATCAGCGCGGCGGACGCGGCGTTGATCGCGAGGATGTCGTGCGGGTTCTGCTGGTCGGCGCTCATGATCGTGCCGACAACCTGGACCTCGTTGCGAAAGCCCTTCGGGAAGGACGGGCGAAGCGGACGGTCGATCAGTCGACAGATCAGGATCGCTTGGTCCGAGAGCTTGCCCTCGCGACGGAAGAACGCTCCGGGGATCTTTCCCGCGGCGTAGGCGCGCTCTTCGATGTCGATCGTGAGGGGAAAGAAATCCATCCCCTCGCGCGCGGTCTTCGCCGCGGTGACTGTGGCGAGCAGCATCGTGTCGCCGAGACGCGCGAGTACGGCACCGTCGGCCAGTTGAGCGAGGTGACCAGCCTCAAATGTCATGGTCTTTTCTGTGCCCGTGATGGGACTACTTACGCGGATGGCGTCAGTCATGGAATGGCTCCTTATGTAGCAACACTCCGCCCGAATCCCAGTGGGCGACCTTCGCCGGAGGCGACTGTCCTCCACTGGCCTTCGAGGCCTCGGATGTGTTGAGCACGTCGACGGTCGTCGACGTGCGTGTTCTCGGCTAGCGACGAATGCCGAGACGGCCAATCAATGCGCGGTAGCGCTCCACGTTGCCTTTTTGCACGTAGTCCAGCAGTCGACGGCGTTGACCGATGAGCTTCATGAGCCCACGGCGGGTGTGGTGATCACCCTTGTGGGTCTTGAGATGCTCGGTGAGGTGCGAGATCCGAGCTGTCAGGAGCGCTACTTGGACTTCGGGTGAACCGGTGTCCGCGTCGTGCGCCTGAAAGTCCTTGATGATCTCCTGCTTCTCAGTCATAAACCTGTGTGCCTTATTGAGTCGGGGGTCTCGTTGCGAGTCGCCAACGAGACGACCCACATGATCAGCGTCGCTGACCGAGTAACTATCTTAGCAGTCTCGACGCAATCTCCGAATAGGTATCAAACATTTGCCGGGTTCTGGCCACGTCACGGCCGATCTGCTCGGACAGCTGCACCTCGTCATCGAAGGTCCTTTGATCCCGCAGACGGTCAAGAAAGACGACGTCGAGCACACGGTCATAGAGGTTGCCGTCATAGCCGATGAGGTGCACCTCGACCAGGAGCTCACCATCCTTGTAGAACTGAGGCCGGCGCCCGATGGAGATAGCAGCCGGCCACCACGCGCCGTTGACGGCCGTCGCTCCGGCGTACACGCCTTCGGCGGGAAGCGCCTGATCCTTGGCCAGCGCGAGATTGGCGGTAGGAAATCCGAGCTCTTCGCCCCGTTCGTCACCGTGCACGACAGTTCCTCGCAACGTGAAACGGCCCCCGAGAATCTCCTCGGCGCGCGCGAGGTCGCCCGCGGCCAGCGCGTCGCGCACCGACGTAGAGCTCCAACGATCGACGTCACCGTGAGTCGGGGCGACGACGACCTCGAAGCCGCTCGCCTCCCCCGCCTTCTGTAGCGTCTCTATGGTGCCCTCGCGGTTGTGGCCGAAATGAAAGTCCTCGCCGACGATGACACAGCACGCGTGTAGTTCGTTAACGAGCACGCGCTCGATGAACTCAGCGGCCGTTTCCTTCGCCAGATCGTCAGAGAACGTAAGTACGCGAACCACGTCGACGTGGAGGTCCTGGAATCCCTCCAATCGCTGTTCGATCGTGGCCAGGAGGCGAGGCGCCAGGTCGGGCGCGAGCACGCTCGCCGGCGGTGGATCGAAGGTGACGACGGTCGCCGGGGCGCCGTAGCGGCGCGCCAACTCCAGCAGCTGAGCGATGACCGCTTGATGGCCGCGGTGCAGCCCGTCGAAGACGCCGATCGCCACGACGCTCCGCTCGTTCGACGTGTTTGCTTCGCCATCACGCCGCACGATCATGGTTGCAACCTAGTCGCGGGCATTCGCCACATCGCCCGGCAAGACCACCACCGGCTGCACGGTGTCGCCGCGTCGGCGCACAACGGCAACGAGCGATCCGGCGTCATTCAGTGCCGCGAACTCGTCGCCTTCGGGCGTCTCGACGTCGACGCGCTGGCCTTGGCGAAGGCGTTGCTCATCGAGTTCGCTCACCGTGACCGACGGTAAGTGCTCGACGAACTTCCGTGGCGGTGCGAGCACCGTTGACCCGAGACTGACGCGGTCTTCGAACTCGAAGTAGGTAAGGGCGTCACGCACGTCGTGATGCCCGCTCGACAGTCGACGCAGACTGCTCAGGTGGCCGATCGTCCCGAGACGCTCGGCGAGATCGCTCAGCAAGACGCGCACGTAGGTGCCGGTCGAACAGGTCACGTCGAATGACCACCTCACGTCGTCGATGGGCGCCACGCGGAAGTCGTCGATGCGGACCGTACGCGGCTCACGCTCGACTTCCACCCCTTCGCGTGCCAGCGCGTGCAGTCGACGGCCCTTCACCTTGATGGCCGAGACCATCGGCGGCGTCTGTTGTTGTGAGCCGAGCATCGCCGTGGCCTGCTCGTTGACGGCGTCGACGCTGAAGGCAGGCACGCCGCGACGCTCGAGCACCTCGCCGTCGGCATCCAGCGAATCGGTTCGAACGCCGAAGGTGACCACGCCCTCGTAGCGCTTGGTCTCGCTCTGGGCAAAGCGCAGCAGCCTCGTCGATGGGCCGACCGCAATCACGAGCAGCCCGGTCGCCATGGGATCGAGCGTGCCCGCGTGACCGACACGGCGCTCGCTGAGCACGCGTCGCACGTGGTCGACGGCGTCGTGACTCGTCACGCCCTGGGGCTTGTCGAGCAGCAGGAGACCGTTACTCGTCGTCATGGTGCTGGCGACGCAACAGCTCCTCGACCGCGGTACCGGTGGCGACGGCGGGGTCAGCCATGAACGAGAGTCTGGGCGTGCGCTTGAGGCGGGTCTGTGCGTTCACGGCGGCTTGGATCTGGCCGCGCAACTCTTCGAGCGCGGTACGCGCGATGTCAGAGAGCGAGTCGAAATAGACCATTGCCTGACGCATGTCGGGCGTCGTCTCCACTCCGGTGACGGTGAGAATGCCGAGCCGCTCGTCGATGTCCGAGAGCCGCACGATCTCGTCGGAGATCACCTCGCGCAAGATCTGATTCACCCGCGCGCTTCGCGGGTACGGGTGATGGGAACCGGTTGAGTGGGCCATGACTTAGGCCGTGCGCGGTATCTCGCGCTCTTCGTACGTTTCGATGATGTCGCCCGCTTTGAGATCCTGGTAGTCCGAGAGTCCGATGCCGCACTCAAAGCCCGCGGGCACTTCGCGCGCGTCGTCCTTGAAGCGACGAAGCGACGTGATCGTGCCCTTCCAGATGATGGTGCCTTCGCGAAGGAATCTGACCTTCGAGCCGCGGGTGATGACGCCGTCGAGCACGAAGCAGCCAGCGATCGCGCCCACGCGCGGGATGCGGAAGACCTCGCGCACCTCGGCCTCGCCGGTGACCACCTCTTCGAAGACGGGCGTCAAGAGGCCGAGCATGGCGGCTTCGATCTCTTCGATCAGCTTGTAGATGATCTCGTAGGTGCGGATCTGCACGCCTTCACTCGCAGCCAGCTCGCGACTGCGCTTGTCCGGTCGCACATTGAAGCCGATGATCGTCGCATTGGAGGCCTTGGCGAGCTGCACATCGTTCTCGGTGATGCCACCGACGCCGCGATGCACGATGACGAGCTTCACGTCGTCGCGCTCAAGCTTGCGAAGCGACTCGGTGCAGGCCTCGAGTGAGCCCTGCACGTCGGCCTTCAAGACGATGTTGAGCGTCGCGGTCTCGCCGCGCTGAATCTGTTCGAAGAGGTCCTCCAAGCGGGCACCGCTCGAGGAGGCCACGGGCTGTTGGCCCACGAGACGTGTGCGCTGAGCACGCGCTTCGGCAAGCGAGCGCGCGTGGGCAAGGTCACGCGCCACGCGCATCTCGTCACCCGCGAACGGTGGCTCACTGAAGCCGAGGATCTGCACCGGCGTCGACGGTCCGGCCGACTTGATCTGCTTGCCCTGGTCGTTGATGAGCGCTTTGACCTTGCCATAGGCAGGCCCGGCGACCACGGGATCGCCCACTCTCAACAGACCCTCTTGGACGATGACCGTCGCGACGGGTCCGCGCCCGACTTCAAGGTTCGCTTCGAGCACGGTGCCGCCGGCTCGTCCCGTGGGACGAGCCGCGAGCTCGGCAATCTCGGCGACGAGGAGCACCTGCTCGAGCAGTTCGTTGATGCCCGTGCCCTGGAGGGCGGAGATCTCGACGACGATCGTGTCGCCGCCCCACTTCTCGGGCACGAGTCCCTGTTCGGAGAGCTGCTGGAGCACTCGATCGGGGTTGGCGTCGGCTCGATCCATCTTGTTGATCGCGACGATGATCGGCACGGTCGCTGCCTTCGCGTGGTTGATCGCCTCGACCGTCTGGGGCATGACCCCGTCATCGGCCGCGACCACCAAGATGATGACGTCAGTGACCTTCGCACCGCGAGCGCGCATGGCGGTGAACGCCTCGTGGCCGGGCGTGTCGAGGAACGTGATCGACCTGCCGTTCCAGGTGACTTGGTACGCGCCGATGTGCTGGGTGATGCCACCCGCTTCGCCGGCGACGACGTTGGTCTTTCGAATCTTGTCGAGCAGCAGCGTCTTGCCGTGGTCGACGTGGCCCATGACAGTGACGACGGGTGGACGCGGCGTAGCGGGAACGACCTCTTCTTCCTCGTCCTCGTCGAAGAACTTCGCGAGGAGTTCGGCCTCTTTCTGCTCGCCCGGGTCGACCAAGTGAACCTCGGCCCCGACTTCGGCCGCGTAGAGCTCGATCATGTCGTCCGAGAGACTCTGGACGGCCGTGACGATCTCGCCTTGGAGGAACAGGAATCGGATGATGTCGGCGGCGCTGCGGTTGAGCTTCGGTCCGACGTCCTTTGCCGTTGAACCGCGCTCGATGATGATCTCGCCTTCGGGCACCGGGGCACTGCTTGGCTGCCACGTCGTCATCTGGGTTGGCTCGAGCTCTTCGACGTTGCGCCGGCGACGGCGCGTGACCTTGCGCTGTGATCCACGTGGTCCTCCGCCGCCTCGGGCGGGTGCACCGCTACGACCAGCTCCGGCCGGGGCGCCACCGGTGGGTGCGCCGGGGCGAGAGGCGCTGAACCCTCCGCCACCAGGGCGCGACGGGGCGCCGGTCCGCGGGGCGCCGGTGCTTGGACGTGCGCTCATGGGACGCGGACCACTCGATGGTCCGCTGCGAGCGCCACTTGGCGTCGGACGACGAACACCGGGCGGCGGCGGTATCGGACGACCAGTGGAGCTCAAGGGACGACCTGGCGGTGGCGGGATAGGTCGCCCCGAGGCGCTGAGCGGCGGACGCTTTGTGCCGTCGCCATCACCCGCGCCACCACGTTGGGTAGGACGGATCGTCGTGGGACCGTCGGGCGAGACGCTGCGCGTCGGGGCCGGCTTCGGCGGAACGACACGCGAACGAACGACCTTCGCCGTGCTCGCGGCGGGAGCGGCTGCTGCGGGGGCGACGGACGCGGCCGCCACCTCGACGGGTGCGGGGCTCGGCGCGACGGCCGCGACACGCGCGGGCGCGGGGGCTTCGGGCGCGGACGCGGCGGGTGCCGCTTCCTTCACGGCCTTCGTCGCCTTGGTCGCCTTTGTGGCCTTCTCAGCCTCGGCGGGGACCTCGCGGCGAAGTCCGTCGGCGTCGGCGCGTCGGCGAATGCGGTCGGCCTGGGCGTCTTCGATCGACGCGGACGGGCTTGAGGCGCCGATACCTAATTTCTGAGCGAGTGCGAGCAACTCCTTGCTCGTCAGCCCGAGCTCTTTTGACAGCTCGTGCACTCGTATTTTCTTTGGCGCCAAAACGTTCCCTTACTTCGCGTACCCGCACGTTCGGCGGGCACAGTTTCCTATTCTTTCACAACTACGGCCTTTTCCCAGTCGTGAGACTGCGAATCACCGCAAGGTCGTCGTCACCGACGGCGGACCTTAGCGCGCGAGCAACGTGGCCTACACACAGTCCCGCCGCGCACTTTCCGTCCCTGCACCACCAGACTCCCCGCCCTGCTCCTCGTCCGAGGTGCCACGAACCCGCAGCGTCGCGACCCGCGCGGACTAGATCGGCGTCGTCTCTTCGTCGTCGGCACACAACGCAGGTTCGCTTCGGTGCTATGCCTCGTCCTCCGTAACTGCGTCCACCACGACTGCCCCTTCGACGTCGCCCTCCACGTCGGTGATGACGACGACCTCTTCGACGTCACCCTCGGCGTCGGTGATCACGTCGTCGGTGACCACGGCGGCCTCGCCGCCATCACTGACGACCACGCTCACCGTCTCGTCAACGACCACGTCGCCCTCGGTCCAGACCTCTTCGACCACTTCGTCGTTGCCCTCGTTCTCGGAGCGAATGTCGATGCGCCATCCGGTAAGTCGAGCGGCGAGTCGGGCGTTCTGGCCCTCCTTGCCGATCGCGAGCGAGAGCTGCTGATCGTGCACGATGACCGTCGCGATCCCCTCTTCCTCGTCAAGACGCACCTCGCGCACGCGCGCTGGTTGCAGCGCTGACTGGATGAACTCGATCGGGTCGTCGCTATAGGGCACGACGTCGATGCGCTCGGAGCGAAGCTCGTTGGTGATGTTGCGCACACGCGATCCTCGCGCGCCGACACACGCCCCGACGGGGTCGATCATCTGGTCGTTCGAGGCGACCGCGATCTTCGAACGGTGACCGGGTTCGCGCGCGAGCGCCTTGATCTCGACGATGCCGTTCGCGATCTCGGGCACTTCGATCTCAAAGAGCTTCGCGACGAGTGCGGGGTGGGTGCGCGAGACGACGATCTGGGGGCCCTTGTTGGTCTTTCGAACTTCGACGATGTAGACCTTGATGCGCGCGCCGTGCTCGTAGCGCTCAAAGGCGATCTGCTCTGCTTGGGGCAGCAGCGCCTCGACCCGACCGAGGTCGAGCAGCGTGTAGCGGTTGTCGTTCTGCTGCACCGTGCCTGAGACGATGTCGCCCTCGCGGTTCGCGAACTCCTCGTACATCTGGCGACGCTGGATATCGCGGATCAGCTGCATCAAGACTTGCTTGGCGGTCTGGGCGGCGATGCGACCGAAGTCTTCAGGCGTGGCGTCCCACTCGCGCGTGACGTTGCCCTCGATGTCGAGCTCAAGTCCCCACACCTTGATCTCACCCGTCTCGGGATTGATCTCCACTTCGGCGTCTTCGGCCGAGTCGGGACGACGCTTGTAGGCAGCGAGCAACGCGTTGGCGAGAGCGATCAGCAGCTCGCCTTCGTCAATGTTCTGGTCGCGCGCGATCTGACCGAGAGCCTCGAGAAATTCGAAGTTAGCCATGTCTAGCCTTTCTTGCTCGTCGATGAAGTTTTCGCGCCCGACGACTTCTCGGGCTTGGTCGCACCCCAGGCGAAGACGGTGCGCGCGCGTTCGATCGCGCTCATGGGAATGGTCAGCTCACCGAGCTCGCGCTCGTCGAGAGTGACCGAAGAATCAGTCGCGGCGAGCAACGTGCCCTCGAGGCGGCGGGTTGGTTCGTTTCCGCGCAGTTCACGCAACGTCACGACCTCGCCCACCGCACTCGTGAAGTGTTCGGGCGTGCGCAGGCGCCGCTCGAGCCCGGGGCTCGAGACGTCCAGGGTGTAGCGCCCCGGAATGGGGTCGTTGGCGTCAAGCCACTGGGAAATCGCCCGATTGGCGGCCGTTACGGCCTCCACGTCGACCCCACCGGGGCGATTCACGACCACGTTGAGCGTTCCTGCAGAAAATTCCACGTCATAGAGCTCAAGTCCCAGCGATTCAACGAGCGGTCGCAGCGTGGTGTCCCATTCCATGACCGTCTCCTTTCGTTGTCGCTACGGTCGCTCAGACAATGAGAAAGCGCGGGCCAAAGGCCCGCGCTTAAACGAGTCCAAACGTCCTGAGCGGACTGTAGGCATCAATTGTAGCAGTCAGCGACTGCCTTCACAACGGCCTCGGGGCGCACAAAACACCGGTGCTGTGGATAAAAATTCTCTTTTTCGTTCACTTCGAACTTGGCTAGTACGACTTGGCGACGAGGCAGATCAGCCCGCCCTCGTCTTCGCTCTCGGGCATCGAACCGTCCTGGCGCTGAAGGCAACGAACGCTCACGGCTTGGGCGTTGAGTTCGGTCTCCCCCTCGCCCTTGACGAGGCTCCACGCGAGACGGGCGAACCCGTCCTTCGCGGCATCGAGGGCGTCGGCGAGCGAGGTGACGTCGTGGGTGCGCTCGTCACGGAACGCTATGGCCGACGCCAGCATGTCAGTCTGGATCCGCTCCAACAGTGCTGGCACGTCGCTCGTCAGTTCCCCGAGTCCCATCGTCGTCTTCTCGCCGGTGTCGCGGCGCGCGACGGTCACGAGACCTTGGGCGAGATCGCGCGGGCCCACCTCGATGCGAAGCGGTACGCCCTTGATCTCCCAGTCGGTGACGCGACGACCGAAGCTGCCCCGCGTGTGGTCGGTTTCGACGCGTACGCCGACGGCTTGTAGGTCGGCTGCGACGCGGTCGGCCGCCCCATTGACCTCGGCCTCATCGCGCACCGCGATGACCACGACCTGGGTCGGCGCGAGGTTGGGCGGAACCTTCAAGCCGTAGTCGTCGCCGTGGGCCATGATGAGTCCCCCGACAAGGCGCGTCGACGCGCCCCAGGACGTTGTGAAGCAGAGCTCCGCCTGTCCCTCTTCGCTCTGGTAGTAGATGTCAAAGGCGCGAGCGAAGTTACTGCCCAGCTCGTGGGTCGTCATCATCTGCAGGGCCTTGCCGTCGCGCATCACGGCTTCACCGGTCATCGAGTTGATGGCCCCGGGAAAGCGCTCGCTCGCCGGCTTGATCCCGATATAGGAAGGGCACGCGAGGACGTTCACCATGAAGTCGTTGTAGACCTCGTAGTGGATGCGCCGAGCGTAAAGGGATGCGTCTTCGTAGGTCGCGTGCGCGGTGTGACCTTCTTGCCAGAGAAACTCCGAGCTGCGCAGGAAGAGGCGCGGACGCAGTTCCCAGCGCACGACGTTGGCCCACTGGTTGAGCAGCAGCGGCAAGTCGCGATAGCTCTGGATCCACTTCGCCATGAACTCACCCACCACCGTTTCCGAGGTGGGGCGTACGACGATGGGCTCGGCGAGATCCTCGCCCCCAGCGTGGGTGACGACGGCGAGCTCGGGGCTGAAGCCTTGGACGTGCTCGGCTTCCCTCGAGAAGTAGCTCTCGGGGATGAACAAGGGGAAGTAGGCGTTCTTTGCACCGGTGTCCTTGATGCGCCGGTCGATCTCTTGTTGCATGCGCTCCCAGATGGCGTAGCCGTAGGGCCGGATCACCATCGTGCCGCGCACGGGTCCGTTGTCGGCCATCTCCGCCTTGGCGACGACGTCTTGGTACCAGCGAGGGAAATCTTGCGACTGAGGTGTCAGGACGCTCTGCGAGGCCACGTTGCTCCTTGATGAATTCGGACCAGCCTAGTCAGCGAGTTAATCCTCGACGCGACGACGAATCTGGTCGATGCGGGCCTGGGCGTTGTTGACATCGGCGCCGCGATCATCCAGCAGCTCGGCGCGATCGGCCTCTGCTTCCTTCTCCGCGCTGACGTCGCGCGCGAGCAGTCGCGCCTCAACACCTTCGGCGATGATCTTCTTCGCCTCGTCGACGAGCGCTTCGACCATCTCGTCCTCGGGCACGACGCGGATGATCTGACCCTGGATAAAGAGGTGTCCGCGGTGCTTGCCCGCGGCGATGCCGAGGTCGGCGTGGCGAGCCTCGCCGGGACCGTTCACGACACAGCCCATGACCGCGACTTGGAGCGGCACGTCGAGCGCGTTGAGCGCCTCTTGGGCTTCGTTGGCCACCTTGATGACGTCGACTTCCGCTCGCCCGCAGCTCGGACACGCGATCAGGTCAAGTCCCTTTCGCTCGCGTAGTCCGAGCGACTCGAGCAGCGTGCGACCGGCGCGTGCCTCTTCGACGGGGTCGGCCGTAAGTGAGTAGCGCAGCGTGTCGCCGATGCCTTCGGCGAGCAGCGTCCCGATGCCTGCGGTTCCTTTGAGCAGTCCCCACGGCAGCGGTCCGGCTTCGGTGACACCGAGGTGCAATGGGTGATCAAAGGTCGCTGACGCCAATCGATACGCCGCAATCATGAGGGCGACCGAGGACGCCTTCACCGAGATCTTCACGTCGGAGAATCCCACCTCTTCGAAGTACGCGAGTTCGATACGCGCGGACTCGACCAGCGCCTCGGGCGTTGCCCCGCCGAAGCGTTCGTAGATGTCGGGGTGCAAGGAGCCGGCGTTCACGCCGATGCGAATCGGCACGCCGCGATCGCGCGCCTCGCTCGCGACGAGCTTGATCTCTTCAGGCTTGCGCAAGTTGCCGGGGTTGAGACGCAGGCCGTTCACGCCAGCTTCGAGCGCGGCGAGCGCCATCTCGACGTGGAAGTGGATGTCGGCGACGATCGGCACCGGCGAGCGCGGGACGATCTGGGCGAGACCTTCGGCGGCGGCGCGCTCGTTGCAGGTGCAGCGAACGATGTCCGCTCCGTTGGCCGCCAGCGCGTAGATCTGCTGGAGCGTGCCTTCGACATCGGCCGTCTTGGTCGTGGTCATCGACTGCACCGAGATCGGGGCGCCGCCGCCCACCTTGACGGTGCCGACGGTGATCTGGCGAGTGGGGCGACGCGGAGTGAGGGGGGTGGCGGTTACGTCCATGCGTTACATTCTGCCGTGTTTCTAGGCAATCAACGCACTAGCCAAAGGGATTAGCGATGGGATGGGCGATGTCGAGGTACAGCGTGCAGGCAAAGAGCACCAACAAGACGGTGATGAACGCGTAGATGACCGGTGCCAGTTTGTTGATATCGGCCTCGTAGCTGCGCTGCCCTCTCCTCGTTCGAAGTCGCTCATAGGTGGCGACCGCCACGTAGCCCCCATCGAGCGGCAACATCGGCAGCATGTTGAGCACGCCGACAAAAATGTTGACGGCAACCAAGATGGAGATCAGCTGCAACGCCCCCGCGTTGGCGGCCTGCGTCGCGACGCGAACTACGCCGACGATGGAGACCGGCCGTGAGTCCTGATTCTTCACGTTGGTGGCTGCTTTGGGGGACGCCACTTGATGGAAGAGACTTGAGAACTCGCCGGGCGAGAACACGTGGAAGATGGCGTGCACCGCATCGGCGATGATCGAACCGACTTGATGAAAGGAGTTCGGTACCGCGGCGAACGGCGACTCGTGCACCGTCAGGTCCCCAACGCCGATGCCGATGTAGCCGGCGTTACCGAGTCGCGTGCCGTCTTCCTTGATGGTCCTTCCGTTGACGGGTGTCGCGTGCAGCGTCTTCTCGTGTCCATTGAGCTCGACAAGAAACGTCAGACGCTTGCCCGCCGAGTGGTGCACGATGCTGGTGAGCTGGTCGACGCTGGTGATCTTTGTCCCGTCGACCGCGAGGATCTGGTCGCCGACCTTGAGGTGTGCGAGCTGCGCCGCGTTCTCCTTGTGACCCTGCCACGGCGTGAACGAGAGCACGCCCACGTGACTCGAAGACGGCACGCCAATGAAGGTGAGCGCGGCCCAGGCGAGCACGAGCGCCATGATGCCGTGCATGATGGAACCGGCCGACGCGAAGAGCACCTTCTTTGGATACGACGCTTCTCGGTACGTGCGGGGTTCGATCGCAGGATCGACCGGCACACCCCAGGTCATCCCAGGAACCTTGACGTAGCCCCCCAGCAGCAGCGCGCGTACGCCGTAGCGCGTCTCTCCGCGCTGGGTCGACCAGATGACGGGACCAAACCCGACGAAGAAGTCCGTGACGAGCAGACCTTCGCGCTTGGCGGTGATGAAGTGGCCGAACTCGTGGCCCATCACCATGACGATGACGAGCACGATGACGAGCGGGAGCGCCCAACCGCCAATCAAGGTGAGCAGCACCACGGCGGCGACGACCCCCACGAGCAACACCAGGGGCGATTGGCTGAGTGATGACGGCCGACTCATGACTACCGTTTCAGGCTAGCGCGAGCGCATCTCCGTGCGGCCTCATCGTTTTCATAAAGAGACGATAAGGAATCGAGGGTCTGTGCTTCGTAGTGCGACATCGTCGCCTCGACGACGGGAATGATGTCAAACCAGTTGATGCGATCGGCGAGGAACGCCTCTACTGCGACTTCGTTGGCCGCGCTCAACCACGCGGGCGCGGCACCACCGAGACGCGCCGCCTCGTAGGCGAGGTTGATCGCGGGAAACGCCTCGAGGTCCGGCGGCTCGAACGTCAGCTCCATCGATGACGTGAAGTCAATCGCGCCGTAGCCGTGCGGCAGGCGATCGGGCAGACCGAGGCAGTACGCGATGGGCAGGCGCATGTCGGGACGCGAGAGCTGCGCGAGCACCGAACCGTCGACATACTCGACCATTGAGTGCACGATGGACTGGGGATGGACAACGACGTCGACACGCCCCACATCGATACCGAAGAGCGCCGCGGCCTCGAGCACTTCGAGACCCTTGTTCATCAGCGTCGACGAGTCGATCGTGATCTTTTGACCCATCGACCACGTCGGGTGATGCAGCGCGTCCTCCTTGCGTGCGCCCTTGAGGTCGTCGACGCTCCACCCACGAAACGGTCCGCCGGAGGCGGTCAGCAGGAGCCGCTTCACATCGGGGTAGCCCGGCAACGCGGGCGAGCCCGCGAGGCACTGATGGATTGCACAGTGCTCCGAGTCAATGGGCAGCAGCTCCGCACCGGGGGTGTCGCGAACCTTCGCCACGAGCGGTGCCGCTGCAATGAGCGACTCCTTGTTGGCGAGCGCGAGACGCTTGCCGCCTGATAGTGCGCCCAGCGTCACGGGCAGTCCGGCAAAGCCGAGCACGGCGTTCACCACGATGTCCGCACCGCGCGCCAGCATCTCCAAACCTTCGTCGCCCACGAGGATCTCGACGTCGCCATCAACGAGCGTGGCGAGTTCGCGACGATGCTGATCACTCTTCACCGCGATCAGTCGCACATCGAACTCGCGTCCGATCTCGGCGAGCTCGCTGAGATGCTCGCCCCCCGCGAGCGAGATCAGCTCGAAACGATCGGGTTCTGCGCGCACGACGTCGAGGGTCTGCACTCCAATCGAACCCGTGGCACCGAGCAGCGCCACGCTCTTTCGTTCGTGCGACATCGCTAGCTCAGTTTGAGCACGTGCAGCAAGTAGTACATCGTCGGCAGGGCGAAGAGCAGCCCATCGACCCGGTCGAGCAGCCCCCCGTGTCCGGGCAGTATCCGACCGAAGTCCTTCATGCCGAGCGTGCGCTTGACCATCGACTCGAAGAGATCGCCGAGGGGCACCACGATCGAGAGCGCCACCGCGGCTTCGAGACCGTGCGTGACGGTCCAGGGGTGCACGAACGGAAGAAGGACCGCGCCGGCGATCAACGTGACAACCGTGCCGCCGACCGTGCCGGCAATCGTTTTGTTGGGCGAGAGCGCGGGATTGAGCGGACGATTCCCGAACCATCGTCCGATGAACAGCGCGCCAACGTCGTTGCAGACGGTGAGCGCCACGGCGCCGAAGAGGAACGCCATGCCGTTTCGGTTCGGGTACGTGTGCGGCGAGAGCATGAGGATGCCATAGGAGCCGAGCACGCCAACCCACGCGTAGACGAAGATCGTCGCCCCCAGCCCATCGAGCACGTCGATCTTCTGTTCGGCGTTCATGTACCAGATGAAGCCAAAGATGACGAGCAGCACCGTGACAGCACCGACCACCACGAGCCCCTTGTTGTAGACCGCCACGCCGAGCGTCAGCACGGCGACGATGCCGAGGATCGTCGCGGGGTGTGCGCCGACGGATCGAAAGCCCGCAAAGGCTTCCGCGCTCGCGAAGGCGAGCGCGACGAGGATGAGAACGGTCAGCGGCAGCGGACCGGCAAAAAAGATGCCGAAGACGACAATCGCGAGCAAGATCCCGGTCAGCGTCGCGCGCGAGATGTTGCTGGTTGAGCTCTGACGCACGGCCCGTCCCGCCAAGGGATTCGCCGAGATTTGCCGACGCGTGCGCTGACCCCGCAAGGGTTCCGGGCGCGGCGCCTCGACAATCGGCTCGTCGTCCTCTTCTTCTACCTCGACCACCGCGTCGCCAATGAAGAACTCCCAGGGTCTCGCGTCGTCGGTCTTTTCGCTTCCAGCCAGGATCGACGCGTCGAACTGATCCTCGTGGGCCACCCAGTCGGCTTCGCCCTCGCGCCAAGCGGGGGCGGGCACCGCGGCCCAGGGGTCGTCACTCTTTGCCGTCTCGCGCGCCACGACGATGGGCACCTGACCCGTCGGGGCGTCCGTCCAGTGCGGCAGCAACGTGTCGGGGTCGACCTCGGGTGCTTCGTCGTCTGCTTCGCCCGCAAGGTCGCTCGCAAGTTCTGCGCCGGTGATCGTCACGCGAGAATCGCTCGAGCTCGCGATCGGGAACTGACCCGTCGGCTCGTCGAGCGGAGATTCGTCGTCAGACTTCAAGAAGTTCCTGCTCCTTGTGCGCGAGCAGCGCGTCGACGACGGCCACTTCGTCCTGGGTCATCTTGTCGAGCACCTTCTCCAACCGCTCGATCTCGTCACTCGAGAGACCCTCATCTTTTTCGAGGGTCTCGAGCTCTTGGCGAGCGTGACGGCGCACACCGCGCAGCGCCACGCGTCCCTCTTCGGCCTTCACCTTCACCATCTTCACGAAAGCCTTGCGGCGCTCTTCGGTGAGCATGGGAAAGGCGAGACGAATCACCACACCGTCGTTGGACGGGGTGAGACCGAGGTCGGAGTTCGAGATCGCCTTTTCGATGGCGGCCATCGATCCCTTATCAAAGGGAGAGACGACGAGGAGCCGCGGCTCGGGCACCGAGAAGTTGGCGAGCTGCTTGAGCGGGGTCTCCGTCCCGTAGTAGTCGATAAGGAGTCCCTCGATCAGCGTCGAGTTCGCTCGCCCGGTGCGCACCGCGGCAAACTCGCTCTTGACGTGCTCAATCGCTCGAAGCATGCGCTCGCGCGTGTCTTCCATCACCAGATCGACGAGTTCGTTCTCCATTACTTCACCAGCGTACCGACAGGGCGACCGTCGAGGGCGCGGCCCAAGTTCCCGTCAGCCATCAGGTCGAAAACTCGAAGTGGCAGATTGTTGTCTTTGCAGAACGTGATCGCGGTCATGTCCATCACTCGCAAGTTGCGCGCAATCACTTCATCAAAGGAGATCTCGTCGAACTTGACCGCATCAGGATTCACGTGCGGGTCTTCGGAGTACACACCGTCGACGCCGCTGTGGGTGCCCTTCAAGACGATCTCTGCTTCGATCTCTGCCGCACGCTGCGCGGCGGGCGTGTCGGTCGTGAAATACGGATTGCCCATGCCGGCGGCGAAGATGACGACGCGACCCTTTTCGAGGTGACGAACGGCGCGGCGGCGGATGTAGGGCTCGGCGACCTGGTCCATGTTGATCGCCGACATCACTCGCGTCGCGCGACCGTGGTTTTCGATGGCGTCTTGCAGCGCGAGCGCGTTGATGACCGTGCCGAGCATGCCCATGAGGTCGGAGTTCGCGCGGTTCATGCCGGCCATGGCGCCGGTCGCGCCGCGCCAGATGTTCCCGCCTCCGACCACGACAGCGAGCTCGAGACCGCCACGTTCCATCGCGGCCGCGATCTCGCGCGCGAGAAAGTCGACGGTAGATGCATCGATGGTTTCATCACTTGCCGCCGAGGCGAGTGCTTCGCCCGACAGCTTCAAGACCACTCGACGCACGACGATGTCCTATCCCCCGATGACTACTTGAGCGTACGCGCTGATCGTCGCACCGTTCAAGAACTGTTGCACGGTCTGCTTCTCGTCCTTCACGTAGGGCTGGTCCAAGAGCACCCGGTCCTTGAACCAACCGTTCAGGCGCCCCTCGATGATCTTGGGCAGCGCCGCTTCGGGCTTGCCCTCGTTGCGTGTGATCTCCTCAATCGTCTTGCGCTCGGCGTCGATCTCGGCTGGGGGCACGTCGGCGCGGCTCAGATACTGGGGCTGTGCGAAGGCAATGTGCAGCAAGATCTCGTGGGCGATCTCTTCGCTCGCGCCCTTCAACACGACCGCGACTGCGTTCACGCCGCGGCCCGCTTGGACGTGGAGGTAGGTGTCGATGACCTCGTCGGGGCCTGCTTCGAGTCGGTAGACGCGGCCAATCGAGATGTTCTCCTTCAACGTCGTGAGCATCGTGTCGATGTTCTCTTTGAAGTGCACGATGGACTGGTCGCCGTCGGCCACGACGCGCGCCGCGATCTCATCGGCGAGTGCCACGAACTCTTGTGACTTCGCCACGAAGTCGGTCTCGCTGCGCAGCTCCACGATCGCGGCCACGTTGCCGTCACGAACGACGGCAACAGCGCCCTCGCTCGCTTCACGGTCGGCGCGCTTGGCGGCTTGTGCGAGTCCTTGCACGCGGAGCCACTGGATCGCTGCCTCCATGTCGCCGTTGTTGGCTTCGAGCGCCCTCTTCGCGTCCATCATGCCCACGCCCGTTGCCTGGCGCAGGTTCTGTACGTCCTTAGCGGTGATGGTCACCTTGAATCTCCTCTTTGAATGTCTGACTGGTTCTTAAGCAGTTGCCGCGGCGGCAGCCGCTGCTGCCTGCGCGGAAGCGTTCGCCGTCGCCGCGGGGCGGTTCTGGCGGATGTAGCGGCCCTCCATCACGGCGTCAGCCATGAGGCGACAGAGCAGCGCGCCCGCGCGGATGGCGTCGTCGTTACCAGGGATCACGTAGTCGATGACGTCGGGGTCACAGTTCGTGTCAACGACGGCCACGACCGGCAGGCCGAGCTTGCGCGCTTCGGTGACTGCGATGTGCTCCTTCTTCGTGTCGATCACGAAGATGGCGTCGGGCACGCGGTCGAGGTTCGCGATGCCGCTCAGGTTGCGGTCGAGCTTTTCGAGCTCACGGGAGTGGCGCAGCGCTTCACGCTTGGGCATGTTGTTGAAGTCGCCCGCACGCTCCATGGCGCGCAGCTCGATGAGCCGCTTCACGCGGCCCGCGACGGTCGAGAAGTTGGTGAGCATGCCACCGAGCCAACGCTGATTCACAAACGGCATGCCGCAGGCCTGTGCGTAGTCAGCGATAGGACCTTGGGTCTGCTTCTTCGTGCCGACGAACAAGATGATGCCACCGTCGGCGACGAGGTCACGCACATAGGCGTAGCTCGTCTCAATGCCGGCGAGCGTCTTTCGCAGGTCGATCAGGTAGATACCGTTGCGCTCACCCAGGATGAAACGGCGCATCTTGGGGTTCCAACGGCGGGTCTGGTGCCCGAAGTGCACGCCCGAGTCCAGTAGTTCTTGCAGGGTGACGAGTGCCACGATCTAATTTTTCCTTCCGTAAGGTTGCTTCAACCCCGTGGAGCACCGCGAACGGCGACCATACGTAACCACGAGGACGACTCACTGCTCGCCCACTCTGGGAGAGCCCGTCCATTGTAGTGCGCGCCACCGCGAGGCCCGGCGGGCGACGACCATTCGCGCCGCGCGTCCCACGTGTCCACGCGACACACGCGGCGCGCGCTGAATCGCGGCGACCTGGTGAGCTCGCGGAGCCCGAGCGCACGAGCGCCGTTCACTTCTCGCTGATATTCTCCCAGATTACGGCCACGAACCGCTCCCTCAAGGTGCGCAACGGGGTCGGCACGGCCATCGAAAGGTCAAGCCAATGAGCATTCTCGGACATCGAGTGTTGCGCCGCGAGGACCCAAAGTTCCTCACGGTAGGCGGAACGTACGTGGCCGACCTCGCGCTCGAAGGCTCGGCGTACCTCACCTTCGTTCGATCGAGCATGGCGCACGCAAAGATCGCCTCGCTGGATCTTTCGGCGGTCACGGCGATGCCTGGCGTCATTGGCGCCTATACCAACGACGATCTGGGGCTCGCCAAACTGCCCACGATCATGGAGATGACCAACGAGGCCATGGTCCCCACCGTGCTCGCTTCGGGCACCGTGCGCTACGTGGGCGAACCGATCGTCGCCATCGTCGCCGAGACACCATCGATCGCCGCCGACGCGCTTGAGCACGTGGTCGTGGTCTACGACCCGCTGCCGGTCGTCATCGATCCCGTGGCAGCGCGCACCGACGAGCAGCTGCTCTTCCCCGAAGCGGGAACCAACGTCGCCTTCGCGCTCGACTTCGGTGGCGACGATACCCTCTTCGACGACTGCGACGTCGTCGTGGAAGCCACGATCACCAATCAGCGCGTCGCCCCGTGCCCGATGGAGGGACGATCAGCGGCTGGCTATCTCGGCAGCGACGGTCGACTCATGTTCTATTCGGCCACCCAGGCGCCGCACTCGGTGCGCGACACCCTGGCGGCCTCGCTCAACCTCGAGCCGGACATGGTTCACGTCATCGCCCCCGACGTGGGCGGTGGCTTCGGTGCCAAGGCCTCGGTCTACCCCGAAGACATCGTTGTCGGCTGGTGCGCCCAGCGCCTCGGTCGGCCCGTCCGCTGGACCGAGACACGTTCTGAGAGCATGCTCGGTCTCGGTCACGGCCGTGCCCAGATCCAGCACGTGAAGATCGGCGGCACCCGCGACGGCGACATCCGCGCCTATCGCCTCGAGGTGCTCCAAGACAGCGGCGCCTACCCCGGCTTCGGCGCCGTGCTCCCCTTCGCGACGCGCTTGATGGTCAGCGGCCCCTACAACATCCCCAAGGCCGAGTTCGCGAGCGTGTCGGTGGTCACGAACTCAACGCCCACCACCGCCTATCGCGGCGCCGGGCGCCCCGAAGCGACGGCCGCCATCGAGCGCTCGATGGACCTGTTTGCTCGAGAGATAGACCTGGACCCGGCGGAACTGCGCCGTCGCAATCTGATCTCCAAGGACGACTTCCCCTACACCACGCCGGTAGAGACGGTCTACGACGTCGGCGACTACACGCGCGCCCTCGATCTCGCGCTCGAAGTGGCCGGCTACGAAGAGCTTCGCGCCGAGCAGGCCCGTCGACGCGAATCGGGCGAACTCCTCCAACTCGGCATTGGACTGTCCTGCTACGTGGAGATCACCAACGGTCTTCCTGACGGAGAGTTCGGGGCCGTCGAGGTTCGCCCCGACGGCAAGGTCGTGGTGCGCACGGGCACCTCGCCGCACGGCCAGGGGCACGTGACGGCGTGGTCGATGCTCGTCGCCGAGCAGCTCGGCGTGTCAATGGACGACATCGAGATCATCCACGGCGACACGGACATCGTGCCGAGAGGCGGTGGCACCATGGGATCGCGTTCGCTGCAGATCGGGGGCGCCGCGGTCAATCAAGCGGCCGTCGACGTCGTCGATAAAGCGAGGGACCTCGCGGCCGACCTGCTCGAAGCGGATCGAAACGACGTTGTGCTGGACAAGTCCAAAGGGCGCTTTCACGTGGTGGGCACGCCGGCGATCGCGCACAGTTGGGCCGAACTCGCCCAAGCCGCGCCCACGCGGAGTGGCGGGCCACTGTTTGCCGAAGTAGATCTCGCCTCGCCGGGACCGACGTTTCCTTTCGGTACGCACATTTCAGTTGTTGACGTCGACACCGAGACCGGCAAAGTCATCTTGATCCGACACGTGGCCGTGGACGACGCCGGTCGCATTCTCAATCCCCTCTTGGCGGAGGGCCAAGTGCACGGGGGCATCGCGCAAGGCGTCGCCCAGGCGCTGCTCGAAGAGATGGTCTACGACGAGGAAGGCAATCCGCTCACCTCGACCCTCGCCGACTACTCCTTCATCTCGGCCGCTGAACTCCCGAGCTTTGAAACGCGCTTCACCGAGACCCCGACGCCACTCAACCCACTCGGTGCCAAAGGAATCGGAGAGTCCGGGACCATCGGTTCCGCGCCGGCGCTGTGGAACGCCGTCTGTGACGCGCTCTCCCACCTCGGCGTGCGACACATCGACATGCCGACGACGCCCGTGCGCGTGTGGAGCGCGCTTCGCGATGCGGCGGTCGATGCCGGGTCGAAAGGACGCTGACATGCGAGTGACCATCACCGTCAACGGAGAGACCGAGACGCACGACGTCGAAGATCGGACCCTGCTCGTGCAGTACCTTCGTGACGTCCTCAACCTGAAGGCGACCAACGTGGGTTGTGACACGACCTCGTGTGGCGCCTGCACCGTCCTCATCGATGGCCAGTCGGTGAAGTCGTGCACGGTGCTCGCGGCACAGGCGGACGGCAGCGACGTCACGACGCTCGAAGGTCTCGCTGAACTGGACGGTCCCATGCACCCGGTCCAGCAGGCGTTCCAAGAGTGCCATGGACTGCAGTGCGGCTACTGCACGCCCGGCATGGTGATGGCCATTACGGGACTGCTGAGCGAGAACGACGATCCGACCGAGGACGACATTCGCCAGGGCCTCGAGGGCAACCTCTGTCGGTGCACCGGGTATCACAACATCGTGGCGGCGGCGCTCGCCGCGAGCGCCGCGATGGAGCGCCACTCGTGATTCCCGCCCAGTTCGAGTACGTGCGAGTCGACTCCGTAAGCGAGGCGCTGACCCTGCTCGCCGAACACGACGGTGACGCCAAGTTGCTCGCGGGCGGACATTCGCTCCTGCCCCTCATGAAACTGCGCCTCGCGACGCCGACGCTCCTCATCGACATCGGCCGACTGAGTGAGTTGAGCTACGTGAGACTTGAGAACGAGCACGTGGCCATCGGCGCCCTCACCCGCCATCACGACATCGCCGCGAGTCCGGTCGCTCGAGCCCACGCGGGACTGCTCGCCCACGTGGCGGGACAGATCGGCGATCCGCAGGTTCGCCATCGCGGCACGATCGGCGGCTCGATCGCTCACGGCGATTCGGCGTCTGACCTGCCGGCCGCGCTGTTGGCTCTGGGTGGCAGCGTGGTCGTCGAAGGTCCACGCGGCCGGCGCGAAATCAACGCCACGGAGTTTCACCTGAGTTTCTTTGAGACTGCCCTCGCCCCCGACGAAGTGATGATCGAGGTCAAAGCGCCTCACTCCGCGCAGGGCCGATGGGGTTTTGAGAAACTCACCAAGCGCGCTCAAGACTGGGCCATCGTCGGCGTCGCCGCGGCGGTAAACGACGGCGGCGTCGGTGTGGGCTTAATAAATATGGGTCCGGTGCCCCTTCGCGCCCGCGAGGTCGAAGCAGCACTCGCCGCGGGAGCCAGTGCGCGCGATGCCGCCGAGTTGGCCGACGCCCACACCGACCCGGGGTCCGATTTCAACGCGTCCGCGGAGTATCGGCGCCACCTGGCTCGCGTTCTCGTGCGACGGGCCCTTGAGAAGGCTGGAATCCAATAGTCACCTCGCCTGACGCCGTTGCCTCGCCCGAGCAGATGTCTGACGTGTTGGCCGAGCACAGCTACCTCGCCGACGACGCCCTGGCGACATCGTTATTTCTCGCGCTGCGCATGGGTCGCCCGCTGTTCCTCGAAGGTGAGGCTGGCGCCGGAAAGACCGAGGTGGCGAACGTGCTCGCTCGCTGGACCGACGGTGAGCTCGTGCGACTGCAGTGCTACGACGGCATCGACGTCGCTCAGGCTGTGTACGAATGGGACTACGCGCGCCAGCTGCTGCACCTACGTGCGCTCGAATCGTCCGAGGCTTCGCGTCGCGAGCCTTCTGACGTCGAACACTCTTTGTACTCCGAGGAGTTTCTGGTGCGCCGGCCGCTGCTGCGCGCTATCGCCGCCACCAAGGGCGACGGTCCCGTGCCGGTACTGCTCATCGACGAGATCGACCGCGCCGATGACGAGTTCGAGGCCTATCTGCTGGAGATCCTCTCGGACTTCTCGGTGACGGTACCCGAGCTCGGAACCTTTCGCGCCGAGCGGCCGCCGATCGTGATCGTGACATCCAACCGAACCCGCGACGTCCACGACGCCCTCAAGCGGCGCTGCCTCTACCACTGGGTCGACCACCCGAGCTTCGAGCGCGAGGTCGCCATCGTGCGATTGCGAGTGCCCGGAGCGTCAGAGTCCCTCGCCCGAGAGGTGGCAGCCGTGACGGCCGAACTTCGCCAGCGTGGGCTCTACAAACCCCCGGGCGTGGCCGAGTCCATCGATTGGGCTCAGGCACTCAGTGTGCTCGGCTCGAGTCACCTTGACGAGCGCACGGTCGAGCGAACATTAGGCACCGTGATCAAGTACCGCGAAGACGCCGAGCGGATCCGCGCGGGAGGACTCGCCGATCTGGTGAGTGACGCCCTGAGGTCGATCGCGTGACCTCGCGAGCCACGAGCGACCTCGCGGCCCTCGCCACGGGGTTCTCGCGCTCTCTTCGACGCGCCGGGCTCGAGGCACCGCCGAGTGCAACGCTCGACTTCGCCGAGGCGCTCGCTCTCCTCGGCACGGGCAATCCTGACCACGTCTTTTTTGCCGGCCGGGCGTGCTTCTGTCGCACGAGAGAAGACACCGAGCTCTACGCGGCAACGTTTCTGGCCTTCTTCGGCCGTCGCGCGGAGCACCTCCCGGGCGGACGGCTCACGACGGTTCCGCCCTCACCGGTCCTTCGAAGCCGACCAGTTGGAGACGACGGATCGTCGCGCCGCGACGACGGTGACGTCGAGTCCGACCAGCCTTCATGGCGCCGCGACCCGCTCCCCATCGCCTACAGCGCGACCGAGGTGTTGCGCGCAAAGGACTTCGCCGCCTGCAGCGAGGCGGAGCTCAACGAGGCGCTGCGGCTGATGACGAAGCTCCGTCGAGGTTCTTCCATTCGACCCGGCCGTCGACTGCGACCATCTCGTTCAACCCGGCGAGGACGCATCGACGTGCGACGCACGCTGCGAGGGGCGCTCGGCACCGGCGGCGAACTCACGCAGTTGGCGCGAAGCGAGCGTCAGGATCGTCCGCGGCGGGTGGTGCTGCTGCTCGACGTCTCGGGGTCGATGCGCCCCTACGCTCGCGCGATGTTGCACTTCGCCCACGCAGCGATACTCTCGCGCCGCCAGGTCGAGGCGTTCACCCTGGGGACACGCTGCACACGAGTCACGAGAGAGCTCTCGTGGCGAGATCCCGACGCGGCGCTGCGCCGAGCAGCCGCGGCGGCGCCGGACCTTGACGGCGGCACGCGCCTGGGCGAGTGCCTGCACGAGTTCAACGAGACCTGGGGAGCAGGGGGCCTGGCGCGCGGCGCGGTGGTCGTCATCAATTCGGACGGCTGGGACCGCGGCGACCCCACGGTCCTCGCCACGGCGATGGCCCGCCTTTCGCGTGTCGCGCATCGCATCGTCTGGGTCAATCCCTTGAAGGTCACCGAAGACTACGAGCCGCTGGTACGTGGGATGGCGGCAGCCCTGCCCTTCACCGACGAGTTCGTGTCGGGACACTCGCTCGGAGCGCTCGACGAGCTGGCCGAGGTCCTGTCACGATGAAGGAGGTCTTTTCCATCGTCGACAGCTGGCTGGCCGATGGCAAACGAGTAGTGCTCGCTCGGGTCGTCGGCGTGGAAGACTCCGGTCCG
Organism: uncultured Acidimicrobiaceae bacterium; assembly: GCA_963732125.1. Taxonomy (GTDB): domain Bacteria; phylum Actinomycetota; class Acidimicrobiia; order Acidimicrobiales; family RAAP-2; genus RAAP-2. Next base: position 36,392 of record CAVSXX010000006.1, on the reverse strand, counting down.
CGCGACCCGGGTGCGACGATGGCTGTCAGCGAGGACGGCGAAGTCGTCGGGTCCGTCTCGGGTGGATGCGTCGAAGGAGCGATCGTCACTGAAGCGATGGAGGTACTCGCGTCGAGGACGCCCAAGCGGTGCGTCTTTGGCTACTCCGACGACCAGGCGTTCGCGGTCGGACTCACCTGCGGGGGAACCGTTCACGTACTTGTCGAGCCGCTAGAGCCGTGAAACGCGAGGTGTACGAAGAGCTCCACCGGCGACTGGACGCGGGCGATCCGGTGGTGCTTGCCACCGTCACCCGAACGAGCGCTGAGTCGGGCGTCGCCACGCTACTGGGCGCCGAGCTCTTGGCTGAGCCAGACGGGACGGTGCTTGGAACCCTGGGCGAGCCCGAGCTGGACCGCGTCGTCGTCCGCGACGCGATCGCGGCACTGGAGCGCGGCGTCAGCGCGACTCGTCACTATGGACCGCGGGGCGAAGCCCGACGCGACGACGTCGAAGTGTTTCTCGAGTCGTTCATCGCACCCGCACGTCTCATCATCTTTGGAGCGGTCGACTTCTCGCGGGCCCTCGTCGAGGTCGCCAAGGTGCTCGGCTTCCACGTGACCGTCTGTGACGCGCGACCGGTCTTTGCGACACGCGCTCGTTTCCCTCTGGCCGACGAAATTGTGGTCGACTGGCCCGAGCGCTACCTCGAGCGCGTCGGCTCGTCGCTCGGCGTGCGCGACGCCGTCTGTGTGCTCACTCATGACGCCAAGTTCGACGATCCCGCCATCCTCAGCGCACTATCCACCAAGGTCGGCTACCTCGGCGCCATGGGCTCGCGCCGCACTCACCAACAGCGTTGGCACCGACTCCTCGAGGCGGGCGCGTCCGAAGCGGCGTTGCGGGAGCGACTCATGAGCCCGATCGGCCTCGACGTGGGCGCACGCACGCCCGAAGAGACCGCCGTGTCGATCTGCGCCGAGATCATCGCGGTGCGCAGTGGAAGGGCGGCGCACGCCATGTCACCACTGCGCGACGGAGCAGGTCCCATCCATTAGGCGCTGTCGCCTCCGAAAGAGTTCCTCAGCCTTCTCGGTGGGAACGCGCACTCGTTGCGTATCCACGCGCGGTGAGCCTCGGTATGCTCAGCCAATGTCCGACGCCGCTGTGATTCTTGCCGCCGGAGGCGGTCTGCGCTTCAACGCAGATGATCCCGACGCGTCCCTCGGAGCGAAACTGTTTGCGCTCATCAAGGACAAGCCCGTTCTCGCCTGGGCCATCGCTCCAGCGCTCGACGCCCAGTTCGACGAGGTGATCGTCGTCGGTGGTGCCGCGAACCTCGAAGCGATCGTGCCCGACGGCGTCACGCTGCTCCACAATCACGAGTGGTCCCAAGGACTCGCATCGTCGCTGCGCGTCGCCCTCGCTTGGTGTCAGGTTCAAGGTCATCAACGCGCCGTCGTGGGCCTCGGCGACTCTCCTGGACTCACCAGCGAAGCGTGGACCGCGGTGCGCGACGCGCCCGGCGGGCCAATCGTCTTTGCCACGTATCACGGACGGCGGGGACATCCGGTGCGACTCGATGCCGAGGTCTGGCCGCTGATACCAGAGCGTGGTGAGGAGGGTGCCCGCGCGCTGGTCCGCGAGCACCCCGACCTGGCGATTGAGGTGGCGTGCACCGGCGAGCCCGCTGACATCGACTCACCTGGTGACCTTCAAGAGTGGAGCAGAGCATGGAACTGACGAACGAGTTCGAAGTTACCGTCCCCGTCGAGGTGGCGTGGAACGTCTTGACGGACTTAGAACGCATTGCGCCGTGCCTGCCCGGGGCACAACTACGCGAAGTCGAAGGCGACGAGTATCGCGGCGTCGTGAAGATCAAGGTCGGACCGATCACCACTTCCTACGACGGCACGATTCGCATCACCGATCGTGACGACACCGACCATCGCGTCACCCTCAAAGCCGAGGGACGTGAGACTCGCGGACAGGGGAATGTCGCTGCCGTGTTCAGTGCGCTCATGTCGCCCTCAGAGGTCGGCACGAAGGTCCTCATCACGACGGACCTCGCGATCACCGGCAAGGTCGCGCAGTTCGGGCGTGGTGTGCTCGCCGATGTATCGGCCAAGCTCCTCGATCAGTTCGTCGCCAATCTGGAGTCATCGGTGTTGGCCCCTCTCGGCGCGAGCGCCGGTGATGAGGAACGAGACACGGCCGATGTCGACAACGCTGGGCTGAACCCCGATGAAGAGCGCGAGGTCACTTCACGTGACGATGGATCCTCGGGCGAGACTCGCCACATCGATTCAGCACCTTCGGAGCCGTTAGACATCGTGGAACTCGCCGGATCATCCATCGCCCGTCGACTGGTAAAGCCCGCAGTCATCTCTGTAGCCCTGATCGCGCTCGCGCTACGGGCAGTGCGGCGTCGCCGAACGCACTAGCCGCGCGGGTGCGTCGTTCGATGAATGTTCTGGAGACGAGCCTTGGAGACGTGGGTGTAGATCTGGGTGGTGGTCAGGCTCTCGTGACCGAGAAGCTCTTGCACGATGCGCAGGTCCGCTCCCCCCTCGACGAGGTGGGTCGCATAGGTATGGCGCAGCGCGTGGGGGTTCACGTGGCCGAGCTCGATGCGCCGATCGAGGATGCGGCGCACGTCGCGTGGCCCGAGTCGGTGTGCCCGACGGTTGAAGAACAGCGCCTCCTTGGGCGAGTGCGCCCTCATGACCTCATCGCGCGCGTCTTCGATCCACAGGTGCACCGACTCCATTCCCTTTTTGTGCAACGGGACGACTCGCTCCTTGCGACCCTTGCCGAGGACGCGCAGCAGTCCCTGAGGAAAGTCCACGCTCGCGAGGTCGAGTCCACAGAGCTCCGAGACGCGCAGTCCCGCGCCGTAGAGGACTTCGCAGACCGCTCGGTCGAGCGTCGCCCACTCGTCTTCCCCCCAATCGTCGTCGAGCAACGCGTCGAGCTGTTCGCGCACAACGATCTTGGGCAGCTTTCGATCGGGTCGCGGTGCGAGCAGCCGGTCCGCGGGACTGGACTCGATGTCGCCGCGCTCGACGAGCCACCCGAAGTAGCCCCGCAGCGAGGCGCGCCGACGGATGATCGACGTGCGAGCGTCCCCCCGGTTGGTCATGTACACGAGGTACTCGCGCAGGTCCTGCTTCGTCACCCGGGTCGGTGTCGCTACGCCGCGCTCTTCTGCCCACTGCACGAAGAGCTCCGTGTCGCTCGTGTACGCGCGTTGGGTCGCGATCGCCCGATCGGCGGCGCGCAAGGTCTGCGCGTAGTCATTCAGGCGCCAACGCGACGTCGCACGCACGCCCTCTTCAAGAGCCGACACGTTGTAAGGCTACTGACGTCTGCCGTCGCAGGCCGGGCTTACTAGTCTTGGCAGAGATTCCAAAGGAGTTGGGATGCCCCGTATCTTGATTGTGGAAGACGACGACCACATTCGCACCGCGCTGAAGCTGATGTTCGAAGGCGAAGGGTTCGACGTCGACGACGCGCCGACCGGCGAGCTCGGTGTGGCGCTCTTCTCGCGCATGACCTCGGACGTCGCGATCGTCGACATCATGCTGCCGGCCATGACCGGATTCCAGACATGCGAGGCGATCCGCGCGACAAGTGACGTGCCGATCGTCATCGTCTCTGCGCGCGATGAGACGGCTGACGTCGTCCTTGGGCTCGAGTCCGGCGCCGACGACTATGTGACCAAGCCGTTCGTGCCCGAAGAGCTGCTCGCGCGCGTGCGCGCGCACCTGCGTCGGCGTCCCGAGAAGAGCACCAACGCATTCCAGCTCGGCGAGCTGCGCGTGATCCCCGACGAGGGTGTCGTGCGTCACCGCGACGGCGACGAGCTGCACCTGACCTCGACGGAGTTTCGACTGCTCACCGATCTGGCCGCCGCCAACGGACGCGTCCTCTCTCGCGAGGACCTCCTCGAGCACGTGTGGGGATACGACTACTTCGGCGACAGTCGACTCGTCGACGTGCACATCCGGCGACTTCGCATGAAGATCGAGCCCGACGCCGCGAACCCCACCTACCTTGTCACCGTCCGCGGAACGGGCTACAAGTTGGTCATCTAATGCGCCTGCGGAGTCTTCGACTTCGTCTGTTGATCACCTTTGGCCTCGGCGCGCTCATCCTCTCGGTCCTGTTTGGGACACTCACGTACGAGGGCGTGCACGGTGAGCTCGTCAACGACCTGCAGCACACCGACTTGCACGAGAGCTACGAAAACGCCGAGCTCGTGCGCAGCACCTTGTACACGGCGCCATCGAATCTCGACAGCATCTTGAACTCGATCGAGAAGGCGACCAATTCCGGGGTACTCGTCAAGACCTACAACGAATGGCTCTCGTTGAGCAAGAACGCCTCGACGAAGGACGTGTCCGGCGCCTCGATCGCCAAGGTAGGTCAAGGCGAAGCTGTCACGCAGATCGTCAGCTACAAGGGGCATCTCCTCTATGTCGTCGGCCTGCCCATCCCGTCGGTCGAGACGCAGTTCTTCGAGGTCTTCCCACTAAACCCCCTCGAAGGTTCGCTCGACACGCTGATGCTGGTGCTTATCCTGGCCGCGCTCGCCACGTTCATTCTCGGTGTGAGCGGCGGCCTGTGGGTCGCGCGACGAACGGTGCGCCCCTTGGAGCGCGTCTCACTCGCCGCAGGTGCCATCGCCGACGGCAATCTCTCCACGCGCCTGCAGGTCACGCGCGCCGACCGAGAGGTCCAACAGCTCACCGAGTCGTTCAACGAGATGGTGAGCCAGCTCGTCGAACGCCTCGAGCGCGACGCCCGCTTCGCGAGCGACGTGAGTCATGAGCTGCGCAGCCCCCTGACGACCCTCGCGACCACCGCGACGGTCCTCCAACAGCATCGCGGGGAGCTCTCCCCCGCAGGTCAAGAGAGCCTTGACCTCCTCACCGCCGACCTAGCGATCTTCCAGTCGCTTGTCGAAGACCTCCTGGAGATGGCCCGGGGCGACGCGGGTGCCGTTCCCCTCGTCATTGAAACCGTGGCGGCCGTCGAACTCGTTCGCCAGTCGGTGCGCTCGGCGGTGCGCCGTCACGGCCTCGCCGAACCCCCGATCATCGTTTCAGACACGATCGAAGAGCCCTACGTGTCCGTGGACCGTCGACGCTTCGAACGCGTGATGGCGAACCTCATCGACAACGCGCAGTACTACGCGGGCGGCGTCACCTCGGTGCGGCTCGACGTCGAAGACGGTCTCTTTGCCATCAACGTGGACGACGCGGGTCCGGGAGTCCCGCCCGAAGAACACGAAGCCATCTTCGAGCGATTCTTTCGCGGGCGCGCCGCCCGCGATCGAGGCGTCGCACGCGGTACCGGGCTCGGACTCGCGCTCGTTCGTGACCATGTCGGCCTCATTGGTGGCACGATTCGCGTGATCGAGAGTCCCGACGGTGGCGCGCGCTTCCAGATCCTGCTGCCGGTTGTTGACGAGGCGTCCTCGTGAAGCGCTGGGCGAGCGTTCTTGCGATGCTGCTCGCCGGCGCCGCACTATCGAGCTGCGCGCTCGTTTCGACGACGGCGCCTTTGCGCATCACGTCTCAGATTCCCTTCGGCCTGCCCAACAAGACGATCCCCGGCACCAACGGGGCGAGGGTTCGCTTCGCGACGCAACCCGTCTACTTCATCGACGCGACCGACAACCTCGCGCCCACGAGTCGCATCGTGACCTACCCCGCCGCGCTTGACACGGTCATCAGCCAGCTCATCCTTGGACCCACCAACATCGAACGTTCGGCCGGCTACAGCTCGGATCTCCCAAAGAGGCTGGTGCTGCTGTCGGCACACGTGCGTGGAGAGGTCGGTTACGTGAACTTCGCGACGGGACTCAGCTCACTGTCGCGCGAGCAGCAGGTGCTCGCGGTCGGCCAGCTCGTTCTCACGTCCTACGACATTGGCGCGACACAGGGCATCGTCATCAGGGTCGCCGGCGTCACTCAGCGCGTCTTGACCCCGATCGGCACGCGCACGACGCTCGCGACGCCGCGCGCGTTCGAAAGCTTGCTCGACGACTAGCGAGTCGGCTGGGGTCGAAGCGCTGGCGCAGCACTCCAGAGATGTTCGAGGTCGTAGTACTCGCGAGCGGTCTCGTCGAAGACGTGCACGATGACGTCGCCATAGTCAAGGGCAACCCACTCAGCATCGTCGAGGCCCTCGACACGAATCGGTGACACGTTCAGCGCCATCTCCACGAGGCGCTCGACTTCTTGCGCGAGTGCACGAACCTGACGGTCGTTTCGACCCGAGGTGATAACGAGCGCGTCGAAGCTGTCGACGAGCTCACGCAGGTCGAGCACGACGGTGTCGGTACCGAGCTTCTCTTCGGCCGCGACGACGGTCGCGTTGAGGAGGGTGCTCACATACGACGAGTAGGGGCCGCGAGAAGTGTCGCCCCGCATCACAGTCTCACTCAGTGGGACACCTCACTCAGTGGGCCACCCCGAGTGCGACGAGTGCAGCGAAGAATGGAATCGCGAGCGAGACGACGCCGATGATGGCGTAACGCTGCTTGATGCGGCGAAGTTGACGGCGCCGAGGTGGTGCTTGGAGTGCGTCTATTCGAGTCGACTGTGGTGATGTCGGATCGAAGACGCGTACTGCCATTAGTTCGACTCTAGCCTCGAGCTTCTTCGTAGAGCGGAATGACGCTCGCCGGAATAAACTCTAAAAGATTTTTTGCCCTGGGGTCCATCTCACGAATAAACGTACTCGACAGATCGACCGGCTGCATAGCGATCTCGTAGCAGCGCCACCCTTCGGGGGCTCTTGACGACGATCCCGGCCGCGGGACGATGGCCACCTCAACGAGTTCGCGCAGCGCCTTCGCCTCGTGCCACTGGTCGAGCTGCGTGGCCAGATCAGCGCCCACGATCAGGTCAAGCGCGTCCGCGTTCACGAGAAGTTCACGAACGGTGTCGATCGTGTACGACGGTCCCGGGCGACGAATCTCGAGGTCGGACACGTGCACCAGCGGCAGTCCGTCGAACGCGGCGTGAGCCATCGCGAGGCGCACCGGGGCGGGGTCGATGTCGGCGTGTTTGAGATATGGGTCACCGGCGACGGTCACTTCGATTACGTCAAATCGACCAGTGTCGGCCGCAGCCTCAAGGGCCGCGACGTGACCGACGTGCGGAGGATCGAAGGTGCCACCGAACAGACCGATGCGACGTATCTCCATTGGGCGCAAGCCTACGAGGGTGGGCCGATTGTCGCGTAACTCATTGAGCCCCTACCATTAATGGATGGAACCATCGTCGCTCGAATGGACGCCAGGTTCATGGCGAGACTACGAAGCCGCCCAGAGTCCGCGTTGGCCTGACGCGGAGCACCTCGATCGCGTCGAAAAGGAGCTCGCCGCCAAGCCTCCGTTGGTCTTTGCCGGCGAAGCGCGACGACTGCAGTCCCAACTCGCCGAAGCAGCCAGCGGCAAAGCGTTCCTTCTGCAGGCGGGCGACTGCGCCGAGTCCTTCAACGAGGGCTCGGCTGACGCCATTCGCGACAAGCTGAAGGTGATCTTGCAGATGGCAGTCGCCCTCACGTACGCGGCGGGCGTGCCGGTCATCAAGGTCGGCCGCATCGCAGGACAGTTCGCCAAGCCGCGCACCGAGGAGTTCGAAGAGCGCGACGGCGAGCGCTTTGACGTCTTTCGCGGCCACATCGTCAACTCCGAGGCCTTTGATGCCGCCGCGCGTCGCCCGGACCCCGATCGCATGCTCGCCGCCTACCACCAGAGTGTCTCCACGCTCAACCTGCTGCGCGCCTTTACAACGGGTGGCTTCGCCGCGCTAAGTCGCGTGCACGCGTGGAACCAGGAGTTCGTCGCCAACTCGTTAGAGGGCAAGCGTTACGAGGTCATCGCCGACGAGATCGAGCGCGCGCTCGCCTTCATGAGGGCGTGTGGCATCGACCTTCACGACGACAGCGCGCTGCAAAGCGTGGACTTCTACACAAGCCACGAAGCGCTCATCCTCCCCTACGAGCAGGCTCTGACGCGCCGCGACTCACTGACCGGTGACTGGTACGACTGCTCGGCGCACATGCTCTGGATCGGTGACCGGACCCGCCAGGCGAACGGCGCGCACGTCAGCTTCCTGCGCGGGGTGTCGAACCCGCTCGGTCTGAAGGTCGGGCCGTCGATGGGCGTCGACGAGCTGCGCCAGCTGGTCGACGTGCTCAACCCGAACAACGTGCCCGGACGGCTCACCCTCATCTCGCGTATGGGACACCAGCGCGTAAGCGACCTGCTGCCCCCGCTGGTTGAAGCGCTGCGCGACGATGGGCGCGCTGAGCTGTGGACCTGCGACCCGATGCACGGCAACACCTTTGTCGCTTCCGGTGGTCAAAAGACTCGCCACTTCGACGACGTGCTGTCAGAGACCTCCCAGTTCTTCATGGTGCACCAGGCACTCGGCACCTGGCCCGGAGGTCTGCACATCGAGCTCACCGGCGATGACGTGACGGAATGCTTGGGTGGCGGGTCACGTCTGAACGAGAACGACCTGGAGCTGAACTACACGACGATCTGTGACCCGCGGCTCAACGCGACCCAGAGCCTCGACATGGCCTTTCACGTCGCCGAGTACCTGCAGCGCTATCAAACGCCGATCGGCGAGAGGTCGTTGTAGCGGAGCAGTCGCTGGCGGCCTTCATAGAACTCGACCTCGGTCATCGAGCAGTTCTCGATCCGTGGCCGCAGCCTCACCCCGCCGCCCAAGCCTTGGTAGAACTTGAGCGCCTGTTCGATCACTCCCCCATGGACCACCATGACCACGAGCGTGTTGGGGTGGGCGAGGACGATCCGCTCAAACGCATCGACGCATCGTTGGAAGAATTCGAGGAGCGACTCCCCTCCCGGCACGTTCTGTTGACCGGGGTTCTTGTCCCAGTCCGGCAGCGCGTAGCGAGCCTGGACCTCGGGCCAGGTCATGCCGTCGGCCTCGCCGACAGAGAGCTCGCAGAGCGCCTCGTCGCGCACCGCGACGAGGTCGGGGTTGATCGCGGGAAAGACGATCTCGCCGGTCTCGATGGCCCGTGGCAGCGTTGAGGTGTAGAAGGCGCCCGCGTTTGAGAGCTCTTTGGTGATCTCGAGCCGTCGTGCTAGCGCCATCGCCTGGCGGCGTCCGAGCTCGGTCAGTCCCCCGTCGCCGATCGGCCCTCCCGCGACGCCCTTCGAGTTGGCGTACGCCTCGCCGTGACGGATGAGCAACAACCTCGTACCGCGCGGCGCTGGGCCTCGTTGGCGAAACCCCTCGGGCGGAAGGCGGTCTTCGTCAGCGACGTCGCTCACGCGAGCTCTCCGACGAACGCTTCGAGCTGGCGAAGCGTTCGGCATTCGATCACCCGATCGCAGTGCGGCGCGTACTGGGCAACAATCGAGTCGCCGCTGTTCCAGTAGCTGGTGGGCTCGGGGTTGAGCCAATAGACGGCCTTTGCGCGATAGTGCAGGTCGGCCAAGACGTCGGCGTGGGCCTGGTGGTAGTTGTTGCGCGCGTCGCCCAAGATGAGCACCGTGGAGCGCTTCGTGAGGTCCTTCGCATACTTGTCGTGAAAGACCATCAGCGCGCGACCGTAGTCGGAGTGTCCGTCGAAGGCGATGACGTCGGCTTCGGCGTTGATCAAGGTGACCGCGTCGGCGGGATCTTCCACGCCGTCGAAGAGTCGCGTGACCTCATCGAGTCCGTCGACGAACACGAAGCTGCGCACCTTGGAGAACTGCGAGGAGATCGCGTGCACGAGGTGGAGCGTGAAGCGAGCAAATGATGCGACCGAGCCCGACACGTCGGCGATGACGAAGATCTCGGGCTTCGCGGGCCGTGGCGGCTTGAAACGCAGATCGAGCGGCACGCCGCCGGTCGAGAGACTGCGCCGAACGGTGTGACGAAGGTCGACCGGACCGCGCCGGCGGCGACGACGCTTACGCGCCAGGCGAACCGCGAGTTTGCGACTCAGCGGTCGAAGAGCGCGCTCGAGCTGAGCCATCTCGTCACGATTGGCGTGCATGACGTCGAGGTCTTCGGGCAGGGGCTTGCGCACGGACTTCGCGAGGGCTTCGGCGCCACGGTCATCGACGAGACGCTCTCTGATCTCGCGTTCAATCTCGGCCTTCAGCTGGGCGATGCGAGCGGCCACCTCGTCACGGGCGAGCCGCGACGACAGCTCGTCCTCTGTCGTCGCGCCCTCGAGGAGGCGCGTCTCGAGGGCGTCCAGCTCGAGGTTGCGCAGCGTTCGATAGAGGTAGTAGGTGCCACCGACAGGGCGACCCGGCTCCATGCCCGCGTAGCGCGAGACCGCCTCGCTCGCCCCCGCGCGCAGCGCGCCGAGGTCTCCGTCGCGCAGTGCGCGAAAGAGCAGCTCGGAGAGTTCCGTGGCACTCATCGCGCCGCCGCCGCCTTGGCCACGAGACTCCCCCGGACCCGCCCCAGCTGCACCTTCGGTGCGCTGCTCGCCGTCGCGCAGCTCCTCACCGAGGAGCTCGTCGGCGCTCTCCCAGGATCTCGTGGAGAAAAAGACATCAAACGCGTTGTAGAAGACGGGCAGGTGGTCGCCGTCTTTGACGAGGGTCGCCGCCAGCGTCGCGCGCAGCATGCCGCGGTCGGAGAGATCGATGACCTCGACCGCGCGGGCGGCGTCGACGTGCTCGCTCATCGACACGGGGATGCCGGCGGCGCGCAGCTCGCCGATGAAGTCGCCGAGCAGGTTAAGCAACGGGCCTCGAGCGACCGAGCAGTTCCCTTGTGGCGCGCTCGATGTCGGATTGGTACTTGAGCAAGATGTGCAGCGTCGCCGCAGCGTCCTCGTCGCCGATCTCCTCTCGGCCGAGCACCACCAGCGTGCGCGCCCAGTCGAGGGTCTCAGAGACCGACGGCGCCTTCTTCAGATCGATCGATCGCAGCGATCGCACGACGTGGGCGATCTGCTCGGCGAGGGTCTTCGAGATGTCGGGCACGCGCGAGAGGATGATGTCGCGCTCGCGCTCGATGCTTGGATAGCCCACGTAGAGGTAGAGGCAGCGGCGCTTGAGGGCTTCAGAAAGCTCGCGCGTGTTGTTGGACGTCAAAAAGACCATCGGGATCTGCTTCGCCTTGATGGTGCCGAGCTCGGGAATGGAGACCTGGTACTCAGAGAGAATCTCTAACATAAGCGCTTCGGTTTCGAGCTCGACGCGGTCCACCTCGTCGATGAGAAGGACCACCGGGTCATCGGCAGAGATCGCTTCGAGCAATGGGCGCGTCAGCATGAACTCCTCAGCGAAGATGTCTTCTTCGAGGTCGTGCCACTCCTCGCTTCCCGCGCCTTCGGGTCGTCCCGCTTGGATGCGCAAGAGCTGCTTGCGGTAGTTCCACTCATAGAGGGCTTTCGACTCGTCGAGGCCCTCGTAGCACTGGAGGCGAATGAGCCGCGCGCCGATCGACTCGGCGACGGCCTTCGCGAGCGCGGTCTTGCCAGTGCCCGCCGGCCCTTCGACAAGGACGGGCTTGGCCAGCCGGTCGGCCAAGTAGGTGACCGAAGCGATGGCGTCGTCACTCAAGTAGTCGTTCTCCGCAAGGAGCTTTTGGACCTCGGCCGGGGACTCGAAGCGAACCGGCGGCACACTCGAAAGGCCGAGGCGTCGAGCCAGTTCCTCTCTCGGATCAAGTGCGGTCATCGAATCTGTCCCTCTCCTCGTACGACCCACTTGAGGCAGGTCAGCTCGCGCAGTCCCATCGGGCCGCGCGCGTGCAGCTTCTGGGTCGAGATGCCAACCTCGCCGCCGAGGCCGAGCTCGCCTCCGTCGATGAATCGCGTCGATGCGTTCACCAGCACCGCCGCGGCGTCGACCCGCTTCACCCACGCTTCGGCGTTCGCGGCGTCGTTCGTAAGAATCGCTTCGCTGTGACCGGTGCCGTACGTAGCCACGTGATCGATCGCCTCGTCGAGCGAGTCGACGATCTTGACCGCCAAGATCAGGTCCAAGAACTCGCGCGCGTAGTCGTCCTCAGTGGCGAGCGTCGCCGCCGGGAGGAACGTGAGCGCACGTTCGTCACCGCGTAGCTCGACCTCCGGTATGGCGTCGGCCAGTGCTGGGAGAAACGCTTCGGCCACGGTGTGGTGCACGAGCACGGTTTCGGCCGCGTTGCAGACCCCAGGGCGCGAGGTCTTCGCGTTCTTCACGATCGCGACCGCCTCTTCAAGATCGGCTGACTCGTCGACGAACACGTGACAGTTCCCGTCGCCGTCCAGTACATAGGGGACGCGTGCGTGCTCGCGCATGGCGGCGATCAGGCTCGTGCCGCCCCGCGGAATGAGGCAGTCGAGCACCTCGGTCAGGCGCATGAACGCCTCCACGGTCTCGTGCGACGGATCTTCCACCAGGGAGACGGCGGCGGGGGGAAGGCCTTCTTTCTCCAGTGCCTCGTGCCAGAGTCCCGCGAGAAATGAGTTGGTGCGTTGGGCGGTCGACGACCCGCGCAGGAACGCCGCGTTTCCGCTTCGCACGCACAGTCCCGCCACGTCACAGGTCACGTTGGGTCGGTTCTCGTAGACGACGCCAATGACGCCGAGGGGCACGCGTAGGCGCTCGACGCGCAGGCCGTTCGGGCGCGTGCTCTGATCGAGCACCTCGAAGAGCGGATCGGGCGCGCTCGCGATCTGGCGCAGCGCCTCCGCCATATCGGCAACCCGCTGCTCGGTGAGCTGCAGGCGGTCTCGACCGGGGCCGGATTCGAGGTAGTCGGCGACTTCTTGCGCGTTCAGCGCCAAAAGCTCCTCGCGGACCTCACCCAGCCGGTCGGCGACGTGGAGGAGGACCGCCTGTCGGGACTCGTTCGAGGCTTGGGCGAGCTCGACGGACGCTCGCTTCACCGCGGCCCCCTGGGTCGCGAGTGCTCGAGTCATGGATCAATCGTAATGGGCGCCACTACGGACGTCGTAAGAGGACGAGATCGTCGCGGTGCACGACCACGTCCTCACCCTCGTCGAACGACTCAGCCGACACTCGCACGAGGCCTTTGGCAACGGTGTCACCACTTGGGCCCTTCACGTCAACGGCGTCGCCTTCGACGAAGGCACCGGTGAATGATTCAACGCCGACGCGCAGGAGACTGCGCCCGTGATGCTCGAGCGCCTCGAGCGCGCCTTGGTTGATGACGAGCGATCCTTGGCTCGCCACGGCGAAGGCGATCCAGGACTTGCGCGCGGGAAGACGCTCTTCTCTCGGGTGAAACACGGTGCCAAATCCGCCCTCGAGCGAGTGGCGCAGGGCGTGGCTCGCCCTCGCGGGGGCAATGATCGTCGTGACGCCCGACCAGGTCGCCATGTGCGCCGCCGCGATCTTTGACGCCATCCCGCCACTGCCGACGCCGGAGCGGCTCGCGCCGGCCGCCTCGACGAGCGAGGCATCGATCGTTCGCACCTCTTCAATGAGTGTCGCTGATGCATCGAGACGCGGATCGGCGGTGAAGAGGCCGACCGTGTCGGTGAGCAGCACGAGGTGTGAGGCCCCGACGAGGTTGGCGACCAGCGCGGCGAGGCGGTCGTTGTCGCCGAAGCGGATCTCCTCATCGGCAACCGCATCGTTCTCGTTCACGATCGCGAGCACGTTCAGTGACGCGAGCGCCTCAATCGTGCCGCGGGCGTGGAGATACTGGCCGCGATGAGAGAAGTCGAGCGGCGCGAGCAACACCTGTCCGATCGTCGTCGCGCGAGCAGCGAAGGCGTCGCGCCACGCGTGCATCAAAAGCGGCTGGCCAACGGCAGACACGGCCTGCAGTGTCGTCGCGTCACGAGGTCGCGACTTCCCTTTCCCTACCTCGGCCCATCCAGCTGTGATCGCGCCCGACGTGACGACGACCACGGACCAGCCGTCATCTCGTAGGTCAACGACGTCGCTGGCGACATTTCGCAGCACTTCGTGGTCAACGCCGCCCGCCGCGTCGGTGATCGACGACGTGCCGATCTTGACGACGACGCTACGACTTGCCATCGTCATCGGGGTCGAGGCGACCGTGTCGCGCGAGACGCTCGCGACGCGTCGCACGGTGATGCTCGCCGCGGTCGAGGCCGGTACCAGCTTCGTCACGCCACCACTCAAACGAGAGCGTTCCGATCGTGACGACGTCGCCCTCGTGGACGCCCGCCCGCGTGAGCAGCCGGTCGACGCCGAGCTCTTTCAGACGATGGACGATCTCGGCAAGCGCCTGATCGTCGGTGAGGTCGCTGAAACGCACGGCGCGCTCCGCCGCTCGACCGTTGACGCGCCAACTGTCGGCGCCTGCGCGTTCGATAGTGATCTCTTCGGGCACGGGCCGGTGCACGACGACTTCGTGCTCGAGCGCCTCTTCTGCGTCGCGACGTGCAGCGACGACGAGTTCGGCAAGGATCGACACGAGCGTGTCGATCCCCTCGCCAGTGACCGCCGAGATCGTCTCGGCGCCGTCGAGCTCGTACGCGGCGACGTCGCCCTTCGAGCCCACGACGACGCGCGGGCGTTCGAGCAGGTCGGCCTGGTAGTCGCCGAGCTCTTCGAGGAGCACCGCGAGCTGCTCTTCAGGCGGAAGCGGCGCCATCTCTGAGAGGTCGAGCAGCACGCACAGCACCCGAGCGCGCTCGACGTGACGCAAGAAGTCGTGACCAAGCCCGCGACCCTCGGCGGCACCCTCGATAAGGCCCGGAATGTCGGCCATCACGAACTCGGTCGCGTCGCTGGGCCGCCCTGATCGGGTCCCGACCCGCACGACGCCGAGGTTCGGCGTCAGCGTCGTGAAGGGATAGTCAGCGATCTTCGGCCGCGCGGCGGATACGCGCGAGATCAGCGTTGATTTTCCAACGTTCGGAAAGCCAATCAGCGCCACGTCCGCTTCGAGCTTCAGCTCAAGGTTGTACCAGCGCTCTTGACCGGCCTCGCCCTGTTCCGCGAAGGCAGGCGCTCGTCGTCTGTTTGAGAGGAAACGAGCATTGCCTTGGCCACCGAGTCCACCCTCGGCCGCGAGCCATCGGTCTCCGGGGCCTTTCAGGTCAATGAGAAGCTCGCCATCCATGGAAAACACCATGGTGCCGAGGGGAACGGTGACGTCGACGTCCTTACCCCGCTTGCCGTGCTGGCGCTTGGAGGTACCGTGCTGGCCGTCGGTGGCGCGACGAAACGGGTGGTCTTGAAAGCCCAGTAACGAGGCCTGATTGTGATCCGCAACGAGCCACACATCCCCGCCATTACCGCCGTCACCACCGTCGGGACCACCTTTGGCGACGTGCGCTTCGCGGCGAAAACTGACGCATCCCGCACCGCCATCACCGGCTTTGGCGTGCAGCTGAGCGCTGTCGACGAAGGAAGACACGCAGTCATCCTACGGGGGGCGATCTTTTGGCACTTTTTGCGGTCACTGCGCTGACGGAGTTTGAAGAAGAGTCGACGCGGTGGTGACGGGTTCCAAAGATGACGCTCGTGACGAGGCCACGCGAGATCGCGAAATCGCGAGGCTCAGCGGGCCGACTGCAAAACGCCGATATTTAGCGAAAATTGGCGCTCTTGGCGTCGCGACGGCGACCCAAACCTGTTGATTTCTTTAAAAGGTCGCCTCTCCCGCAAGGGTCTGACCAGGGACTTTGGAGTATTACTACGGGAAAAAGAGCCAATTCTTACGCCGATATCCCTAGATCCCTTTATTTTTCCGGTAAAAATGACGGTGGCTGCTGGGAACGCCCAGTTCGTTATCAATAAGAGTAAGGAGTCGACCGGTGAACAAGGCCGAGTTGGTAGAAGCAATCGTCGCAGAGAGCGGCGCCAATAAGAACACCGTTTCGGAGGTTCTGAAGGCTTTTGAAGACGTCGTTGTCGGCAACGTGTCCAAGGGTGAAAAGATTGTGCTGTCCGGGTTCTTGTCGTTCGAGCGTGTGGAGCGTAAGGCCCGCACCGCCCGGAACCCTCAGACCGGCGAGGCCATTCAGGTGAATGCCTCCAGGGCTCCGAAGGTGTCCATTGGCTCGACCTTTAAAAAGGCCGTCAAGGGCGCGTAGTTCTTGCAATAACGAAGAAATCCCCCGGGCGCGGCCCGGGGGATTTTTTTGTGCTGGAAACAGTTAGTTGGTCTGCACGTCAACGAGCTTGCGCCCGCCGCGGTAACCGAACTTCACAGTGCCTTCGGTCAACGCAAAGAGGGTGTCATCTTTGCCTTGGCCCACGTTGCGCCCAGGGTGGAACTGGGTGCCGCGCTGGCGAACGATGATGCTGCCGGGTTTGACTTCGGTGCCGTCGAAGACCTTCACACCGAGGCGCTGGGCATTCGAGTCACGGCCGTTGCGCGTCGAGCCGCCGCCTTTGGTCTTTGACATCGCTCCTCCTTACGCTTTCGCCGAAATCTTCGTGATTTCGACGGTCGAATAGTGCTGGCGGTGACCCCAGCGGCGACGCTGGATGGCCTTCGCCTTGTAGGTGAGGGCGCGGATCTTCGGGCCCTTCTCCTCACCGAGGATCTTGCCGGTGACCGTGGCCCCCTTCAGGGCCGGTCCGGCAACCACCTGGTCGCCGTCAACGAGCAAAACGGGCTGAAACTCAACATCGGCACCCACCTCTTCGGCGCGCAGATCTACGCGGACCACTTGGCCCTCGGTGACGCGCTCTTGGGATGTGCCTACACGGATGACGGCGTACATAAGGTTTCCATACTAGCCGATGGCTCGCCGCACTCGAGTGGGCTCAACTCGAGGCGGCGGTGGTGGTGGTGGTCGCTGGCGTCGGTGCCAGAGGGGTCACAACCACCGGAGCGACGTTCGGGTAGATCTCAACCCACGTGCGTCCCGGCTGCAGGGCGATCGGATTACCGGCCGCGTCAAGGTACTTCGTCGGGGTGCCCGCCGCGCCCGCCGACCAGGTGCCGACGATCATCTTGCCGTTGCGAAAGATGTACGCCTTGCCCGAATCGTCAATGATGTGCGACTCGGCCTCGAGGCCGCCTTCGGAGTTCTCTACCCACGGCCCATAGGTGATGCTCACCTGTTGGACGATGACGTTCTGCGCTTGATTTTGCACGCCGTCGGTGAGCACGTCGGGTTGGACGTCGGGCGATGAGGTTGTACCGACGTTGTAATAGCGCAGCCAGGTGCCCGTGCTCGGGTCCCATCGCCAATAGATGTTCGACGTCCCCGACCAGTCCAGGTGAACCTGGGTGACCGATTCGCCGGCAGGAACAGCGGGGGAAAAGGTGAAGATCGGAGCCGGCGGCATGGTGAGCTGCTTCTCCTGCGCCCAGATCTGTTGGGTCGACGTATAGGTGTCATAGGGTGCGTAGCGCCCGACGGGTTCGGTCTCGAGCTGGGGATTGTCGATGAGGTCCACATTGACCAGTGCGGACTGTTCGATGAGGTCCAGGACCGGAGCGATGCCGCCCACGTGGACGAGGATCGGATGGCCGAGCTCGGACAACATCTGGATGTCCGTCCAACGCGCCGAACGGACCGGCCCCACGAGGCCGGGCGCGTTCCGGCACTGGAAGACGGCGGCGTAGCGGGTGATCGAACCCTCGGTCTGTTCTTCGAAGATCACGTCGGCGTAGTCGAGGCCGCTCTGGGGACGCGCTTCGGCGGGCGCGGGGCCAAGCGAATAGTTGTCGATCTTGATCGCCAACGCTGGTCGATTAGGTACGACGCCACCGGGAGCTGGTGTGCCGGTGAGGGGACACATCGCCACCGGCGCCGCCGTCGTCGTGGTCGTTGAGGTCGTCGCCACGGACGGGTGAGGATTCGAGGACCCGCAGGCGGCGAACAGCGCCGCGCTCAGGGCGCCTGCGCCAGCGATCGCGACCAGTCGCCAACGCCACGGACGAGAGCGTCGCAGAGCGTGCGCGGGAGCCATGTCTTAAGGCTAGGGAACTGGTGGCCTATAAACCGGTCTTTACCACGAAGCCTCTACCGTCACAGACGCTGCACACGACTGACAGTGACTCAAGCAGGCCTTCGTTGACGCGCTTTCTCGTCATCTCGATGAGTCCAAGGTCAGAGACGTCAAAGACCTGCGTACGAGTCTTGTCGCGCGAGAGCGCTTGGCGCAAGGTCGACGCCACGGCGTCGCGGTTGGACTTTGCCTCCATGTCGATGAAGTCAATGACGATGATGCCGCCGATGTCGCGCAGTCGAAGCTGGCGAGCCACCTCTTCGGCCGCCTCCAGGTTGTTGCGAAAGACAGTCTCTTCGAGGTTGTTGGTGCCGACGTTCTTGCCAGTGTTGACGTCGATGACGGTGAGCGCTTCGGTGCGTTCGATGATGAGCGATCCCCCCGAGGGCAGGAACACCTTGCGGTCGAGTGAGCGGTGCAGCTGTTCGTGGACGAAGTAGCGCTCGAATAGCGGCAGCTCTTCGGTGTCGCGGTCGTAGTACTCGATGCGGTCAGCCAGCTCAGGGTTGACTGCCATCACGTATTCGCGCACTTTCTCATAGAGCGTCCGATCGTCGATGAGCACCGCACGGTACTCGTCGTTGAGCTCTTCTCGAAGGACGCGCACCGCGAGGTCGAGGTCACGGTAGATGAGACGCGGCTGGTTGGAGCGCGCGACTTCGGCCTCGATGGCGGACCACTTGTCGACGAGCGACGTGACGTCGCGCGCGAGATCCTCGGCGTTCACGCCTTCGGCGGCGGTGCGGATGATGATGCCGTGTCGAGCGGGCTTCACCTCGTCGATGATCTTGCGCAACCGGCGACGCTCCCCGTCCGGCAGACGCTTGGAGATGCCGATCGTTGATGAGTTCGGCACGAGTACCGCGAAGCGTCCCGGCAGCGACACCTCTTGGGTGAGCCGGGCACCCTTGTGGCCGATCGCGTTCTTCGTGACCTGGCAGACGACCGTCTGGCCGGCCCGGATCATCTCTTCGATGCGCTTGTTGTTGGTCGGCGCGCCATCGACGTCCTCGGTGTCAAACGAGACGTCACCTTTGTAGAGGACCGCGTTCTTGGGGATGCCGATGTCGACGAAGGCGAGCTCCATGCCCGGCAGGACGTTTTGAATTCGACCAACGTAGATGTTGCCGTCGATCTGGTTCGTCTCGTCAGCGTTCTTCGCGACGGTGTACTCGACCATCGAACGGCCTTCGAGCGTCGCGATGTGCGTCGCATCGTTCGTCGAGTGCACCGCCATGAGATAGCGGCCCTGGGCGCGAGTGCGGCGCTCCCCCCCACGACGACGACGCGCTCGACCGCGAGCGCCGCCTTCTCCGGCGTCAGGAGCCGACGCTTCGACCGGGGCGTCGACGACGCGACGGGCCGATCCGTTGGTCACTTCGTTGGTTTGGGTGGCACCGTTTCGATTCTCGCGGTTGCCCTGCCCGGAGCGGCCACGACCACCTCGGCGACGACGCGGGCCGCCTGAGTTCGGTGCCGTCGGCGTCGCGGGCACGGCCGCAGCGCGGGCCCCCGGTCGAGTATCACCGATTTGAGGAGCTGGTCGAGTGTCGCCGATTCTTGGGCTAGAGGATGAGGGTACGGGTTGGGTGGATTCGTCGCTCACGACGGGTACTCCTTGCGTTCTTTAGGGTGGGGACGCAGCGCGACGCGCCGCGAGAAACCGTGCGTGGCGAGGCGCTCACGACGGCGGTGGGATGACTGCGAAAGCCTTGTTGGGCGGTGACCAGGAGAACTACGAGGATCCCTAGCTGATAGAGCTGATTGGCGGGTGCCACGAATTGTCCTCAGTACCTGTGCATAACGGAGTGAACACACTGCGTTACGTAGACGTTCTCTTGCGAATGACACCCTGTGTGTCAAATCGCCCAACACCATCAGGCTACCTCATTTGCCCCCGATCTTGACCGATTGGCTCCGATGGGCTAGTGGGCCGCCGTGGTGGTGGTCGATGAAGCGTTCTTCGATTTCTCCGCCTTCTTGCCGGTGGGCAGCGTCAGGGCGGGGTGCAGCGTGAGGGCGGGGACTGGGTGCGAGACAAGGTAGTTAAAGGTCTTTGCCACGACCGGGGCGGAGGCGTCCGCGCCATAGCCACCCTCTTCGATCACACAGATCACCACGTAGTCGGGGTGGTTCGTCGGCCCGAAGCCCACGAACAGCGAGTTCGGCTCGACGCCGGGCTTGTTGCTCGCCGTACCCGTCTTGCCCGCGATCGGATAGGCCGCAAGCGAGTGATGGAAGTACTCCTGGAAGGCGGGATACCCGGTGCCCTTGGGGCTTTGGACCACGCCACTGAGCCCTTCGAGAATTGGGTCGCGAACGCTCCCCGGCAGGCTGACGTGGCCGATGACCCGGGGCGTGTAGCGCTGGATGATCTGACCGTGGGGATTGAGCACGGCCGCAGCCACCTCGGGCGCATAGCGCGTGCCGCCGTTGGCGAACGTGGCGTACGCGTTGGCGAGCGCGATGGGCGTCAGTGCGGTCGTGCCCTGACCGAAGGCCAACTCGATGTTGTCGCCTGTGTACCAGGTCGTGTACGGAAAGGCCACCGGGTCCTCCGCGTGGAGCTGCTTGCGCACTTCGGGCGAGTCCACCCGGCTCGTCGCCTCTTCGGGGAGGTCGATGTTGGTGGGCTCGGTGAGTCCGTAGTTGGCAGCGACGTTCTGGATCGGGGTTTCGCCGTACTTGGCCTGCTGCGCCCAGAAGAGATAGCCGAGGTTGTAGAAGTAGTAGTCCGACGAGACCGTGAGTGCTGTCGGTAGATCGATCGGACCAGCGGCGTCGTTGTCATCGTCGTGGAACGTGCACAGCCCGTGATTGGCCTCTTTGTAGCAGTTCGGCACCACGAAGGTGCCGGTGTCGTCGACGAGCTCGTCAGCGGGGAAGATGCCCGTCTGCAGTTCGGTCGTCGCGGTGACGAGTTTGAACGTGCTGCCGGGGGTGTAGAGGCCCTGGATGGCGAAGTTGTTGAATGCGCCCTCGTCGATGAGCTGCTTGTACTCGGCGTTGGAAAGACCGCTCACGAAGGAGTTGAGGTTGTACGACGGGTAGCTCGCCATCGCGTAGACGGCCCCATTGTTTGGATTCATGACGATCGCCGCGCCGTTGAGCGCTTCGGGGACCTTCCCCGACACCGGGTCGATCGAGTGGCGATCGGCCAGAACCTCGGTGCTCAGATAGTTCTCCAACTGTTCTTGCAAGGGGGTGTCGATGTTAAGGACGACCGAGTCGCCCTCGGTCGGCTCGGTCGTCTTGATGGCACCAAGGATCTGGTTGTTGGCGCTCACTTCAAGTGTGCTCGTGCCTTCTTTGCCCTTGAGGTACTGCTCGTAGTACGACTCGACGCCGCTCTTGCCGACGGTCGTGTCGCCTTGGTTGCCCGGGCCGAGGTAGCCGAGCACCTGGGCCGCCACGTTCCCGCCGTTGGGGTACGAGCGAAGCGACGTGTCGAGCACCGAGACGCCCGGGAACTCCGACGGGTGCAGCCGGATGAACTCCACGTCGCGCGTGGGCGCGTTCGTCATGATCGGCGCGGGCTGATAGGGGCTGTACTGCTTGTTCGCCAGGTCCGCGTTGATCCGCTTGACGCTGATGCCCGTGAGCGAAGAGAGCGACCCCTTGATCGCGGGGTGCAGTGCGGCTTCGGCGCGCGAAAGGCGGATCTCGGTCGTCGTCACGTTCGCCACCAGCTCGTGTCCTTCACGGTCGAGGATCACTCCGCGCGTCGCCGGGATGGTGGTCTTTCGCAGCGAGTTCTCGTTGACCGCGGCGGCCGACGCCTTGTAGTCGACGACCTGAAGGAAGAAGAGCCGTACGATCAGCCCCACCATCAGTAGCGCGAAGAACCCCCCGATCACGAGCCAGCGTCTCGCCGGACGCGACTGCACCTCGCTCGGTGACGCGACCAGGTCGCGGATGCCAACAGGCTTTGGCTCATTGATCGTCCGCCCCCGCCCGCGCAGCGGGTGCAGCGACACCCACGGCCGCCAGAGTCGTGAGTACCAGGACCCGGTTTTTCGCTCGCGCCAGGAGCCCTTCATCGCGACACTCCCAGGTTGGCGACCCAACGGGCGAGTCGAGTCATCGGTCGAGCGAGGAGAAAGAATGCCACTGCATTGACGATCATTGCAGCGAGCAGACCGTCACGCCAGAGCGAGAAGTTAAACGTGAAGAAGCTGGCACCCACGAACAGAGCGGGGGCAACGAAGCCAGCGGCCGCGGCAATCAATGGCGTCACCCACCAGGCGGCCGAATCGAGGTCGCCCACTCCCTCACGGCCAAGACGCGACGCGCCATACGCGAGAGCGATCGCGACCAGCGCCGTGAGCCCGAAGGGCGTCGTCGAGTGCGTGTCGAAGAAGACGCCGGCAACAACCGCGCTCCACAGCGCGAGCGCCGTGACGCCGGTGAGCCCCATCGCGAGCGGCCACAGCCAGACGATCATCACGACCACGCCGGCGAATCGCCACGAGGAGAAGATGGCGAGTTGGATCGCGACGATGAACAGCGTGGCGAGGGTGACCGGCAGTAAGGCCCTCCTCACGCGGGCGGCTCCCAGAGCACCACGTCGAGGTACGTCAGATGGCGCAAGTCGGCGGCCGGCGTGAGGGTGAGGTTGTAGGAGGCGGCGCCCGGCGTGAGGGTGACGGCCTTCACCGTGGCGACCGGTATGCCGGCGGGATAGAGCGCTCCGTTGAGTCCGTCGGTCGAGAGCTTTGTGCCTGGCCCGACGTCCGAGTTGAGCGGCACCGACGTCGCTCCGAGTCCGCTGTTGAGTCCACGCCCCGAGACGACGAGGTCCGTTTTACCTGATCGAAACGTCACTCCGATCGCCGAACCCGTGTCGGTG
Source organism: uncultured Acidimicrobiaceae bacterium (assembly GCA_963732125.1). Taxonomy (GTDB): domain Bacteria; phylum Actinomycetota; class Acidimicrobiia; order Acidimicrobiales; family RAAP-2; genus RAAP-2. Next base: position 13,659 of record CAVSXX010000006.1, on the reverse strand, counting down.
ATGAGTTGCACCGTGGCCGAGTTAGACGACGTCGCCATCACCCGCCCGACGAGACCGCCGTTGGCCACGACCGGCATCCCGGTGAGGATGCCGCTGTCGCGACCTTTAGAGACCTGAATCGTCGCGGCAAAGTTCGTCGGCGAGAGCGCAGTCACCTGCACCGCGACGGTGGGAATCGCTCCGACGAAGGGAACATTGAGTTGGGTCGTGATCTGTTGGAGCTGTCGAGCGAAGGCCCAGCCTTGGTTGGCGCGCTCTTCGGCCTCGCCAAGTTCGTAGCGCAGCTTCTCGTTCTGGGCGACGACGTCGCTGTAGTCGATCATGCCCGCGAACGTGTGACCCACGGGACGCGCGATCGCGTTCACGGCCCAGCTGAAGGGCGTGATGATGATGTTGGCGCCGCTACGCAGGCCCGAGGCGACGCCCGTCGTCAAGTAGAGGACGAGCAGCGTGACAAGTACCGCGACAGAGAAGGTCCAGGTGCGTCGACGCGAACGGTCGGTGGCCACGCGCTAACGCGATGGACTGGTCTTCAACATGCGCGCGAAGACTTCGAGTTCTTCGAGACACATTCCACTGCCGAGGGCCACGCAGTTCAAAGGGTCATTCGCCACAATGATCGGCATATTGGTCTCGTATTCCAGGCGCGCCGCCAGGCCCGCCAACAGCGCTCCCCCGCCCGTGAGGACGATGCCCTGTTCCATGAGGTCTGACGACAGTTCGGGCGGCGTGCGATCGAGGGTGACCTTCACCGCGTCGACGATCGCTTGCACGGGTTCGGAGATGGCTTCACGGATCTGTTCGGTCGAGATGATCACGGTCTTCGGCAGTCCGGTCACAAGGTCGCGTCCGCGAATCTCGGCGCGCAGCTCCTCTTCGAGCGGGAACGCCGAACCGAGCTGCATCTTGATCTCTTCTGCGGTGCGCTCGCCCAGTGCCAGCTGGAACTCCTTTTTCACGTACGCAACGAGTGCTTCGTCGAGCTCGTCACCGCCGACACGAATCGACTGACTCGTGACGATGCCACCAAGTGAGATCACTGCAACCTCGGACGTGCCGCCGCCGATGTCGACGACCATGTTGCCGGTGGGCTCGTGGATGGGCAGACCCGCGCCGATCGCCGCTGCCATCGGCTCTTCGATGATGTACGCCTTGCGCGCGCCGGCGAACTCGGCCGCTTCCATGACGGCACGCTGCTCGACGCCGGTGATGCCCGACGGCACGCAGATGACCATGCGGGGTTTGGCGAACCGGCGCTGGTGGACGCGATGGATGAAGTAGCGCAGCATCTTCTCGCAGATCTCGAAGTCGGCGATGACGCCGTCCTTCAGGGGCCGGATGGCCTGGATGTTGCTCGGCGTGCGGCCGATCATGCGCTTCGCCTCGGCCCCAACGGCCAGGGGCTTGCCATCTTTCACATCGACCGCGACGACGGATGGCTCGTTCAAGACGATGCCGCGACCCCTTACGTAGACCAGCGTGTTCGCAGTGCCGAGATCGACCGCCATATCACGGCCTAAAAGTGAAAAACGACTGTCAACCATAGATTCCTTCTAGCGGCGTGCGGCGATGCGCTCCGTACAAGGCTAGGCCATGATTGCGCCGACGAGCCAGTGGAACTCGTTATTCCAAGTCTGGAAAGAAAATCTTTATTTCACGGGCCGCTGATTCACTGGAATCCGAACCGTGAATGAGATTCTCTGACATCTCAACTGCGAGGTCGCCGCGGATCGTTCCGGGCGCTGCTTCAGCAGGGTTCGTCGCACCCATCAGCGCTCGCACGATCTTCCAGGTGTCCTCGGGACCTTCTATCACCATCACCAGCGACGGCGAACGGGTGATGAAGGTGACGAGTCCGTCATAGAACGCCTTGCACTCATGTTCGGCGTAGTGGCGCTTCGCGGTATCGACATCGATCGCGCGCAGTTCGGCCGCCACCACCTTCAGCTCCTTGTGCTCCAAGCGCGAAACGATCTCTCCCACGAGACCGCGCTCGACGCCGTCGGGCTTCACGATGACCAGTGTTCTCTTCACGCCGTGCAGACTAACAGTCTCACCCAAGATGTCGTGAAGGGATGTGCAGCACCTCGCCACGAATCTCAGCGACGAGATAGAGACTGCCGGTCACGACGATGAGGTCTTCGTCGGTTGAACGTTCGCGCGCGTGCGCGAGCGCGACCTTCGCGTTTGGATGTTCGTAGGCAACAGCCCCATTTCGCTCGAGCGCCGTGACGAGCTCGCGCGCCGGCACTGCGCGTGGCGAGTTCGGCGCGCAGCAATAGAACTCGCTGAAGCCTGCACCGAGCAACGGCGTGATCATGTCGTTGATGTCGCGTCCGGTGAGCATGCCGAGGACGCAGCGACGCTCACCCCGCACGTCAAAGGCACCGTCGAGCGTCGCCACCAGCGCGCGAATCCCCGCGGGGTTGTGCGCCCCGTCGACGACGATCATCGGGTTCCTCGCGATAACTTCCATGCGACCAGGCATTTGCACGTGGGCAAGTGTGGACTCGACGACGTCCTCACCGAGCGCGCGACCGAGGAACGCCTCTGCCGCTGCGATGGCCGTTGCGGCGTTCACGCCCTGGTGGATCCCGTGAAGGTCGACGAGCACTTCTTCATAGTGCGCGTAGGGAGTTAGCACCGTGATCGCGCGCCCGCCGAGGGCAAGCTCGTTGTCCTCGAGGACAAACTGGTCGCCAGATAGCCACAGCGTCGTGTCGAGCTCCTTCGCGCGTTCCTGGGCAATCTCGACGACAATCGCGTTCGTGGTGCCGACAATCGCGATGCCGTCGTGACGAAAGATGCCAACCTTGTCGCTCGCGATCGCGCCGATGGTCGTGCCGAGCACGGCCGTGTGATCGAGATCGACATTCGTGAGCACGGCAATGTCTGAGTCAATGATGTTGGTCGAGTCCCAGGTGCCGCCCATGCCGACTTCTATCACCGCGACGTCGACGCCCTCGTCGGAAAAGTGCAACAGCGCGCCGACGGTCAAAAGCTCGAAGCGAGTGAGGACGATCCCGGTCACCGACTCGACGTCCGAGAGACGCTCGAGAACAGTGACAAAGTCGTCGTCGTCGATCGCGATGCCGTTCACGGCAATGCGCTCGTTGATCGAGTGCAGGTCCGGGCTCGTAAAGGTGCCCACGCGCAGTCCTGTTGCCTGCAACAGCGCGCTCGTGATCGTCGTGGTGGTGCCCTTGCCGTTGGTCCCGGTCACGTGGATGGACGGATAATCGCCCTGCGGATCAGCGAACTGAGCGAGCGTGTCGCGAATCGGCTCGAGTGTGGGGACGGGCTGGCGATTCGGGGCAACTCGCTCGTAGTCCACGTGCGATTCGAGCCACGTCAACGCCTCAGCGTAGGAAGCGAAACGCACGGCTTAGCTCGCGCGACGAGTTCGCGGCGCCTTTCGCATTTCGTAGCTGGGTGCCTCGTGCAGTCGCACCGACGAGGCGGTGACGACGCAGCGCACGACATCGCTTCGCCCCGGCACGTCGTACATCGGCTCGAGCAAGACGTGCTCGAGAATCGAGCGAAGTCCGCGCGCCCCGGTGCCACGTTCGAGTGCGAGGTCGGCGATCGCTTCGAGCGCGTCGGGCTCGATGACGAGCTCAACACCGTCCATGGCGAGCACCTGCTGGAACTGCCGCACGAGTGAGTTCTTCGGTTCGGTGAGAACTCGGATCAACATCTCACGGTCGAGCTGTTGCACCGCGCCGACGATCGGGAGTCGTCCGATGAACTCGGGGATGAGTCCGAACTTGACCATGTCTTCGGGAAGCACGTGACGGAACAGCTCGATGTCACCGCGACGCTTCGACTGCACGGGCTGGTTGAAGCCCATCGACTTCTTTCCCAAACGTCGTTCGATGATCTCTTCGAGACCCGCGAACGCACCGCCGCAGATGAACAAGATGTTCGCGGTGTCGATGTTGATGAACTCTTGGTGCGGGTGCTTTCGTCCGCCCTGGGGTGGGACGCTCGCGACGGTGCCCTCGAGAATCTTGAGGAGCGCTTGTTGCACGCCCTCGCCCGACACGTCGCGCGTGATCGAAGGGTTCTCCGCTTTGCGCGCGATCTTGTCGATCTCGTCGATGTAGATGATGCCGCGTTCGGCGCGCTTCACGTCAAAGTCCGCAGCCGAGAGGAGCTTGAGCAAGATGTTTTCGACGTCTTCGCCCACGTAGCCGGCTTCGGTGAGCGCCGTCGCATCGGCGATGGCAAATGGCACGTTCAACATGCGAGCGAGCGTCTGGGCGAGGAACGTCTTGCCACAGCCCGTCGGGCCGAGCAACAGCACGTTGGACTTCGCCACCTCTACGTCGTCGTCGTGCAGCGGGCCGGTCTGGATGCGCTTGTAGTGGTTGTAGACAGCAACGGCGAGGATCTTCTTCGCGTCAACCTGTCCAATGACGAACTCGTCGAGGAAGGCCGAGATCTCTCGGGGCGTGGGCAGCTCGTCGAGGACGAACTCGGGACGGTCGCCGAATTCGTCGGCGATGATGTCGTTGCACAGGTCGATGCACTCGTCACAGATGTACACGCTCGGACCCGCGATGAGCTTCTTGACCTGCTTCTGGCCCTTCGCGCAAAAGCTGCACTTGATGAGGTCGCTGCCTTCGCCGAACTTAGCCACGGGTGCCCCCCGAACGGTCGCCGAGCTCCTCAGTGAGGATGTCGTTGCACAGGCCGACGCACTCGTCGCAGATAAAGACGTGCTCGCCCGCGATGATCTTCTTCACCTGGTCTTGACCTTTCGTACAGAAGCTGCACCGCACGAGGACGCTGCTCTCACCCAACATTGTCACGGACCCCTCCGACTGACCTACCGCCGCGCCCATCCTACGATCCCGAGCCCTGAAAACGAGGTACCTTACAGCCGCGCGGAGATGACTTCGTCAATCAGGCCGTATTCCACGGCCTCCTGGGCGCTCATGATGAAGTCGCGATCGGTGTCCTTATTAACCCGATCTTCGGACTGGCCTGTGTCACTGGCGAGCATGGAGTTGAGCAGGTCCTTCATCCGCAGGATCTCGCGGGCCTGGATTTCAATGTCGGACGCCTGTCCGCCGACGCCGCCCCACGGCTGGTGCAGGAGCACTCGCGCGTGTGGCAGAGCGAACCGCTTGCCGTGCGCGCCGGCGCCGAGTAGCACGGCGGCCGCCGAGGCCGCCTGGCCGAAGCAGAACGTCGAGACGTCGGACTTGATGTACTTCATGACGTCATAGATCGCGAGCAGCCCGGTGATGTCCCCACCAGGTGAGTTGATGTAAAGGTTGATGTCCTTCTCAGGGTCCTCGGACTCGAGGAAGAGCAGCTGTGCGCAGACGAGGTTCGCGATGGAGTCGTCAATTGGGGTGCCGAGGAAGATGATGCGCTCGCGCAGCAGTCGGCTGTAGAGGTCGTAAGCCCGCTCGCCGCGGTTGGAGGACTCTACGACCGTAGGGACGAGGTAGTTCTGGGCTCGAAAATTGTCGTTCACGGAACTACCTTAGGCGTCGAGGTCGTCCGGCTCGTCCGGTGTCGCGGCCTCTTCGGGCTTGAGGAGCGATGGGTCGATCTCGACGCCTTCGGGATCGATGAAGGTCACGTGCTCGTTGAGCCAGCGCGACGCCTTCATCTTCGCGACTTCGGACCGAAAGGTGACGACTCGCCCGGTGTCGCGCAGGTTCGATCGCAACAGGTCGGGCGAGACGTTCATTGACTCGGCCGTCGTCGTGAGCTCTTCTTCGATCTCGTCGTCGGTCGGCTCCAGGTTCTCCTCACGCACGAGCGCCCGTAGCGCGAGGTCGATGCGCACTGCACGCGCGGCGTCCTCGCGCAGTGTCTCGAGCAGTTGGTCCGGGCTCTGATTCGTCACTTGGAGAAACGTGTCGAGGTTGAGCTTTTGCTGCTCGAGGCGGTGACCAAGGTCGTGTAGACGTTCATTGGTCTCATCTTGGACGAGCGACTCGGGCACGTCGGCGGTGCTCACGAGCTCACTAAGTGCGACGAGCACCGAGTCGCGCTGTGAGCGCTGCGCTTCGGCGACGCGCATCCGACGCATCTGCTCGAAGATGCGCTCGCGCATTGCGGCGACGTTTTCCCATTCGGTGTTCTCTTGCACCCACTCATCGGTCAGCTCCGGGAGCTCGCGCTCTTGCACCTTCTTCAAGGACATCTCGTACGTCGCGACGCCGCCTTGACCGAAGGTTCCGTTGAGCTTGAGCTCCTCGCCCGCCTTCAGTCCGACTATGAGCTCGTCGACGCCCTCGGTGATGTTGCCCGACCCGACCGTGTACATGAAGTCGCCCATGTCGAGTGGCTCGCCTTCGGAGTCGACCTGTTCGACGTGGACGTCCATCGTGACGAGGTCACCCGTGACGATGGGCCGGTCGACTTCTTTCAAGACAGCGTCGGTCTCGCGAAAGCGGTCGATCTGTGCGTCGACCTCATCGTCGGTGACGATGGGAGAAGGAATGGTCACCCGCAAGTCCCATTGGCCCGAGATCTCTAATTCCGGACGCACCTCGACGTCAGCCTCGAAGACGAGGGTTCCCTCTTCTTCCCCTGCGGTGATGTTGATCTCGGGCTTTGAGATGGGATCAATGAGCGTGTCAGAGACGGCCAGCGCGTAGAAGTCTGGAATCGCGTCTTGAATCGCCTCGCCGCGAAGTGCGGCCGGGCCGCCGAGGTGGGCCATGAGCACGCTCTTTGGCACCTTGCCCTTGCGAAAGCCCTTGATGCTGACCTGCTTGGAGAGCTTCTTCGCCGCCGCGTCGATGGCCGTTGCCATCTCCTCGTCGTCAACCTCGACGATCAGCTTGACTCGGTTGTTCTCCAGGGTGGTGGTAGTGGCGCGCATAAGAGATGTCAGCCTACCGGCTCGTTCGAAAAGCGCTAAATCATGATGGCGAGCGCGTCGGCGAATGACTCGGCGAGCTTCTCATCCCCGCGCACGTCGGTCGCGGACGCTCGCAAGAACGCCTCGGCGGAGATGCGACCGGCGGCGCGGCGCCAGAACAGTGCGACGGGCGTCGTCAGTTCCAGCGTGGGCGGATCGCTCGAACGTTCGAGCGCGCTCGCCCGTCCGTTCTCCACTCCGATGAGGATCAATCGAGCAAGGCGCCCGCTCAAGTTGATCTGGACCAGCGCGCCGTCGCTCGCCTTTACTTTCTTCCCGATGACGAACGGCAAGGCTGACTCGAAGCGATTGACGACGATCTCCTCGCCCGGACCGTGGTCGTCGCTCGGTTCGAGGAGCGCGTCGCGAATGTCCTGGAGATGTATCCAGCTGTCGAGCACGCGGGTCTCTTGAAACCGGTGAAAGGGCCGTTCGCCTTCGGGGCTCCAGCCCACCTTCTCCCACGCTTCGTCGTCGAGTGAACGAAGGTGCTCGAGGGACCTTCGCGTCGTCACTCGAAAGAGATCGAGTAATTCTGGACCGGGCAGCGACCGGTATCGCTCAACCATCTGTTCATTGACCTCTCCGATCGGATTCTTCACGTGCGACGGCCACGGCCCGTCGTGGTCGTCGAGCACGATCTCTCCGCGAAGGAGGAGCTCGAATCCAATCAGGTGGCTCAAGACGTCTCGTACGCTCCAGCCGGGACACGGCGTCTGCGCATCGTACGCACCCGGCTCTCGTGAACGCATCGTGCGAACTATTGACGACCACGTCTCATCAAGTGCCTCAACAATCCAGTCGTAGGCCATCGCACCCCCTAGTCGCGCACAGCATAGGCAGCGCGATATTGACGGACTATGAATATTGTCGCGCGCTTAGTTCAAGTACCAGGCGAGTACCAAAATCTGAAGTAGTAGCCTCGTTCGAGTATTGAGCAAGCGGTAACGGGGCGTAGCGCAGCTTGGCAGCGCGCCTGCTTTGGGAGCAGGAGGTCCCGGGTTCAAATCCCGGCGCCCCGACCATCGAGCGCTCCCTTATGTGGCGTGGTGTTCTCGAAGCTGCGAGACGCGAGTGCCCAAGGCACCCTCGCCACTTCCTCCATGACGGGCGCTTCCGGGCGCTGGGTCGTCCTTAGGACGACCCAGCGCTCTTCCGCGACCGAATGACGCTAAAAGCCGCCGAATCCGTGCCCGAAGTCGCCCGCCAACTTCGCCAAGTCAGGCTGCCCGAGGCCGACGCCCTCGTTGTAGACCTGCCCGGGGTTCCCCGTGTAGTAGATGTTGTCATTGCTCGTGCTTGCCTGGTTCACCTGGGTGAAGGGCGAGTTGAAGCTGGTCGCCGCGGCGTAGATCGTCGGGTTCCAGAAGCCGACGCGGTGGCCTAGGTAGGAGTCGATGACCGCGGCCGAGCCGTTGAGCTGCGGTGCCACAAAACTCGTGCCGCCGAACTCATTGAGACCGCCCACCGACGCGCCGTAGACGAGGTAGCCCGTCTGCGGGTCTCCATCGGTCGCCAGGTCGGGAACGGCCCGCCCATTGCCGAAGCCGGAGGTCACGCTGGGTGTCGGATTGAAGTTCCACTCCGTCGGTTCGACGAGCCCCGGAGCGACCGTTTCGTAGTCGGTCGGGATGAGATACTCGACCGCGTGGAAGTTGTGCGTGCCCGACACGCCCTGCTGGTAGCTCGGTGTGGCCTCCAGCGTGCTGAATCCGCCGCCGCTTCCGATGGGAGTCGTTTCAGCTACGGTGGCCAGCGGTTCATCGTTGGCCTGCGCAATGGCATTCCATAGATAGTCCCAGCCCCAGATTCGTGTGGTCGTGGTCGTGGCGGTGATTATTGCGGTGAGGTACGTGGTTCCGGGCAGCGTCGTCGCGCCGCACGCCGTTATGTAGGGGCTATCCCCTGGCTCGTCCACCGCCAGGTTCGCGGTGCCGAGGTCCTCAGCGGGGAGGTAGGCCCCGTAGTCGCCAGAGGAGGTAAAGGCGGACTGTCCTTGCGCGGCCATCTCCAAGAAGGCCTCGTCGAATGCCTGCTGATACCCGGCCGCTTCGTCGCCTGAGAGGATCGATGCCTCAAGGTAGGTCTCGGATTCCCCCCAGCTCGCGGAGACGGAACTCGTCACGTTTTGGCTCGCCGCCGTGAAGAACGCGTCCGCGAACCCATAGTCGGTGTTCGGCGCCTCGTAGGCGATCACGTTGGCGCCGGGAGCGAGCGCTCCCGATTGCTCGACGTCTAGGTCGGTCTCGTCGGAGCCCACTGACGCGCTTGGCGCTCCCGCTCCGCCGTCGATGTTGTCGGTGCTGAAGTTGCCGGTGCGGTTCACGTCAGCGATGTTGCTCCAGAAGTACTGGGGTGCGCCGGGGTCGACCGATGCCAGGGTGACGATGCCGACCGTCGAGCCGGACCCGTTCGCTCGCGCATAGAGCGGGTCTAAGTCGTACATCTTGGCGAAGTCCGATGGCAGGTGACAACCGTTGGTCAAGCCGAACTCAGCCGTGCAGCTGTTGGAGTTGCCCGACAAGGGGTGGTCATAGCTCGACGCCGCGACCGCGTCGCTCACGTAGGGGGCGTAATTGCTCAGCCCGAGTATGGCCGTCACGAAGCTGGCGAGCCGGTATGGCAACAGCGGCGCCTGCGTGTTGGTGTACACATTCTGAGGGCCTACCTTGCCGAACCCACCCGGGCCCCTTTGCGACGGCACGCTCGCATTCCTCTCGGTGACGGTCAGCGCTTTGTCGAACTCGCCCACGGTTCCCGTGGCGACCACGTCGACGTCGTCCGCATAGACGTTGGTCTGGATGCCGTAACCGGCGAGATAGCTCGTCAGCGCGTTGATGTTCGACTGGGGCTGTCCGTACTCGGCGGCGAATTGGCTGACCGACATGAATTGCGAGCTCGGGATCCCGTTATCAACTTGAGCCTCAAGCGATTGCATGTTCTGCTCTTGAAGGATGAACGACACCGTCACTTGCGTACTGGATGGCGTGTTACCGAAGAGCTGAGTGCCCGGTAGGTCGGCCACGCTAAAGCCTGATGACACGGGCGTCGGTGTGTTCGAGCCAGGAGACGCCGAAGCCTGACTAGATTGCACCGCAATTGGAACCGCGGCGATAGCCGCAAGCATTATCGCCGCCGATAGCCGCGTCTTCATGATTCCAGTCATTTATGTGCCCTCCCATTGTGAACGGATTTGCACGTCATGACCTAGCCCGTGCAAACCAGATCTAAACAAACTTCTTCACTACGCGCAAATGGTTTGGGACCTCAGCATTTGATCGCGTGGACGCATAATTACGCGAACGGCTGCGACTTGAAAGTCTGGGTTAAGGCGGCCACTTTGGACGACCCCGCGCCGCCGCGAGTCTCGCACGTGAGCTTCGGCGCAGGCTAGCGAGTCGACCAAGTCCGATGTAGACGAGCGCGATCGCTCTGACATCGAGAGCGTTGTGCGATGCCTCGGTGCCCCCGGCAGGAGTCGAACCCGCAACCTGACGGGTAGAAACCGTCTGCTCTATCCAGTTGAGCTACAGGGGCGTTGTCGAAAGCGTAGTGAAGGAACTCGGCACTATTGGTGAGGCACCCGTGACGCTGGCTAATATTGGAGCGTCTTGGTGGGCGTAGCTCAGTTGGTTAGAGCGCCAGGTTGTGGTCCTGGAGGTCGCGGGTTCGACCCCCGTCGCTCACCCCACGAAGCACTCAACCGGCTGCGCCGCCTGCTCGGGATCTCCGCGGACACGACTCAAACGGGTTCATCGGATTCTGGTGGGGAGTTCGCGCCTTGAATTGATTCGGCAACTGAAGCGACGAAGGTGCTTCAGTTGTAATTGTGAGAAAACAAATAGAAAACACCTTCGTCCTGTCCGACCCTAGCGAAATCCTCGAGGCCCTCGTCGGCCTGAAGGACGTGCGCGTGCTGCACTACGAGCGCCGGGGTCCTGAGGTGGCTCTCGTGATCGAACAGGTCGTCGAGGACGCCCGGTGTCCTACGTGCCACCGCCCGGCCCAGGTGAAGGATCGTCCTCGCGTGACCTACGTCGACCTACCCGTCTTCGGCGCGCCCATGCGTCTCACCTGGAAGAAACACCGGCTGCGCTGCGTGCACGAGGAGTGTCGTGCCACCACCTGGGTCCTTCGCGATCACCGCATTGCCGCGAAGAACTGCCTGCTCACGACGCGCGCGGCCAAATGGGTGACCGTCCAAGTGGGCACGGGTCGCACGGTTTTAGAGGTCGCCAAAGAGCTCAACTGTGACTGGCATACCGTGAACGACGCCGTCACCACCTACGGCGAGGCACTGCTCGAGGCCGACAAGAAGCGACTCAATCGCACCAGCGCCATTGGCCTGGACGAGACGAGCTTCGTGAAGTTGGGCGGACACCACACCAGCTACGCCACCACCGTCACCGACGTCGAGCACCACCAGATCATCGACATCCTGCCCACGCGCAACTTCGTTGACGTGGCGGGCTTTTTGGACCACCAGAGCGAAGCCTGGAAGTCCCGCGTCACCTACGGCGCCCTCGACATGTCCAACGTCTACGCCGCGGTCTACACGGTGATCTTGCCCAAGGCCGCCCAAGTCGTCGATCCCTTTCACGTGATCTCGTTGGCCAATCGCACCCTCGACGCAGTGCGGCGAAGAGTCCAGAACGAACAGACCGGACACCGCGGACGGCGCGACGACCCGCTCTATCGCGTGCGACGAGCCCTCCTCACCGGCGAAGAAAAACTCGACGAGCGTGCCAGCGAGCGTCTGGCCTCACTGCTGGCCCTCGGCGACCCCAACGCCGAGGTGGCCATTGCCTACCGGGTCAAAGAACGGCTTCGTGACTTCTATCGAACCATCGACGCGGCCGAGGCGAGAACGATGCTTGACGAGCTGCAGGAGCACTGTCGGCGACCGTCGATGCCACCCGAGATCCAAAAGCTCGGACGCACCATTCGCAACTGGTTCGACAAGATCTGCAACTTCCACCTCGCCCGGGTGAGTAACGGACCGACCGAGGCGATCAACAACTTGATCAAGCGCATCAAGCGCGTCGGTTTTGGCTTTCGAAACTTCGAGAACTACCGGATCAGAGCCCTGCTCTACGCCGGCAAACCGAACTGGCGAGTGCTCGGCTCGATCGTGGTCCGATGAAGCTCACCCCACCAGAATCCGATGAGCCCTCAAACGACGCCGAGTAGATTTCGCTTTGGCGCCGACTCGCGGCTGCTACTGGGGGAACACTGATGACCATCGTTCGCGACTCGTTCTACATCAACGGCGAGTGGGTGCCCGCTACGTCGGGTGAGACCATTGAGGTCACCTCATCAGGCACGGGTGAGCTCTACGCCACGATTCCCGCGGGCACCGTCGAAGAGGCGAACCTCGCCGTCGAAGCCGCCGCCGCCGCCTTTGACGCCTGGTCGAACACGAGCCCGAAGGAACGCGGCGAATATCTGATGCGCATCTCGGAGAAGCTCGCCGAGCGCAGCGACGACATCGCGCTCGCCATCGCGAACGAAGTCGGCATGCCACTCATGCTGTCCAAGGGCATCCAGGTGGGACTTCCCACCATCACGTTCAGCGACAACGCGCAGCGTGCGATGGACTTCGTGTGGGAAGAAGAAGTCGGCAACTCGACGCTGGTCCGCGAACCCGTTGGTGTGGTGGCGGCGATCACGCCCTGGAACTACCCGTTGCACCAGATCGCGAACAAGGTGGCGGCGTCCCTCGCCGCCGGCTGCACCGTCGTGCTGAAGCCGAGCGAAGTGGCGCCCATCAACGCGTTCCTCTTTGCCGACATTGTCCACGACATCGGCCTGCCGCGCGGTGTCTTCAATATGGTCTCGGGCACGGGGCCGGTCGTTGGCGAAGCGATCGTCGTGCACCCTAAGACCAACATGGTCTCGTTCACTGGCTCTACCCGCGCAGGAAAACGCGTCATGGAGCTCGCGGCCCAGATGGTCAAGCGCGTCTCGCTCGAGCTCGGTGGCAAGTCGGCCAACATCATCCTGGAAGACGCTGACCTCGCCAAAGCGGTGGGCGACGGCGTCTTTAAGTGCTACCTGAACTCGGGCCAGACGTGCTCGGCGCTGACGCGCATGATCGTGCCGCGCGAGCGACTGAGCGAAGTCGAGGACCTCGCAGTCGAGGCGAGCTCGGGCCTCATGCCTGCGGACCCGATCACCGGTGAGAGCTTGCTCGGACCCCTCGTGAGCGCGGCGCAACAACAGCGAGTGCGTGACTACATAAATAAGGGCATCGACGAAGGGGCGCGCATCGTGACAGGCGGGCCGGTTGCGCCTGACGGACTGGAGCAGGGCTTCTACGTGGCGCCGACTGTGTTCTCTGATGTGCGCAATGACATGACCATCGCCCAGGAAGAGATCTTCGGGCCGGTGCTCTGCATCATTCCCTACGACACCGAAGAAGAAGCGATCGCCATCGCGAACGACACCACGTATGGCCTCGCCGGTGGCGTCTGGGCTGGGAGCGATGAGAAGGCGTTTGAAGTCGCGCGCAAGCTCCGCACCGGCCAAGTCGAAATCAACGGCGGCGCGTTCAACGTCATAGCGCCCTTTGGCGGCTACAAGCAGTCGGGCATCGGTCGCGAGCTCGGTAAGTATGGCTTCGAAGAGTTTCTCGAAGTGAAGGCCATTCAGCACAACTGATCGCACCGAGACGTCGGCGCACACCATATAGACTCGTCACGCGCCGGTAGCTCAATTGGCAGAGCATTTGACTCTTAATCAACAGGTTCCGGGTTCAAGTCCCGGCCGGC
>CAVSXX010000005.1:0-177304 GCA_963732125.1 uncultured Acidimicrobiaceae bacterium | reverse complement strand
GCGCCGGTCGCACCCGTGGCACCGTTAGCTCCAGTGGCGCCTGTAGCACCCGTCGAACCAGAAGCGCCGGTGGCACCGTTCGCACCTTGGCGCCGTTCTACCGTTCGTACCGTTCGTACCGTTCTGACCGTTCGTACCGTTCTGACCGTTCGTACCGTTCTGACCGTTCGTACCGTTCGTGCCGTTCTGGCCGTTCGTACCGTTCGTACCGTTCGTACCGTTCTGGCCAGCAGCACCCGTGGCGCCGGTGGCGCCGGTGGCACCTACGGCGCCAGTAGCACCCGTATTACCCGTGGAGCCAGTTGCGCCCGTGGCGCCGGTGGCACCCGTCGCACCCGCCGGGCCGGTAGGACCGATGGACCAGTGGCACCCGCTGAACCCGTGGCACCAGCTGAACCAGTCGCACCCGTGGCACCGTTCGCACCCGTGGCACCGTTAGCACCAGTGGCGCCCGTCGCGCCGGCAGCACCCGTCGAACCAGTAGCGCCGGCAGCGCCCGTAGAACCAGTCGCGCCGGTGGCGCCCGTAGCGCCCGTTGAACCCGTGGCACCGTTAGCACCAGTGGCGCCAGTAGCACCGGCGGGGCCGGTAGGACCGATCGGGCCCGTGGCACCCGCGGCGCCCGTCGCACCCGTGGCGCCGGCAGCGCCCGTTGAACCCGTGGCACCGTTAGCACCAGTGGCGCCAGTAGCACCCGTCGCACCGGTCGGGGCCGGTAGGACCGTGGGACCAGTGGCGCCCGCAGCACCCGTCGAACCAGTAGCACCGGTGGCGCCAGCAGCGCCCGTTGAACCAGTCGCGCCGGCAGCGCCCGTAGAACCAGTAGCGCCCGTTGAACCCGTGGCACCGTTAGCACCAGTGGCGCCAGTAGCACCCGTCGCACCGGCGGGGCCCGTAGGACCGATCGGGCCCGTGGCACCCGCGGCGCCCGTCGCACCCGTGGCGCCGGCAGCGCCCGTTGAACCCGTGGCACCGGCGCGCCCGTTGAACCAGTGGCGCCGTTCGCACCCGTGGCACCCGCAGCACCCGTCGAACCAGTCGCGCCGGTAGCACCAGTGGCGCCCGTAGCACCGGCGGGGCCGGTAGGACCGATCGGGCCCGTGGCACCCGCGGCGCCCGTCGCACCCGTGGCGCCGGCAGCGCCCGTTGAACCCGTCGCACCCGCCGCGCCCGTCGAACCAGTGGCACCGGCCGCGCCCGTTGAACCGTGGCGCCGTTCGCACCCGTGGCACCCGCAGCGCCCGTTGAACCAGTCGCGCCAGTAGCGCCGGCCGCGCCCGTTGAACCAGTGGCGCCGTTCGCACCCGTGGCACCCGCAGCACCCGTCGAACCAGTCGCGCCGTTAGCACCAGTAGCACCCGTCGCACCGGCGGGGCCGGTAGGACCGATCGGGCCCGTCGCACCCGTGGCGCCGTTCGTACCCGTGGCACCCGTGGCGCCGTTCGTACCCGTGGCACCTGTGGCACCGTTCGCACCTGTGGCACCGTTCGCACCCGTGGCGCCGTTCGCGCCAGTGGCACCCGTCGCACCGGCGGGGCCGGTAGGACCGATGGGGCCAGTGGCACCCGCGGCGCCGGTGGCACCCGCGGCGCCGTTAGCTCCGGTGGCACCCGTGGCGCCCTTAGAGCCAGCTGTTCCTGCAGATCCAGTAGCGCCAGTGGCGCCGGTAGCACCCGTAGCGCCAGCAGGTCCGGTAGGACCAAGGGGACCGGTGGCACCGGTAGCGCCCTTGGCTCCGGCGGTCCCAGTAGCACCAGTAGCGCCGGTAGCCCCCGTGGCGCCGGTGGCACCCTTAGCGCCGGTCGGACCGGTGGGGCCCGTGGGGCCGGTGGGGCCAGAACCAAAACCATTCGAAGGAGTTGAAGAACTAGAAGTAGTTGGAAGGGGCGGAGGAATCACCGGGTTTGCAGACGCGAGCGTACTGCCGCTACTAACTGCAAAAGTGGCGATGACGGCGAAGGCCGACACTCGCACCAAGAACTTAGTTGGCAACATTAGGACTCTCCCCGCTGACCGAAGTCACGGCGGCAAGCGAGGGATGGCGACCAAAAGACTATCGACTGCACCGACCTACCGCCCTTCAGCCCTTGCGGGCGAGATCTTGTCACAATGTCAAGGTTTTGTCAACAGGGAGTTATTCCGTTGTGAATGAGAATTCCTATATTCCTATATCTAGCGTGTTTTCAGGAATAAATTCTTTACATATAACCTGATCCAGAGCCTGCCGTATCGCTGACGAACGATCTTTAAGTCGAAGATTTCGCTCAGGTGCAGTATTCGCCGGCATCGGCTAACACGACACCCCGCGCGCCACCCAGAGCAGGCGTGTGCTCACCGTCAACGCGCATCGTGCCAAAAGAAGCCGAACGGATGAACGAGCGGTCGATGGGGTTTGGGATCTCAAATTCAAGCGAAAATGACGGACCGGGCGAGAGGCAACAGCGCGACACGAACCTGGAAATGAGGCCAGGACGCAGGTGCGACAGATCGGCTACGACGAGGGACCAACGTCGAGCCTGGCCCCTGTAGGGCACGGGCTCCTCGTGAGGAGGGACAAGGATCGTGAGCTCAAAGTTTCGAATCAAGCGAGAGAGCGCTTTACCGTCATCGACGTGTGGGCGCCAGACACTCCGCTGGGCGACTGCCCTACGAATCCAAAG
The DNA here is from genome assembly GCA_963732125.1 of uncultured Acidimicrobiaceae bacterium. GTDB lineage: Bacteria > Actinomycetota > Acidimicrobiia > Acidimicrobiales > RAAP-2 > RAAP-2. The sequence goes on along the minus strand of CAVSXX010000005.1, from coordinate 174,644 downwards.
GTGTTTTAGATGCCGCCAATTGCGGTTAAGTAGTCGAAGAATTCGACGGATCCAACGGCGTCGGGCGAGACAGTGTGCCCGTTCAGTTTCGAACTTTTCCACAGCGACGACGTGATCTTCGGATTCGTGCACGGATCTGAAAGAGTACGACTCCTCACTGAACGCGTTCGGGGCTCGGTGGCTCTGAGCTGAGTCAACAACCGAGCGATCCAACTCGGTTCGGCGCGGTGAGCTTGACGGATGCACCGTTCGAGAGTTGTCCAAAAGCCCGCCAAATGCTCGATGAATCATCGCCAATGAGAGCGAGCCTGACGGAGCAGATCCTTCAGCTTCAGTGCGTGGACTCTGAACAGTCGACCCACGATTCGAGCGATATTCGGGTACCTGACTCTGTGGACCAGCAGCGGCTGACATTCCGTGGACACCTCCAACGTGCGCCCCTGCCTAGAAATGACTATTACACCTTGTCAAGAATTTGTCAATGGCTAGAGATCGGGTTGTTGGAGCGTTGCCCCCGACAAGGACCGAGGCGGCGGTTCGTCGCTCGGGGAGTGTACGGAAAAACTGGGAGATGACCCCCCGAGATCCTCATAGGTGGTCCGACGAGCGCTCGACTTCAAGATACGAACCACTCGATACCCTCCATCTGCGCGGCCCTCCATGAGCGCGCCGCGTGCTGCGAGTCTTCCTCCGGTTTCGAAGGAGCAGGCTCTCACGGACTGGGCTGACCCGACCGGAACGAGCTCGGGACGCGGGCATTCTGGAAGCGATCTTCCATCCCGCGGTCTTCTAAACGTCTCGTAAGGAACGGACTGGATTAGGGACCGTCGTAGCGTTACTATGGGCCAAGAGTTGAACTGCTATTAAAGGCGTGGCTCCCCCAGCAAGGGCTTGAGGAGAGAACCACTCCAGCCGACTCTGGACGCAACCCCGATAGGGCAGGGGCTGCGTACATCATTCACCAAAACAAGTGCCTCGTTGATGCGCCTCCTGTGCTTTTTTCAGTATTCCCCCATAAATTCAAGCGTCTGTAACAATCATTTCTTTTCGTCGTTGCAACGACGACATCGACAGCACATGCTCGCTTGGACTCGACTCCTTCCTCGTTCGAGAAATGGTGCGAAACACGAGCTGAGGGAGCGCAAAGGTGCCCCACGTCCACCGTGTTCTCTGGCACGCCGCCGCAATTCGTTGAATTCGGCCCTTCTTATCAAGGCGCGCTCAAATGCCCAGCAAATGCCGAACAACCAGGCTAAATACTCGAATTCATCGGGAAGGATGGCAGAGCCCTTCGAGAATTTTTCGAAGTCGCTTCTCAGTGCTCAGCTGAGGTGGTTCTCCCCAACATGCCCTTGCGGGGGTGAGCCACGCCCCCGATGCAAACTCCGGATCCAAAGAGCGCAGACAAAGTAATCGGTCTGATGCCGTCGGTTTGTTGCAGCTCTACGCGTCGATGCTCAGCTATGCGATTCACCGGGTCGATGCTTATCTCCGAAGATCACAAGTGGCGCCACATGGACAGCGCCGTGCCCCGTGTGTTGGACCATGCGACGACCCACTCGCACGCGCGAAATTACGTCACTGTAACTACTTGACAAGCGGCACCAGCCACCCCAGAATGACGGCGGTGCAAGCAACACGGCACTCCCCCAGGCCTTCGAGCAAGCGCCGAGCATTCCGTTTCAACAGCAGTTCGGCGTGTTGCGGGTCACGTCAAGAATAAACGTATACAAACCCTTGCCTGGCGTGACCCGCACCAGGCACTTCGCGTTACTGGCAGCATCGCCGTGTGAGGAAAGATCCCTAGCCGTCCAGAAGAATGGCGACGAACGCTCCCGGTCGGCGCCGTTTGAACGTTGTCAAAGGTTCCAGTCTTCGAGCGCTGCTAGCCGTGATGGCGAACAGGCCGCCTGATCGTCCATTGCGCAAAGAGGATGACACTCTCGTTAAAGGAGTAGGTGCCACGGTTGGCGTAGGCCTTGCCCGAGCCGTTTGCTCGAGTGTTCCAGCCCTTGAAGATGTGGCCAGCCTCGCTGAACCTGTTCGCGGTAAGCGCAGCTGGCACATTGTCACGTTCCGGGCTCATTGTGCCTTTGCCGTCGTTGGCCCTGAACGTGACGGTGACCTTGGCCTTCGCCCTCCACTGGGCGTAGAGGGTCACGCTCGACGTGAAGGGGTAGGAGGCCCCGTTGGCGTAGGGGGTGCCCGAGCCGTTCGCGGCGGTGTTCCAGCCGGTAAAGGTGTGGCCGGCGTAGGTGAAGGCGTTTCCCGTCAGGGCCGTGGCGGCGCTCTCCGTCTCCGGCGCCATGGAGCCGGCGCCGCCGTTGGCGTCGAACGTGACGGTAAAGCTGGTGTTGGCGGACCACTGGGCGTAGAGGGTCACGCTGGAGGTGAAGGGATAGGAGGCCCCGTCCGCATAGGCAGCGCCCGAGCCGTTGGCGTCGGTGTTCCAGCCCGTAAAGGTGTGGCCAGCGTAGGTGAAGGCGTTTCCCGTCAGGGCCGTGGCAGCGCTCGCCATCTCTGGGGCCATGGTGCCGGTGCCGCCGTTGGCGTCAAACGTGACGGTGTAGCTCGTCGCGACGCCACCCCCGCCGCCGCCTCCGCCGCCCCCACCGCCCTGCGCTTGCCACTGGGCGTAGAGGGTCACCGATGCGGTGAAGGGGTAGCTGGCGTCGTCGGCGTAGGCGGTGCCGGTGCCGTTGGCCATGGTATTCCAGCCCGTGAACGTATAACCGGAGAAGGTGAAGGCGTTCGCCGTGAGGTCGGTCGGGGTGTTGTAGGGCTCGGTCTCGTTGGCCATGGTGCCGCTGCCGCCGTTGGCGTTGAAGGTCACCGTGTAGTCGGTGAGCGTCCACTGGGCGTAGAGGGTCACCGATGCGGTGAAGGGATAGCTGGCGTCGTTGGCGTAGGCCGTGCCCGAGCCGTCGGCGGCCGTGTTCCACCCACTGAAGGTGTGACCGGTGTAGGTGAAGGCGTTCGACGTGAGATCCGTTGCGGTGCTGTCACTCTCGGGAGCCATCGAGCCCGTGCCGCCATTGGCGTTGAAGGTCACGGTGAAGTTGGAGCTGGAGGTCCACTGGGCGTAGAGGGTCACTGATGCGGTGAAGGGGTAGGTGCCCCCATCGGCGTAGTAGGTGCCCGAGCCATCGGCCGCCGTGTTCCAGCCCGTGAAGTTGAAGTTCGTGTAGGTGAAGGCGTTTGCCGTCAGGGCCGTTGGAACGTTCTCCGTCTCGTTCGCCATGGTGCCGGTGCCACCGTTGGCGTTGAAGGTCACGGTGTAGCTGGGGTTGGGGGTCCACTGGGCGTAGAGGGTCACTGATGCGGTGAACGGGTAGCTGGCGTCGTTGGCGTAGGCCGTCCCTGAACCGTTGGACGCCGTGTTCCAGCCGCTGAAGGTGTAGCCGAAGAAAGTGAACGCGTTCGATGTGAGATCCGTCGCGGTGTTGTACGGCTCGGTCTCGTTCGCCATGGTGCCGGTGCCGCCGTTGGCGTTGAAGGTGACCGTGTAGTCCGTGACCGACCACTGGGCATAGAGGGTGGCGCTGGCCGTGAACGGGTAGCTCGCGTCGTTGGCGTAGGCGGTTCCCGACCCGTTGGACGCCGTGTTCCAGCCCGTGAAGGTGTGGCCGGTATAGGTAAAGGCGTTCGCCGTGAGATCGGTCGGGGTGTTGTAAGGCTCGGTCTCATTGGCCATGGTGCCCGTGCCGCCGTTGGCGTTGAAGGTGACCGTGTAGTTGTTGACCGACCACTGCGCATAGAGGGTCACTGATGCCATGAAGGGGTAGCTGGCGTCGTTGGCGTAGGCGGTGCCCGAGCCATCGGCCGCCGTGTTCCAGCCGGTGAAGGTGTGGCCCGTGTAGGTGAAAGCGTTCGCCGTCAGATCCGTCGGAGCGTTATCACTCTCAGGGGCCATCGACCCGCTGCCGCCGTTGGCGTTGAACGTCACGGTGTAGTTGGTGTTGGCGGTCCACTGGGCGTAGAGGGTGGCCGACGCGGTGAATGGATAGCTGGCGTCATTGGCATACGCGGTGCCCGAGCCGTTGGCCGCCGTGTTCCAGCCCGTAAACGTGTAGCCGGTGTAGGTGAAGGCGTTGGCCGTGAGATCCGTTGGAGTGTTGTACGGCTCGGTCTCGTTGGCCATGGTGCCGGTGCCGCCGTTGGCGTTGAAGGTCACCGTGTAGTTGTTGACCGTCCACTGGGCATACAGCGTCACGCTGGCCGTGAACGGGTAGGACGCGTCGTTCGCGTAGGCCGTGCCGGAGCCGTTGGCCGCGGTGTTCCAGCCGCTGAAGGTATAACCGGCGTAGGTGAAGGCGTTGGCCGTCAGGGCCGTCGGCGTGTTGTAGGGCTCAGTCTCGTTGGCCATGGTGCCGGTGCCCCCGTTGGCGTTGAAGGTCACCGTGTAGTTGGTGACCGTCCACTGGGCGTAGAGGGTGACGCTCGCCGTGAAGGCGTAGTTGGCGTCGTTGGCGTAGGCCGTGCCCGAGCCGTTGGCGGCCGTGTTCCAGTCGTTGAACGTATGTTCCGTATAGGTGAAGGCGTTCGCGGTCAGGGCCGTCGGCGTGTTGTAGGGCTCGGTCTCGTTGGCCATGGTGCCGGTGCCGCCGTTGGCGTTGAAGGTCACCGTGTAGTTGTTCACCGACCACTGCGCGTAGAGGGTCACGCTGGCCGTGAAGGGGTAGCTGGCATCGTTGGCGTAGGCGGTCCCTGAGCCGTTGGACGCCGTGTTCCAGCCGGTGAAGGTGTGGCCGGTGTACGTGTACGCGTTCGCCGTCAGGGCCGTCGGCGTGTTGTAGGGCTCGATCTCGTTGGCCATGGTGCCCGTGCCCCCGTTGGCGTTGAACGTCACGGTGTAGTTGGTGGTTGACCACTGGGCGTAAAGAGTGACGCTGGCGGTAAAGGCGTAGCTGGCGTCGTTGGCGTAGGCCGTCCCTGAGCCGTTGGACGCCGTGTTCCAGCCGGTGAAGGTGTGGCCGGTGTACGTGTACGCGTTCGCCGTCAGGGCCGTCGGCGTGTTGTAGGGCTCGGTCTCGTTGGCCATGGTGCCGGTCCCGCCGTTGGCGTTGAACGTGACCGTGTAGTTGTTGACCGACCACTGGGCATAGAGGGTCACACTGGCCGTAAAGGGGTAGCTGGCATCGTTGGCGTAGGCGGTCCCCGAGCCATTGGACGCCGTGTTCCAGCCGGTGAAGGTATGGCCGGTGTAGGTGAACGCGTTCGTCGTGAGATCGGTTGCCGTGTCCTCGGTCTCGGGAGCCATGGTGCCGGTGCCACCGTTGGCGTTGAACGTCACGGTGTAGGAGTTGGCGGGCGCGAGACCCGTCGCCAACCCCGAAACGATGGGGGTTCCGAGCCCAGTCGCCATGTCGTAGCCGGTCATCGTCGGAAACTGACCACTATCTGTGCCGTTGTAGTCGTTGTTTCCGGTCTTCACGTCGTTGAAGTACGTCCCCGGGCTTGCGGCCGCCAAGGAGTAGAGGTCAGGATTCAGCGAGCCATAACCTGTGGAAGCGGTCCCGTCGGCAGAGCTGACGTCGGCCAACACTGCCGCCCAGAGCGGGGAGGCGCCACTCGTTCCGCCGAAGGCCACCCAGTTATAGCCATTCACCGAGTCGTACACGATGTAGCCGCTGTAGCCGTCCGCGTCAGCGGAGACGTCGGGTACTTCTCGACAGTCGCCTGAGGCATTGCCGCACGGCGTGCCACTGCTGCCCGTTACCTCACCCAGCGTCTGTTGATAGGTGGGCATGTCGAAGTTCTTCGAAATGCCTCCCCCGCCGGCGCCCGCTGCGTATTCGTTGTTGTCGTTCCAGACAGACTCCGTCGGCGCCGGACCGAGGGCCTCAATCCTCGTCCCCCCGACTCCCGTGACGAGAGGTTGTGAGGCCGGGTCGTTCACGGCCAGATTCAAGTTCTGCAGCGCATCCCAGTCGCTGTTCTCATCGACGGACCAGACCAAGTTCAGGTCGGGGTCGCTCACGACTTGACCCATGTAGTCACCGCCGCTGTTCATGCCGACGGTTCCCGTCACGGTCTGCGAAGTGGGATTTACGGTGATCATCACGTCGCCAGCCTCGGTGTACGCGGCAGCGAGCACTTGATCGTTGTTCGGGGACATCCCGATCGCTGAGACAAGGCCCTCTGAGTAGAACGTGGGGCTGGAGCTCGTCGAAATCGTGGTGGTCAGCGTGTTGGTCGAGGGATTGATGACCGGTATGCCGCCGTTGTAGTTCGCGACGTAGATGTCGCCGTTGGTGGGGTCGAGGACCATGGCCTGGGGATCACTCATGCCGGTGATGGCCGTGGCGGCGGTGGAGCAGCCGGTCTGGCTCGCGTCGTTGCACGTCGACGCGCTGAAGTAGTCCACCGCGTTGTTGGCCGAGTCGGCGACGTAGATGTCCCCGTTGGTCAGGTCAGCCACGACCGACGTAGGTGTCGCCCCGCTCGGAAGCGTCTTTGGACCGTAGAAGTCGGTGTTGGCGGTGTCAAACACCGCCACGCTGTTCGTGCCGTTGGCGACGTAGAGCGAGGTCCCGTCAAGCGCCAGCCACGTAGGGCCGTCAAGATCAGTTGACGAATAGGTGCTCGTCGTCGCACAACCGCTCGTCACGGTCGCGCTGCAATCGGTGGTACTGAACTCGGTCAAAGAGTTCGACGAGTAGTTCGCCACGTACACATCCGAATTCGCGGCGTCGTACAACACGGCGTCCGGTTCGGTGCCAGTGCTGACGGTGTCGACCGTGTCGCCGCTGGCCTCGCTGATCACGCTGACCGTGCCGTCGGTGACGTTCGCGACATAGAGCGTCCCCGTGCTGGGTACGACGGCTTGTGCGACCGGCCCGTTGCCGGTAGCCGTACCTCCCTCGTCGTTGGCGTTGCAGCCTTCCGAGCCATCGTCGCCAGAAGATGAAAATATCGTCTGTCCGTTCATGGCCGCTTCTTCGAGCAGCGTGTTCTCTTCGTTCTGATAGGCCGAACCGTCGTCGGCCTCGCACGCAGCCCAGCTCGCGCTGACGATCTTGGCCGTGTCAGCGCCAATGATCGCGCTGAAGTCGTCGTAGATGTCGCCCGCATTGTCCTCGTAGACGTCGATGTTCGCCTGGGGGGCCAGCGACAAGACAGTCTCGATGTCGAGTTCTGCTTCTGCGGTGTTGCCCCCCGTCGCGCCGGTTCCGTTGACGAGGGTCTGGGTGACCTGACTACCCCCGAGCGTGATGCCGTAGCAGTCGGCGAACGTCGTGATATCGCTCATGCTGAAGCCGGCAGCGTCCAACTCAACCAGGGCGACCGTCGTTCCCGCTCCGTAGTGATCGTTGTTGTAGAGCGACCCAAAGGAGTACGCCTGGGCAAGGTCGTCAGCGTCGAGGGCACCGTAGTCAGTTTCAACTCCGCTGATATCGCTTTGGCACGTCGCCCCGGTGGGCGTTGGCTGGCCCGGCGCCAGCTGCGGCGCGGGCACCAGAGGGGAGGTGCTGGTCGGTTTCGCCGGTGGTGTGAGTCCGCCTGTCGAGCGTGGCGAGCTGGTCGGCTTCGCGGGCGGCACCGTGAGTGTCGGGTGAGGCTGGTTGAGCGTGTCGAGCCCGACCACGCCTTCGATTTGGGATGCGACCGAGGCCGGCACGCTGGGCGCTGCCGTGTTGTAGTAGCCAGTGCTGCCCGAAGGAAGCTTGTAGGCGACAATGGGCGTCGCGAACGCCGATTCGGCTTGCGCCACCGTCGCTGTCACCGGCAGCGAGAGGTCCGTGCTCGAGACAGGGCCAACGGTGAGGCCCTCTGCCTCGAGGGCTGAGGTCACCTGCGCGATCGTCGCCGGCGTCGGTCCATAGAGCTGAGCGAACTCCGTGGGGTTGATGAACTGGTGATACTGCGCAGAACCCTTTGTGGAGACCGCCTGCACGGCGGCCGCCAGCGCGGCCGGGTCTCGCGGCTGCAACGTCACGTCGAGCGAGAGCGTGGTTGAGGATTCGGCTGGCCCGATGAGCGTGTCGCCGAAGGGTACCGGTGCGACTTCGCCCGGCAAGGTCTGCAGACTTTGATTACCCGCCGCACCAGCGGAGAGTGAGCCGAACGACGACACACCGACCATTCCACCCACGAGCAGCGCGAAAGATACGACGCTCCGTTGGAGTAACACCGATGCGTGAAGTGGTCGACTACGACGGTCGTGGCGAGCGTGCACGATAAGCCCTTCTTTTGGACATGGAAACTCCAGATGAGTTTCGCTTTCGCCACTCACTCACCCCGGGGAACGTTAAGCCGTGGCTCGCCCGTAACGCAATGACTAAATTCTCATATCTTTTGTCCGTTCTCCGCGCCGAGGGACGATCGCGTCGAACCTGTCACCGACCCTTCATCTAAAAATTGGGAGATGAGGGTTTTATCGCTCACGGCGCACGACCTAACGTTGTCGTGATGATGACGACACAAGCACGCGGCATCACGCTCACGAAGTTGACCAAGTCGTACGGCAACGTCAAGGCGGTCCGGGGCATTGATCTCCTCATCAGCCCCGGTGAGACATTGGCCCTGCTTGGGCCGAACGGCGCGGGAAAGTCCACGACGATCGACATGATGCTCGGGCTCATCAGGCCTGACTCAGGCTCGGTCTCGCTCTTTGGCGCCACCCCCAATGACGCCGTCGACGCGGGCGACGTCGGCGGCATGCTGCAGACCGGCTCGCTTCCGGGGTATCTGAGCGTTCGAGAGTTGGTCACGATGATGGCCTCCCTCTATCCCCATCCGCTGAATGTGGCCGACGTCCTGAAGAACACCGGCACGATGGAGTTCGCCGACCGGCCGACGACGAAGCTCTCGGGTGGCCAGACCCAACGTGTCCGCATGGCCGTCGCCCTGGTCGCCGATCCCGAGCTCCTCGTGCTCGACGAACCGACGGCCGCGCTGGACGTCGAAGGGCGTCGTGATTTTTGGACGGCCATTCGCGCGGTCGCGGCCCGGGGCAAGACGATCGTCTTCGCCACGCACTACCTCGAAGAGGCCGATGCCTACGCTGACCGCATCGTCTTGATGGCCCGGGGCCGGATCGTGGCCGATGGTCCGCCGACCGAAATCAAGGCGCGTGTGGGTGGCAAGACCATTCGAGCAACGATCCCCGGCGCGGAGCTGACGGCGCTCGAGACGCTCGCCGGCGTGGCCCGGGCCGAACGGCGCGGCGAGGGATACGTCCTCGTCAGCGCCGATGCCGCCGCCTCGGACGCCGCACTTCGCGATCTGCTCTCGAAGTACCCCCAAGCGCGCGACATCGAGGTGCGCGGCGCGGGCCTTGAGGAGGCCTTTTTGGACCTCACCGGCGATGAAGAGGACGAGCAGGCACCGTGAAAAACCTCACGTACGTGCGCTACGAGTTCTTGCGCACCATTCGCAACCGGCGATTCCTGATCTTCTCGCTCATTTTCCCGCTGATCCTCTTCTACGCGATCGCCGGCGCGCACCGTCACATCGTGGTGGACGGCATCGGCTTTCCTCTGTACTACATGACCGGCATGGCGGCATGGGGTTCCATGACTGCCGTCATTTCGAGCGGCGCCCGCATCGCTCAAGAGCGCCAGGTCGGCTGGACTCGACAGTTGCGCATCACGCCCCTAAAGACCAGCACCTACTTCACGGCCAAGGTCTTGACGGGCTACCTGATGGCGCTGTTTAGCATTGTCGTCATCGCCCTGGCTGGCGTCTCGCTTGGTGTCCACCTCAGCGCCACCGGCTGGCTCACGATGCTCGGACTGCTGCTCGTGGGACTCATCCCCTTTGCCGTCATGGGCATCATGCTCGGCCATCTCATCTCGGTCGACTCACTGGGACCAGCAATTGGTGGCATCACCTCACTGTTCGCCCTGCTCGGCGGGGTGTTCGGGCCATTGGTGACGTCGGGCGCGCTGTTTACGATCGTGAAGGGCCTACCCTCCTATTGGCTCGTCCAAGCGGGCAAGTCGGCCCTCGTGGGGGGGCATATCTGGACCGGCGAGGCGTGGATCGTGATCGCCGTCTGGACGATCGCGATGGCTCGGCTCGGCGCCCTTGTCTATCGGCGCGACACCGCGAAGGTCTAAAGACCCGAGAGCTGCCGGATCGGCCTCGCGAGGGCCGAATTGTCGTCATCGCCGTGTCCTTGGGCGATGATCCCGTCTTCGAAGGCTGCGGCGAGTGCCGTCACCGGGAGGGTCGCGCCCACGCTCTGGGCCAGGTCCAGGCCAATGCCCAGGTCTTTGCGGTGCAGGGAGATCTTGAAGCCCAGCGGATAGTTGTCCTCGATCATGCGAGCACTGCGGTTTTCGAGTACCCACGATCCGGCGGCGCCGCCCCTGATCGCCGAAACCACCTTTTCGATATCGAGGCCGGCTTTGAGACCAAGGGTCACGCCCTCGGCCACGCCGAGGTAGGTGCCACAGAGGATGACCTGATTGATGGCCTTCGCCCACTGACCAGCACCAACGGGCCCAAGGAGCGTGATGCTCGTGCCCATCGCCGCCAATATGGGCTGGGCGCGCGTGAAGTCAGCTTCGTCCCCGCCCACCATGATCGAGAGCGCCGCGTTCTTCGCCCCTTCGGACCCGCCTGACACCGGCGCGTCGAGCATCGAGACGCCGTTCTTCTCGAGTCGTTCGGCGAACTCCTGGGCTTTGAGCGGGCTGAGCGTCGAGCAGTCAATGAACAGCGACCCCTGGACGAAGCCACCTGCGATACCGTCCTTCTCGAACAGCACCTCTTCAACCTGAGGGGAGTCGGTGAGACAGGTGATGACGATGTCCGAGTGGCGAGCGACGTCCGCGGGTGTCGCGGCCAGTGTGGCGCCGAGCGCGACCACGTCGGCTGATCGGCTCACTGTGCGATTCCAGACCGTGAGGGGAAAACCGGACCTCACAAGGTTCTGGGCCATGAAGTTGCCCATTGTGCCGAGGCCAACGAAGCCGACGCGCGGTGAGGCGCTGTTAGGGGGTGAGCTCACGAGAATCCTTTGGAGAGGGGCGACCGGAGGAGTCGACGACCAAAAAAGTGTAGCGAGGAGCCGTTTTCGCTGAGATTAGAACTTCACACCCGACGCAGCCCGTGCGGCACCGCGTAGCAGTGACGAGTCCGAACCCACGGCGATGAAATCGAATCCCCTCGCGCTGAGCGGCTCGACGCGGCTGAGGTCACTGGCGAGGATGGCGGCAGAGATCTTCTGCTCGCGCGCCGCTGCGATGACGGCGTCGAAGGCGGCGAGCAGTTCGGGCGCGTCGAACTGGCCGGGGATGCCCATGGACGTCGACAGGTCGCTGGGTCCAACGAACAGCACGTCGATGCCGGGGATCGCCGCGATCTCCTTCACGCTCTCGAGCGCACTGACGGACTCGATCTGGACGACGCTCAATATTGACTCGTTGACCTCACTGGGATCGCGGCCGTCACCTCCGAACTGGCGCGCTCGGTTGTAGCCAGCGACCCCACGGTCGCCTTGCGGCGGATACCACATGTGGCGAAGGGCCTCTCTCACCTCATCAGGGGTGTTGAGTCGAGGCAGCATGACGCCGGCGACGCCGAGATCCAGGACGTGGCCGATGCGAATGCGCTCGGCCGCCTCGACCCGAACGAGGACCGGCACGCCGTGCGCAGCTCCGGCAAGGATCTGGCCGACCAGCGCCTCCTCGCCGCCCGCACCGTGCTCGAGGTCGACCAGCAGCCAGTCGAAGCCGCTTAGTGCGCAGACTTCCGCCGCGAGCGGCGAGCCCAGGTTGAGCATGGTGCCGCGGGTCGCCCCGCCGGCGCGGATTCGTTCACGTAGCGTCGTCACTGTCACCTCTCGTGGTCAGATGCACCCCGCGACGCGCACCAGCGCGCTCGTCAAAAAGGGCCGTAACGTTAGTCTCGCATTGCCGGTGAGACCCCGCAACCTCCTCACAGAGAGACCCGCATGAGCGTCACGCGCATCACCAACGTCGTCGTCACGCCCGTCGCCTTTCGCGACCCTGCGTTGTTGAACGCCGTGGGCGTGCACGAACCCTTCGCCATTCGCTCAATCATCGAGGTCGAGACGGATCAGGGCATCGTCGGGCTCGGCGAGTCCTACGGCGACCGTGGCCACCTTGAGCGCCTGCGGATGGTCGGCGAGGCGCTTCGTGGCGTCAACGTCTTTGCGACCAACGAGATGCTGGCGGTAACGGCGCGCACCTTGGGAGGCGCCGTGGGCGAGGACCGGCACGGGCTGACGGGCTCGATCAACGCCGCCGGCACGGTCCTGCGAGTGTTCAGCTCCTTTGAGGTCGCGGCGTTGGACATTCAGGGAAAGATCCTCGGCCAGCCGGTATCGGACCTCCTTGGCGGCGCCGTGCGCACCACGGTGCCCTACTCCGCCTACCTCTTCTATAAGTGGGCACAGCATCCTGGCGAAGCCCCCGACGAGTTCGGTGAGGCGCTCACGCACGACGGCATTGTCGCCCAGGCCCGCTCAATGCTTGACACCTACGGGTTTCGGGCCATCAAGCTCAAGGGCGGCGTCTTTCCCCCGGACGAGGAGATGGCGGCGATCTTCGCCTTGCGAGACGCCTTCCCCGGCGTGCCGCTGCGTCTGGATCCCAACACCGCCTGGTCCATTGACACCTCCATCCGGGTCGGCCAGGCCCTCGACGGCGTCCTCGAGTATCTGGAGGACCCGACGCCGGGCATCTCAGGGATGGCGGCGGTCGCCCGCGAGGTGCCGATGCCCCTCGCCACGAACATGTGCGTGGTGGGCTTTGACGACATTCCGCCCGCGGTGAGCGAGCGCGCGGTCGGCGTGATCCTCTCTGACCACCACTACTGGGGCGGTCTCGAGAAGGTTCGCCAGCTGGCGGCGATCTGTGACGCCTTCGACTTCGGGCTCTCCATGCACTCGAACTCGCACCTCGGGATCAGCCTCGCGGCTATGACCCACGTCGCTTCGGCCGTGCCGAACTTGACCTACGCCCTTGACACGCACTGGCCCTGGAAGAGCGAGGACGTGATCGAGCCGGAAATCCTCACCTTCAAAGACGGCGCCGTCGAGGTTCCCACCTCGCCGGGCCTCGGCGTCGACCTCGATCGAGACGCCCTCGCGCACCTCCACGAGCAGTACCTCCAGTGCGGGATCAGCGAGCGCAGCGACACGGCCTATATGCAGAGGATCGATCCGACCTACGACGCCACGCTTCCTCGATGGTGAACGTCACCGGCTACGCCTACCCCTGGGACGTGAACGACGATCCCGGGGCTGCCGCAACCGCCGCTGAGCTCGGCGTCGACTCAGTTGCTCTCGCCGCGAACTACCACGCTGCGCGCCTCGTCACGCCGCTGCATCCCACGCGACGCTCGCTCGACGTCCCGCACTCGGCCATGTATGCGCCGATTCGCCACAAGGCCTGGCGGGATCGGCGACTGGTCCCTCGCCCACCCACGTGGTTCGAAAAGGACGACTGGTTCAACGACGCCGCTCGCCGTCTCAAGGCTGCGGGCCTCTCGGTCCTCGCGTGGATGGTGATGACCCACGAGGATGACTTCGGCACCCAACACCCCGACCTCGCTGTTCGAAACGCCTTCGACGACATCTACCCCTACGCGCTGTGTCCTTCCAGCGAGGAGGTGCGAGCGTACTGTCGCACACTGGTCGAAGAGGTGCTTCGGACGACCGAGAGCGCCGGGGTCGTGCTCGAGGCCTGCGGTCCCTTCGGGGTCGAACACGGGAGCATCCACGACAAGAGCGACATGGCTGGCCTCAGCGAGTCCGAAAAGGCTCTGCTGTCGGTGTGCTTCTGCGTGGCGTGCCTCCACGCCCTCGATGAGTTCGGTCTTGACGGCGATGCGCTGGCCGACGCGGTGCGAGTGGCACTCTCTGGTCCGGTCGGTTCCCTCGACGCGGCGCTCGGCCAAGATGTCGCGACGCAGCTGGGACAGTTTCGCTCTGGTTTGTCCTCGACGCTTCGCCGCGAACTCCTGGAATCAGCGCGGTCCGTGCGACCCGACGCCACCGTCACCGTCCACGCGAGCGTCTCGCCCTGGGCAACGGGATCGTTTCCCGCCCTCGGGGACACGACGGACGTTGCGCAGCTAAAGAGCGTCGTCGCAAACTGCTGGAATGCGAAGACGGCCGAAGGAGAACTCGAAGGAATACGTCGGCTACTTGAAGGTCGCGCGGAACTTGGCGCCTTCGTCCGCGCCGATCGCGTCACCGGACCACCCGATGAGTTCGTGGAGCGGTTTCGGAAGCTCGGGATGAGCGAGCTGCACCTCTATCACCTCGGTCTGTTCAATCGCGAGAGCCGTGAGGTCGCTCGTGAGCTGATTCGCGCGTGTCACAGTGCGCCGAACACTCCCGCTGCGTACGATCAGTGACATGAGCGAGACCTTATTAATCACTGGCGCAAAGGGCACGATCGGCTCGATGCTGCGCGAGTCGCTGCGACGACCCGGTCGCCACTTGAAGCTCCTCGACATCGCCACGCAAGCGCCCCTTGGCGACGGTGAGGACGCAGAGTTGCTCGTCGGGTCGTTCCTTGATCCCGAGGTGCTCGCTCGCGCCGTAGAGGGCGTCGATGCGATCATCCATCTCGGCGGGCTGTCGAGTGCTGGCTACCAATGGCCCGAATACCTCGAGATCAACATCCACGGCACGTATCTGATCCTTGAGGCCGCCCGCATCGCCAGGGTGCCGCGTATCGTCTACGCGAGCAGCAATCACGCCGTCGGCTTCGCGCGAGCGAGCGACTTCGAGATCGTCCCCGACTACCTGTTTCCCCGCCCCGACACGCTCTATGGCATGTCCAAGGCCGCAAGCGAGAGCCTCTGCAGCCTCTACTCGGACCGCCACGAGATCGACGCCGTCTGTCTGCGCATCGGCTCCTACCGCGAGGAGCCGACCGACCGTCGATCGCTCGCGACATGGCTCTCGCCGGGTGACTGCACCCGGCTCGTTGAGGCCTCGCTCAGCGTCGAGCACCCAGGATTTCGTGTCGTCTGGGGTATCTCGGCGAACACTCGACGCGTCGTCTCGCTCAAAGAAGGGCACGCGATCGGCTATGAGCCACGCGACAACGCGGAGAAGTACGCCAGTCAGCTGATAAATCTCACCGCCAAGGAGGAGACGGACCTCATCGGCGGCCCGTACACGGCCAAGCACGTCGAGTAAGTCGACTCGCGGTCTACGTCAGCACCGCGACATAGATGTCACAGAGGTTCCAACCTGTGTGCTCGCCGTCAATGAGCTGCCCTAGCGCGCGAAGCGCTGGATAGGTGTCGTGCGACCGGGCCACGTCCGCCCAGTCGATGCCAAGGGCGATCGCCCTGGCCAACGTGGCGTCATCGACCCACGCGCCCGCGACGCCGGCGACGTAGTCACGCCCGTCTGATGCCTGGGCGACGAAGGTTCCCTTCCGGCCCGAACGTGCCAGCACGTCGGCCATGAGCCACGCGAACTCCTGGCCGCGACCACCCACACCCTCCCCGCTCACTTTGACGGTGACTTCGCCGACGCCGATGAGCGCCACGGGGCCCTCGGGGGCGGCGTCGATGGTTGTCGCCCATTCGGCCGCCACCTTCTTGACGTCACCCGTGATCGACGCGCCCATATCGATGACCTGGTAACCGAGGTGGTGCGCGTCGAGAACAGCGAAGCCGAGCATCATCGCCGGTTCGCCGAGCACTACGTTCTCGTGGCCCGCGCGGGTCGGCGCACTCATCAGCGCGTCGCGTGTTCGAAGCGCCTCGAGAAGGCGACTCCTGAGCGCCACGTCGGCGAGGCCGATCGCATCCCATAGGTCGATCATCTCGTCGTCGCTCGGTTGAAAGTCGTAGGTCAGCGCCGACGCGACCCACTGGGCACCCGAGACGACGTTGTCAACGAGGATGAAGCTCGCCGAGCGCCCCGTGCCAACGTGTCGGAGTACCGCTCCCCCAGCGATCTCAGAAGTCGCCGCGCGGATCATGTTGAGCGTGGTGATGTCAGCTCCCGACTGAAGGACCGCGTCCCAGACCGCATGAAGGTCGCCGAGCGAGAGGGGCGATGCGGGTACGACGCAAAGACTCGACGCGCCGCCCGATACCAAGAACAACGTGGCGTCGGCGTCGCTTGGCTCATCGAGGAAGGTCAGCACCGCTTGGCCGGCTCGAAGACTGCGCTGACCGGGTACAGGATGATCGCCCACGACGACATCGGACGTCGTGGCGCCGCGGTGAGCGCTTGACTCGTCACAGACGGTGATGCGACGTTGCACCTTCGTACCGAGGACGTCCACGACCGCCGCGGACATCTCGCGCGAGGCTTTGCCGATGGCGACGAGATCAACGGAGGTCCCGCGAAGGCCCGACTCGGCCAACAGCGCGCTCGTCAGTTCACCAAGGTCCATCTCTTCGCGCCAGCGTGTCGCGATCGCACGAGCATCGACGAACCCGTCCATGTGGCGTGATGCATTCACTCCTCCATCTTGACCTTCCTCGATCCCGCACCGCCTCGAAACGACGACAGGTGACCGCTCCAATCGAGGCGCTGGCCGAGCGCGTCAGGATTAGGGTGTTCGCTATGTCAGATTCAGAACCAGCTCACCTCACGAGTCACCATCGAGCCACGCTGGCAAAGATCTTCCAACACCCCGTCGCGCACAATCTCGAGTGGCCTGACGTGTACTCGCTGCTCAATGCAGTCGCGAAGGTGAACGAGAAGCACGATGGGAAGTTCGAAGTCGTGCTGGCTGGCCAGAGCGAGACTCTGGAGAAACCCAAGCACAAGGATCTCGAAGCCCAAGAAGTGCTCGACGTACGTCACCTCCTTGAGCTCGGGGGCTTCGGGCCAACGCCGACCTAGGGGTCGCGCAATTCGCAGACGCGTTCCAAGAAAGATGGAGCCTCACGTCGCTAACCTGGCTCCCAACTCCGGAAGCGGCACTGAACGAATCGTGAAGAGGGAACGCTCATGAACGAGGTATCTCCACGCGCCGCGAACGTCACGTTCGGAGTGATCGCACTGCTGGCCCCGGCCGGACTCGCCCATTGGCTTGGTAAATCGCTCTGGATAGACGAAGCGGCGTCGCTCTACTCAGCCCATCTCAGTTGGCACGACCTGTGGCGCCAGACCAAGGTCGTCGACCGCGTGTTCCTGCCCTACTACGCGATCCTGCACATTTGGCTCAAGGTGAGCTTTACGATCCAGTGGGCGCGTGCCCTGTCGCTCATCGCGTACGCGTTCACGATTTGGTTCGTCGGGCGAGTTGCGTTCCGACTCATGGGTTTTTGGTGCGGCGTGTCGGCAACAGTCCTGTGCGCATGCAACCCCCTCATGATCGACGCAGCGCTGAACGCCCGGCCGTATGCGCTCACGGCCCTCGCGGCAATCCTTTCGGTCTCTTTCCTCCTGCGGTGGTTCGACGGTGACGGCACTCGCTGGATTTGGTGGTTTGTGCTCGGAGCAATTACGTGCCTGCTCCTCAACATTTTCTCGGTCCTTGGTCCGCTGGCCGCTCTGGTTGCTGTTTGCGCGCTGCGCCCGCGTGTGGTGCGAGACCAGGCTCGTGCGCTCCTCGCGCCCCTCGGCGTGCTCTTTGGCGCCGTGATCGCGGCAGCCGCGCTCACCGTGGGGCAGCGAGGACAAGTCAGTTGGATTCCGCTGCTGAAGGGCCAGGCGTTGCTGGCGGCACTCTACGGACCTGCGGGAGCCCCCCCATCATTGCTGAAGGTCGCCTACACACGGGTTGCACTCTTGCTGATGGCGTTTTCGCTCATCCTCCTTGTCCGAGCGGGTCGGTCGTTGAAAGCGCGACTCGCCCGAGTCGACGTCGAGCACTTTGTCGCCGTGATCGCATGGGCGGCGCTGCCGACGCTCGTCTTGGTCGCAGTATCGCTCGAAAAAGGCATCTTCGTCTCTCGATACGTGACCTCGTCCGCGCCCGGCGTTGCGATTGCGCTGGGAATGCTGGTGGCAAAGGCGGTGGAAGTACAAGGGACGTGGCCCCGAGCTCTTCAGCTCATCGGAGGCGCGGGCGCAGTCGTACTCGTCGTAGTCCTCGCGCTGGGCGCGAGAGATGTGTCCAGATCCATCGAAGAAAACATCCAACAGGCTTCGCTCTACCTCGGCCAACACGTCGGACCGACCGGCGTTGCAGCGTATCCAGACCTTTCGCTCGCCGAAGGCTTCAACTACTACGCGAGTATCGACCATCACCCCGTTGCGTCGTGGCCCCTTGATCCGAACCAGCTGACGTTCGTCGGACTCGACCTGCTCGATTCTTCCTCCACCTTCTCGAAAGCCCCGAGCAACGTCTGGATCGCGAACGACAACAGCGGCACCGGTACAGAGCACTTCGAGCACCTGTTGAAGCAGAATGGCTACATCCGGGTCGGATCCAAGCGCTTCTCAGGGCCTATTCCGCTGCTTATCGAGCATTTTCGGCGCTAGAGCGCCCTGCACACTCAGTGTTCTTGCAACTGAGAAGCACTTGATCTAGGACTTAACTGATTGACCCGGGTGCAGAAAGGCAGCTGATGCCATATGGATACGAGGGACCAGGTGTGGGCTGGGGTGGCGCCATGTTCGGATTACTCGTCTTTATCGTTTTCATCGTCATCATCGTGTGGGTCATCCTCACCGTCGCACGAGAGCGACCACACCACTTCGGTCACCACCACCATGGAGGGTGGCCCGGTCCAAGAGACCAGTCTTCAGACGCGCTGAAGATCTTGAACGAGCGTTTCGCTCGTGGCGAGATTGACGCTGCCGAGTACACCGAGCGACGCGACCTTCTCAAGGGATCGTCGTAGTCGACCCGACGCCTGCCTTGCCCTCTATCTACGCGGACCAGTCCGCGGTGTCGAGATACCCCGAGGCCAAGGAAAACTGAATCGCTTGGATCGTCACGTTCGTCGGGATCTCGAAGACGACACACCCGGTCGCGCTGTCACTCGGGGGCAGCTCGAAGTCGCCGTAGGTGAAGTTCGCACACTCCGAGGCAGTTCCGTAGTCGGCGGTGTACGTCTGGTCGTCCGAGCCGGTGGCGGTCGTCGAGAAGTTCGCATTCCCTTCGACGGAGTTCGTCGTGCTCTGATTGGCGAGGTTCAGTTCGACTGCAACGAAGCGGTAGCCGGCGTCCGGCAAACCTGAGCCCGATCCGGCAGTGGCCGGATCCACAATCTGCGTCACGGTAACGGAAAGACCGTCACCGAAGAAGTCGTGGATCGTCTCGGCCGCGGGTACGGACGAAGGAGGGAGCGTGGTCGCGATGGATGAAACGATGGGGTCGGCAAGCCCCAGATCGGAAAAGACATCGGACTCGATGAGTATGTCTTTGTTGGTAATCGCTTGCAGCGCGTCAAAGCTCTCGGCGGCATTGGACGAGGTGGCCTCGAGCGCATCCGTCGTTTTCGCGCCAAGTTGTCGCACGTCAGCGACGAAGCTCGTCATATCCGCTCGCGTATTCGCGGGCCACTTCTCGAGACTCATCGATGCAATCAATGAGCTGAACGCGCCAGTGAGCTTCGCCAAGTCCTTCGGCTCCTGCGCAGCCGTCGCGGTTTCCAGCGCAGTCTCGGCCGCCGTCGAGGATTGGCCGAAGGTGCTTAGTGAAGACTGGAAGTAGGCGCTTACTTTGGCGACCTTGACGCGGTTCGACGTCGCCTTGGCGCTCGCCCCCTGCGAGTTCTTCGCGACCACGCCGAAGGTGTACGACGATCCGGGTCTCAGTCCTTTCACGACACAACTCGTTGACCTTGTTGAGCACGACTTCGAGGATGGTCGAGACGTCACGACGTACTCTCGAATGGCCGACGCTCCGCCCGATGCCGGCCTCTTCCACGTCACCCTGATCGAAGTCGCCGTGCCACTCGCGTGCACGGTTCGTGGGGCCGAAGGGCCACCCGCGGCGGCCCCGGCCGACGACGCAACAAGTCCCGATGTCAAGAGCGAGGCCAGCGCCACTGCTCGGAAGGCCCGGTGGCGCCAAACATCTCGCTGCATGTGTCGACTCCTTTTGATACTTCCAGGGTACCCATCGATCCCATCGCGACCGGTACGACGCCCCCGTTGTTCCCGCAGCGGACCTAGGTAGTCTCTGATCAGCGAAGGAGATCACATGGACGCTGAACATTGGCAGCTGGAACCGGACGCGCACGACTTCCCGGCCGCGCGCACGTATCTCTCGCTCATCTGTGACCCGGCGTGTGCGGCAAAGATCGTGAAGCTGCTCCAGCGCGCCTCGACGTCCAGCTATCAGGCAAAGGACCTGCTCCGCGCGAGCCGACTGCCGCTGCTCGAAGAAACCAACAAGCACGTGTCACAGGACCTGCAAAAAGTCGCGAGCGGGCAGAAGCTCTCTCCGATCCTGCTCGTGCGAGGAAGGTTCGAGAAGAACCGAGACCTCGTGATCGCTGACGGCTACCACCGGGTGTGTGCGAGCTACTGGCTCGACGAGAACTCGGTGATCCCCTGTCGGATCGTGGACCTGCCGAGCTGAATCGTCGCGCCTGGCGTGTGACAAGTTGGCGCGTGGCCAGTCGTACACTTGTCCCGTGCGTCGACTGATTCCCTTTTATATTCTTGCCGTGCTCACCGTCGCGGCGGGCGTCTTTGCCTTCATCTCCTACCGGCAAGCGAACGACCCAAGCTCGGCGACGATGCTGCTCAGCTGCTCCGACAAGTACGGTGCCGAGCCGGCCTCCTACGTGCTCGCGTGCGCCGACTACAACGCCAAGTTCACTGACCTTCACTGGACGAGCTGGGGCAACACGACCGCTTATGCGACCGGTGTCGCACGCTGGAACGACTGCACGCCGAACTGCGCGGACGGACACTGGAAGAGCGAACCGGCGACGCTGTGGGCATGGGGGCTCAAGGATGACCACTACACCCACCTCGACAGCAGCGATCCGTTGATTCTCCCGAGCATCGTGCTGAAGCCCTACCCGGCGTGAGAATCGCCTAAAGCCAGCCGTAGCGACCGCCCTGCACTTCGACCTTTCTTATACTGAGGTGCGCACCGTCGGACGTTCGTTCGCCGTAGCGGGTGTCGAATACGGCACTTGAACTCTCGAAACTGGGGTACGAACGATGAAGTTCTTCCGTGACGCCATCGTCATGGGCACGCTCGCGGCGCTGTCGTTCGCTCTCCCCGCCTCCGCGATCACCGTGCCGTGGCAGAACGCGCGAGAGGTCTCGCTCCCCAGCGGCGCCACGGGCATTCCCGACGGGTTCCTCCCCTCGTTGAGCTGCGTCTCAACAACTCAGTGCGTCGCCGGCGGCGACTACTCGACCGCTGCGGGCCAGGTGAAGGGCCTCATCGTGAGCGAGACCAACGGTGTGTGGAGAGCGCCCGTCTCGCTGGTGCCTCCCGTCGGTGCGGACGCCGACCCGGAGGTGACGATCTTCGATGTCTCGTGCGGCGCGGCGGGCAACTGCGCGGCGGTCGGCAGCTACGAAGACGGCGCGAGGAATATTCTGCCCTTTACGGCAAACGAGATAGGCGGTCGGTGGCTTCGCTCGCGCGAGCTCGCGTTGCCAATGAACGCACTCACCGATGGACAGGCCGGTGAGTTGCGCGACGTCGCGTGCGAGAGCGCGAACAACTGCAGTGCCGTCGGCGAGTACTTCGACAACGACCGCGCCATCCCGCGTAGCCAAGGCTTTGTCGCTATGGAAGTACGCGGACACTGGTCAGCCGCCACCCAAGTCACGATGGCCCAACGGACGAACTTCAATCCCTTCGTCACCTTCTCCCAGCTCGCGTGCTCGTCGCTCGGAAACTGTGTGGGCGTCGGATCCTTCATCGACGCGCACGACGTGACCCAAGGTCTGGTCGTCAGCCAAGTGCGCGGAGTGTGGCACAAAGGCGAAGAGGTCCCGCTGCCTGCCAACGCGAGCGCCTTCGCCGGCGCGTCCCTGAGTGAGGTCACGTGTCTGAGCGACTCCTCGTGCGCGGCGCTGGGCACCTTCATCTCCAACACGGGCGGCATCGAAGCGATGACGACGTCGAGCGCGAATGGCTCGTGGTCGCGCGCCACCGAGATCGCGATGCCCACGGACGCGAACGCAAATCCCAACGCCTTTCTCTTCGGCTTCGACGGCATCGCCTGTGCGAGTCCCGGCAACTGCAGCCTCGGTGGCCAATACCGAGACAGCGCGGGCGCGTACCAAGGGTTCCTCGCCAACGAGGCGAACGGCGTCTGGAGCCAAGCCGTCGAAATGGCGATACCTAATGGTGGAGTGTCGAGCGGCAAGAACGGCGGCGTGGTCGCCGTCACGTGCCCGAGCATCGGCGAGTGCCAAGCGAGCGGCTCCTACCTCGACAGCGGGGGCAACTACCAAGCGGTGACGCTCAGCGAGGTCAATGGCGTGTGGCAGCGGGGCGCGAAGGTAATCCTCCCCGACAGTGCGACGTCGGTGGGCGTCGATGGCGGCATCTACGCCATCGTCTGTCCGAGTCCTGCCGCATGCATCGGGGTTGGCAGCTACTTGAAGGGCGGGTCGACGTACGAGGGCTTCACGTTGCAGACGTAGCTGCATTTAGACAAAGTTTATGAAACGTTGCTCATTCCGGTGAAGGTT
This sequence comes from uncultured Acidimicrobiaceae bacterium, assembly GCA_963732125.1. Lineage (GTDB taxonomy): Bacteria > Actinomycetota > Acidimicrobiia > Acidimicrobiales > RAAP-2 > RAAP-2. Next base: position 152,119 of record CAVSXX010000005.1, on the reverse strand, counting down.
TCATCTGTTCACCACCATTGGGACTCTCGATTTTCACCATACGGTAACCCAGTCTTTTTAGGTTATTGCTCGTGGCACGTCTACGAACTCACCGCCCCCTTGATGATGCCGAACGTGCCGCATCTCGCCGTCTCACTCGAGTGTTCTCGTGAGCGCCACCATCGACCTGCCGGGACGAAGTGTCATCCTGATCGTCGAGGATGAAGAGAGTTACCAAGACGCCCTCAACGTCGGACTCAGCGTTGAGGGCTTCGTGGTCGTCGGTGCCACCAACATCGCCGAGGCTCGCTTGCTGCTCGCGAGCGCCAAACCCGACCTGGTGCTGCTCGACGTGATGCTGCCTGACGGCTCAGGCATCGACTACTGCCGCGAGCTGCACGACACGACGCACATCCCGGTGATCATGGTCACGGCGCGAACGAGTGAGGTCGACGTCGTCCTCGGGCTCGAGATCGGAGCCGCCGACTACGTCACGAAGCCCTACCGGCTGCGCGAGCTCGTCGCGCGCATTCGCGCGGTGCTTCGCCGGCCTGCGAACACGAACGACGACGAGGTGATCACGTTCGGCGATCTGCGCATCGACTTCACGCGGCGCACGGTCACGCGCAAGTCTCGCGAGGTCGAGCTCAGCCGCAAGGAGTTCGACCTGCTCGCGCTCTTTGCGACGCGTCTCGGGCAAGTAGTTACGCGCGAAGTCTGCCTCGACACGCTGTGGTGGGGGCTCGAGCTCTCTGACACCCGCACGCTCGACACACACGTCAAGCGCTTGCGTCAAAAGATCGAAGAGGACCCCGCGAATCCGCGTCACCTCATCACCATCCGCGGCGTGGGGTTTCGACTCGACGCTTAGGCTGAAATCGTGCAGAAAAACGATGTTGCCTACGACTTCACGCTGAAGGATCAAGACGGCAACGACCGCACGCTCTCACAGATGGTGAAGGAGGGTCCGGTCGTCCTCTTCTTCTACCCCGCGGCCATGAGCCCGGGGTGCACCAAAGAGACGTGCCACTTCCGTGATCTTGAAACCGAGTTCGAGTCGCTCGGTGCCCAGCCCGTCGGCATCTCGATGGACACCGCCGATCTCCAGGCGCAGTTCGCGAAGAAGCACAGCCTCGACTTTCCTCTCCTCGCCGACGTCGACGGCGAGGTCGCGCGACACTACGGCGTGGCGCGGTCGTTGCGCCTGCTCAAGGTGAAGCGGGCCACCTTCGTCATCGACACCGACATGCGAGTCCGCGATGTCATCTCGAGTGAGGTCAGCATGAACTCTCACGCCGACCGTGCCTTGGAGTCGCTGCGCGCTTAGCGGGCCTCCGGCAGAGATCCTGCCGAGAACTCGAGTGGAAAAACTGACGTCGTAAACCGCTACCGGCACGACCGATGGGTGCTTCGATGTCGAAACATCCAAGCAGTGCTCGCCAGAGCTCGACCGCACGAGTAGTGGTGCCAACTGAGCGCACATCAGCTCGGCGAAACGAGTTACCGGCCAACTACAACGAGACGCTCCAACGGCTAGAAGCGGAGGTTCGGACGGCAAACGTTCGTGCCGTCCGTAAGGTCAATGCGGAACTCATAAACCTCTATTGGGCCCTCGGCCGGATCATTCTGGAACGTCAGGCGGCCGAGGGCTGGGGCACGAAGGTAGTTACGCGCCTCTCGGCGGACCTTCTTCAAAAGTTCCCTCGCATGACGGGCCTCTCCCCTCGCAACATGCAGTACATGCAAAAGTTTGCCTCGGAGTTCCCCGAGCCAATTGCGCCACAGGCTGTGGCACAATTGCCGTGGGGCCACGTCCGAACCCTGTTGGATATGAAGGGGAGTCTCGCCACTAGGGATTATTACGCGGCGAAGGCAGTCGAGGCGGGCTGGAGTCGAGCAGTCCTCATGAATCAAATAAAAAGCCAGCTTCATCTCCGAGCCGGCTCAGCTTCATCGAACTTTTCGCGGGCTCTCCCGTCAGAGGAATCAGAACTCGTGCAACAGATGGTGAAGGACCCGTACAATTTCGAGTTCTTGACGCTGACCTCGGCCACTGAGCGGGACATCGAGGCCGGACTAACCGAGAATCTTGCCACAACGCTCCAAGAGCTCGGTGTTGGCTTCTTCTACGTCGGGCGACAGCAGCGACTCGTCGTGACCGACGGAAGGGGCGAAGAGCAAGAGTTCTTCCTTGACCTGCTCTTCTATCATCACTTCTTGCGCCGATTCGTGGTGTTCGAACTAAAGATCGACGACTTCAAGCCCGAATACGCCGGGAAGTTGAACTTCTACTGCAACGTGGTCGACGACAATCTTCGTCATGCTGATGGCCTCGACGCTCCAACCATTGGAATACTTCTCTGCGCGTCGAAATCCAGTGTCGTGGTTGACTACTCGCTACGAAACCTCAAGGCGCCGCTCGCCGTGGCGCAGTACACCTACAGCGAGTTACCCCAGGAACTTCGAGGAGTATTGCCATCTCCCGCCGACCTCGAGCCGATCGCGGCCGAAGCTTTCGACGCCGCCGAAGCGGCGAACGACGAGTTACTGGCTGCTCAACCAGCGATCAGCGCCGCGGCGGGGTCTTCGAGGTAGCGCGCCACGTGGCCGAGCACGCGCGAAGCGAGCGCTCCGTCCACCATCCGATGGTCGAAGGACATCGCGATCTCGGCGACCTGGCGCACGACGACCTCGTCGCCGTCGACCCACGGCGCTTTGGTGATTTGGCCAACCGCGAGAATCGCGCCGGTGCCAGGCGGCAGAATCGGAATCGCCGCGTCGACACCGAAGGGGCCGACGTTGGTGATGGTGATCGTCGTGCCGATCATCTCATTCGGTGTCGTGGTGCCGTTGCGAGCCTTGTCGACGAGGACGTTGAGCGCCTCGGCCATGCCGACGAGATCGAGCTGATCCGCGCCCTTGATGTTGGGCACGATTAATCCACGCGCTGTGTCAGCGGCGATACCAAGATTCACGCTACGGCGAACGATGACTTCACCCGCATCGGCGTCGAAGCTCGAGTTAATGCCCGGGAAGTGTCGAGCCGCGTCGCACAGCGCCATGGCGACGATCGCGAGTGGCGACAATCGAACGTTCGCCAGACTCGGGCGTTGTTTCAGCGCGGCGAGGAGCTCCATCGTCTTGGTCGCGTCGAGTCGCACCCACACCGCGGCATGCGGCGCGGTGAACGCGCTCTGGACCATGGCTTCTGACATCGTGCGAAGGACGCCACGGACCGGGATGCGCTCTTCCTTCGGTCCAGTCGACCACGGCTCAATCTCCCGGCCGACGAATCGTGATGTCGTCATCGGACCCGTGACCGGTGCGCTCGGTCGCGGTGCCGCGACCGGTTCGCCCGCGAGCGCACGTTCGACGTCACTTCGAGTGATGAGTCCGTCTCGTCCGGTGCCGGCAACCGACTCAAGGTCAATGCCGTGCTGCTTTGCATAGAGACGAACGGGCGGCGTGGAGCGCGGGGCGAATGCCGCAGGCGTCGGCGTCGAGGGTGCCACCGCCGGCGCTGGAGGAACGGGCGTGCTCGGTGGCGGGGTGTCGGTACGGGCGCCGCCACGGCGATGCTTGCGCGTCGCGACTCCGTCTTCGTTGGCGACGCCGTAGCCCACGAGCACTGCCTCGCGGCTCTCGCCGACCGATGCTGCCTGTTCGGCCGCTGGCTCGGCTGCGGGAGTTGCCGCTTCGCTCGCGGGCGCGGCGGCAGCACCGTCGCCACCCACGTCAAACGTGATGAGGGGCTTGTGCACCTCCATGAGGTCACCGGGGTTGCCGTGCAGCTTCACCACCGTGCCCGCGTAGGGACTCGGCAGCTCGACGGTCGCCTTCGCCGTCTCGATGTCGACGAGCGGCTGGTTCAGGGCGACGACGTCGCCCTCTTTGACCTTCCAGGTGACGATCTCGGCCTCGACGAGACCTTCGCCGACGTCCGGTAGAAGAAAAACCTGTTCGCTCAACTCTCAAACTCCATCACTCGGTCGACCGCGTCGAGGATCCGGTCGACGGTCGGGCGGTAGTCCTCTTCGATGCGCGTGGGCGGGTACGGCACGTGGTACCCCGAGACGCGAAGTCCCGGTGCGCGCATCGAATAGAAGCAGCGCTGGGTGAGCTCGGCCACCATCTCTGAGCCCATCGAGGCCATGTGCGGGGCCTCTTGGACGACCACGAGCCGACCGGTCTTGTTGACCGAGGCGGCCATCGTGTCGAGGTCGAGCGGCGACAGGCCGCGGGCGTCGACGACCTCGAGTGAGACGCCTTCGGTCTCGGCGGTGTCGGCTGCGCGCAAGATCGTCTTCACCGAGGAGCCGTAGCCAATCACGGTGACGTCAGTTCCCTCGCGACGAATCACGGCGTCAAAGAGTCCCGCCGGCGGGTTATCGAGATCAACCTCGCCGCGCTCCCAGTAGCGGCTCTTCGGCTCACAGAAGATGATGGGGTCGTCGTGCTCGATCGACTCCTGGATCATCCAGTAGGCGTCGTTCGGCGTCGAACAGGCCACCACTCGAAGACCGGCGGTCGCGGCGAAGTAGGCCTCGGGACTCTCCGAGTGATGCTCGATCGCGCCGATGCCGCCCTGGAACGGGATGCGGATGACGATGGCCATCTTGTAGACGCCGTCGGAGCGCTTGTGGAGCTTGGCGACCTGGCTGACGATCTGGTCGAAGGCCGGGTACACGAAGCCATCGAACTGGATCTCACACACCGTGCGATAGCCGCGAATGGCGAGGCCGACCGCCGTTCCTACGATCGCCGACTCGGCGAGCGGCGAGTCGATGACGCGATCTTCGCCGAAGTCCTTCTGCAGTCCGTCGGTGATGCGAAACACGCCACCGAGCTTGCCGATGTCCTCACCCATGATGAGGACCTTCTTGTTCTTCTCCATCGCGCGACGCAGGCCCTCGTTCAGTGCCTTCGCCATGGTCATGGTGGTCGTCGCCATCAGTTGCCACCCCCGCTTACGCCAAGCTCAATCATCTCGCGACGCCCCTCCTCGATGAGTGGATGGGGTTCTGCGTACGCGTGGTCGAACATCGTGATGGGATCGGGGCGGTCCATGGCGAGCACGTCTTCTCGAAGTTGCAGCGCGAGCGCGTCGGCCTCGAGCGCGACCTCTTGGAACTTGTCGTTCTTCACGTGGTACTCGCGCGCGAGCAGCGCCTTCACGCGTTCGATGGGATCGCGATGCTTCCAGACTTCGACCTCGGCGTCGATGCGATAGCGCGTCGGGTCGTCTGACGTCGTGTGGGCGCCGAGTCGATACGTGTAGGCCTCGATCAACGTCGGTCCTCCGCCAACGCGGGCCTGGTCGAGTGCGCGGCGCGCAACTTCGTAGACGGCGATCACGTCGTTGCCGTCGACGCGCACGCCGGGAAAGCCGAAACCGGGCGCGCGATGATAGAGCGGAATCTTCGACTGAATCGACGACGGCGTCGAGATTCCCCACTGATTGTTCTGGCAGAAGAAGACGATCGGCGTGTTGAACGATGACGCCCACACGAACGCCTCGAGCACGTCACCCTGGCTCGAGGCCCCGTCGCCGAAAAAGGTCATCACGGCCTCTTCCGCCCCGTCGCGCTGGATGCCCATGGCGTAGCCAACGGCGTTCAGAACCTGGTTGCCGAGCACGATCGTCGGCACGGAATGGCGGTACTTCTGGGGGTCCCAACCGCCGTTGGAGACGGCTCGAAAGAGTCGCAGCATCTCGCGCGGCGGCACGCCTCGGCACCAGCCGATGCCGTGCTCGCGGTAGGTGGGAAAGGTGAAGTCCATGGGTTGGAGCGCTCGTCCGGCACCGATCTGGGCGGCCTCTTGACCCTGCACGGGGGCCCACAGCGCGAGCTGGCCCTGGCGCTGCAACGACGTCGATTCGATGTCCAAGCGACGGATGATGACCATGTCGCGATACATCCCGAAGATCGCCTCGCCACTCAAGGTCGACTCGTAGTCGGGGTTCGATACTCGCTCCCCTTCGGGCGTCACCAACTGGATCAGTTCTTCGCCGATCATCAACACTCCTTCGTGCCACACCCCCGGGTTTACACCCTATCCGCCTACGCTAAACGGGTGGCTCGCCTGCTTGTCGACACGACGCCTCTTCGCACCAGCAAGAATTTTCGGCTGCTGTTTCTCGGTCAGTTGGTCTCACTACTCGGCAGTAACTTGACGCTGGTCGCTGTCGCCTACCAGGTGTACCAGTTGACTGGCTCGAGCCTGTGGGTCGGACTCGTCAGCTTCATCCAGCTACCCCTGCTCATCTTCGGCTCGCTCTGGGGCGGCGCGCTCGGCGACCGCTTCGATCGTCGCACGCTGCTCGTCGGCGCGTCGTTCCTGCTCGGACTGCTCAGCTGCGCACTCGGCGCGAACGCCTTGATGCATCACGCAAACTTCGTCGTGCTCGTCACCCTTCCCGCGCTCGCCGCCGGCCTCGCGGGGCTCTCTGGACCGCTTCGCACCGCGACCATCCCGCTGCTCGTCCAACCCGATGAGCTTGTCGCCGCCTACTCCTTGAACCAGATCATCATCAACACCGCCACGGTCGTCGGTCCCGGTGTCGCAGGGGTGCTCGTGGCCACGGTCGGGCTGTCATCGTGCTACTTCATCGACGGCGCCACCTTCTTCGTGCTCGTGCTCGCGACGTTCCTCATGGCGCCGATGAAGCCGGTCGGCCAGCACTCGGGAGCAAAGATCCTGCGCTCGATCGCTGACGGCTTTTCGTACGTGCGCCGTCACGCGGTCGTCCAGGCCGTCTACCTCGTCGACCTCAACGCGATGGTCTTCGGCCTGCCGCGCGCGCTGTTTCCGGCCGTGACGAAGCACCTCTATCACGGTGGTCCAGAGATCCTCGGACTGCTCTATGCGGCACCCGGTGCGGGCGCACTCATCATGGCGATCTTCACCGGCTGGATGGATTGCGTGGGCCGCCGCGGTCGACTCGTGATCCTGGTGGTATTGATCTGGGGTCTGGTGATGGCACTCTTTGGACTCGTACATGTCCTGTGGGTGGGACTGACCTGTTTGGCCATCGCGGGCGCGATGGACGTCATCTCCACAGTGCTGCGCAACACGATTCTTCAGACCTCCATCACCGATCAGTACCGCAGCCGGCTCTCGGCGATTCAGATGGCCGTGGTCACGGGAGGTCCGCGTCTCGGTGACCTCGAGTCGGGTGCGGTCGCGAGTCTCACCTCGACCGAGTTCTCGATTGTCTCGGGCGGCGTCATGTGCATCGTTGGCGTGCTAGCACTCATTCGGTGGCGTCCCACGTTCTGGAAGGAACGTTCGTTGTAGATCATCGCCACGCGCGTGAGCGGTCCGCGTCGGTGCGGCCACGCACGTCACGTTCAGCGCTCCAAAGGAGATTCTTCGTCCTTGCTCTTGCCAGAAGAGCCAAAGAGGACTATGCCAGAACTATTCCAGCGGTGACGTCTGGAAGGAGGTACGGATGATCACTGAAGTGGTTGTTGGTTGCGTTTTGATCGTCCTCGGACTCTGCGCTCTGCTCGGACTACCGGCGCTCGCCTTTCGCCTCTATGCCATCGAGAAGCGATCACACGAGATCGAACAAGACATCGTAGAGGACGTGCGCAACATTGGCCGAGACGTGTTGCATGCCGGGCACGTCAAGCATGACGTCGAACGAGACGTGCGCCACACCGAGCAGAAGCTCGCCGACGTCTACGACGATGACGTCGGGGCGCAGCACTCTATTGGTGGACTACCCGAAGCGAGCGACGCTTAGCGTTCGTCACGCTCGCGAGTTGACCACACGCGGCGGCGATCGACCTGCCGCGCGTGTTGCGCACGGTCGCGTTGACGCCGCGTTGACGTAGGCCGTCGCGAAACGCAGCGACGCGTTCGCCGCTCGATCCCATGACGAGATAGCCGGGTGTCGGGTTCAGTGGAATGAGGTTGACGTGTGCGCCGAGTGAGCGTGCGTAGTCCGCAAGCTCGTCGATCGCCTTGTCTGTGTCATTCACGCCGTGAATCAACGCCCACTCGAAGCTGATGCGCCGACCCGTCGTCTCGATCCAGTACGTGCAGGCCTCGTGGAGACGTTCGAGTGGGTAGCGCCGATTGAGCGGCACCAGTTCGTTGCGGGTCTCGTCGTTCGCCGCATGCAACGACACCGCGAGCGTCAGCGGCAGGCCCTCGTTCGCGAGTCGTTCTATCGCGGGCGCCACGCCGACCGTCGAGACCGTGAGGTGTCGCGCCGACATGCCGCGATACTCGTGCAGCCGCTTGACGACCTCGACGGTCGTGGCGTAGTTGGCGAGCGGCTCGCCCATCCCCATGAAGACCACGTTCGAAAGTCGAGTGGGTGCCGCGGTACGTGCCGCGAACATCACCTGCTCGATCACCTGGCCGACGCTCAGCTGCCCGCTGAATCCGGCCTGACCGGTCGCGCAGAACGTGCAGCCCATCGCACAACCTGCTTGCGACGAGACGCATACGGTGACGCGATCTTCGTAGTGCATGAGGACCGTCTCGATGGTCGACGCGTCGTCGAGTCGAAAGACCCATTTTCGTGTCGCCCCGTGATCGCTCGCGGCGTCGTGGGCGGGCTCGAGCGCAGGTGGGAACGCCGCAACGAGGCGAGCGCGTAGCGGCGCGGGGATCGTCGTGATGGACTCGACGCTCAGGCCCTCAGCCCACAGCCCATGCCAGAGCTGATCGATGCGATATCGGGGTTCGCCCGCCATCACGTCAGCGAGCTCCTCTTTGGTGCACTCATAGATCGACGCCACCGGTCCACGTTAGGTGACGCTTGTTGCGCGCTCGATTTCAAGTGATCGTGTAGCGGCGTTCACACTCGTCACGTAGAGAATGCGCAGCGTTCGCTGCTCACACTTTTCTCACAGCCAACTCTTACCTACTTCTTCGATCGGCCTTGAGCGCACTTGCAGATGCCGAACCAAACTCGGTGCTCGTTGAAAGGACTTGCGCAATGTTGACCGTCTGTTTCTCGGCTGTCCTGGTAACACTCGGCGTCACCGTAGGCCTCGGTCTGCCGCTTTGGGCGGCGCACCTCGAGGAGCGCTCGCGTGCCCAACGCACGCACGCACTCGAACTGGCCCGCCAACGCGAGATCATCGCTGACTATGAAGCCACGATCGATGCGTATCGCCAGTGTGTCCAGCACGACCCGGAACTCTCGCTGACGTCGCGTTAGGTCTCCCCATTGCGACGGGGCCGGTCCCCTCCGGTCCCGTCGCAACCCCCACTGCCGACTCTGTGATTGACTCGGTAGTCGGAACTACCGAGGAGCACACGTGGAGATCAACAACACATCGGCCGTCGTCACCGGCGGCGCGTCGGGACTGGGCGAAGCGACCGCTCGCTTGCTCGCCGAGCACGGCGTCAAGGTCGTGGTCGCTGACCTCAACGACGCGGGTGGCCAAGCGATCGCCAAAGAGATCGGCGGCGCGTACGCACACTGCGACGTGACGAACACCGACGAGGTCATCGCCGCCATCGAGGCCGCCAAGGCGATGGCCCCGATGTGGAGCGCGGTCAACTGCGCGGGAATCGGCTGGGCGACGCGCACCATCGGCAAAGACGGCGAGTACGCCTCGGCTCACGATCTTGACATCTATCGCAAGGTCATCGAGATCAACTTGATCGGCACCTTCAACGTATGCCGGTTGGCCGCGACCGCAATGAGTCACAACACACCCGATGTCGACAGCATGCGCGGCGCGATCGTCAACACCGCGTCGGTCGCCGCCGAGGATGGCCAGATCGGTCAGGTCGCCTACTCGTCATCGAAGGGCGGCATCGTCGGTCTCACGCTGCCGCTCGCGCGCGACATCGCCCCGATCGGCGTGCGTGCGAACTGCATTCTGCCCGGACTCATCGACACCCCCATCTACGGCACGGGCGAAGCGTCCGAGGAGTTCAAGGCGCGCCTCGGCGCGGGAGTCCTCTTTCCCAAGCGCCTCGGCTTCGCGCGCGAGTACGCCTCGCTCGCGCTCGAGCTCATCACCAACAGCTACATGAACGCCGAGTCGATCCGCATCGATGCGGGCATCCGAATGCAGCCCAAATAGGGGCAAACGCCCATTGGACGCCGCTCATTCCCTGGTTGCGACCAGAGCGGCATGGCGTGAGCGCTTAGCCTGTCCGACATGGGTTGGGTCGATCTCATCATCGCGATCATCGTCGTGCTCGCGGGGCTTCGCGGCTTCGCCGAGGGAGCGATCCGTCAGGTCGCGGGTCTGGCGGGACTCGTCGGCGGCTTCCTGTCAGGCGCGGCTATCGCCCCGTCGCTGTCGGGCGATCTCACCAAGTCCGGCTGGCGCCCCGCGATCGCGCTCTTCATCGTCCTCGTCCTCAGCGTGCTCGGTGGCATCGTGGGCGGCGTCGTCGGCAATGTGATCAAGCACGTCGTGCAGCGCGATGATGCTCGGCATCGTCGACCGCATCGTCGGCGTCGCCGTGGGCGCGGGTGGCGCCCTCATCATGTGCTGGCTCGTGGCGGGCCTGCTCACCTCTGCGACCTGGGGGTCGGTCGCGACGGGCATCCAGAACTCGGGCATCCTCTCGGCGATGGATCACGTCATGCCGCCGGTGCCCAACATCGAAGCCAAAGTGGCAGGCCTCTTTCACGACGCGGGTGTGCCGAACATCTTTGCCGACATCGTGACACCGACGCTGCCTCAGACCGTGAAGCCGAACAAGCTCGGCACCACTCGTCGAGCGGACTCAGCCAACCGAGCGACGTCGTCAAGGTGCTCGCCAGCGGCGGCTGCGGTGTGATCAGCGAAGGCACGGCGTTCTATGTGACGAACAACGAAGTCGTCACCAACGCCCACGTGGTCGCCGGCGAGAAGCGCGTGATCGTGAACGGCAGACGCCGGCCGTCGTCGCGCTCTACGACCCAAAGAACGACCTCGCCGTCCTGCGTGTGAGCCAGAGCGAGAGCCCGCTCGCTTCGCCTCGTCGGAACCAACCAGAGGCACGCCAGTGCAGCGTCATCGGCTTTCCGCTCAATCGGACCGCGCACCGAGGCGTCGGGCTACTTCGAGGGCGAGCTCACCGGTGCCGGTCGCGGCATCTACGACGAGACGCTCTTCATCAAGTCAGCGCTCGACCTCGAGGTCAACGTGAACCCCGGCAACTCGGGCAGTCCGGTGCTCGTGGGCGGCCGCGTGGCGGGCATCGTCGAATCGAAGTCAATCAGCCAGGCAAGCACCGGCTACGCCATTCCCGAGAACGTCATCCAGTCCGACCTCGCCAGGACGTCCGCCAAGGGCAGCGTCTCGACCCAGGCCTGCCTGCCCTAGGAGCCCGTTAGATCTCTCGCGCGTCCGCCACGTTGTCGAAGCGCGCGAACTCCCCGCGCCACGTGAGGTGCGCCGTGCGAGTGGGACCGTTGCGGTTCTTGCCCACGATGATCTCGGCGTCGGCCTTGACGTCGTTGGGCACCTCGCCGTAGATCTCGGGGCGGTAGAGGAAGAGGACGACGTCGGCGTCTTGCTCGAGCGAGCCCGACTCGCGAAGGTCCGACATCATCGGTCGCTTGTCAGCGCGCTCTTCGAGCTTTCGCGAGAGTTGCGACAGTGCGACGACCGGGCACTCGAGCTCGCGCGCGAGGATCTTGAGCGAGCGGCTCATCTCGGACACTTCGACCTGGCGGTTCTCCGCGCGACCCCGGCTGCTCATGAGCTGCAGGTAGTCGATGATGATGACCCCGAGGTCGCCGTTCTGCTGCTTGATGCGTCGCGCCCGTGCGCGCACGTCCATGATCGTGAGGGCCGGGTTGTCGTCGATGAAGACCTTTGCCGACTGTAGATACCCGAACGCTTCGTGCGCGCGGTTCCAGTCCGCCTCGGAGAGGTCACCGGTGCGCAGCTTCGATGAGTCGATGCGCGCCGTCGAGGCGAGGATTCGTTCGGCAAGCTCCTGGCGACTCATCTCCAACGAGAAGAAGAGCGCGGGACGCTTGACGACCGCACCCACGTGAATGAGGATGCCGAGTGCGAAGGCAGTCTTGCCAGTCGCGGGACGGGCGCCCACGATCGTCATCGAGCTCTTCTGCAGGCCCTGGAGCACCGCGTCGAGTGACCGGTACCCGGTCTCGAGACCGTTGAACTGGCCGCGCGTCTCGCCGCGCTGCTCGAGGATGTCGGCTTCGCTGAGGAGCAGGCGTTGCAAGGGTGAGACTGAGTCCATCTTTCGGTCGTCGCCGATGGCGTTGATCTTGCGCTCGGCCTCGTCGATGAGGCCGACGACGTCGTCGGTCGCGACGTACGCGTCGTCGACGATCTCGCCCGCAACCGCGATCAGTCGGCGCTGCTGGGCCTTTTCGCGAACGAGCTCGGCGTAGTGCTGCGCGTTCGCCGCGGACGGCGTGTTGAGCTGCAGTGACGACAGCACCGCGAGTTCGACGGCGATCGCGCCGCGCTCTTGGAGCTTCGCCTGCACCGTCACGTAGTCGACGGGCTCACCCGCGTGCGCGAGGGCGATGATCGCGCTGAAGATCTGACCATGCAGCGGGCGATAGAAGTCTTCCGCCGCCACCGTCTCGTACGCGATGCTCACGGCTTCGCTCGAGAGCAGCATGGCGCCGATGAGCGACTCTTCTGCTTCAATGACGCTGGGCGGAACGCGGCCCCCCGGAGCGGGGCGCGAGCGTTGTGCTTCAATCTGCGTCATAAGACCTCAACGGTTGTCGATATCGGTTGTTGGTCGCAAGAACAACAACGTGGGGAAAGCCTGTGCCTAAACGCCGACAAAATGCACACACCGGAAATGTTGCGTTATCGATGTGACATGACAATCGCCGGGGCTCTACGCCCCGGCGATATGTACATCAAATCTTCAATAATTACTTCGCTACGACTTCAATCGCGACAGTAGCGTTGACGCCGTCAAAGAGCGTGGCGGTCGCTGTCGCGCTGCCCACGTCCTTCAAGTGTTCGGCGAGATGGATCGCGTGACGATCGAGCGAGATGCCCGTCGCGGTGCGAATCGCGTTGACGACATCCGCTTCGGTGATCGAACCGAACAGTCGACCATTCGCACTCGCGCGTGCCGCGATCGTGAGCGGGTTCTGCTCGATCAGCGTCTTCTGCGCTTCGGCGGCTTCGCGACTCTTCGCGTCGAGGACGTCGCGGGCCTTGCGCATGGAAGCCGCCTGCAGCTCGGTGGTCGAGCTCGCGGTGAGCGCCGCGCCCGACGGGAGCAAGAAGTTGCGCGCGTAGCCGGACTTCACTTCGACGATGTCGCCACGGCGACCAAGGCCGCGCACGTCGCTTCGCAGGAGCACTTTCATTCGCTGACCTCCGTGACGAGCTCGGTCTCGAAGGTCTTTGCCGCTTCGCTTGCGTCCTCGAGGAGACCCGTCTCGACTTGCGCCTCAGTGGGGACCTCAGGAGTGTCGCGGCTTGGACGGGGCCCGCGTGGTCCGCGATCATCACGACCGCGTCCCCCGCGCCGCTCCGTCACGGTGCGCTGCGTGTAGGGAAGCAACGCCAGCTCGCGCGCCGTCTTGATGGCGTCAGCGACGTCGCGCTGGTGCTGTTGGCAGTTGCCCGAGACCTTGCGGCCACGGATCTTGCCGCGGTCCGAGATGTACTTGCGAAGCTGCGCGAGATCCTTGTAGTCGACGTGGTCCACGCCGTGCTGGCAGAACGAGCAGGGCTTCTTCTTCGCTCCGCGACGAATGTCGATCTTCGGCGCGCGCTTGGGCGGCGTGGGGTTATTGCGACGTGGCATTAGAAGGGCTCCTCATCAAAGGCGTAGCTGCTGGGTTCATTCGACCGCGGTGCCGGTGCGGGGCGGTCGCTCGGTTGAAAGTTCGAACCCTCGGCGCGAGGGGTCTTGGTCACGACGGCCGTCGCAAAGCGAAGCGACGGCGCGATCTCGTCGGCGTTGATCTCGACGATCGAGCGCTTGTCGCCGTTCTCGGTCTCCCAACTGCGCTGTTCGAGCCGCCCGTTCACGATGACGCGGGTTCCCTTGGTCAACGAGTTCGCGGCGTTCTCGGCCATCGCGCCATAGCCCGTGACTTCGAAATACGAGACCCGCTCTTCCCACTCTTGGGTCTGGCGGTTCTGCCAGCGGCGATTCACGGCGATCGAGAGCCGAACCGCGGCTTGGCCGCTGTTCAAGAACTTGAGTTCGGGGTCGCGAGTGATGTTCCCCACGACGGTGATGGTGTTGTCAGGCATAGTTATCTCCTTAGCGTTGCGCGCTTGAACTTACGCCTGTGCCGTAACACGGCTGGCGTTGATCTTCACGTGGCGACGGAGGATCTTGAAGCGAAGCACTTCGTCCGAGAGTGTCAAGATGCGGTCGAGTTCGTCGACGGTCGCCGACTCACCGCTGAACTCCACGAGCACGTAGTAACCCTCTTTACGCTTCTTGATTTCGTACGCCAACGGACGCTTGCCCCAACGGTCGATGTTGCCGGGAGTCCCTCCGTTGGCTCGGATGGTTTCGAGCGCGCGATCGAGCGCGATCTGGATCGCCTGCGCGTCGACGGTCGTGTCGAACACGATCATGGTCTCATAAGGCCTCATGGCCAGTTTCCTTTCCCTCTGGACCGGGCTTGCGCCTGGGCTCCGCGGATACGGAGCAGGGTGTCATTCTCCCCACCGTTTGTGGGAACAACCAGTGTACTGGACCTGGCGGAAACTACCTAATTGATCAGATCTTCGGGGTTCGCGTAGGCCTCGTCGGGACCGGGAAACTCACCGTTTCTGACGTCGATCGCATACTGGGCGATCGCGTCAGTGATGATCGGAGCAAGGTTCGCGTACTGGCGAACGAACTTGGCGGGCTTCTGGTTGGTGAGGCCCAAGAGGTCGTGAAAGACCAGCACCTGTCCGTCGGTGTCGGGACCGGCGCCGATGCCGATCACGGGAATCTCGAGCGCTTCGGTGATGCGGGTGCCCACGACGCTCGGCACGCCTTCGACGACGACCGCGAAGACGCCCTCGTCCTGGAGGATCTTGGCGTCCAGTCCCAGCTGCTCAGCCGCCTCGCGGGTCTTCGCCTGGACCTTGAAGCCGCCGAAGGCCATGACGCTCTGGGGCGTGAGGCCGAGGTGGCCCATGACGGGAATCTCCGCATCGAGGATCGCGCGCACGACGTCGCGTCGCACCCGCCCGCCCTCGAGCTTCACGCTGTCGGCGCCACTTCGGATGAGCAGCGCCGCGTTGCGCACGCTGTCCGAGACCGATAGGTGATAGCTGAGCCACGGCATGTCGGCGACGATGTGCACGTCGGGCTTGGCGTTGGCGACCGCGCGCACGTGGTGGCACATGTCGTCGATGCTCACGTGCAAGGTGTCGGCGTGACCGAGGACAACGTTCGCGAGCGAGTCACCGACGAGCAAGATGTCGACGCCGGCAGCCGCGGCGAGTCGCGCGCTCGGCTCGTCGTACGCGGTGACCATCACGAGCGGTAAGGATCCGTTCCTCCGCTTGCGGCTGCGGATCTGAGGCGCCGAAAGCTTCATTCCCCCGCTTCCTGGGCGAACGAGGCGTTCCGGCGGGTCTTGCTGCCGGCCGCCCACTTGCGCACGAGGTGGTGGAACGAGCACGCCACGCACACCTCGACGGCGTAGCACTGCACCGGGTCTTCGCGACGCTCGAGTTTGAGCAGCTCCGCACGTGTCGATGGACACGTCCCGCCCGACGGCAGACGCGCGCCAAAGACGTAGGTCACTTCGACGAGCTCGGCGTCGTGACAGACGGGGCAGTTCTCACCCGTCGAGCGACCGAGGTTCCGAGCTGCGCGCAAGAGTTCCGGGTGCGCGTCGCAGACGTCTTCGGGGCGCACCTGACCGGCCGCGAGCTTCGCGAGGAGCGCGTGGCGCACGAGGCCGAACTCGACGACGGCTCCGTTGGCCGTGCTCGATCGGAATCGCTTAACCATTACGGGTGATGCTACAGCCCAGTAAAACAACGGCAAGATCGCAACCCTCTCGTTCGATATATCGAAGTGATATGATGGATCGCGTGTTGGACATTGCCATCCTGGGCCTGCTCATGGACCGTGATCACCACGGCTACGAGATCCGTACGCAACTGCGCGACCGCCTTGGCGTGTGGGCCAATGTCTCCTTCGGTTCTATCTATCCCGCGCTCGCACGACTGGAGCGTCATGGCTTCGTCGAAGCGGTCGCGGTAGCGACTCCGCGGATGAGTTCGCTCTCAACGGGCTCCCTCTCGGGCGAGCGCGCGTCGCTGCGTTCATTGCGCGCCACGACCGGTCTCGGGCGACGCGGCCGCAAGGTCTATCGCATCACCGATCGCGGACGTATGGAATTCATGGCGCTGTTGGGCGACCCCGCGACCCTCGACGACGGCAAGAACTTCTCTCTGCGCATGGCGCTCGCCAAGTACCTGACGCCGAACCTGCGCCTGGGACTGCTCGAGCGCCGTCGAGCCGACCTGTTGGGTCGCCTCGTCGAGGTGCGAGCCGGCGCGCGCAACGAAGAGCTCGACGACTACGCCCGCGCCGTGATGGATCACGCCGCCAAAGGCGTCGAATTGGATCTCCAGTGGGTCGACGACATGTTGAACACGGAACGTAGTAACCAGCAACCCTTCGCGAACGAAGCGAAGTAGGAAAGGAACAGGCCAGTGGACAAGATTCGTGTGGCTATTGCG
Organism: uncultured Acidimicrobiaceae bacterium; assembly: GCA_963732125.1. Classification (GTDB taxonomy): domain Bacteria; phylum Actinomycetota; class Acidimicrobiia; order Acidimicrobiales; family RAAP-2; genus RAAP-2. Next base: position 135,509 of record CAVSXX010000005.1, on the reverse strand, counting down.
GGCGTCGGAAACTGCGCCAGCTCGCTCATCCAGGGCGTCACGTACTACCGCGACGCAAAACAGGGCGACCATGTGCCCGGCCTGATGCACGTGGACCTCGGTGGGTATCACGTGACTGATCTCGAATTCGTCGCCGCGTTCGACGTCGACGCAACCAAAGTCGGCAACGACCTCGCCAAGGCGATCGATGGCGGTCAGAACAACACCCTCAAGTTCGCTGACGTGCCCTCGCTTGGCGTGACCGTGTTGCGCGGACCGACGCTGGACGGACTCAACAAGTACTACCGCGAGGTGATCGACGAGTCCCCCCTCGAGGTCGACGACGTCGTCCAGGCCCTGCGCGACGCGAAGGCCGAAGTCCTCGTCTCCTATCTGCCGGTCGGTTCCGAAGAGGCTCAGCGCTTCTACGCGCAGGCCGCGATCGAAGCAGGCTGCGCCTTCGTGAACGCGATTCCCGTGTTCATCGCGTCAGATCCCGTGTGGGCGAGGAAGTTCGCCGCCGCGGGACTGCCGATCATCGGTGACGACATCAAGAGCCAGGTGGGCGCGACCATCGTCCATCGTGTCCTCACGCGTCTCTTCGAAGATCGCGGGCTCACCCTCGACCGCACGTACCAGTTGAACGTCGGCGGCAATATGGACTTCAAGAACATGCTCGACCGCGAGCGCTTGCAGTCGAAGAAGGTCTCCAAGACCCAGGCCGTCACCTCCCAGATCGAGTTCGCCGAGATGAACCCCGACGACGTGCACATCGGCCCGAGCGACCACGTGCCGTGGTTGGCCGACCGCAAGTGGGCCTACATCCGTATGGAGGGTCGCAACTTCGGCGACGCGCCGCTCAACATCGAGCTGAAGCTCGAAGTCTGGGACTCGCCGAACTCGGCCGGCGTCATCATCGACGCTGTGCGTTGCGCGAAGCTCGCGCTCGATCGGGGCATCGGTGGCCCGTTGCTCGGACCGTCCGCCTACTTCATGAAGTCCCCGCCCGTGCAGTTCCACGACGACGTCGCCTTCGACATGGTCGACGAGTTCGCCGCCGGTGCGGAGAATCCCGTCTGGCCGTAGCAATTCGCTAAATCGAAGAGCTCCCCACCAGCGTGGGACTTCTTCCATATCTCGCGACCCGCAGTTGAGAGTTTCATGACAATTGCGCACGTCGTCAATAACAAAGTCTCAATATGACACACGCGCGCGCTAGGTTGACCGTTGGGCAGGGGCTGTAACTGGGGAGTCAGTTCGAATGAGTTCGGTCACGTTTCGTAAAGTCTCAAGTGCTGAGGCATGGAAAATGTTCGATGACGCGTCAAAGCGCATCCTCGGCATGCCCGGCGAAGAATTTGCACGCAGATGGGACAGTGGTGAGTTCTCGAGCAGCACCACTCCAGAAATGATGGAGGTTTTGGTTCTTCGGCCATACGGTCGATAAACCCATGTCAGGGAGAACCGCGCGCGAGGCCGTCGGCGCCTACAGGGTGCCCATCCAGAATGTGCTCTCGTGTTTTGCCAGGGGGCGCTTGAGCGTCAGTAGTTACGATCCAAGTGTGCCGGGCGTGCTGACTTTTAACGCGGGAAAGCCGACCCGACTCAAAGGTCCAAACCATCTGTCATTTACGTGTTCACAGAATTACGAGATCGTCGCCAGTGGTGATGTGGCCCGTCCGTTCAATGTGCACACGACCAAATACATCTATCGCCTAATCGGCGAGAATGACGCCGGCGTCGTCGATTATCACTGGCATCCTGACAACACTGCAGATAAGGCCTTTCCGCACCTTCATGCGACGCAATACGGATGCAAACTGCATCATCCAACTGGTCGAGTGCTCATCGAAGATCTGCTACTCCTCGCTGTAGAGTGCGGAGCGATCCCATTAGACGAAGCAAAATGGCTGAGAATCTCAAGGAAGAATTTACGAGATTTTGCCAAAGGCGCGACATGGGGAATACCGAAGCTCTAACCGCTCGCGCGTCTGTCCTGGTCTACTTGAGATCCTCCGGCCGCGGTGCCGGTCGTTGAAAGTCCGTCTGACGCGGGCTCATGATCCCCACGGCGTGATGATCGGGGTCGCGAACAATCGCGAACCGAGCGCCGAAGAACGCGTCATAGGGCGATTGCTCGCCCTCGTAGCCCGCCCCAATGAGCGTCGTGTACGTATCATCGACCGCTTGGCGTGAACTTACGTGAAAGGTAAAAACGGCGTCCGCACCAGTCCAGCCCGTGTCCCAGTGTCGGGCGAAGGTTGTGCTGTCGAGGTCGAGGTGGACGCCGGGCGTCTCGACAGAACGATGATGGGCATGCAAAGGGTCGTCAGTGTCGGGAATGGTCACACCGAGCAGGCGATAGAACGCGATCGATGCCTCCATGTCATTTACGACGAGATTGACTTGATTGAATACGGGTTGATCGTCCATTCCCCACCTCTCAACTTCGTTCGCTCCACCATTCCAAAAGGCGCTTGGCGGCCTCGGTCTGGCTGATCTCTCCCTCGTCGAGGCGGATCTCCATCAAGAAGTCGAGTGCTTCGCCGACGGCGCGACTCGGCTTGATGTCCAGAAGCTCCATCACGGCGTTCCCGTCCAGCGCTGGTCGCAAGCGCGTGAGGTCTTCTTGCTCGCGCAGAATCGCGATGCGCTCTTCGAGCTCGTCCATGCGCGCCGCCAGCGTCTGAGCCTTGCGGGCGTTCCTCGTCGTGCAGTCACTTCGAGTGAGCTCGTTGAGCTCCTCGAGTAGGTCACCGGCATCGCGCACGTAGCGACGAACCGCGCGATCGCTCCAACCGAGCTTGTAGGTGTGAAAGCGCAAGTGCAGCTCCACCAGCATCGCGACGTCGTCGATGATGTCCTGGGGGTACTTGAGCGCCGCCATTCGCTGGCGCGTGATCTTCGCACCGACAACGTCGTGGAAGCGAAAGGTCACGCCCTCGTCGGTGATCGCGCGCGTGTTGGGCTTTGCGATGTCATGAAAGAGCGCAGCGAGTCGCAGGACCAGCGACGGTGAGGTCTTGTCTACGACAGCCCACGTGTGCTTCAGCACGTCCTTGTGCTGGTGGACCGGGTCTTGCTCGAGCTGCAGCTTCGGCAGCTCAGGAAAGAAGTAGTCAGCGAGACCGGTACGCACGATGAAGTCGAGCCCGATCGAGGGACGCTCGGTCAAGAGCAACAGGTCAAGCTCCGTGCGAATGCGCTCAGGCGACACCTTGGTGAGTCGCTCGGCCATCGTGATCGCGGCCGCCTCAACGGCAGGGTCGATCGTCATCTCGAAACGAGCCGCGAAGCGCGCCGCGCGCAACATGCGCAGCGGATCGTCGCTGAAGAGGATCTCGGGGTCGATCGGGGTGCGCAGGACCCGGTCCTGGAGGTCGTGAAACCCCTGGTAGAAGTCGAAGAGGGTCTGTACGTCCGGGGTCTGTTGGGTGAGCGCGACCACGTCAAGGGCGATGGCGTTGATGGTGAAGTCCCGTCGCGACAGGTCGGCCTCGAGCGAATCGCCCCATTCGACGGCCGGCTTTCGAGAGTGATCGACGTAGGCCTCGGAGCGAAAGGTAGTGACCTCGACCAGCACGCCGCTCTCGCGCAGCGTCCCGCCGATCGTCCCAAAGGCGCGCCCCTGCTGCCACAGCGCGGTACAGAGCGGCTTCATGAGCCGTTCGATGTCCTCGGGGCGAGCATTGGTCGTGAAGTCGATCTCGTAGTCCTCACCTCGTGGTTCACCCAAGAGCGCATCGCGCACCGAACCGCCGACCGCGTAGAGGGAGAAGCCCGCCGTCGCGAAGGCTTCTGCGAGCGGACGTGACAAACGAGCGAGTTCGTCGAGTTGATCGTGGGCGTTGGTGAAGGAGGTCACTGCGGAAGAAGGTTACGGCGCCGGGTTGTGCGTTCGTACGAAGGTAGCCTGTAATTGCAATGTCCCACCGATTTACGTCCTGGTGGCGGGCGCTCAGCGTCGTACTCCTCAGCCTCGCAACGCTGACGTGGCCCTCGGCCTCGTGGGCCGAATCGACGCCCCGGTTCGACGTCGTTCACCAGAATGCGTTGACCTCTTTGTCGAGCCTCGGGACCTCGACGTTCACGACGATCGTCTCGCTCAGCCCAGCCAACGCCACCGCGAGCGCCAGCGTCGCCATCTTTCCGGCCATTCTCACGCGCGGCCAGATCGAACCCATCGTCGACGGCGTCGGCGTCGTCGGCCGCCCCCTGTCGGCAACGGGGAACTTCGCCCTGAAGTGCGTCCTGCGCGGCGCCGCCTCCTTCGGGGTGACGCTCTACACCAACCGAGGGGCTCCTCGGGCCAGATCGTGCGACGGGATCGACCCGAGACTTCACCTCCACTGCAGCGGTGCGGCGTGCGGTGGGGTCTACCCCCTGCGCTACACCCTCACGATCGATGGCACCAAGCTCACGAAGTGGTCGCTGCTCGCGGTGCAGTCAGGGAGCGTCGTGCGTCCGCTCAGGGTCAACTTCATAGCCACCCTCACCCAGCGATCGATCCAGCACTCACAAAGGGCGCGCGCCTCACTCGACGCGATGAGCCACTTCCCAAAACTGCCGCTGTCACTGAGCGCCAACTACGTCGCGCTCAGTGACATCGAACTGCGCTCGAACGGCGCGACCTGGCGCAGTGCGCTCAGGCGGCTGCTGGCGAGTGGCCAGCATCAGGCGCTCGCGGCACCCCCCAACAACATCGACTTCGCCGGACTTGAGGCGAACCGGCTCGCGACCCAGGTCAGCCAGCAGTTCACGCTGGCGTCCGGTCTGTTGACGACCCTCACTGGCCACTTCACCGACACCCCTGTCGTGGTCAACAGCTCCCAGTCACCCGCGGCGCTGCTCGCCCTCGACCGCGCCGGCTTCAACGAGATCGTGCTGCCCGAAGACGATCTGAGCGTCGCCCCTTCGTCGACACTGACGTGGGGTGCGCCCTTTCACGTCGCGGGTGCCGCAAGTCTGACGGCGCTCAGCACCGACGGGCCGCTGTCGGCACTCGTCACCGATTCGTCGATCGAGCCCGGTCGGCGCGCCGCGCTCGCCTTGGCCACGCTCGCCTTCTTGCACTACGAAGCGCCCTATGCGCCCGCGACGCGCACCGTCGTCATTGAAGCTCCCTTGAGCCAGCTGTCAAGGACCTTCGTCGATGACCTCTTCGGCGGTCTAAGTCACGACGCCTACGGTCAGCTCGCTCCTCTCACGCCGTCGTTCAATCCGGCGCTCATCGGCACGAACGCCGCGCCAACCACGCGAGCACTCGCGACGCCAACGTCGCACTCGGCGTGGACGAGCCACAACGTCACGTCACTGCTCTCGTTGATCGGCGCCGTCAACTCCTACGCCCAGGGCGTGCGCTCGGGCGACATCGCAACGCAGCTGCGCGTGGCCGTCGCAAAGTCGGAGACCGAAGGATCCCCGACGACTCGACAGGTTGCGATCGACCGGGCGAACGTGCTCCTCGACAACCAGCTCGCGCAGTTCTCCATCGATCAGAGCTCGATCACGCTCGCCGGTCCCGGCAATGCGCTCCCCGTCACCGTGACCTCTCACCTGCACTACACGGTTGATGCCGTGCTGCACCTCGTGACCAACCAGATCACGTTCCCCAAGGGCAACGCGGTCGCCATCACGATGAACTCCCCGACGGAGTCAATTCGAGTGCCCGCGACGAACCCCAAAGGCAGCTCGCTCACGTTGCAGGTCCTGCTGACGACGCCCAACAGCCAGGTGGTGCTCGCGCGCACCGCCATCCAGGTGCGCGTCGCCGGCACGTCCGTCGTCGGCTACCTCCTCACGTTCGCGTCGCTCGCCGTGCTGGGAGTGTGGTGGTGGCGAACGAGTCGACGCCGCCCGAAAGCGCGCCACGCTCGATGAGCGTCACCTCGAGTCACTCCTCACGCGTCGCCTCCATGGCGAGCGGCACGCTCGTCTCTCGCCTGACCGGCCTGCTGCGCGTGCTCGTGCTCGCCTGGGTGCTCGGGTTCACGCCGCTCGCTGACTCGTTCAACCTGGCCAACACGGTGCCGAACATGCTCTTTGACCTCGTGCTCGGTGGGATCGCCTCGGCGACGTTCATCCCGGTGTTCGTCGAACGTCTCGCGCTCGATGGGGAGCGGCGAGCGTGGAAATCGATCTCGAGCGTCATCACCGTGGCGGTCGTGGTGCTGTTGGGAGCGACGATCATCTCGTGGTTCATCGCGCCCTACATCATCGACGGCTTCACGTTCCTCCAGCGCTCCTCGAGTCACTCGTCACTCACCGTCGTCGCCGAGCAGCGCACCGTTGCGACCGACCTGCTGCGATTCTTCGTTCCCCAGATCTTCTTCTACGGCATCATCGGCATCGCCACGGCGCTGCTCAACATCCGTCGCCGCTTCGGCATCGCGACGTGGGTGCCGATCGCCAACAACCTCGTCTGCATTGCAGTCCTCATCTGGTTCCACCTCGTCGACCCCTCGCCCATTCTCGGCGCGCTCAACGGATCGCGCGACCTGCTCTGGCTCGGGCTCGGCACGACGGCGGGCGTCGCAGTGCAGTTCCTCTGCCTTGTGCCGTCGTTGCTGCGTAGCGACCTGTGGCGTCTGAGCTTCCGCCTGGACTTGAGGGACAAGGCCGTGCGCACGATCGGCCGGCTCGGCAGCTGGACGCTGCTCGTCGTGCTCGCCAACCAGCTCTCGCTCTACGTCGTTTTGGCCTATGCCTTCGGTCTGGGGGGCAACGGTCCAGTGAGCGCCTACACCTACGGCTGGTCGTTCATGCAGATGCCCTACGCCGTTGTGGTCGTCTCGGTGCTCGGCGCCATCACCCCGCAGCTGGCCGGCTTTGCCACCGACGAGGACTACGTCGGACTCAGCGAGCGACTTCGCTTCGCCCTTCGCCAATCACTCGTCATCATCGTCCCCTGCGCCCTCGTGCTCATCGTGCTGTCCCAACCGCTCGTCGCGATCTTGCTCAATCACGTGAACGCATCGCACCACCTCGCAGTCGGCACGGTGCTCGCCGTGCTTGCGGCGGGTCTGCCGGGCTTCACGGTCTTTCAGCTGTGCGTGCGCGGTCTGCAGTCGATGCAACGTGCGCGTGAGGTGTTTCTCCTCTACGTGCTCGACAACGCGCTCACGATCGTGCTCTGCGTCGTGCTGGGGCGCCACTCCATCGCGGGGCTCACCGCGAGCGTGTCGATCGGCTACGTCGTGGCCGCGGCGGCAGCCCTCGTCGTGCTCGCGCACTACCAGGTCAACATCATCACCGGAGTGTGGAGCGTCCACGTGCGACGGAGCCTCGTGGCGTCGCTCGTCGCGGCCGCCGTCATCGCCGTTGTCTACGCCGTGCCGAGCTGGACACGAGGGGCGATGCTCGTCGGGCGCTTCGGCGCCGCGGTGGTCGCCGGCGTCATCGCGTACGGCCTCGTCGTCGTGGCGTTGCGCCGCCGGGTTCGACGGGCCCACACGAAAAGTGCAAGGCTTGGTCAGTTCTAGGGGGAACCATGGCCCGAATTCGAGTCGTCACCGACAGTGCAAGTGACCTTCCAGAATCGTTTGCGACGTCGCTCGACATCGACATCGTCTCACTGACGATTCGCTTCGGCGACGAAGAGTTCGTCGACCGCATCGACCTCACGCCCGACGCCTTCTGGGCGAAGTGCAAGGTCTCCAAGACCCTGCCCGAAACGGCCGCGCCCTCCCCCGGCGCCTTCCAAGCGGCCTACGAACGCGCAAAAAGCGACGGCTTCGATGGCGTGGTTGTGCTGACCCTCTCATCGCTGCTGTCGGCGACCTATCAGTCGGCGTCGCTCGCCGCCGAAGCCGTCGAAGGATCAATCGACGTGAAGGTCATCGACACGCTGAACGTCTCCATGGGCGAAGGTCTGCTCGTCATCGAAGCGGCCGAGCTCGCAAAGACGGGAGCGTCGATCGACGAGATCGTCGCCCACACCGACCAGCTGATCAAGCGCTCGGGCGTCGTCGCGACCATCGACACGCTCGATCACCTCATCAAGGGCGGCCGCATCGGCGGGGCGAAGGCCCTCCTCGGCCAGGTCCTCTCGATCAAGCCCCTGATCGAATTGAAAGATGGCGTCGTCGGCGAGGCGGGTCGCCAGCGCACTCGTGCCAAGGCGCTCGCCGCCGTGGCGAACGTGGCGGCGAGTCACGCGCCGCTGCGCCGGCTCGCCCTCATCAACGGCGGCGCGAGCGATGTCGCGACGCTCGAGGCGCTGGTACGCGAGATCAAGACCGAGTATCCGATCATCGTTACGGACATTGGCCCCGTCGTAGGCACCCACGGCGGCCCCGGGATCATCGGCCTGACGTGGATAGAGGCGTAGGGAGTCCGGTAGGTTCTTAGCATGACCGACGAGCGCCCTGAACACAATCCCGACCTCGTCGACAAGCTCTTGGGCCTCCTCGACCACGGCCTCGACGTCGTCCACGACAAGGTCCTGCGACCGATCATCCTCGCTGCGCGCGCCATCGCCTACGGACTGATCATCGTGCTCGCTGCGATCGTGCTCGTCGTGGTGCTCGTGATCGGTTTCATTCGACTGCTCGACATCTATGCTTTCTCGGGCCATGAGTGGCTGAGCTACGTCGTCGTCGGCGTGCTCTCACTGCTCGCGGGAATGATTATCTGGCGCAAACGCCGGCCACTCAAACTAAGGAAGTAATGCCCGAGCACACTCGAGTACTTATTATCGGCTCGGGTCCAGCCGGGCTCACAGCCGCCATCTACAGCGCCCGAGCCCAATTGAGCCCGATCGTCATCGAAGGCGAACCGTCCTCGACCACTGATCAGCCCGGCGGCCAGCTCATGCTCACGACGGATGTCGAGAACTTCCCAGGATTTCCTGAAGCACTCACTGGCCCGGAGTTAATGATGAAGATGCGTGACCAGGCAGCCCGCTTTGGTGCCGACCTGCGCGTCGAAAAGGTGCACAAGCTCGATACGACGCAACGACCATTTCGCGCGTGGTTGAGCGGCGACGTGGAGCCGAGCATCACGGCCGACGCGGTCATCCTCGCTACGGGTGCACGGTCGTTGATGCTGAACGTTCCCGGCGAAGAGCGTTACCTCAGCCACGGTCTTTCTACCTGTGCGACGTGTGACGGCTTCTTCTTTCGCGGCCAGGACATCGCGGTGATTGGCGGCGGCGACTCGGCGCTCGAAGAGGCGCTCTTTCTCACGCGGTTCGCCTCGAGCGTGACCGTCATCCACCGGCGCGACACGCTGCGGGCGTCAAAGATCATGCAAGAGCGCGCCTTCGCCCATGACAAGATTCGCTTCGAGTGGAACACTCAAGTCACCGAGGTCTTTGGTGACGACAAGGTGATGGGCCTTAAGGTTCGCGACACTGGCACCGGCGAGGACCGAGTGCTGCTCGTGACCGGCGTCTTCGTCGCCATCGGTCATGAGCCCAATACGACCCTGGTCACCGATCAGGTCGACCTCGAAAACGGCTACGTGCGCACCGGTCCAGGCAGCTACACCAACGTCGACGGCCTGTTCGCCGCGGGCGACGTCACCGACGATGTCTACCGCCAAGCCGTGACCTCAGCGGGATCCGGCTGTATTGCCGCGATCGACGCCGAGCGGTGGCTTGAGGCGCAGGGAATGTGAGCTCGAATCGCTAGGGTGGTTCTCACGCGCCGCGACCGGCGTTCGAGGAGGTATTTATGAGCGAGAACATCACGACCCTGACCGACGCCACCTTTGAGGAGGTCATCGGCTCGGCGGAAAAGCCGATCCTCGTTGACTTTTGGGCTGACTGGTGCGGTCCGTGCAAGATGATCGCTCCGATTCTCGAAGAGTTCGCCGTCGAGCAGTCCGACAAGTTTGCGATCGGCAAGCTTGACGTGGACGTGAACGTCGCGACAGCTACCAAGTTCTCGGTCATGAGCATTCCCACCCTCTTGCTGTTCAAGAACGGCGAGGTGGTCGCGCGCCTCGTAGGCGCAAAGCCCAAGGGTGCGCTCTTGCAAGAGATCACTTCGAACCTGTAGTTCACCTGAGCTTCGAACCACTGCGCCTCGGCGACACGGGTTCCCGTGTGCGTGACCTGAAGGATCGCCTGTGGGCGATCGACCTCGGTCCGACGAGTGCCAGTGACGAGTTCGACGCCGAGACCGTCGCGCTCGTCGAGTCGTTTCAGCGTTCCCGCGGGCTGCCCCTCACCGGGATCGTTGACCGCACCACCTACGACCGACTGGGCGAAGCGAGCTGGCAATTAGGCCAGCGACTTCTGTACCTGACGCGTCCGATGTTGCGCGGCGACGACGTCGCGGAGCTGCAAGTGCTCCTCGCCCAGCTCGGCTTCAACCCCGGAAGAATTGACGGCATCTTCGGGTCACTCACGGCCGACGCGCTCGCGGAGTTCCAGCGAAACTGTGCGCTCGATGCGAGCGCCGCCCTCACGAAGGCGACACTGCTGTCGCTTCGGCGCGTGCGTGCGACCAACGCCGCTCGCAGTCTCGTCACCGACGCGCGCGACCTCGCCGGCATCGACCCGCTGACCAGTGGTTCAGTGCTGATCTGCGGCGGCGGCCCACTCGCAGCGGGACTTGCCCATCACCTCGGCGGTGTCGGGGCCGTTCTCGTTGCACTCGACGTCTCACAAGAAGAAGCCGCCCACTACGCCAATCTCCACGACGTCGCGCTCGTCCTGTCGTTTGAAACCCTCGACCACGTTGAGGGTCTTCATCTGCACTATTGGGCCAGCTACCGAGTGCACTCTCACCGCGGCGAGGTCCTTGCGAGTGCCCTCGCCTCTCACCTTGCCCATCTTGCAGACGCCCCCAGGGTCGAAGTGACCGGCATGGCGCTGCCAATTCTGCGCGAAACCAAGATGACGACGGTCCACGTCGAGCACGGGAAGATCTCGGAGGCCGTGCTTCACCAATCAATCACCGCTTTTGAAGGTGTCGTAGAGCAGGTTATCCACAGATTCGAGTAATAAATTTCCCCGAAAGCCCCCCAAATTGGCGGCGAAAACCCACTGATTACTGGAAAATCGCAGTAACCCACAACTTCATCCACAACTTGGGGAAAACTTCAACGATAAGGTTAGGTTGAAGGTTTAAGGTCACTTCGACTTCGCAATCGTGCTGTACAGGCGTTCGAGGTCATCGAGGTCCGCAAAGTCAATGATTATACGGCCATTGCGTCCTTTGAGGTCAACGTGGACCCGGGTATTGAGGTAGCTCTCGAGGAGCTCTTCGAGCTCCGCGACGCTTGCGTCAGGCACCGGACGAAGCCTCGGAGCGCCATCGGGGGCCCGGTTTGTCGCTTCCGCTGTTGGAAGGGGGCGCGGCTCCAGAAAAGCCTTGACCGCTTCTTCGGTCGCACGCACCGACAACTCGTTCTTGATCACCTTCGCGACCAGCGTTGCCTGTGCGTTGGGTTCGCTCACACCCAGCAGCGCGCGAGCGTGACCCGCCGTGATCTGGGAAGATGCCAACGCACTCTGGGCGGTTTCTCCTAATTGGAGGAGTCGTAACGTGTTCGTAACATACGCTCGACTCTTACCGACGCGTTGAGCAACCTGGTCGTGCGTCAGATCGAACTCGTCCACCAGCTGCTGGTAGGCCGCGGCTTCTTCCAGCGCGTGCAGGTCCACGCGATGCAAGTTCTCGACGACGGCCTGCTCAAGCGAGAGCCGGTCGTTGACGTCATCTTGCAAGAGCACCGGCACGAACTCGAGCTCCGCGATGGCAGCAGCCCTCCAGCGTCGCTCGCCGGCGATGAGCTCATATTTGTCCGGCTCCCCTTCAACCGGACGGACGATGATCGGTTGAAGGACACCGAGCTCGGCAACCGACGCGGCCAGTGTCTTTAGGCTGTCGTCGTTGAAGGTTTTTCGAGGTTGAAACTGATTCGGCCGTATCGAGGACACGAGAACTCGCCGGAGCGGGTTGGGGGTCGACGTCTCGGCTGGCTTCTCGTCGGGGGTGGGCGTGCCCTCAGGGATGAGAGCGCCCAGGCCTTTACCTAAACCTGGTCTCCTAGGCATTTAAGATCTCCTCTGCTAAAGCGCGATAGGCGAGTGCACCCTTGGACGTGGGATCAAAGACCGTGATCGGCTGACCAAAGGAGGGGGCTTCCGCGAGGCGGACCGTCCTAGGAATGAGCGTGTTGCAGAGCTCATCTTCAAAGTGCTTTTTCACTTCCTTGGCCACGTCAATTGAGAGCGTGTTTCGAGAGTCGTACATGGTAAGTATGACCTTGGTGATGCGAAGGGTGGGATTGAGGTTTCGTTGAACCAGATCCACGATCCGCTGGAGCTGGGTGAGACCCTCGAGCGCATAGAACTCGGCCTGCACCGGCACCATGATCTCGGTCGCGGCGGCAAATGCATTAATGGTGATGAGTCCCAGTGATGGGGGACAGTCAATGAAAACGAAGTCGAAGTCTCCTTCGACCGACGTAATGGCCCTCTTTAGCCGAAGTTCACGAGAAATCACTGAGGTGAGCTCTTGCTCGACGCCGGCGAGGTCCAAGGTGGCAGGGGCAACAAAGAGGTTGGTGTAACCCGTCGGCTCGACGATGTCAACGATCGGCACGTCATTGAGGAGCACGTCGTAGACGGAACGCTCGAATTGGCGCCCGTCAATCCCCAGGCCGGTCGTAGCGTTTCCTTGAGGGTCAAGGTCTACGACCAGGACTCTTTTGCCCATTTCCGCGAGTGCTGCTCCCAATGAGATTGTGGTGGTGGTTTTGCCTACGCCGCCTTTTTGGTTGGCAACAGCAAAAATCCTCATTGTGCTGGCGTCCGCCATGAGCCTCTTCCCGACCGTTGGGTAATTTACCGACACTGCGTCGAACCACTGCCATTCAACTCGGTTTTTCGAGCCTCGTCAAGTACCGATGTTTCACGTGAAACATTCATTGAAGGTATGCCCCCTAAATGTTTCACGTGAAACCATTGTTGACTAAAAGCGCCATATTCATTGAAGGTTTCACGTGAAACATCGCCGCGGAGAAGCAGATTCTCGTTCGAGTGTTTCACGTGAAACATCAGAACAAGGGGTGCTTCTTCGGCGTTCCTGAGGACCTTGGATACTCCGGCGGCGTCGGTGCAGACTTCTCGAGAACCTCGAAGGCGACCCCATATCGGACCCTGCCCTGATCACTGAGGCCCAGTCTGGCAAGCCCTGTCGGTTTCCAGCGCTCTTCCGCGCTCTCCGTCGGAGGTTCAGACGCAATGAGGGCTCCCCCGAGCTTTAAAAATCTCGTTGCACACTCCGCCGTCACCGCCGGAGAGCCAAAAGAACGCGCCGTTACCAGGTCAAACTGGCCATCGAACTCGGGCCAACGGGCAGCTTCCTCGGCCCGAGCGGTAATCACCTCCCCGCCCGCCGGCGCATCGGTCCAGGCCAGTACCTCACGGAGGAAACTACTGCGCTTGACCATCGAATCGAGGAGTACCGTCCGACATTGCCAACGTTGAAGCAGTACCAGTCCCGGCAGACCACCTCCGCTCCCGAGGTCGAGCAGCGCCAGTGGGGGAGTCGGGTGAATCGCATCCCAGCACTCCGCAAAGCCTAAAGCGTGTGCAATCTGAGGTTCACTTGGTTGAGGGCCTAAAAAGCCCCGCGCCCTCGATTCCTCGAGGGCGCGGGACAACCATTCACTATTCACACTGTAATTATGCAGGAGAGACCACCACGAAGCGGCGAGGCTCTTCGCCTTCTGAGCGCGTCACCACCTGGGCATCGTCCGCGAGAGCATCATGAACGGCCTTGCGGTCCGCTGCGGACATCGGCTCCAACGCCCGCTCTTCCCCGGTCTCGGTAACTTCCAGGGCTACTTGCCTGGCAAACCGCCCCAAAGCCGCCACTCGACGTTCACGGTACTGTGCAACGTCCACCAGTATCCGATCCGTTCTACTGGGGCTTTTTGCTTGAACCACTGTGCGCGTCACCTCTTGCAGCGCCTGCAGCGTGGTGCCGCGCGGTCCAACCAGCACGCCAAGCTCGGTCGGGGGATTGGCGTTTACTGAAAGTTCAACCGTCCCCTCGTCGAGCTCTTTTACCGACACCTCGGCCGATATCTCCATTGATGCCAAGAGCCCAACGAGGAACTCCTTCGCGATGGCTCCTTGCTCAGCGAGCGTGATGCCTTCCGCCATACTGTCCTCCTTCACGGGACTCTTTTCAGACCTTGGGGGTTTCGTCGCCGTCGCAGCGCGCGGCGCCCTTTCCTTCTCTTGGCGGGAATCGCCGCCTTGCTTCTTCTCTGCACGCGGGCGCTCACTGCGTCCCGCATTTGTACGAGGCCGATCGCTCCGCTCGCCCGAACGACGCGAACGCTTTGGTCGCGGACCACTCGGTCGAACCCTCGCCCTCACTCGAGCCTCACCCTTTACTCGCCCGAACATGCCGGACTTCGGTTCTTCAAGTACTTCAACTTCAGCATCGTCGCGGTGCACGCCAAGGTGTGCAAGCGCTCGATCCATCGCTTCGTCGACTGTCTTTCCTGTTGTCTCTACCCATTCCATGGGTTAACGCGCCTTTCTCTTTCGCTTCGCCCGGGAGCGAGGCTGACTGCTTTGCGGTTTGGGGGCTGGCCGGGACTGACCCTGGGGCCGACTCTTCGAACGAGGCTGGTTGGTCGGTTTAGGGTTCGTCGGCTTTGGAGTAACAGGCTTTGTCTCGACGATTTCACTCGTGGCGTCAATATCGGCTGCGGCAGCCAATGGCCGAACACCCTGCTTGATGGGGTTCGAGATGCCCGTTCGAAACATGATGTCTTGAGTAATTATGCGTATACCTGTTGAAATAATCATATAGATCACTACCGCAGCTGGGATGACCATGTAGAAGTATGCGAAAACAACTGGCAAGATTCGCTGCATCGTCTGCTGCTGACTGGGCATCGGTTGACCGGTCTTCTTGTTTCGGTTGTTGATTTGAGCCATCTGGAAGTACTGAAGGAAGACCGCAGCAGCAGCGAAGCCGAAGAACGGAAGCGCGCCAACCCAGCCGTTATGGGCGCTGATGGGGAAGGGCCGAAGGCTCAAGTTCAAGCCCCACACCTTGATAGCTCCAACCGAGTGGACCAAGTTGTGATACATCGTCGAGCTCGTGGGGATGTAGCGCGGCTCGGGCTTTATTACTCCAGACTTCAACTTGACGGTATAGGCCAATCCCTTGATGACGCTGTAGAGAATAAAGAGGAATGGCATCTGTAGGAAGAGTGGCAAACAGCCGCCTACAGGGTTCACGCCCTGCTCCTTGTACATCTTCATCATCTCTTCGTTGAGAAGTTGACGGTTTTCGGGACCCTTGTACTTCTGCTGCAGCTTCTTTATTTCCGGCTGCATCTTTTGCATCGCGATCATTGACTTGGTGCTCTTGACCGTCAATGGCGTGAGCACGCCCATGATCACCACGGTGAGGGCGACGATCGCGAAGATGTAGTTCGGAACAAGGCTGTAGAAGAAGGCGAGCAGCCACCCAATCGCGTGGAATATAGGGGCGAAGATCGTGCCGAAGAAGTGGCTTATCGAGTGCATGAGTCGGTGCTCCTAGGGTGGCGGGGTTCGGGAACGAGGTCGATACCGTGAGGGCCGAACGGTCGGCAGCGCGATACTCGACGAACGGCGAGCCAGGTCCCGCGAAGCGCCCCATGAGTTTCAAGGGCCTCGATGGCGTAGGCAGAGCACGAAGGATAGAAGCGACAGGGCGCAACGCGCCCTGCGCGGAGCCGTTGATAGAAGCGCACGAGCGTGACCAGCACGGTGGCGCCTGACGACTCAGCGGGCGTGGGCTCGCTCAAGCGCTTTTTCGAGGTGGTGGTGGAGTTGTTCATAGGAGAGGTTTCCCGTCTCTACACCACATCTGATCAGGTATGTTCCCGGATGTGGCTGAGGATCGAGGTCGTCGATGAGTGCCCGGAGCTGTCGGCGGAGTCGATTTCGCTCCACCGCGTTTCCGACTTTTCGGCCGATCGCGTACGCCACATCGACGCCGCTGCCGTCAGAGTGATTCGCCACGAAACTGATTCGCAGCGGCCCACTTTGACCGCGTCCAGTCGGTGTCGCAAAGAGCGCGAACTGCCGGCGGGTTCGGACCCGGCCGGGCACCGTACTTAGACCGTCAATTGATGACGGCCCTTGTTGCGACGAGCCTTGAGGACGGCACGACCGGCACGGGTGCGCATGCGCGCGCGAAAACCGTGCGTTTTAGCCCTCTTCCTCTGATTCGGTTGATAAGTACGCTTCACGAAAAACCTCTTCTCAAATAGTCCAAAGCGCTTCGCGTCACCCCCTGGGGGTCGCTGGCACGCCGTAGCGGGCAATCTTACCGCACCCATTGGTTCACTCCGGCGGGCGGCCGGAAATGGGTGTATGGTGACTCTCCCCGGCACAGAAACCGCGGTCTCACTCGGCGAATGCGTTGTGGATAATGTCAGAAGTGGCCTGTGGAGGAAGATTGTGCAGAGTGGCGAAGAGATCTGGTCGGCCCTACGAGACTCCTTACGCGGCAATGCTTCTGAAGCTGTGTGGGCCGCCGGCCTCAGCACACTTCGCCTTGTGGATTACCACGACAACGAACTGATTATCGGCGCGCCGAATCAGATTCAACTCTTGCGCGTTCAGCAGCGTTATCTACCCTTCATCACCGAGCAAGCGCAGCAACTTGTCGGTCGGCCACTCCAAGTTTCCCTAACGGTCACCGAACCGACCACTTCGTCGTCGCTCGACGAGTCGCTAAGCGACACTCCTGACGTCCCCGAGGCACCGCCGGTGGTCACGTTTGCGCCGAGCGTGGACCAGCCGGCCCGCCTCGATCCACGGATGACTTTTGACTCCTTCGTGCCTGGGCCCTCTAACCGGCTTGCCTTCGCCGCCGCCCAGTCCGTGGCTGAAACTCCTGGTCGGGCCTATAACCCCTTGATGATCTACGGCAACTCCGGCCTCGGAAAAACCCACCTTCTGCACGCGATCGGCAACTACGTCCAAGAGAACTACCGCGGGCGCAAGGTGCTCTACGTGTCGACGGAGACATTTCTGAACGACTTCATTCGAGCGATCCAAACACGCACGCAGCTCTCGCTGCATGAGCGCTACCGCGAGAATGACGTGCTGCTCATCGACGACATCCAGTTCATGGAGACGCGCGGGGAGACGTTTCACGAAGAGATCTTTCACACGTACAACGCACTGCACGGCGAAGGCAAGCAGATTGTGCTGACGTCGGATCGTTCACCTCGCGACTTGGCGGGACTGCAGGATCGTTTTCGCAGCCGCCTGCTCCAAGGCCTCGTCACAGAGATCGACCAACCGGACCTCGAGACGCGCATCGCGATTCTCCGCTCCAAGTCCGAGCGCGAGGGCATTGCGCTACCCGACGACGTCGCCGAGTGGATTGCTCAGCGCGTGCGCGACAACATCCGCGAGCTTGAGGGCTCGATCACCATGCTGCGTGCGTTCGCCAACTTGCGCCAAGAACCCATCACACTGGAGCTTGCCAAGGCTCACCTGACCAATCTCGGCCAAGAGCAGATCGTCTTGAAGCCAGAAACGATTCTTTCGGTGGTGGCTGACTTCTACGGGCTCTCAGTGGAGGAGGTGCGTGGCTCGAAGCGCTTGCGACCCCTCGTCCACGCGCGCCACGTTGCCATGTACCTCATCCGCGACCTTCTGAACAACTACTCCTATCCGATGATCGCGCGAATCTTTGATGGTAGAAACCACACGACGGTGATTAGTGGCGTTGAAAAGATCCGTGAACAGCTCACCTCGAATCCAGAAATGTTGTCGCAAATCAACCAACTCAAACGACGTCTGCAGGGGGAGAACTAGTCACGAACTTTGTGGGCAAACTAGTGATGAGATTGTTGATTACACGTTGACAACTGACCGGTCATCCACATCACTTAGAAGTTGAACCCTGGTGGTTGAGAGAGTTAGTCACAGCACTGTGGGTTTGGAGAGTTCGAAAAAATACGGTTTTATCAGGGTGTGTAGGACCACAAGCACATTTCCACAGCACTACTACTACTAAGACCTCTCTACATTGAAAGACACACCGTAACCTCAGTAGGAAGGAAAGGCAGTTCTATGAAGTTCAAATCAGAGCGCGACATCCTCGTCGAAGCGTTGACGGCGGCGAGCCGTGTCGCGGCAACCCGACTCATCGGCGCATCCTCTGGAGTACTCCTCTCGCTGACTGGTAATCAACTGGTGGTGACCGGGACTGACCTCGACATCACTGCCCGCACGACAGTCGACGTCATCGGTATCGAGGACGGCTCGACAGTGGTCCCCGCACGACTCATCGTCGACGCTGTGCGATCGCTGGAAGCAGGTGCCGTCACGGTGTCGAGTGGCGACGACAATGTCGAGATCTCGCTCGGGCGAGCGAAGTTCTCCCTTCGGACCTTCCCGGTTGCCGATTACCCGAAGCTTCCTCCGGTGAGTGGGCCGGTGACATCCATCGCCGCGCTCGACCTGATTCAAGGGCTCAACCAGGTAGTTCGTGCGGCGGCGAGCGACGACGCCCGGCCACTCCTCACCGGGGTGCTCTTTACCACGGACAACGGCACACTGCGACTCTTCGCAACTGACTCCTACCGCCTAGCGGTGCGCGACGTGCCGGGCGTGAAGGGCATCAGTGACACCGAGGACCTCCTCGTGCCCGCTCGCGCATTGCAAGAACTACAACGCGCAGCGTCCTCGCTCGCACACGACGCGGAGATCGGCGTCACGTTGAGTGACGCCGAGATCTGTTTCGTCGTGGGACCAACCAGCATCGCATCGCGTCTGATCGACGGCAACTACCCGTCCGTGTTGCAACTGATTCCCGCGAGCTTTCCGAACCAGCTGCGCATCGCCAAGGACACGCTGTTGACGTCACTTCGTCGTGCGAAGTTGCTCGCGAAAGACTCGACGTCATCGGTGCGTCTCACCATGAAGGACCGAAATCTCGAGATCAGAACGCAGAGTCACGACGCCGGCGACGTGGAAGATAACGTTGACGCCGACTACACCGGTGATGAGATGACGATCGCCTTCAACCCGAGCTTTCTTATCGACGGTGTCGAGGCGGTGTCAGGCGACGAGATCGTGCTTGAGATGTCGGACTCCGTGCGCGCCGCCATGGTGCACGGCGTCGACGACGTTCGGTTTCGCTACCTCTTGATGCCCGTTCGAGTCCAGTAGCGGGCGCATCGTGGGTCTCCACGAACTGACGCTTCGCAACTTTCGCCTCTTCCGCGAGCTCACCTTTGAGCCTGATCACGACGCAATTACTGTCCTGATCTCCCCGAACGGTACGGGTAAGACCTCCGTGCTCGAGGCCGTCTACGCACTGGCGACCGCGTCGTCCTTTCGCACCAGCGCCGCGAGCGACATGATCCGTAACGGCGAGGCGATCGCCGAGGTGCACGGTGTGATCTTCCAACGAGAACGTCGGGTGCAAGTTGATCTCACGCTGACGCGCGGAGTGCGCAACACCACGAAGCGCATGCTGGTCAACGGACAGCGCCCACGTTCGCGCGCAGAAGTCGCTGAGGCGCTGCCGCTCACGGTGTTCACGCCCGAGGGCGTCGACGTCATTCGCGGAGGACCCGAGCATCGACGCAGCTACCTCACGACGCTCCTCACCGACGTCGAGCCGCTCACGGGTGAGACCATCGAGCGCTTCGCGCGCGTGTTGAGTCAGCGCAACGCGCTCCTGCGCGCGCTCGAAGGCAACCGACCATCACCAAGCCAGCAGTCCGAGCTGGAGCTGTGGACGAGTGACTTCTGTGAGATCAGCGCTGAGCTCCTCGCACATCGCACCGCGCTCACCGAGAGCCTTGATCCACTCGTCGCGACGTTCTACCGGGAGCTCTCCGACAGCGACAGCGTCGTCAACGTGGCCTATGAGAGGTCGTGGCACGGTGAGCTTCGCGACGCACTCGTCGCAAGCTTCGACGACGACCGTTTTCGGGGCTATACGACGGTCGGACCGCATCGCGACGACCTTCTGATCTCACTTGAGGGTCGAGATGCCCGTCGCCAGGCCTCCCAGGGCGAACAGCGCTCCCTTGCCCTTGCCCTTCGCCTGGCTGGTCACGAGCTGGTGCATCAGCGGCGAGGCGTCGACCCGTTGCTCCTGCTCGACGATGTTTTCAGCGAGCTTGATCCCGCTCGGAGTCATCGGCTCTTGAGCCTCTTGCCTGCAGGCCAGACGTTGGTGACCACGGCGTCCCCGCTCCCCGGGGCGCTCACGCCGGCTGCGGTGATCGACCTGTCGCTCGTGACCTCATGAGCTCTCGCGACGATCCAGCGCCTCTGAGCGATCTTCTCAACACGCTGGCGGGGCGTCTTCGACGAGTCGATCTGCGTCTGATCGATCGGGCCCGAGAGCTGTGGCCACGCGTCGTTGATCCGGTCATCGCCGAGCACTGTCGCGTCGAGATGATCAAAGACGGCGTCCTCATCGTGAGCGTTCCGTCGGGTGCATTTGCGCAACACATCAGGTTGGAAAGCGCGTCAATTGTGCGAGGATTTTCGGCTCTCGGAACGGGTGCTCCAACGTCAGTGAAAACTGTGCTCCACTAGGCCAAAAATCCAGTCGAAACAGGCGTTTTGAACGGCCGTTTTTGAATGAGCGTCACAGCCATTCGGGTAGGATGGAGGCATCAAATTACAGACCGCGCTTGGCCGAACACGTGCCTTGTCGTTTGCATCGAAAGGATTTCTGAGTGGCCGATAAGACCAAAGTTTCGTCTAGCTACGGGGCTAGCGACATCACTGTTCTTGAAGGCCTCGAACCCGTTCGAGTTCGCCCGGGAATGTACATCGGTTCAACCGGCCCCGCGGGGCTCCACCACCTCATCTGGGAGGTCGTCGACAACTCCGTCGACGAGGCAATGGCGGGGTTTTGCACGCGAATCGACGTGACCCTGCTCGCTGACGGCAGCTGCCGGGTGACCGATGACGGTCGCGGCATTCCGGTCGAAGAACACCCTCAGTACCCGGGGAAGTCGGCGGCGGAGATCGCCCTCACGGTGCTGCACGCTGGCGGAAAATTCGGCGGCAACGGCTACAAGGTCTCGGGTGGGCTTCACGGCGTGGGCATCTCGGTCGTGAACGCGCTGTCGACGGAACTTGTGCTTGAAGTTGACCGTAACGATCAGCACTACAAGATGACCTTCCGTGACGGTGGAAAGCCTCAAGGCAAGCTTCAAGTGACGGGTCCCGCGCCACGCGGGCGCACCGGCACGACGGTCACCTTCACGCCCGATCCGACGATCTTTGAGGACGTCGAGTTCCGGGCCCAGACCGTGATCGAGCGACTGCAGATCACGGCGTTCTTGAACCGCGGACTCGACGTGCGGTTCGTCGACGAGCGCTCCGGGCACGAAGCGAAAGAGACCTTCAAGTACAACGGCGGCATCGTTGACTACGTCCGTCACCTCAACAACACGAAAGAGTCGCTGTTTCGAAAGGTGGGCTTCTTCGAGCAGGCTGAGGAGGGCCAAGAAGTCGAAGTCGCCTTCCAGTGGAACACCGGCTACTACGAGAGCATCTATTCCTTCGCCAACAACATCTCGACCATCGAGGGCGGCATGCACGAAGAGGGTTTCCGCAAAGCCCTCACCAACGCGGTCAACCGCTACGCGCGCAAGCGGAACCTGTTGAAGGAGAAGGAAGAGAACTTCAAGGGTGAAGACATCCGCGAGGGCCTCACCGCCATCGTGTCGGTGAAGCTGCGCGACCCTCAGTTCGAAGGCCAGACCAAGGGCAAGCTCGGCAATGTCTCGATCCGTTCCTTGGTCGAGCGAGCAACCAATGAGAAGCTCGCCGACTGGCTCGAGGAGAATCCTCGCGAAGGCGGTCAGATCGTCTCCAAGGCCATCACGGCGTCGCGAGCGAGGATGGCCGCACAGGGTGCGCGCGACTTGACTCGCCGAAAGAACGCGCTCGATGGCGCGGGACTCCCCGGCAAACTCGTCGACTGCTCATCGAACGATCCGCGCGAGTGCGAGCTCTTCATCGTCGAAGGGAACTCGGCCGGGGGATCCGCGAAGGACGCTCGCGATCCTCGCGTCCAGGCGATCCTCCCCATCCGCGGCAAGATCTTGAACGTCGAGAAGGCACGCTCGGACAAAATCTTGAAGAACACCGAGATCCAAGCGCTGGTCTCAGCGATCGGCGCGGGCGTGGAAGGTGAATTCGACCTTTCGAAGATCCGCTACCACAAGATCATTCTGCTGGCGGACGCCGACGTTGACGGCAGCCATATCCGCACCTTGCTGCTCACGTTCTTCTTTCGCCAGATGACCGAGCTGGTCAACAACGGCCACGTCTACGTCGCCCAGCCCCCGCTGTACTCGACGCTCGTCGGCAAGGAGAAGGTCTATCTGCACGACGACCTTGAGAAGGCGAGATTCCTCGAAGAGCACCCTGATCACAAGAACGACTTCCAGCGTTTGAAGGGACTGGGCGAGATGGACTTCGACGAGCTTCGCGACACCACGATGGACGCCACCAAGCGCGCGCTGCTCCAGATCACGGTCGAACAGGCGGCGCTTGCCGACGAGGTCTGCTCGATCCTCATGGGCGACGACGTGCCCCAGCGTCGCCACTTCATCCAAACGAACGCCAAAGACGTTCGCTTCCTCGACATTTAGGAACGAAGAGAGATGCCCCGCACCACCAAAGGTTCCGGCGCCGGTACGCCGCCATCGGATGACGACGCCGTCGTTGGCTACATCGAACCCATCGAGATCAACCTTGAGATGGAGCGCTCGTTCCTCGAGTACTCCATGTCGGTCATCGTCTCTCGTGCGCTGCCGGACGCGCGCGACGGCCTAAAGCCCGTTCACCGCCGCATCCTCTATTCGATGTTCGACCAGGGGCTACGCCCCGATCGCCCGTACGCCAAGTGCGCGAAGGTGGTCGGCGAAGTCATGGGTACGTATCACCCGCACGGCGACAGCGCGATCTATGACGCGCTCGTGCGAATGGTCCAGGACTTCTCGATGCGCCACCCGCTCATCAGCGGTCACGGCAACTTCGGTGGCACCGGGCCCGACGAAGGCGCCGCCGCCATGCGCTACACCGAGTGCCGCTTGGCGCCGCTCGCGCTCGAGATGCTCGACTCGATTGACGAAGAGACGGTCGACTTCGAGCCCAACTACGACAACTCGACCCAACAGCCCGTCGTGTTGCCCTCGCGGTTTCCGAACCTACTCGTGAACGGGTCACAGGGGATCGCCGTCGGCATGGCGACGAAGATCCCACCGCACAATCTGGGTGAGGTCATCGACGCGACGCTGTACCTGCTCGCGAACCCGGACGCGAGTCCCGACGACCTGATGAAGTTCGTCAAGGGGCCTGACTTTCCGACCAAGGCGCAGATCCTCGGCCGCCAAGGCATCCTCGACGCCTACCGGAGCGGCCGCGGATCGATCAAGCTGCGAGCGGTTGCCGAGATCGAAGAGTCGAGTCGCGACACTCGCATCATCGTGACGGAGTTTCCCTACGAGGTCTCCGTGGAATCGATCGAGGAGAAGATCTTCGACCTCGTGAAGAACGGCGAACTCGAAGGCATCGCTGCCGTGCAGAACGACTCTGCGGGGCGCCAGGCGCGACTCGTCATTCGCCTCAAGCGCGACGCCAACGCGAACGTCATCTTGAACAAGCTCTACAAGAACACCTCGCTGCAGACGACGTTCGCGGTCAACATGCTGGCGCTGGTGGATGGCGTGCCCCGTACGCTGAACCTCGCCCAAGCGCTGACCCACTACATCGCCCACCAAGTGGACGTGGTCACCCGGCGCACGCAGTTTCGCCTGCGTAAGGCAGAAGCCCGAGCGCACATCGTCGAGGGTCTGCTCAAGGCGATCGACATGCTCGATCAGGTCATCGCGACGATTCGCGGATCCGACGACCGCCCAGCCGCGCGCGTCGCGTTGATGGATGCACCCTTCTCGTTCTCCGAGGAGCAAGCGAATCACATCTTGGACATGACGCTTGGACGCCTCACGCGACTTGGTCGCAGCGAGCTCGAAGAGGAGATGGCGAAGCTGCGCGAGACGATAGCCGAGTTGCAGTCGATCCTCGCGAGCGACGCAAAGCTGCGTGGTGTGATTGCCGACGAGCTCGGCGTCATCCGCGACAAGTTCGGCAACGACCGGCTCACTCAGATTGTGAACGACCCTGGCGAGCTCGGCGTGGAGGACTTGATCCAAGACGAAGAGATCGTGATCACGATGACGCGCGCTGGCTACGTGAAGTCCGTCGCGGCGGACGCATTTCGCACGCAGGGTCGCGGTGGGCGGGGCGTGCAAGGCGCGAAGCTCCGCGATGAAGACCTGGTTGATCAGGTGATCCACACGACGACGCTCGCGCACCTCTTGCTCTTTTCGAACCGAGGACGGGTCTTTCGCCTTCGCGGCCACGAAATCCCGATGAAGGATCGCACGGCGAAGGGGACGGCCGTCGTCAACCTGCTCAACCTCCAGCCGAGCGAGTCGATTCAGGCAATTGTCGCGACGGACGACTTTCCGATCGACAAGTTCCTCGTCTTCGCGACGGCGAATGGCACGGTGAAGAAGACCGCGTTCAGCGAGTACGACAAGTCACGGCGCGAAGGGTGGATCGCGATCAACCTGCGCGACGGTGACGAGGTCGTACGCGTCGTCGCAACGGGCGGCACCGACGACCTGATGATGGTCACCCGCCGCGGCATGGCGATTCGCTTCAGCGAGGAGGAAGTCCGCGAGATGGGGCGAGACGCCACCGGCGTACGGGGCATCAAGCTGCGCGAGGACGATCACGCCATCTCGCTCGATGTCGTGCGTGGCGACGCGGACCTCTTCGTCGTCACCGACACTGGCTTTGGCAAGCGCGTGAAGACGGACCGATTCAACCGGCAGGGTCGTGGTGGACAGGGCGTGCGAGCGATCAAGCTCACGGCCGCACGTGGCTTCGTGGTGGAAGCGTTCATGGTCCGCCTCGACGATGAGGTGCTGCTCATCTCATCGGGCGGCGTGCTCATCCGCACCCCCGTTCGTGAGGTGTCCTCCCAGGGACGAGACGCGACCGGAGTTCGTGTGATGAACCTCGACGAAGGTCACACCGTGGCGGCCGTCGCGCTCGTTCCCAACGAAGACGACTAAGGAACCCGACTCGCCCAGGCTTGTCGCAGGGCGCCGTTGATCTCGTCGGCGCCCTGCGCGCCATGCACCGGCACTCGTTGGTCGACGAGAAACGCGGGCACGCCCGTGATGCCGGGCGCGTAGGCAGCGGCTTCGTGGCAGACGACGTCGGCCCACAGGTCAATCGAAAGGGCGTCACTCACGTGCACATCGTTGCATAGGCGGCCCCGTGAGAGAATGTCGAGATGAGCTGCGCCAACCCCTGAAGTCCCCTCGGCGGGCCTTCGCGACAGACGAGGACCGGTAGGGTATTCAGCCGCAAGAAAAACACGTATCGAGGAGTGCTCATCAGTTACTTTGCCGCAGACCTTCGCACGATGCACGACGGCATCGTGGAGAGCCCGATCGCCGGGTTCTCTCGCTGCGCGCACCCGAGCATCTCTTCGGTACTTCCTGAGTCGCGACGCCGCTAATGCTCATCGTCAAGGAATTGGGTATAGAAATTGGCCCTCGGCGCCTGCTCGAGCCGGTGTCCTTCGTCGTCGGCAACGGCGAGAAGGTGGGCCTCGTCGGTCGAAACGGCGCGGGGAAGTCGACGCTGCTCTCGGTGCTGCTCGGCTACCACCCCGAGCATCTGCGCATCACGGGGTCGGTCGCGACGCAAGGCTCGCTCGCTCACCTGCCCCAAGAGCCTGTCGCCGGTGGACTGGGCGTGGAACGGATTGGGCTTTCCCACGTGCTCTCGGCGCGCGGAGTCGATCGACTCGACGCCGACATGCAGCACGCCCGGCACGAGCTTGCGGCCAATCCCAACGATGCGACCATTTCGCGCTTCACATCCCTCGAAGAGCAGTTCCGCGAGCGCGGAGGCTACGAGGCCGAGTCCGAGGTCGCGCGCCTCGCCGACGGTCTCGGCCTGAAGCAGGACCTGTTGCTCGAAGACCTCGACACGCTCTCGGGCGGGCAGCGTCGTCGTGTCGATCTCATGCGCGTCCTCTACGAGCAGCCCGAGACGATGGTGCTCGACGAACCGACCAACCACCTCGACAAGGCGGCCAAGCGCTGGCTCTTCGATGAGCTCGAGCAGTTCCGCGGCACCGTGCTCGTGATCAGTCACGACCTGCCCCTGCTCGACCGTTCCATCGACCGCGTGCTGGCGCTTCGCGACGGACAGTTGCGCGAGTATCGAGGAAACTACACGAAGTTCCTCCAGCTCGAAGAGGAGCGCCGCCTCTCAGAAGAGAAGATCGCCGCTCACCAGGACGCCAAGATCGAGCAGTTTTCGACGCTCGCCGACTCGATGCGTGGACAGACCGCCAAGCGTGCTCGTCTTGCGAAAGTGCTCGACCGTCGTGTGGAGAAGCTGAAGGACAACCGCATCGAGGTCACCAAGAAGGAGAGCAAGGTCACCTTCCGTCTCCCGGTGCCGCCGCGCAGCGGTGACGTGCCGATGACCGTTGAGCACATCGCGGTCAGCTACGGGTCGCTGGACGTCTTGCGCGACGTCAACCTCATCACGCGCCGAGGGGATCGCATCGTGATCGTCGGGCGAAACGGTGCCGGCAAGTCGTCGCTGCTGCGCTGTCTCGCCGGAACCCAGGACGCCCAAGGGGGCATCGTCAAGTTCGGCGCGAACGTCACCGTCGGCTACTTCGCCCAGGAGAACGAGCAGCTCGACTTCGAAAAGACCGTCCTTGGTAACCTCGACAACTCAACGGTGGAGTCCGACGTGCAGCGCCGATCGATGCTGGGCGCCTTCGGGCTGAAGGGGAGTGCGGCCCACCAGATGCCGGCCACGCTCTCCGGCGGCGAGCGCGCGAAGTTAGCCCTCGCGATCCTCGCCTCGTCGAAGGCGAACCTCCTGCTGCTCGACGAACCGACGAACAACCTGGACCCGGCGAGCGTCGAAGCGCTCGGGGTGATGATGCACCAGTGGAAGGGAACGATCGTCGCGGTGAGTCACGAACGAGGTTTTGTGGAGGCCCTCGAGCCGACGCACGCCGTGCTGCTGCCGGAGGAGTATTTCGACCTCTGGGACGACGAGTACATGGATCTCATCGAACAGCGCTAGCTAGTTGAGATGGCGCTCGCTCGCCCAGTGCGACAGCTGGTGACGGTTCGAGAGCTGTAGCTTGCGCAGGACCGACGAGACGTGGCTCTCGACGGTCTTTACGGAGATGGCGAGCTCGGTTGCGATGTCGCGGTACGAGTAGCCGCGGGCGATGAGCCGCAGCACCTGTCGCTCGCGGGGGGTCAACAGGTCGAGGTCCGGGTCGACATCGCCGGCCTCGAGATGTTTGCCTTCGAGCGAGAACGCGTCGAGCACGAAGCCGGCCAGACGCGGTGAGAAGACCGCGTCGCCCGCGGCGATCCGATAGATCGCGTCGAGCAGGTCAGGCCCTGAGATGTTCTTTGTCACGTAGCCGCGCGCGCCCGCGCGAATGATGCTGATGACGTCTTCGGCGGCGTCAGAGACCGAGAGGGCGAGAAAGCGAATGCTCGGGTCCTTGTCGTTGACGGCGCGCAAGACCGCGAGGCCGCCGCCCGAGGGCATGTGCACATCGAGCAGCACGACATCAGGCGTGCGCTCGATGATCATTTCGATCGCGGCATCGACCTCGTCCGCCTCGCCGCAGATGTCGACGGACCCCGCGAGCTCGCTGCGAATGCCGGTGCGGATGAGCTCGTGGTCGTCGACGAGAAAGACGCGAGGCTGACTCATCGATGTTCCGTCCTTGGCGCCGTCAGCTCGATCTCGGTGCCGGCGCCCAGGATGCTCTTCACGACCGCGGTGCCGCCGTGTTGAGCGATCCGCTGGCGGATCGAGAGCGCGATGCCGCGACGGTCGTCCGCCACGGCGTCCACGTCGAATCCACAACCGAGATCGCGCACGAAGAGATTCAGCGTCGTCGGCTCGACCTCGCCGTAGATCGAGATGAACTCCGCGCCCGACCAGCGGGCCGCGTTGATGGCCGCTTCACGGCCCGCGGCGACGAGTGCGGTGACCACTTCGTTTGCCGCGGCGTCGCCCACGACGACGAGCTCGACGCGCACGCCGTAATCGTTCTCGATCTCATCTTCCAGGTTGCGCAGCATGGAGGAGAACGAGCTCGTATCGCCATCGCCGGCGTAGTTCGGGTCGAAGAGCCACTGGCGAAGCTCGCGCTCTTGGGTGCGAGCGAGACGGATGACGGCGGTCTCATCGCCGGCGGCTCGCTCTATCAAGGTGAGGGTCTGGAGCACCGAGTCGTGCAGGTGCGCCGCGACATTCGCTCGCTCTTCGATTCGTACGCGTGCCTCTCGCTCTCCCGTGAGGTCGTTCAGCGTCGCGAGCCACCACGGTGCGAAGAGCACCAGCACGCCGCCGAGTATCGCCACCGCGGCCAACAGCGCCGGCGTCGCGAGGCCCCACGCGCGGCCAACGTGGTGAAGGATTCCAAGACCGAGGAACACCAAGATCACGCCGAGCACGAGGCGGAGGGCGACGTTGCGACGGCTCTTCGACGTGGCGACGCCAATGACCGGGGCGGACTTGATGAGTGTCTCAAGGTGGTCGAGCTCGTCGGGCGAGGCGCCGCGCCACACGCCGATGAGGGCGAGCAGGCTCAAGAAGAACGGCCATGTGTAGACGCCGAGGTTGGGCATGCCGAGCGAATGCAAAACGAAGAAGATCGCGACGATTGCGATGAG
This sequence comes from uncultured Acidimicrobiaceae bacterium, assembly GCA_963732125.1. GTDB lineage: Bacteria > Actinomycetota > Acidimicrobiia > Acidimicrobiales > RAAP-2 > RAAP-2. The sequence continues at coordinate 106,745 of CAVSXX010000005.1, read as the reverse complement.
CGCGATCACGATGCGGTACAGCTGGCGGTGTCGACCGATGAGGCGCTGGGCGATCGATTCGCTCTCGTTGGCGCGAGGAAGGCTCAGCCAGAGCACCATGTAGAGCAGCACACCGATCCCCGAGACGAGCGCGAGCAATGAGAACACGATGCGCACGGTGCGCTCTTTCACGCCGAGGCGTATGGCGAGTCCGCCGCAGACGCCACCGATGATCGCGTTCTGCACGCCACGTCGGTACGGTCGGTACGGGGTGCCGATGATCGCGCGCGGCGGAGTCTGAGTGGTCACGTCGCTCCTCTCGGTCCAGGTCCCTCAAAGTCTCCCACGGAGCTCGCCGAAGTGTCCTCAGGGAAAACCCCGAGTTCTCAACGCGCACTGCACGCGTGCTTCGGGTTCTCCCTGATTGGCCCCAAGAGCCACGCACCTTACATTTGTGTCCATGGACGAATTCGACATGCTGGAGGAACACGACGAGACCACGGGGCCAGACGTTGATGCGCCGACACCGCCGCCGCGCGAACCAACGCCCACGCTGCATCGCAGTGCGACCAAGCGGGTCTTCGGTGGCGTCGCGGGAGGAATCGCCGAGCGCTTCGACATCGATGCCAACATCGTGCGTGTCGTGTTCGTCGTACTGGCCCTTGTCTACGGACTAGGGATAGCGCTCTACCTCGCGATGTGGGTGCTCATTCCGAGCGCGCCATTGAGCGACGCGGTCGTGGCGGAGCCAGTTGAAGACACCCCCCGTGTTCGCTGGCTTCGCTACGCATTACCACTGGCGATCGTCGTGCTTGCGGTCGTCGTGATCGCGACGATCCACTCGGTGCCGAATCTCGGTAAGGCCTTCTCACTGGTATGGCTCGTTTTCTTGGTGCTACTCGCCGTCATCGCGCTGTTCTCTCCCGCGCGCCGTCTCACGTTCCGTCGGCTGGTCGCGCTCGCCTTCCTCGGTTTCGTCAGCCTTCTCATCGTGCTCATCGGAGCGGTACTCATCACGCTCCAGGTGATTGGCGTGCCCGTCCAAGGGGGCAGTGGCACGCGCCAGTGGTCCCCCACCACCATGAGCGAGGTCCTCCACGACTACCACGGTGCATTCGGTGAAACGACCCTTGATCTCTCTCACGTCGCATTCAGAGGCACGACGTCGGTAACGGTGACACAAGGAATTGGAAAACTCTTGGTGGAGGTGCCTGAGGATGTGACCGTCGACTTACGCACCCACGTCGGTATTGGCAACGTGAACAACTACTACGTCGGGCCTAGCATTTCGGTCGCGCGCACGCCTGGAGCGAATCTGGTGCTCAATCTCGAGGTCGGAATTGGCGAGATTCAACTCGTCCACCTTGTCGGGGACCAGAACTAGTTGCCGATACCCGGCGCGGCGTCGCTCGCTCCCGTGACGTAGCGAGGCTCGATCGCGAGCTCACTCCATGTGCGCGTCGCCGTCGCGCCGTTCACGGGAGCGACAGAGCCGGAGTACGTATAGAGCGGTAGCAGCCACAGCGTGCCATTCTTCAACTGATAGCTCGCCAAGCTCACACTGTCACGCGCGAGGGTCGCCTTGGCAGTTGGGGGTTTCGCCGTCGCGGCGAACGCGTGGGCTTCTGCAGTATTGAGAGCGGCGACGCCCGCGAGTGGGCTCACGAGCGGATAACTCACGCCGACGCCGACGTCAAACGCAGGCCCTTCGGCGTACAGCAGCCTGTCTGCGGGGTCGACCGTGAAGCTGATCGTCCGATCGGTGCTGACACCGTTGACGACGACGGTGTAGTCAGCGGTTTCGCTGCTCACGGTGAGTGGCGCGCCCGAAGGGGTGGTCGTCGACGTCGTCGCGGTCGAGAAGCTGGGCGAGCTCAGCGCGTAGTTGTAACCGAGCTGATGGAGATAGCGGCGCACGACGGATTCGACGGCGGCGTGGCTGGGCATGGCGACTGACGCCGATCCTGACTCCTCAGCGGGAGCAACGCTCGGGGAGGTTGAGGAGTATTCCCACTGAGGAACGCCGTCAGTCCAGTACGAGATGGCCGCACCCGAGGCGCTCGTGATGGAAAGGCCGTCGGCGAAGGCAGTTCGCTTGACCGTGCCCGTGAGGCCGAACACCGTGGCCACTTGCTTGATTTCGGTTCTCGGGTTGGCCGGAAGTTTCAGCTCGTAACTGGCAACCGATGGAGGTGTGGACGCGATCTGCGGCCCCGCGCTGAAGTGCACGTACTCGAACGCCTGCATCGGTGTCGCGGTCGAGAAGTTGTTCGCAGGTGCGGGCTCCAGCGCGCGTGCGATGGCGAGCGCCGAGAGCGACGGCGCCGCCTGAGAGGCAGCCAATGCGAGCGCTGCGGCGAGTGAAGCGACGATGACGCCGCCCGCGAGGCGGGCCTGCAGCCGCTGCCAGCGCGAGCTGGGAGCGTGTTCAGCCACAGTGACGATCCGCGTGATCATCGCATCGAGGTCCGCGTGGTGGTAGGGCTGACCGGCCGCGGGGTCGAGCGCGGCGAGGCGGGCTTCTACGTCACTCATCGTTCCTCCTTTCACCTGTTACTGTCGCGAGACGGACCAACATTTCAGTGAACCTCCGCCGCGCTCAACAACTCACGAAAGCGCGCCTGGGCTCTGGAGAGTCGCACGGCGGCAGCGTTGGTCGAGATGACGAAGTACGCGCCGAGTGCGTGCGTGTCGAGTCCATCCCACGCGTTCAACAGCAAGATCTCACGGTCGTCCTCGCTGAGCGATGCAAGCGCCTCACGGACGCTGGCGTCGGCGATGACGTGATCCTCGGCTGACGGATCACTTGAGGTAGCGCGGAGGGTCGATTCGAAGGCAGAGCGCCGGTTCTTCGAACGTCGCGCGTTGCGCAGCACGTTTCGCGCAACCCCGAGCATCCAGGGCAGCTCTGCGTCCGGTGGTACGCGGTCGAGGCGACGCCACACGACGACCATCGTCTCTTCGACCAGGTCGTCGAGATCAGCCGACGTCAGGGGGTAGAGGCGGCGTCGAAGGTAGCTGGCGACGGCGGCAGAGTTTTCGTGCACCAGTCGAGCGAAGCGTTCCTCCTCTGGCGCGCTCACGTCCCCTCCCTGTCCGCAAATCCCGATTCTTACCGAAGAATCGCTCTATCGGCGCAACAGACGAGACTCCTCGTCACTCGTCAGCCAGCGATTCGGCCACTCCCGATCGCCCCACCACTCCAGGACGTCATCGACGCTGTCATCGAGGGGACGGAGCTGAAGGCCCAGAGAGAGCGCCAGTGAGCTGTCGAGCGCCGCGAGGTTCTCCACCTCGGGGCTCCAGAGAGGGAACTTGTCGGCGAGGCCATCTGCACGCACGTCCTCAGGGCTCACAATCGAGATGAACGAATCCGGAGGCGCGACGTGTCGGGCGATGGCGTCGACCATCTCGAGGAACGAGGGCGGCGGGGTCGGACCGGCGACGTGATAGGCACCGGGAAGTCCTTCCTCGGCGACGCGCACCACGAAGTTGGCGAGGTCGCGCGCGTCGACATACTGGATGACGCTGTCTTCGGGCCCCGGCACGGCGATCTCGCCACCACGTCGCGCGCGCTCGACCCAGTAGGGGAAGCGAAGGGTGGTGTCGTGTGAGCCGATCACGTACGTCGGCCGCACCATCGTCGAGTCGTCACCGAACAACGCGATGCCGGCACGCTCACTGGCCGCCTTCAGAGGTCCGTAGGTGGTTTCGGTAATCGGTGCCTCGAGGTCTGTGGGGTCCTTCAACAACGTGAGCACGGATTCGGTTGCTCCAGGAGCTGCCGGCTCCTCGTAGGCGGAGATCGAAGAGATCTGCACGTAGTGGCCGCCGCGTCCGTCGAGTGCCTGCGCGAGTCGCTCGACGTCGCTCGGTCGATACGCGATGACGTCAATGGTGGCGTCGAAGCTGCGACCCTCGAGCGCCGAGAGATCACCCTGTCGATCCCCGATAAGGCGCTCGACCGACTCGGGCAGATCGCTCGCCGTCACGCCACGATTGAGCACTGTGATCTCGTGTTCGTTATGCCATGCCGACCACGCGATCGCCCGACCGACAAAGGCTGTACCACCCACAATCAAGATCTTCATGGCATTACGTTACGGGCCGAAAGCGTTCTTCACCAACGTCAACACCGCCTTGGCCGTCGCCAAATCGGTCGGATCGACGATTCTGGCCAGCTCGCGATTGAGTGCATCGATCGTCTGCATGACCGCTTTGGCGTAGTCGCGACCCGCTGTGGTGAGTTGGACGCGACGGCGACGCGCATCCTCGGGGTCGGTCTCGAGCGAGGCGTAGCCGCGCTGGATCAAGCCGGTCACCATCTTCCTCGCCGCCTGGCGCGAAGCGCCGAAGGGAGTTGCGAACTCGCCGAGCGCTCGCGGGCCGGCGGCGAGAAAACGCAGCGCAAATGCGTCGCTGCGTCGGTACTTGTCAAAGCCGCGCGCCGCGAGTCGACGAGCCATCTCTTGAACCCAGCGCTCACGGGCGAGGGCCAGGACGTCGCCAAAGAGCGGCCGGTCGAGCGAATCCATACCTCAGCGTACCAAGTATGCAACTAGGTTGCATACTTGGCGAAACTGTGCCACCATGAGGTGGTGGAGGGGAGAATCATGAGACCAGCACTGTGGGGACGTCGAATCGGAGCCACGGCGCTGGCGGTGATGGTGACAGTCTCGGTGCTCGTCACGGTCTACGGTCCTCAAACGGTCGCGAGCGCGGCGTCAGCGGCGACCGGCTGCGCATCGCCCGGCTCCTCCACGACGCTCGCCCTCAAGGTCAACGGGTTTGAGCGCGTCGTGATTGTCCACCTTCCGCGAAACACGCCTGACACGACGCCGCTCCCTCTCGTGCTCAACATGCACGGCAGCGGCAGCACGGCGCTCGAGCAAGAAGAGTTCACCGGGATGAACATCACGTCGAATCACGACGACTTCATCGTGGCCTACCCTCAGGCACTCATTCCCGATGGAACGGGGTTCGACTGGAACATTCCGGGCGTACCATTGGTCGGCGGTCGCGCCGTGCCCAAGGGCTCTGCCAACGACGTCAAGTTCTTGACCGCGCTGGTGGGCGTCTTGGAGCAGCGCTACTGCGTCAACCTACACAAGGTCTACGCCACGGGGTTCTCGGGCGGTGCGCGCATGTCGAGCCAGCTGGCGTGTGACGATTCAGAGCTCTTCGCGGCGGTTGCGCCGGTCAGCGGGCTTCGCCGACCGACTCCGTGCCCGACCGAGCGCGCGGTGCCGATCATCTCCTTCCACGGCTCGGCGGACCCGGTCGATCCGTTCACGGGGAACGGACAGGCGTACTGGACGTACTCAGTACCGACGGCAGAGAAATACTGGGCAAAGCAGGATGACTGTTCGTCGCGCGCGGCTACGTCAAAGCCAGCCTCAGGCGCGACGCTCACGATCTATTCGAAGTGTGCGAGCGGGGCCGAGGTCGAGCTCTACGAGCTGAAGGGCGAAGGGCACGAGTGGCCCGGCGGGCCAACGATGCCCGCGAGCCTCACGGCGCTGCTCGGCCCCCAGTCAAACGCGGTGAGTGCGAGCGCGCTCATGTGGGCGTTCTTCGCCGCTCATCCGTTAGCGAGCTGACGCGTCCGTCGTTACAGGAAGTCGAACCGCGACAGCGGCCAGATCCGAAGGAACGCCTTGCCGATGATGCTCGAACGCGGAATAGTGCCCCAGAACCGGCTGTCGCATGAATCGGACTCGTTGTCGCCCACCATGAAGTAGTGGTTGCTGGTCACGTGCACCGTGCCAATCGCCTTGCCGAGGGGGGTGCCCGGCTGCAGCCACGGCTGCTTCAGTCGATGCCACGTCTGATCGCCGGGATTCTTGTAGTAGATCGTGTTGCCCTTTGAGGTGAGTGTCTGGCCGGGCAGTCCGATTACGCGCTTGACGAGGTCGGCGACGTCGTCGCCGCACACGGTCGCAACGGCCTTTGGCGCCTTGAAGACCAGAATGTCGCCGGTGTGGATCGTGCCGAGCTCGACGCTGAGCTTGGACACGATGATGCGGTCACCAATCTGCAGCGTGGGTTCCATGGAACCCGAGGGGATGAAGAAGGTCTGGAAGACGAAGGTCCGAATGAGCAGCGAGACAATGACCGCTACCACCACGACGATGCCCCACTCGGTGAGGGAGCGCGATCGTGACCTCTTTTTCACCGGGGCGGGCGTCTCCTCTTCGTCGAGGTCGAGGGCGGTTGGGGGAAGCGACACTTGCTCCACAGTACTGGGCACCAGACGCGGTCAGAAGTGCGTCCTGGTCGTGGCAGGAAGAACATAGACACCGCAAGGGGTGGACCCGAGCTGCGACGCGCCCACTGTGGGACCGCTTCGGTAGCATCCGCTCATGCATCACGACCAATACTGCGACGAACTTGATCTCGAAGTCGATCGCTTCGCTGACGCGTTGACCACTGCCGACTTGGCAGCGCGCGTGCCCTCATGTCCGAAGTGGAACGTGGCTGACCTCACTCGGCACCTGGGCACCGTGCATCGCTGGGCGGAGCACCTCGTTCGCACTCGTGCCACGACGCGCATCCGGTTGGCGGACACGGAACTGGGCGAGATCGAGGTGAGCGATGAGTGGCTGCGCGCTGGCGGCCACGCACTCTCGGCAACGCTGCGCGCCGCTGATCCCGATCAGTCGATGTGGGCGTGGGGCGCGGACCAGCACGTGCGCTTCTGGTCACGACGGCAACTGCACGAGACCCTTGTGCATCGATTCGACCTCGAGCTCGCGATCGGCGTGACCTCGCAGGTGGATCCCGCGATTGCCGCCGACGCGATCGATGAGTTCTTCTCCAATCTCACCTGCGATCACGACGTCGAGATCACGTCGCGCCCTTCGCATCCCAGTGGAGAACGATTACAGTTTCGCGCGAAAAAAGGTTTCGGCGAGTGGAATGTCGAGCTTCGTCCCGACGGCTATAGCTTTGTCGGCGAGGGTGGTTGGTTTGACGCCGTCGTAATCGGCGAGCCGGCAGAGATGCTGGCGCTGGTCCTGCGTCGGCGACCGCTCAAGGAATGCGACGTCAGCGTCGAAGGTGACGTCCCTCTCCTCGAGTACTGGCTCGGGCGCACCGCATTCTTGTAACGAGCCGATCCTCTCGAGCTACGGCACGAGTATTCGTTGAAAGCGGCGAGCGGCAAAGGTGAGTCCGACCACGGCGATCGCTAGCAAGTAGCCAAGACGCACCAGCATGATCCACTGGAACTGTCCCAGATCGAGGCCGCGCAGCAGCGCGGCGGACTGGTACAGCGGGGAGAAGGCGACGATCGCGCCGAGCCAGCGCGGGTAGAGGGTGATCGGGAACACGGTTGCGGAGAATAAGAACAAAGGGAGTTGCACGAGCGAGACGAGGTCGAAGTCTTGCCACGAGCGCAAGTAGGTGCACGCGGCGAGCCCCGCGCAGCTGAAGGCGAAGCTCGTGAGGATCGCCGCTGGCCAACAGAGAATCACCCAGGGTGTCGCCGCGTCGCCCAGCAGCGTCATGCAGACGATGAACGACGCAGCGTAGATGGCGGCACGGGCCAACGCCCACCAGACTTCCCCGAGGGCCACGTCGGTGACGTTGAGCGGGGTTGACAGCACGGCGTCATAGGTGTGGGAGATCTTGAGACGGAAGAAGGTGTTGAAGATCGAGTCGATCACGGCCCCATTCATCGCCGAGGTCGCGAGCATTCCGGGCGCCACGAACGTGGCGTAGCTGATCACCTGGCCGTTGATGTGCAGATTGCCGACGAGACGGTTAAGGCCGATGCCGATACTCAGCAGATAGAAGAGAGGCTCAAAGAAGCCAGAGACCAGCATGAGCCAGTGCGAGCGGTACACCCTGAAGTTGCGCTCGAAGATGTGCAACGACCGACGCGAGCCGAAGCGCGGAAGGGTGCGCGTCAGCATCAGTCCACCAACCTCTTACGCATCGTGCGACGTCCCCACGCGATTCCGAGCCCGGCCATCACGACGAGATAGGCGAGGTGACACGCGAGGGCGCTCAATGATCCCTGCCCGTAGGCGGCGGCGCGAGCGAGCGCGACGCCGTGATAGAGCGGCACGAGCTGGACCAGCGGGCGAAGATCGCGCGGATAGGCCGAGATGGGATAGAACGTCGCGGAGAAGAGGAACATCGGCACAAAAGCGAATCGGTAGATGGTGATGAAGGAGGCGTCGGACTGCGAGCGCGCCGCGAACGCAACCAACGGCGCAGAAAATGCCAGCCCGATCAGCGCACCGATGAAAGGAAGCGTCAAGCTCCACCAGGATTCGAACGCGCCGAATGCTCCGATGACGATGGTGTAGACCACTCCCGTGGCAAAGCAGCGAGTAACGACCCAGGACAACTTCCCGTAGAGGATGTCACGGGGTTCAAGCGGCGTCGCTGCGGCGGCGTGATACGTGCGAACCCATTTGACGGCCGCGAGCACCGGCCAGAGTGACTCGCCCTCTCCTAACTGCATCGTCGTCGTCGCAAGAAGACTTGGGGCGATGAAGTGCAGATAGGTCTGACCCTGGACGAGGCCCGTGTGCGTGGTGACAAGGTGGCCGACACCGACTCCGAACGAGGCCAGGAAGAAGATCGGAAAGAGCACCGTGCTCGCGACCGATCCTCGCCACGTCTGGGCGTAGAACGTCGCGTGGTACTGCCAGCTGCGCAGCCAGGCGGGCGAGCGGAACGAGGTGCTGTGCGCGCTCGACACGCTCAGTCCACCAGCGTCCGACCGGTGAGTCGCAAGAACACGTCTTCGAGTGAGCTGCGTCGTACGAGCGCGCTCGACGGCGTGATTCCCGATGTATGGAGGTCTCGCAACGTGTCATCGCCCTCATCCACGTACAACAGGACTCGATCGGGCAGCACTTCGACACGCTGCGCGAAATGAGCGAGGCGAGCGTCGAGCTCTGCATCAGGCTCGGTGTCGAAGCGAAGCTCGACGACTTCGCGAGTCGAGTGGCGAGCGATGAGCTCTCGTGGTGGACCTTCGGCCACGATGGAACCGTGATCCATCACCACCAGTCGATCGCACAGCTGCTCGGCCTCGTCCATGTAGTGCGTCGTGATGATGAGCGTGACCCCCTCTCGCTTGAGGCGATAGAGGCGTTCCCACAGCAGGTGCCGCGCTTGGGGGTCGAGCCCGGTGGTCGGTTCGTCGAGGATCAGCAGTTCCGGCCGGTTGATGAGGGATCTTGCGATGGTGAGGCGGCGTTTCATGCCCCCCGACAGGTCGTCGACCCGGTCGTTGGCCCGCTCGGAGAGTTGGATGAAATCGAGGAGTTCGGCCGCGCGCTCGCGGATCGTGTGACGCGGCAGGTCGAAGTATCGGCCGAACATTTCCAGATTCTGGCGAACCGACAACTCGAGCTCGAGCGTGTCCTCTTGCGGCACGACGCCCAAACGTCCACGAATCTCGGGGCCATCGGTTTGTGGGTCGAGGCCGAGGATGGTGAGCGACCCCGACGTTGGTTGTGACACCGCCGAGATCATGCGCATGGTGCTGGTCTTGCCCGCGCCGTTCGGTCCGAGGAAGCCGAAGCTCTCGCCGCGCTCGACGGAGAAGCTGACGCCTTTGACGGCTTCAAAGTCGCCGAAGCGCTTCACGAGCTGGCGGGCGTCGAGAATGGGGTTGGACGTCGCCAAACTCATGTGCGCGTTCTCCCCTTACCTTCGGATGACGTCAAGCGCAGACGCTTGACCACTGCTTTACGAATACGAACTAATGCCGGAAGGTACTGCTCGACTGCGACAACCTCGCTTACAAACGACCAAGATTTCTGGTGGGCGAGGGGGGACTTGAACCCCCACATCCTTTCGAATACAGGCACCTGAAGCCTGCGCGTCTGCCAATTTCGCCACTCGCCCGGAGACCTTGCAACAATAGTCGAACCGCTTTGCGTCGCCTCCCTCGTCTCATCAAACGAGGGACCGACCGGTACAGTTGTGAGTGTCATGGTTCTGAAAAAAGTGGAAAGCCGGCTCGAGCGGATGTTTCAAGGGACGTTCTCGCGCCCCTTCAGGTCGTCGTTGCAGCCGATCGAGATCGGTACGCGAATCGTGCGCGAGGTGGACCTGACGCGACGACTCTCCACGCAAGGTCCCATCTCGCCCAACATCGTGCGCGTGTGGCTCGGACCGGCGGACGCTCAGCGCTTCGAGGGATTTCAAAAGGCGCTCGTCAGCGAACTGGAAGAGACCGTGCGACAGCACGCGCTGAGCGAGGGCTATGTCTTTGTGGGCCCGGTCAAGGTCGAGATCTACATCGACGACGACCTCAAGCCTGGTGCCATCGAGGTGAAGACCGACTTTTTGGGAGGCGAGAGCCAGCCTCGTCTGGTCGTCAGCGACGGGCGCTCGTTCGCCGTTGCTGACCTACCACTCGTCATCGGGCGTAGCCCCGATGTCGAGGTCGTCGTGAACGACTCCAACATCTCTCGCCAGCACGCTGAGGTGTGGCGTACGAGCGAAGGGGTGGCGATCCGCGACCTGCAGTCTACGAACGGAACGTACGTGAACGGCCACCGGATATCAGCCGTCTCACTCTCGCCGCGCGACGACGTCACGATCGGCTCGTTCCATTTTCGGATTGAGCTCGCTTGAGTTTCATCGCCGCGTCGACGAACTACGCGGCGATCGTTCGCCCGCTGCAACTGTTGGTGATGGTCATCGCCATCTTGTTCTTCGCGCGTGTGCTGCGCGTAGCCGTGGTGGAGGCCCGTCCGGTTGACTACGAGAGGCGGAGTCGGCGCCACCGTGCGTTGGCGCTGGAGTTCATCGAGCCCTCGGATCGAAGCGGCCAACGCCTCGACGTGGACGGTGGACTCACCATTGGTCGCAGCGGTGACTGCGACGTCACGCTGCAAGACACATACTTGTCATCCCGACACGCGCGAGTGGCGAACGATGACGGTGATCTTTCGATCGAAGACCTCGGATCAACGAATGGAACGTACGTGAATCAAGAGCTGGTGAAGGGCCGCGTGCGCTTAGAGCGCGGCGACGTCGTCCAAGTTGGCGGCGTTCTCTTTGAGGTCGTTCGTTGACTCGTTGGCGTTACGCCGCGGCGACCGACACTGGACTGGTACGCCAAACGAATCAGGATGCGCTCTACGCCGACGACTCGCTGGCTGTCATCGCCGACGGAATGGGCGGGCACGCCGCTGGAGAAGTGGCCGCCGCGATCTCAATAGACCTCATCAGGGAGCGGTTTAAAGAGAATCCGACCGTAGAGGGCTTCATCGAGTCGATCGAGGAGGCGAATGCCACCGTCAACACGGATGCGCAGGAGAACCCTGAGCACTTTGGCATGGGTACGACGATCATCGCCGTCGGTCTCACGTATGACCTGAGCGGCACGGTGTCGCCGACGCTCGTGCATGTGGGCGACTCGCGCGCGTACCAGCTGCGCGATGGTGCGCTGCGACAGCTGAGCGAGGACCACAGCGTCGCTGAAGAGTGGGTGCGAATGGGCCGCCTCACGCCAGAAGAAGCCGCGGTGCACCCTCGACGACATCAGCTCACCCGTGGCATCGGCGTCGAAGACAGCATTTCGATTGACGTGACCTCTATTCACGCGATCGCCGGAGACCGAATACTTCTGTGCAGCGACGGTCTGTCGAACGAGCTCGACGCGGACACCCTCGCTCGCCTCGCGAGCGCGCCGGCGGGATTGGAGTTCGCTGTCGAAAGTCTCGTCAGCGCGGCGAAGGCGGCCGGAGGTCACGACAACATCTCGGTGATCCTGCTCGAGTTTGACGAAGTGAACGTGACCGCAGCACCGATTCACCGCACGATGAACTCCGCGCCACCGCCTGTGGAGACGACCCGGCCGAAGGGCGCGGGACGACGTCGCCGCATCGTCACGTGGCGCGTGTGGCTGGCGACGTTTCTCTTCCTCGCCGTAGTGGCAGGCGGCGTCGCCGTGGTGCACTGGTACGCCTACTCCACCTACTACTTAGGCAACGATGCCGGAATCATCGCGGTCTATCAGGGCCAACCGAACGGCGTCCTCTGGTATCGACCCATCATCGTTCACTACACGCCGTATCTAGTCGCCGATCTTCGGCCGCTCGACGCACGCGCGCTTGACTCGACGATCAGTGAGCCGACGGTTCGCGCCGCCGCGCACTACGCGAAATATCTCCATCAGGAGTGGCAGCTCACGCAGTCAGACACCAGCGCAACGACGACTACGCAACCTTCCACCACGACGACGGCCTCCGGCTGAGGGGCTCATGGAACAAGCAAGTCGCCGAGCTCTTCGCTCATCGCTTCCGATCAGGGGAGACTACTGATCGCGACGAGAGTTCCGGAGCACGGCGTGAACGCCCTGCGCTCGAAACTCTCGCGCGACCGGTCGACAGCCATTCCCTCTTTGTTACCGTTTCGAGTCATTTTTACGAATGAGGTTTGTCGGCCGCGTCGTTCGCGTATCGTCTCGCCAAAGGTTCTGTCATGAATGCATCCAACGGTCGATTGTCGGAAGCGATCACGCTCATTGAGAGATGACAGAACGGTGTTCTTGAGAACGAAAGCGTAGGCTTGGCCGAGTATGGAGCCCGTCGACGACCCACGCCTGTACTCGCATCGCTATCAGGTGACTCACCTCATTGCTCGCGGGGGCATGGCCATGGTCTACCGAGCCCAGGACACACTTCTCAATCGGGCCGTGGCCCTCAAGATTCTCTACCCCGAGCTGAGCGAAGACCCGCTCTTTGTTGAACGCTTTCGCCGAGAGGCCCAGGCGGCGGCGAACCTCTCGCACCCCAACATCGTGCCGGTCTTTGACTGGGGAGAAGACGGCGAGACCTACTTCATCGTCATGGAGCTCGTCGACGGCGTCTCGCTGGCTGAGATGCTTCGCAACTCCGTCACACTGACGGCGGCTCGTTCCGCGCAGATCGTGGCACAAGTCGCGGCGGCGCTCGGCTACGCGCACCGCATGGGCGTCGTGCACCGCGACGTGAAGCCGGGGAACATCTTGATCACTCGAGACGGTCAAGTGAAGGTCACTGACTTTGGCATCGCGCAAGCGGTGTCGAGCGAGGATCACCTGGCTGAAGTTGGCTCTGTGATGGGCACCGCCACCTACTTCTCGCCAGAGCAAGCGGAGGGCGCGGCCGTTGATGGTCGCAGCGACGTCTACTCACTGGGCGTTGTGCTGTACGAGATGCTGGTCGGTCGCCCGCCCTTCGTCGGCGACACGCCGGTCGAGGTCTCGAGCCAGCACGTGCACAACGCGGTGCCGCCCATGACGCAGTTCTCTGCGAACGTGCCCAAGGATCTCGAAGCGATCGTGATGGAGGCCCTCGGCAAATCGCCCTCCAACCGCTACCAGTCGGCAGACGAGCTGCGCGCGGACCTCATCCGCTTCAGTGAGGGCCAGCCCGTGCACGCGGCCATGCGCGACACCGCCTTCTTTGGCGCCGACGCCACTCGCAGTGTCGCCGCGGTGGCTGGCGAGCGGACCCGATCGGTGCCGATCATGCAGGGCCCACGCACCGACGTGCGCCGACGTCGTCGCAGCTACAGCGGAGCGATCTTGGTACTCGTCATCGTGCTCATCGCAGGTGCCGCATATGCGCTGGTCCAACACAACAAGACCACCACGGTCATCATGCCCAATGTCGTGGGAAAGCAAGAGGCGACCGCGACCAAGGAACTGAAGGCGGACGGACTCGTCGTCGGTCAGATCAGTTCGCAGACCTCGCATATGCCAAAGGGAACCGTCATCTCGACAAGCCCGGGGAGCGGTATCAGCATCATCAAGGGCGATTCCGTGTCGCTGCTCGTGAGCGAAGGCATCACCACCACGCCCGAGACGGTCCAGAGCGTCGTGGGCGATGGGGTGTCCACTGCGGAGAACACACTCACGGCGGAGAAGCTGAGCCCGAAGCTCGACTACACGTCCGTGCCACCGCCGGGGGTGAACAATCCCGCGCCCAACATCGTGCTCCTCCAACAGCCGGCCGCGGGCACGAAGGTTCAGTCGGGCCACACCGTCATCCTCACGGTCCTTGCACCGAACTCGAAGTATCCCCTCGCGGACGTCGACGGTGACACGATCGCTGCAGCCGCCTCGAGGCTGACGAGCGCCGGCCTCACGATCTCGCCGAAGCAGACCAGCTCGTGCTCGAACACTCTGGCCCGGGACATCGTGATTGCGACGGACCCGCCGGAGGGATCGCTGGTCACCGCGGGACAGTCGATCACGCTCGAAGTGTCGAGTGGCGTCTGCAATGAGGTGGTGCCAAATGTCATTAATGACACCGAGGCGGCGGCCACCACCGCGCTGGCTGCGCAGGGATTCGACCCGTCGTATTCGTTGAGCTCGACGCCCTGTGCGCCCGGCGCTCAGCCCACGGTGGTGACGCAGGATGACACCCCGGGATCGAGCGTTCCCTACGGTTCGACCGTTGGCATGACCGTTTGCGTCACCACGGCCCCAACCACCAGCACGACGACGACGACCGCTCCGCCAACCAGCTAGCAAACGCGCGGTATAGCATCGTTGCCCATGGCAAAACAGGTAGCGAAGACCAATCCGAAGAAGTCTGTGGGGCGTTACGTGTCGCCCGAAGTGCGTGGCAAGGTCACCAAGCGCCGTTCTCGCGAGCACGACCACAGTCCCCGTTGGTTCGGCCTGCTCATCCTCGGGCTCATGGTCTTTGGCATTGTCGTGATCACGCTGAACTACCTGTCGGTGCTCCCCGGGTCGACGTCCGCGTGGTACCTGGCGGTTGGTCTCGTGGCGATGTTCGCGGGCTTCTACCTCGCCACCCGCTACAAGTAGGTTCCGCTCAGCCCAGTCGCTCGATGATCATGGCGTTGGCAAGTCCGCCGCCCTCGCACATTGTGAGCAGTCCGTAGCGTCCGTTGGTGCGCTCGAGTTCGTTCAGCAGTGTCGCACAGAGCTTTGCGCCGGAGGCGCCGAGCGGGTGACCGAGCGCGATGGCGCCGCCATTGACGTTCACCTTGGCGAGGTCGGCCTTGTGCTCGATCTGCCACGCGAGCACGACGGACGCGAACGCCTCATTGATCTCCACCAAGTCGATGTCATCAAGGGTAAGTCCAGCGCGTTCGAGGACCTTGGTCGTTGCGGGAATGGGGCCAGTGAGCATCGTCACCGGGTCCACTCCCGCCAGCGCAAATGAGTGGAACCTGGCGCGCGGCGTGTAGCCGAGCGCGCGCGCCTTCTCTTCACTCATGACAAGCACCGCGGACGCGCCATCGGTGATTTGGGAGGAGTTGCCGGCCGTCACCTTGCCGTCCTCTTTGAAGGCGGGCTTGAGTTTGGCGAGACCCTCCAACGATGAGTCCGGTCGGATGCCCTCATCGCTCGTGACGAGTTCATCAGTGTCGTTCCCTTCGTCGTCTCGAACGTGAAGGGTGATGAGCTCTCGAGCGAAACGGCCTTCTGCCGTCGCACGCGCTGCACGGCGGTGACTCTCGAGGGAGTACTCGTCGAGGTCTTCTCGCGTGATGCCCCACTGATCGGCGATCATCTCGGCCCCGACGCCTTGGTTGACGAGCCCACCGACCGGCGCGTAGCGCTCGGCAACCCGAGGCCCAAAGGGCCAACCGGCGTCCTTGCCGACGGAAGAGCCCATCGCGACCCGCGACATTGACTCGACGCCCGCCGCGACGACGACGTCGTACGCGCCGGCCATCACGCCCTGGGCGGCGAAGTGCAGCGACTGCTGGGACGAGCCACACTGTCGATCGATCGTCGTGGCGGGGACGGACTCGGGCCAGCCCGCGGCGAGTACGGCGCTTCGTCCGACGTTGAGGGCCTGCTCGCCGACCTGTGAGACGCATCCCATGATGACGTCGTCCACCGCGCTGGTGTCGAGCCGGTTGCGCTCGGCCAACGTCTTCAGGGTCTCTGAGGCGAGATCGACGGCGTGCCAGTTCTTCAGCTTGCCGTTGCGCTTGCCGCCTGGTGTACGAATCGCGTCAACGATGACTGCAGTTGGCATCGTGCTCCTTTCGCAAAGGTGGTGAATCCACCAGCGCGAAGCCTATGCGCACCTTCGAGGTAGCGTCTCGACGGTGAGCGAGACCGCAAAGAACATGGACCGGTGGCTGGGCGACGGCGGCATGGCCCTCATCGGCGCGGTGGGCGCCTCCTTTGACGCGTACGGCGTGGACGGAGAGGACCTCGGGTGGGTCGAAGGCTCGTTTACTCCGACGGAGCTCGCGTGCAATCCCCATGGCGCCGTGCAGGCGGGGGTGCATGCCTTGCTGCTCGATGCGTCGATGAACTTTGCGCTGAATGCGGCGCTGCCCGGACGTGATCGCACCCAGGCCACGATCGAGATGACGACAGAGCTCTTGCGCCCCGCCTTGCTGGGCGAGCGCTACCGAGTGCGTGGTGAGGTCGTGCGCCTGACGTGGCTCATTGGCTACGGGGAGGCGAGCGTGACGAGCGACGATGAGAAACTGATCAGTCGTTCAACGGGCACGTTTCTCATCCAGCGTGACGAGCGCGACTCGTGACGCTCCGCTGGGACTGAACGACCATTCCCGCGAGGATGAGAAAGATGATGGCGGAGAACAGCAGCGCGACGTGGCCGGGTCCCCAGCCGCGCCCGCCGTGGTCGACCGGCATCGCGAGGTAGTCGGCGAAGGACGCGCCGAGCGGTCGGGTCAAGATGTAGGCGATCCAGAACATGGCGATCGAGTTCAGTCGAAAGACCCAAAAGCCGATCGACGGCAGGCAGAAGACCACGGCGAAGACGATCCCCGAGGTGAGGTAGCCCAAGTTGAACGTGGTCGCTGACATGTCGCCCACGGCGGTGCCGAGGGCGAAGGTGATCGTGATCGCCGCCCAGTAGAAGAGCTCGCGGCGAGTGGTCGTGATGCTGTGAATCGACAGCGTGTGCTCGGTGCGGTACCAGGTGATGAAGATCACGGCGAGCAGGACCGAGAAGGATGAGGCCGAGACCGCGTAAGGCACGCCGAAGCGCACGTGCAAGACGTCCGCGCACATCGTGCCAAAGACGCTCACCATGATGACGGCCGCCCAATAGGTCGTGATGAAGTACCGCGGCGCGCGCAGCTGGCGCCACAACACAAAGAAGAAGACGACCGCACTGCAACACACCGCGATTTCGGGGTTGAAGCTGCGCACGAAAAAGTCGGAGGTTGCCTCTCCCATGGCGGTTGTCAGCAGCTTGAGCAGCCAGAAGACGCCGTCGATGGTGGGAGGCACCTTGCTCGCTCGGAATGTTCGATCCAGGGTGAGTGACATGCAGTGGCCCATTCTAGAGGGACGTGATGCCGACAAAAACCAAGCGCTAGCGAACCGACGACGACGTTATCTTCTAGTAGTCGGGATTCTGCTCATTCTTTTCGCGCTCGACCAAGAGCTCGCGCGCGGTGTCGTCCTCGGGGTCCGCATTCGCGAGCACCTCTTCGTCGGCGATGTCGCTCTCTCCGGGTGTGGCATTGAATATCGGCTGTGCTGTGTAGACCTGGGGTCCCAGAACGCCGTCATGCCCGAGCGCCGTCGCTTCTGCCTCGGCTTCGAGCGGATCCGCAATTTCGGGCTTCTGCTTTGATCTGCGAAAGAGTCCCATAGGGCGTACGGTATCGCACCTGGGAATTGCCGTCGAGGGACTCTTACATTCAGTTCTAGGTGGGCTAATACCTTTCGATTAGGTTCCACAAACGAGCTGCTAGCTGTAGGAATAGTCTCGCTCTTCCCATTGCACGGGAAAGCCGGCGGCCGCGACTGCACTCAGAATGGGGCCTCTATTCCCACCCGGAACGATGAAGTAGGAAGGGGGTTCGTCGTATGGCCGGATCCCGACGGCGCGATAACGGAGCTTCCTCCGAGCCGGAAATATCACCTCAACGTCAGCCGGAGTCATAACGAGTGCCCTCGCACCAAAGAGTGAGGCCATGAACCGCGGACGGACCCGAAGCGTGAGTCGTCCTGGTGCGATTTCCAAGACGCCGAGCGGCGTACTCGCGTTCATTCGCCCCATGGATCCGGGCACGTCTGCAGCGCCAGTCCATCGCAGCTGCTGAGTCGGGCCGAGAGGCAACGACAGGGCCGGGTCCGGTGCCACGACGTCTCCCGTGAGTGAGTCGCGCCGGGCGCCTGGATCCGCGAGTCGACCTCTGCTCCGGTTGACGATCGCCAAATTGGCCACTGCCGACACAGGTAACAGGAATACGGGGACCAGCGCGAACGCGTCGCGGGTCTCGAAGTAAAACAACAAGAGCCAGGCGATGACAAGCGGGATGCCAATGATCTCGGCGATGAGCAAGGGCCGATTTGACTTCAGCCAGCTGACATCGTTCCAACGCATCGTCTGAGTCTTGTCGAACTCCGCCGAGACCGGCTGGCTGCGCGCGCAACGACAACCACGGGTGGTTTGGTTGGTTGGTTGGTTGTTGAGGGTATCGGGGTCATGCGTCCCGTTTCGACATCGGTAAGTATCTGTATCAACCTGCGTATCCCAATGCCCTCAGAGAGCATTTGCCCGGATACGCAGGGTTGCCGAACCTTCACCTTTCAACTGGTCGACCGCGACAAAGCGGCCGGCCAAGGCGAGGACCAACGCCTCGATGGGCCCGGTGACATCCACACCGTCGCCGGCCGACCAATCTGCGTCAGTCGCAATGGCGCGAATTCCTTGAAACAGCTTCGGGCCAGGAAAGAAACGATTGGTCCAGAGGTCCCCGGCGACGGGGATCAGTCGCCCAGTGGGTATGTCACGGTGTCGTTCGAGTGGTCGGCCGATGTCCATCTGGTGGATGACAATGTCCACGAGCATGGACAACGATGTCAGACCGGGTAGATGCGTTCGAGCAAGGACCACGCCTCGGTAGTCCTCGAGAAGCTTCGCAACGGGCGCCTCGCCTCGCTTTTGGGCATCTTTGGCGATATAGCGATTGATTCGAAAACCCGTGGTGCTGAATCCCCAGGCGGCCTGAGCAATAGTCATTTCAGTTTCACTCACCATGTGTCCGACGACGTCTCGGACTCGCCACTCAGCGCAGAGGGATGGGGCATCCCATTGCTCGAGTGTCAGTGTCTCTAGGTACTCCAATAGAACCAGGCGTTCCTGGTGCACGTCGGTCCAGACGTCGGCCCCCTTAGGCATGGACTTCCTTTCGTCAAGAAATGCTGACGTTCAAGCGTTGAGGCTTAACGGCGACTAGCCATGTCGTCCAAGCCGTCCACATGTACGAATGCATCACGGGTCTCCGTACGAACCTAGGGTGCGATCGCGAGATGAGCATCGTCGCGAGGCGGGATCGCGACTCCTACCATGCGACGATTTCGATTCCTACTTAGGTAGGAGGCGGGAACGGGAGGGGGTCGAGTACCTTCAGCGCATGCGCCGAATCCAACATCTCGCCCGCGCGTACTGGTTCGACCTGCTGATCGCGCTGCTGGCGATCGTGGCGATCCTTGACGTGGTTCTCGGACGCGGCTCGTCCGGAGCTCCGACGACGACGCTGTGGTTCTGCGTCCCCGCGCTCGCGATCCTGGTGCTACCGCTGTTCGCGCGAAGAAGGTTTCCGTTTGCCGGACCGGCGGCGTACTGGATTTTGGCTGCGGGATTCTCGTTCGTCGACCCGCTGCTGATCCCGTACCCCGAGTCGGTCTTCTCGCTCGGGCTGGCGGCCGCATTCCTGCTCGGGAACCTTCGGGACGTCCGGCGGGCAGGCCTCGGACTTGCGATCGTTGTCGGCGCTACGGAGACCCTCGTCTACAACATCCCCGGACACTCGGTAAACCAGCTCGTCTTCATTCCCGTCGACTTCATCGTCGCCTGGGTTGCGGGCCTTGCCGTTCGCACTTGGGTCGAGCAGGCCGAGGTTGCGACGTCACATGCGACACAGGCCGAGCAGGAGCGGGATGCGGCCGCGCGCGTCGCCGTGGCCGAGGAGCGAGTGCGGATCGCGCGCGAGCTGCACGACATCGTCGCGCACGCCGTCAGCGTGATGGTGCTGCAGGTCGGCGCTGTTAGACACCAGCTCCCCGACGCGATGGCCGAGGATCGCGATGCCCTCATGGCGGTCGAGCGTGCCGGGCGCGGCGCGCTGACCGAGATGCGCCGTCTGCTCAGTGTGATGCGTAGTGAGGGCGATGGCGTCGACCTCGCGCCTCAGCCCGGCCTTGACGGCCTCGACTCGTTGGTGAAGGAGATCGGACGCGCTGGACTTCCGGTCGAGCTGCACCTCGACGGGGAGCGTTTCCCGCTCCCGCCCGGGATCGATCTCTCCGCATATCGGATTATTCAGGAGGGTCTTACTAACGCGCTCAAGCACGCCCGCGCCAGCCACGCGGAGGTAACCGTCCGGTATGCGCCGGACGAGGTAGGGATCGAAGTGCGCGACGACGGCACCGGCGCGACGCAGAGCGACGGCCACGGCCACGGACTGATCGGCATCCGCGAGCGCGTCAACCTCTACGGCGGCCAGATGACGGCAGGCACGACCAACGGCGGGGGGTTCACGCTCAGCGCCCGTCTCCCATTTACCCCAGACCGGCCATGACGATCCGAGTCCTCATCGCCGACGACCAGTCCATGGTCCGCGCCGGCTTCCGAATGCTGCTCGCCGGCGAACAAGACATGGAGGTCGTCGCCGAAGCAAGCAACGGACTGGAAGCGGTGGACAAGGCGGCGCAGTTTAACCCAACCGTGATCCTGATGGACATCCGCATGCCAGTGCTCGACGGGCTCCAGGCCACCCGCCGGATCCTTGCCACCGACAACACTGCGCGGATCCTGATCCTCACCACCTTCGGACTCGACGAATACATCTACGAAGCACTCAGCGCCGGCGCAAGCGGATTCGTGCTCAAAGACGACCCTCCCGAACAACTGATTGAGGCAGTCCGCACTGTCGCCGCTGGAGACGCGCTCCTTTCACCCGCGATCACCAAACGCGTGATCAACCATTTCACCCGTATTCCCCGCCACGCGCCGCCGAAAGAGCTCGACGAGCTCACCGCACGCGAGCAAGACATCCTCCGGCTCATCGCCCGTGGCCTGTCAAATGCGGAGATCGGCGCGGAGCTCTACATCAGCGAGACGACCGTCAAGACCCACGTCTCGCACATCCTTCAGAAACTCAACCTCCGCGACCGCGTCCAAGTTGTCGTGCTCGCATATCAGACCGGGCTCGCGCCGGGAGCCACGCCCGCCTAGTCTTCACGTGGCCACACCAGCGCGATGGCGCCGTTCTGTCGATTGCCGACTTCGCGAACCGGGTCGACAAGCTGACACGGCCCACCTCCTGGGCCCTCGTCGCATCCTCGATCACCCTCCCGATCGCGGCGACGACGATGAGTACGTCGAAGTCGAACCTCCGCGTCAGTAATCCGCGCCGCAACACACGCGGGTGGTACGGACCGCGTCATTTCGAACCTCCTCCTCGAGGACGAGTCTCGAATCCGCCCGCGGGACGAGCACGAATGGTACTCATGGCCGACGACTCCGCTGGTCCCCCATTGTTACCGTTTTTTTGCGGGATCCACCTCGTTTTCCGCCTGACAAAAGGAAGGCATCATCATGAAAACAAAGCGGATCTACAACCCCAGTCGGATCGTTGCCCTGGCGGTCATCGGGGTAATGCTGCTCGGCCTGACGTACATCGGATTCGCATCCGGCGGCGCCGCAGTCGCGGTCCCTCAGGGGGCGCACGCTGGCCAGCTGACCATGCACCCGTGCACCTATGCAACCGAGAAAGGCGCTTACCGTGCTGATTGCGGAACGATCGTCGTGCCCGAGGACCGGGCAAACCCCCGGTCGCGCCTGATCGCGCTGCCAGTGACACGCATCCTGGCTCGCTCATCGCACCCGTTGGCGCCAATCTTCCATCTCAACGGCGGTCCTGGCACGACCAACATGACGTTTCCCCAAGCAGACCGTCTGGCCGCCGACCACGATGTGGTGATGGTCGGCTACCGCGGCGTTGACGGCTCATCGGTGCTGAACTGTCCCGAGGTGACAGCGGCGCTCGAGAGCTCCAGTGATTACCTCGCCAAAACGTCGCTGACTGCGTACTCCCAGGCCTTTGCTTCGTGCGCGAAGCGGCTTGAGCGATCCGGCGTAGACCTCGCCGGCTACACGCTAGAGGAGCAGGCCGCCGACATCGAAGCCGCTCGCGTCGCGCTCGGCTACAAGCGCATCGACCTGCTCAGTGAGAGCGCCGGGACCCGTCTCGCGATGATCTACTCGTGGATGTACCCAAAGAGCGTCGACCGCTCGGTGATGCTCGGGGTCAACCCGCCCGGGAACTTTCTGTTCACCGGAGCCGAGATCGATCAGGGTATCGATCGTTACTCGTCACTGTGCGCGAAGCAACCTTCCTGCCACGCCCGAACCGCTAACCTCGCCGCGAGCATGAAGCACACGGCCGCACACATGCCGAGCAACTGGTACTCCCTGCCGATTAAGCCGGGCAACGTCCTGGTCGCGACGCTCATGGGGCTTCAGGAAGAGACTGCGACGGCTACGCCACTGTCTGGGCCGATGACCCTCAACTCGTGGATCTCAGCCGCGCAGGGCGACCCGAGCGGCTTCTGGCTGCTATCGGTGATGGCCAATATCGCCCTTCCCCAGGCGTTCACTTGGGGCGAGTTTGCCAGCATCGCGATGGCCGACGCGCAGCCCGCCGAGCGCTACTACAGCTCCGGCGCGGGTGGGGGCTCGATCATCGGCAATCCCTTCACGAAGTTCTTGTGGGGGGCAGGGGGCCTCGTGCACGCGTGGCCGGCCAATCCGGGCGAGTACCAGTACACCACGGTGCCGAACTCAAGCGTTCCGACGCTGCTCGTCGGCGGGACGCTCGACTTCGCAACGCCCGCACAGAATGCCACGAAGGAGTTGCTGCCGCACCTCACCAACGGGCATCAGGTCATCCTGTCCGGACTCGGGCACGTGGATGACTTCTGGTACTACGAGCCGAAAGCCAGCACGCAGTTGCTGACCACGTTCTACGACACGGGCGAGGTCGACACGTCTCGCTACTCCGCGAACGTGGTCAGCTTCAACACACCGCAGACGCAGACATCGATTGCCAAAGACCTCCTTGCGGCAATGGTCGGCTTCGCCTTGTTGGCGCTGATCTGGCTAATGGGCTTGGCGATCCGGATCCGCCGCCGAGGCGGTACCGGCCGCAAGACGGGCGCATGGATCCGCTCGGCCGGCCCGATCGTGTTCGGACTCGGCGGATGGTTCCTCGGCGCACTGTTGGTACTGCGGTTCCGGCCGAGCCTGCCGCTCGACAACGAGCTGTTGGCAGTGGTCTCGATCGCGGTGCCAATCTGGCTCGGGGTCTACACCGGCTGGGTCCGCGCTGACACGCCAAAGGCGATGCGGGCCAAGGGCATCGCTGCCGCAGGCGTCGGTGCGGTTGTTGGAGCCGCACTCGGTTTCCACGAGAGCAGCGGGCTCATGGCGGTGGTCACGACGATCATCGGTGCGGCGGTCGTGTCGAACCTGAGCCTGCTCGTGCTCGATATCTGGACCGAAGTGGCCGACTCCCGGAGAACGACCGCTCCGGCGGTCGATATGTCGGAGACGGAGCACTTGGAGCCGGCCCTGCACTGATCGCCCGGACCGTGTCGGGGAATCCTTGGAGGATTCCCCGACATGCGCGTGTGTGATGGCGAGTGACGCACGAGCATACAAACATGTGTTGGTGGTGGGCAATGCCACCATTCTTCAGACTGATCTCGATGCGTGCTACGCGTCGGTCGAGCAGCGAGACGATCCACTCCCCGCTCAGAATGTTTCGCTTCTCGGGCATCGAGATGCCAACGACTTCATTGAGATCGGGCATTCGATTTGATAGATGAACTTTTCGTTGGGGATGACCCTAGGGCACTGGTTCGAGGAGTTGAGTTATTTGTCCGAACATTTGTCCGAAAGGTTTGAGCGTATTTGCCCGAATCCCCTTGGTGGGGCTAGTAAGAATCGAACTTACGACCTCGTCATTATCAGTGACGCGCTCTAACCGACTGAGCTATAGCCCCGCAGGGGTACCAATCTACAACAACGGCAAGGAACGTCCTACGTAGTTGACGGATCCCAGTACTTCGCCGACATGGACTGACTAGCGGTCCCGAGCAGTGTCTCGTCTTCGCTCCACAGGTACCCGGTCCCTTGAGAAAATCCACCGATGAGCGCGTGCATGTGGATCTCGATCAGGATCCACTCGGTTGGAACCAACGTCGCGACGCGAATCGTGTTGTCGAGGCTGCGGCCCATGGTGCTGCGTCCAAGAGGCTGAGAGGCGCCGCCCGCGACAAGGTCGCCGAAGATGGCGAGTGAAGCGGCCGAGGGCTCGAGGTGACTCGGAAGTCGGGCCCAAAGCGCTGACACGGGCGACCCCGGCGTGCCGTCGAGCGCTTCGAAGCCACGCCCGTTCGCGATTCGCGTCTCGAGATGATCGAAGATGGAGGTGTCGTTGCGACGGGGCGCGACTCGCCGGCGACATTCTTCGGGGGGTGGCACATCGGGGAATCTGAGCCACGGCGTGGGCGCGGCGAGCTCTCCCGTGCCGAGTGCGGCGCTCACGGTTAGGACTTCGCGACCACCTTCGGTCGCGACGGCGCGCGCTTGGGTGATGCGATGTCCCACGACCGCGAGGTCTGCCTTCACGATGACTTCGGTATCAAATGGCGCGAACGAGAGGTACTGCGCGGTGGCGTAGATCGCGGGACGCTCGCTCGCCGTTTCGAGCGCGACGATGCCGGAGGCGAGTCCGCATCCTCCGAAGAGAAAGTCGCCCGGTGTGATGAGACGGTCCGTCACGCGAAAACGCCACGTCGACTCATCGACTTGCTCCATCCCCAGAAACTCACGCATGTCCACGGGGCCCGAGGCTACCGGAGCCGAGCGGGCAGACTTGCTAGGTGATTGCACCCCAGTTTGTCTACCTGGCGATCGCCCTCTCCGCGTTTGGTGCCTACGGCTACATTCGCGACACCCTGCGCGGCGAGACCTCGCCGAACCGAGTGACGTGGTCGCTCTGGGGCATTGAGGGGATCTTGGGCTTTGCCGTCGAGGTGCAACAGCACGTCGGAGTTGCTTCGTTGATGACGCTCATGCTTGGTCTGGTGCCGTGTGCCATCGTGCTGGCGTCGTTCAAGAACTCCCACGCGGTGTGGAAGATCGGTGCCTTCGATCTTGTCTGCGGTGCGATCGCGCTCGCCGGACTCGTCTTCTGGGCGTTCGTCAACGAGCCGACCGTTGCCCTTGTCGCGTTTGTCTGCGCTGATACGGTCGCGGCGCTGCCCACGCTGCGTAAATCGTGGCTGGCACCTTCGACCGAATCGTCACGTGTGTTCGTGATGGGATGCCTCAACTGCCTGATCACCGTGTTGACCTTGAAGGCCCTCACGACCGCCGGCGTGCTGTACCCGGGATGTGTCGCAGTGACCGACTTCGTCATGTCGACGCTCATCATCTCGCGCGCGGGACCGAAGGTTCGCAGGGAGCATCTCGCTATCTGACCTACTGAACGCCGGGAAACGCACGAGACCTTTACCTGCGCGTGATCGAGGATTACCGTTACGAAATGGGGACGCTACTGCCCTTCGACTGGCATCCGCTGGTGCTCACGGTCATCGTGGTGGTCGGTCTCGTGCATCACCTTTTGGTGAGCTCACCTCGTCAGCGCCGCCTCGCCCAGTACGCGCTGCTCGCGCTGTTCCTGGTGACGATGTGGCCCATTGGCGACCTCGCGGCGTCGGTGTCGCTCTGCGTCGCGACCACCCAGCGACTGGTCATCATGCTGCTTGTCGCGCCGTTCCTGCTGCTCAGCATCCCCACGGCGGCTCTCGGGCGGATGACGCGTCCGGCGCCGATCGACTTCATCGTGCGCAAGCTCGCCCACCCGGGCGTGGCGTTCATCTTGGTGACCCTCGTCGGTACCGCCACCCTCGCCACGCCCGTCGTCGACTGGGGGGCGCGCTCGACCTACGGCCGTGATCTCATCTTGCTCACCGTCTTGCTGGTTGGCTTTGTGCTCTGGATCCCCGCGCTCGCGATCATGCCCGGCACCCGGCGGCTGTCGCCCGCCGCGCGAGCGGGCTACGTGTTCGCTTCCTCGATCTTCGTCACGAGCCTGTCCTTCATCTGGATCTTCTCTCAACATCCGCTGTATCCGGCGTTGCACCATCAAGAGGCCCTGTTGCACATGACGCCGCTCTTCGACCAGCAGCTCGCCGGCTTTGTGGCAAAGCTCGGTTGCTACATCCCGATGTGGTGGGTTGCCTTTTTGATCTTCTTCGGAGCAGAAGGAAGAGGCACGCCGGTCGAAGAGACGCCCTTGCACTGGGCCGACGTCGAGCGTGAACTGCTGCGCATCGACCGTCAACGAGCACGGACGTTGAAGCATCACCGACCCACGTAGCGACCGCTTTGGTAGAATGGGATCCCGCGGGGATGTAGCTCAGTTGGTAGAGCGCGGGCTTTGCAAGCCTGAGGTCGTGGGTTCGATCCCCATCGTCTCCACTTAGATGGTCAGTCGAGTCACGGCGCTGCAACGCCTAGGGATGCAGGTCTCCTTCGTGGGACTCATGCGTTGACGGTTCCAGCTGAAACGTGGCGTGCTCGACGGCGAAGTGCGTGCTGAGGCAGGTCTGCAGCTCATCGAGTATTCGGGGAGCATGGCCGTCATCGAAACAGCGCTGCTCGACGACCACGTGGGCCGACAGTGTCGTGAAGTCGCTGGAGAGGCTCCATGCGTGCAGATCGTGGACGTCGAGCACGTGATCCACGGTCGCGAGGTGTCGGCGGACGTCAGCGAGGTCGAGATCGTCGGGCGTCGCTTCGAGCAAGACCGTTCCTGCGTCTCGTAGCAGGCCCCACGCCGAGCGAACCATCAAGGCGACGACGACGAGCGACGCCACGGCGTCGGCGCGCTCCCACTTGGTGAGGATGATGACGAGTCCCGCGATGGCCGTGCCGACGAATGCGTAGAGGTCGGTGACGATGTGCGCGTACGCACCACGGATGTTGAGGCTCGTGCGGTTGGCGCGCGCGAGCGCGTAGGCGCTCGCAACATTGACGATCGCACCGACGATCGCGACGATCAGTATGAGTGGACCGTTGACGGAGCGAGGCGTGACGAGTCGTTGGATCGCTTCGACGGCGATGAGCAGGCCGATCGCGACAAGGGTGACGCCGTTGACGGCAGCACTCAACACCTCGGCACGGCGAAACCCGTAGGTCCAGCGACCAGCGGCGGGCCGACGCACGAGTCGAAGTGCCCACGCGCTCATGGCGAGCGCGGCGACATCGGTGAGCAGGTGTCCTGCGTCGGCGAAAAGGACGAGCGAGGAACCGAGAATCGCGGCGACGACTTCGCCGCACAGAAACGCCGAGATCAAGACCAGCGCGACCAGCACGTAACGAAGGTCGCCGTTGGGCGAGACGACGTGCTCGCGGGTCGACTTATCGCTCAACTGTCCCTCACCGCCTCATTGTGGCACTCGGTGGTGCACGCAACAATCGAGCCGTCTCAGTGCACGAGCTCGGGGGCTTTGCGCGCCTCGGTGCCCGGTTCGCGATCGCGCGCGTACTGGCGGACGTTGAACTGCACCATGCCGATCGTGAGCGCGACGGCACCGAACTCGTGGATCTCGACGAGCCAGGCCGGCACGTGCGTGAGGTACTGGGTGGCGCCGACCGCGGCTTGAGCGAGGGAGACCCACAGCAACCGCTTCACGCCGGTCTTGAGCGCCGCTGGAGCGTTGCTCTGCCAAATCGCGAGCAGCAGCCCGAGGATGATGCCGATGAAGAAGATGGCCGCGAGCGAGTGAGCCCACGCGGCCGAGGAGAACGCCCACGGCAGACGACGAGCGACGAGCTGACCTTGCGATGAACCGGCGTGAGGACCCGAGCCGGTCGTCGCGGTCCCCGTGAGCACGAGGACGGTGAAGGGAAGCCAGAGCCAGCGCCCGAGCTTTCGAAAATAGGGATCGCGCACGTCCTCGCGCGCACCGGGGCCGTAGAGGTACTTCGAGTGGTGATAGAGCAGCGTGCCGATCGCCACCATCCCCAAGCTGATCACCAGGTGCAGCGAGACGAGATAGGGATTGAGCTTCGAGTACACCACGAACGCCCCGAGGATCGCATCGGCGAACACGCCCGCGACGAGCGCGCCCGAGAGGATGAGGAGGTCCTTTCGGCGCACCTCACGAAACCAGGCCGCCAGGAACGTTACGCCCACGATGACGATGAGCGCGACGGTGATCATCCGATTGGCGTACTCAATGAAGGGGTGAATGCTCATTGACCCGGTCACTCTGCCCTTGAAGCACGTGGGCCAGTCCGGACAGCCCAGGCCCGATCCGGTGAGGCGAACCGCCGCCCCGGACAGCACGATAAGGATCATGGAGATAAAGGAGGCAAGTGCGAACCAGCGAAACACTGGACCAGTGACGCGGTGTCGTGTCGACAGTTGCACCCAGCCAGCCTAGGTAATGACGGGACCCGTACAATAATGCCCGTGACCGTTTCCGCCGCTCCGTCTTTTTCGACGAGCGACGTCTTGAGGGGCTATCTCGCTCTCACCAAGCCGCGGATCATTGAATTGCTGCTGGTGACGACGGTGCCGACCATGATCGTGGCCGCGGATGGCTTTCCACGCCTCTGGCTCATCGTCGCGACGCTGATCGGCGGCACGCTCGCCGCCGGCGGCGCCAACGCCTTCAACATGGTGCTCGACCGTGACATCGACGCGGTCATGGAGCGCACCAAGCGTCGGCCCTTGGTGAGGGGCGTGATGAGTGCGCGCTCGGCGACGCTTTTCGCCTTCGGTCTCGAAGTGCTCGCCTTCTTGGTGCTGGTGATCTGGGTCAATCAGCTGTCGGCGTGGCTCGCGATCTCGGCCACCGCGTTCTATGTCGTCGTCTACACCATGCTCCTGAAGCGTCGCTCGAAGCAGAACATCGTCATCGGTGGCGCAGCGGGGGCGGTGCCGGTGCTGGTGGGTTGGGCTGCAGTCACCAACTCCCTCGGCTGGACGCCGGTGCTGTTGTTCCTCGTCATCTTCATATGGACCCCGCCACACTTCTGGGCGTTGGCGGTGCGCTATCGCGACGACTACCACGCTGCGAATGTGCCGATGATGCCGGTCGTCGCGTCGCTTCGTCGCACGACACTCGAGATACTTATCTACTCGCTCGTGCTCTGGGGGCTCACCCTCCTGATCGGCCCGAGTGCACACTTGGGGTGGGTGTACGCGATATCAGCGACGGTGCTGGGCGCGATGTTCACGTGGTCGGCGCTACGCCTCTATCAGCACGCGCGCACCGACAAAGCCGATGTGGCCGAGGCGATGCGCCTCTTTCACTTCTCCATCACGTACCTATCGGCCCTCTTTATATTGATGGCGGTTGACGTCCTTGTCCGCCACCACTGAAAGCCCCCGTCGGCCGCTCTCGCGCCGGTGGACGGTGATCGCTGCGAGCGTGGTAGCCGCCGTGATACTTATCGCCGTCGTCTCGGCGTTGACCGGCGGGAAGGTGACCTCGGGCGGCAAGGGGGCCGCAACGACGTCGGATCTCGTCGGGCGCCGCCTTCGCAACTTCAGCCTTGACGGATTGAACGGCGGAACAGTTCACGCGCCGTGGGTCGGCGGTCACGCCAGCGTGTTCATATTCTTTGCTAGTTGGTGCCCACCATGCAAGGGTGAGATGCCCGAGGTCGCTAAGTACATTCGCGACCACGATCCGAGTCCAGTCGACGTGCTCGGCATCGACGCGAATGACCCGCGTTCCGCGGCCCAAGCATTCGTAAAAAAGGATGACGTCACGTTTCCCGTCGCGTTTGACGGTGCTGGCACCTTTACCAGCGAGGTGTTTGGATTCACTGATTTGCCCGAAAGCGTCTTCATCAACGCGAAAGGCGTCATCAAGGAGGTGCACTTGGGTGCCATCTCCGAACGTGAACTCTCGAGCGGCATCAAAATGCTGAAGCGTTAGTCGAAGCGAAAGGTGCGAGCCGCGAGCAGCGGCGCGAGCACGGCCCAGATGAGCAGCGATACCCAGTCCGCAATGGTGGGCGCGCCACCATGACCGAGCACCCGGTGGAGAGCTTCGGCCATCGCTCCCGGCGGCAGCGCTATCACGATGCGTCGAAGTGCTGCGGGCAACGAGGTCAGCGGGATCACGATGCCCGAGAGCAGCAGCAACACGATGTAGAGGCCGTTGGTCGCGGCGAGGTTGACTTCGGCGCGTAGCCGCCCCGCTAGGGCGAGGCCGATGCCCGCGGAGCCAACCGAGCCCAGCAACAGTGCGCAGGCGACTTCAAGAGCGCCGCGCCAGCTGCCTTCTGGATGCCAGGAGAGCAGCAGCGCGACCACGCTGATCACGATCACCTGAATGAGCTCGGTGACGAGGATGCCCGCGATCTTCGAGCCAACGAGGCGACGTTGACCCAGTGGCGTCACGTACAAACGACGCAAGACGCCTGACGATCTCTCGAACCCCGTCGCGATCGAGAGCGCGACGAGCGACGTCGACAGCACGCAGAGTGCAAGGATGCCCGGAGCGACGAAGTTCACCCGATGGGTGTTCGGTGACGTCGTGACGTGGGCGAGCGAGAAGAAGACGAGGAGCATCACCGGAATGCCGATGGTGAGCAGCAGCGTCTCGCCGCGTCGGATGGTCATCGTGACTTCGGCGCGAGTCTGAGCGAGTAGGGCCTTCATGAGTGAGCGTCGCTTCGCTCGTCGGCGATGAGCTCGAGGTAACGCTCTTCGAGCGACGCCCGCGTGCGCAGCGACACCATTGACAGCCCGACGCTCGCGAGGTAGTTGGTGATGATCGCGATGCGCTCGGGATTCGACGCCACGCGACAGCGCAGCTGCAACGGGTTGTCGAGTACGACCTCACAGCGAAGTCGCTCAGCGAGTGCGTCAGGATCGATCGGACCCGATGACTGAACGATCATCTCCGGTTCGCCAGCGAGGTCGTCGAGTGTTCCTTGCGCGACCACGCGACCTTGGTGCATGATCACGAGTCGGTCCGCCGTTCGTTCGGCTTCGGCGAGCTCGTGCGTGGTGATGAGGAGCGCACACCCGCGCTTGCGCTCGGCCGCGATGAGGTCGCGAATCACCTGACGACCCTCGGGATCAACAGACGTCGTCGGCTCATCAAGGATGAGGGCTCGCGGGCGCCCGAGGAGAGCCAGCGCGAGCAGTGTGCGCTGCTGTTCTCCTCCGCTCAAGCGTCGCCAGGGTGTCGTCTGGCTCGCCTCGAGGGCGAGCAGACTGATGAGCTCGTCGACGTCGCGCGGTGCTTCGTAGTACGAGGAGGTGAGCCGCAACACGTCACGCGGCGACATCGGCGCCCAGACGCCGCCACGTTGGAGGAGCGCGCCGGTGCGGACGACGACTTCGTGGTGGTCGCGCGTGGGACTGAGCCCGTGAAGGCGCACCGTGCCACCGTCAGGCTCGCGAAAGCCGAGGGCGGTTTCGACGAGTGTCGTCTTGCCCGCGCCGTTGGGTCCAAGGAGGATTACGACCTCGCCGTAGTTGACCTGGAGCGTGACGTCATCCACGGCCCGCAGCGCCCCGAAGGAGACCTCGAGATGATTGATGTCGAGTGCGAAACTCATCGACTACGAAGTTAGACGCTGCTCAGGGGCGGACTTTGACGCGTCGTTATGCTCTACGCATGATTGATCTCGCCCAACTTCGCCGTGAACCCGACGTCGTGAGGGCGGCCCTCGGCCGCCGGGGCGTCTCGCCGACGGAAGTCGATGAGGTGGTGTCGCTCGACATCGAGCACCGTCGTCTGCTGCAGGAGTCTGAGCGTCTGCGCGCGGAGGTGAAGGAGCTGTCGCGTCGCGTGGGCGAGGCGAGGCGCGAGAAGGATCTCGCAACCGCCGAAGAACTCACGACAAGGAGTCGTGCGCTCGGCGACGAAGAGCGCGAGGCCAGCGAAATGACCGACATCGTGGGCAGCCGCCTGCGCGAACTGGTCTTGATGCTCCCCAACGTGCCCGACCCGCGGGTTCCCGATGGAGCTGACGAGAGCGACAACGTCGAGGTGCGTCGTTGGTGGGTAGGGATGGACGACGGCGTCCCCTTTCCCACGTTCGCCGACTACCAGCGCGTCCCACACTGGGAGATCGGTCGTGAGCTCGGAATCTTGGACATGGAGTCTGGCGCAAAGCTTGCCGGCTCGATGTTCCCGCTCTATCGCGGTGCGGGCTCTCGACTGATCCGCGCACTCACGTTCTTCGCGCTGGACCAACACGCCGACGCCTACGAGGAGATTCGACCGCCGAGCGTGGCGCTCACCGAGACCATGATGTCAACCGGACACCTGCCGAAATCGGCCGACGATATGTACGCGATCGAGCGCGACGGGCTGTGGCTGATCCCCACCGGCGAGGTACCGCTCACGTCGCTGCGTCGCGGCGAGATCCTGGAGGAGTCGGAGCTTCCGGTTCGGCTCACCGCGTTCACTCCGTGCTTTCGCCGAGAGGCCGGCGCCGCGGGACGAGATACTCGAGGTTTGCTGCGCACGCACGAGTTCGACAAGGTAGAGCTCTTCGCGTACTGCACCCCGGCCCAAGCCGACGGCGCGCACGCGGATATCCTGCGTCGCGCCGAAGGGATCGTGCAAGCGCTCGGTTTGACCTATCGCGTCCTCGATCTCTGCGCGGGGGACCTCGGCACGGCCTCGGCGTACACGATCGACCTGGAGGTGTTCAGTCCCGGTGTGGATCGCTGGCTCGAGGTGTCGTCGGTGAGCTGGTTTCGCGATTTCCAAGCGCGTCGCGCCAACGTGCGCTACCGCGCGAGCGACGGGTCGACTGCCCTCGTGCACACGGTGAACGGTTCGGCTCTGGCGT
This sequence comes from uncultured Acidimicrobiaceae bacterium, assembly GCA_963732125.1. GTDB lineage: Bacteria > Actinomycetota > Acidimicrobiia > Acidimicrobiales > RAAP-2 > RAAP-2. The sequence continues at coordinate 73,914 of CAVSXX010000005.1, read as the reverse complement.
GGGGGCGGATCTGGGCTGCCCTCGTCGAGACGTATCGACAGCCAGACGGCACGGTTCGCCTTCCCGATGTGCTCGCCCCCTACTTCGGTGGCGATCCCGTCCTGCGCTAAGCCTTGGCAACCTCGTAGCGGTACCCCACGCCGCGAACGGTGGAGATGTGTGTGGGGCTCTTCGGCTCCGCTTCGATCAACGTTCGCAGACGCTTGATGTGCACGTCGAGGGTCTTCGTGTCGCCTACGTAGTCGCTGCCCCAGACGCGATCGATGAGCACCTCACGGGTGAGCACGCGACCGGGATTTTCGAGGAGCAGGCGTAAGAGCGCAAATTCCTTCTTGCGCAGCTTGATCTCTTCGTTGTCGACAAAGCAGCGCCGCGCGTCGATGTCGAGACGAATGTTGCCCTGCGCGATGACCTCGTCCGGACCGGCGAATTCGTGTTCCTGGCGTCGCCGAAGGACGGCGCGAATGCGCGCGACGAGCTCGCGGAGCCGATAGGGCTTGGTGACGTAGTCATCCGCTCCGATCTCGAGCATCAGGACCATGTCAACCTCTTCGCCCTTCGCACTCACGATGATGATGGGCACGTTGCTGGAGAGCCGAATGTCTCGGCACACGTCGAGGCCGGATTTCTTGGGCAACATGAGGTCGAGGAGCACGATGTCGAACTGGCCCTCGTTGAAGAGTGCGAGGCCCTCTTGGCCATCAGTTGCCGTCGTGACCTCGAAGCCCTCGCGCTCCAAACCCACCGTGAGGGCGTCGACGAAGGACTCCTCGTCTTCGATGACGAGAACCTTGATGCGCTGTTCGCTGGATGGGCGTTTGGTCATTGAGGATTCAGAGGCAACTCGAGGGTGAAGGTGGAACCTTCGCCCTCGCGAGAGTCTACGAGCACCGTGCCGCCATGGTTCTGTGCCACGTGGCGCACGATGCTGAGGCCGAGTCCCGTCCCGCCGGTCTCGCGTGCTCGTCCCGGATCGACTCGGTAGAACCGCTCGAAGATGCGCTCCAGGTCCTTCGCGGGAATGCCGACGCCGTGGTCGCGAATCTCAATGTGGACGCAGGGCCCCGCGGTTTCTCCGTCATCGCTCACGGTGGCGTCGATACGGCGGATCGTGATCGTGACCGTACCGTCGCGCGGGGAATAGACCACCGCGTTTTCGAGGAGGGCGTGCAGCGCCGAGGTCAGCTGACGGCGATCGCCGAACACGACGTGGTTGGTCTCGGGCTCTTCAAAGGTGATCTTGACCTCATGCTGCTCGGCGGCGGTGCGGATCCGTTCGATCGACTCGGCCACGATCAGTGACACCGAGATCGGTTCGCGGCTCGGAGAGCCCTCGCCCTCGATGCGTGAGAGGTCGAGCAGGTCTTCGATGATTCGGTTCACGCGGAATGCCTCGTTATTGATGCGCTCGGCGAGGCGTTGAGCGACGGCGGTGTCACGCTCGAACTGGAGGGTCTCGGCCAGCAGCCCGAGGGCGCCCATCGGGGTCTTCAGCTCGTGGCTCACGTTGGCGATGAAGTCACGGCGGATGTCTTCGAGACGTCGGCGCTCTGACACGTCCTCGATGACCGCCAGCACGCCGAGTGAACGCCGCCCGTCATCGATCACCGTTGCTCGAATGGTGAGGGTACGCCGCGGCGGGCCATAGATGTCGATCGTGCGCTCCGCGATGCCGTTGGCCCAGCCTTCGGCCAGCACGTCGGTGACGGCTTGGGCCGCGATCGCTTCGCCGTATCGGCTCGCCATGAGGTGTTCTGCCTGAGTGTTGCGAAAGATCACGCCGCCGGTTTCGTCACAGAGCACGAGACCCAGCGGGAGGGAGTCGAGCGAACGCCGCAGGCGAACCGACTCCGCGCTCGATTCGCTGACCGCGTTGTGCGCGGCGCCCGTGACCTCTTCGAGATAGCTCAACGCCGATTCAACCTTGCCGTCGTCGCGATGCGGCTCGACCGCGAGTCGCGAGCCGAGTGCCGTGAGGCGCTGGGCGATGGCGCGATGGCCGCGCTGACGAAAGAGAAAGATCCCGATCAAGACACCGAGGATGAGCACACCGGCGGCGGCACCGTAGATCGCGGCCGGCGGCCAGAGCGAGATCACGTTTTTGTTCGAGGCGAGCAGCACGGAGCCATTCTCGCAGACCTGGCTCAAAGGCGGCGCCGACCGTTGGGGGCCCCTACTGAAAGCGAGACCACCATGTTGCTGGCATCCGTGTCGTTAAGTCCCTCGACGTCCGATCTTCCAGGGGGCGCGGCCCTGCAATCGCTTGCCGATGGCATCGCCGCGTGGGCGCTCATCGGCGCGCTCGTCGCCTTGTTGCTCGGAGCGATGCTCTGGGCGGTCGGTAGCCACACACAGAACATGCATCAGTCGGCCCAGGGGCGCCGCGCGGTGCTGACCTCGCTCGCAGCAGCCATCCTCATCGGGGCGGCGCCCACGCTCATCAACTTTTTCTTTAACACGGGGCTCAGCGTCCACTGATGAGCCACCTCCTGTGCGTCTTTTCGCCCGCGTCGTGCGTGACGGCGCTGGGCAAGTCGACGTTCAACGACTTGTTCAATGCGCTCACGAGCTGGATCCTGGCGAGCGTCCAGTGGATTCTCACGTCGGTCGCCAGCGTGCTCACGAGTGCAAGCGAACCGTCGGTCGTTCTGAGCGGCGCGCAGAGCGAATTCACCACGCTGCTCGTCGCCTCGCCCGTACTGATGATGCTCGGTCTCCTCGTCTCGACGCTGCAAGCGCTGCGCCACGGCGACGCCGCGTCGCTCTGGCGCGTCTTCTTGGGTGTTGCCCCCGCCTGCGTCGCCGGCATCGTGCTCTCGAGGCCGATCGCCACCTTGATCCTCGACGCGGTGAACCAGCTTTCGACGACTGCGGCCGCGACGGTCGCCCAGCACGAGACCACGCTCGCGAAGGGACTCGAAAGTCTGACCCCCACGACACCGGGCTTTGGTGTCTTTCTGCTCGCGGGCGTCGTCGTAGTGGGCGCGATGCTGCTCTGGTTCGAGCTCATCGTGCGCGTCGTCGTCTTGACCCTGCTCTTGGTGCTCGTGCCCGCCGTGGTGCCACTCGCGACGTTTCCGTCGCTTCGTCGCGTGGGCTGGCGACTCTGTGAGACCTTCGTCACGGTTGCGGCGAGCAAGTTCGTCATCGTCGTCACCTTGGTGCTGGGGCTCGATGAGCTGACTGGTTCGTCGGCGACCGATGTCATCGTGGGCGCCGTGACGCTGCTCTTTGCCGCCTTCACCCCCTATCTCGTGCTTCGAGTCGTGCCCATCATTGAGCAGTCGGCGCTCCACCAGTTCGACGGCGTCAGGAGCCGGGCGACGCGCGCGGTGATGAATGCGCCCTCGTCGCCCGTGGGACAGCTCGCCCAATCGATGAGACCTGACGTTCCCCTTCCAGAGCCCGCTGAAAAGGGACCGGATCTGGGACTCGACACGTGGCCAGGTGTTCCCGAAACGCCGGTGCCCCCCAACGACGGTGATCCGCCGCCGGCGCCCATCGGTACGCGCCGGCGGCGAGGGGGTCATGTTGTCTACCAGCACGACGACAAAGGTCCCGTGGTCGGCTGGCACTTTGATGAGTGAGACGCTCGGCCTCGGAGAGGCGGACGCTGACGTGCGCTGGATTGGAGTGCGCCGCCATCAGGCGTTGCTCGCGGTCGTGGGATTTGGTCTCGTGAGTGATTGGGTCATGAGCAAGCGCCCGCCGGTCGCTGAACTGGTCACGGGCCTGTGCATCTTGGTCAGCGCCGTCCCGGTCGGCGACGGCCTCACCGTGGCGGAATACGTATTTGTTGCGACGCGCTTCGTGACCCGCACGCACTGGTTCGAACTGATGGCGCGCGAGCTCGGCGACGACATCGTCGTTTGGGCGCGAGGCGAGGTCTCTTTTCGGGGCTCTGAGCTGATGCACCTCGGTCGTTTGGACTTGTCGGGACGCGATGTCGCGATCGCAGAAGACCTCGCGGCGCTCGCCGACGCCGCGAGCGCTGCGCGCCGGGGGCAACACTTCAGCCAGCACGTCGTTCCCCAAGCCGAAGGCGTCGCAACACTGCTGGCTCTTCCCGGCGATGTACCGACACCCGACGGATGGCGATCGAATCCGGCGCTCGCTCGCGAGGTCGTGGGGGTGGGCGACTCGACCACTCATCGTTTGTTCGAGCGCTTCACGTATCTGCGCGGGCCAAGCGAACTCGCGCGGGTCTATCGCGTTCGCGACTTTTCGTCGGTGCCACACGCACGCGCGCTGCTTGAACAGACACTGCGATCATCGGTCCCCTTCTCATTGGCGGTGCACTTCGATGTGGTCGCGGGCGCCAAGGCGCAGCGACTCGCGGCGAGGGCCGTCCATCGTGTGCGCAGCGACGAGGCGACCTCCAGTGCGGCGGGCTTTCGGCGAACGGCGAGGACATCGAGAAACGTTGAACGACTGGCGCAACGCGAGGTGCTCGTCGCGAGCGGAAGGAGCCTCCTTCGCGTCGCCGTCTTTCTCACGGTGCGCGGCGAGACGTTGGAGGAAGTGCAGCGCCGCGGAGCGCTGGTCTGGCGCGCTGCCCACGATGCCGGTCTGCGTCTTGAGCGCGGGCGCGGACGTCAGCTCAGCTGGTACATCGCCCAGCTACCAGGGGGACCCAGCTGGTGAGACTCTGGACCCACTGGGCGACGTCAAGCGATCTGGTGAGCTTGCGCCTGCCCGCCCACGACGCGGGGACCGGTCTGGCTGGCGAGCCGCTGGGCGAGGCGCAATACGGCTCCGCGTTTGCGCTTGACGTTTTTGATGCCTACGGCGCGGGCGTCGTCTCGAACCCGAACGTGATCGTGGCCGGCTCCATCGGCGCGGGCAAGAGCACGATCGTCAAGATGCAGATTGAGCGCGCAGTGCGCCGCGGCCGGCGCGCCGTCATCATCGATCCCAAGGGCGAGTATCGAGAGCTCGCCGAGCGACATGGCTCGGTGCCCATCGCGCTGGGGCGCGATGGTTGGTGCAGCCCGTTCTCACAGGACGACCGCGAATCGCGCGACTTGCTGCGGGCACTCTTCGCGAGTGCGCAGGGCACGCCGCTATCGAGCGATCAGCATTTCGCTCTCGATGAGGTGTGGCAGCGTCTCGGTTCGCCGCGTCCGGCGCGCGTGCTGTGCGCACTCTTCGGGCTGCTCTCGTCGCACCTTGAGTCAACGGCACCCACTGCCGAGCGCTCGCTCGCGCTGATGCTCTACCGATTCGTCCACGGGGACCTCGCGGGTCTGTTTGATGGACCGGGCGAGCCTCTCCTCTTTGGGAGCGATCTGGTCGTCGTGGATCTCTCGGCGCAGTGGTCGTCGAACTCACTATCCGTGGCGGTGTTGAGCGCCGTTGCAGCTGCCCAGCAAGTGGTGGCTCAGGGCGACCAACTCGGCTACCTCGTCATCGACGAGGCGTGGGCGCTCCTGAGTGATTCCAACGCGTTGCGATGGCTGCAGGGTTCGTGGAAGCTCGCCCGCGCCCGGGGGCTGTCGCACATGATGGTGCTGCACCGATGGAGCGACATCGCTGCGGCCGGCGACGAGGGCAGCGTCGAGCGAGAGCGGGCTCGTGGGTTGTTGCGCGAGTGCGAGACGGCGTGGCTCTTTCGCCAACCGCCCGATGAGGCGCGAGAGATGGCCGAGGCCCTTGGGCTCAGGGACCGCGAGGAGCGCTATCTCACGGCGCTGCCCAAAGGAGTGGCGCTCGTGCGATTTGGTTTGCACCGCTCGATCGTGCGGGTTCGTCCCGACGACGTTGACCGCACGTTCATCGACACCGATGTCGCGATGCGGCTCTCGTGAATGACCGGCCGATGCTCGGGCATCGGTATTGGAACGGGTTCAGCTTCGGTCCTCGCGTCACGATCGGCCCCAAGAGCTCGTTGCTCGTTGTGGGACCGACCCAGGCGGGCAAGACCTCCTCGATCGTCGTGCCGGCCCTCCTTCGCTGGAGCGATTCGCTCGTGGTGACCAGCGTCAAGAACGACGTCATCGGTGCGACTCGCCTTCACCGAAGCACGCTCGGCGAGACGGAGGTGCTCGAGCCCGGACGTGATGGGGGTCTGACGTGGAATCCGCTCGAGGGAGTGACGACGTTGCGTCATGCGACTCGCGTCGCGAGGGACCTCACGATCGGATCGGGCGATCGCGGGGACACGGAGTTCTGGAACGCGCTCTCGACGAAGTTCGTGGCCGGACTCATGATGGTTGCCGTCCAGCGCGGTCAGTCGATCTTTGACGTCGCGCACGTCGTCGAGCGTCGCGATGTGGCGAGATGGCTCGGTGATCGGGACGCTTCGGTGGCCGGCGAGGTCGTGTCGAACTTTCTCGCCCACGACGCAAAGACCCTCGATGGAGTGCTGACAACGGCCGAGACGATGCTCTTGCCGTGGCGATTCGTCCAGCCGCTCGCCCAGGTTCGTCGCGTCGTGGAAGGGGCGAACACCCTGTACCTGTGCAGCCCTCGCGGTGAGCAGCGTCACTACGAGGCGCTCTTTCGAGGCGCTCTTCGCATGGTGCTAGAAGAGCAGCAACGGCGCGTTGACGAAGGGTCGCCGCGTCGCCTGCTCATGGTGCTCGACGAGGCGGCGACGGTCGCTTCGCTGGACGAGCTCGACCAGCTCGCGGCCACCGTCAGCGGCCTCAACGTGACCCTCGTCACCGTTGTGCAGGACTTCGCCCAACTGGTGGCTCGTTGGGGAGCGAGGGCGTCGACGATCGTGAACAACCACACGACCCGCGTGGTGCTCGGTGGCCTGGCCGATCCGACCGTTGGCAGGTACCTGCCAGAGCTTGTCGCGACCAAGCCCGATGCGCCCGAGGTTTCGCTGCGTCGACGTCCGCGAGGGACGGCGATGGTTGTGGCGGGAAATGAGGCTGTCTTTCACGTACGGCTGCGTCCGTGGTGGAAGGATCGCAGGCTTCGTGACCTGGGAGATCACCCCGGGTAACTACGATGGCCGCCATGGCTTATCAATCGCTGCTGCTCCAAGAGCAGATCTTTGCGATCGATATTGGCGCGACAAACATCAAATTCGCGCATGTGAATGACCTCGGGATCATGGTTCGGGGGTATCGTCGTCGCCCGACCCCGTACCCGTGTTATCCGGCTCGCCTGGTTGAGTTCTTGGAGGAGCGCATCGTGAAGAGCGGATGTCGCCGGGTGGGCGTCGGGTTTCCGGGCGAGTTCCACGACGGTCACGTCATCCGGCCCGGCAACCTCTCGCGCCCCGGGGGCGCCGGGACCGAGAAGGACCCCAAGATCGACGCGATGTGGCGTGGCTTTCCCCTGCAGGACGTCCTTCGCGAGAGGACGGGACGAGACGTTCGGGTCGTGAATGACGCAACCATGGCGGCGCTCGGGTGCATCGAGGGCAAGGGCGTCGAAGTGGTCTTGGCGCTCGGCACCGGACTCGGGCTCGCACTGGCCATCGATGGAAAGTTGCAGGCCGTGCGCGACGTTGGTGCGGAGATCTTTCGCGACGGCAAGACCTACGACGAGACCATCGGCGAACGGGCCCGCTCACTCGACGACGAGCATTGGAACCCGACGCTAGTCGACATCGTCAAGAGCTTCGCCGAGGAGTTCCACGCCGACACCGTGCACCTCGCGGGTGGCAACGCCCGTCGCGTCATCCCAACCGAGTTCGAGGGCTTGCCGTTTCGTGTCGTGATCAACGGCAACGACGCGCCGATGCGGGGCGCGGCTCGCTTGTTCGCTGATCCGCCGCCGTTCTAGAGCGCGTTGCTCGTCGCGAGCTTGAGGGCAACCCTCGACGCCCACCATGCTTATCAGTCAATGAAACGGGTCGATTAACTTCCGCTTAGGGCTTTCAGCCCGACGAGGGCCTCCACGATTTCGGTAGGGTCGTTAAGGACGAAGGTGTTTCTATTTTTTTGGATCACACCTAAAGACTGAAGCACCTTCGTCTTCTAAACAGTGACCCTCACGACGGGCGTGACCCCGCTCAAATCCGATGACCCTTCAAACGGGTTCATCGGATTCTGGTGGGGAGTTCGCGCCTTGAATTGATTCGGCAACTGAAGCGACGAAGGTGCTTCAGTTGTAGTTGTGAGAAAACAAACTAAAAACACCTTCGTCCTGTCCGACCCTAGCGAAATTCTCGAGGCCCTCGTCGGCCTGAAGGACGTGCGGGTGCTGCACTACGAGCGCCGGGGCCCGAGGTCGCTCTGGTGATCGAACAGGTCGTCGAGGACGCCCGCTGTCCTACGCTGCCAGCGCACCGAGCCCAGGTGAAAGATCGCCCGCGTCGTCACCTACGTCGACCTCCCCGTCTTCGGCACGCCCATGCGTCTCACCTGGAAGAAACACCGGCATGCGCTGCGTGCACGAGGAGTGCCGTGCCAACGCACCTGGGTGCTTCGCGATCACCGCATCGCCGCGAAGAACTGCCTGCTCACGACGCGAGCGGCCAAATGGGCGACGCGTCCAAGTGGGCACCGGTCGCACCGTTTTAGAGGTCGCCGAAGAGCTCAGCTGTGACTGGCATACCGTGAACGACGCCGTCACCACCTACGGCGAGGCCCTGCTCGAGGCCGACCGGAAGCGGCTCAATCGCACCAGCGCCATCGGCCTGGACGAGACGAGCTTCGTGCAAGCTTGGGCGGTCACCACACCAGCTACGCGACGACGGTCACCGACGTCGAGCACCACCAGATCATCGACATCCTGCCCACCCGCGCAACTTCGTGGACGTGGCGGGCTTTCTCGACCACCAGCCCGCGAAGCCTGGAAGGCGCGCATCACCTACGGGGCCCTCGACATGTCCACCGCCTACGCCGCGGTCTACTCGGTGATCTTGCCCAAGGCCGCCCAGGTGGTCGATCCCTTTCACGTGGTCTCGCTCGCCAACCGCACCCTCGACGCAGTGCGGCGACGAGTCCAGAACGAACAGACGCGGACACCGCGGCCGGCGCGACGACCCGCTCTATCGCGTGCCGACGGCGCTCCTAACCGGCGAAGAGAAACTCGACGAGAAGTGCCAGCGACGCGTCTGCGCCTCACTGCTCGACCTCGGCGACCCCAACGCCGAGGTGGCCATTGCCTATCGGGTCAAAGAACGGCTTCGTGACTTCTATCGAACCATCGACGCGGCCGAGGCGAGAACGATGCTTGACGAGCTGCATGGAGCACTGCCGGCGACCGTCGATGCCACCCGAGATCCAAAAGCTCGGACGCACCATTCGCAACTGGTTCGACAAGATCTGCAACTTCCACCTCGCCCGGGTGAGTAACGGACCGACCGAGGCGATCAACAACTTGATCAAGCGCATCAAGCGCGTCGGTTTTGGCTTTCGAAACTTCGAGAACTACCGGATCAGAGCCCTGCTCTACGCCGGCAAACCGAACTGGCGAGTGCTCGGCTCGATCGTGGTCCGATGAAGCTCACCCCACCAGAATCCGATGAGCCTTCAAACGTCCGCGATGACCCGAGAGAGAACACGAGTGCGGCTGGAGGGATTCGAACCCCCGACCCTCGGTTCCGTAGACCGATGCTCTAATCCGCTGAGCTACAGCCGCGTGTTGCTGAGCGACCATCCTATCTGACACCCAACAATTGAATTCTTGCTCGTTTCGATACGAGGACGAACGTCGGACAACGGTCCGGGGGACGAGCGCGCGGTCCCAGGGTCCCCTGGTTGCAACTGAATTGGCCATTGCTCGCAAGGCGAGCAGCATGTACAATCCGGCTCGCGCTCACGAACCAGGGTCTGAGCGGCTAGGAGGGTAGCATGAAGCCTTCTTCATCCGGCGCCATCTTCCAATCTCTAGGCCGCGCGCCGCTCCAGCTGATGCTCGTGGGCCTATTGCTCGTCGGTGCCCTGGCGCTTCCGAGTCAGGCCTCGAGCCTTACCCCGCCACCACCGCCGACAGTGCCGTTGACGGCATTACAGCAGGCGCAGACCGAACTCACGGTGCTAACCGGGAGCGCCGATCCGGCCGCCCGGGCCGAGTTGAGTGCGGCAATCGGTGAGCTCGCAAACGCAACTACACAGACACTCTGGCCGAGCCAAAACGAGGCGGTGCCGCCCCCCTACGGCGACCAGGTCTTCGCCGCTTCGGAGGCGGCATTGCAGGACCTTTCCGCTATCCACAATGACGCGAGCGTGCCCACGACGGCGCTCAACGCTGCGATCGCCGAGATCGTCGAGGGCTGCGGGGCTCTCGCCGCCGCCGCCGCCAAGCAAGTCGGGCTTCGTGGCGGCCAGCCCATCGACACCGCCATCTCAGCAGATCAATCTCTTTACGACCGCGCCTTCCAGGCGCTCGGTGCCGAGATCACCGCCGCGATCACCCACGTCCCCCAACAGATAACCGATCAGTCGGCGGAGACCTTCCTACAGTCGCCGAGCGATGTCTTCTCGAACATTCCTGCGCAGGTATCGGGCCCACCGCTCACGATCGACGGCGAGCCCGAGTTGTACTATTACGGCGCGGAATTCTGCCCCTTCTGTGCCGTCCAGAGATGGTCGATGGTAGAGGCCCTGGCGCAGTTCGGCGAGTTCTCTCCGTTAGCGCTGACCGAGTCCTCTGACGTGGACTACGCCCCGGCGACCAACACGGTCACCTTCTCCGGCTCGACGTACGAAAGCCCGTTGATCGCCTTTGTCCCAGACGAGGCGTATAGCAACGTGCCAGATTCGAGCACAATCTTTGGTTACGCGAACCTTCAGCCGCCGACCGCCGCTCAAGAACAGCTGCTCGCCAAATACGACCAGGCGGGCGGCTTCCCCTTCCTCGACCTCGGCAACGACGACACAACCTATGGCTCCTACCTGTCCCCGACGCTTCTCTCCGGGCTCTCGTGGAGCCAGATCGCCGCCGCGATGCAAAATCCTGGCTCGTCCGTCGGCGAGGGCGTAGCCGCTGGCGCCGAGCTGCTCGCCGCACAGATATGCACCGTGACCCACGAGCGGCCAGCGAACGTCTGCGACGACAGCGTCAACCGCGCTTACCAACACTTGCTTGCGACGCTACCGACGGCGATCGACAACAGTAGCTATCTCACCTCGCTCTCTTGCCCCTCGACCTCGCTCTGCGTTGCCGTCGACGAATTCGGCAACGTCGTCATCTCCGACGACCCGGGAGCAGCGACACCCACCTGGAGCGCCCCCACCGACGTCGACGGGACGAACGTGATCTGGGGGGTCTCCTGCCCGTCCACGTCACTATGCGTTGCCGTCGACTCAAGCGGCAACGTCCTCGTCTCCCGCGACCCTGCCTCGGGCACACCGACCTGGAGCGCGCCGATCAGCATCGACGGGACGAACTCGATCTACTCCATCTCCTGCCCCTCGACCTCGCTCTGCGTGGCGGTTGACGCCGACGGTAATGCGGTAATCTCGTACGATCCGGGAGCGGCGACGCCCATCTGGACCGCGCCGGCTGACGTGGATGGGACGGTCCCGCTCGAAGCCATCTCCTGCCCGTCAAGCCGTTTGTGCGCGGCAGTCGACGGGGCCGGCAATGTCGTCATCTCCCACGATCCGACCGCCGCGACGCCCACCTGGAGCGCACCCGCCGACATCGATGGGACTAACGAGATCTACTCCATCTCATGCCCGTCAGCATCATTGTGCGTTGCTGTCGACGTTGTCGGCAACGTCATCATCTCCCACGACCCGACTTCGGCCACTCCCGTCTGGAGCGCACCCGCCGACGTTGATGGGGCAAACGCCATCTACGGGGTCTCCTGCCCCTCCACGTCGCTATGCGTTGCCGTCGACTCGGCCGGCGACGTCCTCGTCTCGCAGGACCCGACCGCCGCGACGCCCACCTGGAGCACGCCTGCGGCGATTACGAGCAAGTATTCGCCGACGCTCACCGCCGTTTCCTGCGAGTCCATTGCGTTGTGCGTCGCGGTGGACTACAACGGCCACTCGTATGTCTCCGACGACCCCGCGGCGGCCGAAGCCACCTGGAACGGGATCGCCAGAAGCAGTTGAGAGCAACGCGGGGAACTGTTCACCGTTTAATGAATTTCGATAAGCATCTCTCGCGCCTTGGATTCTCTGAATCGAACTGTCGTCCATTGGTCCCAACCCAACATTGCATCAGAACGGTTTGATCGAGAGCCAGGGCTTCGCCGTGGCTTGCCTGCATCGTCTCGCTTCTTGCGGCATTCTCCGTCCTTGTCACGGGATCGATCCTGTTTGCCGCCGCCCAGAGCTGGAGCTTGTGGTACTGAGGGAATCGTAGGTGATGTCAAGTCGAACTGCCTGGGGGTGGAGACAGTGAACGACTCGGACCCGCAGCGAAGCAGTACTCGCCACTCCCCGGGTTCAATTCCAGGGTTTCTTCTGTGGTGCCATTGGGGAAGCGCGACAAGAACGAGGTTTCCAATCCGAGAGACTTGAGGAACGAAGCGACCGCGGGCAGGTCCTGATCCGTGCACTCGAAAACGACCACAGGTCTGTCCTTGGCCAGGATCCGGCGAGCTCCTCGGAACACTGCCAACTCCGCCCCCTCGACGTCCACTTTGAGGAACGCGATGTGCACGTCCGGCGAGACGCAATCATCGAGGCGCTTGACGGTGACTATCAGTTGCTCCACGGTTTTGCCCTGTTCCCAATTGGGGCGATCTACGAGACTGCTGCGTGCTGGATCGTCGGTCAAAATGTGAAAGGCAGCCGTGCCTTCGTAGTCGCTCAGCGCCACCTCTTGCACGACAACCCCAGGGAACTTGACTCGCAGCCCCCGGCTCAGCGATGGGATCGGCTCAAAGGCGAAACCACGCCCGCGAGGAGCAATCCGTACCAGATGCTTGAGTATCGTCCCCGCGTGCGCACCGGCATCGACGAATGCCGAGTCGTTCGCCATTGCGGACTTCGCGATTCGGATGGTATCGCGATCGTATTGGCGCGCTTGCTGTTCACCTTCTGATAACAGGCGATCGGGAACACGACTCCGGAGGGTCGCGTAGACGTTGCGCAGAACTCGTTCCCCTTTGCGACCTGACAGCCAGCGCGACGCACGGACACGGAACTGACTCTCTGTCATGGCCACTCACCATAGTGATGCTTCTCGCTGAGAGGTATGTCTACAGAGCTGGCCGCCGGGGTTCAAACATCCACGACGATTCGTCAAAACGACGGCGGTCTTTCACCGCCTCAGCCGTCATACAGTGGCGACATGGACGTTGTCGTATCGGACTCGGCGCGGGACTACCTCGCCGGCCACGGTGGTGTGGCCTACGTGCGCGCGCACTCGCATCGATGCTGTTCGGCTGGAACGTTGACCCTTCTTGACATCGACGCCAGCGCGCCGAAGGACGCAGAGCACTTCCGTGCGGGAGGTGGCGGCAGCGTCGACGTACGTTTCTTAGCGGGCCCGCTCGGAGAACCGCGCGAGCTGGTCATCGATACTCGTGGACGAGTGCGGCGCCACCTCGTGGCGTACTGGGACGGGTGCGCCTTCAGGCCGTAGGGCGTTCAACGTCAGGTGGATTCCAATCCTGTGAATCGTCTGGGATGCGCTCGCGGGACCGCGCAATCGTCCGTGGCAGAAGTCCCTGATCCCGTTCCTGATCCGCGACTGGCATGGCGTAGAAGAGTTGAAGAGATTGCGTTGTCGTAAGAATATTCACCCAAAGCGGGTAGCTGGCTACAGTACCTTTCTGGGGTGAGCCCAACCGTGACGTATGCGCAGCGCCTCGCCACGTCCCGTTTGGTGCACCGATTCAACTTCGGTCCGAAGCCGGGCGAGTACGTAGATTTGCTGCGGCGCGGCGTGGCGGCCACCAAATCAACCGTGCTCGAACAGAGCATCGTTGATCTCGGGGTTGCGTCACTCGTTGCGCCGAACCTGCCGATCCTCGGTAACTTTCCATCCGGAAATAACGCGGCAAGCACTGCGTTCTGGAATGAAATCGTCGCTGGCCAGCAAGAACTCGTGACCTGGTGGATGGATCGCATGTACCTCGCTGACTATCCGTTGACCGAACGCATGACGTGGTTCTGGCACGGGCACTGGGCCACGGCGCTCTCGAAGGTGATCTATCCGGTTCCCATGCAAAAGCAGAACAACACACTGCGGAAGTTCGCGTTGGCGAACTTCGAGGACATGACCAAGGCAATGGTCGTGGACGGTGCGCTCAACTACTGGCTCGACAACGAGGAGAACTACGTCACGTCGCCGAACGAGAACCTGGCGAGGGAGTTGATGGAACTGATGACGCTTGGGGTGAACAAGTTCACCCAGCATGACGTCACCGCCGCGGCCCGCGCTCTCACTGGTTACTCGACGAACATTTACACGGGCGAGGTCACCTTCAACCCGACGCAGCACTACTCCAAGCCCGTCACGATCCTCGGAACGACGGCCGAGTTCAATGCTGAGACGCTGGCGTCGCTGCTCGTCTCGAAGCGCGAAAATGCCAAGTTCATCACGGATCGCCTCTGGTTCCGCTTCGTCTCCGGGTCGAGCACCCCACCCGCTTCCCTTGCCGCCAGCTTCGCGGGCCGCGACATCTCGTTCCTCGTGAGTGCGCTCGTTGGCTCCTCCGCCTGGACCAATCCCAAGAACTCCCTCGTGAAGTCCCCCGTCGAGTGGTTCGTCGGAGCATGTCGAGCGCTGAGCGTTCGCCCGTCGTCATTGAGCGTGAGCAACACCCAGTGGTGGCTCTCACAGATGGGACAGATACCGCTTAACCCTCCGAACGTGGGCGGGTGGCCGTACGGGCAAGCGTGGCTGAGCGGTGTGGCGTTCCAGTATCGATTTGAGTTGGCCCAGAGCATCGTGAACGCTGGTGATCTCTCGCCCCTCTCCGTGCCGAAGTCGAAGATGGTCCAGGCCTGTGCTGACTGGCTGGGCGTGGCCCGAATGGTCGAGGCGAACGGGAAGCGTCCTCTCGTCGGCGACCGGCTCGCCCTCCGAGCTCGCCATCGCGGCGCTGGTGTCTCCTGAATACGTGGTGAGCGCATGATTAAGTGTGAGTTCGATCGTCGGCGCTTTCTGCAGTGGACCGGGGCCAGCGCGTTCGCGGCGCTGGCGACGCAGTTGTCGCTCGAGGATCTTGCAAGCGCGGCGACTTCCTCGCCGCTACCGGCTAACACACCGATTCTTGTGCTCGTGACGCTCTACGGTGGCAACGACGGGCTCAACACGGTGGTTCCCTTCACCGACCCCACCTACCAGAGCGCTCGTTCCAACATCGCGCTCTCGTCCTCGCAACTGCTCCCCTTCACTGAGTGACCTGGCGTTCAATTCCTCCCTTCCGTCGATCAACACGTTGTACGGCCAGAACAAAGTCGCCATCGTTCAAGGAGTGAGCTACCCCAACCCCAGCCTTTCGCACTTTTCCTCGATGGCCATCTGGCAGACCGCGTCAATCATCGGGTGACGACACCACGGGGTGGATTGGGCGATGGCTCGACATGCAGCCCCACAGCGCATTCAACGCCATCGGCATCGGATCGACCGTGCCACCGTCCATGATCGGGAACAAGAGCGTCGCGTCGATGATCGACACGGGCGGCATTCAACTCCCGTGGGGCGCCGTAGCATCGCTCCTGCCTCGAATGGGAACCCCGTCGTCGAGCGATGTCGCCCTCGAAGCAGCCGCCGCGACCTCCATCACGGACCTGTACGCGACGGCCAAAGTAGTTGGGCCGCTGATGCCCGCGACCTTGCCGGGTTCCTCCACGCTCAGCCAGCAACTGGCGCTTGCTGCGATACTGATCAACGCCAACGTGCCCGCGCGCGTGTGGGAAGTGAACTTGAGTTCCTTTGACACGCACACCGGCGAACAGCTCGATCAGAATGCTCTTTTGGCGGAAGTTGACGCGGCGGTCGGCGCTTTCATGACGAGCATCAGCGGCGGTAGTCGTGCCAGCGACGTGACAGTGATGATCTATTCGGAGTTTGGTCGCCGAGTGATGTCGAACGCGAGTGACGGCACTGACCACGGCACGTCGGCACCGGTGATGCTCATCGGCAACACGGTCAAAGGTGGTCTATACGGCGAGTACCCGCCCCTCAACAATCTCGACGCCAACGGGAACCTCCAGGTGACGACAGACTTCCGCAGCGTGTACGGCGGACTGTTGCACGACGTGTTCGCCATTCCCGTGAGCGACGTGATTCCTTCTTGGAGCGCGGCGCTCTCAGTTCACTGAGCCACTTCGTCTCATCGCGGGCACCGACGTGAGTAGGCGACGCCCGTTCGGAGGTCGTTCCACTCGCTGACAGTGACGCCGTAGTTCTTCACATCAAATTCGAAAGCAGGTCTCAGCAATCCGACAGCGCTCTCACATCGCTCTCACATAGTCGCTTCCTACTCTGAGGAGAGTCCAAGGGAGGACATATGAAAAACGTAACGAGCAGATCGGTTGTGGCGGCTGCACTGGGCGCTGTCATGGCCATCACCATTTCGGTCGGTGCGTACGCAAGTACGACCACCACCACTCCAAGCGCCAGCTTCTTGGCGGCGCAAAAGACGCTCGAGGGCCAGCTCGCAGGTCGCGTCACGCGGCTGCAGCACCTTGCCTCAGACGTCACTGCTGGGACGTTGCTCAGCACCACTGCCTCATTAACACTCCAGGCGCGCCTGTCAACTGAGGAGACGAGCATCAACGCGCTCATCGCCAAGGTTCCGACGGACACCACGTGGGCCGACCTCAACGCAGATCGCCAGGCGATGCTGAGGGACAACCGCGTCTATGCCGTCATGTCGCCGGAGGTCTTCGAGTCGATCGAAGCGTCCGTGGTGGCAAGTCAGGTGACCACCATGGAGGGCAACGAGTCAACGCTCCAATCAGAGGTCGCGTCACTCGCGGGCTCAGTCGGTTACCAGAACGCGCTGAACCACTTCGATAACTACGTGGCGCGCATCTCCAACTGGTCAACGAGGATCGTGACCGTGGAGGACGTCGTGCTGGCTCAGACCCCACAAGGGTTCCCACAGAACACGTCGACGTTTGTCTCGGAGAACCGTGCCATTCTCAACGCCAACGTTGCCCTCGCGTACGCCTCGTACGACGCGAGCATCATTGGCCTGGCGAGCGGTGGTTACACCGGGTCGTAAGCGTTCGCACCTCGTAGTTGTGGGGAGGTGGCGGTCGGTGGCTTCGGTCACCGACCGCCATCGTTGTTGTGGCCGGCACTCAATCGATTGGTTACCCTGAGTGGACAGTGCGGCCGTTGACAACGGTGACTCGCTGCATTAGACACTGGGAGGGCTCGGCGCGGGTCCTGACTCATTGAGCAAAGAGCGGGTGGCCCTGACGTCAAGCCCTGGCAACTACAACACCGATACCTCAGACATGTTCGCCGTTCACCGGGCGCTGCTCGAGTCCCTCGGTGCGGCCCCGACCTACGTCGCTCGCGCCGGTGATGACTCGATTCGGGTCGAAGCAGTTGGCTCGTTCTACGAGAACCTGCTCGAGTTTGTACACGTGCATCACAGCGGAGAGGACGAACTGATCTATCCGCTGCTGGAAGAGCGGTGCAGAGATCACGACGCCGAAATCCAACGCGTCAATCGCCAGCACAGGCTGCTCGATGAACCAATGGACGCGGGTCGGTCGGTTGTTGCCGCCTGGCGCACGTCTCCTTCACCCGAAGGGGCGAAGGCCGTCGTGGACGCCATGGCCTCCATCGATCAGACGCTGCGGCCACATCTGGCGGACGAGGAGATGACGGTTGTGCCGCTTTGCTCGATCTGGTTAAGCCCCGAGGAGTGGGGACGACTTCCAGGGCATGCCCTGCAGACGTTTCGTGCCGACAAGCCGTGGCTCGCGCTCGGACTCGTCTTTGAGCAACTCACTCAAGAGCAACGCGTTGCCCTTCGGGCTGCGATGCCGCCCGCGGTCGACAAGATTTGGATCGAGCAGTGGCAGCCTGCGTTCAATGCGTTCATGGCAGAGGTTCGTCAGTAACACCACGCGACGACATGACCCGTTGGCGGCTCGAGAGGTCTGCGCTAGATGCGGGCGCATTTACTCGGCGAGTGCTCGACGAGCGCTCCATCAATCAGCAGCCAGTTTGCCGGCAGCGCCGCGGGCGTGCCCAATATCGATCGAGAGCTGACACCCGTGAGGGTCGCGTTCGTGAGGCTGACGCCCGTCAGTTCGGATTCTGAGAGGTTGGCGCTCGTCAGGTCCGCTCCGATCAGGTTGGCTCTCGTGAGCCGGGCCTTGGTGAGGTTGACACCGGCGAGCTTGGCTCCCATGAGATTGGCGTAGGGGAGGCTTGCTTCGGGACCGATGAGATAGCCGTCGATGAGCACCCACTCTGGTGGCAGCGAAGCGGGGACTCCCTTCACCGCTCCTGAGGCGACACCGGTCAGTGTTGCCTCATCGAAGATGGCGCCGTCGAGATTGGCGTTTGTGAAGATTGCGTTCGTCAGATCGGCTCTCGCCAGGTTGGTGCCAGCGAGATTCAATCCGCGAAAGTTTGCGTCGACAAGCTTGGCACCGGCGAGGTTGCTACCCGGTCCCACCAGATAGCCATCGATCAGTGTCCAATCGATCGGCAGAGCTGCGGGAACGCCCGTGATGGCTCTCGACGTAGCCGACGCGATGTCTGCGTCAGTCAGGATTGCACCCTCGAGATCACAGCCGTCAAGGATCGCGTTGCTCAACTCCGCCTCGCTGAGGTCGGCGTTCGCGAGTGACGCTGCCGTGAAGTTGGCGCCGGAGCAGTGTGCCCGCGCGAGCGTGGAGCCCGACAGTGTCGAGTCCGTGAAGTCAACGCGGGTCAGCATCGCCCCGGTGAGATCGGCGTCGCTCAGGTCGACGCCCGAAAGATTGGCGCCCACCAGGTTGGCGTGTGCGAGCGTCGAGCTTGCGAGACTCGCTCCAGGGAAGTACGTCCAGGAAAGGTCGGTCTTCTCGAGGTTCGCGTGGGGACCGACGAGGTAGCCGAAGACGAGCGACCACCCGTGCGGCAACGCCGTGGGCGTGCCCGTGATGCCTCCGGAGACTACGCCCACGAGGTCAGCGCCCTTCAGATTCGCGCCCGCGAGATTGGCGTTGACGAGATTGGCGCGGCGCATGAAGGCATTCGCAAGATTCGCGTTCGAGAAGTTCGCTCCGATGGCGCACGTTTCGAGGAGGTTGGCGCCATTGAGATTGGCCCCCGCGAAGTGCGCTTTGGCGAGGTTGGCGTGGGGACCCACGAGGTATCCGTCGATCAGTCGCCAGCCGATGGGTAGTGAAGAAGGCGTCCCGATTATGCGACCGGAGACGACGCCGTCCAGCGTTGCATTGGCGAGAGTGGCGTGGTCGAGGTTGCTGTCGCACAACACCGCGCGCGAGAGATTCGCGCCCCCAAGATTTGTGCCTTTGAGGTGCGACTTGGTGATCGTCGTGTCGTCCAACTGCGCGTTCACCATGTTGGCGCCACTGAGATTGACGCGGACGATGGTCGATCGGGTGAGCGTGGCGTTGGCGAGATTCGCGTTCGACAGATCGGCGAAGGTGAGGTTTGTTCCTGCGAGGTTGGCTCCAGGAAGATTGGCGTTGGTCAAGGTCGCGTTGGCGAGCACGGCATTGGCGAGGCTCGCGTTTGCAAGATTGGCGCAATCGAGATTCGCGACGAACAGGTTGGCGCTGGTGAGCTTTGCGCGCGACAGGTTCGTGTCGGCCAGATTGGCGTTGGAGAGATTGGCCCGCATCAGGTTGCAGCCACAAAGATTCAAGCGCGAAAGATCGACCTCGCGGAAGTCGACATTGGACAGATCTGCGCCGGGCTCTGTGTTCACCGCAATACGACTCCTCGCTTCTCGACGAGATGCGACGTTGAACCATTTATAGCGACCGTTCGTTGGCGTGATGCAGTCACCCAGACGGTGAGCGCAAGCCCGGCGAAGCACGTGCGGCCTAACGCGGTGCTGGTCGAAATGAACCAGAAATGGGGACCCGCTCCTCCTCCCGGCTGACGGGCATGACGTTCAGTGTGCGCCCAACGTCAAGGTGCGAGGCAGGGAGCGAAAAGCGCCACAAAAGTCGCAAAGACTCGCCTAATCGACTCGCGCGGTTTTCGCGCGTTTCGCCACCGGCGCCAACGAACCAGCCATCATCCCTACTTCGACCGTCTCGAGATGAGTACAGTCGGGCTGATGGAGCGCTATACGCGGGTGACCGCTCAGAACGACGTCGATCAGGACGTGCACCTGCAGAGCTCGCAGAACCAGAGCTCGACGCTCTGTGGGATGAAGCCTGGCGAGTCGACCACGCGAGATGTGACGTGCTATCGGTGTCACCGTTTCTCGATCGGCGACATCTAGATCGTCTTAGTTTGCGGGCAGCGCGGTGGGTGCGATCGCGATCCAGCCAAACGTCCCTCCGCTTGGACCTTTTACCCCTTCGCCATTACCAGCGGTGCCCGATCCCTTCAGCCCGCCGTCTGGTGTCAGGAGGACCTTCTCCTTTGCGTAGAAGTAGAGCGGAGCTCCCTTAAAGGTGACCTGCTCGGTGCCGTTGGCCCGTCGCATGACGCCGACGGCGCCCTTGGGGATGTTGCTCGCGATATGAGGCTCGCCCAACGTGAGCACAGGTACCCAGGTCAGAGCACACGTGTTCGAACACATCGACGTGTTCGGACGATCCCGACTGAAGGCGTAGACGGTCGCGGCGATGGGGTTGACGTTCTCGTCGACCTCTACAGCGATGGCACTTTTACCGTTCGGGAGTACTCCCGTTTCGATCGCGACCGTGCCGGGGGCGGGCTCCCCGTTGATCGACGACGCAAGGAACCAGTAGCCGTGCCAGGGCGCGAGCGGTTTCACCGTTTCCATGTACCCCTCGCCCTGGGGATAAAAGGGCTTGGAAACCGGGTCGAAGAGGTAGAGCGGGTGTCCTGCGTAAGTTACCTGGTCGCCTATGCCGCGACGCTTCACGGTGCCGAGCAGATGGGGGCTGACACCCGTTCCGGCAATGGGTGCGCCCTTCGTTGTGAAAGCGGGCCAGTCGTCGGATTTCACGGCGTTCAGTAGATCGCTTTCAGGTCCGGTGCACGAAAGCGGCACGTTGGTGTTTGGCCCAAGGTCGTATCCCGAAGCGAGGGTCGTCCCGCAGCGGATCCTTCCGTCGGCGTCGCCACTGAAGATATAGAGCGGGAATCCGCGCAGGGGACCGTTGCCCACCACGAGCACCGATCCGTACCGAGCGGTCGACACCATCGCCACTTCGGCGGGTGAGGGATTGCCTGTCGCAGACGAAGTAGACGGCCACGTGAGTCCTCCGCACACCGCGAGGAGTGTGAGCGACACCACCCACCCGCGGAGCCATGGGGTCGCTCGAGGGCCACCAATTGGGCGCGCCCTCGGCGGCACACGACGCATAGCGGCATGCTACGAGGGCGACAGCGACAATTCTCGCCAGGATCCACGCTGCTGCTCGATTCAGAGCGCTTCGCCAGTCTCGATTGACGCGATGGTTTGGTGCTCGAATTGGGGATATTGCGGTTTAGTATTGATGTTTCACAAACCGTGAGCAGTACCCTGTGCCATAAGCGTTCAAGGAGCGTCGGCATGAACGACTCAAGTGCAAACGAGGAATCGGGCGCGGTCGACGCCGCGCCGCATCGTCCTCGCCGTCGCCGCACGCTCGACATTGCGGTGGCAGGCGTCCTTCTGGTCGTCGCGATCACGGGTGCGGCGATCGCGGCAACGAGCTCGAAGACACCTTCGGCCGGTGCGGCTGTCATCGTTCGCAAGGCTCTGGTCTCGACGCTCGCGACGAATTCGGTGGCGTTCAGCTTGAGTGAGAGCGTGAGTGCGGCCGCTACGACGGTGGCGGTCAACGGCAGCGGCGAATGCGATCTTTCGAGCGCTCTATGCGGGGTGACCTTGAATTACAGCGGACCGCTGGCGAGCGCCGGCACCATCCGCACGGTCTATTCGGGCGGCAGCGTCTACTTGAATTTGGGCGATGCGTTGTCAGGACTCGTGTCAACGCCGTGGATCTCGATTTCGGTCAACAACTCAAGCAGCGCGTCGCTCGGCGTCGCACAGAGTCCCCTCTCTGGGCTCTCGCTGCTGGCCTCAGAAGGTGCGGAGGTAACCAACGACGGCTCAGTCAGCGAGAATGGTCAGACCATGACGCAATACACGGTGACGATCGACGGCTCTCAAGCACAGCATCTGGTGACTTCGGCAACGTCGAAGCTGCCATCGTGGCTGGCAGCAGTTGCCTCGAAGGACACCATCGGCACGATCGTCGAAACGGTCGATATTGACGGCGCGGGACGACTCGGCTACGTCAGCGCGAGGGTCAGCAGCACCGTGGCCGGTACGGCGGTGAACGTAACGTCGGCCGAAACGATCACCGGTTATGGCCAGCCCGTCGATGTGACGGTACCGCCGGCCAGTCAAGTAACGCCCATCAGCAGTGTGAGCCAGCTCACAGGTCTGTAGGCGAAGAGCAGCCCGAGCAGCGCTGGCGCACTCGCCGTTCGGCTCTACGCGTCGGGGAACTTGGTGCCGCAGCCGACGCAGTACGTCTGGCCAGGTAGGCGCATCTTTCCGCAGTTTTCGCACCGGCTCGACGTCGACGAGACGTTGGCGTCGCTCAGCGTGTAGCCGCCCGCGTACGGGTTGTTGTCCGTCTTGCTTCGCGTGCAGAGAAGATAGATGCCCCACGGCGGAATGAGCGTCGTCAAGATCCACCATCCGGAGCGGCCGGCGTCATGCATGCGACGAACGCCAACCGCGAGCGACGGCAGGAACATCACCAGTGCGACAAGTGAACGAATCAACAAGAGACCAGTGGCATACAGTGCCACGTCGATCACGAAATAAAAGAGAAAGAACCACCAGTATTCAGGCCTGGACGCGGTCCCGGTAAAGACGGCGTACTTCTGGAAACACGTTCGTACTGCGGTCGTAAAGTTCATTGGTTCCCCGGCTCGAATATTTTTGCAAGTCTCACATGTTGAGGAATCGAAGAGCAGTTAATCCCGTGGAACCCC
The DNA here is from genome assembly GCA_963732125.1 of uncultured Acidimicrobiaceae bacterium. GTDB lineage: Bacteria > Actinomycetota > Acidimicrobiia > Acidimicrobiales > RAAP-2 > RAAP-2. The sequence goes on along the minus strand of CAVSXX010000005.1, from coordinate 50,976 downwards.
CTCGGAGTTGCCAAGCACCGCGTGGCTCAGTTCCATGAGGATTCGGTTATTCGAAGAATCTCGCCCGCCCATGCCGCGTCGGCGAAATGCCTTGTCGATGGTCCATTACGCGATAGATGACGCGTATTAATATTAAATCAATAGAAATAGTAGGTTGGGCAAGAAAGAGAGGTGAGGGAAGCCCGCAAGAATCGTGCTGCGATGGTTACCGCAAACGAGACCGACGAGGATTCGTGCTTCGCGAGACGAGTTCGCGTGATGCACAAGGGGACGTTTGAACAAAGGGTGGCTCAATATTCATTGGTAGTGTTGAGGGACGCCAATCCACTTTCCCGGACGGTTGTGCTGATTGGTCAGCCGTCGTAGATAAAAATGCATTAGGAGATTTCATGAAGGTTCTGGTACTTGGCGGTGACGGATTCTGTGGCTGGCCCACGTCATTGCACCTCTCAGATCTTGGACACGACGTCACCATCGTTGACAATCTCAGTCGTCGCGAAATCGACATTGAGCTGGAAGTCGAGTCGCTCACTCCTATCCGGCCGATCGGCGAGCGGATCCGAGTCTGGCGCGAGCTCACGGGCAATGAGATCGATTTCGTTCACCTGGACCTTGCCACTGAGTACGACCGCCTTCAGGCGCTGCTCGTAGAGAAGCGCCCTGACGCCATCGTGCACTTCGGCGAGCAGCGCGCTGCGCCCTACTCCATGCGCAATGAAGCGTCCAAGCGCTACACCGTTGACAACAACGTGCGCTCGACCCACAACGTGCTCGTCGCGATCGCGACCACGGGTCTTGACATCGCACTGGTGCACCTTGGCACGATGGGAGTCTACGGCTATGGCTGGTCCGGTACGGCGCCCATCCCTGAGGGGTACCTGACGGTGAAGGTGCCCACGCCCGACGGCGAGATCGAACGAGAGATCCTTCACCCGGCGAATCCGGGCTCGGTCTATCACATGACCAAGACGCTCGACCAGTTGCTCTTCGCCTTCTACTGCGCCAATGACCAGATTCGCATCACGGACCTTCACCAGGGCATCGTGTGGGGCACCCAAACACCGCAGACGGCGATCGACGAGCGGCTCATCAATCGCTTCGACTATGACGGTGACTACGGGACGGTGCTCAATCGTTTCTTGATGCAGGCCGCTATTGGCCACCCGCTGACCGTACACGGCACCGGCGGCCAGACTCGCGCATTCATCCACCTTCGCGACACCGTGCGCTGCATTCAGATCGCCTTGGAGAATCCGCCCGAACGTGGGGATAAGCCGAAGGTGTTCAACCAGGTGACTGAAGTCCACCGCGTGCGCGAGCTTGCCGAACTGATCTCGAGATTGACGGGTGCCGAAGTCGCGTATCTGCCGAACCCGCGCCGCGAGGCCGTGGAAAATGAGCTCAACGTGAGTCGAGAGAAGTTCCTCGGGCTTGGCTTGCATCCGACGAAGCTCTCCGAGGGACTGCTCGAAGAGGCACGCGACATCGCGCTTCGCTACAAGGATCGCGCGGACATGACCAAGATCATCGCTCGGTCGACGTGGCGCGCCGGCATGGAGACGTCTCCAGACCTGATGAAAAGTTGATTTGACGTGATCCTCTAGGATCTCATCACGACGTGTGAGAATCCGGACATGTCAAAAATCTACGAGTACATCCGGCATCCGCGTGCGAGCGAACTAGCCCGAGCCGGACGTGCGAAAACGACCGAGGACTTTCGCAAGCCCAAGAGTGACTCGTTCTTCGCCAAGTTGAACGCGCGCTTCGGCTTGCGGGTGACGCTAGTGGTCGGCACCATGTGGTGCGCGTACGTCTTCACCATTCTCGCGCTCTTCGCGCTCCCCGACGCCATCAAGCAAGGTACGTACTTCATCATCGTGTGGCTCTCGAGCAGCTTCTTGCAGCTAGTACTGCTGCCCATCATCATCGTGGGTCAGAACATCCAAGCCGTGGCCTCGGACAAGCGCGCCGAGGAAACCTTCAAGGACGCAGAAGCGGTCCTCAAGGAGTCAGAGGAGATCCAAAAGCACCTGCTCGCCCAGGACGAGGTCATCACTTCGATCTTGGCGCAGCTCGAGTCGCTCGCGGGAGCGGCGCCACAAGCCCCAACGAGCTAGAAGCCCCGCTCGTTCACGAGCTCCAAGATCTGCTGGCACATTTCGCTCCACGTCGGTACTCCGTCGCGCAGCAGCGCACGACGGAAGGGCTCGGCGAACTGATTGAAGTCGACCGTGTGCGTTCGTCCGGTAACGGTCGACAAGAAGGACACGCCGACCGTGGCGAAGACAAGCGAACGTATGAGAAAGCGGAGGCGGTTCTTCTCGTCGTCGGTGATGTTGTTGAGCAGCGGCACGATCGCTTCGAGCTCGAGCACCTGACCCAAGACCGCGTTGCGCAGCTTGTCGCTGTGCGCAGAAGCGAGTGCCGTCTCGAGCGTGAAGTGCTGGCGTACCGCGTTCTGCTCACTCGCTGTCGAATAGAGCAGCTGCGTGAGAGAGCCTTCTTCCAAGATGTTGACGAAGTTCGAAACGCTCATCCATCTCGCCCGCATGAGCTGATGGAACGCCGAGATGACCAGGTCTTCCTTGGAGGGGTAGAGCTTGTAGATCGCGCCCGGCGAGCAGTTGGCGCGTCGCGCAATGCGCGAGATCGTCGCGCGCGTGTAGCCACTCTTTCCTACAACACCGAACGTCGCGTAGGCCAGCTGCGACTTCAGCTCATCGTTTGGCGCGAGGATGATTCGATCGTCGGGCTCGCTGATCTGAACCGGCGTCACGTCAGCGGGGTCAGTTTCGAGCGTTTCGATGAGTAACTTCTCGAGCACTGTCTCGTATTCGCGGTCCCCGCCGAACTGAGAGGTCGCAAAGATCTGGATCATCGCCATCGCGAAGAGCGTGAGTCCGCGCGTGAACACGGCGCTCTCCTGCTCGGAGGTGAAGCCGACCGGCTCGAGGTACCTCTGTATGAACGGCTCGACCTCTTCATGGAGAATGGGAATGCGACGAGCGGTGAGGAGCACCTGGATGCTGGCCGAGTCGGCGGGCTGGGAGTCACGGATGGCGTCGAACATCGCTCCAACGGACTTGGCGCTTGGCGCCTGCGCAGCGGTCATGGCCAACTCGAAGATGTTGGTCGCGCGTTCGCACAGGACCGAGTTCCAGATGTCCACGAGTAGCTCGTCGACGTCCTCGTAGCGAGCGTAGGTAGCCCCGTGGGTGAGACCTGCTTGGTGGCCCACGTCGCGAAGGGACACGTGGTCGACGCCAACCCGCAGTACCTCACTGATCGCCGCGTCGCGTATCGCCGTGTCGTTTGCGATAGCGCGCGCACTGCGTGTGCGCTGGCTTCTAGGCATATCGCATAATACCTTTAGATGTCCGGTTTCTGACAGGCGCTGCCCCTTTGGAATAAATTGAGTAAACGGGGGAGCGTCGCGCTCGGGTGACGTGCGAGATTAGATCGGTGGAGCTCCCTCATGAATGCTGCGCTCGAGTCCCTCACGCTGGCCGTGCAGGCAACGAGCGTCCATCGCGGTGCGGTGTTGCCGGAAGGTCGCATCGTGGTCATTGTGGTGCCGCTCGCGGCGCTCACCTTCTACTTCTTTGTCGTGCGACGTCATCGAGATCGCTGAGGTGACGGCGTTTCCGTACGTGCCGATTGACCCGCAAGGTTGGCGCCTGGCGATGGGGATGCGCCCCCTCAATCTCGCCACGTGGCTCGAGATCGATGAACGTCGCGACGAGGAACTCGCGCTGAAGCACGAGCTGCTCGCGAGCCGTTACGACGTCGTCGTCGCAACCGAGCCCGAGGGTGACGCGGCGAGCCGTGAGCTTCTCGACGAGGTGAAGGCATTTCTCGTCTCCTACCACCCGCTTGTCGAAACCATGACGGACTCGAGTGAGCATCCGATCGTCCAGGCGAGTCGTCTTGTGCAAGAGGACTTCTGTGTGCTGATACGCGAGGACGCGTGGCGACTTCGAGCGGCATGCGTATGCTTTCCGTCGCGTTGGGATCTCACCACCAAGATCGACACGACGTTGGACGAGATCCACGCTCCCGTTCCGGGTTACGACAGTCAGCTCTCAACGCCCACCAACTCTTTCTTCGATCGACTGCGACCCGATCGCTCATACTGGCGCCTCAACTGGACGCTGCTCGATCACCCTGATTTGCATCAACCCAACCGTGCGCGCGTTTCACCAAGCGGCGAGCTCGACGATTGGTACTTTCGCGTCGAGCGCCAGACGCTTCGCCAGCTCCAACGCACCAACGCGATTGTCTTTACGATCCGCACATACGTCACATCCGCAGCATCGCTGCGTGTGAGTGACTCACAGTTCGTCCCGGCGCTCTTAAACGGCCTGGAGACGGCGCCGGTGGAGGCCCAGGTCTACAAAGGTTGGACCGGCGTCGCCGAGCGCCTGCGCGCGGCGCTCACGAACGAGTGAGGTCCTTCGCGATCGCCACGACCTGCATCTCATCGGTGCCCGCGTAGATTCGTAACACTCTCGCATCGCGACTCAGCTGCTCGACACGGTACTCGGCGATGTAGCCGTTGCCACCCATGATCTGAATGGCCTCGTCGGCAACGCGACACGCGGCCTGGGCGGAGTACAGCTTCATTGCCGACGCTTCGGCAAATGTCGGCGTGGCGCCGGCGAGTGACTGCTCGATGTGACTGAATACGAGATTTTGCACGTTGACGCGGGCAACTTCCATCTCGGCGAGCTTCAGCTGGATGAGCTGGTAGTCCGAGATCGGCGTGTTCCAGAGCACGCGGTTTTTTGCGTAGTCGATTGACAAGCGAAGGCACTCATCGATGATGCCGAGTGCCATGGCCGCCACCCCTGCGCGCTCGGCGACGAAGTTGTCACGCGCGCTCTGGCGCCCACCACCTTGGGTGTGTTCGCTCTCGCCGAGTAGTCGGTCGCGTCCCGCGCGCACGTCGCGCAAGAAGACGTCGCCTGTTGGCGAGGCGTGCTGGCCCATCTTGCGCATGGGAGCCGAGCGCTCGAGGCCATCCATTGCCGCGTCCAACACGAAGGTGAGCACGGGACGCTCACGGACCGACTGGCCACTCTCATCATCGAGCTTCGCGTAGAGCACGATGGTGTCGGCGTACGGTCCGTTTGTGATCCACGTCTTTTGCCCGTTGAGCACGTACTCGTCGCCGTCGCGCACGGCGCTCGTTCGCATGCCGCCGAGCGCATCGGACCCCGAGTCAGGTTCGGTGATCGCCCACGCACCGACCTTGTCGAGAGTCATCAGGTCAAGCGCCCATCGGCGCATCTGATCGGGCGTACCGAGCCGATTGATCGTGCCTGCGGCAAGACCTGTCGACACGCCAAGGCTCGTCACCAGTCCTGGGCTGACGCGCGAGAGCTCGATCGTGGGAATGATGGTGAGTGCCGGATCGCGGGTACGCGACTCTTCGGCAGCGCCATCGCCGGCGACCTTGCGCGCCAGCAAGCGCTCGAAGCGTTCGCGCGCTGCGTCCTTGAGTCCGAACGTATCGAACATCGTGCGAAGGACCCCGTAGGGCGGAACACCGAGGTGCTCCAGCTCATCGAGGTGGGGACGAACTTCCTCATCGACGAATCGCCGCATGACCGCGATGATCGCTTCGTGCTCTTTAGACCACTCGTACATCGCCCCTCCGATTGTGCACCGTCGTGCCCGATTTAGCCTAAGGCGTGCTCGTCGTCAGTCGATGAAGGTCGACTCAACTGATCGATGAGTGCACTGAACCACGTGGACTCGATGTAGGCGACCACCACGGGGCCAATGCAGAGCCACAAGTCATTGCCTGACGAGACCACGAAGATCGCGAGCACGAACAACTCTGACAGGATGCGCCAGATCCTTCGACTTCCGAGACGGCGCGTCACGAGCGCGCTCGCGACGAAGAGGTTGACGCCGGGAATCAGCGCTTCGGGCGACCAGTGCCCCTCGAGCTCCTTCACGCCAAAGGCGCACGCGACCGAGCCCACGATCAACAAGGTTCCCGCGACGCTCGCTGCCGTAATGGCAAACCACTCAGGTGCGGGGTGAGCCGTGCCGGGCCAATGGGAGAGCACGCTCACGAGTAGGCCGAGCCCGCCCAACACCCCAACGATGCCGAGCGTGAGGACCCGACGCAGCGCGAGCAGCAGCTCAAAGCTCGCGGCAAGACGAGACGGGGAGACGCTGGGGCGCTCGCCGTAGGGGCGAGTGACCTCCGACCACGCGGTCCCATTCCAGACTCGCCACTGTCGAGCGCCCGAGGGATCGGGATACCACCCAGGGGGAACTACGAACGGCGATGTGTCACTCACGCCTCCAGCCTCCCATAGTGGGACGCCCTGAAGAATTCGGGCTACGTGTGCGCGGGGATGCTGACGAGTGTCGTCACGCCGATCGCGGCGCAGACCTTGGTGCCGCACGCGACATCGAGCAGCGGTGACGGCACGTAGCGAAGATCGACATTGGACGAACGCTTGTCGTCGACGGTGGCGAGCCAGGGATCGCTATTTGCACGCTGGCCGACGACGACACACCGGTTGAACGTGAAGCACGCCAACCCACTCGCGGGCTCCGCGAGTGTCGCACTGGTCCACGTTCGCGTAAACGTCTTGGAGCGCACGAGCAGCGAGGAGTTGTCCGTACGAGCCAGGCCTACGCATCGGTTCGCGGCGCACGACAACGACGTGAGTGTCGTCCACGAGCTCGGCGTCACGCTCTCGCTCCACGTGGCCCCGGCGTCGGTGGTCACGTAGAGCGAAAACTCATGACCGAGCGAGAGCACCCCGACGGCGCAGTTCGTCGCCGACGCACACGTGAACGCAGTGATGGCGTCTCGTTGTGCCCAGGCGAGCGGCACCGGGGTCGTCCATGTCGCGCCGTCATCTGCGCTCAGGGCGAATCGAGGCTCGCCTGTCGTCGAGGTGTCGATCATTGCGCAGGTGGCGGCGTTGCAGGTGAGCGAGCTCACCCCAATACCACCCGGCGGCGGCACCGCGCTCATGACGGTGTCGCCGTGCGTGTCGAACGTGAAGAGCAGGTCGCGCCCTGGGCGCGAGCCGCCGAGAAGACATTGGGCGCCCGAGCAGGCCACTGACGTCAATAATGTCGGAGCCGTCGTAGGAAGGGTGATGCTGAACCAGTGACCTTTCGGCGACGCGAACTCTGCGACCGACGTCGGTCCCGCACCGTCGGTCGCGTTGCCCGCCGCGACGCAGACGTCATTCAATGTGCACGAGATCTCCGACAGTGGCACCGAAAAGCTGATGGCTGGCGTGCCGTCGAGATGAGCCTTCGCCACGACCGCTGCGGTGCCGCAGCTCGCGAGCACGAGAGCGCTCAGCGTGAGGAGAGCGCCTACTCGCGCCGGGACGCGCACGTGACCGAAACCCTGACTCATGAACTCCTTGACGACAGCGCGGACTTACTGAACCGAACGAACCGCTGCGGCGATCACTGACAGACCGTCAGCCAACTGGTCGTCGCTGATGATCAGCGGCGGAAGCAGCCGAATGACGTTGCCGTAGGTGCCACACACCAGGGCGATGACGCCGCGCTGCTGGCAGTAGCTAATGATCGCTTTGGCCGCCGCCGGGTTCGGGGTCGTCGTGCCGGGCTCGACGAGCTCGAAGGCGATCATGGCCCCGCGTCCGCGCACGTCACCGATGATGGCGACGTCCGCAGCCAGCGTGTGCAGGGAGTCGAGCATCGTCGAGCCGAGTACCTTGGCGCGCTCGAGCAAGTTCTGCTCTTTCATCGTCCTGATGACGGCGAGCGAAGCAGCGGCCGCCACCGGATTGCCCCCGTAGGTTCCACCGAGGCCGCCTTCGTGGACCGCATTCATCAGCTCGGCACGTCCGGTGACGCCCGCGAGCGGCATACCACCGGCCAGACCCTTCGCGGTCGCCACGAGGTCAGGAATAACGCCTTCGTGGTTTACCGCGAACCATTCGCCGGTGCGCCCGAAGCCGCTTTGGATCTCGTCGGCGATGAAGACCACGCCATTGTCAGTCGTCCACTTTGACAGCGCTGGCAAGAAGCCCTCAGCCGGCACCACGAATCCGCCCTCGCCCTGGATGGGCTCGATGAGGAGCGCCGCCACGTTGTGGACGCCGATGTCGGTCTCGATGAGCTTGATGGCACGCGCAGCGGCCTCTTCGCCGCTCAAGCCGTCGCGATAGGGGTAGCTCATCGGCACCCGGTAGACCTCGGGCGCGAACGGTCCGAAGCGGTCCTTGTAGGGCATGTTCTTCGCGGTGAGCGCCATCGTCAAGTTCGTACGCCCGTGGTAGGCGTGCTCGAAGACGATGATCGCGCTCTTGCCCGTCGCAAGACGTGCGATCTTGACGGCGTTCTCAATCGCTTCAGCCCCCGAGTTAAAGAGGGCGGACGTCTTGTGGTACGTGCCGGGAGTCAGCTCGTTCAGCTGTTCGCAGACTTCGACGTAGCTGTCGTAGGGCGTCACCATAAAACATGTGTGGGTAAAGCGCGCTACCTGTTCGCTCACGGCATCCACGACGGCGGGCACGGCGTGGCCGACCCCGGTGACGGCGATGCCCGAGCCGAGGTCGAGCAGCTGATTGCCGTCGACGTCGAGCAGAATGGCGCCCTCGGCGCGATCGATGTAGACCGGGAAGCCGACCGTCAGTCCTGCGCTGACGGCCTGCACACGGCGGCGATGCAGCTCTTGGGACTTGGGTCCGGGAAGCTCGGTGAGTACCTTCCGCTCAGTGCCAACGGGAGTAGTGACTGACGAAACCATGACGATCTCCTGGAAGTGGTGGGACCACAAGCCTACCGAGGCGTTTTGGCGGTGTCACGAAGTGATGAAACGGGTGACCGAAGTCACCCGTTTCATCCGGCGGAGGAGGTGGGATTTGAACCCACGGTGCCCGTAGACACAGCAGTTTTCGAGACTGCCCGATTCGGCCGCTCTCGCACCCCTCCGTCAGCGAGTCTACCAACGAGGTCGCTCCCGACTTTTGGCTGATGACGGTGCCCTACGCTTCCTCGTCATGGATGACGAAGTTTTCATGCGCGAAGCCCTCCTCGCCGCAGGCGTTGCGAGCGGCCACGACGACGTGCCCGTTGGCTGCGTATTGGTCGCGGGAAGCGAGGTGCTCAGCGTCGGTGAGAATCGACGTGAGGTTGACCACGACCCGACGGCCCACGCCGAGATCGTCGCGTTGAGGGCTGCGGCCCAGTTGCGGGGCCGCTGGCGGATGGACGACGTCACCGCCTACGTCACGCTCGAGCCGTGCGTCATGTGCGCGGGGGCGCTGCTCAACGCGCGCGTCTCGCGTCTCGTCATCGGGGCGAGTGACGAGAAGGCAGGCGCCGTCGGATCGCGCTACAACCTGCTCAGTGATCCGCGGTTGCTCCACGAAGTCTCCATCACCTACGACGTTCTCGCCGAGGAATCGGCAGAGTTGCTCCGTGCCTTCTTTGTCGAGCGTCGTCTCGAGTAGGTCACTGGTCAGCGACGTACACCGAATGTTCACGCGAGGGCAACGTGGTGCGTTTATGGTGAGGCGATGTTCACTGACCATGACCACTCTCTCGACGGCCAGCGAACCGTGGTCGTTGGCGGCGGGGTTCTCGGTACTACCCACGCTCTCTTCGCGATCGCGCGTGGCGCTCACGTCGTGCACCTCGAGCGCGATCTGGTGCCGCACGGCGCGACCGTTCGCAACTTCGGGCTCATCTGGGTGAGTGGTCGCGCCGAAGGCGCGGAACTCGAACTCGCCCTTCGCGCTCGAACCCTCTGGCAGGAGATCAGTGACTCCGTGCCCTGCGTGGGTTTTCGCGCCAACGGTTCCCTTACGTTGCTCAGCAACGACGACGAGATGCTCGTCGCCGAACGAGCCGTCGCGCGCGATGACGCCGTCGCGCGCGAGTTCGAGCTGCTCAGCCACGACGAGGTGCTGGAGCGCAACCCTGCGCTCGCGGGAAAGTTCGAGACAGGCCTCTACTGCGGCCGTGACGCCGCAGTTGAATCGCGCGTCGCGCTTGGCGCCCTCCGCGACTGGATGGCTGGCACCGGTCGGTACGAGTACTACCCCGGACGCGAGTTGGTGGGAATCGCCGACTACGAAGCGATTGACCACCGCGGCGAGCACCACCAAGGTGACCAGGTGTGGATTTGCGTAGGAGCCACGCTGAGCGGCTTCGCCGCGGAGCTCTTCGAGCATGCGCCGCTACGTCGGGTGCGACTCAACATGGCTGAAACGGAACCGTTTGAGGGAGCCTTAACGACGTCGGTCGCCAATGGCGACTCCTTTCGCTACTACCCCGGCTTTCGCGCTGACGCCGCTGAGCTGTTAGTGCCGCAGGAGCCCCTAGCGAGCCAGTACGCGATTCAACTGCTCTGTCAGCAGCGCCTCCACGGAGGACTCACCATCGGCGACACGCACGAAGCGGATGCACCTGGTCTCTTTGAGACCTACGACGCGCCGATGAATCTCATCGTGGCGGCCGCGCGAGCGTTGATCGGTGACGCGCTGCCACCGATCGAGCGTCGCTGGAGCGGGGTCTACCATCAGGTCGAACCGACGAGCGACGAGATCTACTATCGGCGCGAGTTCGCGCGCGGGGTGTGTGCCGTTACCGGAGCGGGTGGACGGGGAATGACCCTCGCCCCCGCGATCACTGAGGAGAGCTTCCAATGACGGTCGAGCTGATCTGTCTTGACATGGCCGGAACGACGGTCAACGACGGCGGCCTCGTGCTGGAGGCGTTTCGCCGCACGATAGAAGAGCTCGGCGTCGAGGGTGATGACGCGGCGAAGGCTGTGGACTACGTCATCGAGACGATGGGTCAGTCGAAGATCGAGGTCTTCACCGTGCTCTTTGACGAACGAGCGCATGATGCCAACGAAGCGTTCGAACGCCACTTCGTGACGGCTGCCAATGACGTCGGCGTCAGCGAGGTTCCTGGGGCGCGAGCGACGATCGAGATGCTCAAGGATCGCGGTATCGCCGTGGCGCTCACGACCGGCTTTTCTCCTACCACCCGCGAGGCGCTGATCGAAATCTTGGGCTGGTCTGATCTGGTGAGCCTGCGGGTATCACCCGCCGACGCGGGTCGTGGCCGTCCTGCGCCGGACATGCTGCTCGTGTGCGCGTTGCGATCCCAGGTAAGTGCCGTACAGGCGATGTTGGTCGTGGGCGACACAGCGTCGGACATGCAGGCCGGGCGCCGCGCTGGCGTCGGTCAGTGCGTCGGTGTGCTCACGGGTACCGATGACGGGCCTCGCTTGTTCGCGAGCGGCGCCGACATCGTCGTCGACTCGGTCGCTGATCTCGTTCGCCTCGACACACTCGTCACGCACTAGTCATTCAACCGTCGTACAAGTTTTGACGGAGTGACACAAGAGATGCGTGCTGTCGTCACAATGCGCTAACTACGGACTCTTACTGTCATGGCGAGTCACCAGCCCGGTGCTCTGTAATCGGAGGAATTCACGTGGTTCCAAACAAACTAAGAATCGCCTTCGCGGCCGGACTGGTGGGGACCGTCTTGACGACGCTCTCCGTCGCCGGTGGCGCGAACGCAGCGACAAAGTCAGTCAATTGGTCGACGGTGCAGTCAGCGGCGGCTGGCGGCGGCATGAGCGCGCTGATCAAGGCGGCGAAGAAAGAGGGTCACGTCAACGTGATCACGATTCCTCTTTCGGGTTGGGCCAACTATGGCGCCATCATGAAAGATTTCACCAAGAAGTATGGAATCAAGATCAACGACCAGAACCCCAACGGATCGAGTGCTCAAGAGATCACTGCGATTGAAACGCAAAAGGGCCGCGCGGACGCGCCAGACGTCGTGGACGTCGGCACGAGCTATGCCACCAACAACGAGGGTTTGTGGGCTCCCTACAAGGTGGCGACCTGGATGGACATCCCTGCGTCAGCGAAAGACCCAGGTGGACGGTGGTATGACGACTACGGCGGGTTTGTCGCGATCGGCTGTGACACCACGATCGTCAAGACGTGCCCGACGTCGTTTGCACAGCTGACCAACCCGATCTACAAGAACGAGGTCGCCATCAACAACGACCCGACCTCCGCGTCGGCGGCGTTCTACGCGGTCTGGGCAGCGGCGATCGCTAACGGCGGTTCGTTCAGCAACATTCAACCCGGTATCAACTTCTTCGCGACCCTCAACAAGGACGGCAACTTTGTTCCCGGTGGCACAGAAGCGACGGCCGTCGCGGGAACCACGCCGATCCTCGTCTGGTGGGACTACCTCCAAGACGGCGTCGCGGCGAGCGTTCCCGGTTGGAAGTCGGTGATACCGACCGACGGAACGATTGCGGCGTACTACACCCAAGCGATCACCAAGGACGCTCCGGACCCGGCGGCGGCGCGCCTCTGGGAGGAGTACTTGTACTCGGCAACCGGTCAGAACCTGTTCCTCCAGGGGTACGCCCGTCCGATCGAACTGGCAGCGATGACGTCGGCTGGCACGGCAAACAAGACGTGGCTCGCCGCGCTTCCCCCGGCGCCGGCAGGCGGGCTTACCTTGCCCACCGAAGCCGAGGTCACGGCCGCAGGCGCCACGGTTGACGCCAACTGGGCCTCCGCAGTCGGCGGAAGCTGATAGCGGGCATCGCGAGAGATGACTGTCCTCTCCGATCATGACTCGGCCACGTCCTCCCACGACGTTCCGAGTTTGACGGGGAAGGGCGCGGGTGCACTGGTTCGAAAGATTCGAACCGGTGCACCCGTGGTGCCGTTCTTGGCGTACGTCATCTTGGTGCTGGGCGTACCCACCGGGACCATCGTCGCCTTTGCGTTTCGCTCCAAGCTTGGTCACTTCACGTGGTCGAACGTTCATACGATCCTCTCGGGTGAGTACCGAGCTGGCTTTGAGAACAGCCTCAAACTCGCCGTCGTCACCGCCGTCATTCCCGGCGTGCTGGGGACGATCATTGCCTACGCGATCTCAACGTCAGAGCATCCGGCGTTCAAACGAATTGTCGCGGCCACCTCTGGCGTCCTGGCGCAGTTCGGCGGCGTCAACTTGGCCTTCATGTTCATTGCCTCTTTTGCCGCGACGAACGGCATCGTGACGAAGTGGCTGGAGGCGGTCGGGCTTGATCCTTGGAACCACGGATGGAGCCTCTACAAGTTTTGGGGCGTGGCCTTCGTCTACATGTACTTTCAGATCCCCTTGATGGTGCTCATCATCACACCTGCCTTCGCCGGATTGCGGCCGGCGTGGCGCGAGGCGGCAGAGAATCTCGGCGCCTCGCGTTGGTTCTTCTGGCGCCGCGTAGGCATCCCAGTATTGACCCCCGCAATACTCGGCAGCACCTTCTTGCTGTTCGGTAGCGGCTTCTCTGCCTACGCCACCGCCGAGGCGCTGACCGGAGGAACGATCGCGATCACGCCCATTCAAATCGGCGCGATCTTGCAGGGCAACGTCATCGCCGGAGAGCAGAACATCGCGTACGCGTTGGCCTTCGCCATGATCGTCATACTCCTCGTGTCGGTCATCTTCTACGTGCTCCTGCGAAGAAGGACGTCTCGATGGCTTCTCTAGAGCTCGGCTCTGTGCTCGCCGATCCATCTGAGGTCGACCAGCGTTACGAGTCCGACGCGCCCCTCAAGAAGCGTCGATTCCAGTTTCGCTGGGGACGTGGCACCATCTTGGCAATCGCCGGGGCGTACTTCATCATTCCCTTCTACGCCGGGATGGAATACTCGCTGCAGCGGCCCACCGGCGGATTCTCGCTGCAACCTCTTAGCCAGATCGCGTCGGCGCCAGGCTTCTTGTCAGCGTTGTGGCTCTCGACGCAACTCGCGGTCATCACGATGGTGGTGGTCATGGCGCTGATGGTGCCGACGGTGATCTACGTGCACCTCCGACTCCCGCGCTTTCGAAGGGTCATGGAGGTCATCACCATCCTTCCGATCATCATTCCGCCCATTGCCTACTCCGTGGGCGTCTTGGAGTCGGCCCCGCAGTGGCTGAGGAATTCGCAGTATCTGCTCGCCATCGTCTACGTCATCTTGGCGATGCCCTACGTGTACCGTTCGCTCGACTCGGGACTTGGGGCATTGGATCTCAAGACGTTGGTTGAAGCATCGAGATCTCTTGGCTCGAGTTGGCTGATGACAATCTGGCGCGTCCTCGTCCCCAACTTGCGCCCGGCACTGATGTCGGCGTCAGTGTTGACCATCGCCTTGGTCTTTGGCGAGTTCACAATCGCCAACGTTGACAATTGGCAGACGATACCGGTCTGGATCTATCTTGCTCCCACCGACAACCCGAGGATCAACACCTTGGTCGCGATGATCGCCTTGCTCGCGACGGCTCTGGTGCTCATCCTGATTGTGTCGCTGGATCGGTCGCAGTCTCGAAACTCCAGGAGGAGCTGATGGCCTTGGTAACCGACGCATCGACAATGGCGAGTGCTGCCGCGCAACCCCAAAGTGGCGCACCGGTGGTCTTTGACAACCTCACGCGGCGCTTTGGCACCACCACGGCGCTCGACCGACTCTCCCTGAGCATCATGCCCGGTGAACTGGTGGCGTTGCTGGGGCCATCGGGTTGCGGAAAGACCACCGCGCTTCGTGTGCTCGCGGGCTTCGAGCGTCCCGACATAGGCTGCGTGCTCGTTGACGGCAAGGACGTCTCACAGGTGCCGGCCCAACGTCGCGACATGGGAATGGTCTTTCAGAGCTACTCGCTCTTTCCGAACATGAACGCCACCGATAACGTCGCCTTCGGCCTCCAGATTCGCCACCAGCGCAGCTCGCAGCGCCGTGCCAAGGCAAGGGAACTGCTGGAGCTCGTGGGTTTGGCGGAGCACGTCAGCAAGCTTCCTCATCAGCTGTCGGGAGGACAGCAGCAGCGCGTCGCCCTCGCTCGCGCGCTCGCCATCGAGCCCCGCGTACTCCTCCTCGACGAGCCGCTTTCCGCGCTGGACGCGAAGGTGCGTGCGGAGCTGCGCGATCAGATCCGCGCACTGCAGCAGCGTCTGGCTATCACGACGGTCTTCGTCACGCACGACCAGGAAGAGGCGATGTCGATCTCCGACCGGGTCTGTGTGATGCGCAGCGGGCGCATCGAGCAGGTCGACACGCCCTCGGTGCTCTACGCGAATCCGGCGACGCCGTTCGTTGGTCAGTTCGTGGGCGTCTCAAGTCGCGTGCCGGCAGTGCGGCACGGTGACCACGTCGAGGTGCTCGGTGGCGAGGTGAAGATACGCGGCGACCTCACCACCGTGCCAGCCGCAGATCTCGAGGCGCTGCTACGACCCGAAGACCTCACGGTGGTCATCAATCCGACCGGCCTCGGAGTGGTCACGCACCGGAGCTTCCTCGGCTCGACGACTCGAGTCGGCGTCGGTATCGCGGGTACCAACGTGCGAGTGGACGTGCGCAGCAGCGAAGCCGACGGCCTTGAACTCGGCACGCGCGTTGACGTGTCGGTCAGCGCTCGAGACGTGCTCGTGACCACGCCGCAGCCAGCGAGCTGACGAGCCCTTCGTAGTCGGCGAGCGAACCAACGTCGAGGCCTTCGATCTTTCCCTCGTCGTCCCACGTGCGCACGGCGAGCGCGTCGGGGAATCCCGGGTGTTCTTCGAAGTGAAGGCACTCCTCGTCGCTGAGTAACCCGCCTTGAGCCTTCAGGGTTAGCTTCGACGCCTCGGAGAGTCGTTCGTAGTAGCCGGGATCGGTGGTGCAGCGCCAGCGCTTCGCAGTTACGTGCATCGACACAGGCCCCGCGACCGAAGGTCCAAAGAGCGGTGCGAGCACTCGAGCACCTACCGCTTCGTGGTCGTCGTCGTGCTCGTCCATCTTGAAGTTAGGTCCGCTCTGCACGCCCGCGATGAGGTGGCCCACGTCATGGAAGAGCGCGGCCGCGATCATCGCGTCGCTCGCGCCCTCGGCGAGCGCGAGCGCGGCACATTGGAGCGCGTGCTCAGTTTGGCTGATGGCTTCCCCGTAGGGTTCGTTTCCATTCGCTTCGTAGAGCTCGAAGAGTTCACTGACGTTCTTTGGTGCGTGCACGATTCTCCTTCATTCGCCGTCATGCTACGGCGCGCATGTAGGCCCACCATGACGCGACGGTAACTATTTGATGAACGGCGGGAGGATTATTCTCGCCACGACTGGTGCTACGGGGAAGCGCTGATCAGCGCACTTGGAGCGAGGCGATGTGCAGCTGCGTTGCGACGTAGGCGGAGAACGCCACGCCGCCACCCGCCGCGGCTGAACCCTGGAGCGCGTCGTTCGCGTTGTAGTCGCGGATCGACACGTTGCCACAGCCGCCCGGATCTGCGACCACGATGGCATACGGCTTCGAAGCGTTTCGATAGAAGCTCAGCGTGAGCGTGGCGGCGACGTCCATCGGGCAGTTGAACGTGCCCGATGGACGAGGTGGCAACGCGTTGACCCGCTTGAGGATCGCGGCGATGGTGGCGACGTTCATCGTCGCGTAGGTCGAGTACTTGTCGGTTCGCGCGTTGAGGCCTCGAGCCACTCTCGCGACGAGGCGCGTGGCGCCCGTCTCGACTTTTGCGTTGCGCGCCTTATTGATCACGGTTACGGCGTGCGCCGGCAGCGCCGTGGTGCCCGCGGCGATGGTGCCAAGCGCCGCCACGGCGACGCCCGCGAGGGTAAGTCGACGAAATGCGTTGATAGGGGTTCGGCTGGAAGCGCTCATACCTTCTTATTGTCGTCATCGTCGCGCTTCTTACACGCGGATGTCTCACCTAGCCGCGCCTCGGCGGTGACTTAGCGACAGGTTCGCGCAAGGACTTCCACGGTGCTCGCGAGACCGTCAAGGTCGGCGTAACAGCCTTGTAAGTGGCGGCTTCCGGTACCCGACTCGTCAAATGCCGTGCGCGAGTGCAGGAGCCGGGTGTTGTCGAAGATCACGCAGTCACCGGGACCGAGGCGGAAGGTCAGCTCGAGATCGGGTCGCATGACGACCTCCGCGAAGCGGCGGTACGCGGCGTAGAACGTGACGACCTCGTCGTAGGGAAGACGAAGGGCCTGCATCGAGCGGTTGTTGAATCGCACGCCGCGAACTCGACCGCATTCGTCCACTTCGATGATCGGGCGTCGTGCGCGCAGTGAGTTGCGCGCGTCCGACCACGCGAAGTCCACCGATGTGGTCGAGAGTACGTCGAAGCTTCGCTCATCTTCGTCGCGCAAGAGCGACGCGGCCATGAAGCCATCGACCAGTCCGGATTCACCGCCGTCGACCGAGTTGTCGAGGCAGTGCAGCAGCTGAATCGTCGGCACTGGATCGCGGTACGGGTTGTCGGTGTGCGGGGTGATCGCGAGTCCCGTGAAGGCGAGGTTGCTCGGGTCGGGTTCGATGCGTACGTCAAAGAGTGTGCCGTAGTTGGTCTCTCGCACGTAGCCAAACGTTGCGACGACGTCCAGCACGGTGCCGTGGGTGACAGGGGTCGCTTCGATGAGGGCAAACCCGAGACGTTCAACACCGCGAAGCACTCGTAGTCGCTCGTGGTCGTCGCCGACGTACTTCGCCCAGGTGGTCTTCAGCGAGGCGAGATCGAGGTCATCCGCACCCCAGAGCTCCTTGCTGTCCTCGCTCCGCCCGTGGTCGGTTTTGCTTTCGGACTGCTCGAGCAGCCAGGCGCGCGAGAAGACAGAGCGGTGGTGGTCTGGGAGAAACGTGATCTCGACCTCGTCACCGCGCTCGTCGATCCGGAGTATCTCGACGTCGTCAGGCAGATCGAGCAGCTGGAAGAGCTTCTGGCGGTTCGAGGGATCTCGACATTGCTCGCACGGGCAGTTGTCGCGAAGCCAGAGTGGCGGGAACACGTTGGCAAAGGATAGATCCTTCGCTGTGGCGGTCACCGGTACCAGTCCTCGTCCGATGACGGCGTCAGATGGCGAAACTCAAGCGACCTCCACTCTTCGAAGGAGTCGCTGAGCTGGACCGTGGGCACGCACTCGGTGGCGATGAGCGCCGCGAATCGTGGGCCGCGGTAGGTCGAGGCAGCCGAGTGGTGAGCTCGACGACCCCGGAGCGTGTTCCAGGCGGTAGAACGAGTCATGGGGTGAACGCTATGGGCGCAAGGTAAGAGCCGAGTGATCGTAACGAAAGACCCCCGCATTTTTTGCGCTACGGGAGCGAAGATTCTTGTCGCACATTGAAGTCCGAAAGCGGGAAGCGCACGGGCTATGCGCTCCCTAGATTGCGAGTATGCCTGAGCTTGATGATGTGAGGTGGCGTGCGGTGGAGAGTCGCGATGCCACGATGAGTGACTGCTTCGTCTACGCGGTGACGTCGACGAAGATCTTCTGTCGGCCTGACTGTGGGTCGCGTCGAGCCCTGCGTCGCAACGTCGAATTCTTTGCGACGGCCGACGACGCGATGCTCGCGGGCTATCGGTCGTGTCGTCGCTGTCGGCCGGAAGAAGAACGCGTGAGTGACCCTACGGTTGCGGCGGTCATCGAGACGTGTCGGCGCCTGGAAGATAGCGACGACACCGCCAGCTTTGGCGCACTCGCGGCGGAGCTCGGGTACAGCGAACGGCACCTGCGTCGTCGCTTTCACGAAGTGATCGGTGTGTCCGTCGGAACCTACGCGCGCGCCTACAGGGCGGAGCGCACTCGAGAGAAGTTGCGTGCTGGCACGCCGGTGACAAGTGCGGTCTTTGACGCCGGGTATGGATCGATGCGCGCCTTCTACGACCACGGTGCGCCGATGCTTGGCATGACGCCCGGCCGCTACCGAGAGGGCGGTCGCGGTGAGCACATCACGTTCACGTCCGTCGAGACGGCGCTGGGCTGGGTGGTAGCGGCACGAACGACGCGGGGCGTCTGTGCGATCCGCATCGGCCGCGACGAGGTTGAGCTCGTCAAAGGTCTGACCGAGGAGTATCGCAACGCCCTCGTCGAGCGCGACGATACGGGGCTCTCCGACGTGGCGGACGTGCTTGCCGACGCGATACGAGGCCAACGCGACGCGACGGCGTTGCCGCTTGATCTGGCGGGCACGGCCTTTCAGCTCCGCGTGTGGGCCGCACTTCGAACGATCCCTCTCGGCGAGACGCGAACGTACTCAGAGGTGGCCCAAGAGATCGGCGCACCGTCCGCTGTGCGCGCGGTGGCCTCCGCATGCGCAGCGAACGAGGCGGCGCTCGCGGTTCCCTGTCATCGAGTCCTGCGTAAGGACGGATCGATGGGCGGCTACCGATGGGGTGTTGACGTGAAGGAGAAGCTGCTCGATGCTGAGCACCGAGGGGCCGTCACTTGATGAGCAGCGAGTCTGGCGACGCCTAGCTCGGCAGCGCGCCGATGCCGTTGACGACCGCAACCGGGGAGTAGCCGAGCGCAGCCGCGGGCGAGTAGGCGCCACTCGTCGCGCTATACGCGGTGCTGTTCAGTTCGGTACTCGACAGAAGGGCCCCAGTGGCAGGGTCGATGAGGACCTGGAACTCCCCGTTCGCGTTCGACGCTCCATCAGCCGGCACTGTCAGTGTCGTACCGGTGTTGCCGAAGCTGTCTGTGGTGTTGCTCGCCACGCTCGCTCCGGGCATCTGCTCCAGCACCTGATAGAGGACGGAGCCGAGCTTGGCCGACGCCTCTGGCCACCGGAGCAGCTGCTCGATCATCGTGAGCTGTTGGGCGACATCGCAGCCCGGCGCCGCGTCGGGAGCCGCGTCCATTGGACACGCTTGTGGGGTGGCAGCGACTGAACCGTCGGGGTTGATCTCGCCGTTCGAGAGCATTGCTTGAATTTGACTGACGTTGTCGGGCAACGCAAGGAGTGCGTTCGCCAACATCTGGGACTCCATACCGCCGTGGAGACCGATCGTCGGAGCAGACGTGCCCGCTTGCGCCGGCAACATGAAGCCGAAGCCGTCGAAGCCCTCGATGGATTCCGACGCAGCCGGTACCGGCTGCATTGTCGGGCTTGTCCCCGAGGTTGGGTTGCCAGGGAGCACCGGTGGACCCTGGAACGCGCACGGCACGAACGGCTTACCCTCTGCAACCCAGTTGGTCTCGTCAGCAGCGGTCGCGAAGTGGCTACCGTCCTGGTCGATTGGTGTTCCCGTGATGTCAATTTGTCCAGGGCTGTTCGGCGACGTCCAACTTTGCATCGTGGCATCGGCCACGTACGTGACCCACGGTCCCCAGCCGGTTGATTCCATGCCGGCGAACGTGCAGGTCAACGTGATGTGGATCTCTTGGTAGTAGTACTGGCCTGCCGCGAGCGTGGGCAGCGCGGCCGCCGTGGCGTCGTCAAGGGCGGCGCGATGCAGGGTTGCGGCGGCCGCGTTCGTCGGCGTGCTGGCCGGTAGGAGTCCGATAACGAGGGCCGTCGCGGCGCCCACCGTGGCGAGCGAACCGAGCGCGATAACACGACGTCGCGTCGTGCGCTTGCGTGGGGTCACCTGCGTGAGAATGTGCGCCCACACGTCGTCGGCGCGCTCTGCGTTCTCCCGGTGGAGGTGCTCGCTCAGCGGATCGAGGGAGCGCAGCAGGTCGTCGAGGTTCGAGTCGCTCGTCATAGGTTCTCCTTCGGGAAGCAATTCGTGGTCTGATCGGCATGCGATTGGCGGTTGACCGCACCCGCCAATCGCCCGAGTGCCCGGTGGTAGCGAACGTTCACCGCGTTGACTGAGGTGGCGAGGACCTCAGCGATTTCGTCGCGACTCAGGTTCTCCCAATACACGAGGCGCAGAAGCTCGGCGTCACTCTCGGACAACTGGCTGAAGGCCCGAGACACGTCGAACACGTCTTCGAGTGGCGACATGTCGGTCAGCTGCAGATCGTTCAGCTCCGCGGCCTGAGGATGGCGTCCGATCCGGCGACGCTCGTGCGCCACCTCGTAGCTGGCGATGCGGTAGAGCCAGCTCAGCGAGGGGTCGTCGACGTCAGCGAACTTGCGCCACGCGACGACGAACGTGGCCGCGACGATCTCGTCGTGCGAGCTCGGTGATACCCGGCGGGCGATGTAGCGCGAAATGGCGCCATAGTGCTCGCGATAGAACGACTCGAACGTGCTTGTCGAGGTTGACGTGCTTTCACGATGGATTCGTCGAGAGGCGCTCATAGTTGCTTACCCGTTTACTCCCGTAGGGGAACATTGTCTTACAAATACGGGGAAATGGGTTCGAGCCGGCGAGCGTTGCATCTCGAGTTGCTCAGTGTCGGCAGACGGTGCACTGGCGGAGGAGGTGGGATTTGAACCCACGGAAGGTTTCCCCTCACACGATTTCCAATCGTGCCGATTCGGCCGCTCTCGCACTCCTCCAGGAGATTCACCTTGAAATGAATACCGGCTTGCAAGGCTACTTGAGTCCAACCGTCTCGATCTCCGGTAGCCTTTTCCATGCCGAGATTGAAAGCGGTGGTCGGGTCCCGTGCGACGACCGTTCGTGAACCGAGTCAGGGGTGGAAACCAGCAGCTCTCAGCGAATTGTGTTGGGTGCCACGGATCGCCTGACCACTGCTTTGGATCCCGGCGCGAGAGTCCCTCCCGTTAGCATCGTTCCATGGCTAATACGAAGGCGACGCCCGCCTCGCTCGAAGGCGTGACCTCCCTTTACCGTCGCTTTCGACCCGGCCGATTTGCTGAACTTCGGGGTCAGGATCACGTGGTTCGAGCCCTTCAAGGGGCAGTGAAGAACGAACGGGTTTCTCACGCCTACCTCTTTTCAGGACCGCGTGGCACGGGTAAGACGACGACGGCGCGCATCCTCGCCAAGGCGCTCAACTGCGAGAATCCTGTCGACGGCGACGCGTGCGGCGTCTGCGCGAGCTGCGAGGCGATCGCCAAGGGCACCTCGCTCGATGTCATCGAGCTGGACGCTGCTTCGAACAACGGTGTCGACGACATCCGTGACATCATCTCGGGCGCGTGGCACAACACTCCGGGAC
This sequence comes from uncultured Acidimicrobiaceae bacterium, assembly GCA_963732125.1. Lineage (GTDB taxonomy): Bacteria > Actinomycetota > Acidimicrobiia > Acidimicrobiales > RAAP-2 > RAAP-2. Next base: position 29,104 of record CAVSXX010000005.1, on the reverse strand, counting down.
GCTGGAAGGTGTACATCTTCGACGAAGTCCACCAGCTCTCGAAGGCCGCCTCCGCCGCTCTCTTGAAGACACTCGAGGAGCCGCCGGGCCACGTGGTGTTCGTGCTAGCAACGACGGACCCGCACAAAGTGCTGCCGACCATCAGGTCGCGCACACAGCATCTGGAGTTTCGTCTGATCAACGCGGACACACTCGCGACGCTGCTCCAGGATGTGAAGAGCGCGGCCGGACTCGGGGCGGATGACGCGACGATTGAAGCGGCGGTGCGCCTCGGTCGGGGCTCGGCGCGAGACGCGTTGAGCGCGCTCGATCAGCTGCTCGCCACCGGTTCGATCAGCGAGACCCAACCCGAGTTCGATGGCCTCTTCGGCGCGCTGGTGAATGAGGATGCCGTGGGAGCGATTCGTTCGCTCGCCGAGCTCGCGCGCGAAGGTTGGGATCCCGAGCAGCTCGCCGAGAACTTCGCGGGCGAAGTACGCCAAGTGTTCTTGTTGCAGGTTGCCCCGGAGGTCGCCGACGCCGTCGACGCCGATCGCGAACGCCTGACTCGTTGGGGAGAGCAACTTGGACTTGCGCGCAGCGTGCGCATCCTCGAGACCGTTGGGCGGGCTATTCGCGAGATGAAAAGCGCCCCGGAGAAGATCGTCATGCTGGAAGTCGCCATGGTGCGCCTCACGAAGCCCGACCTCGATCACTCCTTCGAATCGCTCGACGAACGACTGACTCGTCTCGAGCGTGGTGCGACATCTTCGCCGAGCGCGCCTACAGCACCGGCGCCACCGGCGCTTCGACCGATCGGTACATCAGTGACCGCACCCGCGCCGAACCCGACGTTGCCGGAACCGGTTGGCGAGAAATCAGCTTCCGCGGCACCGCGGAGTCATGATCCGGTAGCTGCGTCGTCGTCGCCACCCGACGCCGACCGTCCGCCCGCTGCCAGCACGCTCACGCTCGAAGACGTTCGCGAGCGCTTCAGCGAGCGTGTCGTGCCGCGCACGTCGCGCTCTGCACAGCTGTTGCTGCGCTCAGCGAGGGTCGAGTCCCTCGATGGACTCCTGCTCACGATCGCCGTGCCGAGCGAGGAGATGCGCCAGAACACCGAGCTCATCGCACAAGGACTAAAAGGTGCACTCGAGCACGAGTTCAAGACGTCACTCACCCTCCAATGGACTGTCGACCCGACACTCACAGTCGCGTCGGCCCCCGTGCGTCGCGCCATGGCGAGACCCGCAGTCGTTGACGAAGAGCTCCTCGACATTGAGGACGCCGAAGCGACGGCCAACGTCGTGGTCGTGGATTCGGCGGCGAGCCACCTCATCACCGAGATGTTTCCGGGAGCCGAGGAGATCTCGTGAATTACCCGCCCGCGCTGCAAGCCGTGGTCGACGAGCTGGGTCGGTTCCCCGGCGTCGGTCCGAAATCGGCCCAACGAATCGCCTTCTGGCTGATGCGTCAGCCCAGCGAGGACGTTGAACGACTCGCGGCCGCGCTCGGCGAGATGAAGTTCAAGCTCTCTTTTTGCGAGCGCTGCTGCAACATCGCCGAAACCGGAGGGCTCTGTCCTATTTGTGCCGACGCGCGTCGGGATCAGACGACGATCTGCGTCGTCGAGAGTCCACCTGACGTCGTCGCCGTTGAACGTTCAGGCGCCTTCCACGGGACCTATCACGTACTGCACGGCGTGCTCAATCCGCTCGAGGGCGTGACGCCCGATCGACTGAAGATCCAAGAGCTCTTGCAGCGGCTTCACGGTCCAGTGAAGGAAGTCATTTTGTGCTTCAACTCCAACGTCGAAGGTGATCACACCGCGATGTACCTCTCGAGGCTCCTCCAAGTTCCGGGTCTTATCGTGTCGCAACCTGCGAGCGGCCTTCCGGTCGGCGGCGACCTTGAGTTCGCCGACGACCTGACACTTGGGCGCGCGTTCGATGGGCGACGCGTCTTAAGCGATTAGCCGATTCGCACAGCGCGTCGAAAGGGCTACGCGAAACGGATGACGCAGAGCACGCCGGCGACGAGGCAGTAGATCGCAAACGGCGTGAGCGTTCGGGTCTGGAACCACCGAGTCAAGAATCGCACTGACAGGTAGGCGGTGACCATCGCGAAGAGGGCTCCGACCAGGGTTTGCACGCGCACACCGTGTCCCAGAGGCCCGAAGAGTTCGGGCAACTTGTAGAGCCCAGCGGCCAGGATCACGGGCGTCGCGAGCAAGAAGGCGAAGTTGGCGGCGTCTTCGTGATCGAGACCATCGAAGAGTCCTGCGACCATGGTGACGCCGCTCCTCGAGATCCCTGCGAGCAGCGCGAGGATCTGGGCGCTGCCGATGGCGAGCGCGCTCTTTGGTGTCATCGTGTCGAGCTTTGCGAGCGACGCGTGACGCCCCCTCCCACGTCGTATCGCTTCGCCCAGAAGCAAGATGAGTCCGTTGATCGTCAAGAAGATGGCCGCGGCGAGCGGCTTCGCGAAGAGCTCGCGCAACTTGTTCTGCAGGAGAATGCCGACAATACCGACGGGGATAGAACCGACAGCGAGCAGGGCGAGCAGCCGGTACTTCTGATCGATGGTCGGTGCGTTCAGGCGCCAGAGCGACGACACCCCGTCGTCGCGCGATCGGCCGAGTTGCACGAAGAGACCACGGAACAGCTCGTACCACGTCCGTCGGTAGTAGATGACCAGACCGACCGCGGTGCCAACATGTAGGCCGATGAGGAAGACGAGAAAGAAGTTCTGGTTCGCGCTCTGGGTGCTGACGAGGTTGTGCCAGCCCAAGAGGGCGGGTACCAGCACGCCGTGGCCAAGGCTTGACACGGGAAAGAGCTCGGTGACACCTTGAACGATGCCCATCACGATGGCCTGAAAGAAACTCAACGTCGGATGCACGGCTTCCACGTTAAGCCAGGTGACAGCGCGCATTGAACTTCGATGAGAGACTTGGCTCGTGCGCTATCTCACGATCGTTCGCCACGCCAAGGCCGAAAAACCTGCGCCCAATCAGCGCGACAAAGATCGCGAGCTCAACGATCGTGGGCGCCGTCAATGCGAGGAGCTACGAGCCTGGGCGAACGACCCGAATGAACTCGGCCGTTTCGGACCTACGACGGCGCTCGTCAGTTCCGCCGCTCGCACGAAGGAGACGTATCAACGTGCCTTCGAAGGCACGCCCTTTGTCACCGAGTGCGTTGAGAGCGATCTCATCTACAACGGACTGCACGAAGTGACGGCTGAAGACGTCTTGATCGACCTGGCCGCGATCGATCCCGTGTCGATGTCACTGCTCGTCGTGGGACACAACCCGACAGTGCTCGAACTGCTATCGAGACTCGTGCGCGATCTGCCGCGACCGCTGCGCGAGAACTACCCCCTTGCGGGCGCCTTTGTCGTGGCGCTGCCCGAGGATGAGCAGATCGGCCCCGGCCCCTACGAGCTCGTCGCCCGCTACGTTCCGAGCTAGAGCGAGCGCAGCAGCGCGGCGTCGCCCTGACCGCCGCCGCCACAAAGGGCGACCGCAGCGAGTCCACCGCCGCGTCGACGCAACTCCAACAGAGCCGAAATCGCAAGGCGTGTTCCCGACATCCCGACGGGGTGTCCGAGCGCGATGGCACCGCCGTTCACATTGACCAGGTTCTCGTTCACCCCGAGGTCGTCAACTGAGGCGAGCCCGACGGCGGCGAAGGCTTCGTTTATTTCAAATAGGTCGACCGACTGCACGTCGACGCCCGCCTTCTTCGTCGCCTGCAGTATCGCGCGTGAGGGTTGCGTGAGCAGCGAAGTATCGGGACCCGCGACCTGTCCGTAGCTGACGAGTTCGCCGAGCGGGCTCAACCCGAGTTGCTCTGCTCGCTCCTTGGACATGACGAGCACGGCGGCCGCGCCGTCGGAGATCTGGGAAGCGTTGCCCGCGGTGATCGTGCCGTCCTTCTCGAAGGCGGCGCGCAGGCTCGCGAGCGACTCGACGGTGGTGTCGCCGCGCACGCCTTCATCGGTGTCGACGATGATCGGCTCACCTCGGCGCTGGGGCACCGCGACGTCGACGATCTCTTCCGCGAAGACCCCCGAGGCGATGGCCTTCGCCGCGAGCTGGTGACTGCGGGCCGAGAACTCGTCCTGACGGGCTCGCGAAATGTGACCTTGGTTGTAACGCTCGGTGGCAAGACCCATGGCGCACTGATCGAACGCGCACGTGAGGCCATCGAACATCATCGAGTCGACGACGCTCTGGTCGCCGATGCGATATCCCGCTCGCGCACCCGGCAGGAGGTAGGGCGCGTTGGTCATCGACTCCATCCCTCCCGCGATGATGATGTCCGCTTCGCCGGCGCGAATCATGAGGTCGGCGAGATAGATGGTCTGCAGACCCGACAGGCAGACCTTGTTGATGGTCGTCGCGTGGACCGTGAGGGGGATGCCTGCCTTCTGCGCCGCTTGGCGCGCAGTGATCTGCCCCTGGCCGGCCTGGATCACCTGGCCCATCAAGACCGCGTCGATGCTGGCAGGATCAACACCGGTGGCGTCCAGCACACCCCTGATCGCCACGCCGCCGAGTTCTTGGGCGCTCAGGCTCGCGAACGCGCCGGCCAGCTTTCCAATCGGAGTGCGCCGACCCGCGACGATGACGCTCTGTGACATGACCGCTCCTTAGTGCCGTCCTGCGAAGGGGAACATCCAGAAACGATAGACGCTGCTGCACGAATGTCGTCAATCCTGAGATATCACTTGGTGCGCCTCAGATTGGACGACGCCGCGCCCAGTAATCTTCCCAGATGAGTGAGATTCTCGACGCGGTGCTCGCGGGTGCCTCACCCGAGACGCTCTCCGACACGCCCATGCCCGAGGTCACCCGAGCGGTCTTCGTGCGTCGTGACGAACAGGACATGTTCGACGGCGTGGCGAGCGAGGATAAGGATCCTCGTCAGAGCCTTCATGTGGGCGACGTTCCGATTCCCGAACTCGCACCTGATGAGGTATACGTCGCGGTGATGGCGTCGTCAATCAACTTCAACACCGTCTGGACGAGTATCTTCGAGCCGTTGTCCACGTTCGGCTTTTTGGACCGACTTGGCAAGGAGTCGGTCTGGGGCAAGCGGCACGCGCTCGACTATCACGTGGTCGGCTCGGACGCGGCGGGCGTTGTCTTGCGCACCGGTTCGCAGGTTCGCAATTGGAAGATCGGCGACGAGGTCACGGTGCACTGCAACTACGTCGACGACCAAGACCCGAGCAGTCACGATGATTCCATGCTCGCCAGCAATCAGCGCATCTGGGGCTTCGAAACCAACTTCGGCGGCCTCGCCGACGTCGCGGTCGTGAAGGCCAATCAACTGATGCACAAGCCGACGCACCTTACGTGGGAGGAGGCCGCGGTGAACGCGCTGTGCAACTCGACGGCGTATCGCATGCTTGCCTCGCACAACGGCGCCTTGGTCTCCCAGGGCGACAAGGTGCTCGTGTGGGGCGCGTCAGGCGGACTCGGTGCCTTCGCCGTCCAGCACGTCCTGAACTCCGGCGGCGTGCCCATCGGGGTGGTGTCGAGTGAGTCGAAGGGCGCGACGCTGCGCGAGCTCGGCTGCGAGCACGTGATCAACCGAGAGGCGATGGGCTATCGCTTCTGGAAGGACGAACACACCCAAGACGAGGGCGAGTGGCGCCGACTCGGAAAGGACATTCGTGCGCTGGTCGGCGATGACCCTGACATCGTGTTCGAGCATCCGGGCCGAGCCACGATGGGTGCGAGCGTCTTCGTCACGAAACGCGGCGGCACGATCGTCACGTGCGCGGCGACGAGCGGCTACATGATCGAGTACGACAACCGACACCTGTGGATGAAGCTAAAGACCATTAAGGGTTCGCACTTCGCGAACTATCGCGAGGCGTGGGCTGCGAATCAAACCATCATTGACGGCAAGGTGACGCCGCCGCTCTCGGCGGTGTTCCCGCTCGAAGAGACCGGTGAGGCTGCGTACGAGGTGCAGCACAACCGTCACGAGGGGAAGATCGGAGTCCTCTGCCTTGCGCCTCGTGAGGGGCTGGGCATCAGCGACCAGGCGCTTCGCAAGCGGATCGGCGAGGATCGACTCTCCATCTTTCGCCGCCATGACGAGGGAAAGTGACGGATCCACTCTTCACCGAGATCGACCACGTCGCGATTGCCGTCAACGATCTCGATGCGGCGATCGCCTGGTACGCGGAAGTCTTTGGTGCGCTCGTCGTGCACCGCGAGGTCGTCGAGTCCGACGGCGTGGAAGAGGCGCTCATTCGCGTGGCCGACTCGTACGTCCAACTGCTCACACCGACGCGCGACGATTCACCCGTCGCGAAGTACTTGGCGAGCAAGGGAGAGGGACTGCACCACGTCGCCTTTCGAGTGGATGATTGTGCGGCCGCGCTCGCGGCGGTGAAGGCATCGGGCACGCGAACGATCGATGACGCGCCGCGTCCGGGGTCGCGAAACACGACGGTCGCGTTCATCCATCCCAAGGCCGCGTTCGGCACGTTGATCGAGCTCGTGCAAGAGCGCGAGTGACGTGTTCATCGCGCGATGTGGTTACTGAGGAGTTAGAACGTTTTTACTTCGGAGTAACAAAAAATTCCTACTTCGCGGTAACGCAAGGGGCGACGCAACCTTGCCGATTTGGAGTTCTCAGCGACACATTCTCACTGGGAATACCGATAGTGCGGTGACTACTCTCGACATATGGAGCATTCGATGGCAGAACGTCTTAAGCAGTTAGAGGCATTCAAGGCCGAAGCCCGAGTGGCTGGAGGAGAGCCCGCCATTGAGCGCCATCGCGCGAAGGGCAAGATGACCGCGCGCGAGCGTCTCGAGTATCTGCTCGACGAGGACTCGTTCCAAGAGCTCGACATGCTGACGCGTCACGTCGCGTCGGGCATGGGCCTCGAAGACTCGCGACCGTTCTCTGACGGCGTCATCACCGGCTTCGGCAAGATCGACGGACGCAAGGTGTGTGTCTACTCCCAAGACTTCACGGTCTTCGGCGGCGCCCTCGGCGAGACGCACGGCGAGAAGATTCACAAGATCATGGACCTCGCGATGACGATGGGCCTGCCGATCATCGGACTCAACGACGGCGGCGGTGCGCGCATCCAAGAGGGCGTCGCCGGACTCAACGCGTACGGCGGCATCTTCAAGCGCAACGTGCGCGCGTCGGGCGTCGTGCCCCAGATCTCGGTGATCCTCGGGCCGTGCGCCGGCGGCGGGGTGTACTCGCCCGCGCTGACGGACTTCATCTTCATGGTGAAGGACTCGAGTCACATGTTTATTACTGGTCCGGACGTCGTGAAGTCGGTGACAGGAGAAGACGTCACTCTCGAGGAGCTGGGCGGCGCTCAGACCCACGCGACGAAATCCGGTGTGGCCAGCTTCGTGCTGCCTGACGAGAAGAGCACGCTCGACGAGGTTCGCTACCTGCTCTCCTTCCTGCCCTCGAACAACATGGAAGAGCCGCCGCGCATCATGACCGGCGACGACCCCAATCGGCTGTGCGAGGACCTGCGCGAACTGCTGCCCTCGTCGCCGAATCAGCCCTATGACATGAAAAAGGTCATTACCTCGGTCGTCGACGGCGGGGACTACATGGAAGTGCACGCCACCTACGCCCAGCAAGTGACCTGCGGATTTGCGCGCCTCGACGGCCACACGATCGGCATCATCTCCAACCAGCCCCAGATCCTCGCCGGCGTGCTCGACATCGAGTCCTCGGAGAAGGCGGCTCGGTTCGTGCGCACCTGTGACGCCTTCAACGTGCCCATCGTCACCTTCGTCGACGTGCCGGGCTTCATGCCGGGTGTCGACCAGGAGTACAACGGGATCATCCGACACGGCGCGAAGCTCCTCTACGCCTTCTGCGAGGCGACGGTGCCGCGCATCTCGGTGATCACGCGCAAGGCCTATGGCGGCGCGTACGTCGTGATGAACTCGAAGTCGGTTGGCGCCGACCTCGCCTACGCGTGGCCAACCGCCGAGATCGCCGTTATGGGTGCGTCGGGCGCGGTGGGGATCGTCCATCGCCGCGACCTCGCGGGTGCCGAGGATCCCGAGGCGATGCGGGCGCAACTGATCGACGACTACGAGGAGCGTTACGCGACGCCGTACATTGCGGCCGAGCGCGGGTTCATCGACGACGTCATCGATCCGGCCGAAACGCGTCAGATCATCGCGCGCGCTCTCGACCTCCTGCGCGGCAAGCGTGAAGAGCTGCCCAAGCGCAAGCACGGGAACGTGCCGCTATGAGTCGCTACGGTCTCGCCCCTCGTCCCTCACTACCTCCCGAAGAGATGGCCGCGCTCGTGGCGGCGGCCGAAGAGCTGTTGAAGGCCGAGCGACGCCGTGTGGCGGATAGGCCCCCCGCCTGGCGCTTCTCGGGTCGTTGGTTCAACGCCGGACCGTACTCGGGCCGTCGGCCGCGCCTCAGCTAGCCGACTCGATCAACGTCAAAAGGTCGTCCATGATGGCGGCCATCGAATAGTCCTTGGGCGTGTAGACCCGCGACACACCGGCCGCCTTGAGCTCGGTCGCGTCGTCATCGGGCACGATGCCGCCGAGCACCACCTTTGCCGTGACGCCATGGTCACGAAGGCCATCGATGATGCGCGGCACGAGCGCGAGGTGCGATCCGGAGAGGATCGAGAGTCCAACGACATCGACGTCCTCGTCGCGCGCAGTCGCGACGATCTCTTCCGGCGACAGCCGGATGCCCGGGTAGATGACTTCGAAGCCGGCGTCGCGAGCCGCAACGGCGATCTGCTCCGCGCCGTTGGAATGCCCGTCGAGGCCTGGTTTGGCCACGAGCAGCTTGGGGGGTGTGCCGCGACGATCGTAGAGCGCCTTGGAGCGAGCGACGAGGTCTAAGAACGACGCTCCGCGACTCGACGTCCCCGCGCGCACGCCGGTGGGCGCGCGATACTCACCAAAGACCTCGCGCAGTGCGTTGGCCCACTCGCCGGTAGTGCCGCCGGCCTTGGCGAGTGCGATCGAGGGGATCATGATGTTGTCGCGCGCATCACTGCTCGCCGCCACTCGGCGCAACTCGTCCAGAGCGGCTCGGACTGCTCCGTCGTCGCGATGTTCGCGCCACAGCTGAACGTCCTCGATGAGCTCGTGCTCGACCCTCGGGTCGACGGTCATTATTGCGTCGACCGACTCGGCGCCAGTGAGCGGGGAGGCAGCGGTCTCGACGAAACGGTTGACGCCCACGACGACCTGCTCGCCCGATTCGATGCGCGCTACTCGCGCTGATTGACTCGCGACGAGCCGACTTTTCAGCTCCTCGACTGCGTTGAAGGCGCCGCCGAGGGCGAGCACATCGTCAAGCTCACTCTGGGCCGCAACCGTCAGTTCGTGCACGATGCTCTCCATGACGCGCGAACCTGCGAAGAGGTCGGGGTACTCGAGCAGATCGCTCTCGTAGGCGAGCACCTGTTGAATGCGCAGACTCCATTGCTGATCCCATGGCCGTGGCAGTCCCAGCGCCTCGTTCCACGCTGGAAGCTGGATGGCGCGGGCGCGCGCGTCCGCGCTCAAGGTCACGCCGAGCATCTCGAGCACGATCCGCTGCACGTTGTTCTCAGGCTGCTGCTCCGTGAGTCCCAGCGAGTTCACTTGCACGCCGTAGCGAAAGCGTCGCAGCGACGGGTCGTCGACGTGGTAGCGGGTGCGACAGATCTCATCCCACATTGCGGTGAACGCTCGCATCTTGGCGACCTCTTCGACAAAGCGCACGCCCGCGTTCACGAAGAACGACATCCGCCCCACCACCTCGGGCATCTGGGATGGTTCGACCTTTCCCGAGTCGCGCACCGCGTCGAGCACGTCGATGGCCGTCGCGAGGGCGTAGGCGATCTCTTGGGCCGGTGTCGAGCCCGCCTCTTGGAGGTGATAGCTGCAGACGTTGATGGGGTTCCACTTGGGCACGTGGTTGATGCCAAAGGCGATCATGTCCGCAATGAGGCGCTTTGACGGCTCCGGGGCGAAGATGTACGTGCCGCGGCTGAGGTACTCCTTGACGATGTCGTTCTGCGTCGTCCCCGCGAGCGTGCCGTAGGCGATGCCCTCTTCATCGGCGAGGGCAAGGTACAGCGCCCACAGCCACGCAGCCGTCGCGTTGATCGTCATGGACGTGTTCATCTCGTCCAACGGAATGTCGTGGAGCAGCTCGCGCATGTGGCCGAGATGGGCGACCGGCACGCCGACTTTGCCCACTTCGCCCGCGGCGATCGGATCGTCGGGGTCGTATCCCGTTTGGGTCGGCAGGTCGAAGGCGATCGAAAGGCCCGTTTGACCCTTCGCCAAGTTGCTTCGGTAGAGCTCGTTCGAGGCCCGCGCGCTCGAGTGACCTGAGTAGGTCCTCATCACCCAGGGCTTGGCACGCTCGTTCACCCGACTCCTATCGGTCGTACTGGTAGAAGCCGGCGCCGGTCTTTCGACCCAGTTGACCAGCCTCCACCATGCGTCGCAGCAGCGTTACCGGCTCGTAGTTGGCGTCGCCGTGCTCTCGGTGGAGGACGTCGAGGATGGCGAGCGACGTGTCCAGTCCGACGAGATCAAGCAGCGCGAATGGACCCATGGGAAAGCCGCAGCCGCCCTTCATCGCCACATCGATACCCTCCATCGTGGCGACGCCCTGCTCGAAGAGGCGCACCGCGTTGTTCAGATACGGAAAGAGCAGCGCGTTCACGATGAAGCCCGCCTGGTCTTTTACCTCGACCGGCTCCTTCTTGCACTCCAGCACGAACGTCGTCACTGCGCTCATGGTCTGCTCGCTCGCCGTCAGCGGACGCACCACCTCGACGAGCGCCATTGCCGACACGGGATTGAAGAAGTGCACGCCACAGACGCGTTCGGGGTGGCTGACTTGGGTGGCGAGCTCGATGACCGGCAGCGTCGATGTGCAGGTCGCGATGATCGTCGTCGGAGCGACCACCGCGTCGAGTGTGCGAAACGTTGCTATCTTCACCTCGAGGTCCTCGACCACCGTTTCGATGACCAAGTCGCACGCGGCGAGGTCGCTCAGGTCCGTCGTCACCTTGATGCGACGGCGAACATCCGCTGCGTCTTCGACGTCGCGCTTCCCTTTTTCGACCTGCCGGGCGAGAGACCCGTCAACGGCGACCAGCACGGCGTCGGCGCCGGCTGCAGTGCGGGCCCGTACCGTCACTGACGCGCCCGTTGACGCGGCGACCTCGGCGACGCCGCTGCCCATGATGCCCGATCCGACGATCCCGATGTTTTCGAACCTCATTAGCGAACAATACCGTTACCGGCCGGTAGGTCACGAGTGAGAAACTGAGAGCGTGCATACCTTTACCGCAGTTGGCTCAACGGAGGCGCTCGGCGAACGTCTGACACGCGGCGAGCCGTTTCCTCTCTCCGAGGGGGGCGACGTTGCCATCTTGCCCACGGCGGCCGCCTTCATCGGCGCCGAGGCGTCCGCGATAGAGCTCGCGGCGCTCTTCGAAGCGCGCGGTACGAAGGTCGAAGCGCTCATGAACATCAACCGTGACTCGAGCGACGAGCCCTATTTCGCGCAACGCCTTCGCGACGCGCAGCTCGTCGTTGTGAGCGACGGATCGCCGCTGCACGCGCGAAGCGTGTGGCGCGAGTCGCTGGTTGGCGACGCGATCGGCGACGCAGGCGACGTCGTTGCGATCGGCTCAGTGGCGTCGGTGTTTGGCGACGTGATGGTCGACCCGCGAGGCGGCGCGCCGACCAACGGCCTCGGGTACGTCAGCGGTCTCGTCATAAGTGTCGCCGCCAGTGACGAAGAGCTTGCGCGAACGAGATCACTGCTCGGCGATGACCTGATACTTGCCATACTCGGTCCCTACGGTGTCGTGCACTTCGACGGTGCGCGCTGGCGCGTCCTCTCCGCGGACGTCACCACGACGCGCGGAGCAGATCCCGTCGAGCTTTAGCTCTCGTCGATCGTCACTGACTCGATGACGATGTCTTCGCGCGGCTTGCCCGAAGGAGTGCCCACGTCGTTGATGGTTGTCACGACATCAAGACCCTTGACGACCTTGCCGAAGAGGGAGTAGAGCGGGGGAAGGCGGACCCCGTCGGGACCGGAGATGACAAAGAACTGCGAGCCGTTCGTGTTCGGGCCCGCGTTGGCCATAGCGAGGGAGCCAAGTTCGTAACGGCCGGGCTTGGGCAGCTCGTCTTGGAATCGGTAGCCAGGACCGCCTGCGCCGCTGCCGGTCGGGTCACCGCCCTGGAGCACGAAGCCCGGGATGATCCGGTGAAAGACGATGCCATCGAAGTAGTGCCATCTCGCGAGAAACACAAAGCTGTTGACGGCTTTGGGCGCGGCGAGCGGATCGAGCAAGATCTCCATTGTGCCCTTTGAGGTCACCATCGTCGCGGTGTAGGTCTTGCTCGGATCGATCAACATCTCGGGTTCCGCGTCGAACTTCTGGCGCTGGGGGCTCGATCCGTCGGGGTTGGGCAGGTCGGTCATTACGACTCCTTAATGGTGATGTTCAGAATGCGGTAGGTGACAAACGGCGGACTGCCGTTCGCCGTCGTGTTCGCGTTGCCGCCGTCTTGGATCTTCATCACGACGTTGTAGCCGCTGATGACCTTGCCGAAGATCGAGTACACCGGCGAGAGCTTCTCACCGGCCGAACCGGTGACGATGAAGAACTGGCTGCCACCCGTGTGGGGCTGGCCGGTGTTGGCCATGGCCAGTGAGTACAGCGGATAGGTCGGGTTGCCAGCCTTCGGATACTCGTCCGGAATGGTGTAGCCCGGGCCGCCTGTCCCCTTGCCAGTCGGATCCCCGCCTTGAATCATGAAGCCGGGGATGACCCGCTGGAAGATCACGCACTTATAGAAGTTGTGCTGGGCAAGGAAGACGAAGTTGTTCGTCGTGACCGGCGCGGTCTGTGCGTCGAGCTGGACGACGAAGTTGCCCGCGGTCGTGTCGAAGTCGGCGTCGTAGGTGGCGCCCGTGTCGATCGTCATGGCCGGTGCTTTCGGCCAGAAGAGCTTGTTGACGGTTGTGCTCGTTGCCGCGGGGCATCCGTAGGCGACGGCCTTCGCGTTAGAAGCCGTCTGCTCGTGGAGGTCCTGCACCGTCGCTGTCGTGTACGGCGCCGCGGTCGTCGTCGTGGTGTCCTTGGGGGCCGTCGTGGTCGTCGTGGACGGATTGCTCTTCCCCGAGAAGAGGAAGGCGCCGGTGCCCACCACCAGCACGGCGATGATGGCGACAACTATGCCGCGGCGCACCGTCTTGCGCTTCTTTTCCTGTCGCTGCATGCGCTCGAGCCGTTCGCGGCGTCCCGCCTTTTGCCGTTCACGTTTTGAAGATGTCATAGGTGCGTACTTTAGTAGGCCCTTCAAAGCGTCCAAGATCGCTCAACTAACGTTGTCGCGTATGGCACTCATCGTGCAAAAGTACGGCGGCACATCGGTTGGCGACGCGCAACGCATTCGCGCCGTTGCCGAGCACGTCGCGAGGACGCGCGGAGATGGTCACGAAGTGGTCGTCGTGGTCTCGGCAATGGGTAAATTCACTGACGAGCTCATCGTGCTCGCCGACGAAGTCTCGCCGAACCGGCCCGATCGAGAGATGGACATGCTGCTCACGGCGGGCGAGCGGATCTCGATGGCGCTGGTAAGCATGGCGCTCAGCACCAAGGGCGTCGGCTCGGCCTCGTTCACGGGCTCTCAGGCCGGAATCATCACCGACACCAGTCACACCCGAGCGAAGATCCTCGAGATACGCCCCGACCGGGTTCGCGAAGCGCTTGACGACGGCTTGGTGCCGGTCGTCGCGGGATTCCAAGGGGTCTCGACCGACCGGGACATCACGACGCTCGGACGAGGCGGTTCTGACGTCACGGCAGTCGCGCTCGCGGCTGCGCTCAAGGCCGATGTGTGCGAGATCTACACCGACGTCTCAGGCGTCTACACCGCCGACCCGCGCGTCGTGCACAAGGCCAAACGCCTGTCGACGGTGTCCTTCGACGAGATGATGGAGATCGCCGCCACCGGCGGTCGAGTGCTCATGCTCCGATCGGTCGAGCTTGCACGACGCCATCACGTGCCCCTGCATGTGCGCTCGAGTTTCACCTGGGAGCCAGGAACCTGGATCGTGGAGGAGGACCCCACTATGGAAGAAGCCATCGTTTCGGCGATCACTGATGACACGTCGGAGGCGAAGGTCACGGTCGCCGGCGTGCCCGACCGACCCGGCGTGGCGGCGACGCTCTTTCGCGAGCTCGCGAACGACAACATCAACGTGGACATGATCGTGCAAAACACAAGCCTGCACAACGTGACGGACATCTCCTTCACCGTCGCCAAGACCGACCTCAACGCAGCGATGAGGGCGTGCAAGAAGATACAAAAGGAGATCGACGCCACGACCGTGACGAGCGACGACCGTATCGGCCGCGTGAGCCTGGTGGGGGCGGGCATGAAGTCGAGCCCGGGCGTCACCGCCCTCATGTTCGAAACGCTGTATCAGAACGACATCAATATTGAGATGATCTCTACGAGTTCGATACGAATCTCCTGTGTTCTGCACGCGGACAGGGTCGCCGACGCCGTTCGGGTGCTGCACAGCGCGTTCGGTCTCGACGCCGAGTGATCTAGGATTTCTCCATGCGTGTTGCCATTGTGGGAGCCACCGGCCAAGTTGGCGGCGTCATCCGGTCGATCCTGATCGAGCGTGACTTTCCCGTCGAGGACATCAGATTCTTCGCCTCGTCGCGTTCGGCGGGTTCGACCATCGAGTGGCGAGGTCGCCAGATCGCGGTGGAAGACGCCGCCACCGCCGACTTCTCCGGCATCGACATCGCCCTCTCGTCATCGGGCGCGACGTCATCGAAAGTGTTGTCGCCTCGCCTCGCCGCCGCCGGTGCGATCGTGATCGATAACTCATCCGCTTTTCGCATGGATCCCGACGTCCCGTTGGTGGTGCCCGAGGTCAATGCGCACGCGCTCATCACGATTCCCAAAGGCATCGTGGCCAATCCCAACTGCACCACGATGGTCGCGATGCCCGTGCTGAAGCCGCTGCATCTCGCGGCGAACCTCCAAACAGTCGTCGCGGCCACGTATCAGGCGGTGGGTGGATCCGGGCGCGACGGCGTGGAGGAGCTCGCCGACGAGCTCGAGAAGCATCGCGATCACGATCCGCGCGTCCTTGCCTTCGATGGCGGGGCGTTCCCCCTCGATGAAGGCGTGAAGTTTCCCGCGACTATTGCGCACAATGTCATCCCGATCGCCGGTTCGCTCGTCGACGACGGTTCCTTCGAAACGAACGAAGAGCAGAAACTCCGCGACGAAAGCCGAAAGATCCTTGAGATCGCCAACTTGCGCGTCAGCGCGACGTGCGTGCGGGTTCCGGTCTTCACCGGGCATTCGCTCGCGTTGACGTTGGCGTTCGAGAACGCGCTGACGCCGGAACGGGCGACAGAGATTCTCTCGAAGGCCCGTGGCGTCGTCGTCCACGACATGCCGACGCCGCGGTTCGTCACAGGGAAGGATCCGAGCTACGTGGGTCGGATCCGACGCTCGGATGCGTTCAGCAATGGTCTGTCACTCTTTGTGAGTGGGGACAACCTGCGCAAGGGCGCGGCGCTGAACGCGGTGCAGATCGCCGAAGCGTTGCTCGAGCTGCGCTCCTAGTCGCCGCCGTCTCGTCCGACTTGACGTCGCGCGAGATTCACGCAGTGGTCGCCGAAGCGTTCGTAGAACCGAGCCATGAGCGCTACCTCGACAGCTACCGGCACGCTCATTGAGCCCGACGTCAGCTCCGCGGTGAGCGAGACGTGAAGGTCGTCAAGCTCATCGTCGATATCTTCGATGGCGCCGACCGCCTCGTTCTTGCCGTCGATGATGATGTCTGTCGCCTCACGCCAGATGGTCGTCGCGACTTCACCCATGCGCTCGATGAGTCCGCGTGAGCGAGGACTCATCTCGCTGCCAAGTCCCCGAGCGGCGCGGCGAGCCACGTGTTCGGCGAGGTCTCCGTTGCGCTCGATCTCCGGCAGTATTCGCAGCAAGATGAGCATGTCACGACGCCCTTCGACGTCGAGGGCGGCGCTCTCGAGCAGTCGTTGCTCGGCCGTGGAGACTAGACGATTGACCAGGTCGTCGATGATGATGTCCTGTTCGACGATGCGCTTGCCAAGTTCGCGGTCGTTCGCGAGCAGCGCGTGCGTCGCTCCGGCAATAGCCTCTCCGACCAGGGCAAATATTTGCACCAGCTGCGGACGCAGATCATCGCTCAAGCGAACGAGCGGCGCGTCGCTCGTCTCATCAGGTGGCGAGGAGCGAAAGAGCCGGTTCATCTCTCAAAGGCTAGTGGGAGTTACACCGTTTCTCTAGGGTGGAATTGGTAAGCGAAGGGTAAACAATATGGTCGCAGCGCTCAGTGGACTCATAGGACTGGTGGTGGGAGCGGCGATCGTGTGGGGGCTGGTCGCGCGTCGCGCCGAAGGAGAGCGCGAGTCGTTGGCGGACGCCAAATCGACGCTCGCCGTGCGAGAGTCAGAGCTCGCCATTGCCAGGAGTCACCTAGAGCAGCTGCGCAGCGAGCACGAGGCGGCGCTGACGAACCTCGGACCCGTGTTTGAGAGCCTGTCGAGTCGAGTGCTCCAACAGACCGTCGCTCAGTTCAATCAGTCTCAAGAAGCGGTGATGAAAGAGCGCGAGACGACGCTGGACCGCACGCTCAAGCCCCTTGCCGATCTGCTGGACGAGTACAAGCGAAACTTGGCCGACTTCGACAAGGAACACGTCGTCGCGCTGGGTGAAGTGAAGAATCGGGCCGAGGAGCTCCTCACGGAACAGCGCCGCACCCAAGACGAGACCCGACGTCTCAATCAACTCCTCGGTCGGTCCGATCATCGTGGACGCTGGGGCGAGGTGCAGCTCGCCAATGTGCTCGAGGCCTCGGGCCTGCGCCAGAACATCGACTATCAGCTGCAAGTCTCATCGACCGGCGAGTCCGGTCGGTCGCAACGCCCCGACTGCGTGGTCAACATGCCCAACGGTTCGCGCATCGCCATCGATGCGAAGTTTCCCTTCGACGCGTTCGAAGCGTCGCTCGCGACGACTGACACCGACGAGCGCGCTGCGCTCGAGGCCAAGCACGCGAAGGACCTGCTTGCTCACGTGAAGACGCTTCGCGACAAGGCGTACTGGGAAGCCATCGCTCCTGCGCCCGAGTTTGTCGCCTGCTTCGTGCCCAGTGACGCGGCGGTCAGTGTCGCCTTTGACGCCAATCCGGATCTCTTGAAGAGCGCCGCGAAGGATCGGGTCATCATCGTCGGTCCGACGAATCTGCTCTCGATGCTCTGGTCCGTAGCGATGGTGGTGCGCCAGCAGCGCCTCGCCATGAACGCCGAGGAGATCTACAAGGTCGCCGAGACCATCTTCGAGCGGATTCGCTACGTAGCGGAACCGGTCGCCAGGATGGGCAAGGCCCTTGACACGCAGGTGAAGGAGTACAACGCGATGGTCTCGTCCTTCGAGACTCGCCTCATCGTGAGCGCGAGAAATCTGCAGAAGCTCGGTGGCGCGGCGCACGCAAAAGAGCTGCCCGAGTTGGGTCACGTTGATCGTCTCGCAGCGCGCATCGACTCGGACAAGTGGGGCGTCGTTGAGGCACTACCTCTCTTCGATGGCGCGCCAGAGATACTCGAACTCGAGGGTTTCGAGGAAACGGACTGAAAAACTCTGCCGAGTAAGTTCTTCCACCGTGGCTCGTACTCGCGCGCAACGCCGTCGTCATACGGTGCTCATCTCGTTGGCGCTGATTATCACGCTCATCGTGCTCGTCTTCGCTCGCGATGTGTCGCGGTCGGCGCACGGGGCGACGACCGAGCGGCGAAGCGAGAACCGGAGCTTCGCGGCGCTTACGAATGGGCTGATGGTCGAAGAGAACGAGTTCGACCAGCGTCTCGATCGACTGCTCAGCCAGGGCGACACGCTGCGTCGGACCTCGTTCGCCGCTCGGCTCTATCAGCTCAATGATGAGCTTCCCGGCTGGGTGACCGACGCGAACCTGCTTCGCGAACCTGCCCTCTCGCACCATGTCAACCAGACGCTCTACGAGCTCACGACCGAGCGTGTGGCGGCCTATCAGGCCCTGCTCGGTGAGATCGCCCGGGCGCTGACGCTTCCTTGGACAACGAATCCCATCGAGCGGGTCGTGGATCCCGCGGCCACGCTCGTCAACACGAGCAAGCAGTGGAACCTCGCGAGATTCGCTCTCGTCAAGGAGCCGGGTCACGTGCACTTGGACGCCACCACCGCGCACGGCGCGGCGTACTTCAAACAGCGAGGGACCTACGACCTTTCCAGCTCCCGTTCGCTCGCGCTCGTGCGGGCGATCTCGATCGTCGCCGTGCGCGTCACGCCCGCTCCGTTGCCAGCGTCGCGAGGGGTGCTGCTGCTCCCGCCCGTGACGCGCGTCGCGTTTGGCATCTCGGTGCTGAACGCGAGCTACGACGAGCAGCCGGTCACCTTGAGCATCCGCGTGACGCCCACCAACCACCGCGGCGCGCCCTTCTTCGAACGCATGCGCGCCACCCTTGGCCCGCTCGAGGCGTACGCCTTTGTGCCGAACACCCTCACGACTGCGGCGAGCGAGCGCGCGGGCGTCGTCATCAGCGTCACCGGCGCGCGATCGGCGGCGGGTCGAGTCACGACCGAGCACTTTCGCCTCGAGATGTCGCCGTCGGGCAACGGCTAGCGAGGTTTGGTTACTGGCCAGTTGGCCTACGATGGTCCCGGCCCCAAATCATGAATCGAGGAACTGTGACTGAGTCAATTACCGTGACCGACAACCGCACTGGTGAGACTCGAGAGATCCCGATTCGAAACGGCGGTGTCGCCGCGAACGAGTGGTCAAAGCTCCTGCCCGGCATATGGTTCTACGATCCCGGCTTCATGACGACCGCGATGGCCGAGTCGGCGATCACCTACATCGACGGTGATGCCGGGATCCTTCGCTACCGCGGCTATCCGATCGAACAGCTCGCCGAGAAGTCGACGTACGTCGAAGTGGCGTACCTGCTGCTGCACGGTGAGCTGCCCAACGCCGAGCAGTCGGCGGAGTGGGAGAAGGAGATCACGCATCACACCTTCATCCATGAGAACGTGCGCAAGCGCTTCCTCGAAGGCTTCAACTACGACGCGCACCCGATGGGCATGCTCGTCTCGGCGGTGGCGGCCCTGTCGACGTACTACAAGGAAGCAAAGATCATCGACGATCCTGAGATCTTGAACAAGCAGATCGTCCGTTTGATTGCGAAGATGCCGACGCTCGCTGCGGCCGCGCACCGCTTCAGCGTCGGCATGCCCTTCGTGTACCCCGACAACACGCTCGGCTACGCGCAGAACTTCCTGTCGATGATGTGGAAGGTCGCCGAACCCCGCTACGAACCCGACCCCGTCCTCGCCCACGCGCTCGACGTCCTATTCATCCTCCACGCCGATCACGAGCAGAACTGCGGCACGACGGCGATGCGCGTCGCCGGTTCGGCGCACACCGATCCGTACTCCGCGACGGCGGCGGCGACCGCGACGCTCTATGGTCCGCGCCACGGCGGCGCCAACGAGGCAGTCCTCAAGATGCTGACCAAGATCGGCAGCATCGAGAACGTGCCCGCGTTCGTCGAAACCGTGAAGCAGGGCAAGGTCCTCCTCGAAGGGTTCGGGCACCGCGTGTACAAGAACTTCGACCCGCGCGCCACGATCATCAAGAAGACGGCCGACGAGGTCTTCAGCGTGACGGGAAAGAATCCGCTGCTCGACATCGCCTTGAAGCTCGAAGAGGTCGCCCTCGCCGACGACTACTTCATCTCGCGCAAGCTCTACCCGAACGTTGACTTCTACTCGGGGCTCATCTATCAGGCCATGGGCTTTCCCGTTGAGATGTTCACGGTGCTGTTTGCGATCCCGCGTACCTCGGGCTGGCTCGCTCACTACAAGGAGCTCCTCAGCCAGGACACGAAGATCGCTCGCCCTCGTCAGCTCTACATCGGAGAAAAAGAGCGCGACTTCGTGCCGATGCACCAGCGCCTGTAGCGTCGCTGCGCTCTAGCTCTTGCTGTTCTTCGCGATGATTCTCGTCAGGCCCTCTTGGACCATCGAGACCTTGAGCTCGCCGTCTCTCGAGAAGAGGAAGCCTCGTGCGAGGCCCCTCCCCCCGAAGGCGATCGGCGACTCGGCGTCATAAAGCAACCACTCGTCAGCGCGCAGATCGTGGTGGAACCACATGCAGTGATCGAGACTTGCGCCCATGAATGTGCCGTCTTCCCAGTTGATCGAGTGTGGCTTCACGATCGAGTCCATGAGGTTCATGTCGCTCGCGTAGGTGACGACGCACGCGTGGAGCAGCGGGTCGTCGGGCAGCGTCCCGTCGGCGCGAATCCAGAGTCGTTGATGGGGGTCTTTGTCGCGGTCGGGGCTCCAGGGCACGTCGCCGATGTAGCGCTGGTCGATGGGATGCTGACGCATGAACCACTCATCGATGTCGGCGAAGTCGTTCTGCAAGATGTCTTTGAGGGGACGGATCTCATCAGGGCCGGGGACGACTGGCATCTCGATCTGGTGCTCGATGCTCACCTCGTCGCTGTGGAAGCTCGCCTGCATGTTGTAGATTGCGCGACCGTGTTGGATGGCGACCACGCGGCGGGTTGTGAAGCTTTTGCCGTCGCGAATGCGGTCGACCTCGTAGAGAATCGGTGTCGTTGGATCGCCCGGACGCAGAAAATACGAATGTAGCGAGTGCACGCGTCCTTTCTCGACGGTGCGGCCCGCTGCCATCAGGGCTTGTGCCGCTACTTGACCGCCGAACGTGCGCTGGCGCTCCTCTTTCGGGTTGATACCTCGATAGACGTTGACCTCAATAGTTTCCAGGTCGAGCAGGTGAACAAGAAACTCGAGGGCTTCGGACATGGTCCATTGTTGCACTCGCTGACGCCGAGTCGCCCTGGCCACACGCAGTAGACTCGTGCAAATGGTGGCTCGGTTGCGCTCATTGATCGAATGGTCGCAAACTCGCGAAGGCAAGAAGCTCACCCGCTATCTCTTCGGCTCGGTGTGGACGACGGCAGTGTCGCTTCTGTGGATCGCATTCTTCTACGGTTTGAAGATCATCCCCGGCGTGATCTGGGCCACGCTCTCGGGCAACTTGGTCGTGGTCGTTCCTTCGTACTACTGGAACCGGGCGTTGGCGTGGGGCAAGCGGGGACCCAGCCACTTTCGAAATGAGATCGTGCCCTACTGGACAATGGCCTTGCTCGGTATCTCCTTCTCGGAACTGGGCGCATTCTGGGCTCGAAGCCTTGTGCACTCACACAACTGGAGCCACCTCGCGAATACAGGACTCGTGGTTGGTGTCAACCTCTTATGTTTCGGGATCTTCTTCGTGTTGAAGCTCATGGTGTTCAACCGGATATTCCACGTCGTGCATCACGAAGGGGCAGCCGCAGAGCCTGTCGCGATGCAAAAGGAATCGACGATCTAGTTCGCCCTGGTGACGAACTGAGAAACGATAGCGAAGGCGCGTGTCCACCGGTCCGCGAAACCTGAAAGGGTAGTTTGGCCGCGATGATCCTTTCCCCTCGCGCACTGGTGGAATGGTCACGGACCCACAAAGGTCGTCGGCTCGTTCGCTACACCTCGGCCTCGGTCATCACGACCATCGTGTCGCTCACCGCGGTCTCAGGCTTCTACGGGCTTCGGATCATTCCGAGCGTCATCTGGGCGACGCTCGCGGGCAACGTCGTCGGGATGTTTCCCGCCTACCAGCTCAACCGACGCTGGACCTGGGGCAAGCACGGGCGCAGTCACTGGCGTAAAGAGATCATGCCCTTCCTCGCCATGTCGATACTTGGCATCGCGTTCTCACAGCTCGGCGCGTGGTGGGCGCGCAATGAGGTTCGCTCGCATCACTGGAGCCATCTGGCGAACACCGGCCTCGTCGACGGTGCGAACCTCTTCTGCTTTGGCGTCTTTTGGGTGCTGAAGCTCATCGTCTTCAACCGCATCTTCCACGTGGAGCCCCTCGAAGCGATCGACGAGCACCTGCGTGTCGAAGAGGGAACCGCTTCTTAGTCCCGAAAATTGGTGAACTGCAGGGGCACGTCGAGTTCGGACTCTTTGAACACGGTGATCGCGTGCTGGAGGTCGTCGCGCTGCTTGCCGGTGACACGCACGTGGTCACCCTGAATGGACGAGCTGAGGCTTTTCACGCCCATGTCCTTCACGATCTTGTTGATCTTCTTGCCGATGTCCTGACTGATGCCGGCCCTGAGCGCCACCTTCTGGCGCGCGCTGTTGTGACTCGCCTCTTCGATCTTTCCCGGATCGAGGGTCTTCAGTGACACGGAGCGCTTGACGAGCTTCTCTTCGAGGAGCTGATAGAGCGCGCGCAGGCGGTCCTCGGTCGATGCGCTGAGGGCCAGCTCTTTGTCGCTGAACTCGATGAGGGCGTTGGTGCCCTTGAAGTCGAATCGGTTCGTGGCCTCGCGGTTGGCCTGATCCACCGCATTGCGCACCTCTTGGAGGTCGATCTCGGAGACGACGTCGAAACTCGGCATGCAGTGATGCTAGAACCCTCGCCGCAGCGTCGTCGAGAGTGTTCAACATTTGATCTACCTCGGGCGTCTGCTCGCGCTCTATTGGTAGGGAGGGAGTCGGCACAGTAGAATTCTCGACGGGTCAGTGCCCGAGTGGCCAATGGGATCTGGCTGTAAACCAGACGGCTTTGCCTACGGGGGTTCAAATCCCTCCTGGCCCACCATGGTCGACCCCGCGGGGTTGGCGACGAAAGAAGTGAGCAGTACGGTGTCACTTGACGCGGCGAGAGGAGTTACGTGGTTCGGGTGAACTCGTGGGCGAGCGGAGTTCGAAGAACCTACGAACGTGTCACCTCGCGCTTCGAGTCCGGCGTACAACTCCTCGAACGTCGCTACACCCCGCTTGGCCGATTCACCCCCGGACCGTTCGAGGGATGGTCGTTCCTTTGGCAGCCGGCGCTGCTCGGCTTTGCCGCGATGGTCGCCATCGTCGCGGGCTCGTCGTTTACCAACTCGCCGTTCAAGTTCAACTTGACGAGCACGTGGTTCTTCGGGGAGCCGTTGGCGAACGCCACGGGCGCGTCGAGCTTGACCAAGTACATCTTGTCGGTAGTCCTGGTCTATGGCGGACTCTTGTTGTTGATGCGCGTCTGGCTGCGCCTTGCTGAGGTGATGAAGCTCCATGCCGGCGCGCCCATCAAGAAGCTCTGGTGGATCTTTGCGCTCTGGTCGGCGCCCATGATCGTGGCGCCGCCGCTGTTTTCGCGCGACGTCTTCAGCTACGCAGCCCAGGGTGAGATGACCGCCGCCCACATCAGCCCGTATTTATACGGGCCCTTCACGCTCGGCGTTGGGAGTAACGCCTGGACGAAGCCCGTCGACCCGCTGTGGGGCAACACGCCTGCACCCTACGGGCCGCTCTTCCTCTTCCTTGACAGCACCATCGACAAGATCACCGGGCACCGACAGCTCTGGACCGTCGTGGGACTTCGGCTCCTCGAGGTCGCCGCGGTCATCTTGATCGGCTACGGCGTCGTGCTGCTCGCGAAGGGACTCGGACGTGACCCCGGCGAGGCGTTCGTGCTCGCTGCCATGAACCCGCTCGTGCTGCTCACCCTCATCGGCGGCGCGCACAACGACGCCCTCATGACTGGGTTCTTGGTTGTCGGTCTCGCGCTGGCCGTGCAGCGACATCCCGTGTGGGCGCTGTTCTTCGTCTCGCTCGCCACCGCCATCAAGGCACCCGCCGCCATCGGCCTCGCGTTCGTGGCCTGGAACTGGCTCGGACCTGACGCAACGCTCAAGCAGCGGCTTCGACCGTTTGTCATCGGCGGCGTGGTCGCGGGCGCGGTGCTCGGCGTCACCACGCTCATGGCGGGTTTTGGATTCGGCTGGGTCGACAATCTCATGAGCGAGGGAACGGTGCGATCGTGGGCGGCGCCCGCGACGGGTGCCGGCATGGCCCTCACGAACATCTTCCACGCCGTGGGCTTGCACTCAATCGAGTTGGCGTCGGTGCTCTCGGTGACGAGATTCATCGGTGTCGTGATCGCGGCCGGCTTCACGTTCTGGCTGCTCTATCGCTCACCCGAGCGCGGGTGGGTGCACTCACTTGGACTCGCGCTGTTGCTCTTTGTCATCCTCGGCCCAGTCGTGCAGCCCTGGTATCTCGCGTGGGGACTGGTGATCTTTGCCGCGAGCTACCGAGGCCGTGAGCACTTCTGGCTGCTGCTGTTGTCGATCATCGGACCGTTCATCGGCCTGCCCGGCGGACGCCAGCTGCTCGCGGGGCTCGTGCACTCGAATCCGCTCCTGATCGCGCTCGCGGTCGCCATCTTGGGTGGTGTGCTCATCGCGCCAATGGGCCGCTGGACCCAGTGGTCCTGGCCCGAGAAGGAGCCGGCGCTCGTCGATGAGGAGCTGCCACAGGAGATCCTCGAGCCCGCACCTCCGACCGGTGGTCTGAGCGAGGCGACAGCCTAAGTCGCTTCAGTGCCCGGGGAACCTCGTTTCGTCCGGCAACACATACTGATATTCGACGACGTCCAGCCAGCGTCCGTGCTTGCGGCCGACTTCGATTTCGGTCCCGACCAGGGTGAAGCCGCACTTTTCGTGGAGGCGGATGGACCCGGCGTTCTCACCGACGATGCGCGCGATGATCGAGTGGAAACCCGAGCGTTTCGCCGTCGTGATCAGGTCATTGAGGAGCAGTTCGCCCACGCCGCGACCGCGCGCCGCGCGGTGCACGTAGACCGAGTTCTCGACCGTCGTCGCGTACGCCGGGCGCTCGCGAAACGGTGAGACCGAGGCAAAGCCAAGTATTCGCTCACCCCTTGCTCCCAACTCGCCCAGGTCGTCCTCATCGTTGACCGCGACCAGGCAGAGGTGCGTCGCTTGATGCTCGCGGATCCACTCGCGCTGATCGTCGAGCGTGCGAGGCACGAGATCAAAGGAGACGAACGCCTCGACGACCTCGGGGTTGAGGATATTCATGAGCGCCGACGCGTCGTCAACGTCCACCAGACGCGTTCTCATAGGGGACCAGGGTATCGCGAGAACGCTTGGAATAAAGGGGTGCAGAAGGACTACACTTTGTCCTCGCGACTTTTTTTCATCGCAATAGCCCTCTTAGCTCAGTGGTAGAGCACTTCCATGGTAAGGAAGGGGTCGTCAGTTCAATCCTGACAGAGGGCTCGCCAGGCGGCGTAGCTCAGGTGGTCAGAGCACACGGCTCATAATCGTGTTGTCGCGGGTTCGAGTCCCGCCGCCGCTACCAGGCACAACGCAGCATCAAAGGAGACAGCATGGCAAAGAACGAGAAGCGCGTCCAGGTGACCCTGGCGTGCGAAGACTGCAAACGGCGCAACTACATCACCACGAAGAACAAGATCAACGATCGCGAGCGCATCGAGATGAGGAAGTTCTGTCAGTGGGAGCGCAAGCACACCCTTCACAAGGAAACGCGTTAGTCGCTGACGGGCTCGCGAGTCGTCCCCGGCAGCGCTTCGGCGACGGCGCCAGGGTCCCGACGGCCCATTGCGGAGGGCCACCAGTTCCAGCGGCCGAGCAGCTGGACGGTCGCGGGTACGAGCACCGTGCGCACCACGAAGGTGTCGAGCAGGATGCCGACCGCGAGTCCGATGCCGATGACGCGGATCTCTCCGTTTCCCTGTCCCGCGCCGCCGACGACGGCGAGTACCACGAAGGTCCCCGCGAGCACGAGCCCCGCGGACGTCACGGTCGGTCCCGTCGCGCCGAGCGCGCGAACGATCGCTGAGCGAAGGTCGCTATGGCTCGCCTCTTCGCGGATGCGGGTCATCACGAGGATGTTGTAGTCCTCGCCCAGCGCGAGCAGAAAGATGAACATCAAGAACGGTAAGAGGAACACGAGGCCCGTCTGGTGGGGGATCTTCATGAAGACGATGACCGACACGCCGAGCGATGTCAGGAATGACAGCACGACGCTCACGATGAGGTAGAGCGGCGCGATGAGACTGCGCAGCACCAGCGCGAGCACGAGGGCGATGGCAAGGATCGCGATCGGCACGATCCGTCCGACGTCGCCCTCGGAGATGGCGCTCACGTCGTAGAGCGCGGGTGCTTCACCCGCGACGCCGCTTGCTGACGCGCCCGCCGCGTGCGCGGCGTCCGTGACCGCGTGGCGTAGCGCCGGCACCTCGTTGATGGCCGCGTTGCTGCCGGGACTGCCCGCGCGCAGGCTCGCCTCCCACTGCACGGTGCGCCCGTTCGGGCTGATGAACGAGGCGGTCGCGAGGTACGAGTCGTACTCCTTGGCGGTGATCTTCGATCCGGCCGGCGGCACGAGAGGCCCGCTCAGCAGGGACTTCGCGCTGCCGTAGGGGTGGACCAGCTGATACAGGCGGGTGAGCTCGGCAGGTGTCATCGTCGCCCCGGTGGGGTTGAGTGGACCGCTCAGGGTCTTGAAGAAGCCGCTTGCGGCCAGCCGCGACGTCGCGACGCTCAGCTCTCGAGGATCGGTCCACACTGAGTTCGGAAACCTCATGACAATGTCCGTGGGGTTCGCGCTCGCCTGGGGGAAGTGCGCCGCGATCGCAGCGTTGCCGGCGGCCGCGGTGCTGCCCGCCGGCGCGTTCACGTCACCGCCGAAGCCCGAGGGCACGAAGCCCAGCGCGAATAGGGCGATCACGCCGAGTGCGCCAACTCCCGCGATGAGGGTCCACCACGGTCGACGAAGAAGCCGTGCCGTCACACGACCCCAGCTGCTGTCGGTCGCCGGGCGCGCCGTCGTGCGGGTGGGCCAGAACGTGGCTCGCCCGAAGATGGCCATGAGGGCGGGCAGCAGGGTGAGCCCGGCGAGCAGCATGGTTGCGACGCCGAGCGCGAGCGGCACGCCAAGGTCGTGATAGAGGCCGAAGGTTGCAAAGAGGAGCGTGAGCAGCGCCACGCCCACGGTCGCCGCGGAAGCGGTGATCGATTCCCCGACGCGGCGAAGCGCGTAAACGACGGCGTCGTGGGGCTCCGCTCCGGCACGAAGCTGCTCGCGGGTGCGAAACACGAGGAAGAGGCCATAGTCGGTGCCCGCGCCGAGGATGAGCACGATCAGCAGTATCTGAGTGAAGAACGAGACCTTGAGCGCCCGGCGCTGGCGAGCGCGCCGATGAACGAACCCGATAGCAACAAGACGAGTGCGGCCGGCACGAGGGTGACGAGTGGGGCAAGCACCGAGCGAAAGATGATCAGGAGCAAGATGATGATGAAGACGACCGAACCGTCCTGGACCTCCTTGCTCTGGCGCGCGGACTGCTGCTGACTCGCTGCTTCGGTGGCCGAGGGTCCCGCCGGATAGGCGTGCAGGTCGCGCGGCAACACGCTGTTGGACAGCAGCGTGTCGACGTCGTCGACAACGGTCTGGGACTGTCCGGCGTTGAAC
The DNA here is from genome assembly GCA_963732125.1 of uncultured Acidimicrobiaceae bacterium. Lineage (GTDB taxonomy): Bacteria > Actinomycetota > Acidimicrobiia > Acidimicrobiales > RAAP-2 > RAAP-2. The sequence goes on along the minus strand of CAVSXX010000005.1, from coordinate 1,632 downwards.
GGCGAGACCGAGGAGGTAAAGAGCAGTTCGGCGGCGCGTCCGTCGGGCGAGAGGGCCAGAAGTGCGCGCTGAGCTCGGTTGGCACGCGCTGAAGGGCGCCGAGCAGGGTCGCCACTGCCGATTCGTCGGCCGCGTCGAACTGCCGGTGCGAGGTGACCACGACGACCGAAAGGACAAGGTGATTGACCGACCCGATAAGGGGCTCCGCGAGGACCGCCGCGGCGTTGCTCGGAGCGCTCGATGGCAAGAATGCGCCGTTATTGTCGTTCACCTGGCTCGCGAGCGACGGAAGGGCGGCAACAGCCGCGACGGCCCCGACGAACCAGACAGCAACGACGACCCACCGCAGCCGCACGACCTGACGGCCCAGCGCCTCGAAGAAGCGGTTCACCTACGTCCTCCACGCGAGCTGCAACCGTCCTCGCACAATGTAGGGCTGACGCGCGCGCCCTCCGCTAGGGGCAAAGGTCTCATCGCGGGGTCGCCGGAAGACGGTCCGCGCGGAGATGGTAAGATTTTCGTCCCTAGGGCGTGGCGTGTTTCATGACGTGTCCTCGGAGGGCAGTGGCTCAATTGGTAGAGCACCGGTCTCCAAAACCGGTGGTTGGGGGTTCGAGTCCCTCCTGCCCTGCTCGAGATGACTTGGCCGATGCAGCAGTACGAATGGAAGACGGAAGATGAACCGCGAACAGAAGCGCTTGATGCAGCGACAGGGACAGATCGGTGCCGACGGCGCCCCTGCCACTCGTCGCACGGCACAAGACGTCCAGCGTCGCCGCAGCGAGCGCGCCACGCCGCGCGAGTTCTTCCGCCAGGTGCGCGAAGAGATGCGCCAGGTCTCCTGGCCGACGCGTCCCGAGGTGATGAACTACACCTCGATCGTGTTCTTCGTGCTCGTGTTCATGACCTCGCTGGTCTTCGGCCTCGGATGGAGCCTGGCGAATTCGTCGCATTTCCTTTCATCAAGTAGGACACCATCAGTGACGAGACCCCAACTACACGAGAACGCGGACCACGTCGATGCGGGGACGAGATCCTGGACGTCACCATCGTCGAAGAGGACGAAGAGCCCGTCGCCGAGAGCGCCTACGACCGCCCCGGTCGCTGGTACATCGTGCACACCTTCGCCGGACACGGGCAGAAGGTCATCGGCGCACTGAACAACATCATCAAGAGCCGCGAGCTCAGCGACTCCATCTACGAGATCTACCTGCCCGAAGAGGACGTCACCGAGTTCAAGTCCGGCAAGAAGGTCACGGTCTCCAAGCGCATGTTCCCGAGCTACCTCCTGATCCGCTGCGAGCCGGACCCCGAGATCTTCTACGTCATCGGCTCCACGCCCGGGGTCACCGGCTTCGTCGGCGCGAGAAACCAAGCCGACCGCACCGACGCGTCGCGAAGTCGACAACATCATCCGACCTCACGTCGAGGGTGTCGAGCAGCCCGTCGCGAAGCGACGCATGCCGACCCACGAGTTCGAGGTCAACGACACGGTCCAGATCAAGACCGGTCCGTTCGCCACGTTCTCGGCTACGTGGCCGAGATCAACGAAGACCAGCTCAAGGTGAAGGTGCTCGTCGACATCTTCGGCCGCGAGACGCCGGTGAGCTCGACTTCACCCAGGTCACCAAG
>CAVSXX010000004.1:0-462754 GCA_963732125.1 uncultured Acidimicrobiaceae bacterium | reverse complement strand
TTAAAAGTCCCCTGCTCTTCCCGATGAGCTAGCGGCCCAATAGGCGATGAGATCACATACGAGATCCAATGCCATTGACTGGCCACATTATCAACCGCTTGACGCGTCAAAACACTGGTGAATTTCCGGATGAATCAATCTCAAACTCTGGCGTCACGTGATTTGGTGGGATAAAGCATGGGCGGCGTTGTCGCTGCCATTCGAGAGTAAGCAGACCGCCTGAATGATTCGAGTGAGTTGAGAGAGTTGCAAGCGGAATTGCGCCGGCGTCATCGACGATGAGTCCACTGTCTTTCGAATGTTCGGCTCGAGTTCTTCTGCAGCACTGCGAACGAAGCCTGTGTCGACTCCCCGCACAGCGCGAACGGCGGCCAATTCACCGTCGATCCACGAGAAGACCGTGTCCAGAAGCCCCAGCCGAGCGCAGTCGCGATGCACTTGGGCAGAGAGCACGTTGTGTGTACCTTCCCAGCTCTCGAACACAATGGAGTCGCGGTAAAGGCGGGGGAGCGGCGAGAAGTCCTCGATCGTGCCATTCCCACCGAGTACCTCGATCGCCGAGTGCACGACCGCTGTTGCTGTGATCGACGTGACATATTTATTGGCGTTGACGAGAAAGCGGTGGAGCTTGGTTTCTCCGTCGTTTGCTACTCCCTCGTCCATCTTTCCGACGAGTCCGGTCAGGAGCAGTGTCGAAGCAAGCGCCGCCTCAACTTCGACGTTCATGGCGTCAAGTTGCTCCCGCACCGCATCGAAATTCTCGATGGCCGTGCCAAACGCCGTCCGGTAGTGGGCGAAGCTCGAGGCCTCGAGGAACGCGCGGCTCATGATGCCCGTTGACCCCACGGCGTTGAGCCATCGGGACGTGTTGAGAAGCTCTGTGACGGCAATGCTGAACCCCTCGTCCAATCCGCCAATTGGATAGGCAAGCGCGTCTTCGAAGTCAATCTCTCCTGATGCGAGCCCTCGCGTGCCGAGCTTGTCCTTCAGGCGGCGGATTCGAAAGCCATTTGGACTGGCGCCGTCGGCGGTACGAGGCACCAGGAAGCAGGCGAGTCCCTTGGTGCCGGCGGGCGCATCCAGCGGGCGCGCGAGTACCGCGAAGAGATCTGCGTCGGCGACCGAGCAGAACCACTTCTCACCGTTCACTCTCCACGCACCGGGTATCTCGGCGTCAGGCGAAGCGACCGTGAGCGTGGCGCCAACATCAGAGCCTCCCTGAATCTCGGTCAGGAACTGTGAACCCCGCAACGCTGACGATGCGTCGACGTCCATCAGTCCGTCGAGGTAGTCGTTCTTGAGGGCGTCTGAGCCTCGACGTTCGAGCGCTCGTCGCAGTCCTACGGTGCAGACGATGGGGCAGCCCTGACCACCTTCGCCGACGTGCGACAAGAGGAAGAATTGCCCCGCGAGCTCGAACGCCCCTTGGTAGGTGAGCGGTGTCGCGAGCATGGCTGACGCCCACGCCGCACGAGCCGCATCAGCGTGCGCGGGATGAAACTCGACGCGCTCCACGTGTTGACCAAGTTCGTCGTACGAATGAAGCTTCGGAAACTCGCGACTCTGCTCGATGAGTTGCACTGCTGGTTCGATCTCGATGGCAACGACGCGACCGAAAGCGTCGAGTTTCTTGCGAAGTTCTTCGGTGAACCTCGAACCCATGCGGGACTCCAACATGGTCTCGAGACTCGGCACGGCGACGTAGTAGTTCGTCGGCTTCTCGGCCCTCCACCGGAGCAGATCGACTCGTCCTGGGTTCTCCATGCTGCTCCTCTTCATGTTCAGAGATAGCACAAAGGGGACGTCGACCCATGGCGCGCCTCATTGGCCGTTGATGCTGTAGCGCTGACCCGGCTCATCGAGATTGATGACCATAGGCCAGTAGATTGGGCGGTATGAGCGAGTTCACGAACGAGAGTGTGGCCCAGATTGAATCCACATTGAACGACGTGGACCGTGCGCTCGAGCGCCTGCGCCAAGGAACCTATCGGACGTGCCAGGTGTGCGGCTCGGCTATTGACGACGCGGCCCTCGAGGCGGACCCTCTGCTTGCGAACTGCATCGCGCACCCGAAACTGGTTTAAGCGATCCACAGCGATGCCCGGCGGCGGCGGCCACCGGGCATCGCTGGCGGCGGCGTTACTTCTTCGTGGCCCAGAAGATCTCGGCGATGTCGTCGATCTCGGCGAGCAGGCGGTCGGCGACGACGACGTCGGTCGTCTTCTTCGCCTCACCGGCTGACTTCGTCGCCATCCAGAACAGGTCGTTGAGGTTCGGGTATTCCTTCAGGTGTTCAGTCTTGAAGTAGTCGGTCCACAGGACCCAGAGGTGGTGCTTGACCAGCTCGCAGCGTTCTTCCTTGATGAAGATGGCGCGTTCGCGGAACTCCGTGTCGGTCGACGCGTTGAACTTCTCCATGCAGCCTTTGACGGACTGGGCTTCGATGCGAGCTTGCGCCGGGTCGTAGACGCCACAGGGGAGGTCGCAGTGAGCCGAGGCAACCAGTGGCGTCGTTGACGCGTCAAGCAAAGCATTGAGACGATTAAGCAGTGTCATACGGTGCCTTTCCAGTAGTCGCGCCCAACGATTTCGAACGCGTCACTCAGCAGGTTAGCCACGGCGTCGGGCTAGCGTTTCGGCGTGAGTCGGGTCGTCGAGTTCTTCGCGCGCCGCGTGACGGTGGATGGGTATTCGATGCTGCCCACGTACCGACCCGACGAGAAAGTGACGGCGCTGCGGCGTTGGCGACCGGTGCGCGTTGGTGACATCGTGGTGCTGCACGATCCGCGCGGTGTTGGAGGCTGGATCCTCAAGCGCTGCGTCGCGAAGTCTGGTTCGATGCTGGATCTTCGGGGCGACAATGCTCCCGGTTCCACGGATTCGCGCGACTTTGGACTCGTGCCGAGCCGCGCCGTCTCCTATCTGGTCGTCGCCCCAAGGAGCATCGCCCGTTTGTCGGGATGACCTAACTCAGCCGCCTCGTTAGCGCGCCCTATTAATATGTGTTCTCAGAGCGAGGGTGAGAGGGCCGCTTCCCCGGCAGTACATCGCTGTGACCAGGGGGTCTTTGGGATCGTCCCAGTAGGCTGCCACCCATGGCGCGTCTTGCCGTCCTCTCATATCACACGTCGCCCTTGGCCCAGCCGGGAACGGGCGACGGTGGGGGAATGAACGTCTACGTGCGCGAACTGTCAAGCGCCCTCGCTCGCCTCGGCCACGAGGTCGACGTCTATACCCGACGCGATAACCCTCACGTTCGAGAGATCGAGTTCGTCGAGCCGGGCTTTCGCGTGCATCACGTGACGGCCGGCCCCGCCACGCCGCTTGACCGCGAGGGGCTGACCGATTACATAGGTCAGTTCACTGACACGGTGAAGACCCTCTTTCGCTGCTCCGGCGCGCCGGACGCCATCCACGCGAACTACTGGCTGAGTGGACTGGCTGGGCATCGTTTGAAGCACGAGCTCGGCATTCCCTTGATCATGACGTTCCACACCCTCGAGAGGGTGAAAGCGGACACCTTCGAAGCCGAGTCGGACGACCGCGCCTTCCAAGAGGCGGCCATTGTCGCATGCGCTGATGCGGTGCTCGCGAGCTGTGACGTCGAGGCGGCGCAGTTCGTCCGGCTCTACAACGCCGAGCCCTCACGAGTGCACGTCGTTCCGCTCGGCGTCGAGCACGCGTACTTCGCCCCCGGGTACCGCCCGCAGGCGCGCCGTGCCCTCGCTTTGGACCCGGACGCGAAGATGCTGCTCTTCGTCGGACGACTGCAGGCTCTCAAGGGAGCGGACCTCGCACTCGAGACGCTGATCGAGCTTCGTTCGCGCGGCGATCACGCCATGCTCGCGATCGTCGGTGGTCCTTCGGGTCCCGACGGGCGCGAAACACTCGAGCGCCTTCACCGTCGGGTCGCGAAAGCCGGTGTCATCCAACAAGTCATGTTCGTTGCACCACAACACCACCGCCTGCTCTCTACCTGGATGCGCGCGGCCGATGTGACCTTGGTACCCTCACGCGCCGAGAGCTTCGGACTCGTCGCCCTCGAGTCCTCGGCGTGCGGGACGCCCGTCGTCGCGAGCGATGTCGGTGGCCTCACGACGATTATTGAAGAGGGCGTGACCGGCTATCTCATCGGCGAACGCGACGAGACGGAGTGGGCGAACGTGGTTGAGCACGCGTTCGACAGCGAGCGAGCGACGGCGATGTCAAACGCCGCGGTGCTGCGGGCCCGTCAGTACACGTGGCGCCGGGCGGGGGAGTCGCTCGCGGCGATCATCGAGCAGCTGGCCGCCGAGAGTCTCGTCCGCTGTTAGTGACCCGCGCCCCGCTCAGTGACGCCGACGCGGCGCTGCGCCTCAATGAGACCCTGCACCAGTGGGCCGACCTCTGGAACGCCAGCGCCTTCGTGGGGCAGATCGAGCACCAACCACTGCCTGACGACAAGGGTCACTTCCACTGGCTCATTCGGTTGAAGGGCGAAGAGCGCGACGTCATCACGCTCTGGCTTTCGCTTCGCCAGCGCACGGTCTTCGCTGAGACGGAGCTGATGCCGTCGCCCGATGAGAATCGCGAGGAGCTGTACCGGTACTTGTTGGTGAAGAACCACGAGCTGCGAGAGCTGCACCTCGCGATTGGTCCTGAAGACGGCATCTACCTCGTCGCCCAAGTCCCCGTCAACGAGCTCACCATCGAGCGAATGGATGAGCTCGTCGGGGCGACGGTCCACTACGTCGACGAGATCTTTCCAACGGCTATGACGATGGGCCTGCCCTCCGTCTATCGGCGTCGGCGCACGCAGTAGGTAGCGTTACTTCGTGGCGTACAAACTGATCATCATCGGCGGAGGGCGCATGGGCTCGGCTCTGGCGGGAGGGCTGCTCGACGCCAAGTGGTGTGAACCTGGTGAACTGGCGCTGCTCGCACGCTCCGTCGAGAATCGCGCGGAACTCGAAGTACGGTTCCCCGGATCGGGCATCTTCGCATCGCTCGAGCAGGTGGATGTCGATGAGTACACCGGCGCCATTCTCGCGGTCAAGCCCGACTATGCAGAAGGCGTGGCGCGACTTGCGGCTGCGGTGGGTATCACGCGGCTGCTGTCAGTCGTGGCGGGACTCTCGACGGCACGAATCGAAGCGGCGTTCCCCGCACCCGTTGCCGTCATTCGCTCGATGCCGAATACGCCGGTGCTGGTTCGCCAGGGCGTGACCGCCATGTCGGGTGGCAGTCAGGTCACGAGCGCCGATCTCGACTGGGCGGAGTCCATCCTCGCTGCCGTCGGGACCGTGGTGCGCATCCCGGAGAAGAACATGGACGCGGTAACCGGGCTCTCGGGTCCGATGCCCGCGTACCTTTACCTCGTCATTGAAGCGCTCATCGAGGCAGGCGTGCATCAAGGTCTGCCCAGAGACGTGGCGAGCACGCTGGTCGTCGAGACCTTCGCCGGTTCGGGGGCGCTGTTGAAGGCGACGGGAGAGCAGCCAGAAGTCCTTCGCGCTCAGGTGACCTCTCCCGGTGGCACCACCGCGGCGGGCCTGCGCGCGCTGGAACAGCACGCAGTAAGGGCCGCGTTTATTGACGCCGTCGCAGCCGCGGCGGAGCGCAGTCGCCAACTGGGCCGCTGATACCCCTCCAGTAACCTGGAGTCATGGCGACGCCTCGTCTTCGATCGAAGAAGCTCTCCGAGCCAACCATCGCGCGCCTGCCGGTCTACCAGCGCATCGCCGAAGGCTGGTTCTCGCGCGGCGAGAAGAAGATCGACTCCAAGCAGATCGGCGAGCTCGCCGGGGTGACGGCAACGACCGTGCGACGCGATCTCGCGGGTCTGGGCTCCTTCGGCACGCGCGGTGCGGGCTACGACGTGAGCGTTCTCATCGAGCGCATCGCCGACGCCCTCGGTCACGACCGGCTCTACGACGTGGTCGTCGTGGGCATCGGTAACCTCGGCCGGGCGCTCGTCAACTCCTCAAACTTTCTCATCCGAGGTGCAAGGCTGGTCGCCCTCTATGACGTTGACCCTGACGTCATCGGTCACGAGATCGCGGGCCTCGTCGTACAGCCCCTCAGCGATCCCATCCCGAAGGCAACCGTCGGTGTCATCTGCACCCCCGGTTTTGCGGCTCAAGAGGTGGCCGACCGCTTGGTCGAAGCGGACATCCACGCGATTCTGAACTTTGCACCCCAAGTCGTTACGGTGCCCCTCGGCACAGCGGTTCACTACGTGGACTTCTCCATCGAGCTGCAGATTCTCATGTATCACCTCAACAACGGCACGGGGCCCTTGGGCGGGGGACTGCTCCACTCGCTCGGCATCGCGAGCACCAATCCGTTGCGCGGCTCGTAGCATGAGTCTGGCGTTGGAGGCGATGTGGCACTGATTTCGGTGGGAATCGATCACGAGCACGCATCACTCGACCTCTTAGAGCGCGCGACCGTCCCCGAACACGAGTGGGCGAAGATGCTGCGCACCTTGGTGAGCCACCGCAACATCCACGAAGCCGTCTTTCTCTCCACCTGTCTTCGCACCGAAGTTGTCGCCGTCATCGACCGCTTCCACGGGGCCATCGAAGAGATCACCGAAACCCTCGCCGAGGCGACAAAGCTGCCGAAGAGCGAGTTCGACGATCGCTTGACGGTCAACTTCGAACACGATGTCGCCACACACCTCTTTCAGGTCGCGGCCGGCCTTCGCTCGGTGGTGCCCGGAGAGTTCGAGATACTCGGCCAGCTGCGTCGCGCGCTCGAGCTCGCCATAGAAGAGCAGAGCGCGGGCAGCGAAGTCACCGAGATCTTCCAGCGCGCCATCGCGTCTGGTCGACGGGTGCGTACCGAGACCAGCATCTCTCGCGGCACCACGAGCTTCGCTCATGCTGCCGCCACGGCCGCCATCGCCGAGCTTGGCGGGGAGCTAGACGACGCGCAGGTCGTCATCCTTGGCGCCGGCCAGATGGCGAGCGGCGTCGCCAAGAGCCTGCTCGAGGCATCGCCGCAGATTGCCTCGCTCACGATTCTCAACCGAACGATCGAGCGTGCGGATGTGCTGCGCCGCGATCTCGACGATCCGCGCGTCGCGATCGACACGCTGGACGCGATCGAAAGCCATCTCCCGGGCACGCGACTCATCGTCGGCGCGCTCGAGATTCCCGCGCCGATTCTCTCGGCCGTGCACTTCGCTCACCTCGACCACGACGTCGTGATCGTCGACCTTGGGGTGCCGCGCGCCGTCGCGATCGACGTCAACGATCTCTCGCACGTGCGGCGCATCGACATCAGCGACTTGCGCGAGCGCGTCGAACGCGCCCTCGGTGATCGCCGCGAAGCGATCGACGAAGCAGAGGCCATCGTCGCCAGTGACGTCGAGAAGTTCCTCAACGACCAACGCGCGCGCGGCGCGTCGATGATCGTGCGTGACCTGCGTGAGCACTTCGACGATGTTGTCTCGAGTGAGCTCGAACGACGGGGCCGCGACCTCGAAGGTCTCACCGACGAGCAGCGCGATACCGTCGTCTCCCTGGTGCGCTCGGTCGTTGCGAAGATCGCCCACCGTCCCACGGTGGCGTTGAAGGAAGCGGCGGGCACCGACCAGGGCACTCGGCTCAACGAGGCGACGCGCAACCTGTTTGATCTATGACGCTTCGCCTGGCGACCCGACGGTCACCGCTCGCGATGATCCAAGCGCACTATGTCCAGCAGCGGCTTAGCGATGCTGGCTATGAGAGCGAACTCGTGCTGGTTGAGACACGCGGTGATCGAGAGGCGGACGTTGACCTCGCCACCATTGGCGGTCAAGGCGTCTTTGCCGTCGAGATCCAGGTCGCCGTCCTGGCAGGAGGTGCTGACGTCGCGGTGCACAGCGCAAAGGACTTGCCGAGTCTGACGCCCGACGGGCTCGTCCTCGCGAGCGTGCCCGAGCGGCTCGACCCGCGTGACGCGTTGGTCGGACGATCGCTTGCCGGCCTCGGACCGGGCGCCACGGTAGCGACGGGCTCACCGCGACGTCGTGCGTTGCTGTTAGAGCGACGACCCGACCTCAACGTGGTCCCGCTGCGCGGCAACATGGCGCGCAGACTCTCCAGCGTTGGCAAAGAGGGCGTCGATGCCGTCATCGCGGCGATGGCCGCGCTGGAACGTCTCGACGAGTTGGCCCTCGCCAGTGAAGCACTCGATCACCAATGGTTCATCCCCCAGGTGGGTCAAGGCGCCCTCGCCCTCGAGGCTCGTGTGGACGATCTCACGACGCAAGAAGCATTGGCGTCGATCAACGATGCACGTTCGCAACGTGCGGTGCTCGCCGAGCGATCGTTCCTGGCCGAGCTTGGTGCCGGTTGCTCGATCCCCGCGGGCGCGCACGGCGAGGTCGAAGGTGACTCGGTCACGTTGCGCGGCGTCATGCTCGCGCCCGACGGGACCAAGAGCGTGCGAGCGGAGCTCGTCGGCGGTGACGCGACCAGTCTCGGCCGGGACCTCGCCCGGCACTTGCGCGACGATCTCGGTGGCGGCCAGTTTGTGGAGTGGGCGAGCTAGACACCCCTTGACCCGAGGCGTCAAGAGGCGATGTCTGTGCGGTCTTTCCAGGCGAGATTCTCGTCGTATTGGACTCGTTGATCGAGACAGGCGTGCATAATGCCGATCCATCGATTGGCGAGTTGACGAATGGCCTGGCGGTAGGTCTTGCCACGAGCTCGTAGTTCGTCGTAGTAGGCGCGAGCACCCGGTGACTTGGTGAGCGAGCAGAAGGCCCATTGATCGGCGGCGGCGGAAAGGTGTCGGTTGCGCGAGTAACGAGCGAGCACAACCCTGGATTTGCCTGACGCCTTGGTCACCGGCGACGTGCCCGCGTAGTTTTTGCGAGACTTGGCATCGGCGTAGCGGTTCGGGTCGTCCCCGAACTCGCCCAGCACCCGGGCGCCGAGGACCATCCCTAGTCCTGGCAGGGAGCGGATGATCTTCGCGTCCGGGTGCTGTTCAAAATCCTCGGCGAGCGCTGCTTCGAGCTCAACGATCGTTTCGCTGTAGGCGCGGATCATCGCCACATGGGCGCTCGTGATCTTGCCGAAGGCCGCTTCGACCCGGGGCCGCTCGTGGAGCTGCTCTTCGCGTAGGGCATGTTGGATCCTCTTCGCGGTGCGCTCAAAGTTGCGGTGGCGACCACCGCGGCGAAGGGCCGAGGTGATCTCCGCCAGCGAGAGCTGGGTTCCAAGTGCTGGCGTCGGGGCGATGGCGAGGACTTCGACCGCGTCACCTTCGCCAAGTTCGGTGCCAAAGGCGTTGAGCGCGCCCGGGTAGTAGTCCTTCAGGGCGTTGCGCAGGGCGTTCTTCTCGCGCTGGCGGCTCCAGATCGCACTCTGGTGAGCTCGCGCGAGCACCTTGAGGGCGTCGGCGCCCTCGCTGTCGCCGGCCGCTTCACGGTGGTTGTGGCGATCGGTGCGCACGACGTCGGCCAACACCTTGGCGTCACCGGGGTCCGACTTGGAACCCGAGGTGACGTGTCGTTCGCGACAGCGCGACTGACAGCGGGTTCAGGGCGTAGACGCGGTAGTTGGCGCCGAGCATGGCCGTCACAATGAGCCCCCGGTCCTTTTCGATGCCCACGATCACCTCGTCCGGTTCTTCGGCGTGTGGCGCGAGCATCTCGTGTAGCGCTCGCACACCCTCGAGCGTGTCCGGGATCTTCTTTTTCGCAAGAACAGTTCCCGCCTCGTCGAGGACGCAAACGTCGTGGTGGGATTCCGCCCAGTCCACTCCAACAAAAATCATGTGGTCACCTCCATTGAGCTAATCGGTTCAATGAGCCCGAGGCAACGGCGGCGACCTAATAGCTCAGTGCTCCTGGCACGACACCCCTCCAGCCTTCTCCGTCAACCTCACCACCTGACTGGGGCACGGTCTAGCTATAGAGCTCAAGGCTCTGAGAAAGTGAAGTGCTCACCAGTCAGTGGCTCGGTGGGTAGCCTCTCTCATGTGAGAATGACTGTCCACTCCTATTAGATGAAGGTGGTCGTGACCCGAGAGCGCGGACACAACGACACGCTGATCGCGTGGCTCCCGGACGGCGCGGTGGTGCGCGAGGTGCCACTCACCGCGACGCGGTTCTTCGAGTCCGATGAGGTGATGAGCGTCTTGCGCGAGAGCCACTTCTTCGGTCAGTTTCGCTACTTGGTCGTGACGAGTGCGCGCAGCGCGCTCTACGCGTCGCTCGCGCGTCAGGCGCTCGCGTTAAATGGGACGGTACTTGTCGTGGGTACCGCCACCGCCCACGCGCTGGAAGAAGAGAGCGTCGAAGTTGGGGTCATCGGCGACAGCGGTGCGGCCGAGCTCGCGCCATCGATCGACGCAGGTCCGGTGTTGCTGCTCGGGGCGGCCACGATGCGCGACGAACTCGCCACTGAGCTCCTCAACCGTGGCATCGCCGTGGAAACGCTCGCGTGCTACGAGACCGTCCCGGCCGACCTCAGCGGCGCGGACGAGGCGACGCTGCGCGACGCCGATGTCATCTTCATCGGCGCGCCCTCGGCGTGGTTGGTTGCCGAAGACTTCGTCAGTGATGGCGCCCTCGTGGTTGTGCCGGGGGCGACGACGGCAGCGGTCGTGCAGCGTCACCATCCGCGCGTGCTCGAAGGCTGGGGACCGCAGCTGCGCGAACATTTAGGCAGCCTTTAAAAGGACGCCGGAAACGGTCGATGGAAGCGGCTCTAGGCTTACTCCGTGTTTCCCGCCCAACGTCCTCGGCGCCTTCGTCGCACGCCTGCAATTCGCCGCTTGGTCGCTGAGACATCGCTGACGCCGAGCAACTTCGTCGCGCCGCTGTTCGTCGCCGAGGGCCTGAGCGAACCGAATCCCGTTGTCTCGTTGCCCGGGCACTACCAGCACACGATCTCTTCGCTCCACGACGAAGTGAAGGCGCTGCTCGGCGTGGGGGTCACTGGCGTGATCCTCTTCGGCGTGCCCGCGACCAAGGACGAGTTCGGTAGCGCTGCCTGGGACCACGATGGCATCGCCCAAGTGGCACTGCGCAGCCTTCGCGACGCCTTCGGCGACGACGTCGTCCTCATGGCCGACCTCTGTCTCGACGAGTACACGAGCCATGGACACTGTGGGGTGCTGCGTACTGACGGCACCGTCGACAACGACGCGACCCTCGAGCTCTACGCCCGCGTCGCCCTCGCTCAAGTCGAAGCCGGGGCGCAGGTCGTGGCGCCGAGCGGCATGATGGATGGCCAGGTGGGAGCGATTCGCAGTGCCCTCGAAGAGGCGAGCTACGACGAGACGATCATCTTGGCCTACGCCGCCAAGTACGCGAGCGGACTGTACGGACCCTTTCGCGAAGCGGTGGGCGTGGAGATCGCGGGCGGTGGCGACAGGAAGAGCTACCAGCAGGACTCGCGCAACGCCCGAGAGGCGGTGCTCGAAGCGCGACTCGACGTCGAAGAGGGCGCCGACATCATCATGGTGAAGCCCGCCACGACGTACCTCGACGTGTTGGACGAGCTGCGCCGCGAACTCGACGTGCCGCTCGCGGCCTATCACGTGAGTGGCGAGTACGCGATGATCAAAGCGGCGGCCGCGCACGGGTGGATCGACGGCACGGCCGTGGCGATCGAGCAATTGACGGCGGTTCGTCGAGCGGGCGCGGACTTCGTCCTCACCTACTTCGCGCGCGAGCTCGCCGAGGAGCTGGGCCGTTGAACGAGAACGAAGCCTGGTTCGATCGAGCCCAGGCGGTGATTCCGGGCGGAGTGGACTCTCCCGTGCGATCGTTTCGCTCGGTCGGTGGTCTGCCCTACACGGTCGCGAGTGGCAAGGGCGCCTACGTCACCGACATGGACGGCACCACATACTTGGACTACGTCCAGTCCTATGGCGCCTCGCTGCTTGGTCACGCCCACCCCATTGTCGTAGATGCGATTCGAGAGGCAGTGGCGAAGGGCACGACGTTTGGTGCGCCCACACCCGGCGAGGTGCTCCTCGCTGAGGCGATGGTCGAGCGCGTGCCAGGACTCGAGCAGGTGCGTCTCGTCTCTTCAGGCACCGAGGCCGTCATGAGCGCGGTGCGTCTCGCGCGCGGCTACACGGCGCGCGACAAGATTGTGAAGTTCGACGGCTGCTACCACGGACACTCTGACGCGTTGCTCGTCGCGGGCGGCAGCGGCGTCGCCCAGATGGGACTACCTGGCTCAGCGGGGGTGACCACGGGCGCGGTCGCCGACACGATCGTCGCACCATATAACGAGGTGCCGACGCTCGACGAATCGGTCGCCGCCGTGCTCGTCGAACCGGTGGCGGCGAACATGAACCTCGTCGCGCCCGTGTCCGGGTTCCTTGAAGGTCTGCGCGCCGAGTGCGACCGGGTGGGGGCGCTCCTCATCTTCGACGAGGTCATCACCGGCTTTCGCCTCAGCCAAGGAGGAGCAGAAGAGTTCTTCTCGGTGACGCCCGACCTGTGGTGCTTCGGCAAGGTGATCGGCGGGGGACTGCCGGTCGGAGCGTTTGGAGGGTCGCGCCAGATCATGTTCTCGCTCGCGCCGCTCGGGACGGTCTACCAAGCGGGCACGCTTTCGGGCAACCCGCTCGCGACCGCGGCGGGTGTCGCGGTGCTTGACCACGTGACGATCGACGAGCTGGCGTTGCTCGCTGGTCGCGTGCGCAACTTCGCGACGGACCTGCAAACGGCAATCCGCGACACGGGGCTCTTCGCCCTGACACCGAACGTCGGGCCGCTGATGGGTCTCTATCTCTCGAGCGACGAGGTCGCCGCGCCCACCAACTTCGACGAGGCGAAGGTCCTCAATGACAACGGACTCTTTCGAAGGTTCTTCCACGCCATGTTGGAACGAGGAGTCGCGCTCGCGCCAGGTTCCTACGAGATCGTCTTCACGTCGATGGCGCACACCGCGGACGACCTTGAGCGGACGGTGTCGATCGCGGGCGAAGCCGCAAAGGAAGTGACGAAGTGACCAACGTCCGAAGCGAAGACTGGGCCGTTCGCCCTTCGTTCGTGCCGAACGGCCCGACGTCGCCGGTTACGCTGCTCACCGACGACACAGGCCTGACACAACTCGCGGGCATCCCGGCGGTCGCGTGGCAGACACCATGGAGCGAGATCACGAATCTCGAGCTCGTACGACTCCATCACCAGATGGCGCTGTTCGCCACCATCGCCGGCGTGCGCTACTGCTGGCGCAACCGCGAGATCACCGACTTCGACAAGATGCGTGCCGTCGTCCTCGAGCACGGTGGCGTCATCACGCAGCGCCGCCGCCGCGCGGGCGTCTACGTCGTTGTCGCGGTCGTGATCGTCGCGAGCTTCGCCGGCGGCATCGCCGCCTGGTTCAATCGTTCGAGCACCGCCGCGACCGAGCTCTCAGACGCCAGGCACGTGAACTTGACGGCGAAGGACCTGCCGAGCGGCTGGACCAGGCTGGGCGATACGCCGAACCCGCTCGAGTTTCTGGTGGCGCCTCCCAGTCAGGTCTTCACGTCGACCACTACGACGGCGCCTGCGAAGAAGAATGTAGGCTTCTCCACTGCAGCAAAGATCTTTCAAACGTGCATTGGCATCTCCAACGCACGCGACCGTGTCTATGGAGCGGCGGGCCAACAGCCGAACTATCAGGTCCAGTCGCCGATCTTCCTCACGAACGCGCTCGACGGCATTGAGCTCGCCTCGACGACGCAGTACTACCAGACGACGACGATGGTCCATAAGGACACGGCCGAAATGTCCAAATCGGGCTTTGGGAAGTGCTTCGTGGAGTCCAGCGCTTCGATCATCCTCTCGGGTTACAAGCTCCCGCCGCCGACCGTATACACGGCCACCAACTGGACTCCCGTCACCTTCACGAAGGGCTGGGCGCACGGCGGATTCGTAACCGTGTCCGTGCCCGAGTTGGGCCAGCCGCTCCAATTGGTCATGGTCGTCATCACGCACGGCCACTACGAGGTAACGCTGACTGCACTCGTCGGTTCGTTCAAAAAAGCAGAGGGTGAGCTCGCGAACCTGACGAACACGCTGCTCGCGCGGATGACGAATTCGACGGCCCAAGCCGCTTGACGCTAGTCCCCACCTTCGCGAAAGAGAAGCTCCCACATAGGCTCGGGAATCACGTTCGAGAGCTTGGTGATCGCGCGGTACCCGCGCTCACCGAGTCCCGGCTCGTCGTTGCTCATCAGGTTCGCCATGATCTTCAACAACTCGCGCATCACCGGTGGCACGCGTAGTCCTAGTCCCACGAGGACTTGCAGCACCTTCGGTTCGGAGATGAGTCGCACGAAGGCGCGTGCCACCTTGTAGTACTCGCCGTAAGACGCCTGCAACTGCTCATCGTAGAGGCGAAGCATGGCCGGATCGTTGGTGAGCAGCGCTTCACCGAGAACCGCCGCGGCGAGACGCCCCGACTCGTAGCCGTAGGCGATGCCCTCACCGTTGAAGGGATTGACGGTGCCGGTCGCGTCACCGATCGTGAGCGTGTTCGCCCCGACGCGCGGTCCGATCGAGAGCCCCATGGGTAGTCGACCGCCGGTCGCGGGTCCACAGCATGTCTCGTCGTTGAGACCCCAGGCCTCACCGACCTGGGCGACGAAGTACTCCTGAAGCTTCGTCGTGTTGACGCCCTTCCAAGCGCCGCCGGTCGAGAGCAAGCCGACGCCGACGTTGACTCGTCCGTCGCCGAGGGGAAAGATCCAGCCATAGCCAGGCACGACCTCACCGTTCGTGTCACGGATGTCGAGGTGCGAGTCGATCCAGGGCTCGTCGTGGCGATCGCTGGTGTAGTAGCCACGCAGCGCCATGCCCATGGGCCAGTCGCGATTGCGGACGACACCGAGCTCGCGACCGAGACGCGAATTCTGTCCGTCCGCCGCGACGAGGTAGCGCCCGCGAATCTCGCCGATTGCGCCCGTCTCCTTGTCCTTCACGTCGACGCCGGCGGCACCTACGAGCTCGCCGTCGCGACCCGGGGTCGGTTCGATGAGGTCGACCGCCTCGACGCCGTTCACGACGTCGGCGCCATGCTTCGCCGCATTTTCTGCGACGAGTCCGTCGAGGTTGAATCGTGTGATCGTGTAGCCGTAGTTCGGGAACTTCGGGTGCTCGGGCCAGTTCATCTCGAGGGCCGCACCAAACCCGAAGGCCCGTAGTCCCTGGTAGCGATGACCGTTCGCGGCGACGATTCCTTCGAGGCCCATTTCGGACAGCTGGTACACCGATCGCGGGGTCAGACCGTCGCCGCAGGTCTTCTCACGAGGGAAGTGCTTCTTCTCGATCAGGCACACGCTCCACCCGGCGTTCGCCAACCAGTACGCGCAGGCCGACCCGCTCGGGCCACCGCCGACGATGACGACGTCGTAGAGCGTCGGTTTCGCCGCGATCTCTTCGAGTGATTTCACGCATCAACACTATGCCGTTCGACCAGGCCCGTAACCGGTCAGGGGTCCTTGCCATGTCTGGTAGAAATGATGTTCGTGGACCAGTACATGTCAATACTTGGGCTGCTCATCCTCGGAGTGCTGTTCGCGTCAGGATCGTTCGTCGCCTCGGCGATGCTCGCGCCTCACAAGAAGCCCACCGACGCAAAGCTGGCGCCCTACGAGTGCGGGATCATCCCTGACTACGAGCCGCCCCAGCGCTTTCCGGTCCGCTTCTACCTCGTCGCGATGATCTTCGTCATCTTCGACATCGAGGTCGTCTTCATGTACCCCTTCGCCGTGGTCTTTCGCCAGCTGGGCCTCTTCGGGCTCATCGAAGTCGTGATCTTCTCCCTCGCAGTCTTTAGCGCGCTGCTCTTCCTCGTCGCCGAAGGTGCGCTCACCTGGGGTCCGGTCAAGCACCTCAACCTGGGCATGCCGTCGCGCACCAGTTCCTCGACGATCGTGCGCATCGGCGCCGACCCCGACAAGGCGGCCTAGTCGTGGCACTCGAGGATCTCCAGCACAACTTTTTGACGGGCCAACTCGAAGACCTCGTGCGCTGGGCGCGACGCGCGTCGGTGTGGCCCGCGACCTTCGGGCTCGCGTGCTGTGCGATCGAGATGATGGCGGCCGGCGCCGCCGACTACGACCTCGCCCGCTATGGCATGGAGGTTTTTCGCAACTCGCCCCGCCAGGCCGACCTCATGATCGTGGCCGGTCGCGTGAGTCAGAAGATGGCCCCGGTGCTTCGTCAGGTCTACGACCAGATGATGGAGCCCAAGTGGGTCATCTCCATGGGCGTGTGCGCCTCGACGGGTGGCATGTTCAACAACTACGCGATCGTTCAGGGCGTCGACCAGATCGTGCCCGTCGATGTGTACGCGCCCGGGTGCCCGCCGAGCCCCGAGACGCTGATGCACGCGATTCTCACGCTGCACGAGCAGATTCGCACCGGCGAGATCTTGAAGCGTCGTAAGGAGCACCGCCCCACGCACGTCGAAGACCAGTCAAACGTTTGGACCCCCGAGGTCCCTGTCACGGTGAGGGTGGGAACGCCGAAGTGACCCTGCTTCCTCCCACGGCCCCCCCAGGTGTCGTCACGGCCAACGCGTTGGCCAGCGACCTCGGGTGCTTTCCGACCCCCGCTCAATATTTTGATCTTGTTCGCGCCTTCAAGGACGACGGCTTCGAGATGTGCGTGGACGTCTGTGCCGTCGACTACCTCGAGCACCTCGATCGCGCGCTGCCCGACGGCGTGGAGTCCACGCGCTTCGAGGTGGTCACCAACTTGCTCAGCCTCTCCAAGCGCGAGCGCGTGCGCATTCGCGTCCAGGCCGGCAATGACGAGCCCCGCGTCGCGTCGCTCTTTCACCTCTATCCCGGCACCGAAGCGATGGAGCGAGAGGCGTTCGATCTCTTCGGTGTCCTCTTTGATGGTCACCCCGACTTGACGCGCATCCTCATGCCCGAAGACTGGGAGGGTCACCCGCTTCGCAAGGACTACGCCGTGGGCAAGGTTCCCGTGCAGTTCAAGGAAGCGCCGGGGCCACGATGACCGACATCAACGACCCCGCTGTGCGCGTCGCCGATCGTGGCGACCTGCTCACGGCCGAGACGTCTGAAGGCCTCCAGGAGCTCTACCCACGCCGCCGGACTGCGCCCGACGAGCTCGGGCGCGAAATCGGCGCGGTGCTGCGCACGTCGGACCTCATCATGGATCCGAACGACGTCGACTACGAGCGTCGTGACGACGAGACGATGATCATCAACATGGGTCCCTCGCATCCGTCGACCCACGGCGTGCTGCGATTGATGCTGGAGCTCGACGGCGAGTTCGTCCTGCGCACGAAGACCGTCATCGGCTACCTCCACACGGGCATGGAAAAGACCGGCGAGGTGCTGAGCTACATCCAAGGCGCGACCAACGTGACGCGCATGGACTACGTCAGCCCGATCGGCAATGAGCTCGCGTACTCGTTGGCCGTCGAGAAGCTGCTGGCGATCGAGATCCCCGAACGCGCGACGTGGATTCGCATGATGATGGCCGAGCTCAATCGCATCAGCTCTCACCTCGTGTGGATGGCCACCAACGGCCTGGACCTCGGCGCCACGTCGATGATGATCTACGGCTTCAGAGAGCGTGAGCTGATCCTCGCGTTCTATGAAAAGACGGCCGGGCTGCGCATGAACCTCAACTACGTTCGCCCTGGCGGCGTCGCGGCCGACCTGCCCGACGGGTGGGAAGACGACGTGCTCGTGATCTGCGACACCATCTATGAGCGCACCTTCGAGTACGACGAGCTCCTGACCGGCCAGCCCATCTTCCGCGGCCGCATGGTCGGCGTCGCGCCGCTGACGGCTGAAGAGGCGC
This sequence comes from uncultured Acidimicrobiaceae bacterium, assembly GCA_963732125.1. GTDB lineage: Bacteria > Actinomycetota > Acidimicrobiia > Acidimicrobiales > RAAP-2 > RAAP-2. The sequence continues at coordinate 444,981 of CAVSXX010000004.1, read as the reverse complement.
TGGCCTTGAGCTTGACCGGACCGCTGCTTCGCTCGACCGGCGTGCCCTGGGACCTGCGCCGTACCATGCCCTACCTCGCCTACGACCAGGTCGACTTCGACGTCATCGTCGGCACCTACGGCGACAACTTCGACCGGTACGCGATTCGACTGAACGAGATACGCGAGTCGGTGCGCATCGTTCGCCAGTGCCTTGAGCGCATGCCGAGCGGCGACTACCGCAGCCAGGATCCCAAAGTCACCCCGCCGCCGCGTGCGCGCATCGACGAGTCGATGGAGGCTCTCATCCACCACTTCAAGCTCTTCACCGAGGGCTTTCACGTACCCGCAGGCGAGGTGTACAGCCCGACCGAGTCGCCCCGCGGAGAGCTCGCCTGCTACATCGTCGCTGACGGTGGCCCGAAGCCGTACCGACTCCACGTGCGTGGCCCCAGCTTCGTGAACCTCCAGGCCGTGCCACTCCTCATGCGCGGCGGCATCATCTCTGACGCCATTACCGTCATCTCCTCGGTCGATCCGATCATGGGCGAGGTGGACCGGTGAGTCACCTGCGTAACGACCTGCGCCAGCGCGCCGAAGAGCTCGTCGCGCTCTATCCGCGCAAGCGCTCGGCGATGCTGCCGTTGCTGCACCTGGCTCAAGAGCAAGACGGCTATCTCACCGACGAGGGCATCGCCGAAATCGCCGAGCTCACCGGCACGACCGCCGCCGATGTGCGCGGGACCGCCTCCTTCTACGAGATGTTCCACCTGGAGCCCGTCGGCAAGTACGTGGTCTCGGTGTGCACCAACATCGCCTGCCTCCTTCGTGGCGGTGAAGAGATGCTCGAGCACGCGAGCGCGACGCTCGGCTGTGCCGTGGGATCGACGTCCGATGATGGACTCTTCACATTGGAAGAGGCGGAGTGCCTGGCCGACTGCGACTTCGCGCCGTGCGTGCAGATCAACCATCGCTACGTTCGAACGACGACCGACGAGACCTTTGACGCGCTCATCGAGGAGCTGAGAGACGGCAAGCGCGACAAGGACATCCCGGCCCACGGCGTGCTCATCCGCGTGCGCCGAAGCGGGGGACTGCGCGTCGCGAAGTCCGAGATCGCCACCGAGCGGGCTGAAGCCAAGACTGCCCGCGACAAGCGCGAAGCGGAGAAGCAGTAGTGGCGACCCTCGACGCCCCCAAGATCGTGATGTCGCGCGCGCAGTACGACGACTCCTACACGATCAGTCGTTACCTGGAGACCGGCGGCTACCTCGGTCTGCGCAAGGCCCTGACCATGTTCCCCGAAGCGGTCGCCGCCCAGGTCGACGACGCGTCACTGCTGGGACGAGGCGGCGCAGGATTTCCGGCCGGTCGCAAGTGGTCGATGCTGCGCAAGTCGGCGATCTCGTACCTCGTGGTGAATGGGGACGAGTCCGAGCCCGCCACGTTCAAGGACCACTACCTGGTCGAGCGCGACCCGAACCAGCTGATCGAAGGCGTCATCATCGCGGCCTTCGCGTTGCAGGTCAACCAAGCCTTCATCTATCTGCGCGGCGAGTTCGCCCTCGGGCTCGAGCGCGTCCAGCAAGCCTTGAACGACGCCTACGAGTACGGCGCGCTCGGCAACAACATCTTCGATTCGGGCTTCTCCCTCGACATCGTCGTCCACCCCGGCGCGGGCGCCTACATCTGCGGCGAAGAGACGGCGCTCATCGAAGGCCTCGAAGGCAAGCGCGGCTTTCCGCGCATCAAGCCGCCCTTCTTTCCCGCCGTCGCCGGACTATACGGCGAGCCGACGGTCGTGAACAACGTCGAGACGATGTCGAACCTGCCGTGGATCGTCATGAACGGCGGGGAAGCCTTCGCCGCACTCGGCGGCGGACGCTCGACCGGCACGCGGCTCTTCGCACTCGCGGGCAACGTGAAGCGCCCCGGCGTCTACGAGATCGAGATGGTGAAGAACACCTTCCGCGACCTCATCTACGACCCCGCCCTGGGCGGTGGCGTGACGATGGATCGAAAGATCAAGGCCTTCATCCCCGGTGGGGTCTCGGCGCCGTGGTTCGGGCCGGACCTGCTTGACCTGCCACTCGGACAAGACGAGGTCGCCGAAAAGGGATCGATGCTGGGATCCGGTTCCGTTGTCGTCATGGACGAGACCGACTGCATGGTGCGCGCCGCATGGCGCATCACGAGGTTCTTCTCTCGCGAGTCGTGTGGTCAGTGCACGCCCTGTCGCGAAGGCTCGGGCTGGATCGAGCGCGCCATGTACCGCCTCGAACACGGAGGCGGGCGTATGGAAGACATCGACCTTCTGCTCGATCTCTGCGACAACATCTCGCCGGGACTCCTGTGGCCGCCACAGCAGACGACGATCTGCGTGCTCGGGCCGTCGATCCCTTCGTCAGTGAACTCGGCGATCACGATGTTCCGCGACGAGTTCGTCCGACACGTCAACGAGGGGGGCTGTCCCTTTGGCTGACGTCAAGTCCACCGTGACTATTTCCGTGAACGGCCGCAGCGTCGAAGCCGCGCCCGGCGAGCTCGTCATCGAAGCCGCCGAACGCGCGGGCAGCTACATCCCGCGCTTCTGCTACCACCCGCGCATGGAACCGGTTGGCATGTGCCGCATGTGCCTCGTCGAGATCGACGGCCCGCGCGGTCCGACGCTGCAGCCCGCGTGCTACATCAAGGTGAACGACGGCATGAATGTCACCACCGACTCGGAGAAGGTGAAGAAGGCCCAAGACGGAGTCTTGGAGTTCCTCCTCGCCAACCACCCGCTCGACTGCCCGGTCTGCGACAAGGGTGGCGAGTGCCCGCTCCAAGACCAGACGCTCACCCACGGCTCGGGCGAGACGCGCTTCATCGAAGAGAAGCGCCACTTCGTCAAGCCCATCGAGATCGGCGAGCTGGTGCTGCTCGACCGTGAGCGCTGCATTCAGTGCGCGCGCTGCACGCGTTTCAGCTCTGACGTCGCGGGCGATACAGAGATCGCCTTTGCCGGTCGCGGCGACCAGATCGAAGTCGCGACGTCGCCGACGCGGCCCTTCGACTCGGTCTTTTCGGGTAACACCGTCCAGATCTGCCCGGTGGGCGCACTTACTGCCAAGCCCTACCGCTTCACCGCCCGTCCGTGGGACTTGGAACAGGTCGAGAGCACCTGCACGACGTGTGCCGTGGGGTGTCGTGTCGCCGTGCAATCTTCGGGCAACCGATTGACGCGCCTGCTCGGCGTCGACTCCGAGCCGGTCAACCACGGCTGGCTCTGCGACAAGGGTCGTTTCACACTCGACTCCATTGACGGACACGGCAACGCGGTCAACCCTCTGAGCGCGTCGACGCGCATCCGCGAGCCTCTGGTGCGCGACGGCGAAGTCCTGCGTCCCGCGAGCTGGGGCGAAGCGCTCGAGCGCGCGGCGTCGATTCTCAAAGACGCTGCTGCGAGCCCGAACGGCGTCGGCGCCATCGGGGGAGCGTCGCTGACCAACGAAGGCGCCTTTGCCTGGGAGCGCTTCGTGCGTCAAGTGCTCGGCAGCGACCACGTCGACGCGCAATTCGGCGACGGCCTCGACGGAGGCCTGCTTCAGGCGCTGCCGAAAGCGACCATCGACGACGCAGCGAATGCGCGCGTTGTCGTGACGCTGACCGGTGACCTGCGCGAAGAGCTGCCCGTCTTGTTCTTGCGTCTGCGCGAGAACTTCGTCCAGCGCGGCAACAAGCTGATCGAGTTCACCTTCGGTCCGAGCGGCCTGCGCCCGGTCGCGACGGTCTCGATGCCGGTACGCCCCGGTGAGGCGCACGTCGTCGCGAAGGCACTGACCTCCCGCGACGCAAAGGTCGCCAAGGAGTCGACGGTCACCGAGGCCGAGCTCGACGAAGCGCGCGCGCTGCTCGGCGAGAACGGCGATGGCGTTGTCTTCATCGTCGGGCGACCAAACTTTGCCGAGTCGGCCGAGGTCATGGAGACGGCGATCCGTACGCTGGCCGAGCGCTTCACCGCCGCCACGTTCCTTCCGGCGCTCCGCCGCTCGAACGTCATGGGTGCACTCGACATGGGTCTTGGGCCACGCCTCCGTCCTGGTCGCGGTTACGACGCCAGCGGAGGCGGCCGCGATACGTTGGCCCAGCTCGAAGCAATGCGCAGCGGTGAGCAGACGGCCGTGCTGCTGCTCGGCGGATGCCTGCTCGGTAACGTGCTCGACCCCGACGCGGCTGTGGAAGCGCTCGAGGCGGCGAATGTGGTCGCAGTGACCGGTCACGGCGGACGCACGCTCGCTCACGCCGACGTCGTGCTCCCGGCCGCCGTGCAGCACGAGCGCGAGGGGACTGTCACCAACATCGAAGGACGCGTGACCAACGTCACGCCGAAGATCGTTGCGCCCGGCTCGGCGTGGAGCGATGTCGCCATCGCCTCCGAGCTCGCTGAGCAGCTCGGTCAGAGTCTCGGGCTCGACTCGGTGGAGCAGTGCGCGAAGGTCATCGAAGCGACGACCGGCTACCCGGCGCTGTCGGTCATGAACGATGTCTCCGATGAGGGTGCACTCGTCGGTCGAGCGAAGGACCGCATCGAGCGTCGCCCGCTCGACCCAATGGCTTTCCCCGGCATCAAGTCGACGAACACCGTCGGTCTCGGCGAGCTGTCGGGAGCGATCGTCGAAGCGTCGGTCACGGCGGCCGTCGCGCGCACCGACGCGACGCTCGCTGAGATCGCCGCCGGGCGGGGTGTCGAGGTCGGCCACTACGACGCGTACGGGCTTGCCCTCAATGTGTCGCGCCGTCTCTACGACCACGGCATCGCGGTCCAGGGCTCGCCTGAGCTGTCAAACCTCGTCGCTCGCACGACCGCACTGATCAACCACTTCGATCTCGACCGCTTGGGCCTGGTGACCGGTGACGTCGTGCAGGTGAACGCGCCGAAGGGCCCGCTCAGTCTTCCCGTGGTCATGAACGACGACACCCCACGGGGGACCATCGGCATCGTCTTTGGCTCGCTCGACGACGAGGGGCATGACAGGACGCCCGGCGCGCTCTACGACCCGACAACGGTCATCACGCAGATGAAGCTGGAAACGAAGTGAACTGGCTCGCCTCGGTCGACCCGCTCTTCGTGCTCGGACACGTGAGTGGCATCGACATCTTGATCGCCCTTATCAAGGTGTTGGTGGGATTCGGCGCCTTGATGGGTGCGGTCACCCTGATGATCTGGTTCGAGCGCAAGGCGATCTCCGACATGCAGAGCCGCATCGGCCCGCAGCGCTGGGGTCCGTTCGGGCTGCTGCAGACGCTCGCTGACGGCATCAAGCTCTTCTTCAAAGAAGACCTCGTTCCGGCCGAGTCCGACCGCTTCGTCTTCAAGCTCGCGCCGTACCTGGCGCTGGTGCCCGCTCTCATCACCTTTGCGATCGTGCCCGTCGGTGGGACGATGCGCATCGCAGGGCACGTGGTGCTGCTGCAGATTGCGAACCCACCCATGGGCATCCTCGTCATGCTGGCCATGTCGGGCATCTCGGTCTATGGCGTCATGTTGGCCGGCTGGGCGTCGGGCTCGAAGTACCCGATGATCTCCTCGGTGCGCGCGAGCGCCCAGATGATCAGCTACGAGGCGGCCCTCGGCATCACCGTCGTGACGGTCATACTCGTGACCGGATCGCTCAGCACGCACAACATCGTCACCTCCCAGGGCGGCGGGATCTGGCACTGGAACGTGATCCGCCTCGGCATCGTGCCCTTCGTCATCTTCTGGATGGCGATCACCGCCGAGCTCGGCCGCCCGCCCTTCGACGTCGTCGAAGCCGACAGCGAGCTCGTCGGCGGGTTCAACACCGAGTACTCCTCGATCCGCTTCGCGCTCTTCTACCTGGCCGAGTTCATGAACACGATCACGATGTCGGCGATCATCGTGACGCTCTTCTTCGGCGGTCCCGCCGGATGGGTCCCGCCGGTGTCGCACCTGAAGTGGATCTTCCCGATCATCTGGTTCGTCCTCAAGACCACGATCTTCTGCTTCTGCTACATCTGGTTCCGCGCCGCGCTGCCGCGCTTTCGCTACGACCAGATCATGGACCTCGGCTGGAAGCGGCTCATTCCCTTGAGCCTCGGCTGGATGCTCGTCGTCGCCGGCTTCATCGTCAAGCCCGCGTGGGGCCTCATCATGGCGGCGGCCGTCCTGCTCGCCTCGGTGCTGCTGTCGCGCGCCTTCCAGCTCGGCGTGACGCGCGAGACCGGCCCGGAGTCGGTCCTGCCGACGGTCGGCCAGCGACCTCTTCCGGGACAGGTGCTTCGTGCGTACACCGACATCGACGACCTGGGCATGGAGGAGGAATAGTGTCGAAGCCCCTCAGTTTCTTCGGCGGCTTCAAGCTGACGTTCCAGCACCTGACCCGCGCGCGCGTCACCGTGAGCTACCCGCAGGCCAAGCGTCCCAAGCAGCCTCGCCAGCACGGTCGCCACGTCCTCAACCGCTACGAAGACGGCATGGAGAAGTGCATCGGCTGTGAGCTGTGCGCCGGTGTCTGTCCCGCGAACTGCATCTACGTGCGCGGTCTCGACAACCCGCCGGACCACCCGGTGAGCCCGGGCGAGCGCTATGGCTACATCTACGAGATCAACTACCTTCGCTGCATCCACTGCGACCTGTGCGTGGAGGCCTGTCCGACCCAGGCCATCACGGAGTCAAAGATGTTCGAGTTCTCCTTCACCAACCGCGCCGACGCGATCTACACGAAGGCTGAGCTCGTCGTCGACGACCAGGGCTACCCGAAGCACCTCCCCTGGGAAGACTGGCGCGCGGGCGAGGCCGAGATGACGGGCGGCTGGATGCGCGCGACGTCGCCGGCTGGTGACGCTTCCTTTGAGGGCATCCCTCAGTGGACCGGCGACCTCGGCTTTGGCGTGAAGGCCGCCGAAGGTGGACAGAGCGGCAATCGCGATGACGAGAAGACCGGCTCCAAGCAGCTGCGTCGAGCGTTCTACAAGCACCTCCAGCCGATCGACATCGACGAGGACCAGCGCGGCGTTCAGGGCAGGGTCAACGAAGCGCGCGAGAAGATGTCGCAGAAGATGGCCAAGCTGCCGCGACGTCATCGGAAAGAGCGCTGATGCTCGCGACGTCCTACGCGTACCCGAGCATCCTGGTCTTCATCGCCTCCGCGCTGTTGATCCTGGCGGGCGCCGTCGGTGTCATCACCGTGAAGAACCCGGTGCACGCGGCCATCTCGCTCATCACGACGCTGTTCGGCGTCGCCATCGCGTTCATCGCCCAGGCGGCCGACTTCCTCGCGGCCGTCCAGATCATCGTCTACGCGGGCGCCATCGTCGTCTTGTTCTTGTTCGTCATCATGTTCCTTGGCGTGGGCTACAAGAGGACGACCTTCGTCGAGCCGCTCGTCGGCCAGAAGGCCTTCGCTGCGGTGGGCGTGCTCATCACCGTCGCAGGGCTCATCGCGCTCATGGCGTCCTCGCACTGGACCACCGGCGCGTCGAAGGTCACGGGCGCACTCGCCGGTGGCAACGGGAACGTGAAGCAGCTCGGCACGGCCGTCTTTACGACCTATCTGTTTGCCTTCGAGGCCACGTCAGCGCTGCTCGTGATCGCCGTCGTCGGCGCGGTGCTGCTCGCACGTCGCGAGCGCCCGACCGTGAAGGACGTCCCCCGCGACCACGAGAGTGACGCCGACGAGGAAGTGCCGTCGTGAACGTTCCCGCGGCCTGGTATCTCATCGTCGCCGCGCTGCTCTTTGGCGTCGGCGCGTACGGTCTGCTCACTCGCCGATCGGCCTTGATCATGTTCATGTGCATCGAGCTGATGCTGAACGCCGTCAACCTGACCTTCGTCACCTTCTCGCGCACGCTGTCGGACATCTCTGGCCAAGCCAGCGTCTTTTTCGTCATGGTCGTCGCCGCAGCCGAAGTCACCGTGGGACTCGGCATCGTGGTGGCCGTCTTTCGACGTCGCGCGTCGACCTCGGTGGACGAGATGAAAGAGCTGAAGGGCTGAGATGGCACACATCGCCACGCTGATACTGCTGCTGCCGCTCGTTGGCTACGTCCTCGTGCTCGCGAACGGGCGCGCGCTGAAAGAGCGCGCCATCGGCATGGTGGCGACCGGTGTCGTCGCGGTGAGCTTCATCCTGACCGTCGTCGCCTTCGTCATGTTGCTCCACCGCTCGGACCGCGAGGTCACGGTCCACCTCTTCAACTGGATCTCCGTGGGCACCTTCCACGTGCCCGCAGCGCTGCTCGTCGACCCGCTCTCGATCACGATGTGTCTGTTCGTGACGGGCGTCTCCGCGCTGATTCACCTGTACTCGACGGCCTACATGCACGGCGAGCGCGACTATCGCAAGTTCTTCTTGTACCTCAACCTCTTCGTGTTCTCGATGCTCCTACTCGTGCTCGCGAACAACCTGCTCCTCACGTTCGTCGGGTGGGAGGGCGTCGGGGTCTGCTCGTACTGGCTCGTGAGCTTCTACTTCGATCGGGCGTCGGCGGCCTCGGCCGGCAAGAAGGCCTTCCTCTACAACCGCGTGGGCGACTTCGGTTTGCTCATCGCGATGTTCCTGCTCTTCCACTACACCCACACGCTGAACTATCTCGGGATCTTCCACGACACGAGCGCGCTCTCGCCGACCATCGCGACGTTGACCGTCCTCGCGCTGCTGCTGGCGGCGACCGGCAAGAGCGCGCAGATCCCGCTCTTCAACTGGCTGCCCGACGCGATGGAAGGCCCGACCCCGGTGTCGGCGCTCATCCACGCCGCGACGATGGTGACGGCCGGTGTCTATCTGTTGGTGCGCATGTCACCAGTGCTGACGTTGTCGCCCGACGGCCGGCTCACTATCGCCTTCATCGGTGCGATCACTGCGTTCGTGGCTGCGACGATTGCCACGTCCCAACAGGACATCAAGAAGGTCCTCGCCTTTTCGACGGTCTCACAGATCGGCTACATGGTGCTCGCCGTGGGGGTGGGCGCCTACTCGGCCGCAATCTTCTTGATGATCGCCCACGCCTTCTACAAGGCGTTGCTCTTCCTCGGCGCCGGATCGGTCATCCACTCGCTCAACGGCGAGCAGGACATGCGAAAGATGGGCGGGCTCGCGAAGTACCTGCCAATCACCTTCCCGGCGTTCACCGTGGCCTGGCTCGCCATCATCGGTATCCCGCCCTTCTCGGGGTTCTTTGCCAAGGGTGACGTGCTCACCAACGCCTTCGAGCACAACAAGCTCCTCTGGGCGATCGGCGTCGTGACGGCGATCTTGACCGCGTACTACATGACCCGGCTGTTCGTGCTCACCTTCCGCGGCCAAGAGCGCTTCCGTGAGCTCACGAGTGGACACGACCCGCACGAGTCGCCCTGGCCGATGACGGTTCCGCTCATCGTGCTCTCGGTGCTCGCGATCTTCGGTGGTGTGATCGACCTGCCGTGGGCGCACGGGGCGACGTTGTCGCACTTCCTCAGTCCGGTGCTTGGCTTCGTGCCCGCGGTCGCGGCCGCCGGCACCGGCGCGCAGTGGGCGCTCGCGCTCGTCGACGTCGCGGCGGCCGTGATCGGGCTCACCGCGGCCTTTGCGATCTGGCGCGATACAAGCGATTCCAAGCGTTGGGTGTCGCCCTTCCTCGAGCACGTCTGGTACTGGGACAACTTCTATGACGCGATCATCGGACGGCCCCTCATCCGGGCCGCGAAGTTCAGCGACGACGTGGTCGAACCGGACATCATCGACGGCGCGGTCACTGGCGTGGCTGTAGGGATCCGCGACAGCGCCGACGGTCTGCGAAAGATCCAGTCCGGCTTCGTGCGACAGTACGCGCTCGCGATGGTGCTCGGCTTTGCCGTCATCGTCGTCTACCTGTTGGCGAGGGTCCACTAGATGCACTCTTCGATCTATCTCGGCGTGCTGATCGTCATGCCCCTCGTCGGGGCGCTCGTGGCGATGTTCACACGCGCGCAGGAGAACGTCTCCTACTACGTCGCGGTCGCGACGGCGACGCTCGAGCTCGCCCTCACGATCGTCGTCGCGTGTCTCTACAACGACCACGTCGCGGGTGCGGGCACCTTCGACTTCATGTCACGTCATGTGCTCTCGGCACCACTGGGACTGGCCTATGACGTGGGTGTCGACGGCATCTCGCTCTTCATGGTCGTCCTCACCGCGCTGGTGTTGTTCTTGGCACTGCTCGGTGCGCGCGAGCGTCGTCGCGAGCCAGCCTTCGTGGGCTGGCTGTTGATGCTGACGTCGTTCACCATGGCGGCCTTCGTCTCGCACGACGTGCTCGAGTTCTTCATCTTCTTCGAGCTCACGCTCGTGCCGAGCTACTTCATCATCGCGAACTGGGGTGGGGCGCAGCGTGCGATGGCCGCGCTCAAGTTCTTCATCTACACGTTCGCGGGCTCCTCGTTCCTGCTGGTCGGGATCTTGTACCTCGGCTTCGTGCACCAGCACCAAAGCGGGGGAGCGCTCACGTTCTCCTACAGCGCACTCCAGAACACACCTCTCAGCCACGGCGTCTCGGTATGGCTGTTCATCGCCTTCGCGATCGCCTTCGCCGTGAAGTCGCCGATCTGGCCGTTCCACACGTGGTCACCGATCACGTACGCCGAAGCGCCAACGGCCGGTTCCATCGAACTGTCCGCACTGCTCGCCAAGCTCGGCTCCTACGGGCTGCTTCGCTTTGCGGTCGGACTGTTCCCCTTGGCCCTGCCCGACATGCGGCCGGTCGTCTTGACGCTGGCCGTCATCGGCATCCTCTATGGATCGCTCGTCGCGTGCGCGACCCCGGACCTCAAGCGCCTCGTCGCCTACTCCTCGGTGGCCCAGTTGGGCTTCATAACCCTCGGTGTCATGTCGGGCTCGGTGATCGGTGCGACCGGTGCCGTCTTGTTGATGTTCAACCACGGCGTCATCACGATCGGCTTCTTCCTTCTCATCGGCTTCATCGAACAGCGCCGTGGTTCGTACCAGATCAAGGACCTGACAGGTCTCCAAGGTCCCGCGCCAGTTATGGCGGCGCTCTTTACGGTCGTCATGATGGCCTCGATCGGCCTGCCCGGACTGTCTGGATTCGTGAGCGAGTTCTTGATCCTGGTCGGAAGCTTCGGCACGCACCCCTGGTGGGCCGCCGTTGCTGCGACCGGCGTTATCGCTGCGGCCGCCTATCTCCTGTGGGCGTACCAGCGCGTCTTCCACGGCAAGGCCGCGGGCCCCGACGCACACATCCCCGACGCCACCAACAAGGAGCGCTGGGTCCTCGTGCCGGTCGTCGCGCTCATACTGGTGCTCGGCGTGTTCCCAAAGCCCGTGCTCGACCGCATCACGCCTTCGGTTGATGTCTTGATCCACCACGTCGCGCCCACGGCGGTGACCAAGTGATCGCCACCATCACCATTCCCAGCATCCACTACCTCGCGCTGTTGCCGGTCTTCACGTTCTTCGGCGCGTCGCTGCTGCTCCTCGTGCTGAGCGCGCTCGTGCCGGACAAGGTGAGGATCAACGTGGCGACCATGGTGACGTCGCTAGCCTCGATCGCGGTCATGATCTACGCCGCGTTCGAGTGGGCGTACATCGCCCACCACGGCGCAACCACCACGGTCGCGCACGCGATCGTTCTGGACGGCTTTGCCGTGGTCGGCACCTTCGCGATCGGCGCGGGCATGCTGCTCAGCGCCTTCGTCGCCCACGACTGGTCCAAGCGCGAGCTGATCGCCGGAGCGGACTTCCACATCCTCGCCCTCGCGTCAGCGACCGGTGCCTTGTTGATGGTCCAGGCCAACGACCTGATCGTCATCTTCCTCGGACTCGAGATCATGTCCATCGGGCTCTACGTGCTGGTTGGCTTCGACCGCCACCGTTCGACCTCGGATGAGGCGGCGCTCAAGTACTTCTTGTTGGGTGGGTTCGCTTCGGCGATCTTCATCTACGGCGTCGCGCTGATCTACGGCGCGACCGGATCGACCAATCTGTCGTCGATCGCCTACTTCTTGAGCCAGAACGTCGTCCTTCGACCGGGCCTGCTCTATGCCGGTGGGGGACTGCTGCTCATCGGCTTCGCCTTCAAGGTGGCGGCCGTGCCGTTCCACGCCTGGTCACCCGACGTGTACGAAGGCGCCCCCACACCGGTCACGGGCTACATGGCCTCGATCGTGAAGATCGGCGCGTTCGCGGCACTGCTGCGCGTGCTCATCTCGGCGCTCGGCACCCAGATTGACACATGGCGCCCAATTCTGTTTGTACTGGTCATCCTCACGTGCGTCGTTGGTGCCAGCCTCGCGCTGATCCAGCGCAACGTGAAGCGACTCCTTGCCTACTCCTCGATCAACCAGGCCGGCTTCATGCTGCTCGGCGTCTGGGCGGGGGACGCGCGCGGCGTCGCGGCCACGCTCTTCTACGTCCTCACGTACGCGCCGGTCGTCATCGCGACGTTCGCGATCGTGACACTGGTTGGCGGCAAGGGCGACGAGCACCACTCGATCGACCACTACCGCGGTCTCGCCCGGCGCCAACCCTGGCTCGGTGGCGCGCTCGCCGTGCTGTTGTTGACTCAGCTCGGCGCTCCACTCACGGTCGGCTTCTACGCGAAGTTCATCGTGCTCGCGGCGGCGATCGACTCGGGTGGGGGAGCGCTGGCGCTGGTCGCGCTGCTGTCGGCCGCGATCGCCGCGTACTTCTATCTGCGTTTTGCTCTCACCCTCTTTGACGACGGGTATGTCGAGGGTTCACGGATCCCCGTTCCGACCCTCTCGGGCATCGTCATTGCCGTTGGCGTCATCGTCGCGATCCTCTTTGGTCTGTGGCCCGGTCCGCTGGCGACCTGGGTCCAGCACGCGACGCTCCTGTTCTTGCCGTGAGTCGCGTCGCGATCGTCACCTGCGAGGGTGCAGACGATCCCGACAACCCAACGCTATTCGCAGCCCTCGATGAGGCCAAGATCGACGCAGCGCTCGTCAACTGGGACGACACGAGTGTTGATTGGGGTGGGTTCGATCTCGTCGTCGTGCGCTCGACGTGGAACTACCCGCGACGCCGCGAGGAGTTCCTCGAATGGACGCGCGCGATGCCAAATCTTCTCAACCCGCCAGAGGTTATCGAGTACTCCTCGGACAAGCACTACCTAGCCGACCTCGATGCGCGCGGACTGCGCGTCATTCCCAGTCGCTTCTGTGACGTGGGCGCGCATCCCGTGTTCTTTGACGTCGACTTCGTCGTCAAGCCCTGCGTCGGCGCCGGCTCGCTTCATGTCGAGCGGTATCGCCCCGAGGAGTCCGCGCGAGCGCGCGCGCACATTGCCGCACTGCACGCCGAAGGACGCGACGCGCTGATTCAGCCCTACATCAACAGTGTTGACACGCTGGGCGAGCGGGCCCTCGTCTTCGTCGACGGCTCCTACTCGCACGCCATGACAAAGGGCGCGATGCTGCACGTTCCTCAAAGCGAGCGCGACTTTCTCTTTAGGCGCGAGCGGATGTCGCTCGCCGACGGGGAAGCCGACGCTGTCACCTCTGCCACCGAGGTGCTCGACACGCTCGGGTACTCGGACCTGCTGTACGCGCGAATCGATTTGGTGGCAACCATCCGGGGTTGGCTGGTCATGGAGCTCGAGTTGGTTGAGCCCTCGCTCTACCTGACCTTTCACGAAGCGGCTGCCCATGCGCTTGCCGCGGGAATCGCGCGCCGTCTGGGCTGATGGCTCCGCGCGTGTAGACGCCGCGGAGACGGAGCTAGCTCTCGCCTCGAATCGACGCCATCGCTAATCCCAGTGCGCCGATGTGGGCGTCGACTCCGACGAGCCCAGCGCCCATGGTGTTGAAACTGACGTGCGAAGCGCCTACGTGGACCCACTCACGGAACTCCCGCACGATCCGATCGAGGTCCCCGTCGCCGAATGCTATTCGTCCTTCGACGCCGATGTCCCCAGGGCTTCGTCCCGCCTCGCGAGCGGCGTTGCGGATGGTAGCCAGAGCCTCGTCGAGTTCAGGTCCGGGCTTTGCGTTGGAGAACCACCCGTTAGCGAGTCGACCAACCCTCGCGAGCGCGGGCCCTGCGCCACCGCCCATCCAGATGGGAATCGGCTGCTGTAGTGGCAACGGGGCGAGCCCGGCTCCCGTTATCCGGTGGAACTTGCCTTCGTACGTGAGCGACGGCTCGGTCCACAACCGGCGCAGGAGCTCGATCTGTTCTTCGATTCTTCGGCCACGGTTGTTGAACCGTTCCCCGAGCGCTTCGTATTCGACCGCGTTCCAGCCGATGCCCACGCCCAGGCGGAATTGGCCACCGCTCAAGATATCGACTTCGGCGGCTTGCTTTGCGACCAGCACCGTTTGGCGCTGGGGAAGGATGACGATGCCGGTCGCGAACTCGATCGAAGGGCAGATCCCGGCCAAGAATCCAAAGAGCACGAAGGGCTCGTGGAACGTCGAGCTCGCGTCGTAGGGGCCGGCCCAGCCGACGTGCACCGCGCGGTCGGCACCAACCACGTGATCGAACGCCAAGAGATGGTCGAAACCCATTGCTTCGACTGCCAGCCCATACACAGAGATGGCGCCGCGATCGGCGCCGATGTCGAGTTGCGGGAAAATGGCGCCTAGCTTCACGTCGCACCTCATCTCAGGTTGATAATGATCCTCGATTCGAATGTAATGGGGTGCCGTGGGATCCCGGAGCGCTTACAGCCTTCCATACGCGGATTCGGCGTGATCGCTCATGTCGAGCCCGGCGTCCTGGTCGTTGTCACTCACTCGCAGCCCCACCGTGGTGTCGGTGATCCACAGGATGATCCACGTCATGACGAAGGGAAAGACCAACCCCGCGACGGCGAGCACGACTTGTCGTCCGAACTGGACGACGCCTCCTGAGGCGCCCGCCGCGTTCACGACGAGGCTGGCAAAGACTCCGGTCAGGATGACGCCGATGAATCCACCCACCATGTGCACGCCGACAACATCGAGCGCATCGTCGTAGCGCAAGCGGTCCTTCACGCGCACCGCGAGATAGCACAGCAGTCCGGCGGCCCCACCAATGACCAGCGCAGCCCACGTCGGTACGTAGCCCGCGGCTGGCGTGATGGCGGCCAGTCCCGCGACCGCGCCCGAGGCGATGCCGACTCCCGACGGCTTGCGTCGCAACGCCCACTCAATGAACATCCAGGCGAGCATCCCGGCGCATGCTCCGATCTGAGTGTTGACGAGTGCCGCGACGGCGACGGCGTTGGCGCCGTCGGCGCTGCCGGCGTTGAAGCCGAACCATCCAAACCACAGGACGCCTGCGCCGAGCAGCACGAGGGGCACGTTGTGTGGCCGGTCGACCTGGCGTCGTCGCCCGAGGTACAGCACCGTGGCGAGTGCGGAGGCTCCCGCCAACTCGTGAACGACCGATCCACCGGCGAAGTCAACGGCGTGCAGCCCGCTCGCGCCCAAGAACCCGCCTCCCCACACCCAGTGGGCAAAGGGCGAGTACACCAAGAGCGACCACAAGCCGATGAAGACGAGATAGCCGCGGAATCTCATTCGCCCGATGAAGGCGCCCGCGATGAGGGCTGGCGTGATGACCGCGAACATCATCTGAAACGCCATGAAGAGGAGGGGCGGTATGTGCGGTGCAAAGGGAGAGGGCGTCGTGCCGATCCCGCGCAGCATGACGTACTGGAACCCGCCGATGAACCATGAGTGGTCGGGGCCGAAGGCGATGGAGTAACCCACCACGATCCAAAGAATTGAGACGATGCCAATCGCCACGAAGGACTGCGCCATCGTAGAAAGGACATTCCTCTCTCCAACCAGCCCGCCGTAGAAGAGCGCTAATCCCGGCATCATGAAAAAGACAAGTGCGGTTGCCGTCAGCATCCAGGCGGTGTCGCCAGCATTCACGTGCATAAGGCCTCACAATCAAAGAGCGCCTCGTTGCGCCCCGGTTCAACCTACGACATTTCGATGCGTTGGGCGCAGTGCAGCGGAGGCGATGTCATCGCGTACGGCGCGCGCCAACCTAAAAGGTGAAAGGCACTACGTGTCCGCAGTAGAACGAGGGACTTAGGCGGCTTAATCGGTCAGAGCGTCGTCGAGGTCTGGCTGGTTAGACGGTCCTGATATGCGACAGGTCCATTGCCATGATCACGTCATCGACGAAGTCGTCGTCGAGAAGAAACTCTTCTCGTAAGACGGCTTCTACGGCGAAGCCACAACGTTCGTACACGCGCATGGCGACGGCGTTGGTTCCCAGTACGTGCAGCTTCAACTGTTTGGCACCACTGTTCGTCGCCTCTTCGATGGCCTTCTCGACGAGTGCCGTGCCCAGTCCATGGCGTTGCTCGCTCGGATCGACCGCCAGACCTCCGATCACCAAGACGTGTGCATTGGAAACCAATTGGCTGTTCCGGCGCACCTTGACGTAGCCGACAACGATGTCGCCGATGACAGCGACGATGACGTCATCGGGGGGATCGTTCGCAAAGAAGTCGGTGTCCTCGCTCCAGATGGGAACGGGGGAGTTCAGCGGCGACCACGTGTCGCGGTCGAGCCGCGCCAATGCCCTCTCGTCACCCAGCTCGGCGTAGCGAAAGTCAACGCGGCCGTTTTGTGGCACTAGCGCCGTGCTGATCCGGCTTTGTCAACCTCGCGGGCCGCTGCGAGCACCTCTTCGGGCACCACGGTGCCGGGACGGTTGGCGGGATCGTTGGCGAGGAATCGGCCGAGCACGGGCAGCTCCGTGATGCTCTCTGCGCGCAGTGTCGCCGCGACGACCGGCACGAAGCTTTCCGCCGCGGGATAGACGAGGTGACGCGGCAGCCAGGTGGGGTGGTACTTGGAGTTGAAGGTCCACAGCGATTCGATGGGCAGGATGCCCGAGAGCCGCTTCAGCGCCCAGCGCTCGACGCGCGTGAAGGTGGTGTCCTTCTCGCTTTCGATGACCGATCGGAAGGCGGCGAAGTTGAGGCTGAGTCCCTTCCCGCCCTGGAGGCGAAGGTGTTCGATCGTCGAGCAGAGCGCGTAGTCGAGGAGCCCGTTGGGATGCTCTCCCGGGTCGCGGCGCATCAGGTCGAGCGAATAGCCCTTGATCGCCGGGGACGGCACGAACTGACAGACCGCCGCCGCCTTGCCGTTGGGCCCGTAGACGACCGTGAGCAAGAGCCCCTTGTCGCGAGGGTCGAACAGTCGCCCGAGCATCATCGAGAAGCCCCGCTCGCCGCCGCCTCGTCGGAGCAGCGAGATCAGCTCCACGATGTCGATGACCCGCGACGGGTCCATCTTGCTCGGGTCGAAGAACTCGATCGTGTAGCCGTGGCGCGAGAGTCGAGTGCAGGCTTGGCGAAGACCCTTCATCTTGTGACCAACAAGCGAGAAGTTCTGGCAGTCGACGATCGCCTCGTCACCTAAGTACAAGTAGTGCAGTCCCGCCGCGTGGTAGATCCCGAGCCACTCTTCGCCCGCCGCCATGATGCCGATCGTCCAGCCGCGCGCGTCGGCGAACTCGCGAAAGGCGCTGAAGACCTCGGTGCGCTCCGCCTCCGGCCCGATGGGGTCGGGCGAGATCAGTGCCACACCGCCGTAGACGGCGTAGGCGACGAGGGAGTCGCGGTAGAGGAAGAACTGCTTGTCGTCGCGCAGCGCGAAGTAGTCAAGGGTGCCGTGCCCGTGGCGGCGAACGATCTCACGCGCACGCAACTCGGCGAGACGGCGCTCGCGCGACGTCGCTGACGTCGACAGTCGCCGGTCGACGACGGGGCGCGTGAGAAAGAAGATCGAGAGCACAATCAGCGACAGCCCGATCGCGAGCAGGGTGGGGTTGACGAAGTCAGCCACGCGGTCGGGGAGCGCGATGTCGTGCTGGCCCACCAGTCGTTCGGCGCACGCGACGATGACGACGCCGAGGTTGGGCAGGTGATGGCGATGGGACGAGGCTTCGATGCCGAGCGTGGCGAACCACACCGCGATGACCGCGACCACGCCGAGCAGCCACAGGGTCTCGGCGGCGCTCGTCCGGTCAGACGACGCCTGGAAGTAGCGGCGCTGGACGATGAGCAGGACGAAGATTCCCCCCGCGAGCAGGAATATGAGGACTCCTCCGCGTACGTGATCGTCAACCGTCACGGCGATGGTGGTCACATAGAGAAACCAGACGATGGTCGCCGACAAGATGGCCACCGCGAGGTACCAGGCCCGTCGCTGACCCCGTCGCAGTCCCCGCGCGAGCATGATCAAGGCAATGCCCGCCAGTGCCGTCAAGACGGTCGCGCCTTTTCCGACATCGAGCGGCAGCACCGAGATGGCGGTGTGAAAGTGAATGCGCAGCTGCCGCACCGATGTCGTGACCACGTCGAGCAGTCCGACGAGGAGGACGAGTCCTGACGCCCAGCGACGTATGGCCCGCTGGTGGCGCTGCTCTTGGAGTCGCTCGGCGCTGAGTGGAAACGGCTTGCCGTAGGGCCACGAGCCCAGCGTCGAGGCGACGATGCCCGGCGACGGCTGGACACTGGGACCGGCGAAGAGCCGCTCGAGCACCGTGCCGCGCCGTCGCGGCGTCTCTCCGGAGAAGAGCCTGACCTGCACCGTGCTCGCAGCCTCGATCTCGACGATGCCCACGCGGTCCATCGATGAGAACACCGGAGGCAGACCGAACTTGCCGCGACGTTCCACGATGACGGTGCGCGACGGTCCCGGCGCCGCGCAGACGCCGTCGTCCAAAAAGGCGAGCGCCGAACTTGGCGTGCCGCCGACGACCGCGCCGGCACCGCCGCGTTCGACGACCCGACGAGCGAACTCGAGGGCGTCGACACCTGCGATCGTGGTGAGGGTGAGCGGCTCCGTGAACTCATCGACGTTGCCGCGTGCCTTATGCTCGAAACGGCGTCTGACCAGGAGACCCGCAAGCGCCGCCACGATCGTTTCGGCGACCGCGATGAGGACCAGGATCACGAAGAGATTCACCCAGAAGTTGTGCGTGCGGAGCATATGAATCCGGTAGTGACGTCGACTGAAGTGGTCAGCGAGCGTTGCGAAAAGGCTCCAGAGGTCAACAGCGACGAATGCGACAAGGGGGAGCCACAGCCATGCGATAAGCCGTCGATAGAGCGTGCGCGAGGCGACGAATCGCTTGATCGCCGATGGATCTTCGAGTCGATCGGCGTCGGCGAGATCCTTGCGATTGACGGGATCAAGGTTGAGGTCGTAGGTGCCCGCCGCGACCGCCACGTCGCGCACGCCGCTCGCGGTCGCGACCTGCAAGACCAGGTCGTTCGCGACGCAGATGCCGAGTTCGTTGAGCAGGGCCCGCGCGCGATCGTGTGAGCGCAGGTCAATGTCGTCGCACCCTGGCAGCACAAAGAGCCGGTGGCTGTCGGTCGCACAAAAATCTTGCAACGCCCCTCGCATGGCGGGCAGCGCCTCGAACGTGGCCTCAATGTGCTTGGCGAGGTCAGCGGTGGCGTCCGGGTGAAAGAGGTTGCCCGCCACCACCACGACGGCGGCGTCGTCGATGTCGCCGAGCAGGTTCATGAACTCTCGAGCCGACCGACTAGTCAGGTCGGTGGTCGGAGCGAGCGACAGATCGCTCATCACGTAGACGTGGTGGCCATAGGGAACGGGGTAAGTTCGTCGTTCAGCGGTGGTCACGCCCTCCAGTCTCGCAGAGATGAACGTTGACAACCTGCTTGACAATTAACGGAAATGACGAAACAACCACACGACAACTGGCATTGGCACGGTGAGCCCCTCGGCCCCGGTCCCGCGGTCATTTTCGACATCGACGGCGTGATCGCTGACGCTGCCGGACGCCAGCACTTCCTGGACTGGGGCGACTGGAAGAGCTTCTTTGACGCAGTCGGCGACGATCCGATCATCGACGAGATTGAGCGGCTCCTCGAGCTGCTCGACGCCTCGCTGCGCGTGATCCTCGTCACCGGTCGGCCTCGACGTATTCAGCCGCAGACCGTCGCCTGGCTCGAGCGGTATTCCATACGTTGGGATCTTTTGATCATGCGCGAGTACGGGGACTACTCGGGCGTCGATCGCTTCAAGCGCGAGACGTTGCACCAGCTCATCGACGAGGGCTACGACATTCGCCTCGCCCTCGATGACGATCCGAAGAATCACGCCATGTATGTCAGTGAAGGCGTGCCGTGCGTGTACATCCACTCCGGCTACTACCTGTAACCGTTCTAGGTCACGTTCATCATGGCGAGCACCTCGCGGGCCGCGTTGCGACCCGAGCCAATGCTCGCGGGAATGCCCACTCCGTCGTACGCGTTGCCCGCGAGAAAGAAGGCGAACCGTCGGGCCGCGGCGCGAGCCTCCTCGACGAGCTGCTCGTGTCCCACTCGATACTGCGGAAGTCCGTCGGGCCAGCGCTGCACGAGTGACGCCGTCGGCGTGTCGAATCGAGGCAGCAGCACCGCGAGCTCCTCGACGACGCGTTGAGTGAGCTCGTCATCGGAAAGGTCCACGAAGCGCCGATCATCGATGCGTCCCACATGCGCGCGAAGGATGACGTCGCCGTCACGCCGGAGTCGAGGCCACTTGCGATCGAGGAACGTGACCGCGGTCACCATCATCGATTCATTCGCGCGCCACGGGGTGTCGAGCGGCACGAGGATGCCCGTCCCGTCGCTCGGGAGCTCGATGTGGTCGCTCGATACAGCGAAGGTCACGATTCCTGTGCTGGCTGCAGTGACGTTGCGTAGTCGGGCGAGGTCCGGGTCCAATGAGCCAACGAGCGAGCCGACCGCAGGAGCCGATGTGGCAAAGATGACCGCGTTGGCGGGCGTCGTCGTGCGCGAGGAATCGACCTCGAGGGGGTAGCTGCCCGCAGGTGTTCGTCGAATCGCGGTCACGGCGATGCCGCGACGGATCACGACGCCTCGTTGCACGAGTTGCAGGACCAGTTCCGACGCGAGCGAGCCCACGCCGTGCCGCAACGAATAGAACACCGGGCCCGTGGCGACGCGCTCACTTGTCGGACCGGGACTGATCGGCCCGCTGAGTCCCAGCGCCTTCATCAACGAGCCGCCTTTCTTCGCCGCGTCGTAGAGCGCGGGGAAGACAGACCTCGCCGACAGGTCATCGATGCGTCCGGCCTGTATGCCGCCGATCATCGGCTCGACGAATCGGTACGCGAGCTCGGCGCCGAGCTTCGTGCGCACGATCTCGCCGATCGACGCATCCTCTCCGACGTGGAGGTGCGCGGGCAGGTACGCATCTCTGCGCGCCGCGAGGTGCGCACGCCACGTCACGCCCTTGAACGCGAGAATGGACTGGAGGTTCGTCGGGACACCGAGGACGAGGTCCTTGGGGAGTTCGTGCAGCGCGCCGAGTGACCACAGCCACGCGCCGCTTGCCGCGATCGGTTCCAAGTCGTCGCCGAGACTGAGCTCGGTGGCGAGTGCCGCCGCTTCAGGCCGGCGCGCGAGAAACCCGTCCGCCCCAAGATCGATCGTTCGCCCGGCGAACGTGGTCGTCGCGAGCGATCCTCCGAGGTGATCGCTCGCTTCGAGGACTTCGATGCGCGGCGTCACTGGCGTCGGTCCGTCGGCACCTCCAGAGAGCTCCCAGGCGGCAGCGAGTCCACTGATGCCCCCGCCGACCACGACGACGGACGCTCGGCTCACTTAGGCGGCCGCTTGGCGGATGACGTTCGCGAGGATGGTCGTGAACGCCGGGTCGTCGTTGAGCGACGCGGTGCGCACCAGATTCAGCCCGATTTGGCGGGCGACACTCTGGGCTTCGATGTCGAGGTCGAAGAGCACTTCCAGGTGGTCGGAGACGAAACCAATCGGGCACGACACGACGTCGGTGAAGCCGTCCTCGCGCTTTTGGCGAAGCGCGTCGAGGATGTCCGGACCAAGCCATGGGTCCGACGTGCGCCCAGCCGACTGCCACGCGACGTCAAAGGAGGGCACGCCTGCGATCTCGGCTGCGAGGACGGCACTCTCCTGCAGCTGCTCGGGGTACGTGTCGCCGATGTCGACCACGCGCTGGGGGAGGGAGTGCGCGCTGAAGATCACGTCGGTCGTCTCGTGACGGACGGGCGGGATCGTGGCGAGTGCGTCGTTCACGCGGCGTGCGATCAGCTCCAGGAATCCCGGCGCGTCGTACCAGGCGCCGATGGTTATGAACTCGACGTTCGGCCCGAGTGTCTCGCGTGCTCGACTCATGTACTGATCGGTCGACATCGTCGACGAGTGTGGCGCGAGGACGATGCCGACGACTTTCTCGAAGCCCTCGTCGCGAAGGGCGGCGGCGGGCTCTTCGAGCATCGGTGGCTCGAACTTCGAACCGAAGCGCACGTCAAAGACGCCCGGCGCGTCGCGCTCGAGCGCCGCAGCAATGCCGGCGACCTGCGCAGCCGTGCGCTCGGTGAGCGGACTCACGCCGCCGATGGCGAGGTAACGACGCGTGAGGTCGGCGAGCAACTCGGGTGTCGGTGGATGCCCGCGACGGATCCTCGTGTAGAAGGGCTCGATCCCCTCGGGTGACGACGGCGTTCCGTGAGCCATGACCAGCACACCAGTTTTCACGTGAGACCTGCTTTTCCTTCTTCGTGAACGACGCGCACGACGGCCGCGAGGACATCGGGGTCCGTTGCGGGCAGTACGCCGTGTCCGAGGTTAAAGATGTGTCCGGCTGATGTGCCCGCCTTCGCCAGCACTTCGCGGGTTGCCTCGATCACGAGCCTCTCGCCACCGAGGCAGCGGGCCGGATCCAGGTTGCCCTGGACCGGCTTGTGGCCGACGCGAAGGCGAGCGTCGTCAAGATCGACGTGCCAGTCGATGCCCACCACGGTGCACCCTGAGTTCGCCATGAGGCCGAGCAGTTCCCCGGTGCCGACACCGAACAGAATCGTCGGGACGTTGAGGTCGGCAATGCCCGCCAGCACGCGCTGCGTCGCCGGCAACGCGTAGCGCTGGTACTCGTCTTTCGTGAGCGAGCCGGCCCACGAGTCGAACAGCTGGACGGCGCTTGCACCGTGGGTGATCTGGGCGCGCAGGAACGAGATCGTGATCGCGACCAGCCGGTCGAGGAGCTTGTCGAAGAGCTGCGGGTCGCGGTGCATCATCGTCTTGATGAGCGCGAACTCGCGTGTCGGCTCGCCCTCGACGAGGTAGCTCGCCACCGTGAACGGCGCACCGGCGAAGCCGATGAGGGGAGTGTTGGTCTTCGTGAGTTCCTTCAGGGCTCGATCGATCGTTGCGGTCACGTAGGAGATGTCGTCGTCTTCGAGGTCGCGAAGGCGTTCAAGGTCCGCCTCGGTGACAAACGGCTCGGCAATAACGGGCCCTCGACCAGGGACCACGTCGATGCCGAAGTTAATGGCGTGAAAGGGCACCACGATGTCAGAAAAGAGGATGGCGGCGTCGACCCCGTAGCGGCGAACGGGCTGCAGCGTCACTTCGGCGGCAACTTCAGAGTCCGCGATCGCGTCGAGGATCGATCCGCTCGCGCGAAGTGCCCGGTACTCCGGTAGGGACCGACCGGCCTGGCGCATGAACCACACCGGCACGTGACTCACCGTCTCGCCTCGGCACGCCTTGATGAAGTCGGGTTCTGGCATGTTGCTCCTTTGGCCACCTCCAATCTACGAGAGGTCGCGAGCTCGAGGGTTGGGCGAAAGTCGCGCGAGGGGGTCATCGCGAGCGCTCTTTTTGGGAGGAATCGCGCTCCTGTGCCGACTTGTGGGCTCTCGCGAGAGGCGAACTAGACTGGATAATTCCCGATTTGGGGAGATGGAAAGAGGGTCGTCCATGTCGCACGAGCGAGAGATCGCCGAGGAGCAAGAGTTCCTCGACGTGGCCTTGAGCGCACTCGATCACATGCGCCAAGGTGCCCGTGAGCTTCGCGACAGCGCTGCGGTCGCCAACATGCGCGGTGCCGGGGACCTCGTCGAGCGCGACGTCGTCATGGGCACGGCGCTCCACCGCCTCGACCAGCTCGCTATCGGCGACCAGCCGCTCTTCTTCGGTCGGATCGACTACCAGGCGAACGGCCATGGCGACGGCGACATCTACCACGTTGGTCGCCTCGCGGTCTCGGACGAGGCGCTCAACCCGCTCGTCATCGACTGGCGCGCTCCTGTGGCCGAGGCCTTCTACCGTGCCACGGGCGTCGAACCGCTCGGACTCTCTCGTCGACGCCACGTCGCCATTCGCGCGAACGAGGTCACGAGCGTCGAAGACGAGTACTTCGCCGACGCGAACGGTGAGCTCGACCTCCCCGAGAGCGAGGTGCGCGCGGCAACCGAGGAAGGCCTCGTCGACGGGGGGCTCGCGCTCGGTGGACCCGGCGCACTGCTCGCCGCGCTCGGCCGGGCGCGAACCGGGCGCA
Organism: uncultured Acidimicrobiaceae bacterium; assembly: GCA_963732125.1. Lineage (GTDB taxonomy): Bacteria > Actinomycetota > Acidimicrobiia > Acidimicrobiales > RAAP-2 > RAAP-2. The sequence goes on along the minus strand of CAVSXX010000004.1, from coordinate 420,696 downwards.
TGGGCGACATCATCGCCACCATCCAGGGCGAGCAGGACCAGATCATCCGCAGTCCGCTCCCGGGCATCTTGCTGGTCCAGGGTGGACCGGGCACCGGGAAGACCGCTGTCGCGCTGCACCGTGCCGCCTATCTTCTCTTCACCTTCCGCGCGACACTCGAGCGCCAGGGCGTGCTCGTGGTCGGACCCGAATCCCCTGTTCCTCAACTACATCGAGAATGTGTTGCCGTCCCTCGGCGAGTCGGGCGTGACGCTGTCGACGATCGCGGGGCTTGTCACGAACGTCGAAGTGCGTGCGACGGAGTCTGAAGATGTCGACCAGCTGAAGGGCGACATTCGCATGGTGCGCGTGCTCGCTCGCGCGCTACGCACTCGCGAGCGCCCCCTTCGCCACGACGTCGACATTCCGATCGGACGCGCGATCTTGACGCTGAAGGCTTCTTACACCGAAGAGGCCGTCGAACGTGCGCGACGTCGACCGGGCAACCACAATCAGCGCCGCTCCGCCGTGGGCCGAGAGCTCGCGGCGCGCTTGGCCAACGAATACGAGTCACGTTGGGTGCACGATGCGAGCGAAGAAGCGGGCGGAGCGGTCGAGTTGGCAGAAGTCATCCGCAACGCGCCGCAGTTCAAAGAGGCGCTGCAGCGGATCTGGCCGCGCATCTCCGGACAAGAGCTGCTCCACGACTTGCTCGGGGCACCTGCGCTGTTGCGTGCGGCCGGCAAGGGGATATTGAGCGACCGTGAGGTCGAGATGCTCTATCGCCCGCGCTTCACGTCGCTCGATGAGATCGCGTGGACGAAGGCCGACGCGGCCCTCATCGACGAAGCGCGAGTTCTCGTGGGACCCCGCCGTCGACCGCGTCCCGCCCCGAAGCCGAGCGACAACGTGCTCGACGGCGTTGACCTCGACGCCTACTCGGGCGACCACCGTGCCGCCGCCCTTCGCGAAGCCCAGCGCCTCGCCGTTGCCCAGTCCCAGGAGCTCGACGAGGCGGAGTTCGTCACCTATGGCCACATCGTCGTCGACGAAGCCCAGGACCTCTCGCCAATGGAGCTGCGCGTGCTGAAGCGTCGCGACCTCACCGGTTCGATGACCATCGTCGGTGACATGGGACAGGCGACCACGGCGTCGTCGTCGGCGTCCTGGGATGCGCTGCTCGACGTGCTCGCGCCGCGTCGCGCTCCCGCACGAGTCGATCTCACGGTGAGCTACCGCACGCCCGAAGAGGTGCTCGACTTTGCCGCGCCCACGCTGCTTGCCGCCGCTCCCGACCTCGAACCGCCACGACCGGTGCGTCGCGCGGGTGCGCTGCCGACGGTGTCGATCGTGAGCGACGCCGAGTTTGACGAATCACTTGTCAAGCTGACGCGTCGAGAGATCGACGACGTTGCGCCCGGTCGCGTCGCGGTCATCGTGACGTCCTCGCGCGTCGATGAGATCGTTGCGACACTGCGCGACGGAGGACTTGAAGCCGTCGATCCGCGCGATCAGGAATCAAAGGGGCTGTCGGCTGACCTGGTCGTGTTGTCGGCCGAAGGTGCGAACGGTCTCGAGTTCGACGCAGTCGTCGTCGTTGAGCCTGGTCAGATCGCTAATCGAGGATCCGATCGCGTTAACGGCACGACACCGCGCGGCCTGCGCACTTTGTACGTTGCGTTAACGCGTCCGACGAGGCGACTCGCCGTCATCGCAAGTCACGATCTTCCACCGACGCTTCGCTGAGAAAACGCGCCCCGTTTCGACCAAGCGGGGTCACGATTTCTACTAGAAAGGTAGGCGTGAGTCAGGCAGTTTCCCCCAATAGCCTGGCGAAGCAAGAGAAGATCGTCCACGATCGGCCACCGATGCTCGCCATCGGTGTGATGATATGGCTCGGTTCAGAGCTGATGTTCTTCTCGGGTCTCTTCGCCGCATTATTTACCATCCGCGCCCACCTGGCCTCGTGGCCACCCGCGGGCACCAAGCTGGACACGATTCAAGCCGGGATCTTCACGATCATCCTCATCTCGTCGTCGTTCACCATGCAGCGCGCCGTGTGGCTCATCGAGCACCGGCGCCGCAAAGCGGCCCGCAACTGGGTCGTCGCGACCATCATCATGGGCACACTCTTCGTCTCCAACCAGGCCTACGAGTGGACCCACATCGCGACCCGCTGGTACACGAACTCCTACGGATCGATCTTTTTCATCACCACTGGTTTGCACGGTCTTCACGTGTTCTTGGGGCTCGTCGCGATGTCCTTCCTCTTGTTTCGTATGCGCGGTCGTGAAGGTGACCCCGGTGAGCTCGCGACGTTCCAGGGAGTGAGCTACTACTGGCACTTCGTCGACGTCGTCTGGATCGGGCTGTACTCGGCCCTCTTCTTGTTGAAATAGGTGGACTCGTGACGTCACCGCTCCTCAGGCGAATTCCGCTCCTTGCTGCCGCTGGCTTCTTCTTGGTCGCCCCGCTCGCGCTCTTTGCGGGTGGTGCGCAGGCCAGCACCTATGGCCAGACGTCCCGCAAGGATGCGGGCACCCCGAACTCGAGCATCGTCGTGAAGAACTCCTCCGGTGTCGTTGTTCGCTACGGCGACAAGTACATCACCTACTCGGCCCCACCCTCGAATCTCGTCAAGCTCGGTGCGGCGCTGTACTCGGAGAACTGCGCGTCGTGCCACGGCGTGCAGGCAAACGGCGTACCCGCGAGTCGCACCGTCGGCGCGTTCCCGGACCTCGTGGGTTTGGGCCCGGCGACCATCGACTTCTGGATCGACTCGGGACGCATGCCTGACAAGGACACGTCTGCCGTCGAGGCGCTCCGCCGTCAGCCAGCCCTCACGCCGAAAGAAGGCGCGGCAATCGCGGCATGGGTCAACTCGCTTGACCCGAGCTACCCCTCTATCCCGACGCCGCACCTGCAGCACGCCAACGTGGCGGACGGCCTGGCGCTCTTCGCACTCAACTGCGCGGCCTGTCACACCATCGAAGGCGACGGCGACGCGCTCGCCTTCAGCACGTTCGCGCCCTCGCTGCGAAACATTCCCGCCTTCCAGGTCGTCGAAGCCATTCGTACCGGTCCCGGCAACATGCCGCGCTTCACGGGCAACCTGAGCGACCAGCAGGTCGACGACATCGTCAAGTACGTCACGACCGAGATCCAGCACCCGAGGAACATCGGAGGCTTCGGCCTCGGCGGCCTCGGTCCCGTCGCCGAGGGCTTCGTGGCGCTGTTGATCGGCGTGGGCTTCTTGGCCCTCATCTGTTACTGGATTGGAGATCGCTCGTGAGCGACGCGGAACACCGCACGCCCGTTTCACTGCAGGGGCTACCGCAAGACGACCCGCACCTGCAGCCCGCGGCGAAGAACCCCCACACCGTCACGATGGTCATCGCCATCCTCTTCGTGCTCGGCATGCTGTTCGTCGCGGCGTTCGGCGCCGCCTACTGGGTGAACGCCAAGCCATGGATCCTCGGCGCGACCATGGGCGCGGGTCTCTTTTTCCTTGGCATCGGCCTCGTCTCCTGGGGCAAGTACCTCATGCCGCGCGGCCCGTTTGTCGAAGAGCGTCACACGATGGCGAACGACCAAGCAGACCGTGACGCGTTCGCAGCGTCGATCGTCGAGCGCGGGGGCGACGTCGTCAAGCGTCGCAAGGTCCTGGCCGGTCTGCTCGGCGGGGGACTGGGCATCTTCACGATCGTGGCGATGTTCCCGCTGCTGCGCAGCCTCGGCCCACTGCCCAAGAGCACGCTCTTCCACACTGACTGGAAGAAGGGCACCTTCGCGGTCGACTCGACGGGGCGTCGCGTCAGCGTTGGCGATCTCGCTGTGGGCTCGATCATCACCGTCTATCCCGAGGGACTCGAGAACACCGATCGCGGCCAGGCCGTCGACCAAACGGTGCTCATTCGCATCTCGAACGAGAACTTCACGACGCAAAAGGGCCGCGAGACGTGGGGGCCGAAGGGCTACGTCGCCTACTCCAAGGTCTGCACGCACCTCGGCTGTCCGGTGGGACTCTACGAGCAGCAGCTCCAACTGCTGGTCTGTCCGTGCCACCAGTCCATGTTCAACGTCACCAACGGCGCCATCCCGCAGTTCGGTCCCGCGCCTCGACCGCTGCCGCAGCTGCCGCTGTACATTGACGCCAACGGCAACATCCGTTCCCAGAAGGGCTACGACCAGCCCATTGGACCTGGCTTCTGGGAGCGCTCGAACGTATGAGTGACGTCGCCATCCCCACCAACCGACGAGCGAAGAAGCGCGCCGAGGGACCCTACGGCAAGCTGGGCAAGATCCTCGACGAGCTCGATGACCGCTTAGGTGTCGCCAAGGGTGGGCGCACCTTCATGGACAAGATCTTCCCCGACCACTGGTCCTTCATGCTCGGTGAGATCGCGCTCTACTCGTTCGTCATCTTGATGGTCACCGGTGTCTTCTTGACGCTCTACTTCGTTCCGAGCTCGGCGCTCGTGACGTATCACGGTTCCTACCTGCCGCTCGATGGACAGAAGGTCACCGAAGCGTTCGCCTCGACCGTCAACATCTCCTTTGCGGTGCGCGGAGGACTGCTGATGCGACAGATGCACCACTGGGCGGCCGACATCTTCATCGGCTCGATGGTCGTTCACATGGCGCGCATCTTCTTCACCGGCGCGTTCCGCAAGCCGCGCGAGCTCAACTGGACGATCGGTGTCACGCTGCTCATCCTCGCAATCGCGAACGGCTTCCTCGGGTACTCGCTGCCCGATGACCTGGTCTCGGGTACCGGTATTCGCATCGCCTACTCGATCATGCTGTCGATCCCGCTGGCGGGCTCCTACCTCGCCTTCTGGGTCTTCGGCGGCAACTTCCCGGGAACGGCCGTCATACCGAGATTCTTCATCCTGCACTGTTTGATCGTCCCGTTGGTCATCATCGGACTCGTGAGTGCGCACTTGTTCTTGCTGGTGCGCCAGAAGCACACGCAGTTCCCCGGGAAAGACAGAACCGAGAAGAACGTCGTGGGCTCGCCCATGTTCCCGGTCTTCATGGCCAAGACCACGGGGTTCTTGTTCATCGTCGGCGGGGTCACCGCGCTGCTCGGTGCGTTCGCCCAGATCAACCCGATCTGGCAGTTCGGACCGTACACCGCCTCTCGCATCTCCTACGCCGTCCAGCCCGACTGGTACATGGGCTGGCTCGACGGCGCGTTGCGCATCTTCCCGTCGTGGGAGTTCACGGGCTTCGGCCATACCATCCCGTTCGAGGTCTTGATACCGGCGGTGATCTTCCCGGGCATCGCCTTCAATCTCGCCTACGCGTGGCCACTCATCGAACGAAAGTTCACTGGCGACAATCGAATACACAACCTGCTCGATCGACCTCGCAACAGACCGAAGCGAACCGCGGTGGGCGTCATGACCCTCACGTTCATGGCGATGATATTCATCGCTAGCTCGACCGACGTCTTGGCGAACTTCTTCCACGTGTCGCTCAACACCGTGCTGGTCGCCATGCGCATCCTTGTCATCGTCATACCCGCCATCTCCTATCCGCTCACGTACAAGATCTGTAAGGAGCTCCAGGCGGAACACGGCGCGGGTAAACGCAAGACCCCCAACATCGTCACGCGCACCGCCGAGGGCGAGTACGTCGCGGTGCCCGCGCCTCGCTACTCCGAGGACGTCGGCCACGAGCTTGATCCAACGCCGGTGCCGACGTTCATTGAGCCCGAGCCCGAAGAGGTCCGCGAAAGTGGCGTGAGAACGGTGGAGCGCTAGGGATACGGCCAGGTGTTGTAACGATCGCCTCGCAGCAGCGTATTCGCCTCCTAACATGGCTCCGGTGGCGGCTTCGAACGATTCCAAGTGGCGATCGGCCGCGTCGTTGGTCTTTGACCGGCCAATCGACGCGCGGCGCAACGTTGCCCTGTTCGGCGTCTCGACGTACCGGACGTCGGTCTCTCCACGCTCCTCGACGAGCACGCCGCAGGCCATTCGCAACGCTCTCGAGCGCTATTCGACCTGGTCGTGGACCAGCCGGGTGGATCTCGCCGAGTACGTCGCCGTCGTCGATCATGGCGACCTCGAAGATCCCGATGGTGACGGGGCTCGCGAGCGGCTCGCTTCGATGCTCGAGGGTGTCGACGCGCCGCTCACCATCTTCCTCGGCGGTGACAACGCCGCAACGTGGCACGCGATGGGTGCGTTCGCGGGCGAACATATCGACAAGTTCGGACTAATCACGCTGGACGCCCATCTCGACATGCGCGACGGCCGCTCGAACGGCTCGCCCGTGCGTCAGCTCCTCGACGAAGGGCTCGATCCTCGCCACGTCGTCCAAGTGGGGCTCGGTGAGTATTCGAACTCGCCGACCTACGCGCGCGATTCGCTCAAGCGTGGCGTGCGCATCGTCGAGCGAGATGCGTTCCATCGTGAAGAGGCGGCCGTCATCGCTCGGCGCGCGCTCGAGGTGGCACGACAAGGCGGACGCAAGGTCTACGTCGACATCGACCTCGATGTCGCTGATCGCTCGGTCGTGCCGGGATGCCCCGCGTCCGCGCCGGGCGGGCTCAGTGCTGACGAGGTGCGCCGTTTCGTGCGCGAGATCGCCTCGTCGCCTCACGTCGCCGCGATCGACTTCACTGAGGTCGATGTTGATCAAGATGCTCCCGACCAGCGCACGGTGCGCTTGGCGGCGCTGTTGGTACTCGAAGCGCTCGCGGGCGTGCAAAGGAGACTGTCGTGACGGTCACTGTTGGATTAGAACCGCTCACAAGAGCCCAGCTCATCGCCGTGACGCGAGGCTACGAACCGGTCGAGCTCAGCGCCGAGGTTGTCGATCGACTCGACCGCCAGCGCGTGGCGATCGACGCACTCTCTGACTCGGGCGACGCGATCTACGGGCTCTCGACCGGGTTCGGATCCTTGGCCACCACGTCCATCTCGCCCGAGGAGCGGCGCGATCTGCAGCGATCGCTTATCCGCTCCCATGCGGCGGGGATCGGGCCTGAGGTGGAGACCGAGGTCGTGCGCGCCATGATGGTCTCGCGCCTCACGAATCTCTGCAGCGGTGTCTCGGGCGTGCGCTCTTCGACGGCATTGGCGTACGCGGCGCTGCTCAACGCCAACATCACACCCATCGTCCACGAGTTCGGTTCGCTCGGCTGCTCGGGCGACCTCGCGCCGCTCGCGTCCGTCGCTCTCACGCTGATGGGCGAAGGCGACGTCCGCGACGCCGGCGGCGCGCGGCGCCTGGCAGTCGACGCACTGAGCGACGCGGGACTGGCGCCGATCGAGCTCGCCGAGAAAGAGGGGCTCGCCCTCATCAACGGCACCGACGGGATGCTCGGTCAGCTCATCCTCGCCTTGGACGACGGGATGTCGTTGATGCGCCAGATGGACATCGCGGCGTCGCTCTCGATCCAAGCGCTGCGTGGCACCGACAAGGTCTTCATGGCCGAGATCCACGAGCTGCGTCCGCACCCTGGCCAGCTCGCGAGCGCAGAGAACCTGACGACGCTCTTGGGAGGTTCAGAGATCGTCACCTCGCACCTGGAAGATCTCACGCAGGTGCAAGACGCGTACTCGTTGCGCTGCGCGCCTCAGGTGCACGGAGCCGCGCGCGACACCTTCGCGTACGCCGCGTCGGTCGCCGACATCGAGCTCGCGGCAGCGATCGACAATCCGTCGGTCCTCGCGGACGGCTCGCTCGTGAGCAACGGCAACTTTCACGGCGCACCGGTGGGGTACGTGCTCGACTTCCTCGCGATCGCACTGGCGGACGTCGCCTCCATGAGCGAACGGCGCACCGACCGGATGCTTGACGTCAATCGCAGCTTCGGGCTGCCACCGTTCCTCGCCGAGACCGCGGGCGTCGACTCCGGACTGATGATCGCCCAGTACGCCCAGGCGGGGCTCGTCACCGAGATGAAGCGCCTGGGCTTTCCCGCCAGCGTTGACTCCATTCCCTCCTCCGGCATGCAGGAAGACCACGTGTCGATGGGCTGGCATGCAGCGCGCAAGCTGCGCGCCTCGCTCGACTGCTTCCGCGACGTCGTCGCGATCGAGCTGCTCGCCGCGGCGCGCGCGCTCGCGCTGCGCGCGCCGCTTGCGCCCTCTCCGGTCACCGAGGCGATCGCCAACCGTGTGAACGAGCTGTCGGGCGGGCCGGGACACGACCGCTGGCTCTCTCCGGAGATCCAGGCCGTCAGCGATCTCGTCGCGTCACGTGAGCTTCTGGACATAGCGTCTCGGTACGTGACGTTGCAGTAACGACCAAGGAGGATCATGGAAGGCGCCCGACCGGTTCGAGCCGCGAGGGGGACGACGATCACCGCCGTCGCCTGGCCCCAAGAGGCAGCCTTGCGCATGCTGTCGAACAACCTCGACCCCGAGGTCGCCGAGCGCCCTGACGACCTCGTCGTCTATGGCGGCACCGGCAAGGCCGCGCGCGACTGGCGCAGCTTCGACGCGCTGGTGCGAACGCTCACGACGCTCAAGTCCGACGAGACCATGCTCGTTCAGTCGGGTCGGCCGGTCGGTGTGCTCCAGACCCACGAGTGGGCGCCGCGCGTCTTGATCGCGAACTCCAACCTGGTGCCCGACTGGGCAACGTGGCCGGAGTTTCGCCGCCTCGAGGCGCTCGGTCTCACGATGTACGGACAGATGACCGCCGGTTCGTGGATCTACATCGGCACCCAGGGCATCCTGCAGGGGACCTACGAGACATTCGCAGCCGTCGCGGCCAAGCGCTTTGGCGGCACGTTGGCGGGCACGCTCACCGTGACGGCCGGGGCCGGCGGCATGGGCGGTGCCCAGCCGCTTGCTGTCACCATGAACGACGGCGTCTGCCTCTGCATCGACGTCGATCCCTCGCGGCTGCAACGCCGCGTCGACCAGCGCTACATGGACGAGTGGACTGCCGACTTGGATGACGCGATCGAACGAGTGCTGGCGGCGAAGCGTGACCGGATCGCGCTCAGCGTCGGACTCGTCGGCAACGCCGCGACCGTGCTGCCCGAGCTCCTGCGCCGCGGCGTCGAGGTCGACATCGTGACCGACCAGACCTCAGCGCACGATCCGCTCAGCTACTTGCCCGAAGACATCGACCTGAACGACTGGCACGACTACGCGGACAAGAAGCCCGAGGAGTTCACCGACCGCGCACGCGCGTCGATCGTGCGCCACGTCGAAGCGATGGTCGGCTTCATGGACGCCGGGGCCGAGGTCTTTGACTACGGGAACTCGCTGCGCGGTGAGGCCCAGCTCGGCGGTTACCCGCGCGCCTTCGCCTACCCCGGTTTCGTGCCCGCCTATATCCGCCCGCTCTTCTGCGAAGGAAAAGGCCCCTTTCGCTGGGCGGCGCTGTCGGGAGAGGCCAGCGACATCGCCGCCACCGATGCAGCAGTCCTCGACCTCTTCCCCGAGAACGAGGCACTTAGACGTTGGATTACGAAGGCCCAGGAACGCGTCGCCTTTCAGGGGCTGCCCGCGCGCATCTGCTGGCTGGGCTACGAGGAGCGCGACAAGGCGGGCGTGGCGTTCAATGAGCTCGTGAAGAGCGGCGAGGTGAAAGCGCCGCTCGTGATCGGCCGCGACCACCTCGACAGCGGCTCGGTCGCTTCTCCCTATCGCGAGACCGAGGCGATGCTCGACGGCTCCGATGCGATTGCCGACTGGCCGCTGCTCAACGCGCTCGTGAACACCGCGTCGGGGGCGACGTGGGTCTCGATCCATCATGGTGGGGGAGTCGGCATCGGGCGTTCCATCCACGCCGGCCAAGTGTGCGTCGCCGACGGTACCGAGCTCGCCGGCGAGAAGCTGCGCCGCGTGCTGACGAACGACCCGGCGATGGGCGTGCTGCGTCACGTCGACGCGGGCTACGACATCGCTGAAGAGAAGGCCGATGAGACAGGCCTTCGCGTCCCCATGCGCAAGTAGATGACCACGCGCGTCGTTTGCAATATCTCTGAGCTCACGACGAACGACCCGACCCTCGGCGACGAGACGAAGCTGGGTCGGCTCCATGATGCGGCGCTCGTCGTTGACGACGACGTTGTGCTGTGGGTTGGGCGAAGCGACGAGGCTCCTGACGCGGACGAGATGATCGACGCCTCGGGTCGGGCGGTGATTCCCGGATTCGTCGACTCGCATACGCACCTTGTCTTCGCTGGTGAACGCAGCGACGAGTTCGAAGCTCGCATGGCGGGTGTGCGCTACGACGGTGGTGGCATCATGCGCACCGTCGCGGCGACGCGCGAGGCGAGCGTCGGCGAGCTGGAGCGGGGCACGCATCGTCGCGTGGCAGAGCTCTTCTCCGGCGGCGTCACGACGATCGAGATCAAGTCCGGTTATGAGCTGACCGTGGATGGCGAGCGACGCTTGTTAGAGGTCGCCTCCGGGTTCAGCGAGGATCTGACGTTTCTCGGTGCGCACGTGGTGCCGCCCGAGTACGCCGGCGATCGTGACGGCTACGTGGAGCTGGTGATGACCACCATGCTCGACGCGTGCGCGCCGATTTCGAAGTGGGCTGACGTGTTCTGTGACCGCGGCGCCTTCAGCGTTGACGAGGCGCGAATGATCCTCCAGGCGGCCCGCGCGAAGGGTCTCGGGCTGCGACTGCACGGCAATCAGCTCGCCCACAGCGGTGCGATCGCCCTCGCGGTCGATCTGGACTGTGCGAGCGTTGACCACTGCACGCATCTTGAAGACAGCGACATCGACCTCTTGAGCGGTTCAGCGACCGTCGCCACCCTGCTGCCCGGCGCGGAGTTCTCGACGCGCTCGCCCTACCCTTCGGCACGGCGTCTCCTCGACGCCGACGTCACGGTCGCCGTGGCAACCGACTGCAATCCCGGGTCGTCGTACGTGACGAGCATGGGCTTCATCATCGCCCTTGCGGTGCGCGAGATGAACATGACCGTCGACGAGGCGCTGTGGGCCGCGACCAAGGGCGGAGCGCTCGCGCTGCGTTGTGAAGAGGTCGGACACCTCGGCATGGGTGCGCGCGCCGACTTCGCCCTCCTCGACGCACCGCGTGCGGCGCATCTCGCGTACCGACCCGATGGGCGAGTGGTCGCCGAGACGTTCCGGGCGTCGGTGCGCTAGGGCCGAACGTCTCGTCGACATGTGTCGCGTCGTTCTCGTTGGCCCCTACGCTCCCTTCTAGTTCCTGCCGTGACGAAGGGGTGATCGCAGAGAGTTCCGTCTGCGAAGTGGGAGGCGAAGCAACCGATGACCACACTGATGACGTTGGAGCACACCGGCGCGGACACAACGCCGATCGAAGACAGCAACTACGACTTGCGATGGCGGATTCTCGGCGTGCTCGGGCTCGCCCAGCTCATGGTCATCCTCGACAGCACCATCGTCAACATCGCCCTCCCCACCGCCCAGCACGCGCTGCACTTCTCGAACGCCGATCGCCAGTGGATCGTCACCGCGTACTCGCTCGCGTTCGGCAGCCTGCTCCTCCTCGGCGGTCGCATCGGCGACATCGTGGGACGCAAGCGGGCCCTGATCATCGGACTGGGCGGCTTCGCCGTCGCGTCGGCCATTGGTGGGTCATCGGTCAACTTTGCGATGCTGGTGATCGCTCGCACGATCCAGGGAACGTTCGGAGCCTTGCTCGCTCCCTCCGTGCTCGCTCTGTTGACCACCACCTTCACGGATCTGAAGGAGCGGGGTAAGGCGTTCGCGATCTATGGCGCCATCGCGGGTGCAGGCGGCGCCCTCGGACTGCTGCTCGGCGGCGTCTTGACGTCCTACGCCTCGTGGCGGTGGACGCTCTTTGTCAACCTCGTGTTTGCGTTGATCGCCACGTTGGGCGCCAGTCTCTGGTTGAAGAATGACAAGGGAGCTGATCGCGACCCGCTGGACCTGCCGGGACTCTTCCTCGTGGCCGGGGGGCTCTTCTCGCTCGTCTTCGGCTTCTCGCACGCCGAAACCACGGCGTGGCGCGATCCCTTTACGATCGGATTTCTCGTGGCGGGCGTGGTCCTGTTGTCCACATTTGCCTACTACGAAAGAAGGGCGAGCTATCCGCTCCTCCCACTTCGAGTGGTGTTGAGCCGCACACGCGGCGGCGCCATGTTGACGATGCTGTTCGCCAGCATCGGCATGTTCGGGGTGTTCTTGTTCTTGACCTACTACCTCCAAGAGACTTTGAAGTTCAGCCCGGTGAAGACGGGCATCGCATTCCTTCCTATGGTCGTCGTTCTGGCCGCGACGGCCCAGGTGTCCAATCGCATCCTCTTACCGCGGTTGGGACCGAAGCCGATCATCCCGTTTGGGTTGCTCGTGGCTGGTGTAGGGATGTTCGGGCTCCACCTCGTCGGGTTGCACACCTCGTACTTCTCTCACGTGTTTCCGTACCTTCTCGTGTTGGGGCTCGGGCTCGGGCTCAGCGTCTCACCTTCCTTCAGCATCGGCACGCTCGGTCTGGCTCCCCAGGACGCCGGCGTGGGCTCGGCCACGCTCAACACGTCCCAACAGGTAGGGGGATCCATTGGGACGTCACTGCTCAACACGCTGGCCGCGGGTGCCGCCACGTCCTATTTGGTTGGCCGGGCCCTCACGCCCGCAACGGCCCAAAGGGCGTTGCTCCACAGCTACACGACTGCATTTCTGTGGTCCTCGTTGATCTTCGTTGCCGGTGCCGTCGTTGCCGGATCCCTGCTCCCTCGCGGCGGCCTCGCGGCATTGGCATCTGTCAAGCAAGTGCCGAAGAAAGTTGATGCAGTCGTCGAGGAACCGGCTGATCCTGTTCTCCAGGTGCACGCTCAAGTCCACGTCTGTCGCATACGGGTGTCGTGTCGCTAGGTCGCGCGTTCGCGTTGCCCCGTACGATTCGTCGCACGCCCCGCTGTCGCTGAACTTACGTTGCCGCGAGGCCAGCGCCGAGGATTCTTGCGACTTGATTCAATCGGTCGGGCACGACGTGCCACCACATCCACCGGCCTCGTTTCTCGCCCTCGATGAGGCCGGCTTCACTGAGGATGCGCGTGTGATGTGAGATCGTTGGCTGACTCTTACCGAGTGGCCCCTCGAGGGCGCAACTGCACACCTCCTCTTGGGATGCGATCAACGACAGCATGCGGAGTCGAACGGGATCGCTCAATGCGCCAAAGATGAGTGCTGTCTCTGCGGCTTCTGCGTCGCTCAGTTCGCTCTCACCTAACGGGCTGCAACAGCTCACAAGCGAACTGTCGATGTCAATCTGTGAAGCGACCATCGCTCTACAATAACATTGACAAGTGTCGATATGACGGGTATTCTTCACATTGACAAACATCAATATATGGAGGTCATCATGGCAAGAGTCCAACTCGCGCTGAACGTATCAAACCTCGACGAAGCGATCGACTTCTACTCGAAGTTCTTCAAGGCGTCGCCCGCCAAGGTTCGCGCGGGATACGCCAATTTCGCGATCGATGAGCCGCCGCTCAAGCTGGTCCTGATCGAGAACGATGGCCAGGCGGGTTCGCTGAACCACCTCGGTGTCGAGGTCTTCTCAACCGCTGACGTGTCTGAGGCGACCACTTATTTCTCCGGAGTGGGACTCGCCACAAACGTGGAAGATGGGACCACCTGCTGCTACGCGGTGCAAGACAAAGTCTGGGTCGATGGTGTCGACGGTCTGCCCTGGGAGGTCTACGCCGTCCTCGCAGACTCAACGTCTGCCAACGGAGTGGACGGAGACGACCGATGCTGTGCGGTGGACGCGGTGGCTTCTCCTGAGGGCTCGGCCGTCGCGAACTGCTGCTAAATGGCGTCGTTCCTGTTGCCAATCGCCCCGCGAGTTCGAAAGATCGCACCGTGAGAGATTCGGTCCTCTGGCGACGACTGTTCGCTGAATTTCTCGGCAGCGCTCTGTTGGCTGCGATTGTCATTGGCTCGGGCATTGCGGCACAGAGGCTGTCGCCGGGCGCCATCGGCGTGGAGCTACTCGAGAATGCGGTGGTGACGGCCGCCGGCCTCTTCGCCATCATCTTGATGTTCGGACCAATCTCGGGCGGGCACTTCAATCCCGTGGTCTCGTTCGTCGACGCCGCGTTCGGCGGTCTGCGTTGGCGAGACGCCGCCGCCTACCTGCCAGCTCAAGTGATCGGCTGCATCGCGGGAGCGATCCTGGCCAACGCGATGTTCGCTGCCCCCGCGATCTCGATATCCGCCAAGCACCGTGCCTCGGGACCTCACTGGATCTCTGAGGTCGTCGCCACGACCGGACTTATGCTCGTGATCTTCGCGCTGGCTCGCACGAAGCGGTCGCATCTCGCACCAGCGGCCGTTGGCGCATACATCGGCGCCGCCTACTTCTTTACCAGCTCGACGAGTTTCGCGAATCCCGCGATCACGGTAGGAAGGATGTTTTCGAACAGCTTTGCCGGCATCGCTCCCACCTCGGTGCCGAGCTTCATCTCCGCGCAGATTGTCGGCGGTGTGCTCGCGGTGGGACTCATCAAGACGCTCTATCCCGACCTCTCAAAAGCTGAGGCGGCCAACGTCATTGAACCTCAGTTAGGCCGTGACCGCGCGTGAGGCGAAGCAACCATGTGTATCGGTCAGTCCAACCGAGCCTGAAAGGAATCACCGCATGCATCTCGTAGCCGTTGGAGGAAGCGACGCGGGCATCAGTGCGGCGCTGCGCGCTCGCGAACTCGACCCCTCGTGTGATGTCACCGTTGTCGTCGCTGACGCCTTCCCCAATTACTCGATCTGCGGCATTCCCTACTACGTCTCGGGCGAAGTAAAGGACTGGCACAGCTTGGCGCATCGAACACTCAATGACCTCGAGAACACCGGCATGAGCGTTCGACTGAACTCGCTAGCCACCCAGATTGACGTCGCGGAGCGCGTTCTTCACGTCACTCACGAGAGTGGCTCTAAGGAGGCCATTAGCTACGACCAACTGGTTGTCGGCACGGGCGCGGTATCGGCCCGACCACCCATCGAAGGCCTCGTCGGAGACGACGCGCTCGGACCGGAAGATGGCGTGCACCTCTTGCACTCCATGGGCGACACGTTTGAACTGATGCGCACGCTCGAGACGCTCCAGCCGGCGAGTGCGGTCATCGTCGGCGCTGGCTACATCGGGCTGGAGATGGCCGAGGGACTGAGCGCACGCGGACTCGAGGTCACCCAGCTCGAGCAGCTGCCCGAAGTCCTGCCCACCGTCGATCCGAGCCTCGGAGCGCTCGTGCACGCAGAGCTCTCGGCACACGAGGTCACGGTGAAGACGCAGACGACGGTGCAGAGGGTCGGGCGAGCTCCCGTGGGTTCGGCGAGCCGGTTTCAGGTTGACGCGACCGACGCGTCCGGCAATCCGGTGGTTGTCTTCGCTGACATGGTGCTTGTGGTCGTTGGGGTTCGGCCCAACACCGCGCTGGCCAAAACGGCCGGTGCCGAGCTAGGTGTTGGTGGTGCGATCAGCGTCGATCCGAGAATGAGAACGAACTTGGATCGAGTGTTCGCGGCGGGGGACTGCGTGGTCACCTCTCACCGGCTGCTCGGACTCACGTACTTGCCGCTCGGGACGACGGCCCACAAGCAGGGAAGAATCGCGGGCGAAAACGCCCTTGGAGGCACTCGCGCCTTTGCGGGAAGCCTCGGCACCCAGGTGGTGAAGATCTTCGACATGGCGGCGGCCCGCACAGGATTGCGCGATCACGAAGCGGCGAGCGCGGGTTTCGATCCCGTCACCGCTGAGTTCCACGCCGATGACCACAAGGCGTACTACCCGGGCAGTCATCGAATCACGATGCGCTACACGGGGGATCGAGCGACGGGGCGGTTGCTCGGCGTCCAGCTCTTCGGTCATCGACACGCCGAAATCGCGAAACGTATCGACATCGCCGCCACGGCGATCTTCAATGAGATGACGGTCGACGCGATGAGCGAGCTCGACCTGTCGTACACGCCACCGCTCGGCAGCCCGTGGGACGCGCTGCAGATGGGTGCCCAGGCCTGGGTTCGCCTCGAGCACGACGCGAGGCGGTGATCTGTAGAAATGCGAAGGGGGAGATATGAGTGAGAACCATGAAGTGCTGACGCCGAGTGTGAACGCAGGTCTGGAGAAGGTGGCGAGCGACCTTCAGGCGAAGTATCGGGGAGTCTTTGGACTTGAGACGGTCCGTGAGCTGGTGTTCGACAGTTACCGACGCCTGGCCGCAACCGCGAAAGTGACCAAGTGGCTCGTCATTGGCACCGAACGGTTCGCGACGCAACGTCTAGACGCTCTCGTTCACGCAGATGATCGTTCGGGTGACAGGGTCCCTTCCGTGCTCTTCCTTTGTGTACACAACGCCGGCCGATCGCAGATGGCACTCGGCTGGTTCACCTCCCTCGCAGGAGACCGCGCCCTTGCATGGTCCGGCGGATCGGAGCCGGAAGACTCCATCAACGAGTCCGCCGTCGCGGCCATGGCCGAAGTCGGCATCGACATCTCCCAACAGTTTCCCAAGCCGTGGACCGACGAGTTCTTTCAGGCCGCGGATGTGGTGGTCACGATGGGCTGCGGCGATGCCTGCCCGCTCGTTCCTGGAAAGCACTACGAAGACTGGGACCTCGATGACCCGAGTGGCAAATCCGTCGAGGAAGTTCGGCCAATTCGAGACGAGATTCACCAGAGAGTCGTGGACCTCATGAGCCGCTTGGACGTTCACACCATTTTGTGAATCCCGCCCGCGCCATCTTTTTGGCATTGGTAAGGACTACGAGCGCGGCGGACTCCAATTGATTTTCGCCGCGCGTTCAGCGTCGACGTAGTCGTGCTCGACGAACCACCTGGCAGCGTCGTAGAGGGCGAGGGCGGGATCGCGAGAGGTGTAACCGAGCTCTGTTCGAGCCCGTGAGTCGTCGAAGATCATGGGCGTGCTCGCCATCTGTGCGGCTTCGAGCGGTACGCGTGGTTCACGATCGAGTAGCTCGCCCTCGACGAACTGCGAGAGAACGCCCGCGATCATCGGAAACACCGAGGGGAAGCGCTGGTCTGCTCTTGGCAACCCGGTGACGTCACTCAGAATCCCGAGCATCTCGGCCATCGTGAGATTCTCGCCTCCACAGATATAGCTGCGACCTTGAGAGCCTTTTTCGAGCGCGAGAAGGTGGCCTTCGGCAAGATCGTCGACGTGTGCGACGTTCATCGCCGTGTCGACGTACCCCGGCACTTTTCCGTTCAAGTAGTCGAGGACCACTTTGCCGGAGGGCGTCGGACGATAGTCGTAGGGACCTTGGGGCATCGTCGGCAAGACGAGCACGAGCGGCGCGCCTGATGCCGCGAGGCGCAGCGCCTCGTGTTCGGCGACGTACTTGCTCCGCTTGTAGTTGCCGTAGAGATGCGAGAGGTCGGCGACGTCATCTTCGTTGGAGGGGCGGCCCTCTTTGGTGTGCCAGAGACCGAGTGTCGCGACCGTCGAGGTGTAGACGATGCGTTCGACGTCAGCGTCGATGCAGGCACGAAGCACGTTCTGCGTGCCGTTGACGTTTACCTCGTAGAACGTTGAGGGGTCCTTCGGCCAAAAGCCGAACTTCGCGGCGAGATGAAAGCAGAAGCGAGCGCCCTCAAAGACACCGTGCAGCTGTTCGGTGTCGGTGACGTTGCCACTGATGCGTTCGACATCGAGGCCGTCGAGATTGGCCGTCGGCGAGCCCGGTTCGAGGAGCGCCACCACGTGCACGTCGCGCGCGAGCAGCGCCCGCGTGACGGCGGAGCCGATGAATCCCGAGGCTCCGGTGACCACGACGCGGTTACCCGGTGCGAGCTCGTAGCTCACGACGAGGTCGTGCTCCCGCCGGCGTGTGGCAACGACCTCGTGCGCTTGAAGGTGCCCTTCGCCATCGAGACGGCGAAGTCCCGCAGCCAACCGCCCTTTTCCTCGGCGTCGGTCAAGAGCTCGTCGAGTGCGTTGACGAAGTAGTCGATCTCTGCTTCACCCGCGATGAGTGGAGGCAGCAGCTTGATCACATTGACGTTGTCCGCGGCAACCTGGGTCAAGATGCCGTACTTCTGGAAGAGCGGCACCACCAAGGTCTGCGAGAACATCGCCGTGCGCGTAGCCTCGAGGGCGCGCCAGCGCATCTTGGCTCGCGTCGACGTCGGTGGACCGAAGACGATGCCGATCATCTGCCCGCGTCCTCGAATGTCGTGGATGAACTCGTGGCGCTCTTTGACGTCGATGAGTCGCTGATACCAGAGGTCGCCCATCTTCAGGGCGCGGTCGATGATGCCTTCGTCGTCAAAGACCGACAGCGTGGCGAGTCCCGCGACCATCGCCATCTGGTTGCCCTTGAACGTCGTGGAGTGCACGAGGGCGCGGTCCATCGAGCTGTAGACGCTGCGGTAGATGCGATCGCCCGTCAACACGGCGCCGACGGGGATGAAGCCGCCCGAAAGCGCCTTGGACACCGTGATGATGTCGGGGGAGAGGCCGTAGTGCTCGAAGGCGTACATCTTGCCGGTCCGTCCGATGCCCGTTTGGACTTCGTCGCAGATGAAGAGCGCTCCCGCTTCCTTGACGGCCGCCTGCATCGCGCGCCAGGTCTCGGTGTCGAGCTCGTAGACGCCCTTGCCTTGAATCGGTTCGACGATGAACGCGGCGACGTCGCCATCGGCGAGCTCCTTGCGCAGGGCCTCGACGTCACCGAAGGGCACCTGCGTCGTGTGGGGGAGCATCGGACCGAAGCCGTGTTTGAACTCGTTGGAGCCGTTGAGCGAGAGCGCGCCCATGGTGAGCCCGTGGTACGCATGGGCGTGATAGAGGATTCGCGTCCGGCTCGTGTCGGCGCGCGCGAACTTGATGGCGGCCTCGACGGCTTCGGCGCCGGAGTTGCAGAAGAAGACACGCTCGATCTGGGAGGGGCTGCGCTTGACGAGCTGCTCGGCCAAGAGACCGGGCAGCAGCGCGCAGTCCATCTGGACCATGTTGGGCAGGTCCGCGTCGATCGCTTGGTGCAGAGCGTCCTTGATCCTGGGGTGGCTGCGTCCCAGGGCGAAGACCCCAAAGCCGCTCAAGAGGTCGAGGTACTTGGCGCCCGTCTCGTCGTAGAGATAGCAGCCCTCGCCTCGTTCGTAGAAGCGGTCCATGCCAAGGGTCTTGAGGACCTTCGCGAGCTGCGGGTTCACGTATTCGGTGTGCAGCTGGAAGTTCTCGCCGTGACGGCTCTGCATCAGTTCCGTGAGGTTAAAGGGCACGATTCTCCTTTGCCGTTCTCCTCAATCTAAATCAACGGCCACGATTCTCGCGACTTGGCCGCTCACGGTCGGTGACGTTGCCCCCAGATGGTCGTAGGCTCCACGAATGGTCGTTTTCCTGGCCCTCGTTGCGTCGTGCGCCAATGCGGTCTCGAGCATTATGCAGCGCTTGGGGGTCGAAAACGCCCCCGAATCAAACGGACCCTCGATGGGCCTTGTTCGCCACATGATTCAGCGGCCGATTTGGCTCGCAGGTTTAGTGATCATGTTCATTGCCTACGTGTGCCAGGCCGTGGCGCTCCACCTCGGCACGCTTGACGTCGTCCAGCCCCTCATGGTGAGCGAGCTCGTGTTCACCGTCATTCTCCTCTGGCTGTGGTACTCGACGCCGATGCGCGTCCGAGATCTGCTCTACGCGTTCGCCACCGCGCTTGGACTCGGCCTCTTTCTCGGATACTCTTCGGGCTCTCCCGGAACGGCGACGCCGAGCGAATGGCGCTGGTTCGTCGTCGGGGTCGTGACGGCCGGCGTGGTTGCCCTCTGCGTCGTCCTAGGTGCCAGCGGACCAGCCTGGCGCCGCGCGTTGCTGCGGGGAGCTGGCGCGTCGGTGGGCTTTGCCTTGCTCGCCGCCATCACCAAGACGTTCACGACCGTGTTGTTAGGTGGCTGGGGCGCCGCCTTTTCGTCCTGGCCTCTCTACGCGATTGCCTTTATCGGAGCCTGCTCGTTCGTGATCATGCAGAGCGCATTTCAGGTGGGGCCACTCGCGGCATCCCAATCTGCGCTGATCCTCGTCAACCCGCTCGCATCGATCATCATTGGCCACACGCTGTTTCACGAGACGCTTCGTGGCGGGCCGTTCTATGTCACCTTGGAGATCGTCGCTCTCGCGATCATGGTCGCGGGTGGCGTCGGCCTCTCGTCGTCAGCGCTCATAGCAAATGTCCACGACGCCGCACCCGATCACTATTACCTTGCCGGGCGAAGTCGGTACTCGCGCTGGCGCAAAGAACGCCTCAAGTTGCCGTAATCTGCGGTCCTTTCCGCGGAGGCGACCGGTACGCTTCCCTGGTGTTCCAGATCACCGATGAGCGATTCGATGAGTTGGTGGACGAGGCGCTCGCCTCACTACCAAAAGAACTCTCCTCGCAGATCGACAACGTCGCAATCATCGTCGACGACCGCCCGCCGGGCCGACTCTTCGGCCTGTACGAAGGAATTCCCCTCACCAAGCGGGGCGGTAACACGAGCTACAGCGGCGTGATGCCCGATCGGATCACCCTCTATCAGGAAACCATCTTGCGCTACTGCTCGAACGAGGACGAAGCCCGTGCGCAGATTCGCAAGACCGTGCTGCACGAAGTCGCGCATCACTTTGGCGTCAGCGACCCGCGGCTCGAGGAGCTCGGATGGGCGTGACCGCAAAGCGTCAGTTCTCCTTAGACACCGACCGGGACGAGGCGATCGACGCCGTCAACTCAATCGGATCAGGCCGAGGGTGGTGCAACGTGGTGCCGCACGTCGCGGACGACGTGCCCGACATCAGCGTGAAGTTCACCGGAATGTGGGTGAGCCACGGGGCGACAGAGGCGACGTTCGTGACGTTCGCTCCGAAAAAGGGCGTAGTGCAGCCGTCCACGCTTGGCATCTTGCACTCGAGGGGTCGTCTCGGCAAAGACCGCATCACGACGATGCTCAACGGCGCACCGTTCGTCATTCGCCAAGATCACGCCAACCGCGGTGTGCTGCTCGAGGTGCCTGTCGACGCACCCGCCGCTCAGGTGCTGGATGTCATGTGCTCGATGACCGAGACGCTGTGCGACTATCCACTCACTGGCGGCTGGCGTTTCGATCTCTACCAGCGAGCGACCTAACGCCGCGACTACGCGGCCCTGTCGCCCGCGGCATTTGCCGCCGCGATGACTTTCGTCAGTGAGGCGTGCAGCGCTTCGAGTTCACCGAGACTCATGCCGAGGCGCTCTACGACCGCGGGTGGGATCTTTTCCGCCTCGCGACGAAGCTCCCGGCCGTTCGCGGTCAGTTCGATGTCGAGGCGTCGTTCATCGTTGGTGCTGCGGGCACGTGTGATGAGCCCCGCCGCTTCAAGGCGCTTGAGCAGTGGCGAGAGCGTGGGGGAGTCGAGCTGCAAGAGCCCTGCGATCTCGCCGACGGAACGAGGTGACTGTTCCCAGAGCGCGAGCATCACGAGGTACTGAGGGTGCGTCAGTCCCATCGGCTCAAGGAGCGGGCGGTAGACCGACAGCACGCTGCGCGAGGCGACCACGAGCGCAAAACACACCTGACGTTCAAGGGCGAGGGGATCAGCCACCGCCCCCGACTGCTTTGCTTTCCCCACTGCAACCTCCCTTTATCGGCCGATACGAACGCCAATAATCCATGCTACACTATTAGATAGTGTACTAATTAATAGTGCACGATGAGTCTAACTCGAGTGAGAGGTGTCCTGATGGCATTCGTTATCCCCATTATCGCGATGGTGTTCTTCAGCGCTCTCTACGCCGGCGCGTACGTCTGGATGCGTCGCTCTTCCTTTGGAGAAGGCTCGTCGCGTCGAGCGAAGAGGCAGCGCTAACTCTCACAAACCCGGGATCATCGAGCACTCCCGATCCTTTAAGGTGCTCTCATGAGCACCCCAATCTCCCCCTCGAGCCTCCCCACGACCCTCGGCGCCCTTCGGGCGTCAGGCTATGAGCCAAAGTCAGTTCGTGCGGAGCTGCGCCTCAACCTCGAACAGCGGCTGGCCGATGGCATTCCGCTCACAGTGTCGGTCCTCGGGTACGACGACACGGTCTTGCCACAGCTGGAGACGGCGCTGCTCGCCGGCCACGACATCATTCTGCTCGGCGAGCGCGGTCAGGCGAAGACCCGCATCATCCGCTCGCTCGTCGAGCTGCTCGACGAGTGGCTGCCGATCGTCGCGGGCTCTGACGTGCGTGACGATCCTTACGCACCGATCTCCGCCTACGGCATCGACGTCGTCGCCGAGCAGGGCGACGAGACGCCGATCGCCTGGGTGCACCGCAGTCAGCGCTTTGCCGAGAAGCTCGCCTCGCCCGACACCTCGATGGCCGACCTCATCGGCGAGGTGGACCCGATCAAGGTGGCGGGCGGGCTCTACCTCGATGATCCGAAGGCCCTCAGCTACGGCCTCGTGCCCAAGTCGAATCGCGGGATCTTTGCGATCAACGAGCTGCCTGACCTCTCCGAGCGCATCCAAGTCGGACTCCTCAACGTCCTCGAGGAGCGCGACGTGCAGATTCGCGGTCACCTTGTGCGCCTTGAGCTCGACGTGCTCGTCGTTGCCACGGCCAACCCCGAGGACTACACCAACCGAGGTCGATTGATCACGCCGTTGAAGGACCGCTTCGGCTCCCAGATCCGCACGCACTACCCCTTCGAGGTGGAGACCGAGATCGAGATCATGCACCAGGAGGCTCGTCTGCCGGTGACGCCCGTGCCGATCGTGATTCCATGGTTCATCGACGACATCGTCGCGCGCGTGAGCCACGTCGCACGACGGAGCCACGTGATCAGCCAGAGCTCGGGCGTCTCGGTGCGTCTGTCGATCACCAACTTTGAGACGGTCGTCGCGAACGCGCTGCGGCGGACGCTCCGCACGCACGACGACGTCGTCGTGCCGCGCGTGAGCGATCTGAGCGCGGTCGTGCAGTCGACCCAGGGCAAGATCGAGTTCGACACGATGGACGACAGCGACGCGGACCAGGTCATCGCGGCGCTCGTGTC
This sequence comes from uncultured Acidimicrobiaceae bacterium, assembly GCA_963732125.1. Lineage (GTDB taxonomy): Bacteria > Actinomycetota > Acidimicrobiia > Acidimicrobiales > RAAP-2 > RAAP-2. The sequence continues at coordinate 397,773 of CAVSXX010000004.1, read as the reverse complement.
CTTGGCCGTTCGCCAGTGCTTCGCTGACGTGCTCTTGGAAGAGGCGCCCGAGATCGTCGAGGCGTTCAACTCCGAAGCGATCGTCCATACGGGCGACGACCTTCCTGACGCGAGCTACATGGACGTGCTGGCGGCCATGCCCGCCCTCCAAGGCCCGGTCGAGCGCATCGCGGGGCCGGGCGCGAGCAACGGCGAGAAGGCGTCGGCCATTGAGTTCATCCTGGAGGGGCTGTACCTCACGAAGCGGCTCGCCAAAGATGCCTCGGGCGCACGCGCCCTCTACCGTTCGAGGAACCGCTAGGTGCCGGTCCGCTACGGCTATCGCCGCTTTGGTGAGGACGACGACTTCAACGACCTCGATATCGAAGAGCTGCTCGCGCACCTGGCTGATGACTTCATGGAGAGTGGGGATCTCGACGAGGCAATGGACCGATTGCTGCGCGAGGGATACGTCAACGATGAAGGTGAGCGCATCGAGGGCCTGCGCGACCTCTTAGAGCAGACGCGTCGCAGGCGCCGCGTGCTCGAACAGCGGGCCGACCCCGAAGGTGAGATGCAGCGCTACCGCGACTGGCTCAATGACATCGAGGCGATCGAAGGGCGCGAGCTCGACGAGCTGTTGGACGAAGCCGAGACGTCCGGCGACGAGCGTCGCCAGGAGGTCACTCGTGATCTCGTCGACCAGAAGAAGATGCAGCGCGAGCTGATGAGCGACCGCCTCGCCGAACGCCTCGGCGAGTACCGAAACTACGATTTCGTCTCCTCCGAAGCCCGCGAAGAGTTCGAAGCGATGATGTCAGAGCTCGAGCGCGACGTGCTCGACACCTACTTCCAGCAGTCCAAGGAGTTCATGGGACGCCCGGACCCCGAGGAACTTGCGCGCATGCGCGAGATGGTGGACGCCTTGTCCACGATGATCGAACAGGACCGTCGCGGTGAAGAGATCGATCCGAGCTTCGGCGACTTCATGGAGAAGTTTGGCGACTTCTTTCCGGGTGCAGAGAGCCTCGAGGACGTGATCCGCTTGATGGCCGAGCGCGCTGCCGCGGCCGAAGCAATGTTCAACTCGCTCTCGTCCGAACAGCAAGGCGAACTGCGCGCCCTGTTCGATCAGATGATGCAGGATATGGACCTCAACTTCTCGATGAACAGGCTGGTGTCGAACTTGCGCATGGCGACGCCCGACATCGACTGGAACCAAGCGCATCGCATGCGCGGTCGCGACGGCTCGCCTTTTTCTGAGGCGGCCTCGGTCGCAGAGCAGCTCGGCGAGTTGAGAGGTTTGGAGGAGTTCCTCGGTCAAAGTCGTCCGGCCCAGAGCCTGCCCGAGGTGGACATCGAAGCCGTGCGGCGCAACCTCGGCGATGACGCGGCCCGTCACGTGCAGCGACTGCAGAAGGCGTTGCAGGGACTGAAGGATCAGGGCTTCATCGACCGCACTTCCAACCAGCTGAAGTTGAGCGCGAAGGGCATCCGCAAGATCGGCCAGATCGCTCTGCGCGACCTCTTCAAGCAGCTGCGCGATTCGCCGACCATCGGGGGACACGCCGTCGCGACACTCGCGCGCGGCGGCGACCGTGAAGAGACGGCCAAGCCCTGGGAACCGGGGGAGCCCTTCGCGCTGCATCTGCCGCGCACGTTGCGCAACGCGCTGCTGCGCCAAGGACCGGGCACGCCGATTCGGCTTCACCCCGACGACTTCGAAGTCGAAGAGTACGAGGCGACGCGACGCTCGGCGACCGTGTTCGCGATCGACCTCTCGCTCTCGATGGCGATGCGCGGCAACTTGGTGCCGGCCAAGAAGATGGTCCTCGCGCTCACTCAGCTGATTCGTTCGAAGTTCCCCCGCGACTTTGTCGCCGTGGTGGGTTTTGGCGAGAAGGCCCAAGAGCTCAAGATCGAAAACATTCCCGCCCTCACGATCGACTACAACTACGGCACGAACCTCCAACACGCCCTGGCCCTCAGTCGGTTCCTGCTGCGCAACGAGCGAGGCGAGCGCCAGGTCGTGGTCGTCACCGACGGCGAGCCCACGGCGCACCTGACCGCCTCGGGCGAGCCGTTCTTTTCCTGGCCTCCGGTCCACGAAACGCTGGAAAAGACGATGGCCGAGGTGCTTCGCTGCACCAAGGCGGGGATCACCATCAACACCTTTGCCCTGGACATCGAGCGCAGCCAGTTCCCCTTCGTGGAGCAGATCGCGAAAGTGAACGGCGGGCGACTGTTCTACACCGACGTCGACGATCTCGGAACCTACGCCCTCGACGACTTCGTCAAACACCGCCGCGCCGGCTGAACCAATCACCATCCCACCAGGAAGTTCGAAAATTCAATTTGCATTTTGCGCCAAACCCCGCAACAATGACACCGTTGTAATTACATCGGTGAAAATCGCTGACGGGGAGGATCGCAAAGTGGAGATAGTCGAACTGTTGAGCGGCCTGGAAGATCGCGGTTGGCAGGCCCGCGCGAACTGCATGGGGGTCGACCCGGACCTGTTTTTCCCTGAGCGCGGGGCGTCCACCCGCGAAGCGAAAGAGGTCTGTCGGGGCTGTGTCGTTCGCGATGAGTGCTTAGAGTACGCGCTCGACAACGGGGAGAAGTTCGGCATTTGGGGGGGCATGAGCGAACGGGAGCGTCGCCGGCTGCGCCGGGCGCGGGCCATCGAGCGACGCGCGCAGGCTGGCTGAGTCAGGATGCGGGCTTAGGCGAGACGCGACTCGATGGTTGCGTCGTTGCTCAACCCCAGCTGCTTCCAGCGTTTGGGGGTCTCGAGCTGCAGCAGGGCAGCTGGGATGAGGCCCACTAACTCAACGCGGTCGATCGTACTGACGCTGAGGAGGTCTAGCGCCTCGTCGTAGACCATCGACGGCGTGACGCGCAGCGGGTCGATGAGATTGAAGCTGATCTGGATGAAGTCGTCGGGCATCTCGAAGGCGAGCACTCGCACTTCGCTTCGTCGCAAGGCTTTCGCCACGACATTCGCTTCGCCGAGGCTGATGCCGCGCACCCAGAGGTTCCACGCCACGAGCAGTGGTCGCGCACCGATCGCGCTCGAGCCGCGCTCGGGACTCGGCTTCAACGGACCGAGGTCGGGCATCAGCGAGTGGAACGCGTGACGACGCACCTCGGGGAGCGAGCGCTTCGAGCCGTCGCGGAGTCGCCCGTAGAGAAAGACCGGCACGTCGAACGTGTCGGCAACCCACGCCGCGACCTCGTTGCGCATCGAGATCGCCTCTTCGGCCTTGCGCGCATCGAGGGCCACGAACGGGACGACGTCGAGGACGCCGAAACGCGGGTGTACACCCTCGTGGTGGCGTAGATCGAGCAGCTTCATCGTCGCGACGACGAAGGACTGGACGTGTCGGCGCAGCTCGGTGCGGTGGTGGATCAGCGTGAAGACGCTGCGATTGTGTGTTGCGTCGCTGTGTCGATCGCGGAGCGATGCACCGGCGGCCTTGGATAGCTCATCGAGGACATCAACGCGTCGCCCCTCGGACACGTTGATGACGCACTCGAACAAGATGCGTCCTAGTGAACGTCGCGATTAAAGAGGCGCAAGCGACGGCGTTCGCGCAGCAAGCGACGGCGCTCGCGCTCGCTCTTCCCGCCCCAGACACCGTGGTCGATGTGATTGTCAAGCGCGTAACCGAGACACTCGCTCGCGACCGCGCACGTGGCACAGATGCGTTGCGCAACGATCACGCCCATGCCGTCACGCGGAAAGAAGGTTTCTGGCGGATACTCTCGGCACTTTCCGTCGGCCATCCATTCAGCACTCATACCCACCTCCTTTCCTCAATACTGTTCTCACAGTAGTGACTTTCGAGCCACGCAGCATTACGATTCTCTTACGCTTCCACGTTCCTGCAGAACTCTAAGAACGTTCGCTTGGAACTCTAAGAACGGGTTAAGTAACGGCCCTCATCCGCGTCAAGAAGTGGAAAAGATCGCGTCGAGCGGCGACCGGTAGAATGAACGAAAGTCCGTGTGTTTGAAGGAGTCCCGTGAGCCAGGTCCCGACGAGTGAAGTCACCGAGGTCGTTGACCCGGTCGGCCATGTCCAAGTCATCTACCTGGGACCGGTTGCACCCCACTGGGAATGCCGCATGGTCTTTGGCGACGAGGAGCAGATTCAGGCCTTCGTCGACCGCGTCGACGCGCGCCTCCGTTTCCTGCCGCCGCACGACCCGCAGTTCCGTCGTAATCGTGAGCGCGTCAATCGCGACGCCGAGCGAGAGAACCTGCTCGTCGAATGGAACCTCGGCTACGACGAAGAGGCGTAACGAGCTACGCGAGCGGGGACGTCGTCACCCGTTCGTACCACGCGCGTGGATCGTACAACTCCTTCGCGCTCGGCAGACCATCGACACGTAGCAGCGCGCCGAACACACTGAGGCCGTGCTCATTCGCCAGTATCGCGACGAACTCCGTCGCCGCGTCGTGGTGTGGACCCTGTGTCGCGATGCCGAAGAGGGCCGCCGCGGCATCCTCGCCACGTGCGTCGCTTCGACGGTGACGGGCGAACGCTTCGGCGAGAGCGGGCCGTGGACCGAGCAACTTCTCGGTGATGTCTTGGGCGGCCTTCGTAAAGAAGGCCAGCAGAACGCTCGCTGCCGCGTTGATCGCGCGCGTCGCGTTGCTCTCTTCAGGCGTCGAGATGCTGTCGAGCAGCGCCGCGGGATCGTTCATCAAGTCGTTGAGGTTGCCCGACTCCATCATCGACTGCAGGCGTTCCATAAGGTCGCCCTGGATCGCGGTCGCTTCGTTGACGGTGTCGATGAGGAGCGCCCTGAGCGCGTCACTGGTGCCCGGCTGGGTCAAGACCAGTGACGAGACGAACTCCTGGGCGAGCGCGAACACGTACACTTCGTCGTGTTCGAGCGACCACGCGCTCGCAAAGGCGGCGAGGTTGTTCACCACGAGGAGATGCTGGTCGTTCTCTCGTGGTAGCGGGAGTACCGCGAGGGACCAGGCTCGCTCGGAGAAGTGGCCGGCGACCGATCCCATCTGAAAGCCGGCGAAGAGCGGGCCGATCGCAGAAGAGATCTGGGCCATCAGCTGATTCTCGTTGACGTCGAGGTCCTCGCTCGTTGAGGTGGGCTGCTGAGGGTTGACCATCGGTCCCATGAGCGGGCGCCATTGCTCGAGTGCGGCGATCGTGAGCGCAGAGCGGTTCACTGCCGTCACCGTTGGCTCGATCGAGACGCCGAAGAGCGCGTCGACGTGTCGGCCGACAAGCGGGGCGAGCTCTTCTAAGCGCTGGCGCTCGATGGGCGAGGGGTTGGGGTCGCCGTCCTCGCCGCGCGCGATGTTGAGCGCGAGCTGCGTCGCCGTCGTGTACCAGGCGTCGGGGCCTTGCTGGCTCAGCATGGAGAAGATGTCGCCGAACATGTCGCCGAAGGGGTTGGTGGTCACGGCACCAACTTAGAGGGACAACCCAGCGTGACGTTCGTGGAATGGACCGCCGTGCTCTTCGCGTAGGTGATCGTCGCCTTCGTGTACGCGGGCGTCAAATACAGCGTCGAGACGAGCTGGTTCCACGTGTCGAGGTCGCTGCCGTTCCACCGGGTCAAGACCTCGCCCACCTGGAGTCCCGCGTGGGCAGCCGGGCTGTAGCGCTCGACCTTCGTGATGAGGACGCCACCGCCTTGCTCGTCCTTGCCCTTGATGCCGAGCATCGCGTGGCAGCCATGACCCGTGGCGACGACATTGGCAACCTGGGCCACGAACTGCGCGGGATACCAGAAGCGAGTCGAAGAAAGCACGGCGACGACGTGACCGGAAGCATCGACGGCGATGGCGTCGACAAAGTTGCTGAGACTCGTGGTCGACTTCGTGGCGAGGTAGCGCACGACGCCGTGCGTGTCGATCGAGGGATCGCCGAGGGTCGTTGGGGTCCAGTCGTATTCGGGCTTGTTGGCGGGACCCTTCACGATCGGCGCGATCGCGACGACGTCCACGCTTGCGGGCATGGCATCGAGCTTGAGGGGAGCGATGGTGACCCCAAGTTTCACAATCGAAAAGCCCATGACGTCATCGCGGCCTTCCAAGGTCACGCGAAAGTTGGACTTCGTCGCCGAGGTCCCGGTCATCTCCGCATCGATGGGAATCGGCAAGGTCGTCACCGCGAGGTCGTTGGGGAGGACCAGGGCGGCGACGTTCCTCACGTGGCCGGGGGTGGTGATGGTGAGCTCAACCGTGTGCGCCGCGGCGATTCTCGTAGAGGCCGGCAGGGCATCCAGGGTGACCGCGAGGTGCGCGGGGAGGTCAGGACTGGGCGGCGCGGCGCCGCGATTGACCAGGAGCACCGTGCCGCCCGCGATCAAGAGCAGACCCATCGTGGCGATGACGAGCCGCGACGTTCTCACGTGCGGATGGGCGTTCACCGTTGTCGTCAGGTTCTCGAAGCTGGGCAGCTCGCTCGGATGGACCCACTGACGGCTTTCGGCCGGAGGTCTCCGACGCTTTGGGCGCCACGATTCCATCCACTCCCACGCAGCCACTTTTGAAAGGCTAGTTACGTAAGGGATGTCGATTGGGTCGGCCATTAGGCTGGTCGATCGTGGCTGTGGACGTAGCACTGGATATTGGGACTTCGCACACCCGCCTTGCGACGAACCAGCATGGCGTGCTCTTCGACGAGCCCACGATGGTCGCGATCGACACCAACACCGGCGAAGTCCAAGACCTCGGTCACGGGGCGCTCGACCTCGTGGGGCGCACGCCGCGCCACGTGGTCGTCTTTCGGCCCTTCAACCAAGGCGCGACCGTCGACTTCGACGTCACGGCCCGTCTCATCGAAGCGCTCTTCGAGCGGGCGGGCGTCTCCAAGCTCTCTCGAGCCCGCGTCGTTATGAGCGTCCCTTCGCTCGCGACGGCCATTGAGCGCAGAGCACTGCGCCAGGCGGCGATCCAAGCGGGTGCGCGCGAGGCGAGCCTGATCGAGGCGCCGCTCGCCGCCGCCATCGGACTCGGCCTCCCGGTGCAGGACCCCGTCGGGTCGGCCGTGACGCTGCTGGGTGCTGGCGCGTCAGAGACGGCCGTCGTCTCGCTTGGGGGTACGGTAACCGGTGCCGCGCGTCGCATCGGCGGCAACGACATCGATGCCAGCATCGCCACCCTTTTGCGGCTGAACATGGGCGTTGTTGTCGCGCCCACCGTCATCGAAACGCTCAAGTGCTCGCTCGCCTCCGCGCTGGGCAGCACCGCAGGCCTCGTCGAGATCGTTCCCGCGCGCACTGTCGACAGAGGACGACTCGTCGATGTGGAAGTCACGGCCGAGCTGGTGAACGCGGCCGTGCGCGAGATCCTCACACCCACCATGCGCATGATTCAAGAGTGTCTCGGCGACACGCCCCCCGATCTCTCCCAGGACGTGAGCGCGCGGGGCATCACGCTCGTGGGCGGCAGCGCCAACATTCGCGACATCGACGAGCTCGTCGCAGCCAGCACGGGCGTGCAGGTGACCGTCGCCGATCAGGCAGATCTCACCGTCATTCGCGGGCTTGAAGCCTGCCTCGAGGAGATGTCCTCGCTGCACGCCCTCTTTCGCAGCGCTGAACGGTAGCTACTCGTCGCGCAGCTGCGTGACCGCCGCGCGCACTTGCCAGTCGCGATCGTCGCTCGCACGCTCAAGGGCTGCATCAACGTCGGGTCCTTCAAAGTTCGCGAGCGCGACGATCGCTCGGCGTCGCACAGGCGCCTTGTCTTCGAGCGCCGCAATGATCGTCGCGACGGCTGCCTCGTCGCCGATCGAGCCGAGTGACGCGATCGACGACTCGCGACAGCGCGCGTCATCGTGGTTCGCCGCGACGTCGATGAGGCGCGTGACACCCGGCGCGTAGAGATGTTCGCCGAGCGCAAAGGCCGCGGCATCGACCACGAGCGCGTCGCCATCGTCGAGCAGCGCGATGACATCGTCGAGCACGGCCGGATCCACGCCGCTCGCGTGCGCCAGCTGTTCGAGCGCATCGCGACGCAGTTCGACATCGGGATCCTCCAGGGCCGCGCGCCAGCGCGCAGTAGTCATCGCGCCGCGACGGACCAGTCCGCGCAACGCCAGCACCCGGTGACGAACGTCGGGGTCGCGAAGACTTGCGATAAGGAGCGACAGGCTCGCGTCGTCGCTGTCGAAGCCCGCGCGCAGGAGCTCGCGATCCGGCCCCTCTACTAGCGTTGCGTCATCACCTTGCACGACCCCATTTCACCACCGAAACGCCGACGACGCGGCTACTGGCTCTTCATCGCGGGACTGGCCCTCGTGTTTGCCGTCATCCTCGTGCTCGAAACTGCGTCCACCAACGACTACGCGCTCACGCCCGGCCAGGCGACGCCCGTCGCCCCGCTCGTCACCATCAAAGGCGGCGTCCAAACCAATGCCCATCCGTCCAAGATTCTGCTCGTCGATGTGTACCTGAGCTCACTCTCGGTGTGGGAGTGGATCAAGGTGCACTTCCAGTCGCACGTGCAGATCGTGCCGGCCGACGAACTCGTCGAACCCGGCGTGTCGACGAGCGAGCTCTCGGCGCAAGGATTCTTGGAGATGAGTGACGCGAAGCAGGCGGCCGAGGTGGCGGCCTTCCGTGCACTCGGTTGGCACGTGCCCGCGACGCCAACGGGAGCGGTCATCACTGCGGTCGTCGACGCAACGCCAGCGTCGCGCGCGGGTCTCACCGTCGGTGACGAGATTGTTGGCGTGAACGACACAGCGATTCACTCGGGCTGTGCCCTCGTGTCGTATCTGCACGACCTCGCGCCAGGAACGCGGTTGACGCTGCACCTGAGCAAGGTGAAGATCTCTTCGACCGGCGTCCTTTCCTACAACGCGGTCTCGACGGTGCACGTGGTGACATCGGCCGCGCCGAGTGACGACGTCTCGGGTTGCCCGGGTGTCTCCGGTTCCGACAAGTCGTTTCTGGGCATTGCCTATGAAAACGGGTACCGCTATACGTTGCCGGCGGTCGTCAACATCAATACGACCAACATCGGCGGCCCATCGGCGGGGCTTGCCATGACCCTCACCTTGATCAACAAACTCAGTCACGGTTCCCTCACAGGCGGTCACATTGTGGCGGCGACGGGCACCATGGCGCCCAACGGCCAGGTCGGTGGCGTCGGGGGCGTCGAGGAGAAGGCCGTCGCCGCGCACGACGCCCACGCGCAGTACTTCATCGTGCCCGACGGTGACGGGGACGTAGACGCCGCGCGCGCGGCGAACCAGCCGGGACTGACGATTCTGCCCGTCACCTCGTTGAAGGAGGCGCTCAAGGACCTGCGCAAGCTAGGCGGGGCTACGCCCGTGCCAATCACAACGCCGTAAGTCGGGATTATTGGTCATAAGGCCGTAGTCTGGAAGGAATGGACGACCGCCTCTTCATTTCTGCGACGCGCAAGCCGTCGAGTGAGATCACGCGGGTGAATTTCACGACCTTGCGCAAGGGGGGTCTGGATCCCAACGAAGTTCGCCTCCACCTTGAGGCGGCGGCCCGCGAGATGGGCCACCTCGAAAGCCGCATCCGCGAGCTCCAAGAGCAGCTTGCCGAAGCACAACGCCGCGCCAACAACCCAAGTTTCGACGAGGCAACCCTCGCGACGGCCCTCGGCCAGCAGTCGGCTTCGATTCTGCGCTCGGCGCACGAAGAGGCAGGGCGTGTCACCGCCGAGGCCCAAGAACGCAGCGCGCAGGTGCTCGCCGAGACCCAACAGCGCAGCGCCACCCAGCTGATCGAAGCCCAAGAGCGTGCGACCGCGCTCATCACCGAGGCGGAGAACACCACGGCACAGATCGACCACGACGCGCGACTCGCTGCGGAACGTCTGATCGATTCGGCGAAGGTGAACGGCGAGGCGCTGATCGAGCGCGCTCGCGAACAGGGTCGAGCGATCGTCGAGCAGTCGAACGAAGCGCGCCGCACCGTGTTGAACGATCTCGCGATCAAGCGCAAGGCACTCCACCTCCAGATCGAGCAGCTGCGCGCCGCACGGGACACGCTTGGTCAGTTCGTCGCGACGTTGCGTCAACAGGTCGACGACGTGCTCTCGGGCATCAACAGCTCGGACGAGGCTGCGCGTGCGGCCGCGCTCGAAGCGCTTCGCGCACATCCGCCAACGCCTGAGCCCACTGAAGAGGAACTGCTCGCGGGCACGCCGCTGCGCGAGGTCGCCGTTCCCGAGCCGGCGTCGGACGACCGCGTCGCGGCGCTCGGCGAAGCACCCGTCAGCGACAAGGAGTCCGCACCGGCGAAGCCTCGGATCGACAAGATCGTGGCGAAGATCCAAGACGCAGAAGGCGAGACGTTGCTCGAAGACGACCCGTCGGGGACCGACGTTGTCAATGAGATCTTCGCGCGACTTCGCAAGGCGACCCTCGAAGAACGCGGCGCCACCGCACTCGGTCCGAAGAAGGCGGCGGCCCACAAGCCCGAGACGCCGGTCGGCGTCCTCTTTCGACACCGCGACGAGTCGCTCGAGGAGTCGCTCTCGGTACTGACGCGCCGCGTGAAGCGCGTCTTGCAAGACGACCAGAACGTCATGCTCGAGCGCACGCGCAACGTGAAGGCCATGATCACCGACGAGCTCGAAGACGAGCTCGTCCAGCGAGCCCGTTACGCCGAGGCCGCCAACGAAGCGCTCGATCTGTCGGCCAAGGCGGGCGTGCTGTTCGCTCGCGAAGAAGGTGGCGTCGCCATCACCGACGTTGACGCTTCGCTGATCGATGACTGCGCGGCCGATCTTGCGGTCACGATTGTGCTGGCGCTGCGCAAGCGCATCCTCTCTGAATCGAGCGGCGACGGCGTCGATCGAGTGAACGCGGCCTATCGCGAGTGGCGCGGCGCGCGCGTCGAGCGTCTCTGCACCGACGCGGCGCGACGGGCCTTTCACCTCGGCGTGGTGACGGCATCTAAGGGTCGTTCGGTCCGATTTTTCGCCGTGCCCAACGATGCACCGTGTGACCTGTGCGCCCACGACTCCGAGGCGGGAGAGCGTCTTGCGGGGGAGAACTTCCCGAGCGGTTCGCCCTACCCACCACTGCACGCGGGCTGCGCCTGCACTGTTATCCCCGTCTGAAACTGACCTAGGCTCGATTCGTGCGTAGTCCAACTGACGTTTCACCTCGCCCGCGTCGCGTTGGACGGCTTTCCCGGAGATTCTGGATCGGGATCATCATTGTCGTGATTCTTGTGGGGTTTCTCTCCCTGCGGAATCTGGCCGTGCTCTGGACTGATGAGATGTGGTTCTCCTCAGTGGGGCTCTCGCCCGTGTTTTCGACGCTTTTCTATATCAAAGTGGGGCTCTGCCTCACGTTCGGGGCGATTTTCTTCTTCATCATGTGGGGAAATCTCCTGCTTACGGACCGGTTCGGGGCCCGCGACCTCTCCTTTGACCCCGAAGACGAGGTGGTGCGGCGCTACCAGAACATCGTGCGCCCCTATGCCAAGCGCATCTACGCAGCGATCGCCCTGTTTATGGGCCTCATCGCGGGCCTGAATGCGACGGGACAGTGGCAGAACTACATCCTGTTCACCCACTACGAATCGTTCCACAAGGTCGACCCGCTCTTTCACAAGGACCTCGCCTTTTATATCTTCACGCTGCCCTTCGTGTCGTTCATCATCACCTGGTTCCTCGTCGTCTTAATCATCGCGATCATCGTGACAGCGGGCTTTCACTTCTTGAACGGCGGCATTCGCACCACCAAGGTGCATCCGCGAGTGTCACCAAGAGTGAAGGCGCATCTCTCCGTCATCGGCGCGGCGATCGCGTTGATGAAGGCGGCCGGGTATCTCGTCGCGAAGTGGGAGCTCGTGAACGCGACCAACGGCTACGTCCAGGGCGCCACCTACACCGACATTCACGCACGCATGCCTGCACTGACGATTCTCTTTTGGCTCTCGCTCGCCGCGGCCGCGATACTGCTCTACAACGTGCGTTCGCGCGGCTGGTCGCTGCCCGTCGTCGCCGTGGGACTCTGGGCGTTCGTCGCGCTGGTGATCGGTGTCCTCTATCCGACGTTTCTCCAGGCGTTGAAGGTCAGCCCCAACCAGGAGTCGTTGGAGAAGCCCTACATCCAGCGAAACATCAACGCCACGCGCGCGGCCTTCGGCCTCGACGACGTCGAGGATCGTGCGTTCGCCGGTGCGCCGTCGATCACCGCCTCAGAGATCAAAGCCGACATGCCGACCCTCCAGAACATCCGCATCTGGGACCCATCGTCCAACATCGCCCTCGAGACCGTGACGCGGCGCCAGTCGATTCGCTCGTACTACAACTTCAACAGCGTGGCCGTTGACCGCTACTACATCAACGGCAAGCTGACCCCCGTGCTCATCGGCGCACGCCAGCTCAACAGTGCGAACCTGCCCTCGAACAGCTGGGTGAACGAGCACCTGCAGTACACCCATGGCATCGGTGTCGCGGTCGTCGTGGCCAATCAAGTGGACGGATCGACGGGCAACCCCGTCTTTGACGTCTCCAACGTGCCGCCGCAGTCGACGAACGGACTGCCGACCCTCACCCAGCCCGACATCTACTTCGGACTGGGGCTCTCGGGCTGGGTCGTCGGTAACACCAAGCAGCCCGAGCTCAACTACCAAGTCAACACCGGTGCGAACGCGGGCACGCCGGTCGAGTCGCACTACCAGGGGACTGGTGGCGTCGCGGTGGGCGGAATCTTCTCGCGGATGGCGTTGGCCCTTCGTCTGGGCGACTTCAACTTCTTGATCTCGGATCAGATCACCTCGAAGAGCCGCGTGATGTTCGAACGCAACGTGCTGCAGATGGCTCAAAAGGCCGCGCCGTTTCTCTCGTTTGACTCCCAGCCCTACGCTGTCATCGCCAACGGCGAGGTCGACTACGTGATCGATGGCTACACGACGACGACCCAGTACCCCTACAGCGAGAACGCGAGCAACCTCAGCCTGCAGATGAACGGACTGCCGAGCAGCTTCAACTACGCGCGCAACTCCGTGAAGGTGGTGGTGAACGCCTACTCGGGTGCGATGAAGTTCTACGTCATGGACCCGAACGACCCCATCATCGAGGCGTACCGTTCGGCGTTCCCTTCGATGTTCCTGCCCATGAGCGCCATGCCCGAGACGATCCGCACCCACCTTCGCTACCCGCAGAACCTCTTCTCCGTGCAGGCGGCCACCTACGGGCGCTATCACATCACCAACGCGAGCGCCTTCTACTCGGCGTCTGACCGATGGGAAGTGTCGCCGACCACGGGCGCGGGCCCACCCTCGAGCACCATCGCGAAGACCACCGTCGTGGACGCGGCGGGCAACGTGCTCTCGTCTTCGAACACGCCGATGAGCCCGGTGTTCACCGTTGGTGCACTGCCCAACACCCGCGAGCAGCAGCTGCTCGAGACCATCGACTTCGTGCCGTCGGGCAACTCGAACACGGTCCAGAACCTGACAGGGTTCATGGTCGCTACGAGCAACCCGAACAACTACGGGCAGCTGAACGTGTATCCCACGCCGCCGGGCGAGACCGTGACCGGCCCACTCCAGGCCGATTCGGAGATCGAGCAGAACTCGAGCGTCTCATCGACGATCACCCTGCTCGACCAGCACGGCTCCGTAGTGCTCTTGGGCAACGCCCTGACGGTGCCGCTCGACTCGTCGATCCTCTACGTTCGCCCCCTCTACGTCACGAGCACCACGAACCCCATGCCGCAGCTTCGCTACGTGATTGCCGTCTTCAACCAGCAAGTCGGCATCGAGCCCACCTTGGACGCCGCGCTGTCGGTGGTGCTCGGCGCAACGGTGAATGGCACGTCCCCGTCGACGACAGGTCCGAGCACCACCTCGCCTTCGACGAACTCGACGGTCGCTCAGTACCTCGCCCAAGCGTCGTCGGACTACACCGCCGCCGAAGCGGCGCTTTCCAAAGGTGAGCTCGGCACGTATCAACAAGACGTGAACGACATGTATCAGCAGCTGAAGCTCGCTCAAGCCGCATCGACCGGGACGAAGATCTCAAAGACCACCACGACGACGACGCTCCCGAAGAAGAAGAAGAGCTAAGGGTCCCCGCAGCCTCGAGCGTCAAGGTGACGAAGCGGGTTGAGCAGACCCTTCGGATCGAAGACGTCCTTGATGCGACGCTGTAGCTCGACGAGCGTTGGATCGGTCAGTTTCAGGTACGCCCAACTCTTGTCGACGCCGAGTCCGTGTTCTCCCGAGATCGCGCCACCGACGCTGACGCCGATGCGAAAGAGCTCGAGTAAGAACTCTTCGCGCACCGCATCGTCGGGCTGGAAGACAGAGAGGTGCACGTTGCCGTCGCCCACGTGCCCGCATCCGGCGACGTAGACGCCGTAGCGCTCGGCGAGTGCGGTGACCTCGTCCAAGAACCTGGGGACAGTGGAGCGCGGCACCACGACGTCGACGATGTCGTTCGCGCCTGCCGACTTCGTGAGCCAGAAGACCTTCTCGCGAGCTTGAATGAGCCGATCGGCGGCGACCCCCTCGAGCACGTAGACCTCAAGAGCGCCGGCGTCACTGACGAGCGACGCCGCGGCTTCCAGGTCCGTCGCGAGCTGCTCCTGCGTTCTCGTCTCGAGCACCACCACGAGATACGCGGCGGTTCGTTCGGCGACCGAAGGGTCGACGCCCAGCGTGAGGTTCGTGCCTCGACCGAGCGCCGCCAGCGTGACCGGGTCGAGGTATTCGAGGAGTGACGGCGCGAAACCAGCGGAGATCAGCGCCGGCACGACGGTGGCTACGGTCGCGAGGTCGCTGAAGGGAACGAGCATCGTCGCGCTGCACGGCAGAACCGGCGAGAGCTTCACCGTGACTTCGGTGACTAGGGCGAGCGTTCCTTCGCTGCCGACGATGAGTTGGGTGAGGTCATAGCCCGACGACGACTTGACGACCGGTCCGCCCGTTCGCAGGATCGTGCTGTTCATCAACACCAACTCGAGACCGAGCACGTGGTGTCGTGTCACGCCGTGACGAACGGCCCGCATCCCGCCCGCGTTGGTATTCACATTGCCGCCGAGTGAGCCCGAGAGCTCGCCGGGGTAAACGGGGTAGTGGAGACCCGTGCCCTCGAGCGCGTCGTTGAGCTCGCGCAGTGTGACGCCGGGTTGCACGACCGCCACGTGGTCGCCGAGGTCGACACGCACGACATCGCGCATCTGATCGAAGGAGATAACCAGGCCGCCATCGACCGGGAGCGCCCCTCCCGAGAGGCCCGTTCCCGATCCGCGGGGCGTCACGGGAACGTCGTAGCGATCAGCCCAACGAACGAGCTCGACGACCTCGGCAGTGCTGTGTGGCCGCGCGACGGCGTACGGCTCTCGCTCTCGTACGTGAAGAGACTCGTCGTGCAGGTCAGACTGATCATGGGCGCCCGCAAAGGTGATTAAGCGCACGATCCCTTCGAGCTCGCTGCGCTGCGCCGACGATTCCACGAGGGTGACGTTACTTGGCACGAAGGGGCATCTCGGTCATCGCGACGGCACTGGCACGAATAAGAGAGGCCCTTGGCGTGACGAAGCCCCCTCTCTCGAGGGGGCTTCGTCACATTAGATTTGTTTGCTCTGCCGCCTCTCTCGAGGAGGCTTCGTCACGTCAGATCTGTTTGGCCACTGTGTAGTGAACCTTCACTGACTTGCCACTCTTGAACACGATGACGAGCGTTGCTGTGCCAGCTTTCGCGGATGCGGACTCCGTGATCTTCACGTGCACTGCGGTGCTCGCGACACCGGTTACGCGCACGGTCGAGCCCGCGCCACCGGTGACCCTCGACACCGCCGTGAAGTTCCTACCGATCACGACTGCGGTGACCGATTTACCAATCACCGCGGTGCCGCTCACGCGCGTGGCCACCGGGGGCGATGCGACGGCCGGAGCGACGAAGTCAATCGTGGCGACGCCGCGATCACCGCCAGAGGCGTTCGCGACTTCAACGATGCAGCTGGCGTAGTTTGCCGCTGACGTTCCGCACGTGCCTGTTCCTATCTTGCCAGTGACGACCTTGAAGTAGGTCGACGACAGCATGCCGGTCGAGCTCACCGTCAACGGCGTCGCCGTCGACGTGTCACAGCCGGCCTCGGACGTGGCCGTCTCGAGACACTCGACCGCGTAGACGGTGTCGCCAGCCGTGAAGCCCGAGCCCGCGACGGTGACCGATTGGCCGTCCGAGAGACCCGTCGAAGGGGTCAACGAGACACCTGGGCCCCCTACGAACGCGATGGACGCGTCGGCGACAAGGGCATCTGAGGTGGTGCCGATAGCAACGAAGCACAGCGAGTCAGTCGCGTTAATGCCGCAGGTTCCGTTGCCGATGGTGCCGGTCAACACGCTGAACGTCGTGGTGAAGGTGCCGGTTGACGTCACGGTAATGGGGTCGATTGACGAGGTGTCGCACCCTGCTACCCCCGTGGCCGATCCGTTGCACTCGACTGCTGCGAGCGAGGCGCCGGGCGTAAACCCGCTCCCCAAGAGGCTGATTACCTGACCATTCGTGAGGCCGATGTCCGGGGTGAGCGTGATCGTGGGAACAACCACGGTTGCCGCGCTCGCAGCGAGCGCGTCCGCCGTAAGAACAAGGCCCCCCAGTATCAGCGCCACGGCCGCCGCGCTTGATAACACTCGTTTGATCTTCACGTGTCCTCCCTTAGAAGAGTTTCTCCATACTTGCTATCAGATTTGGGACGAGTCTGCCCCGCAGAAGCGCTGAAGAAGCGGGTTTTAGGTGAATACGGAGAGATCTGTCGTCCCGGGAGTTGCGCCGGAGCGCGAACGAAACGTCAAAGCTTTGCAATGAGGTTGCCGAGACGCGTTGCGGCTCGAAGGTTATGGTGCCACCAACGATTGTTGAGCGAACGCTCGCGACCACGGAGCACGATGACTGCGCAGCTCACGACATCCCTACGACAAGCCGCGAGGATCCATCGCTTCGCGATGCTCCTCGTGGTCGTCACGGGGCTCGCGACGTGGCCGAGTGCGCCTCTGAGCGCGTCGAGTCGACCCCGCGCGTTGGCGCCGCCGACCGCCACCCCTCTTCCGAGCTCGCTCTGTGGATCCGATGAGGGCGACGACGTGAACCAGTCCATGAACGGCGATTACACGGCCTGTTTTCGCGTGCCGAATGTGGCGAGCTCTTCGGTGGTGGTGGCGCTCCAGACCGACATATTCGTGACGAACAAGGAGGGAGCGCCCACGACGACGACTTCATCGCCACCGGCGGGCGAACACGTTGAGCTGTCGCTGTCATCGTCGAGCGCGAAGCCCGGTCAGACGGTCGTCGTGACCGGCCATCTGACGAAGCCACTCACACAGAAGCCCTCGTTTGCCACGCTCTGTTGGGACGGTTGCGGTGGCCTTCAAGAGCAAGGGGTTGGCATCCACTGGTCGACGTCAACGTCCTTCCGGATGACCCTGCGCGTTCCGGACGCAGCGTGGCTCGAGAGTACGAATCACTCCGTGTCGATCCATCCACTGACGTCAGGAGAGTATGAGGTTGGCGTGCAGTGTGTCACGTCGATGTTCGGTTGCGCATTGCGCAACGCCGAAGCTCAGACGTTGATTCGCCTGAAAACCCCGTCACCGACGCGATGCCTGGGAAGCGAACGCTGCGCGACGATGACGCTGAGCACAACGAGAGCCACGGTGGGTGAAGAGGTGCTGGTGAAAGGATGGGCGCCGCTGCAGCTCGTCATCGGCCGACCCGACACCTACTCGCTGTCTCTCAACTCGGTGTCAGCAGCGAAGAACTATCCTGACCTCTCCTACACACCCCTCCGCAAGGTGGGTGGATTCAACGTTGAGCTGACCCCGAGAACGGTGCATGTCGCACCGACGACGACGTGGGCCGATCTCGGGCGCGTCAACGTCATCTCGTCGACGTTCTCAGGGCCGTCAGCTATCGGTCCGGCGCCCTCGTCGAATCTCGTCGCCTGGTGCCAACCGTCGGACATCGTGATTACAGGAGGCGCCGCGCCGATCCACGTGCCGATTGCGGGGGCACGGGCGGCGTTGAAGGGAACGCCGCTCAAGATGTTTACGAATCCGCCGTTCGTCCCACCATGTTCCGAAGTGCAACTGGATCCTCATTTTCCGGACACCATCTACGCGGGCTTTGACTCGGAGCATGGCAACAGCATTCCGCCCGATTACTTGGCCCCTCTCTTCACCACCGACGACGGAGCTACGTGGCACGTCGTGCCGATTCCTCCGGGGACCTCCATCGAGGATTTCGGCGGATTCTCTTCCGACGGTGACCGGATCAGCGCACTCTTCAGCACCGAGGAGGGCTACGACAACAGCGTTAACCCCATTAATACTGAAAACGGGCATGCGATTACCGAATCCACGACTGACGGCGGTAGCACGTGGGTCCAGAGTTCGCTCGGGTGTCCCTCGGCTGGGCCCTGCATGACGTTTGGCCCCTTTCAGTGGGGCGGCTGCGCAATGAGCATGGACGATCAATCGGTCTTGCTCGGCCCCCTCGACGTGTCGCAGCCAACGGGGGTGAAGTGGACGAACTCGGACTGGGTGACGACGATCAATAGCTGCTACTCCCAACAGCTCGTCGTGAGCTCGTCGAGCGAACTGTTCTTCTTGGATCCGTCGTCGCAGTATCCCTTGCTGCGCTCGACCGACGGCGGTCTCACGTGGGCGTACGTCGCGCTGCCCACCAATACGTCGGCTCTCTACAATTCCGACTACACGCCGCCGACCAACTCACTGGTGCTCGCGCCGGGCGGCGCCATCTTCAACTCAGTGACGAGTCGATCCGGTCTGACGCAGGTGCTCTACCGATTGAGCCCCTCGGCGACGTCGTGGTGCGTAGTGCCGCACGTCTTTGGAGCGACGCTCGCCTCGTCCGGATCGGTGGGGCTGCTCAGCGTCAATCGATCCGAGCTGCTCTGGACGCAATCGTTAACCTCGACGTCGGGGCACACGACGTCCACCATGCACGCGCGAAAGCTCTCGAGCCTTACCTGTTAGCGGGGTCGCGGTCTGTCGTTTTGTCGGCGCGCCAGGCGATGACGGGCCCGACGACCTCCAAGCCCACTTCATCATCGATCTGAGGGAGTCGCACCGGGTTCTGCGTCCGCGCACTCAGGAGGAGCGACTCCTTGTCCGTCGAGCGCAGCTTGACGACGGCGTCGTGCCCATAAAACTCGGTATCGAGCACTCGCGCAACGGCGCGACCAGTGCGCGCGTCATGAGAGAGCGCGATCTGTTCGGGGCGAATGAGGACGATGAGCTTCGTGCCGTCGGCCACTACGCCGTGGAGAAAGGACGAGTCTTCGAGCTCGAGACGACCGATTGATGTGTCGACGGCGCCGCCGTTCGCCACGCCGCTGACGAAATTACTGTTGCCGAACTCGCGCGCGAGTTCGGGCGATGCGGGCTTTGAGTACAGGTGCGCGGGTGTGGCGCACTGGCGGATCCGGCCCTCGCCGATGACGGCCACTTGATCGGCGAGCGAGAGCGCCTCATCTTGATCGTGAGTCACGAGAATGGCGGTCGTCCCGGCGTCCTTGAGCACCTGGCGAACGTCGCGTCGAACGGAGGAGCGCAGGCTCGCGTCGAGCGAGGAGAACGGCTCATCGAGCAGCACGAGCAGGGGATCGATTGCAAGACCCCTTGCGAGCGCGACGCGCTGTTGCTGGCCGCCCGAGAGCTCGTGCGGGTACCGGTGCGCGAAGCCACCGAGTCCGACCATCTCCAAGAGCTCCGCGACGCGCTTGCCGTGCCGGTCCCTGCGCGCGAGGCCGAAGCCGACGTTCGCCTGGACCGACAGGTGTGGGAAGAGGCTGCCGTCTTGGGGGACATAGCCGATGCGTCGCGCGGAGGACTCGACAAAGTGCGACTTGTCATCGACCACGTCGCCGTGAAGCCGAACGGTACCTTGATCCGCGCGTTCGAAGCCAGCGATCACACGCAGGAGCGTGGTCTTGCCACTTCCAGAAGGCCCGAGGATGGACATGAACGAGCCGGCCTTGACCGTGAGGTCAAAGTCTTCGAGTACCAGTTGCGTGTCGTACGCCTTGTGCAGACCTTGGACGACGAGTTCGTTCATGTCATCAGGTTAGGGACATTCACCGAACCTCGGTGAGCCGGCAGCCGGTCGAAGAACCGACCGACCAGGTACGCGGGCACTGCGGCGATGGCGATGATGACCAACGCAAACGGTGCCGCTTGACCGTAGGAGAGGTTCTGCTGGTACGCCCAGAACTGCGTGGCGAGCGTCTGCACACCGGTCGGAATGAGGATGAGTGTGGCCGTGAGCTCCGTCACGGCTGAAAGAAAGACCAGGCAGAAGGCGGCGCCGAGCCCGGGGGCGACGAGCGGGAGTGTCACGCGCCACAAGACGCGATGGCGCGGCACACCCAGTGAACCCGCGACCTCTTCCAACGAGGCCGGCGCTTGAGCGACCGAGGCGCGCACGCCGACCAGTGCCAGCGGAAAGAACATGATGGCGTACGCGAAGATGAGCAACGGCGCCGTCTGATACGCGAATCCATTCGCGTGCTGCTCGGAGAAGTACGACAACGCGAGCGCGACCACGAGTCCGGGCATCGCAAGGATGAGGAAGGTGGTCTTCGAGAGCAGCCGGTGCCAGCGGGTCGGGTAGCGAACGACAAGGAGCGCCAGCGGCAGCGCCATGAGGGTTGAGACCAACGCCGCCGAGGCGCTGTAGCCCGCGGTGTAGAGCGCCGCAGAGAGCAGCGACTCGCCGCCGATCGCGTGCACACCGCCTTCGAAGATCCAATAGATCGAGGTGCCCACGGGAATGCCGAGTGCACCGACGACGAGCGCGGCGAAGCCGACGAGCACCGGCACCTTCATTCGTCCGAGCTCGCGGCGCTGGTGCACCCGAGCAACGCCCGGACCGCTTCGACTGAGGAATCCACGGCCGTTGACTGAGCTCTCGGCCATCATCACGATGATCGAAAAGATCACCAACACGAGGGACAGCGCGCACGCCGAGGCTGTGTCAAAGCCGATCGAGAACTCGCTGAAGATCTCGGTCGTGAACGTCTGGTAGCCCAAGATCTCGAAGGCCCCATACTCAGCGAGGATGACGAGGGCAACCAACAGGCATCCGCCCAGAATGGCCCGGCGTGCTTGGCCCAGGGTGATGCGAAAGAACGTCGACAGTCGACTGGCCCCGAGGCTGCGCGCGATCTCCTCTTGGCCCGTGTCGGCACCGCGCAAACTCGCCGCGACCGGAAGGTAGACGAGGGGATAGACCGCAAGCGTCATCACGATCACGGCGCCTCGAAACCCAGTGACCCATGTGGATAGCGACGACCAGGCAAAGCTCACGACGAAGTCGGGGATCGCGAAGGGAATGACCACCAGCACGGCCCAGACGTGACGACCGGGAAGGTCGGTCCGCTCCACGCAGTAGGCGGCGAGTGTGCCGAGTACCGCACACAGCGCCGTGACCACGAGCGTAAGACGCACGGTGTTCCAGAGCAGCGTGGCGGTGAGCGATCGCCAGATGAGATGCCACACGCTCGAGGCGCCCGCGTCAGATGCTTCCAGGAGCAAGAAGACGAGCGGCAGTGCGAGCGCCGCGACTACCACCGTGCTCAGAGTGACGAGGACCTTCGGTCGAGGGCGACGTCGACGCGGACGTATGAAGTCCTTGTAGCTCTCGTGGATCGGTTCGTCACGAAGGTCGCTCGACGTGGTCACAGCAGCTGCACCTCGCGAAGCAGTGCGATCGCCGTGGCCCCCGTGCCGAGCTGGGCGATGTCAATGGGGTAGGGCTGGAGATCCTGGAAGGGCGTCTCGGGCTGGGCCGTCGTTACCCCCGAAGCGATCGGGTATTCGAAGCTGATCGAGCGGGCGATGATCTCCTGGCCTTGCTTGGAAACGAGAAAGGCGAGGAACTTCTGTGCCGCCGCTTTGTGCTTGGAGGACTTCAAGATTCCTGCCCCGGACACGTCGAGCACGTAGCCGGGATTGTGTGGGGAGAAGTAGGTGATCTTCGCGCGCACGTTCGACGCACCGATCTCGGCGCGCATCCGGTACCAGTAGTACTGATTGACGACGCCGAAAGCGACCGCACCGCGGTTGACCTCGTCGGCGATCGTCTCGTTGTCGGGGTAGATGTGACTGCCCGCGTTGGCCTTGATGCCGTTCAGCCAGTTGAGCGCGACCTTCTCGCCATACGCCTTCAACACGGACGTCACGATCGGCTGGAAGTCGGTCTCGCCTGCCGCGAAGGCCAGCTTGCCCTTGTACTTGGGACTGGCGAGCTGCAACACACCCGTTGGCAGCTGGCTCTTTTTGATGAGCGACGGATTGTAGATCAAGACGCTGACTCGAGCCGAGACGCCGACCCAGTCACCAATGGGCGAGTTGTACTTGGCCGGAGTTTTCGCGAGTGTCGCCGCGTCAACCGTGGCGAGAAGACCGCGCTGCTGCAGGTACTCGAGCGCGGGGGAGTTCTCGGTGTAGAAGACGTCGGCTGGAGAGCGCGACCCTTCTTGGACGATCTCCGCGTCGAACGTGTCTTCGTCGTCACTGCGCACGGCGACATTGATGTCGGGGTGTTGCTTTTCGAAGGCCGCAACCAGCGAGTCGGTCGTCTGCTCGTGCTGACCGTTGTAGAGGGTGATCGTGACCGTCGCGGCGCTCGAGGCACTGCCGCACGCCGAGAGCGCAAGCGACACCACCGAGGCGGTGGCGATGACAATCGCGAGCTTCTTTGACCCTCTTAGTCGGTGAGATTTGGGCGTTGCCGCGCCGTGCATCAGGGGCGATCACTTCCCGAAGGAGAGGAAGAGCGAGGGTCGAAAGCGTCGTCACCAACGTTGAGACTGCTGTCGACAGTCATCGACCGACCTCCGGGAATAGTTAGGTTAGCCTAACCTAATGGCCGTTTTCCTTCCAGGGAGCGGCGAGCAACGCGGTCCACGCGAGTTGACGCGCCTTAGAGACGACTGCGAGTCCGGTTAGAGGCGACTGCGAATCTGACGGGCGAACACATACAAAATGCCGTCAAAGCCATGCAAGGACTGACGAATGGCTGTTTATGTGGGTCGTCTGTGATGTCGTTCTCTGACCTATGCCGAGCATGGACACAGGTACATGCTGGCCACATGACACACAATCTGAGCTTCCAACATCGTCGAAATGGTCTCCTTCGCGGAACTGCGGTCACCGCAGGCCTGGCCCTCGCCGTAGGCCTGTTCGCGACACCAGCTTTCGCAGCGGGCACCACTTCTAACACCATCAGCGTCAGCGCCGCCCCAGGGGCGGGGAGCACGCACGGCACCTACACCCCGAAGGCGACGGCCACCTCGGGTGACACGGTCGTCGTCACACTCGACAAGACTTCGTCGGGCTGCTCGCTGAGCAACGGCACAGCGACCTTTACCGGTGCCGGCACGTGCGTGATCGAGTTCAACGACCCCGGCAACAGCACGTACGCCGCGGCCGCTCAGGTCACCCAGAGCATCAAGGTCTACTCGGACAACGTCATCTCGACGAGCACCTTTCCCACCGCGGGGAGTGCGGGCGGCTCGTACGCTCCGGGCGCTACTGCCACATCGGGTGACAAAGTTGTCATGACGCTCGGCAAGTACTCATCGGGCTGCTCGCTCTACTACGGCTGGATCGACTTCACGGGCGCCGGCACCTGTGTGGTGAATTTCAACGACCCGGGCAACGGCGCGTTCGCCGCCGCCAGCCAAGTCCAGCATTCAGTGAAGGTGTACGCATCGAACGTCATCTATCCCAGCACGCCGCCCGCGGCGGGCAACGTGAACGAAACGTACACGCCACACGCTTATGCGACGTCGGGCGACACGGTCAAGATCTCACTGAACAGCTCTTCGACCGGATGCTCGCTGAGCGACGGCAAGGCCACCTTCACGGGCAACGGGGTCTGTGTCATCGACTTCAACGACCCGGGCAACGGCGCGTTCGCGGCGGCAAAAGAGGTCGCCCAGTCGATCACTATTGGATCTGGTAACCCGAAAGAGCAAGGCGCGATCACGATCACGAGCACCTCGACGTTCTATGGCCACGCGCTCACGCTGACCTCGACGGGTGGCTCGGGCAACGGAGCGGTGTCCTACGCCGTCACCTCGCCGGGCACCGCGGAGTGCGCGATTAGCGGGGATCTGCTCACCAGCGCTCGAGCCGGCACGTGCGTCGTGACGGCCACGAAGGCTGCCGACGGGACGTACTCTGCGGCGTCATCGCTCGCGACGACGGTGACCATCGTGCCGCTTCCGCCACGGGCCATCCGCATCGATCGCCCGATCAGGGCTGGCCGCAGCATGACCGCGCTCATCATCGGTTCGGGCTTCTACGGTCGCCCGCTCGTCGTGAGCGACTTGGTTGGCACGAGCGCCGTCGTGGCTCACGACAATGGTCGTGTCCTCACGATTCGAGTGGACGTCGCACGCGGCAGTCACCCCGGCCAGTACCGGTTCATCATCATCTTCGCCCACGGCCAGCGCACGTCGCTTCGCTACACGTTGCGCTAGAGAGCTGTGTGCGGGCGTCAGACACCGCTCGCTTTGATGACGGGAGCATTTTTCCACTAATGTGTAGCAGTCATCGCGGGGTGGAGCAGTCTGGTAGCTCGTCGGGCTCATAACCCGAAGGTCGCAAGTTCAAATCTTGCCCCCGCCACTGGGTAAAAGTGTAGGTCAGGGCCGGTGTGAAAGCACCGGCCCTTCTGCTCCCTCCTTAGATAAGATGTTGCATGCAAGTTGCATGTGCGGTACACTGGTTCTATGAGCACCACCAAGACCCGCAAAACTAACTCCGTCACTGTCGGCTTCTCCATACCGAAGACCGAGCAGTCACGCTTAGACCATCTTGTAAAGGTGTTCAGTGGAGGAAATCGGAGTGCCTTTCTACGGTTGGCGATGGAACGCATGGAAACCGCAGATCGTGCCCAGCGCCTCCGATCTATCCAGGCATACGGAACACAACGTTCCACTGAGCTTGGTATTTCGCCAGACCAGATTAGCGATCGAGTGAAACGAGTCCTCGCACGCCGAGCGGAGGCGTGAGCGAGGAAGGATCGGCACAGCCGGTCGTTTTTGACGTCAACGTCTTCATTGATGCAGTCGTAACGGGACAGGATTCGTTCGAATCATGGCCAAGCCCTCCTCCAACGTCGGGTCATTTTGCAGCCGACTGTGTTGGCATCATCAACGATGCAGTCGAGTTCAGCCTTTGGCTGAGCGCTCACGTCCTTACCAACATCGAACGTGTCCTCGCTGCTCCTGAGGCCGAGGGTGGTTTCGAATGGGAACCCCAACCCATTGAGGACTACTTGGATGTGCTCGTAGAGATGGCTGAAGCATCCGGAGGGGGCGTTCTTGAACCAGATGAAGCAGTCACCGACTGCGACGATTATGAGGACAATCGAATCCTGGAGCTTGCGTTAGCGTCTCGGGCGGTTCTCATTGTCTCGAACGATACCGACCTCCTCCACATGAACCCCTGGCGGGGAACTGTCATTCTCACGCCTCGTGACTTTGCTTCAAGAGTTGACGCAGCTCGTCGCGCACGGCGACGGCGATAACGGCGAGGAGGGTCCGGAGGCACCTAGTGTCACCGTATACGGTTTACGGTCAGCAATCTCCGGCAAAGGGCTTCGTCATTGAGTGCAAACGGTCTTCTTAGACAAGGACCATTGTTCAGCATTCGCTCGTGCCAACCTTCCCGAACGCTTCGCACCACGTGACTGCATTGCCGTGCGCAATACCAACAAGGGATAAACACTCCAAACGCGTCAAACGCGCCATCCTCCCTTGCTGGTCCTAGATCTCGTCCCTTGGATTTGGTGGCCCTTCGGAAATGAACGGGGTTAAGCGCTCGCGAAAGGAAACACCTGGCATCTGAACGGGCTAGGGCGCCTCTACGAATCGTCCATCCGTGGCACTTCGGTGTGGCGATCTGCTGTGTCAGTTCAGGTTGACATATCAAATATGTCAGCCTATACTGACAGGTATGGACATCGAAGAACTCAGCGCGAACCTCTCGTCGGATGACCCGGCAATTGGGCTTCGCGCCTCGTTGGCACTACATCGCCTGGCGGAGAGGGTTGAAGCGAACTGTGTCTCGGCAGCCCGACAAAAGGGCTGGTCGTGGCAGCAGATCGGAGACGCCTTGGGCATCACCCGTCAATCCGTGCACACCAAATACAACAAGGAGCCATCATGACCACCGAATCTGTTGCGCCAGAGACACTTCACGGCTGGGCCATCTACATGCAGGCCAGTGAGGAGGCTCGTCGCCGAGGCGATCGCCGAGTTGGCACTGATCACGTCTTGCTCGCCTTGTTTGAGGATCCCTCGATCGAAGTCGTGTTGGGCGTGAGCCTGCAGCAAGCTCGCCAGGCGCTTGCGTCGCTCGATCACGAAGCTCTGGTCGCCCTGGGTTTGGGGGCCGGCGCCGACGCTCCCGAACTACCGATGCGCGCCGTCCCAACGAGGCCGAGGATCAGAGACGTCGCTAAAAAAGATCGCTTCCGCATGACGCCCGCAGCAAAGAGAGTGCTGGAGGAAGCGTACAAGCCCAAGGGTCATCGGAAGCTCCAGGTCACCGGCACCGAGGTGCTGGCCCAGATCCTCGCTCTCCAACCCCCAGATCCTGCGGCGGCGCTGCTAGGCGCTCTCGGCGTGAACGCGTCGGAAGTGCTGCACGAGATCACGTCCGCGCTCGCTCAACCTGACGAGACAGGGGGCCGCAGATGACAGCGGTCACGGATCTGTAGTTTGCGTTGGAGGCTGGGACGATCACGGGTTTTCTCGGACCAAATGGCGCCGCACTCGTCGCCGTCGGTGTTGCCCTCATCGCACGGCGAGATTTCAATATTACGTCGGTCAGCAACAAAGCACGGCGTTAAGCCGCGCCGTGCCGAAGAAGCCAAATTCCTAGTCCGGACAGGCGCGCCACGCTTGTGTTCGATGAGTCGTTAGTTAACCTTCAGGAGGTTTCCTAACCCGCAGGTTTCGGTGTTGATAGCGGATCTGCTATCATATCACTATGCGCGCTGCTGGCACTTCGTCGACGGCCGCGGGGAGTTTGCTTGCCTTGGCCCGGGTGCGTTTGAACCTTACTCAGCGCGAATTAGCGGCGCGAGCCGGTGTCGCCCAGTCAACTATCGCTCGAATCGAGTCGGGACGAATTGATCCTGGATTTGAGTCGGTGCAGCGAATTCTTGCGTCGGTGGGATTGGAACCAAGAATTCACCTCGTAGGTCTTGACGACCACGACCAGTTGTTAGTGGAGAGACATTCACGGCGTAGTGATGCCGAACGACAGCGAGTCGAAGATCGACACCGAGCGAATGTTGCCGGATTCAAGAATGCGCGAGTGATCGAGGAGACCAGTGGACCACGAACTACAAGCGGAAGCGATACTTGAGGCGTTCAATAGATTTGCGGTCGACTACGTGGTGATCGGCGCATTTGCCGCTATTGCACAGGCCGTACCAATTCCTCCCACCATGGATATTGATTTATACGCTTCTCCCGAACCTTTGAATTTGGAGCGTCTCGCCAACGCCCTTGAATATCTCGACGCGAAGATTCGAGTCAATGACCTAGAGGAGGGTCTTGCATTTGATCGGTCTCCCGAGTTTCTGGGAGGGTTGCAAATGCTGAACTTGACTTGCGAAAACGGAGAATTTGACGTCCTCTTCGAAGCCGCCGGCATTCGAGATTATCGGAGTCTTGAGGAGAGTTCGCTCGCTGTGCACCGAAACGCACGTTGCATCGGTTGAGGACATCACGCAGTCAAAACGGGCAGCCGGCCGTGTAAAAGATTTGAAAGTCCGCCGGTATTCGAGAAGTTCTTGAGGACGAGAGACAACGACCGTGGTCTTGGTCGTTAGGTAGTTACGAGTCGTTGCGGTAGGGCCAGAGGTCCCGAAGATGTGACAATCGGCCCTAGTGGGCTGCCTTGATCGGGTGTCAGAACGAGCAGAGTGCAGGCTGAAGGAGGAATCTGAATGAAAGCTGTTATGCAGGACGTCTACGGATCGACCGACACCTTGCGGTTCGGGGACATCGAGATACCGGTGATTAGCAATGATGAGGTCCTGGTGCGGGTTCGGGCGGCCGGTGTCGATCCCGGGGTGTGGCACCTCATGACGGGTCGTCCGTACCTTGTACGTCTCATGGGACTGGGTGTGCGCCGCCCGAAAGTGCGGGTGCGAGGCTGGGACCTCTCTGGCATCGTCGAGGCTGTGGGCAGTGGCGTGACCCGGTTTCGTCCCGGCGACGAGGTATACGGCGTAACCAAAGTCGGCTCGTTCGCCGAGTACGCTCGGTCGCGGGAGAGTGACCTTTCCACCAAACCCTCCAATTTGACCTTCGAACAAGTTGCGGCGATCCCCATCTCGGGCATGACCGCGCTGCAGGGCCCGCGTGACGTTGGGCAGGTGCAGCCCGGCCAACAAGTGCTGGTCATCGGTGCGACGGGGGGTGTCGGCTCCTTCGCCGTCCAACTGGCCCATGCCTTCGGCACTCACGTCACAGACATGTGCGGCACCTCGAAGGCCGACCTGGTCCGGTCCCTCGGCGCCGATGACGTGATCGACTTCACTACTGAGGAGGTCGACGCTCGCGGATCGCGATTCGACCTGATCCTCGACACCACCGGGCGGCGGCCCTTGTCGTTGCTCCGCCGGGCCCTCACGCCGCACGGCACTCCGGCGATCGTGGGCGGCGAGGGAGGCGGCCGCTGGCTCGGAGGCTTCGATCGCCAGATCCTTCGGGCGCCCATTTTGTCGGCGTTCTCTGGCCAGCGACTGCGCGCTGTGACGATGAAGGAGCGTGCCGATGACCTGGAGTACCTAACCACGCTGATCGAGGCAGGATCGATCACTCCAGTGATCGACCGGACTTTCTCGCTGCCCAAGGCTGCCGAGGCCATCCAGTACGTGTCGCAGGGTCACCCGGGGGGCAAGGTCGTAGTCACGGTCTAACGGACATCGACGGTGGTAACGGGCGAGGATTTCGCTTGGTGCCGTTCGTTTGGTGCCGTGGACGCCGGAGCATGTAGACCGCGAAAGAGGATACGAGCCACGCGGGGATCCCGAGGATGAGGCAGCCCAGACACAACCACACGCTGCGCTGAGGCAAAGCACCTCTAACTGAAGGGGACGGAAACCGGACCAGGTATGCGCTCATAGACCGCGAAGAAATCGCGGTCGTCGGGATAGAGGTAGCGATCCACAGACTCATTGGGCTGGGGCTCCACCATGGTGGGATCAAGGCCGTGCTCGTGGCTGTAGGTAATCAATGTGTGCCAATCGGGGTTGATATCGAACTCCATGGCGTCGATCGCTCCCGCGTGCCGAAGAATCTGGGCGAGCGAGACGACCGTCTGGTCGTTCGCTACGACGTAGATGAGGTTCCCCTCTTGGTCGATGCCCACGCCAGTGCGCCACACCCTGACCGCGTTCCCGAGCGTGAAGCCCCACTGGGGACTGTCGGGATCGGTATTGAGTTCGGGGTTAAGGTTTCCGTTCCACACGATCGGCGTGAGGCTCTGCCTGGCCCAGGCGACGTTGGACCCGGGGCTCGGACCACCATGCCACATGACTATGGAGATTTGTCCGTCTTTGTAACCGACCAACGTGGCGTTCCCGTCGGTCAGCGGTTCGTTGGTGTGCCCGTTCACCGCTGAGCCGTTATCGCCATCGGAGTAGATGAATCCCGCGTTGAAGGTTGCGAGTAATCGGTACCGCTGGTCGTACGGAACCATCGAAGGACCGCGGTCGCTCGCTTTCGGAGGTTCGTAGCGACCGGGATAGTAAGCCAGGTCGACGAGGGAGTGGTTGAACCAGGCAACGTAGGCGACCATTTGAGGATAGGCAGGATCAGGTCGGTACGTGGTCACGAGCACCGGCGGTTTCCCTTGGACGGAAGGACCCGTGCGCTTCCACGTCCCTTCGCCCGGCAGGGGGGTGGCAAAGACCGGCGCAATGGGCGCCGGCCAGGCGCTCTGAGTGGGGTGCAATCCGAGAGTAGTCGGCAACCCTCGACCCGCTGTTTTGCTGAGACCGACACTTGGCAACTTAGTGAGTTGAGGTCCGCCTTTCTTCGGCGCGTGATCGCTGTAGTAAATGTGTTCGGCCTCATCAACAGCCCAGTTGCCGAATGGGAGTGTACGAACCCATTCGGTGCTCTTTTCGGAGAAGTTCATGCTGGAGGGCCGGAGCATGTAGACCGCGAAAGAGGATACGAGCCACACGAGGACCCCGAGGATGAGGCAGCCCAGACACAACCACACGCGGCGCAGAGGACGTCGGCGCTTCGTCGTTCGCCGAGAAGCCATGTTGGTTCTCGCCGCCAGCTCCGTGTCCATTTTTCTAGGGTAAGCGCACTTGCGGTCACCTAGCGAGGCTGTCACCTTGGCCTCGTACGGAGACCGAACCGCGCAAAGCCGAGTCACGCTTCGCGAGGCGCTCGGTGACGAGGACTTCTCATTTTTCATGCCGCGGCGGAGCGCTCCCATGCGAAGGTCGTCGATGAGCTTTGGCGCCGGACACCAAGTTCTCATCGCTGATCACAGAATGGTGACGAACTTAGTGAAAGTCGGTGGACGGGAAGGAACGGGGCTTGCCCACTTAACCCTGATCTAGACCAGTACCTGGACGGAGTGACACCTGATGACGTCATCTCGAACGAACTGATAACTGGAAGGTCGCAAGTTCAAATCTTGCCCCCGCTACGAAGAGGATTGCAGGTCAGAGCCGGTGCGACAGCACCGGCTCTTCTGCATCGGGCGGTGCTTACATCGCGAACGATCGGACGTGGGAGATGGCGGCGTCAAGCGCGATCTCCAGTGGTCGCGTATCTCGGGCCGTTTCTGCCATGAGCAATCCGCCCTGCAAACTGGCGAGAACGCTCGTGGCGAGCTCCTGAGGGTCGGCGTCGGCCCGAAGATGTTTGGACTCGATCATTCGATTCAGTCCGGCGGCGATAATGCGGCCCCAACTCGCAAAGGCTTGGCTGAGTTGGTCCCGGGCCACGTCGTCGAGTTCAGCGAGACCGCTGGCAAGACTTCCGAGCGGACAACCGTTTCGACATGAGCGGGCGGCTTGGTGCGCGACGACCATGTCGCGCCATCGCACGAGGTCGTCCCAGTCATCTAGTGAACTGAACGTGGGTCGGTGATTGCCTAGCACTCGTTCGCGCTGGCACTCAATGACGGCGTGGAGGAGGTCGCTTTTGTCGTCGAAATAGTGATAAAGCTGCGATTTGCTGACGCGGGCGGCTTCGCGAATGTCGTCAAGGCTGACGTCGCCGACCCCTCGCTCGAAGATGAGATCTGCGGCCGCGTCAATGATGAGCTGCCGTCGCGCTTGCCCCTTTGGGGTCAAGGGTGTGGACTCCAGCGGTTGGTTTTGCATAGTTTCCGTGCCCTTACGTTAGTGGACTTGACAGTCCACATTTGGTACTTCTAGAGTGGACCATATAGTCCACTGTATAGGAGAGCACTGATGTCCACTGGAAATTCCGCACTGACGCAGCAAATGGAGCTCGACGCAATCACGGCGTCGATCCCCGAGGCGATCGGCAGTCGGATTGATGAAGGGGTGTTCGAAATCGAGGCGTCGGGCGTCGCCCCCGGTCTGGCCGTCGGGGACCATGCGCCGGACTTCACGCTCTCCGATGCGCTGGGTGCGCCCATTACGTTGTCAGGGCTGTTGGCCAACGGTCCGGTGGTCCTGAGTTTCTATCGCGGGGAGTGGTGTCCCTATTGCAACGTGCAGCTGCGTCATCTCGAGCAGGCACTGCCAAGCTTTCGAAAGTACAACGCCACGTTGGTCGCCGTGAGTCCCCAGTCGCCGGACCACGCCCTTTCGCTGACCGAGAAGTACGACTTGAAGTACCCCGTCCTCAGTGATGTCGATCAAGAGGTGGCTCGTGCGTATCGCGTGCAGTTCACGATCAGCGGTGACCTCGAAGATCTGCAAGTCAATGTCTTTCACAATGATCCGAGCGTGCAAAACGCCAACGGGACCCGGTCTCTTCCGGTCCCCGCCACCTTCGTGATCGACCGCCAGGGCGTCATACGAGCGGACTTTGTTAACGCGGACTGGCGCGTTCGGGTCGCACCGGAAGACGTTGAAGCGGTGCTCGAGAACTTGTCATGATCTCAGCCCAAGAGCTCATTGGGAAAACTGCGGTTGTCAGCGGCGCGGGCCGAGGCATCGGACGCTCCACGGCCATCGCTCTCGCCTCTCGCGGCGCTCGGGTCATCTTGCTGGCGCGATCAACCAGCGAATTGGACGAAGTAGCGGGGGTCATTGGCGAGCGCGGAGGCGAGGCACTCGCGATGCCTACTGACGTCGGCGATGCCGTCGAAATAGGGAGCACCACCAAGCGCATCATTAACGACGTTGGCGGAGCGGACATTGTCGTCAACAACGCTGCGGTCGTGTGGCCGCTTGGGCCGACCGTTACGGTCGACCTCACCGAGTGGGAGAGGGCCTTCGCCGTGAATCTCTTTGGCGCGGTGAGCTTGACGGTGGCGTTGCTGCCTGGGATGCTCGAACGCGGATGGGGTCGTGTGGTCAACGTGTCGAGCGGGATTGCGTCGCATCCCGAGGGGATGATTGGCGGCAATGCGTACGCGGCGTCGAAGTCGGCGCTCGAAGCGCACACGATCAATTTGGCAGCGGAGCTCGCTGACACCGGCGTCACGGTCAACGTCTATCGGCCGGGCACGGTCGATACCGAGATGCAGGCGTGGATTCGTCGCCAGTCGGGCAACCAAATCGTCGATGCGTTGCGAGATCGCTTCGTCGAGTCGTACGAGAAGGGGAGCCTGATTACTCCTGATGACTCTGCGGAATCGCTCGTACAGAATTTGATGGCTGGCGTAACTGGGCAGATTTGGAACGCGGAGCGTAGGTAACGTCAGGTGTTGCTCGACCGCCCTGAGTCTGACCACCGCTTGACTGGATGGATGAACATGCCTCGGCGGCATTTCGCTGTTCACGCGTTCGGCTCGGCTCGAATTACGTGCGCCAGCAGCGGTGAGTGCTCTGTCACACGGGCTCCAGCTCACAAATACGCTCACCGATATAACGGACGACCATCTACCAAGTGAAAGTGAGATCAGCATGACGGTAAAACTCGGACTTCTCGCGCTGCTCGAGGCCAAGGCCGGTAAGGGAGACGACCTCGGCGCGTTCCTCGAAAGTGGACGAGCGTTGGCGGTTGCGGAGAATGGAACGGTGACCTGGTATGCCTTCAAGATCAGCGAGACTGAATACGGTATCTTCGACTCGTTTGAGACTGAAGACGCCCGCCAGGCCCATTTAAGTGGCGAGATTCCCACCGCTCTGGGCCAAGTGGCCAGCGAGCTCTTGGCAAAGGATCCTCAGATCAGAATGGTCGACATCGTCGCCGTGAAATGATTCGACTTCCTAGCGGCAATCTCCCGCCTCGGGACTGCAATTCACGGCTTCGAGGAAACCAATGTTGCCATTGATCGATTCCATTCATCAGAAGACGATGATCACCGGGTTACTGAATCGGTCGTTTGCGTGACGCCTGTGGTTGTTCGGGTGGGGTATGAAGCGTAAGCAAACATGGGCGACAGCTCGCAAACACTCGTGTTGCGGTTCGACTGCCATGTCAAGGTGGCGTTGCGCACACGCGCTCTATACACTGCGGTTTCGCGGTCAAGTCGTCTGTTGACATGTGACCCGGGTTGCTGTGTGTAGGAACGGGGGGCCCAAATGATGGAAGACGACGAAAAGGCCACTCCGACGTTTGACGCGGCCGACATGGCGATGGTCGAGCAGTTCGGGGTTCGACGCCAGGTCCGAGAGGGGGAGTACCTCTACCGAGAGGGCGACGCGACCAACGAGTTCTTCGTCGTCGTCAGCGCTGAGATCGACATTCTGATGTCGGTCGATGGCGAGGAGAGGATCATCGTGAGCCACGGACCGGGCCGTTTCCTCGGCGAGTTGAACATGCTGAGTGGGCTCAGGGTCTTCGTCACGGCTCGCGTCGTCAAGGAGGGCGAGGTTATCGCGATCCCTCGCGATCGGCTACGAGAATTGATGGCCACGAAGCCGCGGATTGGCGACACCATTCTCGCCGCGTTCATGGCTCGGCGAGGCATACTCATGACGGGAGCCGCTCCCTCGGTCCGGCTCATCGGATCACAGTTCTCACCAGAGTCCCTCCACATTCGAGAGTTCCTGACCCGAACTCGCGTGCCTCATGAGTGGTTGGATGCGGATCACGACGCCGGGGTGAACACGCTGATGGGTCAGTTCAACATCGCCGCGACGGAGTTGCCCGTGGTCATTGCCACCGGCACGGTGCTGCGCAAGGCCACCCCCGGTGTTGTCGCGAGTTACCTGGGACTCACTGTCGAGAGCCTGCCGAATCGATGCTTCGACCTCGTCGTGGTCGGAGGCGGGCCCTCCGGTCTGGCGGCGGCCGTCTACGGAGCGTCCGAAGGGCTGAACACGCTGAACCTGGAGATGACCGCACCCGGTGGGCAGGCGGGGATGAGTTCGCGGATAGAGAACTACCTCGGGTTTCCCATGGGCGTCTCGGGGGCGGAACTCACCCAGCGCGCAATCATCCAAGCGGAGAAGTTCGGCGCCAGCCTCACCGCACCGTGCGCGGCCGTCTCGCTCGGACATCGTGCCGGCCACTTGATCGTTCAACTCAGCGACGGAAGCGAGGTGGCGGGACGGGCCGTCGTCGCGGCGACCGGTGCCTCCTATCGCCGACTGGAGGCGGCGCGACTGATCGAGTTCGAAGGCAATGGCGTGTACTACGCCGCGACCGAGATGGAGGCGCGCATATGCGGTGTCGCGCCCGTCATGATCGTTGGGGGTGGCAACTCGGCGGGGCAAGCGGCCATCTTCCTCAGCCAGAACGGGTGTGCGGTCACGCTCGTCATCCGAGGTTCGGATCTCGCTAAGGACATGTCGCAATATCTGATCGAACGGATCGATGCTGACTCCAATATCACGCTGATGACCGAGACGAAGGTCATCGCCCTCGATGGGGATGAGACACTCAGAGCCGTCCAACTCGATGGCCCCGAGGGCTCGATCGTCGTGCCGTGTGCCGGGCTGTTCTCCTTCATCGGAGCGGACCCCGCCTCCGGTTGGCTCAATGGCTGCGCGGCCCTCGATGATCAAGGCTTTGTGGCGACCGACCTCTCGCTGACTCCCGAACAGCTCGGCGAGGAGTGGAACTTACTCGACCGGTCGCCACTCCCGTTCGAAACGAGCCACCCTGGACTCTTTGCCATCGGCGACCTGCGATCGGGATCCATGAAGCGCGTGGCGACCGCGGTGGGCGAGGGTTCCGCGTCCGTGCGATCAGTGCACCAGTACCTCGCCTTCGGGCCGCCCCCTGCGTCATCGGTACAACCCTTGACCGAAGTGAAGGAGGAGGTTCGCTCATGACGAACGCCATCGATCCGAGCGTGCCGCCGAGTGGGACTGGCTGTGTGGAGTGTCTCGCATCCGACAGCTGGTGGCTCCATCTGCGGCGATGCGCGGAGTGCGGTCACATCGGGTGCTGTGACGATTCGCTGGGCAAGCATGCAACTGCCCATGCGAACTCGTCTGGTCACCCTGTCATCTGCAGCTTCGAACCGGGTGAAGAGTGGTTCTGGGATTATCGCACGGACGAATACGTAGACGGTCCTCGTCTCGCGCCACCACTGCACCATCCCGTCGACCAGCCCGTACCAGGACCAGAAGGACGAGTTCCCGCCAATTGGCAGCGCCTTCTGATGGAATCGCGTTAGTACCCTTGGGCCTCGCGACTCGATTCGTAGAGGGTACGAAGGTCGCGGGCTGGAACTTAGCCCTCGCCACGTGAGAGCGGCTCCGGCGACGTGCACGCTCAGGTCACCGGAGACACGCGATCCCCGTTGACAATGCTTCTCAACAGTTTCCGGCGTGGGGGGTCGATGTCATCAGTAATCGCTGTCCTCTATCGACGAGGAACGACCCCAGACGGGACTTGACCCGCTGGCTCGCCACGTGGCTCCGACCAAGAAGGGTGCTTCGACCATCCGTACGCGGTTGGGCCGCCTCCTGTCGCAGCTCTTCGATGTGGCCCGCGACGAGCTGCTCCATGAGGGGGCTGATCATGGCTGGCCCGGCACGGCATGAGCGAAGAAGAAGACCGGCGCTCGATCGAAACCATCGTCGGGGACCTCCCGGTCCTCCCAGCGGGTCACGACGGCGATAATTTCGTCTCTAAATGCCGCCAGTTCGTCGTCGCTGAGGCGCATCCAGTTGTCGGTGCTGAACGGTCCGCTCTTCCAGTCGGTTTTCTCTTCGTCAGGCAGGTTGTCCCACTCGCGCAGTTGATTCAACTGATAGTCGAGGTTGAGTGAAATGGCGGCGCGAGCGATTGCCTCGGTCTCGGCGTCGCCTTTGAAGTCCTCGGTCGTCCAGCGGATCGTCGGAGATGATCGGCGCCACCACCGCTCGCGACGGTCGCGCGCCAGCTCGGGCACTTCCTCCACGAGGCTGGCCGCGGCGAGCGCCTTGAGGTGGTGACTGATGTTGCCCGGTGCCTGCCCGGTCCGTTGCGCGAGGACACCGACCGTGGATGGGCCATCGAGGCGGAGCATGCTGAGCAGCCGCCGGCGCAGGGGATGGGTCATGGCCGCGATCACCTTGACGTCAGTGATCATTGGGCTTTCGTTGTCTACCATCGAGCCATCTTAGTCGTACAAGAACCATTGCGCAAGACTATTTGTGCAATAATCCTTGTGGATACGAATCGAATTGACACAGTGAAACGACCTCCAAACTCAGCGTTGCGGTGGTGGTGCGGTTTGTCATATCGAACTCTCGCAGAGAGGTGTGACACTTCAGGCGCCCTCGCGGACCGGGTTTAGGCTCGCCTCGATGCGAATGGGTACCCCCAAGCAGTCCCGGCGCATGGCGACCGGGCACGTGGCATGAGTGGACGCAACCGGTATCTCAACGCTCGTCTCCAGGGCTACACAAGCACGATCTTCGCGGAGATGTCAGCACTCGCGCTCGCAACCGGCTCGATCAACCTCGGCCAAGGATTCCCCGATGTCGACGGCCCCGACGTGATCAAGCGCGCCGCGATCAAGGCGATCGAAGACGGCCACAATCAGTATCCGCCAGGCATCGGCATTGCCCCGTTGCGTTCGGCGATCGCGCGTCACCAGCAGCGCTACTACGGGCTCGACTTCGACCCGGACACCGAAATACTGGTCACCGCCGGAGCCACCGAAGCGATCGCATCGTGCCTCTTGTCGCTGTGTGAGACGGGCGATGAGGTGGTCATGTTCGAGCCGTACTACGACTCGTACGCCGCCTGTACTGCGATGGCTGGTGCACAGCGCCGCGTCGTGCCGCTGCGCACTCCCGACTGGTCATTCGATCCCGATGCGCTCGAGAACGCCATCACGGAGCGCACCTGTCTCATCTTGGTCAACTCGCCGCACAACCCGACCGGCAAAGTGTTCGCGCTCGCTGAGCTCGAGGTCATCGCCGACGTGGCTCGACGCCACGATCTCATCGTCGTCACCGACGAGGTCTACGAGCACCTCGTCTACGAGTTGCCTCATATCCCACTTGCCTCACTGCCGGGCATGGCGGAGCGGACGATCACGATCTCATCTGGGGCGAAGTCGTATTCGTTCACCGGATGGAAAGTGGGGTGGGCGTGCGCGCGGCCTGAACTCATCGCCGCGATCCGATCAGCGAAGCAGTTCCTCACATATGTGAACGCTGCTCCGTTTCAGCACGCCATCGCCGAGGGTTTGAATACGTGCGACGACTACCTCGTCGAGGCCGCAGCGATGCTCCGCGAGAAGCGCGACCTTCTTGCCTCGGGGCTTGCCGCGGCGGGG
Source organism: uncultured Acidimicrobiaceae bacterium (assembly GCA_963732125.1). Taxonomy (GTDB): domain Bacteria; phylum Actinomycetota; class Acidimicrobiia; order Acidimicrobiales; family RAAP-2; genus RAAP-2. Next base: position 359,914 of record CAVSXX010000004.1, on the reverse strand, counting down.
TTCAAGGTCTTTGCCTCGCACGGCACGTTCTTCATCACGACGGACATCACGTCGATCACGGACGAAGACGGCTACGCGTTCTGTCTGAAGCTCCCCGAACGGTGCGGCGTTGTGGCAGTTCCCAGTTCGGTGTTCTACGACGACCGTGATGCGAGTCGCCACCTCGTGCGATGGATGTTCTCGAAGCGTCGTGAAGTGCTCGTCGAAGCCGTTGAGCGACTTGAGCGACTGAGCTGACGAAGCGACACACGTCGCCGTGACTCGGCGTTTGATCGCGTTCAGTGGCTGAGGCCGTCGACCACGTGGACTCCCACCAGCTGCAATAAGACATGCCCTGGGATGAGGATCTTCGAACGTCGTACGCCCGAGCCGATCACGACGATTTCGGTATCGGCCACTTGACGGTCTACGAAGATCGGCCAACTCTCGGGCAGTCCGATGGGCGTGATGCCCCCGTACTCCATGCCGGTCAACTCCACGGCACGTTCCATCGCAAGGAATGAAGCTTTGCGCACGTCGAGGGAACGCCTAACCACGTTGTTGATGTCAGCCCGTCCGGTGGCCAGGACGAGGCACGCGGCGATTCGTTCCACCCCTTCGCGTTTTCCGCTGACGACCACACAGTTAGCCAAGGTATCCATGGACAGTCCGAATACCTCTTGCGTGGTGGCCGTGTCAGAGACCGCGGGATCGATCTCAACGACGCCGACCGCGTCAAGGAGGTCGGCGGACTCGAGTGCAGCCCGAGTTCGCACGGCGAGCAGATCGGTTCGAGTTGACGCGGGGACGCCAGCGAGGCCGCCAAGACGGAAGAGCGTCATGAGCGTGACGCCGGCGGTGATGACTGCGCACGGGTTTCGAGCTCGCGTGCATCGTCACAAGTCAAGAAACTTGACAGCGACTTTTTACGCTGCGGCAAGCCAATCTTCATGAAACTCCTAGCGATGGTCGACACAGTGATTGGGCACCTAGTGAAGGAACGCGTTGAAATGAATGAACACGAACGTAACAGCACGGAACAGTCGTCGACTTCAAGTTCGATGACGCAGCTGAGAGGCACCAAGCGGCTTCGCAGTAAGAAGAGTCGGTGGGTCGCCTCAGCGCTCGTGATTGCCGGGCTGATCGGAGTGAGCGTCGGGGTCGCCTCGTTTGATTCGAGCACGCCTACCTCGACCTCTGCGTCGGGCGTTCCGAACAAAGCAGGATCCGGAGCCGACGAGGCGTCGAACGCTCGAACGGCGCCCGCCGCAGGTGGGACCGTGGGCACGATCGATACCGTGTCCTCCTCGGGCTTCACGCTGACAACCCCGACTGGTCAGAAAGTGACCGTGGACGAAGCAGCGACTACGAGGTATGAGAGCGGCACGAGTTCCACCGCGTCAAGTGTCGTGCGCACTGGCAACAACGTGCTTGTTCTGGGAACGGTCAATAGCACGACCATCGCCGCTACCGAGGTCGCAACGCAGGCCACCACGAGCAACCTCTCGACCGCTTTATCCGTGATTCCCTTCGACCGAGGCAAGCCCTCTACGGAAAAAGAGGTTGGAACCATCCCGACTGACTGGTCGGCCGGGCAGGGAACACTGGTTAGTGGCACAGCCGCAAACGAAGGAGCTGAAGCAGCGCTCGCTGCGTACCCGGGCGGGATCATCGACCGGGTGGTGAAGTTGAGTGACGGCGACTACAACGTCCACTTCATCGGTGTCATCTGGCCGCACCACGTGTTCCTCAACGCGAGCTTCCAGGTCATTGGCGCCGAATAGCGGATCCTTGCACCGGTTCACCGCGCTTGAGGTAGTCGGTGACCCGTGGAAGAACCTGTTGAAAATAAGGCAGGTACTCGAACTTGCGCGCCGCAGTTAGCCAAGAGAATTGACAGCGACTTCTTACAGTGCCGCGATCCAATCTTCAAGGAACCCCTAACGACGGTTGACATAGTGAATACGTCGCCATTGAAGGAACCGTCAAAACGAATGACCACGAAAGCAGCAGAGCTGAGCAGACGCTCACTTCGGGGTTATCTTCGCAGTCGAGAACGCCGACGTGGCTTGGCAGGAAGAAGGTCCGCTGGATTGCCTCGGCTGCCTTGGTAGCGGGGCTGATCGGGGCTACCGTCGGCACCGCCGCCGCGAGTTCGGGTGCGTCTCACGCGAGATCAGCGACTCGGATTCCGCACCTCGCGGGGTATGGATCGGAAAGCGGAACGTCAAACGCTCGATCGGCGCCCGCCGCAACGGGCACGGCCGTCACGATCGAGGCCGTGTCGTCCACGAGCTTCACGCTGGCTACCCCGACCGGTCAGAAGGTGACGGTAGATGAAGCACCGACAACCACCAATGAGGCGCGAGGTCCACCGCGTCAAACCTCGCGCGCAACGGCAACAACGTCCTCGTCCCGAGCAGACCAGGTCATTGGCGCCGGATAGTGGATCTCATCACCGGGTCATCGTGCTCGATCGAGCCGGCGACCCGGTGATGAACGCGCTGGAGATAAGCGGCGTTGCGATGGCGGGGCGCTCCACAGGACAACTAACGGATACTCCAAGTGTTCGGGGAATTGGCTAACGTTGGTAGCCAAGGCAGGCTAACCGTGTTAGCCTGTGATTCTGCGGCGCGGCCGCAGTGCAACATGAAGGAGCTAGGCATGACCGCACCAACTCACTACCGCCGACCCGGGTGGTTCACTCGTAACGTATTCAACAGATCGGTCGCAACGCTGACCCGCATGGGCGTCAGCGTCCTCGGGAGTCGCGTCCTCGAGGTGCGAGGTCGGCGATCGGGCGTAGCCCGCCGCACACCGGTGAACCTACTCACGTTCAACGGATCGGAGTATCTGGTCGCCCCTCGCGGCGAAGCCGAATGGGTTCGCAACGTCCGAGCCGATGGTGGCCGACTCGACCTGTTGCTTGGCTCTCGCCGGGACCACCGGTTAGCCCGCGAACTTGAAGGCGACGAGAAGATTCCTGTCTTGCGTGAGTACCTACGACGCTGGAAGGCAGAGGTCGGTGTGTTCTTCGACGGCGTCTCGGCAACCTCAACCGATGACGAGCTGCGAGCGATGATGGGTCGTCACCCGGTCTTTCGTCTTGAGTCAGCGAAGCAGTGAGCGAGACGCCGGTTCTCACGCCGCGCGTCGGCCGATCGGCACAGATCGTCGAGGCGGCGCGCCAGATCTTGGAAGAAGAGGGGCCCGAAGCGCTCACAATGCGCAGGCTCGGCGCGGCCGTCGACATTCGCGCCCCTTCTCTCTATAAGCACTTCTCGAGCAAGCGGGCGGTTGAGGTTGCTCTCATCGAAGAGGGGCTGTTGGAGAGTGGCCACCTGATGTACCACGCCGTGGCGAGGCCGGGCCGACGCAGTCCCGTCGCAGCCCTTCTCGCAACCTATCGAGCGGTGGCACTGGCGAATCCCAACCTCTATCGGCTGATGACGTCAGGCTCCTTGCCGCGCACCGACCTGACGCCGGGACTTGAGGACTGGGCCGGCAAGCCGTTTCTTCTCGCAACAGATGATTCCTACCGCGGCCAGGCACTGTGGGCGTTTGCACACGGCATGGTTGTCTTGGAGCTGGATGGACGCTTCTACGAGCGCTCAGACCTCGATCGAACGTGGCGAACCGGTGCGCGTGCGTTTGAACGATCGTAAAAGTGAAGGAGTTGGAAAAGGCCCTCGAATTCATGACGCCTACGTCCGATCGTTGATCTATCTCATTGCGCGCCTGGCTTAGGCTCATCTACCGTGCTCCTGGCGACTCACTACACGCTGTCGCCCTATATCGCCATTCCGATCGTGGTGGTGGTGTTGGCCGTCCGGTTCTTCGTGCGCGGACACCGGCGTAAACCACCTCGATCAGATCAGTGAACGCCGCCGGCGCGAGATCTCCCCGGGTCGTCAACTGAGAGCGGGACGAGCACCGCTCGTCACACCGCGCCAAGCCAATAACGTCGCTGCGTCGGCCGAACCTTGATGGTCGCCCACACTGTACGCATTGACGAACTGGAGGACATCATGACCAACGAAGTCATCGTCGCAGAGCCGTGGTTGGCGGCACTTGACACGAGCTCCGAGCGCACGCGCGCCCTCGTCCAAGGTCTCACGGAAGAGCAACTAGAGCTGCAGTCCTTCGATAAGGAATGGACCATCGCTCAGGTGCTGTCGCACCTCGGCAGCGGTTCGGAGATCGGTGCGATACTCCTCGATCGCGCCCTCGCTGGCGACGCCACGCCGCTGGACCGCGAACTGGTGTTGCCAATATGGCAGGTCTGGGACGCGATGACCCCACTCGAGCAGCGTGACGCCTGGTACACCGCGGACGCCAGTCACCGTGCGGCACTGGCGTCGTTGCGCGCGCTTGGCCCCGAGCGCCTCGAGGTACTTCGCATTCCATATTTCGCGGGACCGGTCTCCCTGGCGACGTACGCGGGTTACCGTCTGTCCGAACAAACCATTCACGGCTGGGACATCGCCGTTGCCCTCGATCCTGCGGCCGTCATCCCACAGCCTGAGCTCTCGTTGCTGTGGGACCGGATCGATCTCATCGCCACGCGCGTCCGCAACGAGACGACGCTCGAACGGCTCCGTCCCCAGCGAGTAGCGGTCACCCTGACCGATGAAGATCTGACGTATCGACTCGAACTCGCCGATGAGCTGCACCTCATCGCCGACGAAGAAGCGTCGCTCGCCGATGCGACCAGCTCGGTAGCCGGACCGTCGGAGACTGTCCTGCGTCTCGTCTACGGACGCAGCCGTCCCGTCGACGAGATTGAGGTCACCGGACACATCGCACTGGATGACTATCGGGCACTCTTTCCCGGGTTCTGATCTTTCGTCGCATTAGAGCAGACTGCGGTGACCGCCCTACTCGGGGTCTTCGTCGAGGCCGTGATGAACGTACGTTCTAACGGAATGCACACGGGGGACGGCGGTAGAGTCTCCAGCGTGACCCGTCTGACAGTGGGCAACGCAAAGGAAGAGAGTCGACATGACGCCGAGCAGTTCGCCGAAAACGAAGACGCCTTCGCAGTTGATCGACGAGAGAATCAAGGAGCTGGGGGACTGGCGGGGCGTAACGCTCGGGCGTCTGCGCGCCTTGATCAAAGAGGCCATACCTGGCGTCGTCGAGGAGTGGAAGTGGCGCGGCGTTCCGACCTGGTACGACGAGGGAATGATCTGCACCGGTGAGACGTACAAGGAAGTCGTCAAGATGACCTTCGCAAAGGGAGCCGCGCTCGCTGATCCTGCCGGTCTTTTCAACTCCAGTCTCGAAGGGAACGTGCGGCGCGCGATTGACTTTCGCGAGGGCGAGAAGATCAATGAGAAGGCGTTGAAGACGTTGTTTCGCGCTGCGGCAGCATTGAACAGGTCAACGGGGAAACACTGATCGACGAGATCTTCGTAAGGTTCTTAACGACGCTGCGTCAGAAGAGTCTGCTGTAGTTCTTGAGGGTGTGGAGCACCTCAACGGTGCGGACCCCTCGCCACTCGTGTTCGGTGATCGGCGTCCAAATGGGCCAGTTGACAGTCCAGCCGCCGTCAGGTTGCTGTTGACGAACGAGCGCATCCAAGTTCGCGTCGATGACGGCGTCGCTGAAGAGGCGTCGCCCGAGACTCGTCGGCGACGGCGCAAACGTAAGCGGATAGTGCACCTCGCCCTCGGCATCGGGATCGAGCTCGATAAATCCTTGTTCGCGCACGATCTCTGCAATGCGAGTGAACGCCCATTCAGCGCGATCTCGATCCGGAGCGGTTTGGAGGAAGAAGAGTATGTTGCCAAGCTCATACGGACTCGTCTCGTGCAGCTCATCGATCGCTGCCCAGCAGTACGTCTCGGCCGGCCCGAGCCACGAGTTCTCGACCAGGCGCTTGTTCAGATATCCCACGAGACCTGCTGTGGGGTTGAGAGACGGTAGTGGGGGGCCGTCGCTTGTCCACCACGGGGCGTGGGGCGCGAGCGCCACGCTCGGCAAGACGAAGGGAACGCCGCCTTCGGCCGTAGTGATCGACGACAGAAACGTGCACGCTCGCTCCACCGTTGGACGATCAAAATCGTCGCATTCGTCAAGCACGCCGAAGGCCGTCCAGACCGGGACCGGCTGGCTCTCGGCGCCACGAAGATCTGGTTCGAGCGCGTTGCCGAAACCACCATCGGCGTTTTGATAGGGCGCAAGCGCGTCGACCACGCGTCGGCTCGGACCGTCTTCGAAGAGGAACGCATAGCGGAGTCGCTCGATGAGGCGTGCGTGCGTGAGAAGAAATGTCTTCGCCGACTCGAGATCGATGGACGGCGTCATGCCACCATTAGAGCCCAAAGAGCCCTGGGTCGCTAGCCCCTTAGGTTCAGCTTGTCGGCGCCTTGAAGTAGCGACCTTCGTCGAGATCATCGATGAGATCCGGCCGCGTCGGCTGCCACCCCATCAGCTCGCGTGTGATCGCGCTGGAGGCTGGGCTGTCGACGCCGACGAGTCCGGCGAGCCACGTGAAGTGCTCGGCGGCCTTCTCCGCGGGGATCGACTCGACGGGCACGCCGAGGTGGCGCCCCATGACACCGGCGATCTCGCGAAGCGGAACTCCCTCGTCGGCGACGGCGTGCAACGTCGTGCCCGCGGGAGCGTTCTCTACGGCCAAGCAGAACAGGTGTGCTGAGTCGAGTCGGTGGACTGCCGGCCACCGATTGGACCCATCGCCGAGATAGCCCGCGACGCCGGTCGTGCGCGCGATGGTGATGAGCGCCGGAATGAAGCCGGTGTCGCCGACACCGTGATTGGTCGGAGGAAGTCGCACGACCACCGACCGCACGCCTCGAGACGCGAGTGAGAGCGTGTACTCCGCCGACTCCCACCGAGCGCGCGGCCCCTCGCCCTGAGCGCCGAGTGGCGCCTCGCTGCCGTGACCGTCGAGTTCGGTTGCTGGACGCCCCGCCACGCTGAGTCCGAGCGTTCCCGAGGCGATGACGAGTGGCCGGTCGGAACCAGCGAGCGCATCAGCGAAGGACTCCATCGCGCGGCGATCTGCATCGGCCGCGGCCTTGAAGTTTCCCGAAAACGCCAGCTCGTGATTGAAGGCTAGATGGATGACCCCGTCGGAGTCGATCGCACCGCGCCGCACGCTGTCGAGATCCTCCAGAGAACCGCGAAGCACGTGCACGCCCGCGGCAGTGAGCGCTATTGCCGAGGACTCCGAGCGGGCGAGTCCAACGACGTCGTGGCCTGAGTCGACGAGCTCTTCAACAACGGCGGAGCCGATCCAACCTGATGCTCCGGTGACAAAAATGCGCATCCCAATCCTCCAAGAGTCAGCCGCCTTTGGCGCAGGAGTCGCTCCAATTGTCGGTATGTCAGTTACTGCCATCACTATAACACCTATGTCAGGTACTGACATCACATAGCATCGAATTATGGGCCGATGGGAACCAGACGCAAAGAGTCGCCTCGAGGGGGCGGCGCTCGAGCTCTACGGCGACGGTGGCTTCGAACAGACGACTGTTGCTGAGATCGCGAAACGTGCGGGACTCACGGAGCGCACGTTCTTTCGGTATTTCTCGGACAAGCGTGAGGTGTTGTTCGCGGGTGCGGACCGACTGAAAGCGCTCCTCGTGAACCAAGTCACCGAGGCACCCGGGTCGGCGACGCCAATCGAGGCCGTCGGGAGCGCCCTTCAGGTTGCCGCTTTGCTGCTCCAGGAAAACCGTGAGTTCGCGCAGCGACGACAGAACGCCATCACGACGAACGCCGAGCTGCAAGAGCGCGAGCTGATCAAGCTGGCGTCGCTCGCATCTGCCATGGCCGAAGCCCTGCGCCAGCGCGGCGTGAATGAGCCCACCGCCAGCTTGACGGGAGAGGCAGGAATCGCCATCTTCAAGGTCGCCTTCGAGCGTTGGACCGACGAGTCGAACGATGTCGAGCTCGCCCAGTTGATCAGAGACTCGCTGCGAGAGCTTCGACTCTTGACGGCTGACAACTCGACGAGCTAACTCCAGTGAGCGACGGCAGCGAGGAGTTCGTTCGCCGCCCACCAGCGCACGGGGCGTCCCGGTGCGCTCGAGTGAATCGGGGCCGGCGACAAGATCCCGAGTGACTCGAATCGCAGCATCATCTGTCGAGCAGCTTCGTGAGAGATCTCGAACCTGTCGGCAACGAACTGGGCCGAGATGATCGGATACTCGGGCAACATATCGAGCACACGCCAGAAGGTCGCCCCGCTGCGCACGGCTCTGCCGCCCGTCCCGCTTCGGTCACTCGCGCGCTCGCGCCACTCTCTCAGGAGCGACTCGATGGCGATGACGAGGGACGACGCAGCACCCGCAGACTTTTCGAGGGTACTCGCGAACCATCGAACCCACGGGGTGAGCTCGTTCATCCGATAAAAGGTCAGACCGGAAAGGTAGCCGCCGTGATCGCGAGCAACGAAGATGCTGAACGGCGGGGGGACGTGCACACGAAGGCGACGAACGAGGACCCAACCAATGAGCACTCGGCCCAAGCGCCCGTTGCCGTCGGCGAAGGGGTGGATCGATTCGAACTGCGCGTGCAGTATTGCAGCTTGCGTGATGACGTCGAGCGAGTCTGAGTTCGCGAAGTCGACGAGGTCATCCATCAGATCGCGAAGCATCTCTGGAGGGGGTCCGACGTAGGCGGCGTTGAGAGGAGTGGTGCCGCCGATCCAGACCGGTCGATCGCGAAACCTGCCGACCAGACGGGCGTCGGCCGTGCCGGTGGCGTGTGCCATCAGTCTTTGGTGCCAGCTGAGGAGCATCGCCACGTCGAGTGGGCGATCTCGAGCGTGGTCAACGGCATCTGCGACGACGGCGAGATTGTCCGCGACCCAAGCAGAGGGACCCGCGATCAGGTCAGTGATCTCCGCGGCGGCGACGTCTTCGAGCGGCGCTCGTATCTGTTCGACCGCGCTACTCGCTACGCCTTCGGCGCGAAGGAGGAGACGTGCGAGCGGCTCCCACGACGGCGGCAGGCGATCGTTGGAGCGCACCACCGCGGCCGCGGCCCGCTCCGTGGAGCGGACCACAGATTCGGGGAGGTTCCACGTGATCGAGGCGACGTGAGACGGCACCGATGCCACCGCGCGCTGCCCGTTCCAGCTAAATTCAATCTCTTCGAACATGTCTTTTCCAAGGATAGTGGCGTCGTGATTGGATAAATCAGCCCGTTGAAGAAGGATAAATGGGCGACGAGCGACGATCGGAATGTCAGGATGCATCAGAACCGCAAGGGAGGCGACCGACATCGAACACGTTCTCGTTACCGGCGGCACGGGCACCCTTGGACGCGAGGTGGTGAACAATCTTCTCGTTGATGGTGTCACCGTTCGCGTGTTGAGCCGACGGTCTCAGCTCGCGGGAAGTCCGGATGTCGAGTGGACGATCGGCGATCTTCGTAAGGACGAAGGGATCGACGAGGCGCTCCGAGACATCGACACCGTGATTCACTGCGCCAGTCGATTCAGCGACGTGACGTCGGCGAGACACTTGTTGCGTGCAGCAACCAATGCGGAGCGCCCATTCATTATCTACATCTCCATCGTCGGGGTCGATCGGGTGCCGCTTCGTTACTACCGCTCGAAGTTGGAGGTCGAACGGTTGATAGAACGGTCGGGACTTCCCTGGACGACGCTTCGCTCGACCCAGTTTCACAACCTCATCGCGAACGCGTGTCGCGCACTCGCGCGCTCACCGGTGATGTTCATTCCCGCTCAAACCAGTTTTCAACCGATCGAGGTCAATGAGGTCGCGACTCGATTGGTCGAACTCGCGAGTGCTCCACCCGCAGAACGCGTGCCAGACATGGGGGGCCCGGAGATCCTTGGAGCGGATGTGCTCGCCGCGTCCTACCTCGAAGCCGCAGGCTGTCGGCGGCGAATGGTGCCGGTGCGCTTACCGGGGAAGGCGTTCGCTGGCTTTCGTGAGGGCGGGCATCTTGCGCCAGAGCACGCGGTCGGCATCGTGACGTTCCACGAGTTCATCGCAGAACGGTTCTCGACTCGTTAGAGCATGCCATAGGCGTGGGTGGGGCGTAGCCGCGCGACAACGCGGTGCTCACGCACCATGGCCTCGCGAAAATCATCCCAGTTCTCATGCTCGCCGGCGATGCCTCGGTAGATCTCGACGAGCTCGTCGACCGTCTCGTCATCAACGCGAGTTGCAATGGGGGAGAGCTCGACCTCACCTTCGATGACGGCATACGCGTAGAAGTCTTCGCGCGCGACATCGAGCGCCGCCCACGGATCGCGCAGCAGGTTCTTGTACTTCGCTCGTTCGGCGGTGATCGACATTCGGATCAGTCCGTCGTCGCCGACGAGGTGACCAACATTTGACAGCTGTGGTCGTCCGTTCGCACGTATGGTGACGAGCACCGAGAACCGCCGTGTCTTGGCCAGGTTCAGCGCCTCGGAGAGCTCCACGTCGTCAGTTTGCCACCGCCGAACGCCGAGCGGTTGAAGAAATCAGTCGCTATCACTGAAGTTCCGCGGCGTGTTGTGTGGGACCGAAATTAGAGGACTGACATGCATGTCGCGCCCCCCAGTTAGGGTTAGCGACCATGGACAAGAAGTGGTGGACGCTCATCGTCGTCTGTGCGGCAACCTTCATGCTCTTGCTCGACGTGACGATCGTCATCGTCGCGCTGCCCGAGATTCAGCACGGCCTTCACGGCACGTTCTCCGACGTCCAATGGGTGGTCGACGCGTACGCGCTCACGCTCGCGTCGTTGCTGCTCACCGCAGGTGCGCTCGCTGACCGCTACGGCCGAAAGCTCCTCTTCACCATTGGTCTCGTGGTGTTCACGCTCGGCTCGCTGCTGTGCGGTCTCGCGCAGTCCCCTCTCATGCTGACGCTCTCGCGCAGCGCCCAGGGCGTGGGCGGTGCCATCTTGTTCTCAACGTCGCTGGCGCTGCTCGCGCACAGTTTTCGCGGTAAGGAGCGCGGCATCGCCTTCGGCGTCTGGGGTGCGATTACCGGCGTCGCCGTCGCCCTCGGCCCGATCCTTGGCGGCCTCATCACAAGCGGCATCAGCTGGCGTGGGATCTTCCTTGTCAACTTTCCGATCGGCGTCGTCGCAGTCATCCTTACCGCCATGTACGTGGAGGAGTCGAAGACACCCGACGCCTCACGTCCCGACTGGGCCGGTTTCGTGGTGCTCACCCTCGGCTTGGTGACGCTCGTCTATGCGCTCATTCGAGCGAGTGAGACCCGCTGGGGTGACCCGCGGGTGATCGTCTGTCTCATTCTCGCGGCGGTGTTCCTCTCGCTCTTCTGGTTCATCGAGGCCAAGGTCGCCCACCCCATGTTCGACCTCTCCTTGTTCCGCACCGTGACCTTCGACGGCGGCTTGATCGCTGCCTTTGCCATGAACGGTTCGCTCTTTGCGATGCTGCTCTACATCGTGCTCTTTCTCCAGGACGATCTCGGCTTCTCGGCACTCGGCACCGGTCTGCGCCTCTTGATTCTGAGCGGGGGCACACTGATCTCGGCGACCGCCGCCGGTCGTTTGAGCACCCATATGCCGGTTCGATGGCTGATCGGCCCCGGACTCCTACTCGTGGGCATCGGCCTCTTCTTGATGGCGGGCATCAACGCGACAACGGGCTGGACGCACCTCATTGCGGGCTTCATCGTGGCCGGCTTTGGGTCGGGCATGGTAAATCCGCCGCTCGCCTCGACGGCGGTCGGCGTGGTCGCCCCCCAGCGCTCGGGGATGGCGTCGGGTGTGAACACGACCTTTCGACAGATCGGCATCGCCGTTGGCATCGCCGTCTACGGGACGATCTTCACGTCGGTCTTGGATCACGATCTCACCCACAATCTCTCCAAGACACCAGGCGCTTCCTCGCACGCGAGTCAGATCATTGCGTCCATTCAACAAGGAGACCCAGGTCGGGTCATCAAGGCGGCACCGGCAAGCGTGCAACACGTGCTGGGAGTAGCGCTTCGAGCGAGCTTTGCCAGCATGCTCAATGATCTTCTCTACGTGAGCGGTGCGATCGCGATCATCGGTGCGCTCTGTGCGATGGTGATGATTCGCCAGAAGGACTTCGTCGTCACTCAAGCAAGCGAAGTGGCACAGCCGGTCCATTAGCAGCGCGAACATCTCTTTCGTTACGAGATGAACAACACGTGAACGTCAAAGTTTGTGAACGTTTGGTGGCCATGAAGCGTCGCTCAACGAGAGAAGAGGGCCTCGCGATCGCCTAGATTGCTGGTCGATCATCGTCGAAGGACCCCCATGGCCAAGCGACAGTTTCTCCCTGTGCGAGAGGCCCTACGCGGCCGTCGGCTGAGCTGGGTCGATTTGGTCGTTGCGGCCGGCATCGTCGCCACGCTCTATGCGGTCGTGAAGCTCGGACGCGGCGTGACGGTGAACCTGACCGCCGGTCACACGGCGACGCACATCTCGACCGATATCACCGACGTGCCCTACTACGCGGCGCAATCGCTGCTGCGCATGTTCATCGCGCTCGCGATCTCGACGATCTTCACGCTCGTCTACGGTACGGCTGCGGCGCGGCTGCGACGCGCCGAGAAGGTGCTGCTGCCGATCCTTGACATCTTGCAGTCGGTCCCGATCCTGGTGTTCTTGCCAATCGCACTGACCTTCTTCGTCAAGCTCTTTCCCGGCAGCGAGCTCGGGCTCGAGATGGCTTCGATCTTCGTCATCTTCACGTCGCAAGCGTGGAACATGACGTTCAGCTTTTATCACGCGCTGATCACCCAACCCGTCGAGCTTGATGAAGCAGCGCGCATGTATCGGCTCACGAAATGGCAGCGATTCTGGAAGCTCGATGTACCGAGCTCGATGATCGGTCTCGTATGGAACATGATGATGTCGATGGGCGGAGGGTGGTTCTTCCTCACCGCGTCCGAAGCGGTGACCGTCTTCGTCAAGAACAAGGGTGTCTCTGAGAGCCTGCCCGGAATGGGCAGCTACATGGCGGCCGCCATAAAAGACGGTTCCTACTCCGACGTCGCGATCGCCATCGGCGTCATGGTGATCCTCGTCGTGGGCACCAATTTCTTCGTCTTTCGCCCGCTCGTCGCGTGGGCGGACAAGTTTCGGCTCGAAACCTCCGAGTCCGGTGACAAGCCCAAGAGCATCGTGCTCAACATTCTTCGCCGCTCGAGCATTCCAAGGCTGCTCGGTCGCGCCGTTCGTCCGATCGGTCGCTTCCTCGACACCGTCACGCGACCGTTCGGACTGGCGGAGTACCCTCTGCGAACCGACCAACGAAAGCGGCAGCTCGGCGACGTGATCTTCTGGCTCATCATCGTGGGCGTGTCCCTCGCCATCACGGTGCTGGGCGTCGTCTACATCAACGCGCACCTTGGCTTCGACCGATTTCCGAGCCTCATCGGCTACGCCTTCGCGACGTTCGGTCGCGTGGCCGTGCTGCTCATCATTTCGACGATCATCTGGGTGCCCGTCGGGGTGAAGATCGGCATGAGCCCGAAGCTCTCTCGCTTCGCCCAGCCCGTCGTGCAGGTGCTGGCAAGCTTTCCGGCGATTCTCCTCTTCCCCTTTGCGACGCTCATCTTCATCGACATCGGACTCTCGCTCAACGTGGGCGCGATCCTGCTGATGATGCTCGGAGCGCAGTGGTACATCTTGTTCAATGTCATCGCCGGGGCGAGTTCGATCCCGAACGACCTGCGCGAAATGATGGTGTCGATGCGCCTCACGCGACGCCAGCGCTGGCGCGACGTCATCGTGCCCGCGATCTTTCCCGCGTACGTGACGGGCGGCATCACGGCGGCCGGCGGTGCCTGGAACGCGTCGATCGTCGCCGAAGTCGTGTCATGGCGCGGGAAGACGCTGCACGCCTATGGACTCGGCAACTACATTGCGACCGCCTCCAGCCAAGGAAAGTTCGCAGCGCTCATAGCGGGCGGTGTCGTGATGAGCGCCTTCGTCGTCGTTGCCAACCGACTCTTCTGGCGACGCCTCTACCACATGGCCGAACGGAGGTTCACGTTATGACGCGTACGTTGGTAGCGGCGATACCGCAAGGAGGCATGCGATGACGAGCGCGACGAGTGACGCATCGGCGCTGAGCACGATGCCCGCCCCGATCATCGAAGTCTCACACGTCACCAAGACGTTCGAGTCGCCCGACGGCACACCGCTGCCGGTCCTCGAGGACATCTCCCTCGATCTGCGTGAGGGCGAGATCGTGGCGCTGCTCGGGAGGTCCGGTTCGGGCAAGAGCACGCTGCTGCGCTGCATCGCCGGTCTCATCTCTCCCACTTCGGGAGAAGTCTTCTATCGCGGCCAGCTCCTCAACGGCGCGAATCCCGGGGTGTCGATGGTCTTTCAGAGCTTCGCGCTGTTGCCGTGGCTGACCGTACGCCAGAACGTTGAGATCGGGCTCGAAGCGCTCGGGGTCAGCGTCGATGAACGCCGCCAGCGCGCTGAGCGCGCCATCGACGCCATCGGGCTGGACGGCTTCGAGTCGGCCTATCCGAAAGAGCTCTCGGGCGGGATGCGTCAGCGCGTCGGATTTGCGCGTGCGCTCGTCGTCGAGCCGGACGCGCTGTTGATGGATGAGCCATTCTCCGCGCTCGACGTGCTCACGGCTCAGAACCTGCGGGCCGAGCTGTTGCGGCTCTGGCGAGAGAAGGACTTCCCCACGAAGTCGATGTTGATCGTCACCCACAACATCGAAGAGGCTGTCTTCCTCGCCGACCGCATCTTCGTGCTGGGCGCGAACCCTGGCCGGATCCGCACGGAGATCGGTTGTCACTTCTCCCAGCCGCGTAACCGACACGACGAGAGCTTTCAAGCACTCGTTGACCAGATCTATACCCTCATGACCGGGCCTGACACGCGACCGCCCGCGCACATCTGGGCGGCACCTCCGCCCGGTGAGGGCACGCCGACGGACACGCCACTGCCCGCGGCGAGCGTCGGAGGGATGTCGGGCCTGCTCGAAATCCTCATGGCGCACGGGGGCGAAGAAGACCTGCCGAAGCTCGCCCACGAGCTGACCTTCGAAGTCGACGACCTGTTGCCCCTCGTGGACGCAGCCCAGGTGCTCGGACTCGCCGATGTGCGCGACGCCGACATCAAGATCACCGAGGAGGGTCGAACGTTCGTCGCCGCAGACATCCTCGAGTCGAAGCAGATCTTCGCCAAGCTCGCGCGCGAGCGAGCGCCGCTCGTGCGCTCGATCTGCAACGCGCTGGCAACGACAGACGACGGCACCCTTGGCGAGGGCTTCTTCCTTGACCTCCTGCGACGAGGATTCTCAGAAGACGAGGCGCGTGCGCAGCTCAACATCGCGATCGACTGGGGCCGCTACGGCGAGCTCTTCGACTTCGACTCGAACACAGGCCAGCTCACGCTCGAGCACCACGACCCTGCCGACGCCTAGGCCCACGAGGGCTGAGCCCGGCGCCGCGTAAATCGGATAGAACAGAGAGCGTTCGAGAACGTACGAGGAGGTGACCGATGCCGGTTGATGGCGAATACGTGCCGAGCCCCGACAAGTGGGTGCGCGACCAGGTCGAGGAGTACGAAGCGTCGGGTGGCAAGCTGGCGAACACGCTGCTCGACACGGGTTGGCCAATCGTGATCTTCACGATGAGAGGTCGCAAGAGCGGCAACGTTCACAAGGTTCCCCTCATGCGCGTGGAGTATCGAGGCGAGTACGCGCTCGTCGCCTCCAAGGGCGGGTCGCCAGAGAATCCGACGTGGTACGAGAACGTAAAAGCTCACCCTGACGACGTCATGGTCCAAGACGGGCCTGAACCATTCGACGTGGAGGTGCGAGAAGTCGCCGGTGAGGAGAAGGCGCAGTGGTGGGCGCGGGCCGTCGCGGCCTATCCGCCCTACGCGGACTATCAGCAACGTACGGCGAGACATATCCCCCTGTTGGTCGCAAAGCGGAAGAGCGACTAGCCCAGCGCGCTGACAGACGCAGCCTCGCCTTACTACGGTGGTTGCATGTTCGGATCGAACTTGCTCACGCTCCGTCGTGACACGTGGGTGGTCGCGTGAGTGCCCCCGATCGCCTTACCGCCCTGCGCGAGCAACTCGCGGCGCATCCCTACGACCTTCTAGCCGGGGAGTTCATCCGCTTTCGAACCGACAAGAACGACGACGTGGTGGCTGGCATCGTGCGCTCGGTCGTCGCGGAGGGCTCGCGCGGTTGCGATGTGTTCCGAAGGGTTCTGGATGAGGAAACAGCAAGCACGCTGCGCCTCTTTGGGATGCGTCGGACGTTGCTCGGGCGTCGACAGTCATCTCTCGGGCCGCTGTATGAGGCGCTCGATGCCTTCGCCCTGCTGCCCACGCCCGACGATGTGCCCTGGGATTCGTGGGTGAAGGGCGCCCTCTTCGTGGCTCGATCGATGGGCGGAGACCTCGAGCTCATCGAGCGGCAGTTCAACGATCTCGCCGGACCACTGGCCGATCGCGCCCAGGTCGCCTTCGAGGCGATGAATCGCGTGGAAACGCTCGCGCAGTGCCACCTCGTGGAAGTGACGACAGATCATGGCGTCGGCGTTGTCGAGACGCTGGTGTTTCGCGGTAAGCCCACCGTCTCTTTCCTTGGTGCTCCTCGCCAAGCGGATCGTCAGATCGAATTCGATCCGACGACCAATCTCGCCCAGCTGGCCGCGAGCCTCGCCGACGCCCTCGACGCTTCGGGCAAGCTCGTGGCGGGACCCATTGGTCACGACCAGCTTGCAGCCTCCTCGTTCAGTCAGACCGCCTCCGGTTCGTACATTCCCTCGGCCGGATGCCTGAGCTTCGTCGTTGACGAGGCCATCGGTTCGTTCACGGTGTTCGTGGCGGAGCTGCTAAACGACACAGACGGCGAAGAGCTGATCGAGCGCGCGAATGAGACCGACGATCAGTTTGCGGCGTCAGACGGGCTACGAGTCATTCTCTTGAGCCCGCAGCCGAGCTTCGATGACGACTACGACGTCATGATCGACGTGCGCGATTTCAGCGACTTCGTCCAGACCGCGCTGCTGGAGCCGACGACGATCTAGCGTCGCTGGGCGCAGGCGTCGGGATGCAGGCTGTAGCCGACACCCGGGTTCGTCTGGATGAGCCGGCCGTCCTCATCGTTCAACTTCTGACGCAAACGGTGCACGTAGGCGTGCACGTAGGCGGCCTCGTCGCCGTAGCCAGGGCCCCACACTGCGTTGAGAATCATCTGGTGAGTGACCGTCATGCCGACGTGGCGGCCGAGAAAGGCGAGGACGTTGAACTCCTTTGACGTGAGCTCGACTATTTCGCCGTTCAAGTACACGTCGTGGTGAACGAGGTCGATGTCGAGTGCGCCGAGCGAGAGGTTGGCGAGCGTCGACTCGCCGTTTCCATTAGATCGATTACGAAGGATCGCTCGGATGCGCGCTTCCAGCTCGCCCATGCTGAAGGGTTTCGTCACGTAGTCGTTCGCGCCGGCGTTGAGCGCTTCGATCTTTCGATCAGGGTCACCGGTGGCCGACAAGATGATGATCGGCACATCGCTCCATTGGCGAATGCGCTGGGTGACGACGAGTCCGTCGAGGTCCGGCAGTCCAATGTCGAGGACGACGAGATCGGGCGATTGCAGGGCGGTCATCGAGATGCCCCGATCACCGTTCGGTGCCGTTGCGACCTCGTGACCGTCCGCCTCAAGGCCGAGGCGCAGGGCGCGCAGGAGCGAGTGGTCGTCGTCGATCACGAGAACCTTCGCCACTAGTGCTCCGGTGCCAGACGAGTGGGAAGCGACACCACGAAACGAGCGCCCCCGCCGGGCACTTCCTCGTACCAGACACGTTCGCCGTGGGCCTCAACGAACGTTTTGGCGATGGTGAGCCCGAGCCCGGCTCGTCCACCGGTGCCCAGGGAGACGAAACGGTCGAAGATCGTGTCGCGGTCGGCCACAGGAACGCCGGGTCCAGTGTCGGCGACGGACACGACTACGTCGTGACCGCGGCGCTCTCCCTTCACGGTGATCACACTATTGGCCGGCGAGTGGCGCACCGCATTGTCGAGCAGGTTGATCAGCACCTGGCCGATCAAGACGCGGTCGATGTCGACGTCCGGCAGGCCGTCCTGCACGATGACGTCGACGCGACGGTCTTCAAGTGACGACGACATCGAAGTCACGGCCTCGTCGATGACGTCCTTCACCGGTGTGGCCACTCGATTGAGCGCGAGTACGCCTGCTTCTATGCGCGTCATGTCGAGCAGATTCGTGACCAGTCGAGTCAGGCGGTCCGACTCGATCTCGATCAGTTGATGGAGCAGATGGCTATCAGCAGATGACAGCAGCTCGCCGCGATTGGCGAGGGTCGAGGAGGCGACTTTGATGGTGGCGAGGGGGGTGCGCAGGTCGTGGGAGACCGCACCGAGCAGGCCTCGGCGAAAGCGGTCGGCCTCTTCGAGAAGTGCCGTACGCAGGGCCTGCTCTCGCAGTTGCGCACGTTCGAGAGCGAGCGCCGCGTCATTCGCGAAGGTGCTCAAGACTGCGCGGTCGGTGTCGAGGATGGGGACGCCGCGCATCGCGAGGATACCGATGGGCCGGCCGGAGGGTGAGAGCGCGATCGTGCGAAGCTCATTGGACTCACCAGGCGACGTGCCGACGCGAACGGGATGTCCCGAGTGAGGGTCGAGTTGGTAGAGCTCTTCGGGTGTCAATGGCTCACCGGCGGTGGCCACCACGACGAGGCGGCCATGCTCGAGTTCGAGCAGCGACACGCCCGGCACCCCAAAGACGGTCTGCGCGATAGTGACGATGTTCCTCAAGAGGACGTCGATCGGCTGGTCGGCGACGAGTAGCTCGGACATCTCTGACACGCGACGCATGACGTCTTCGGTTCGTCGCGCCGTGGTTCGCGTGGTGTCGAGGATGTCGACCACCCGAGCGACGATCAGCATCACCACGACGTAGACGACCAGGGCAATCCAGTTTCGAGCGGCGCCGACGCGGAGCGTCCCGTACGGCGGAATGAAAAAAAAGTCGTAGACCAAAAACCCACCGACGACACTCACCGCTCCCGAGGTGAAACCACCCACGACGGCGCCGACGACGACGGGGATGACGAGGACTAACGCCATGGTCGACGAGCCGATATGCGATCTGAACGGGAGGAACACACCACCGATCGCGAGTGCGCTCGCCACGCCCACGATCGAACCCCACAGACGTCGTCGCACGCTGTAAGTATCGTCCGAAAATCGCAGACGAGGCGAAAGCGGAAAATGAAGAGAAAATGAAGACGCCTAAGACGAATTGAAGATTCTCTTCAGAATCGCCCAAGTTGTATGGAGTCCATGGCAGATTTCCTCTCAATCCTGGGCATTGTCGGGCTGACGCTCGCGGCGCTGGGCCTCATCAAGGTTCTCGACAAGGTATGAGCTACTCACAGATCATCCTCCTTGTCATTTCGGTGATCATGTTCGCGTACCTCGGGTACGCCATGTTCAAACCCGAGAAGTTCTAATGGGTTTCTTCTTTACCATCGTCCTGCTCGTTGTGGCGCTGGGCTTTGCGTGGCGCTACCTCGGCTCCTATATGGCCGCCGTCTTCGAGGGTCGCGTCCATTGGCTCGGCTTCGTCGAACGCCCCATCTACCGGATGCTCGGCACGAGCCCCGAGCAAGAGCAGACCTGGAAGCGCTACGCCGGCGCGATGATCGTGTTTTCGGGTGTCTCGATCATCTTCACCTATGTGATCATTCGCCTTCAAGGTTCCTTACCGCTCAACCCTCAGCACTTTGGCGCAGTCGGCTCCGCCCTCAGCTTCAACACCGGCGTCTCGTTCGTGACCAACACGAACTGGCAGAACTACGGCGGCGAGACAACGATGTCGTACTTTTCCCAAATTGGCGCCCTGACGGTCCAGCAGTTCGTCTCACCGGCGGTTGGCATCGCCGTCGCCATCGCCATGGTGCGTGGATTCGCGCGTCGCAAGTCGCCGACGATTGGCAACTTCTGGGTCGACATCACCCGCTGCATGTTCTACATCTTGCTGCCGATCGCGTTCGTATTCGGCATCATCTTCGTCGGCCAAGGCGCCGTGGAGACGTTGGCGGGTACCGCGAGCTTCCACGATGTCTTGAATGGCGTCACCCAGACGATCGCTCGCGGTCCGATCGGCTTCATGGAGGCGATCAAGCAGCTCGGCACCAACGGCGGAGGGTTCTTGAATGCCAACTCGGCGACCCCGTTCGAAAACCCGACTGGATTGACTGACTTCCTCTCGATCGTGCTGCTGCTGTCGATACCGGTCGCCTTGACCTACACCTTCGGCAAGATGGTGGGAAGCATCAAACACGGCTTCGCGCTGCTCGCCGTCATGACCATCCTCTTTGGCGTGTGGGTCGGCTACACCGCCGCCGCGGAGCACCAGAACAACCCAGCGGTCGCGGCCGCGGGCATCCACGCGACGGTAGGGAACACCGAAGGCGGCGAGGTCCGCTTCGGCGACACGTCAAGCGCACTGTTCGGCGTCTCGTCGACCAGTACCTCGACCGGTTCGGCCGACGCCTCCTACGACTCGTTCAACCCGATAGGTGGACTCGGACTGCTCACCGGGATGATGATTGGCGAGGTCTCTCCGGGCGGCACAGGTAGCGGGCTCTACACCCTTCTGATCTACGCGGTCATCGCGGTGTTCATCGGCGGATTAATGATCGGACGAACACCGGAATATCTAGGTAAGAAGATCCAGGCGAGGGAGGTGAAGCTCGCCGGCCTCGGCTCGCTCGTGATGCCCATGGTGGTGCTCATCTTGACCGCGATCGCGGTGTCGCTCGTGGTCGGTCGCGCGGGACCCGAGAACGCCGGTCCTCATGGGTTCACGGAGATTTTGTACGGTCTCACGTCCCAGGGCAACAACAACGGCTCGGCCTTCGACGGGCTGACCGGGAACACGCCGTTTTACAACATCATCGGCGCCATCGACATGTTCATTGGTCGCTTCGGGATCATGATTCCGGCCCTCGCCCTTGGCGGGTCCCTGGCCGCAAAAGATGTGGTGCCCGAGTCGCTCGGCACCTTCCGCACCGACAACGGCATGTTCGTCGGGCTCACCATCGGTGTCATTTTGATCATTGGTGGACTGACATTCTTTCCTGCCATCTCGCTCGGCCCCGTGCTCGAGCAGTTCAGCCACATGAGGTTCTTCTAATGACAACCGTGCTCAACCAAACAGCGACGCCCTCGGAGCCACACGGCGTCGCCCAGGCGAAGGGGCTCTTCGACGGGCCCATACTCCGCGAGGCGTTGAAGGGCGCCTTCAGGAAGCTTGACCCGAGGGTCCAGTTAAAGAATCCCGTCATGTTCGTCGTGCTCATCGGCTCGGTGATCACGTTTGTTGAAGCCTGCGCGCACCCGAGCACGTTCACATGGTCGATCACGATCTGGTTGTTCCTGACCGTGATCTTTGCGAACTTCGCTGAGGCCATGGCTGAAGGCCGTGGCAAGGCTCAAGCGGACACCCTGCGGAAGATGCGATCAGAGACCGAAGCGCGCCGTCTCAAGGCCGATGGAACCGAGGAGCTCGTCCCCGCTGCCAACCTCAACAAGGGCGACCTGGTCGTGTGCGAAGCGGGCGATGTCATCCCCTCAGATGGCGAGATCATCGAGGGCATCGCTTCGGTCGACGAGTCGGCGATTACGGGCGAGTCGGCACCCGTAATCCGCGAATCCGGCGGCGACCGCTCGGCGGTAACGGGTGGCACAAAAGTGCTCAGCGACCGCATCGTCGTTCGCATTACTGCCGAACGTGGGCACACCTTCATCGACCGAATGATCACCCTCGTCGAAGGCGCGAACCGGCAAAAGACGCCCAACGAGATTGCGCTCACCATCCTCCTCGCCGTTTTGACCATCATCTTCATCCCGGTCGTCGTCACGCTCGTGCCGTTCGCCAACTATGCCGATGCGTCGGTGTCAATCGTGGTGTTGGTCGCCCTCTTGGTGTGCCTCATCCCGACGACCATTGGCGCGCTCCTTTCGGCGATCGGCATCGCAGGCATGGACCGGCTCGTCCAGCGAAACGTGCTCGCCATGAGCGGACGGGCTGTCGAGGCGGCAGGCGACGTGCAGACGCTGTTGCTTGACAAGACCGGCACGATCACGCTGGGCAACCGCATGGCGTCGGGGTTTTACCCCGTCAGCGACCACACCGAGCAAGAGGTGGCCGACGTGGCTCAGCTGGCATCACTGGCCGACGAGACTCCCGAAGGTCGCTCCATTGTGGTACTCGCCAAAGAGCGCTTTGGCATCCGAGAGCGCCAGCTGGAGGGTGACCACGCCTTCATCCCCTTTACAGCGACCACGCGCATGTCGGGCCTCGACATCGGCGCACGCGAGATTCGCAAGGGTGCGGGCGACTCCGTGAAGCGATGGGTTACCGAGCTCGGGGGGGCGGTCCCCTCGGACCTCGATGCCATCGTCGAGCGCATCTCGCGCGCCGGCTCGACGCCGCTGGTCGTCGCGGACGGCCCCGACATCGTTGGCGTCATCGAGCTGAAGGACGTGGTGAAGCAGGGAATTCGCGAAAAGTTCGACGAAATGCGCCAGATGGGCATTCGTACCGTCATGATTACCGGCGACAACCCGTTGACGGCCGCCGCGATCGCTCAAGAAGCGGGCGTCGACGACTTCCTCGCCGAAGCCACACCCGAAGCCAAGATGGCGCTCATCAGGCAGGAGCAGGAGGGCGGCAAGCTCGTGGCGATGACGGGCGACGGTACGAACGACGCGCCGGCGCTCGCTCAGGCCGACGTCGGGGTCGCGATGAATACCGGTACCACGGCCGCCAAGGAGGCGGGCAACATGGTCGACCTCGACTCCAATCCGACCAAGCTGATCGACGTCGTCGAGATCGGAAAGCAGCTGCTCATCACGCGTGGTTCACTCACCACTTTCTCGATCGCGAACGACATCGCGAAGTACTTCGCGATCATCCCTGCGCTCTTCGTCGTCACGTATCACTCGAAGAGCAATCCCCTCAAGGCGCTCAACATCATGCACCTGCACAGCCCACAGAGCGCGGTGCTCTCGGCCGTGATCTTCAATGCGCTCGTGATCATTGCGCTCATACCGCTCGCACTGCGCGGCGTGAAGTTCCGCGCATCCAGGTCGTCGGTCATCTTGCGCCGAAACGTCTTGATCTATGGAGTGGGCGGCGTCATCGTGCCGTTCATCTTCATCAAACTCATCGACCTCGTGCTCGTCGCGCTGCACGCCTACTAATAGAGGAATTGACATGTTGGTACACCTTCGCCGGTCGCTCGTGATGTGCGTGATCTGCCTGGTCTTCTTTGGCTTCGTCTACGCATTCGCCGGCACTGGCGTCTCGCAGCTGCTGTTCAAGCATCAAGCTGACGGGTCGCTGACGACCGACGGCTCGACGCTGATCGGTCAGCCGTGGAACCTGACGAAGTGTCCAGGTCACCCCTTAGGCAGCTGTGTCTTCCAAGGTCGTCCTGACGACCTCGGCCCTTACTCGAATACCGAGAAGAACAACCCGAGCCCGCTCGGCCACCCCGGCGACGACCCGCTGGTCTTGAACGGCGTCCCGGGCGAATCTGGCTCCACCAGTTTCGGTCCTCGTTCGCAGAAACTGCTCGACTACACGAAGGATCTCGTGAAGTATTGGCACGCACGGGGCGTTGACCCGACACCGGACCTCGTGACCACTTCGGGCAGTGGCTACGACCCGGACATCTCCAAGCAAGACGCGATCGTGCAGATCCCGATGGTGTCAAAGGCGACGGGACTCTCGTCGTCGACGCTGAAGAAGCTCATCGCGAACTACACCAACTCCCCACAATGGGGATTCCTCGGCGCTCAGTACATCGACGTGTTGCAGCTGAACGAAGGTCTAGCCAAGCTCGAGAAGTAGTAGTTCGAAGAAAGAGAGGCCGTCGTTGAGGCTGTTCCAACGCTACCGCTCGTGGGTGATGTTCATGGTCGCGCTGGTGGCCCCTCTCGCGATCGCCCTTGCGCTGGTGCCGTCGCGAACCGAGTTCGCCGGCGCGGCCGCGGCCCTCATCTTCGTCGCCGCAATCGTCGCTCTGGCGGTAGCCGGCACTCGCTTCACGGGTTTCGTCGCCAGTGCCTCATCGGCGCTCTGGTATGACTTCTTCTTGACGCGCCCGTATGATCGCCTCTACATCAATCACCAACATGACGTCGAAACGACGATATGTCTCCTCGTCGTTGGTCTGATGGTGTCCGAGCTCGCGGCCCGGAGCCGCCACCACTTCATCGCGTCTGCAGAAGAGTCCGAGTACGTTGACATGGTGCGCGAGCTGACCGAAGTCGCGAATCGCCGGGCGCCGAGTTCGGCCGTCATCGAGCAAGCCATCTCATCGCTCGTGCCGCTGCTCACCTTGCGTGACTGCCAATTCGAACGACAGCCGTCGAACCCCCCCATGGCGCGCATCATGCAAAACGGCGACGTCCATCATGTCGGGATGGAGTGGCCGGTGAGCGAGATCGGCATACCTGGCCCCCAAGCAGAGATCGTGGCCGAGTGGCGCGGGCGAGCATTCGGGCGCTTTGTGATCACGCCGACGCCCGGCGAACCGATCTCGCGCGAGCGTCGCATCGTCGCGGTGCTCCTCGCGAGTGTGGTGGGCGCGGCCATCGCGAGCGACGTGCGAGCGGCCTAAATGGACGTCGCCGCCATGGAAAGCGCGTAGCTCGTGGCACGCGGCCAGCTGCGGGTCTATCTGGGCTCCGCGCCCGGTGTCGGCAAAACCTACCGGATGCTCGACGAAGGGTGGCGTCGGCGCGAGCGCGGTACGGACGTCGTGATCGGCTACGTCGAGACGCACAATCGGCCGAAGACCGACGCGCTGGTGCGCGATATTGAGATCGTGCCGCGCGTGACCTACGAGTACCGCGGGGCCACACTCGAAGAGATGGACTTGGAGGGTGTGCTCGCGCGAAAGCCTGAGGTAGTTCTTGTCGACGAGCTCGCCCACACCAACGCTCCGGGCGCCACCCACGAGAAACGGTGGCAGGACGTCGAAGCGATGCTCGAGGCTGGCATCGACGTCATCACCACGGTCAATATTCAGCACCTCGAATCGGTAAACGATGTTGTCGACAAGATCACCGGGATCACGCAACAAGAGACCGTGCCCGACTCCGTCGTGCGCCGCGCCGAGCAGATCGAGCTCGTGGACATCACGCCCGAGGCGCTGCGCCGACGCATGGCACACGGCAACATCTACACGGCCGACAAGATCGACGCGTCGCTGTCGAACTACTTCCGCGTCGGCAACCTGAGCGCCTTGCGCGAGCTCGCGCTGTTGTGGCTCGCTGATCGAGTCGAAGACGCGCTCCAGCGTTATCAAGATGAGCACGAGATCGCCGAAACCTGGGAAACGCGCGAGCGGTTGATCGTTGGGGTGATCGGCGATCCCTCCGACGAGATCCTCCTTCGACGGGCTGCCCGCATCGCCTCGCGCACGGGTGCGGAGATCATCGCCGTCCACGTCGTGCCCGCTGACAGTACGCGACACGGGAACGTCGACACGTCGCTGGCACAAGAGCTCGTCGCTGAATTCGAGGGCAAATACCGTGAGATCGTCGACGACGACACCGCGACGGCGCTCGTCGCGTTCGCTCGATCCGAGCGGGGTACGCAGATCATCCTTGGTTCGAGCCATTCGCGCACGTGGTATCGACCCTTCGGCGGCGTCATCCAAAACGTGATGCGCCACACGCCCGACCTCGACGTGCACGTGATCTCCATCGATCGAGACCAGCCCAAGCACGTGCACGCCCGACGCCAGAAGGGCCCGGTGCGCTGGAGTCGGCGTCTTTCCGGATTGGCCTGTGCCGCCGCCGCGTTGCCACTGTTTACCTGGATACTTTCCGAGTTCCGTTCGAGTCTCTCGCTCTCCACCGATTTCCTCGTCTACCTCGTGATCGTCCTCGGACTGGCCACGCTGGGCGGTGCAGTTGTGGGCATCGTCGCCGGGCTCGCCGCCTACCTGCTCGAGAACTACTACTTCATCGTTCCTATTCACACGCTGTCGGTGTCGCGCCCGGACGACTTCGTCGCGCTTGTGGCATACCTCGTCTTCGCTGTAGCCGCGAGTGTGCTCGTGAGTCGCTTCACTCGTCGCTCCTTCGAAGCAGAGCGCGCCCGCGCCGAGGCTCAGATCCTTGCGAGCGCCGTCGTTACCACTGGCTCGTCGCACGAGGGCTTGTTGCCTTTGCTTGACTCGCTCCGGGCGGTTTTCGACGCCACCAGCGTCGCGATCATCACTCATCGTGACGGTGCCTGGGTGAGCGACGTCGCGAGTGGCGAGCCGCCCCACGACATCGAGACGGCGGCGCGCTTTCCCATCGACGACGACTACGAACTCGCCCTCGAGGGCGCTTCGCTCGATGGAGAGGATCGCCAGCTCGTGAGCGCATTCGCGGGTCGCGTTGCCAATGGATTGCGCGTGGTGCGCAGCGCAGAGGAGGCAGCGCAGCTTCGTGCGCTCGCCGACAGCGGAGCAAAGCGCTCAGGACTGATGAAGGCTGTCTCGACTGACCTCACCGATTCCCTGTCGGCGATTCAGCTCAAGGTCACGTCGCTTCTTGACGGGGGCGCCACCGCGCCCGTTCGCGTCCAGCGTGAACGACTGCTCGCCATCGAGTCCGAAGTGCAGGGACTGACGAGAGTTGTGAAGAATCTGAGCGACCTCGGCCGGCTCGAGGGCGGCAGCGTGGTGCCGCACTTCTCGTTGGTGACCGTGCGACCACTGGTCGATCAGACGCTCGTCGAGCTCCACGCGGAGGGGCGATCGATCGCAGTTGACGTACCGAACGATCTGCCGCGGATCAACACCGACCCCGAGATGGCGCAGCGCGTCCTCTCGATCGTGGTTGCGAACGCCATTCGTTTCACGCCGAACGACCGGCCGCTTCGCATCACCGCGGGCGCCACAAACGACGGCGTTGAGCTGCTCGTCATCGACACCGGTCCTGGCATCAAGCCCGCACGGCGCGCGACCATCTTCGAACCGGTGTCGCGCAGCGGTGATCACGGTGCAGACGTCAACCTCGGTTTCACCGTCATGGCCGACTTCTTGGATCTGCTCCGCGGCGAGGTTCGTCTTGAAGACACGCCGGGCGGCGGCCTCACCGCGGTATTGCAGTTCCCGCTCGCCACAGCGCTCCCGTAGCTATTCGGCCCCGATGGTCGACTCGTATGCGTCGAGGATCTCGAGCGGTTCGCTGCGTGTGTAGTTCGGATCCACGTCGATCCAGCTAATCAGAGATCGCCGACGAGGACCACGACGTTTCATTGCCGGGGCCGTCCTTCAATCGCGATGACCACTTCTCTTCGATGTGCCCAATGCGCCAGATCACCATGGCGCCTCCCCAGGTCACGATGAACATGCCCACGATGATGAAGCCCGCCGCGTTGATGTTGAAGTTCTCCATGAAGTGCCAGAAGCCGCCCTTCCAGCCAAGTTCCGTGGGTAGGAGCCCGAGAACCTCGATCGTGCCGATGAAAAAGCAGATTGCGACCGAAAGGCCGGTGATCGCGAGGTTGTAGTAGATCTTGCGCACCGGATTGAAGAACGCCCAGCCGTAGGCCATGTTCATGAAACATCCGTCGAGGGTGTCGAGAAGCGACATGCCGGCGGTGAACAGGATGGGCAGGCAGATGATCGAGTACCAGGGGAGTGCCTTTGAAGCGAGCAAGGCCGTCGTGGCGAGCAGGGCGACTTCGGTGGCCGTGTCAAAGCCCAGCCCGAAGACGACACCGACCGGGTACATCTGCCACTCCTTTTTGATCGCGCGCATCCACGGCCCGAAGAATCGGAACATCAGGCCGCGATTGTTGAGCTGACGCTCGAGCTCGGCTTCGTCGTAGGAGCCATCGCGCATCGAGCGAAAGACCTTCATGATGCCGGCCAGGATGACGATGTTGAGTAGCGCGATCAAGTACAAAAAGCAGGCGGAGACGATCGTGCCCACGACGCCGCCGAACTGTTCGAGCCCCGAATGGCTGTTCGACACCGCGCCGTAAACGGCCTTTTCAGCGATGATCAGCCCGAAGCCAATGGCCACGACGATGGTCGAGTGGCCGAGGGAGAAGTAGTAGCCGACGCTCAGCGGTCGGCGAGCGCCCTCGACACCCTGGCGCTCGGCCATGAGCTTTCTCGTCGTGTTGTCGATCGCAGAGATGTGATCGGCGTCGAATGCGTGGCGGGCGCCGAGGGTGTAGGCGAGGATGCTGACGCCGATACCGAGTCCCTTGTAGTGACCGGGCACGACGAAGGCAATGAAGATGCCAAAGCCGATCACGTGCAGCGCCAGGATCGAACCGAACATCCAGCTCGCGCGGCGCCACTCTTCAGGACTGAGCGATCGGCGAAGTGTCGCCAGCCGATTCGTCGTCGGTCGCTCGAGCGTCGTCATCGAGCGTCCGTTGCGGTTCGAGTGCACGGCACCGATTCACGGGATGTGCGTCGTCTGCTCACACGTCTCCCTTCGCCCGGCCCTCGAGAAATCCTGACACAAACACGACCTGGATGCAACAACCATCAGCACGCATTTAGTTGGCTATCCTGTCACTATGCGCTCACGCGTGCGTAAATCGAGCTCGACGACCGACATCGATGCGCGCGTCGACGAGGTGCTCGACTTGCTGCGTGAAAGTGGCGGGCGGGCGACGACGTCGAGGCGCGTGTTGCTTCGCTGCCTGTTCGAAGAGAGCTCCCACCACACGGCAGAAGAGCTCGCCGCGGAGGTCCAACGTGTCGCCCCGGACGTGCACCTGTCGACGATCTACCGCAATCTC
This sequence comes from uncultured Acidimicrobiaceae bacterium, assembly GCA_963732125.1. Classification (GTDB taxonomy): domain Bacteria; phylum Actinomycetota; class Acidimicrobiia; order Acidimicrobiales; family RAAP-2; genus RAAP-2. The sequence goes on along the minus strand of CAVSXX010000004.1, from coordinate 331,145 downwards.
GAGGAGCTCGAGCGAATGGGCATCATCGTGCACGCCCACCTCGGTCACGGTCCCGCGACCTACCATCTCGCGTCCGACACGCACGGACACCTTGTCTGCGAGCACTGCGGCATGGCATTCGAAGCGCCCGAGGGGATCTTTGAAGACCTTGCCGAAACGGCCCAGCGTGACTATCAGTTCGTCATCGACCCGAGACACTTCGCGGTCCTTGGGCGTTGTGCAGGGTGCGTCAAGACCCAGGACGACTAACTCGTCACGACGATTCGTCGAGCAGCGCGAGCTGGCGCTTCGTCGCGACACATCGATACGCCTCGACGCAGAGCGTTTCGACTTCGTCGAGGTCGATGTCGCCATCGAGTCGAACGCCCAGCCACCTACGGTGACCGACGTAGGGCGGGAGGAAGAACCGTGCCGGGTCGCTCTCGATGAGGCCAGTCTGTGCTCCCTCGGGGGCGGCGCACCACAGGTGAGGGAACTCGTGATCGTGATGACCGTGCGGCCACAGCATGACGAACTGCTTGGACGCGAAGAACGCAGGTGAGCCGTGGCTCTCACGCTCGCTCGCTTCGGGCAGCGACAGGCAGATCTCGCGGACACGCTGCTCGATGTCTGCCGTCACGTGGCGACTCTAACGCCGCCTCGCCCTCGGGGCTGGGGGAGGGCGAGGCGGCGCCGGTCACCTACGAACCGCAGAGCCGCCGGCGAATCGGCGGATCTTCGTGGCTGCGGTCATCACGACTCCATCGGTTGGGCACTGAGTTGTTCGGCGCCAAGGCGGGCTTGGATGTCGGATTTTCAGCCCTTCATCAAGGAGAAGGCGGTGCCCACTACTGTCGGGTCATCAGTCGCGACATCCAACATCGAGTCGGCGCCGAATAGGAGAGGTATGGGTGACCTCGGCGAAGCGAGCGACGCGCAGCTCGTCACGCTCGTCGCGCGCTACGACGAAGTCGCGCTCGCTGAGATCTATCGACGCCACGGCGGCGCGGTCTTCGGCCTTGCGCGACGCGTCCTCAACAATCAGACTGAGGCGGAAGATGTCACCCAGGAGATCTTCCTGCGGCTGTGGAATCAGCCCGAGCGTTTCGACCCGGCGCGAGGAACGCTGCGCTCGTTCCTGCTCACCCAGGCCCACGCCCGCGCCGTTGACCTCATTCGTTCACTGAACGCGTCTCGTCGGCGCGAGATGAACGATGCCGCGAAAACGGCGAACGCCAGCTACGACGTGCACCGCGAAGCGTGGGACGTGGTGATCTCGGATGAGGTGTTGCGCGCGCTTCGCGAACTGCCGGTCGAGGAGCGTCGCGCCATCGAGCTCGCCTACTTCGAAGGCCACACCTACGTGCAGGTGGCCCAGATCCTCGACGAACCCGAAGGAACCGTCAAGGGTCGAATTAGAAATGGGATGCGACGAATGCGTCGCGACCTGGCGCGCCACGGGATTGAAGGAGCGGACCGATGAGTCACGACGACGCCTCCGAACTGCTCGCGCCGCTGGCCCTTGACGCCCTTGACGACGACGCACGCGCGGAGGTGGAGGCACACGTCGAAACCTGCGCCGAGTGTCAGAGCGAACTTGATGGACTCCGCGAGGTCGCCACCGCACTCGGCAACACGATTGAATCGCCGCCCGAAGGTCTATGGAACAAGATTGCCGGGCGTCTCTATGACACCGAACGCGACGTAGTGACTCTGCCGCGCCTCCTCACCGAATATCCGGCGTCTGACGCACGGCACGCCCGGCGTGTCGTGCGTCGAGCGAGAGTGGTGGTCGCGACGACGCTCCTCGCCGCCGCGGCTGCCATTCTCGCGCTGTCGATCAATCTGTCAAGCGAGAACAATCAGGTGGCGAATCTTCAGCGCGCGATGGGTACGAGCGTCGTTCACCAGGCACTCGCCACGCCGGGCCACCGTCTGGTGACATTGACTGGGCGGGCGGATCAAGAGCTCGCGACGTTCGTCCTTCTGAGCGACGGGACGGGGTACCTCGTCAGCTCGAAGATGCCCTCATTGCCATCGAGCGAGACCTATCAATTGTGGGGCGTCGTCGCGGGCAAAGCGGTCTCCATCGGCGTGATCGGCTCTTCGCCCCACCATGCGGCGTTTACGCTAGCGAGCTCGCCCGGACCGTCATCGCTCGCCGTGACGGTCGAACCCGCCGGTGGAACGCAGAAGCCGACGACGCCGTTGGTGGCCTCAGGAGCGGTGTAGTCCTTCTGCGAGGGCTCGCAGCGCCTGGAGTCCCTCGGGATCGCCGAGCGCAGTGAGTCGGTCGCCCGCTTCGAGCGTGCTGTCACCCGACGGCACGCTCGACGTTCCGTCGCGTTCCACCGCGAGGATGAAGGCTCGCGGGGGCAGGGGAGCCGCTCGAAGTGAGAGGCCAGCGAGGGGCGACGAGCTGGCCACGTACAGTTCCGAGAGTCCCGCGTCATCGCCGCTCATCGTTGCCGCGGCGAGTCGTTCGCGAACGGTGGTGCGATAGGCGCGGACCAGGTCGGTGACGCCGACGATGCCAATGACCCGACGCTCATCGTCGACGACCGCAAGCCAGTGGGCGCGCCATGTGGCGAGCGATTCGAGAACGACGTCGAGGTGCTGACTTTCGCGCACGGGTGCCCAGGTCGGCTCGACGAGCGGGGTCGTCGCGATGACCGCGTGCGCACTCGATGCGCGAAGCTGCTCCGTCGACACCTGGCTCAAGAATCGGCCGTCGTCATCGACCAGAGGAGCGGACGTGACATCTGCCTCGACGAGGAAGTCGATCGCTTGGCTGACTGTGTCACGGTCGTGCAGCACGCATCGCGGCGCTGACATTGCCTCGTTGACGGGAATCCTCGCGAGTAGCGGCAGCCCGCTGAGAAGGCGATGAGCGGGTGCGTCGGCGCGCGTTCGAAGCTGGCTGCGGTAGATCGTGTCGTCGTTGCGACGCACGATGAGTGTGGCGATGCCAACGGCGACCATGGCGGGGACGATCAGCGTGAGCGTGCCCGTCATCTCGGCGACCATCAACATGATCGCGAGCGGCGCCCGAGAAATGCTGCCGAAGCACGCCATCATGCCAACGATGACAAAGGGCGCTGGGCTGTGCCCGACGCCCGGCGCGAAGGGCTCGAAGAGCCGCCACACGGCAGCCCCGAGGAAAGCGCCGATCACCATGCCCGGACCGAAGATGCCGCCCGAACCACCTGAACCGATCGAGAGCCCCGTGGTGAGAATACGAGCGAACGGAACGATGAGGACGATCCACAGAGGAATCCCGAGGAGTCGTTCGCCGAGCGACTCCTGGATCCACCCGTATCCGGTGCCGAGCACCTCGGGAACGGCGAGGCCGATGCAGCCGACGAGCACGCCGCCAATGGCGGGTCGAACCCAGCGCGGGACGGGCAGCCGCTCGAAGAGCTCGGCGATGCCGTAAAAGCCCTTCGCGTACAGCAGTCCAACTCCGCCGCCCAGTACACCGATGAGCGCGAACCACAGCAGCGGCACCGCGCTGGTCATGGTGTAATTGCCGACGAAGCCGAACAGGGGTCCGAAGCCTTCAAAGGTTCCCCACACGGCATATCCCACAAAGGACGCGATGAAGGACGGCAGAAGCGCCTCAACTTCGAAGTCGTCGCGATAAAGAATCTCAGTGGCGAGCACGGCTCCGGCGAGTGGCGCGCCAAATATCGAACCGATGCCGGAGCCGATGCCGCTCGCGACCGCGACGCGCGAGTCACTCGGGCTGAGGTCGAAGATACGCGAGATGAGCGAACCAAAGCCTGCGCTGATCTGTCCCGTCGGACCCTCGCGACCCGCCGAGCCACCGGATCCGATGGTGAGCGCGGACGCCACGATCTTCACCACGACTGTGCGAATCCGGATACCTCGCGGATTGTGGTGCACTGCCTCGATCGCCGCGTCCGTGCCGTGACCTTCAGCGTCCGGTGCAAATCGGTACACGAGGACCCCACCGACCAACGCCGCACCTCCTGCGACGAGCGGTATGGCCCACGGGCGGGGGAAGTGCGTTGAGGGCCGAACACCAGTCTCAGCTCTGGGCCCGCCCGGGTTATATCCGCCGAGCTTCATCAACAGGAGATGCGTCGACACCTTGAGCGCCTCGAAGAACACCACGGCGCCGAGTCCCGACACGATACCGATCACCGCGCCGAGCACGAGCCACTTCTGTCCGTAGGTCGTCGACGCCAGCCACTTCGTGGCGGACGTCTGCAGCCACTGGAGCGCCCGACGATGCCAGGACTGCAGCGACGTGAGGAAGCCCGCGATCATATGTGCCAGGCGGTCGACCAGTCCTGCTCAGGCACTTCGCCGCCCAGCTGAGTGAGAAGATTCAAGGCGTGCACGAGCGCGGACTGCTCGACGACCGGGACAGTTTTGAGCAGCAACCGGATCTCTCGTCGGCGACGACGCGTTACGGCGTCAACGAGCTCTTTGCCCGATGTCGTGAGATCAAGGCGTACGGCCCGTCGGTCGCTGCGTTCGTGTGTACGGTGAATGAGGCCCTTTCGCACCAGACGGTCGCACATCCTCGTTGCAGTCGCGGGCGTCACCTCGAGGTTCGCGGCGAGACCCGCCAACGTCTGGGGACCGCGCGATGCGAGAACGACGAGCGTTCGGTATTGGGCGAGCGTCACCTCTTCTGAGGTATCGGCGAGCGATCGCACCGCGATGGCCACGAAGACGCGGCTCGCTGAAAGGACGGCATCGACCAGCGATGAAGGAAGCGCCTCGGTGGTTGCTTCTACTCGTTTCATACACTAATTATTGTAGTGACTAATTAAGTGGCGTCGTGGCTGCTGCCGTTGCGCTCAAACGTCCGTACTCAGGCGAGAGGCTTGCGGTGTGGCATCACCGTCCAAGCCGGGCCAGATATCCAAGGCCCATCACCACTGCCTCGCATCCCACTGCCGCTAGCTCGGCGACGTCGCGGTCGTCACGAACGCCGCCCGCAGCGACCACGGGTATGCCACTGGCGCACGCCTCTTCGTACAGCGCGAGATCTGGGCCGCGAAGGGTGCCGTCGCGATCGATCGCGGTGACGTGGAGACGCGCGACGCCGGCCGCAGAGCACCGGGCGAGTGCGTCGGTGAAGCTGACCGGCGAGCTCTCGACCCATCCACGCACCGCGAGTCGGCCCTCGCGCACGTCAAGCGCAGCGAGGAGTTGGTCGCCGAGTGCGTCAACGAACTCGAACATCGCTCCGTCGTTATCCCAGAGCGCCGTCCCGACGATGACGCGCGCCGCGCCCGCGTCGAGCGCGCGCCGTGCGGCGTCGATGGTGCGAATGCCGCCCGAGACTTGGAGGGGGATCGAGCCCGCGGCCTGTCGGCATCGTTCGATCACGGCGGGTCGCAACGCTCCGTCACGGGCGCCTTCGAGGTCGACCACGTGAATGAGCGCGGGCTCCGTCGCAACAAGCCGAGCCATGAAATCCTCGAGGGGCTGGCGGAAGATGACGCGCTCGTAGTCGCCCTGCTCGAGGCGAACGGCGTCATCGCCGAGCAGATCGAGGGCGGGGATAATTTGCATATCAGCGAATTAGCATACTAACATGCTAAAATGACCAGTGGAAAAGTTGTTGCAGCCGACGCTTCCCCTGAGACCGCTACGAGGTTCGATGAGCTCGTCGAAGCCGTCGCTCACCTTCGCGATCCCGTCATCGTCGCCGCATTCTTGCGCGACCTGTGCACCTCGAACGAGCTCGACGCCATGGGCCAACGTCTGCAGGTGGCCCGCCTTGTCGATGACGGCGTGCCCTACCACGAGATCTCCCGCCGCACCGGAGCCTCGACGGCGACGATCACCCGCGTCGCCCAGTGGCTGCACCATGGAGAGGGTGGCTACCGAGCCGTATTAAAGAGGAGACCGCGATGACTCGCCGTTTGACCATGGCCCTTCCCTCGAAGGGCCGCCTGCGCGAACCTTCGTGGTCGCTGCTCGAAGCAAGTGGCGTCTCGCCGCAAGAGCCGGGGGAGCGCATGCTCCAAGCTCACTGTCGAAACGCCGACATCGACCTGCTGTTCGTGCGCGCTGACGACGTACCCGAGTATGTCCAAGACGGCGTCGTTGACTGTGGCATCACGGGCTTCGACCTCATCCACGAACGCGAGTGCAACGTCGAGGTGCTGCTTCGATTGGGCTTCGGTACCTGTTCGCTGCAGGCTGCCGTATCGAACGAAGACAAGGCGACGCGCATCGAAGACCTGGAGGGTCGACGCATCGCGACCTCGCACCCCCGCATCACGTCAAAGCTCCTCGCCGAGCGCGGAGTCAACGCGGAGATCGTCGCTGTCGCGGGGTCAGTCGAGATCTCTCCGCGCCTCGGACTCGCTGACGCGATCGTCGACCTCGTCTCGACGGGCAGCACACTGCGAACCAACGGCCTGCGTTCGATCGGCGTGCTCTTTGAGTCTGAGGCCGTCTTGATCGGACGGACCAACTCCAAGGACTTCGAGGCCCGACGCACGCTGACAACCGTGCTCGGGTCGGTCATCAACGCGCGGGCCAACCGTTACCTGCTCTGCAACGTCGCAAAGGACCGACTGAGCGAAGTGACGGCGGTCCTGCCCACGGCCGGCTCGCCGACGATCATGGACCTCGCGACGCCTGGCGTCGTTGCCGTGCACGCACTCGTGCCCGCGGCGGACATCTGGTCGCTCTTGCCACGGCTCGAAGCGGCCGGCGCGAGCTCGATACTGACCCTGCCTATCGAGAGGATGGTGCCGTGAGCACGCCGGTGAAGACTGAGCGAGCGTTCACGATCGAAGAGATCGTGAGCGACGTGCGCGAACGAGGTGACGCCGCCGTCGCTGAGTGGTCGAAGCGTTTCGATGCGACGACATCAGAGATGCCCGAACGGGCTCGCGCGTACGGCGATATCCCCACCGCCGCGGTGCTCGCCGCCGCAGAAGCCGTGCGCACCTGGCACGCCGCACAACGCCCGGTCGACCTGCTGATGGAGGTCTCGCCCGGCGTCACGCTCGAACGTCGCTGGACGCCGCTTCGTTCGGTCGGCATCTACGTGCCCAAAGGGCTGGTGTCATCCCTCATCATGACGGCCGTGCCTGCACAGGTGGCCGGTGTCGAACGCATCGTCGTCTGCACACCTCCGAACGGTTCGCCGGCGGTCGCTGCAACCGCAGCGCTGCTCGGCATCGATGAGGTCTGGGCGATTGGCGGCGCGCAGGCGATCGCCGCCATGGCGTATGGCACCGAGTCGATCGCGCCCGTCGACAAGATCTTTGGGCCGGGAAGCGGCGCCGTGAACACGGCCAAGCTCATCGTGAGCCGCGACGTCGCCATCGATCTGCCGGCTGGACCGAGCGAGATCGTTGTCGTCGCTGACGAGGGAGTCGACGAGGTGATCATTGCCCAGGAGATCGCCGCACAGATGGAGCACGGCCCCGACTCTAAGGGCCACGTGGTGCGCGTTGGCGATGACCTCGACGCGGCACTCGCCGAAGTCGAAGGGTACGCCGCCGAGCACGTCGCGCTATTGGGAGAACGCGCCGAGTCACTCGCCGGGCGTATCCGCAACGCCGGCGCGGTGTTCGTCGGGCCCTACTCGCCGGTGCCAGCGGGTGACTACGCGACGGGTGGGAACCACGTGTTGCCGACCGGTGGTTGGGCAAAGTCAACAGGTGGCCTCGGCCTCGAAGGATTCATGAAGACCGTCACGGTCCAGCGCGTCACGAAAGAGGGACTCGATCGACTCGCGCCGACCATCGAAGCGCTGGCCGAGCTCGAGGGTATGAGCGCCCACAAAGCGACGGCGCGCCGATGAAGCCCGTGGCCCTCGAGGCGTACCAGTGGCCGCCGTCCACCGAGGTTCTAGCCGAGCGAGTGGGCATCGACCCGCGATCGATCGTCCGTTTTGATGGCAACGTCGCCGCGGCGCCCCCGCCGTCGGCTCGACCGGCCGCGTTGGCACGCGCGCTCGCAGATATCAATGAGTATGACCGCGGCAGGTACCTTTCGCTGCGCGAAGCGATCGCGCGCTATCACGACCTCGATCTCGAACAGGTCGCTCTCGGCGCGGGCAGCGACGAGTTCATTGTGCTGCTCGCTCGACTCTTCGCCGAGGGCGGCACGATCGCGACGGTGCCGGCGTACTCGTATTCGATGTATCGATACGCGGCCATCATGGCGGGCGCGACGCTGATCGATGATCCGAAGAAGGCCGACCTCGTCTTCGTCTGCCGCCCGAACAACCCGACCGGCGAGATGTGCGACATTCCTGACGTCGGCGGCCAGCTCGTCATCGACGAAGCGTACGCCGACTACGCGGGTGTCGACGCCCTCGATCGGCTCGACGACGGCGTCATCATCCTGCGCACCTTCTCCAAGGCATTTGGTCTCGCCGGCGCACGAGTCGGCTATGCGCTCGCAACGCCAGAGCTCGTGGCGGCGATCTCCTCTCGTCAGGCGCCGCTCTCGGTGTCCGCGCTGTCGGCGGCTCTCGCGTTGACAGCGATCGCTCAGGAGCCGGATGTTTCCTCAACCATCGCCGAACGCGACCGACTCGCGAGCGAGCTCACCGCACTCGGCCTTGAACCCCTGCGCTCTTTTACCAACTTCTTGTTCATCCCGATGGACGAGCCGGAGAAGCTCGTCGAACAGCTCTTGCCGTACGGCGCCGTGACGAGGTCATACCCCGGGGGGCTTCGTGTCAGCGTGCGCGACAAGATCGACAACGACTTCCTTCTCGACGCCTTGCGTGGTGTCCTGTTCGACACGCCGATGCCGACGCAGTACTTGCGCCACGAGCGCAACACCGCAGAGACCTTGTTGAGCATTCGTCTCCGGGTGCCCGGTGAAGGTCGAGTGCTCGTCAACACCGGTGCGGGCTTCTATGACCACATGCTCCAACAGCTCGCCTTTCACGCCGGGATGGACCTTCGTCTCGAGGGTGTGGGCGACCTTGAAACGGGCGACCACCACACCGTGGAAGACATGATGCGAACATTCGGTGAGGCATTCGACCGCGCCCTCGGCGATCGCAAAGGTCTCACTCGCTACGGAGAGGCGCGAGTGCCGATGGACGAAGCGCTCGCGCACGCGGTCGTCGACCTCTCGGGCCGGGCCACTGCCAACATTGACGTGACCCCCGACGAGGGGATGGTGACGCACGCCTTCCAGTCGCTGGTTCAGACGGGGCGCATCACGCTGCACGTGACCGCCACCGGCGAGAACGCGCACCACGTCGCCGAAGCGGCGTTCAAGGCGGTGGGACGCGCGATCGCCCAAGCACTGAAGAAGGACGGTTCCCTGGTTCGCTCGACCAAGGGCACGCTGTGAACGTCGTGGTCGTCGACTACGGCGCTGGCAACACTCGCTCCGTGCGCGCCGCACTGACGCACCTTGGGTACGAGAGTGTTGTGACGAGTGACTCGCGAGCGATCAAAGAGGCCGAGTTCGTCGTGCTGCCCGGCGTCGGATCGGCGAGCAGCGCCATGGCACACCTGAACGAGACGGGTGCGGCGAGTGCGCTTCGCAAGCGCCATCGCCACGGTGGTGCGACGCTCGGGATCTGCTTGGGGATGCAGCTCGCCCTCGAGCGCAGCGAAGAGGACGGCGGCGTGAACGGGCTCGGACTGCTGTCGGGCGACGTGGTGCGTCTGCGTGACGGCCGGGTGCCGCGACTCGGCTGGTCGATCGTCGAACCCTGGGGTGAGGCTTACTACTTCGCCCACTCCTATGCAGCGAGAAGCGACCACGGCGTGGCGAGCGTCGATGGGGTCACTGTCGCCGTGCGCCGAGGTCCCTTTCTCGGTGTTCAGTTCCACCCCGAAAAGAGCGGGCCCGCGGGCCTCGCCTTCCTGGAGCAATGCCTCTCCCGCGCCTGATTCCCTGCCTTGACGTCGCGCACGGCCGCGTCGTCAAGGGCGTGAGCTTCGTGCAGCTGCGCGACGTGGGCGACCCTGTCGAACTCGCGATGTACTACAGCGAGGGCGGGGCCGATGAACTGGTCTTTCTCGACATCAGCGCGACTCCCGAAGAGCGATCGACCATCACGTCGGTCGTTCAGCACGTCGCCGACGTCGTCTCGATACCCTTCACCGTGGGCGGGGGCGTGCGAACCGTGGAGGACGCCTCGCGCATCATCGAATCGGGTGCCGATCGCGTCTCGATCAACACCGCGGCGCTGGCCGATCCTTCGCTCATCAGCGCGATCGCGCATCGGTACGGCTCCCAAGCAGTCGTCGTCGCGATCGACGCCGGAGATGGCGTCGTGCACACGCACGGCGGACGGGTGGCCACGACTACTGCGACGGTGCCGTGGGCCGTCGAAGCATGCGAGCGCGGCGCGGGCGAGATCCTCCTCACCTCGATCAGCCACGACGGTCATCGCCGGGGCTACGACCTTCGTCTGACGATCGCGGTGCGCGACGCCGTGAGCGTGCCCGTGATCGCCTCGGGCGGTGCGGGCAGCGCGCAGCACGTGGCCGACGCGTTGCGGATTGCCGACGCGGCACTCATCGCGTCGATCGTCCACGAGAACCCGGGAGGGCTCGGCGCGCTTCGCCGCGAGATTGAAGCGCTCGGCGTAGCGCTTCGTCCCCTGAAGGAGGGTTATGGGTGACGAGCTGCGAGCAGCCATCGTGCAGGACGAGGCGACCGGACGGGTCTTGATGCTCGGCTGGATGGACCAGGAGGCCTACGAGCTCACCCAGTCGAGCGGACTCGTGCACTTCTTCTCTCGTTCGCGCCAGCGTCTCTGGAAGAAGGGGGAGACATCGGGCAACGAGCTCCACGTGACAGGCCTCGCGCTCGACTGTGACGAGGACGCGGTGCTCGTCACAGTGCACGCTGAGGGACCGACGTGCCACGAGGGTTCGACGTCGTGCTTCACGCCGTGGCTCTGGCGAAAGATCCTTCGCCGTGAAGCCGACCATGATGAGGAGTCGTACGTGCACCAGCAGTTGAGCGCCGGCGTGGGTCAAAATGCCAGAAAGGTCGGCGAAGAAGCGGTAGAACTCGTCGTCGCGGCGCTCGGTGAAGACGATCAGCGCGTCGTGAGCGAAGCGGCGGATCTGTGGTTTCACACGCTGCTCTTGTTACGCGGACGCGGACTCGATCCCGCAGCCGTCGAGGACGAACTGCGCCGTCGCGAACGTTGACGATTCGCGTTGTAGTTTCACAAACATGATCGGTGTCACCGTCTCGTCGAGCGACGTCGTACTTGTCGTCGCGGTGTTCATCGCTTGTGCCGTCGAAATGGTCGAAGCGCTCACGATCGTGTTCGCGGTCGGCCACACCCGCGGTTGGCGCTCGGCGCTCCAGGGGTCAGCGGTGGCCCTCGTTGTACTCGCGGCGCTGGTGGGCGCGTTCGGCCCTGCGCTGGTGCGCGTTCCGATTGATGCGCTGCGTCTCATCGTCGGTGGCGTGCTGTTGATCTTCGGTCTCCAGTGGTTGCGCAAGGCGATACTTCGCTCAAGCGGATTTCTTGGTAAGCACGACGAGGACGCGATCTACAAGAAGCAAGTGGCGGCGCTCGCTGCTGACGGAGCGGCGCCCGGGCGCGACCGAGTGGCATTCGTCGTCGCCTTTAAGGGCGTGTTTCTCGAGGGACTTGAAGTCGTGGTGGCAGTACTCACCCTGGGCACCGCCGCCCATCGACTTGGGCTCGCGGCGGTCGCCGCGGGTGCCGCCCTCGTTGTCGTAGGCGCGATCGGTGCCGTGGTCGCCAAGCAGCTCTCGCGCGTGCCAGAGAACGCGATGAAGATGGTGGTCGGCGTGATGCTCGTCAGTTTTGGCACTTTTTGGACTGGTGAGGGTCTGAGGGTCAAGTGGCCCGGCGGTGACACGATGCTCGTCGGGTTGGTCGGCATCTACCTCGTTGTGACGTGGGCCTACGTCGCCTGGCTTCGTTCGACCCGGGCACACGAACTGGAGGTGACGGCGTGAAGTGGCTGACTCGAGCGATCATGGGCTTTGGAATGTTCTGGTGGGACTTTCTGGTGGGCGACACGCCCGAGATCTTCGTCGCCGTGGTCGTCATCATCGGTGCGATCGCGCTCTTGAGCGTGAACAGACACTTCAACGCGGCCGCCGCGACACTGTTGCCGGTGCTCGCGGTGCTCGCGCTCGGCGCCTCCGTCTGGCGCGCCGCGCGGTCCATGCGCAAGTAGCTACGCCGCGCGCAACTCGTAGGCCGTCATCGACAACGAGCCCATCTCGTAGCCGTCGATGATCGTCGACGCCGGCGTGCCGGCGGCGGAGGCAAGTCCGGCGAGGTAAGCGAGCGGCAAGAAGTGATCAGGGGTCGGCACCGCAATGCGATAGTCAGCGAGCGACTGCGTCGTGCCCAGACGGCTCGCGTCGCTGGTCATGATCTCTCGTGTCGCATCGTCAAAGCGATGCGCCCAGTCGGTGCCCTGGCCGGGCGAGTGCCAATCGATCAGCCGCAAGTTGTGCACGATGTTGCCGCTGCCGAGAATGAAGACGCCCTCTTTGCGCAGCTCGTGCAGCTGCGCTCCAAGGTTGAAGTGGTAGTCGAAGGGTAGCTCGGCGTTGATCGAGAGCTGCAACACCGGGACCTCCGCCTCGGGGTACATGTGGACGAGCACGGACCACGTGCCGTGGTCGATGCCCCAGCTGTCGGTGTCGAGTCCCACATAGGTCGGTTTGACGACATCGATCACTCGCTGGGCAAGCTCGGGATTGCCGGGCGCCGGATATTCGACGTCGAAGAGCGGCTGTGGGAATCCATAGAAGTCGTGGATCGTCCGCGGGACGCGCATGGCGGTCACCGCGGTGATGTTGACGAACCAGTGCGCGGAGACGACGAGAATGGCTTTGGGCGTGGGGATGGAGTCCGCGAAGGTGGACCACGCCTCGGTGTAGCGGTTCTGTTCGATCGCGTTCATAGGACTGCCGTGGCCGATGAAGGCCGCGGGCATGATCTCAGACATGTCGCCTCGCTTTCGCTGGCACCGCAGCGACCGCAGTTTATGGTGCGGGCGCCGTAGCCTCGACCTATGCGTACATGTCGGGCGATCGTCGGTGCGCTCGCAGTGAGTGCTGTAGGTCTCGTGCCGGTGCTAGTGGCACCATCCACGCCGTCACAGGCTGCGCTCACGACCGCGCAAGCAGCGAATCTCGCGTGCGCCTCGGATATCGTCTCGAGCTGGAGCGTTCCGCAACTCGCGAACGAGACCATCTCGGTGTCGGTCGGGGCGCTCGATTTTGCGGCGATCGCCCCCGCCGCGCGCGCTGGCTACGGGGGCATCCTCCTGTTTGGCACCACAGCGCCGACGAACTTTGCCGAGACCGCGGCGGCGCTCCAGCGCGAGACGCCTGACCATGAAGCGATGCTCGTGATGACCGACCAAGAAGGTGGCGGCGTGGAGCGCCTCACCAATTTGGTGGCGACGCTCCCGTGGGCTCAGACCATGGGGAAGAATCTCACAACCGACGAGATCACCGCCGAGGGGCTACGGGTTGGTCGGTCGATGAAGGCGGCGGGCGTGAACACCGATCTCGCGCCAGTCGCCGATGTCGACGGACGCGCCGTCGAACCGGTCGAGCAGGATCCCGACGGCTACCGCTCCTTCAGTGGAGTGCCCGCTAAGGCGGCGGCCGATGTCGTCGCCTTCGCCAGAGGCCTGCGCGAGGCGGGTGTCCTCGCTGTGGTGAAGCACTTTCCCGGCCTCGGCGGCGCCACGGGCAACACCGACTATCGGCCCGCAGCGACGCGACCCTGGTCGGTCCTCACAACGACCGGACTCGTGCCCTTTCGATCGGCGATCAACAGCGGCGTCACCGCGATCATGGTGTCGAACGCATCGGTCCCCGGCTTCACATCCCTGCCCTCGAGCATCTCGCCGAACGTCATCAGCTACTTGCGCGAGCAGCTTGGATTCGAGGGATTGATCGTGACCGATTCCCTTTCGGCTGGAGCGCTCAGCGCGATCCACCTCGGGGTGCCGTTGGCGTCGGCGAAGGCACTGGAAGCGGGCGCGGACATGGTGCTGGCGGGCTCACCCCCGTCGGCGAGCGCTTCGCTGCACCTGGCAGCTGAAACGTCGCTCGTCATTCAACAAGCCGTGAAAGCGGGCACGCTTTCGATCGCGACGCTCCAGAGCGCCGCCGCGCAGGTGCTCGCGAGCATCAATACGCTGAACTGCTCCACGAACACGACCACGACGACCTCGACCACGACGACGACAACGACGACAACGACGACGACCACAACGATGGTGCCCTAGATCGTTACGACTTCTCCAGGGCGCTGCCTATCGCTCGAACGATGTCGTGGGTGGACGAAGGATCGATGCGGATCCCTGATTCGTCGGCCTCGAGCGGCTCCAAGGTCTCGTACTGGGTCGCCAAGAGTTCCGCGGGCATGAACGAGTGGTGCCGAGATTTGACCCGCGCCTCCACGACGTCGAAGGGAGGATTGAGCATGACGAAGAACGCGTCGGGCGCGTACTCGCGAAGGATGTCACGGTAGGCGCGCTTGAGGGCGGAGCACGCGGTCACCGTTCGGCGTCCGATCGACTGCTCCTGGCGAATGAGCCCGCCGACTCGACGGAGCCATGGCAGGCGGTCCGCGTCGTCGAGCGGCTGGCCCGCCGCCATCTTTGCGATGGCCTCGGCACTGTGCAGATCATCGGCCTCGATGTACACGTAGCCCCACCGCTTCGAACACGCCTTGGCGACTCGGCTCTTGCCCGAGCCCGACACGCCCATCACGATGATTGGGACATCGCTCGATGGGGGACCGCTCACCGCTTCGCTGGTCGTGTTGCTTGGCGAGCCGTTCGTTGTGCGGGGCTCGCCAGCTGTTTGATCAGAGCCCGAACCTCGTCGGGCGTGAAGTCAAGCGTGGCGTCGCCGACGGTGAACTCGATTCGCTGCAGCGATCCGCCCTCTGCGACGTAGGGCCTCGCAAAGGTCCAGATCTTTTTGCGACGTGCGATGTCGATGGCCCGCTCGCGCAGCTCGTCCGGCGTAATCGCAAGACGAAGATGCATCATCGACGACTGCACGGAAAGGGGTAGGACTTCGACCGATGGGAGATCCGAGAGGGCCTTTGAAATGGCCACGGCGTGTCGGTAGTACTTGCCCATCCGGGGGAGTCGCGTCTCAAGGACGCTGAGGGCGGACGCCGCGTAGGGCCACATGCCGAAAAGGCGTCCGCCGTGACGGGTCCGCCAGACCGAGACTTCGTCGATGAGATCCTGGTCTCCCGCGACACAGCAGCCGGTGATGCCGCCGAGCCCCTTATAGAAGGACACGTACACCGAATCGAAGAGCTCGGCGATCTCCGCCGGCGACTTTTTGTAGTACGACGTCGACTCCCAGAGTCGCGCGCCGTCGAGGTGTGCGGCTGCCCCGCGCTCGCGTGCCCAGGCGACCTGCGCGTTCAGCTCGCGCCACGTGGGCAGCGTGCCGCCGAGGTCACGCTGGGGCAGCTCGACGAGCAGCGCGCCTACGGGTTCGTGGACGAGCGAAAGACTGGCCGCCGTCAGTGGCAGGTTGCGCGGACCGACGGGAATCGCGAAGAGACCGTGCAACAGCTGATAGCCGCGCTCTTCGTGCGAGTCGAGATGGCACGCGGGATGAAAGGCGACGCTCTTCGTCCCACGCCGCTCGCCATGGACTCGCAGCACGATCTGTTGGGCCATCGTGCCGCTTGGCAGGAACAGGGCGGCCGGTTTGTTGAGCAGCGAGGCGACCTTTGCCTCGAGCGCGGCGACCGCACCGCCCACGCCGTAGTAGTCAACTTCGGTCTCTTCGGGGATCGTGGCGAGCAAGCTGCGGGCCAGTCGCGGGCCGTGACCGTTCAAGAATCGCTCGCACGACATCATCGCTGCTTCCGCGGCGGCATCGCGCGAATGGGGAGTGGATATGACCGAGGGATGCCGAGGTGTCGCGGGTGGAGGGGTCATGACGCTGATTCTATTGAACGTCTCGTGCGCCTATGTGGTGGCGAGTTCACACGCTGGTCGATACAGTGACCATCGTGGCAGCACGACGTGTGACGCCAGGAGGAGACCACCATGGCAAGAGACCCCTACGACGACCTGCCCCAGGTCCCGACCTTTGAGCTCACGTCGACCGATATAACGAACGGCGCTCCGTTGCCAATGCCGCAGGTGAGCGGGATCATGGGGGCTGGCGGAGAAGACGTGTCGCCCGAGCTTTCGTGGGGTGGTTTTCCCAAGGACACGCAAGGTTTTGCCGTCACGGTGTACGACCCGGTCGCGCCGACGGCGTCGGGTTTTTGGCACTGGGCGGTGTTCGACATACCCGCGACCACGACATCGCTGCCGACGGGTGCGGGTGATGACGAGGGGAGCGGGCTGCCCAAGGGCGCGGTGCAGCTCAAAAACGACGCGGGTGTGAAGCGTTACCTAGGTGCGGCGCCGCCCGCCGGACACGGCACGCACTACTACTACTTCGTCGTCCACGCGCTCGACGTCGACCACCTTGACGTGCCCGCAAACGCCACGCCGGCGTACCTCGGATTCAACCTGTTCATGCACACGCTGGCGCGCGCCATGATCGTCGCGACCTACGAGCAGCACTGAGCGACGAGCCCACCATCGCCACCGATCGCGGGCTGAGGCTCACGGTCATCGGAAGCGCGGGGTCGTCGTACGATACTGCGCTTGGTCTGCCCTGTTCGAGTTATCTCCTCGAAGGGCCGCGCGCGTCACTGCTGCTCGACTGCGGATTCGGTTCGCTCGACTCGCTCGCGACACTTCGCCCCGCGGCACAACTCGACGCGATCATCGTGTCGCACGCGCACCATGATCACGTCGCCGATCTGGAAGCGTTCCTCTGCGCGCCGTCGTGGTGGCGAACAGCGCCACGGCTCATGGCGGCGTCCGCGACGGTGGACGCGCTGGCCTTCGATCCGGTGACCATGGGCGTGACGCTGCTGGACTTCGTCGGCGATGGCATGCGTGTCGCTGGCAACGGCTACGTCGCAGAGTTCTCGTCGACGCGCCACCACATTCCTACCCTGGGCGCCCAGGTCACCATGGGCGGATCACGAGTGGTCTACAGCGCCGACACCGGTCCCGGCTGGTTGTTCCCGACGACGTTCCATGAGGCTGACGCCGCAATCGTGGAGTGCACGCTGGAAACTCGCGACGAGTCGTCGCTACCGGATCACCTCGACGCCCGCGAAGCGGCCGACCTCGTCAGCGAGATGGCTCCGCTCTCGGCGCTGATCACGCACGTGCCGCCGAGCGAGCACGGTGACCGCCGACGCGATCTCATTGAGCAGTACGCGCCCGAGACGCAGATTCTTCTAGCGCGAACGGGGCTGACCCTGGAGATCGGTCGCGATCGCGCCCTATAGGTAGTGCGGAGGTCGCTCATCGCGATCGCGTCGCAGCCGAGCGATCTCCGCTTTCAGCCGCTCCACCTCGTCGCGCAGTGAACGAACGAGCGCCTCGAGCTCATCTTCGCGCGAGAGTTCGTCCACCATCCCAGCGTGGCACAGCAGGAAGGATCGAACAGCCCGCTTTGTAGGCTGGTAGCAACCGCGAGGAACAAAGAGAGGACTCATGGCGTATTGCCCGGTATGCGGCTCTCTCGAGACGTCGGGGCAGAGCTTCTGTGCCCACTGTGGTAGCCCGACGCCCTCGACAGGAGCGACGCCTTCCTCCGCGACGCCGTCCTCGCCGCCTCCGCCGTCGGGCCTCCCCGCTTACCCGGGGATGTCGCCCTTTCCCGCTGCACCCGTCTATCAAGGTGAGCTGGGGAATCAGTCGCGCATCGCCGGGTTCTGGTGGCGCGTACTCGCCTTCGTGCTCGATGAGATCTTTATTGACCTGGTGCTGTACGCGGCCCTACGGAACTCGGTCACTTTCTATGAAGAGGCCACGATCACGGTCATCGCCAACTTCTTGTACTTCGGACTCATGGTCGGGCTCGCGAGGGGTCAGACCCTTGGTATGAAGATCTGCGGGCTGCGGGTCGTCAACGCCATCGACCGGGGTCCCGTGACGTTCACTCAGGCGATGGCTCGCTCGGCGCTGTACTGCGTGCTGTTGCTGGTCGCGTCGATCTACAACTATCACGCACGGCGAACAACACACCTCACGACCAAGCAGGCCGAAAAGGTGCTCCGCGACGGACTGCTCTACCTCGCCCTCGCCACGCCGCACTTTCTCGACCTGCTCTGGGCGGCATGGGATAAGCGGCGCCAGACGTTGCACGACAAGTTCGCCAAGACCATCGTGATTCGCACGAGGTAGATGCGGCGCTGCCGCGAGGATCAGGGGAACAGTCCGCGCAGCTTCGTTGCTTCGGCGATGCGCTCGACGCCCACCACGAGCGCCGTGTCGCGAAGCGGTACGTCCAGCTGTTCGTGTCGCTCCCAGACGGAGTCGAACGCCTCGTGCATCGTCTTTTCGAGACGCTGCTGGAAGAGGTCGTGCTCCCACATGAAGCCTTGAAGATCCTGGGCCCACTCAAAGTATGAGGCGACGACGCCGCCCGCGTTCGCGAGCACGTCGGGCACGACGGGGATGTTGCGACTCGTGAGCACCGCGGCGCCCTCGGCGGTGGTCGGACCGTTCGCCGCCTCGACCATCATCGAGGCGGCCATCGTCTCAGCCACCTTCTCGGTGATCACGCCGCCGAGGGCCGCGGGAATCGCGATGTCACTCGGTAGCGCAAACAGCTCGTCCGCGTGGATCTCTTCGGCGCCGGGATAGCCCATGATCGACCCGGATTCGGCGAAGTGCACGCTCATCTTCTCATGGTCGATGCCCTCGGGCACGTGGATCGCGCCGTGCACATCGGCAAGTCCGACGACCTTCATGCCGCGCGCGCTCAACAGCCGCACGAGCGGGGCACCAACCTTGCCGTATCCCTGAATGACCACGCGCTGTCCCTCTGGGGAGCGGTCGAGCTGCTTGAGGAGCGCGACGGTGCAGATCGTGACGCCGAGCGATGTCGCGCCCGCGTGACCGAGGGTGCCGCCGATGGCGAGTGGCTTGCCGGTCACGAGTCCGGGCAGGTTGTGCCCGCGCAGCATCGAGACGGTGTCCATGATCCAGCTCATGACTTGCGCGTCGGTGTTGATGTCGGGTGCGGGGATGTCGCGGTCCGGACCGATCATCGGCGCAATCGAGTAGGCGTAACGACGAGTGAGGCGCTCAAGCTCGTGGCGTGACAGCGCGTTGGGGTCGACCTTCACGCCGCCCTTCGCGCCGCCGTAGGGAATGTTGACGACCGCGCACTTGATCGACATGTCCGCACTGAGGGCCGCGATCTCGTCGACGTTCACGCTCTGGTGAAAGCGAATGCCACCTTTGCCGGGGCCGCGGGAACTGTTGTGCTGGATGCGCCAACCCGTGAACATGTGG
The DNA here is from genome assembly GCA_963732125.1 of uncultured Acidimicrobiaceae bacterium. Classification (GTDB taxonomy): domain Bacteria; phylum Actinomycetota; class Acidimicrobiia; order Acidimicrobiales; family RAAP-2; genus RAAP-2. Next base: position 311,808 of record CAVSXX010000004.1, on the reverse strand, counting down.
ACGTCGCCCGAGTCCATGCGCACCGGCACCGCCACTTCGAGGATGCGCTCGGGAGTGACGATTCTCATGATCATTCCGTCGTCGAGGCCGAGGAGCTCCCCGGCCTCTTGTATGAGAGTGGCGATTCGCAACCAAGGGTTGAGGTCGTCGGGGATTGCTTCGTGCAGCCGTGTAACCACGTGCCACCAGCCTTTTGAAAATGTGGAAAGCGCCGTTGCTTTCACTGAACAGGTTACGTGAGCGCGGACCCCCTCGAATGCACTTCTGGCCGGGCTCTTCTCGGTGGGTCCGGTACTGTGACAGCCACGTGCTCGAAAGGTGAATCAATGAAGATCGCGACCAACATGAGTTACGCCGGGGGCTTCAAGCAGGCCGTTGGCGAGGTGGCCGACATGGAAAAGGCCGGCCTCGACCTCGTCTGGGTCGCCGAGGCGTACGGCTTTGATAGCCCGTCGCTCATGGGATACCTGGCGGCACTCACCGAGACCGTCGAGATCGGCGCCGCGATCCTGCCCATCTACACGCGAACCCCAACCCTGATCGCGATGACCGCAGCCGGCATCGACGCGCTGTCCGACGGGCGCTTCTCTCTCGGACTCGGCGCCTCGGGACCTCAGGTCATCGAGGGGTTCCACGGTGTTCCCTACACGAACCCCCTCGGACGGACGCGAGAGATCGTCGAGATCTGTCGGGATGTCTGGCGTCGCGAGGCTCCTCTCGTCCACGAGGGAACGAACTTCACCTTGCCCCTGCCCGAGGGCCAAGGCACCGGGCTCGGTAAGCCGCTCAAGATCATCGCCCACCCTGTTCGCAGCGACATTCCGATCTGGATCGCATCGCTCGGCCAGAAGAACGTCGCGATGACAGCCGAGATCGCCGACGGCTGGCTCCCGATCCTCTTCATCCCCGAACGCGCCCGCGAGGTGTGGGGGAGCGCGTTGGCCCAAGGCGCCGCCAGACGCGAGCGGCCCGACCCGCTCATGATCAGCGCGGGAGGACTGCTCGCCATCGGCGAAGGTGAGGAGGTCACCAACCTGCGCGAGCTCGGTCGCTCCTTGATCGCGCTCTATGTCGGCGGCATGGGCGCGAAGGGGAAGAACTTCTACAACGAGCTCGCCCAGCGCTACGGCTTCGAGCGCGAGGCCGAAGCCATCCAGGATCTCTACCTTGCGGGAAAGAAGATAGAGGCCGAGGCCGCCGTTCCCGAGGAGTTCTTAGAGCTCACGTCGCTCTGCGGGTCGCCTTCTTACGTGAAAGAGCGCATCGCCGCGTACCGCGACGCGGGTGTGACGCACCTTTCGGTCCTGCCCCTGCCGCAGCTGGGCCAGACGAACGCCTCCTTGATAGAAGCGGTGAAGGGCTTCGTCTAACTGCGAGTAGTCGAACGTTTCTCAGTCGGCTGTCGAGGTGCGAGTGGCGTCGCGGCCGCCCGACGCGAGCCACGCCTCGTACATCATGGCGTAGGCGCCGCCGGCCAGGACCAGCTCTTCGGGCGTGCCCATCTCCACGACGCCGCCGTCATCGACCACCACAATGCGGTCGGCGCGCTGGGCGGTGGTGAGGCGGTGAGCGATGAGGATCGCTGAGCGTCCTTCGAGGAGGCGGTCGAGCGCGCGCTCGATGACGGTTTCGCTCTGTAAGTCGAGTGACGACGTCGCCTCGTCCAAGATGAGCACGCGCGGACGCGCGAGAAACGCTCGAGCGAGGGCGAGCTGTTGACGCTCTCCGGCGGAGAGCGTCTGACCGCGCTCGTGCACCGGGGTGTCCAAGCCCTCGGGGAGACGGTCGACCAGCTCACGGAGTCCGACGATGTCGACCGCTTCGTCGATCTCTTCGTCGCTCGCGCCCGGGCGCCCGAAGCTCAAGTTGGTGCGGATGGAACCGGCGAAGAGGAAGGGCTCTTGGGGGACCACGCCGAGCTGGGAGCGCAGCGAACGAAGCGTCACCGTCTTTATGTCGATGCCGTCGACGAGCACGCGACCAGACGTCGGATCGTAGAAGCGGTTGGCCAGCTTGGCCATCGTCGATTTGCCCGCGCCGGTCGGTCCGACGAACGCGACCGATTCTCCCGGGGCGATCTCGAGGTTGACGTGCTCCAGCACCGGTTCGTCGGGGAGGTACCCGAAGCTCACGTCCTCATACGTGATGCGCCCTTCGATCGTCGGCAAGATTGAGGCGTCGGGGAGCTCGTTCACCGTGGGCGTGGTGTCCAAGAGCTCGCGCAGCCTGATGATCGAAGAGCGCCCCTGTTGGAGCGTCGTGTACTGCTGGACGAGGAGCTGGATCGGCGCGAAGAACCGGTTGAGGTACAAGAAGAAGACGATGAGCTGGGCCACGTTGAGCTGGTGCTCGAGGACCATGTGGCCGCCGATGCCGAGCAGCATCGCCTGACCGAGGATGCCGATCATGAGCGTCGAGGGTCCGTAGATCCCGTTCACCCGCCCGGTGTAGTTGTTCGCGTCGCGATAGGCGCCCACGACGTGGCGGTGGTTGGTGATGTTGCGACGCTGACGGTTGTTCGCCGTGACGACGCGAATGCCGTACAGCGACTCAGAGAGGTCGGCGAGGACGAGCGCAATGCGGTCTCGCGCCAGGAGATAGCCCTTCTCCGAGGCGTGGTGATACCACACAGAAAAGACCGACAGCAGCGGCACGACGATGAGCACCGTCCAGGCAGCCAGCTCGACGTTGGTCAAGAACAAGATCACGGTGATCACGACCATCGTCAGACCCTGCAGGGCGAACTGGCTGATGCCGTCTTGGATGAGCTGCTGGAGGTTCTCGATGTCGCTCGTCATTCGGCTCATCAAGACGCCAGCCTTTTCTTCCGTGAAGAAGTCAAGGCTGAGTCGCTGGAACTGGGTGAAGACCCGGATGCGAAGGTCGTGCATGACCCGCGAGGAGAGCTTCCCGGTGACGTCAACCTGCTCGCGCTGGAGAAAGACGCTCACGAAGGCCAGCGCGAGGTACAACAGCGAACACACCACGATCACCGTGAGGTCGCGGTGCCGCTCCATGCCGTGGCGGATCGCGTACTCGGTGAGGAGCGGTCCCGCCTGCAACGTCAGGCTGATGATGATGACGAGGAACGAACCGGCGACGACCCACTTGGGGTAGACGGCAAGCAGTCGGGGGAGGGTGAGCTTTTCGCGCTCTTTCGCGCTCGGCAGCTGCGTGAAGTGGATGTCGGCCTTTGGGTGTTCGGGTTCGGTCGCGAGCAGTTTTGTCGCTTCGTCCATCAGCTCTTCGGGTATCCCCCCAAAGGGCAAGCCCGCGCGACTGGAGCTTGTGACGGCGCTGCCTCCGAACATCGCGCCGCCGCCGCCAAAGCCCATGGCCATTAGGAGGGCTCCTCGTTCGTGGCCTGGGCCAGGATCTCGGAGTAGAGCGGCACGTTGGCGAGCAGATCCTCGTGCGTACCGTCGGCGATGACGCGGCCCTCGTCGATTAACAACACCCGACTGGCGAGCGCGATCGTCGAGATGCGGTGCGCGATGACGATCGTCGTTCGTTGCGTCAGCAACCCCCGCAGCGCGGTGTAGATGCCCGATTCGACGTGCACGTCGATGGCGCTCGTCGCGTCATCGAGGATCAGAATCGGTGGATTGAGGAGCAGCGTGCGCGCGATGGCGATGCGCTGACGTTGGCCGCCCGAGAGTGTGTAGCCGCGCTCGCCGATGACGGTGTCATAGCCCTCGGGGAGGCGCACGATGAACTCGTCAGCGTTGGCCGCGCGAGCCGCAGCCTGGATCTCCTCAATCGAAGCGTCGGGCCGGCCGTAGGCGATGTTGTCGCGAATCGAGATCGAAAAGAGGAAGGGCTCGTCGAGGACGACGCCGACGTTCTCGCGCAGTGAGGTGAGCGTCACGTCGCGAATGTCGTGTCCATCGATTTCTATGTCGCCGCCGGTCACGTCGTAGAAGCGCGTCATGAGTCGCGCCACAGTCGACTTGCCCGATCCCGTGCGCCCGACGAGCGCGACCGTTTCGCCCGGCTCGATGTGGGCGTCGAAGTCGTTGAGGATCTCCGCCCCGTTGTCGTAGGTGAAGTTCACGTGATTGAAGTCGATCGCTCCCTGTACGTTGAGCAGGTCGTACGCGCCGGGACGATCGACGATCTCGGGGCTCTCATCAAGGATCTCGAAGATCCTGCCGGCGCTCGCCTTGGCGCGTTGTCCCATCATGACGAGCTGGCCGAGCATCATGAAGGGCGCTTGGAGCATCAAGAGGTAGAGGCTGAAGGCGAGGATCTCGGGATACTGGAGATCGCCGTGCAGCACCATCCAGCCGCCGCACAGCAGCACGAGGGCGAGGCCGAGCTGGGGCAGGTTCTGCACCCAAGGCGACCAGACGGCGCGGATGTTGGCGTCCTTGATGTAGGCCCAGGCCACGCCTTCGGCCGCGTCGGCGAGTCGGTCGATCTCCGCCTCCTCCTGGGCGAAGGACTTGACGACGCGAACCCCGTTCACGTTCTCATCCACCACGGTGGCAACTTCAGCGAGGCGGGCCTGAGTGATCCACGAGATCGGAAACATCACGCGGCGCATCTTGATGCCGACGAAGTAGAGGATCGGCATCACGATCATCGCGATGAGCGCAAGTGCCCAGTTGATGCTCAACATGAAGCAGAACGCCACGACGCCGATGAGGCTCTGGACGATGATGAGCGGCGCGAAGATCGAGTACATCTGCACGCTGCGGATGTCACTGTTCGCGCGACTGATCAGCTGACCGGACTGGACTCGGTCATAGAAGCTGAAGGACAGCCAGGTGAGGTGCTGGTAGATGAGCGAACGTAGGTCCGCCTCGACGTTGTACGCGGTATAGAAGAGGTACTGACGAGAGACGATGCCCGTCACGCCCGCCAGCACGCCCACGATCACGATGAAGATGACGTCAGTGTGCAGCGCGGACACGTGCTTGACGAACGTGTTGGTGATGTCGTTCGCCAGCATGTTGGGCACTAGCACCTGGAAGATCAAGCTGACGAACGAGAGGACGATGGCGGCAATGAACGGGATCCGGTGCGACTGGATGACGGGTAGCACGCGGCGCCACCAGGGGAGTGACTGATCGCGCGAGATCTCTCGACGAGGCCCCGGATACTTCGATGTCACCCCCCCGAGCGGGTTTGCCTCACCTCCTCCGTCTCGTGCGAGACGGTCGGAAAGAGAAGATGACACCCCGGGATTCTACCAACGGCTCCTCACAACTCTGCCCTGCGCCCGTCACAAACTGCGCACCTTGTCGGCTTCGGCGTCAGCGGAGACGCACGGCGTAGTGTCGTCACGTGGATTCGCTGCTCGTCGTTCAACACCCCGTCGTCGCGGACAAGGTTCGCCAGCTGCGCGATGTCAACACCTCCAACGCCGACTTCTTGCGGCTCGCCGGAGAGATCTCGCGCTTTGTCGCCTACGAAGCCTTTCGCGACACGCCCGTCGCGGTGACGAGTGTCGACACGCCCGTGATGCGCGGCGCGCCCGCACTTCGCATCGACGCTGAGTACCTGATCGTGCCGATTCTCCGCGCCGGCCTCGGCATGAGCCCCGCGGTGCAGGAAGTCTTGCCGCTCCATCGTGTCTGCCTGGTGGGTCTACGTCGCAACGAGGTAACGCTGAAGCCGGATGTCTATCTCGACGGACTGCCCGAGTCGCTCGAGGGCGTGCACGTGGTCATCTGCGATCCAATGCTCGCGACCGGCGGCTCACTCGACACGGTCTTGCAGATGCTGCGCGAACGCGGCGCCGGCGAAACGACCGTGCTATGTCTGATTGCCGCGCGGCCAGGCGTTGACTTCGTGCTCGAACGTCACCCCAACATCAAGATCGTTGCGGCAGCACTCGACGATCGACTCAATGAGGTTGGCTATATCGTGCCCGGTCTCGGCGACGCGGGGGACCGACTGTTCGGACCACCCGCACGCTGATCTAGAGGCCGATGTCCTCGTGCCAGAGTTCGGGATGCTCGGCGATGAACGCGCCGAGCATCGACGTGCACGCTTGGTCATTGAGCAGAACGATCTCGACGCCGAGGTCGGCCAACCAATCGTGACCACCGTAGAAGTTGTCGGCCTCGCCGATGACAACAGCGCCGATGTTGAACTGACGCACGAGACCCGAGCAGTACCAACACGGTGAGAGCGTGGTCACCATCACGCAGTCGGGGTAGTCCCGTCGCCGTCCGGCCTTGCGAAAGGCGTCGGTCTCCGCGTGTATCGACGCGTCATCTTCTTGGACACGACGGTTATGGCCCGAGCCGAGGAGCGTGCCATCGCGATGGAACAGGCCCGCTCCGATCGGGATACCGCCTTCGCTCAGGCCCAAGGCTGCTTCGTCGTAGGCGGTGCGCAGCATCCTCTCTGAGAGTGCGCGATCAAGTGCCGGTCGAGATGAGCTCACTGAATCAGTATGCTCCCTCTCCGTGAGAGGCACCTATCCCGTTGACATTGGATCCCAGCACGTCGAGCTGCCGATCGTGACGCTCAACGACACGTTGGCCCTGGCGTTGCTCATTACGGTCGACATGGGCGTCGCGTTCATGGAGAAGGCCGGCGCGGAGCTCGCCGAGGTGCTCGCGCCCTACGACGTGGACATTGTCGCGACCGTTGCCACGATGGGCATCCCGCTCGCGGTCGAGGTCACGCGTCACCTCGGTCATGATCAGTACGTCGTGCTCCACAAGACCCAAAAGATCCACCTGGCCGACGCCATCAGCGAACCGGTGCGCTCCATTACAACGGCCGGCGAGCAGCGACTTTTGTTTGATCGTGCGCGCACCGGCGACGTCGAAGGAAGGCGCGTCGCGATCGTCGATGACGTAATTTCAACTGGCGCGTCGACCGGCGCGAGCCTGCGGCTGCTGCGCGCCGTCGGCGCCGACATCGTCGCGATCGGCACCATGGTGACCGAAGCGGGCCTGTGGCGCGACGCGCTCGGCGACGACGCCGCGATGGTGCGAGCACTCGGCTCGCTCCCCGTGTTTCGTCCCGACGGCGCTGGTGGGCTCGTCGAAGACTGGAACGGCTAGTCCTATCAGCTGACCGACTCCAGCTCCCGCTCCCGCTTGCTCTGGCGATCGATGTTGCCCGTGAGCTTCTCCAAGACGAAGTAGACGACCGCCGCGATCACGATGCCCGCTTCGATCGAGAAATCGGCGCCGCCGTACCAGCCGGCCGTGCAGACTCCATGCACCAGATTCGCCGCGCACGCCCCGCCGTAGTGGTTGGAGACAGGCGTCATCCAGTGGAAGGGGAAGTTGACGGGCGGCGGCGCCTTGGAGAAGGCAAGCGTCGCACTGACGAGTCCCGCGACAAAAGCGATCATCGCATTCCAGTTGATGCCGCTCTTGCCGACCCAGTAGAGGCTGCCTGAGTCACGGCGCTGGAGCTCGCTCGCGTTGTAGCGGTAGCGGCGCATGATCCAGTCGACCATCATGATCGCGAACCACGGCGCGATCCACACGATGATGACCCCGACGAACTCCTTCATATAGAGAGAGAACGTCGACTGGAACTCCGCATAGATCGTGACCCCGCACGCAATGAATGAGTCCAGCACGACTGCTTGATACCGCTTGAGGCGCAGCCCCATCGCTTGGAGCGACACGCCTGACGAGTAGAGGTCGAGGGAGTTGATGCCAAAGAGTTGGACGATCGCAAAGACCAGGAAGATCGCGACGAACCAGCTCGGCAACGTGTGCTGGGCGTGCAGCGCTTCGAAGGGGTTCGCTCCGTTCCAGTCAGCCGACTGTGCGCTCGATGATAGGAACGTGAAGGTTGCAGCCCCCAAGACCATCATTGCGATCTCGGGCAAGGCCGTCGCGACGAAGATCCAGCCGACGATCGAGCCCTTCTTCGCGTCGCGCGGCAAATAGCGCGTGTAGTCATTGCCGCACTCGGTCCAACCGAGGCCCGACAGGGCGATGGTAAAGGCCAAGCCCGCGGTGTAGAGCTCCCAACCGCCACCGAATCCCTTGAAGGACGTCGAACCGTGCTTGATGTCATAGACGGCAAGCACGACGAAGATCGCACCAAAGGGAATGATGAGGGCGCGAAGGACCTTCACCATGGTTGCGTGACCGAAGTAGGGCATGACGGCTTGAATGGCGGCCGCGAGAACGATGAAGACCACCTTCAGTGGCGTTGACACATGCACGCCCGCCATCTGAGAGAGGACGATGGCAGCGCCCACGATGAGGATGAGTCCTTCAGTCTCAAAGCCCAGCTGCGTGATCCAGTTGAAGAAGCTGACGATCCGGGCCCCTCGAGTGCCGAAGGAGGAGCGCGAGATCGCAAAGGCGGTGGTTCCCGCCTCGGGGCCCTGCAGCGAGGCGAGGCCCAAGAGGAAGAACGAGAGGTTGCCGAGGATGATGATGCTGAGCGCGGTGTAGAAGCTGAAGCCGAAACCCATGAGCAGCGCCCCGTAGATGAAGTACTCCACGTTGATGGCCGATCCTGCCCACATGGCGCCGATGTTGCGCGGGGTCGCCCATCGCTCGGACTCGGGAATGAAATCAATGCCGTGTTGCTCGACGCGAAACACCGGGTCACCCGGCGATCCGTCGTGCGAATCGATGGTCGTAGCCACTGAGGTCGTCCTCCTGTTGTTTAAGCCCCCAAAGACGACAGGCCGACACCCAAGTCGTACGCGCCAAGTATGCCCGAAAGACCCAGCGAATATCGGCATCACGAGGCCGAATTCTCATATCGGAAACAAAACGCAGTTTTAGGACGTTCTTACATTCCTCCAATGGCGTCCACACAGTCGCGCGACAGACTGACAGGGCGTTACAACAACGATCAGTGAAGAAGCGTCACATGCTTGCAAAAACAAATAGTTTGGATACTTTGAACGGTGACCGTTGGGTTATGGCATCCCCCGAGGCGCGAGCCTAAAGCCCCCCTTTTCAGGATCCAGGCGGCCCCTCCCTCCGCCTGGGTCCTGAAGTAAATCTCAATTCAAAAAATTCTGTCGACGTGTACTGGTGAGTAAGCCAGGCCTTGCTAAGTTTTCGCCCAGTGAAGAAACCCAAAGGGGTTCTTCGGGGGAAAGCAGGAAAGATGTCGTCAACGTTCGATCGTCGTTCGTTCCTTACTCACTCAGCCGCCACACTCGGTGGCGTCGCCATGGCGGGAACCGTGGTTGATTCGCTGCTTTCGAGCGCTGCGGGGGCGGCCGTGGGGGTTAGCACCAAGAAGCCGAAAATGGGGGGCACCCTCACGGTCGGCACGCTCTCTGACGTGCCGAACTATCACATTTTCAACGGTTCGGACGGCAAGCTCGATGCCTCGGGCTTCTGTGTCGCCAACGCGCTCTACGACCCGCTGTTCGTGATGTCTGCAAACGGCAAGACCGCGCTGCCCATGCTGGCACTGTCCGCGACGCCCAACAGCAACTACACCACATGGACGATCGCGCTTCGTCGCGGCGTCCAGTTTCACAACGGCACCAACTTTGATGCCGCGGCGGTGGTGGCGAACGTCAACGCAGCCATTGCGAACACCGTCGTGGGCGCCGCAATTGCTCCCATTATCGCGTCGGCGAAGGAGATCAACTCCCACACCGTCGAGTACACCATGGTCATCCCCTTTGCGTCGTTCCCGGTCACGCTCGCTCAACAACAGATTGCCTACATGGCGGCGCCTTCGGCCCTCGGTTCCAACTACACGGGTACTCCGATCGGCACAGGTCCGTTCAAGTTCAAGTCATGGGTCGTCGGCGTCGAGTCTCAGTTCACCAAGAACGAGAAGTACTGGCGCAAGGACGCCGCCGGTCGTCGACTGCCGTACTTGGATGGGATCAACTTCAAGACGATCCCCGACTCCGCGTCTCGCAACGAGGCTCTCCAGAGCGGCGGCGTCGACATGATCATTCAGCAGACCGGCATCCAGATCAAAGAACTCGAGAAGATGTCGGGCGTTTCCGTCCTTACCGACTTAACGCAGCCTACCGACCCGTTGCTCAACTGCCTGATCGTCAACACGACCGGGACGCTCAATCAGTATCTGGAGTGGGTCGGCGAGTTCGCATCGGAGGGCGTACCGGGTGCTTTGCCGTACATCGAAAAGGGCGAAGCAGTACCTACCCAGGTGCAAGACGCCATCTACGGAGCGACTGGCGCCATCAATCCCTCGACCTTGGCCTGGGACCCGTCGCTCAAACCCGTGCTCAGCGACGTGTCGATCAGAACGGCCTGTGCCATGGCAATCAACCGCTCCACCTATTTCAAGATCATTGACGGCAGCGTCGGCACGGTCGCCAACGGGCTCTACCGAAAGTCGTCGCCGTTCTATGTCAACCCTGGGTACCCCAACTACAACCCGTCCGCGGCAAAGGCGTTGGTCGATACCTACAAATCCACCAACAACGTCACCGAGGTCAGTTTCGTCATCGACATCGTGTCGGGGGACGCGACGGCGACGCAGGCGTTCTCCTTCTTCCAGCAGCAGCTCGGTGCCGTGGGTATCACCGTGACACCGCGTCCGCTCGTTCAGAGCACGCTGATTCAAAATGTCATTTACGGCGAGTACGACTGCGCGACCTGGAACCAGTTCGGCGGCGTCGACCCGTCACTCAACTATGTGTGGTTCTTGTCACAGCCCGCGGCGGCGGCGTACCCCGAGGGCCTCAGCCTCACGTCGCTGCCCGCGAACGTCAATATCGCCGGTGCGGTGAACTTTGCGCACCTTGGTGATTCCGTCGTTGAGGACAACATGCTTGCGGCCCTGGCGGCGGTACCGAGTTCGCCCGTCGAGGTCCGCTCCTGGCGTGCAGTCAATGCGCAGTTCGCCAAGGACATCCCGTACCTCTGGCTCGACATCATCGTGAACGCCTGGGCGGCGAACAAGAAGGTTCAGAACTGGGCCTACGCGACGGCCGCCGATGGCACGACACGATGCCTCAGCCCCGATCAAGACGTCTCGCGCTGGGACCAGATCTGGCTGTCGTAGCTAGATCGTCGTCCCCGACGGACGCGATGCAACCCGTCCGGGATCACTCGAAGCATGTACCGTCACGCGTCCGGGCACGCCGCGCCACCAGTACAGCGTCGTCAGGGCGAACAGGGCTGATGCCGCCGCGACTGCCGTGAACGGGATCGCGGGGTTAATGGAGAAGAGGAAGCCCGACACGCCTGCTGCCAGTGCGAGGGCTGCGGTGTTGGACGTCGTGTAAAGACCCTGACGTCGAGAGAACTCGCGATCGGCGGCGCCCTGGCTCATCAATGAAGAGATCGACGGCAGCGAGAGCGCAGCACCAACCGACTCCAACGAGCCGAGTCCCAGAATGAGGTCGTTGCTGTGAATGTGGGGATAGAGCGCAAGGAAGAACGCGCCGTTGATGAGGCCACACAGCGCAATGAGTCGACGGTTGGCGTGGTCGGCGAGCCAGCCACCGAGTCGCGCGAGCACAATCCAGGGCAGGCCGAAGGCCGTCCAGCTCAGTCGGATCTGCAGCGTGCTCGCGTGGTGGGCGTGCAACAACAGGCTCCAGCACGCCTCGTAGACGCCGACCGCCATGCCCGCGGCACTCGAAGCAACCAGCGCACCGGTCAGCCGTCTGCTCCATTGCAACTTTGGCAGGGGTGTGGGATCGTACCCACGGTCGCCGAGGTTCGTCTTCATCGTGACGAGTGCTGCGACGAGACTCACGAGCCCCGTTGCGAAGAACGCCCAGCCGAGGTCGCGTACCGATGCGGCCACACCGACGACCGGTCCGATGGCGAGACCGAAGAGCTGGGCGGCCAGAATGCGCGATACCGCCCGCCCACGCTGTGCCTCGGGAAAGAGTGACGCGACCGCTGACATCGAGGCGACTTCGATCGCTCCCGCGGACGCTCCTTGGACAGAGCGGGTGAGCGCGAACCACGGTGCAGAGATCGGGAAGAGATAGGTCATGCTCGCAAGTCCGTAGATCACGAGGCTGAGCACGAGCAACCGTCGACGGCCGAACTTGTCAGCGAGGTGGCCGAAGGCGAACTGCGTCAAGATACCTGCGACGAAGAACGATGCCATAACGAGACCGATCACGCTCGGCGTGCCGTCACGGTGCTCGAGGAACAAGGGGAGAAGGGGTAGACCGAGGGTGGCACCCATCCACTGGATGCCCACGATCACCGTAAGACGGCGCAAAGTTTGGTTGGCGCTACTCTGAGCCATGACGTCCACGCTAACGGCGGTGCATGTCGACGACGTGACGAATTAGAAGGTTCGACACTCAACCAAGATGAGTATGCCGAGCAAGAAGTACACAACGGGGAGCGCCGTGGGCGCGTGTGCACGGCCCCACGTGACAACCTTGGGATGTTTGGCGAGGCGCTGCGCGCTGAAGAGAAAGACCGCCTCCCAGCACGCGAACACGGCGACCGTCACGAGCGCGCGGGCGACGCCGTTCGCTCGCAGCAGGGGAATCCAGACGGCGATGTTGTCGCCGCCGAGCGCGAGCGTGACCGCAAACGTCGTGAAACCGCCCCGTTTGAACTGTTCGCGCGGATGTTGGCGGTGACGCCACGCGTAGATCGCAAAGCCAAAGGGTGCGACGCAGAGCAGTCCGACCCAGCGCAATGGCACCGGCGCGAGCAGCGTGCCGATGCCCGCCGCCAGCGCGACGAGCACTGTGACGGCGATGGCCTGTGCCCACGCGACGCGGCCGTACTTCTCGTGTCCCGTGACGATGAGTTGGGCGGCAAACGCGAAGAAGTTGTCGAACATCGTGCCGATGAATGCGAGTGACGCGACCACGACGACAACAAGAAAGGTCTGCACTCGGTGAGATTACTTGAGAGTAGGAATGGGAAAAAAACAGCCGCAGTAGGCTTCACCCTGATGATTCGCCACGTCTTGCCCCCCACGAACGAGCAGATCGAGCACGCACGCGAGATCGTTTCTCGCTACTTGCAGCCCACTCCGACCGTGACGATCTACATCAACGGGCGACCCGTCTTCGCCAAGCTCGAGAGCCTCCAAGTCACCGGCAGCTTCAAGCTGCGCGGAGCACTTGCTGCCGTCGACGCAGGACAACGCGTCGATCCCGATGGCGCCGTGATTACCGCGTCGGCGGGCAACCATGGCTTGGGCGTCGCGCACGCCGCGATGCTGCTCGGCGTGAGGGCAACCGTTGTCGTGCCACAGAATGCTTCGGTCGCGAAAGTGAAGAAGCTCGCGACATACAACATCGAGCTGATCCAGTTTGGCGACTCCTATGACGACGCCCAAGCGCACGCCGTCGAGCTCGCCGAGCAGCGCTCCGTTCGGTTCATCTCGCCGTTCAACGACAGCGACGTGATCGCCGGTCAATCGACGGTCTTTGACGAGATGCTCGTCCAAGCGCCCGAGATCGAACACGTCGTCGTACCGGTGGGTGGCGGCGGACTCGTTTCGGGCACCTTGCTGTCGCGAGACGGCAGCGGGCGCACCGACATTCGCGTGACGGGCATCCAAGCAGAAGAGAGCGCGGCGCTCTATCACGTGTTGCGAGGCGCACACATGAACGATGTCGTGCATCGTGCGACGATCGCCGACGGGCTTGCCGGTGGCGGCGATGACGGGGCGATCACCAATGAGATCGTCGAGAAGAGCGGCATCGAGCTCGTGCTCGTGCCGGAAAATGAGATTCGCCGCGCAGTGCGACTACTCGCAGAGAACTCCGGCCTCGTCATCGAGGGATCAGGGGCTGCGCCCTATGCCGCGATTGCGAACGGTCTCATTGGCGATGACACGTCGCGCGTTGGTTTCATCGCGAGCGGACGCAACATCGCTCACGAACTCCTCGTGGAGCTTTTGCACGCACCGTTGGCCTGATGCCCCTGGCTCATGAACGGCGCACCAGTAGGGTGGTCGAATGACCGATCGGAAGCGCGTCATGGCCTTCGCCATCGGACTCATCGCTCTCGCGCTCACCGTGGTCGGCGTGGTGCTCGCCGCCACCGACCCGAATCCTGCGGACATTGGCAAAGATCCCTTGGCGCTCAACGGCTATCCACCGCGCTCGGCCGACCTTTCGGTGTCACTTTCGACGTCGGGAGGTGTTGGGCTCAACGCTGACATCACCGTCAACTTCAGGGACAATCGGGCGAGCGCACTGGTGAGCTTTCCGACGGTCATCTCGCCGTCCGACGTGCAGGTACTGATGGCCAACGACCATCTCTACGCGCGCTCGGCGTCGGTGACGAGTGGCCCCTGGTACGCGACGCCGTTTAAGGCGCTGCCCCTGTTTGGCGTCTCGCTCGAGCTCACGAAGCCCGACATCTATCTCATCTCGGGCTTCCACAAATCGATCAGCCAAACCGGATACTCAACGACGTACACGTTCACCCGAAGCCACGTGGTGCTCTCGCGATTGATCGGTTCGTCGGCCAGCCTGTCGACGCTCGGCTCCGTGCGGTGGACGATCACGACCGGCAGCCAGGGCGAGGCGTCGGCGAGCACGCTGGTGATCACGTCAAAGCACTCGACATCGACGATCTCGGTGAAGGTGGTGTCCTATAACCAACCAGCGACGATCACAGTGCCGGCGTCGAACGCGCTGCAGACCTTGCCACTCTCGGGTCTTGAGAAGCTGCTAAAAAGCCAGGACTTCGCGTCGCTTCTCATTCCGCGCAGTCTGACGTCCCTCGGACAGACGTCGATCAGCTAGTCACCCATGAACGCCCCTACCGAACCGCGATGGCCCGCGTCGCTCGCACTGATCGTCTGCGCGGGGCTGTACGTCGTGCTCTCATCTCGTCTGGTTGTCGGTCCCCGCTGGCTCCTGCCCGTGCTCGTCGTGCTGCCGCTGATTCCGCTGTCGCTGACGTGGCGCCGCCGTCCTGAGAACGCGAAAGTGCTGCGCTTTCTTCATGTCCTCGCCATCTCCCTCGTGGCGATCATCAGCGTGGCCAATCTGATCTCGCTGATCTTGCTTATCCACCGCGTCTTCTACTCCTCGCACGTCGCGGGGCGAGGACTGCTGTATTCGGCCACGTCGATTTGGGTGACGAACGTCATCGTCTTCGGACTCTGGTTCTGGGAGTTGGACCGTGGAGGGCCCATTCTTCGCCGGGGCAGCGATGAGCGCCAGCCCGACCTGCAGTTTCCACAGATGCAGGTGTCAGGGTACGACCCGTCGAAGTGGCATCCGCAGTTCTTCGACTATCTCTACACGTCACTCGCCAACGGTACGAGCTTTGCGCCGGCCGACGCCATGCCGCTCACGGCGTCGATGAAGGCGCTCTTTGGCCTCGAATCGATCATCTCATTCATCACGATCGCCATCGTCGCGGGCGAAGCGGTCAACATCCTTCGCTAGGTCAGTTAAGGAAGCGCTCGAGCAACTGACCGGCGCGGCTCTCGCGGCCGCGACGCGCCTCAACCCGGTCGGCCCAGTTCGCGGCGCTCAGTCCAGCGTTGATGCCGAGCCAGCGGAGCGGCTCCACTTCCCACTGCTTGCTTCGATGCTGGACGAAGGGGAGCCGGGTGACATCGGTGTGCGTGTTCGGGTCGACGATGAGATCGGCGAGGGCGTTGGCCGCGACGTAGCTCATGACGACGCCGTCGCCGGTGTAGCCGCCGGCGCTCGCCAGACCGCTGACGTGGTCGACGACCACCGAGGGCGACTGGTCGCGCGCCATCGCGAGCGGACCGCCCCAACGAAAGGCGATCTCGCCTTCGAGTGAGGGGAAGAGCTCACGAAGCGTCTCTTCGAGAAGGGCAAACACCTTCGGGCTGTCATCGAATCGCTCTTCGACGGTGGAGCCGAAGTGGTACGGCGCACCGCGTCCGCCAAAGGCGATGCGACCGTCGCTGGTGCGCTGACCGTAGATGATGAGGTGGCGATCGTCGGCGAACGTCTCATACGTCGAGAACCCGACCTCGTCCCAGAAGGCAGAAGATTGTGGTTCGCTGGCGATCATGAGCGAGTAGATCGGTGCGACCGTTCGACGCTCGCCTGGGAGCGTCGGGGTAAACCCTTCGGTCGCGCGAACGACGACGCGCGCGTGCACGCTGGCGTTCTCTGTGACCACTTCAGCGGCGTGTCCGCGCCGAGCGCCGAGAATTCGCGCGACCTTGGTGTTCTCGAAGATCTTGGCGCCGTGCTGCTCGACGGCGTCGGCCAGTCCGCGGACGAGACGCGCGGGGTGAATGCGTGCGCAGTGCGGCGTGAAGGTCGCGCCGAAGGACTCGAGTGACGAGCCCCCGTTCGCTCGCCTGCTCAGGCGACAGCCACGCGAGATCGTCAGGCCCGTCACCGAGTTCACGCGACGCTTCAACTTCGCCGGAGAGACGTTGCGCCTGCAGCTCGCTGCGCGCAAAGATCAATGTCCCACCGCGCACGTAGTGGGCGTCGATGCCGTCCTCATCGATCGCATCGCCGAGCGCCACGACGCTTCGTCGAAGATGAGCGCGCAGGCCCTCGAACGCCTCTTGCCCGTGATGTGCGATGACCGCGCTGTCGCTTTGGGGATAGAGCGCGGACGCCCACCCGCCGTTGCGTCCCGAGGCCCCGAAGCCGCAGACCGAGCGCTCGAGCACCGCGACGCGCAGTGCTGGATCGCGGCGCAGGAGCTCGCGTGCGGCCCACAGCCCCGTAAAACCACCGCCCACGATGGCAACGTCAACGTCGAGGTGCTCGCTGAGTACGCGCCGAGCGACGACGGGCTCAGGCAGCGTCGACCACCACAGCGAGTGCGGGGGCTGCACTAGATGTTGAGCTTGGATGCTCCGATGAAGACCTCGCGCAGCACTCCGGTCATGAAGTCGATGTCTTCACGAGTGGAGATGAGCGGCGGGGCCAGCTGCACGACGGGGTCGCCGCGGTCGTCCGAGCGACAGATCAATCCGCGACGGAACATCTCGGGCGAGACGTAGCCGCGAAGGAGCCGCTCGGCGTCGTCGCCATACCACGTCTCCTTGGATCCCTGGTCCTTTACCAGCTCGATGCCCCAGAAGTAGCCCGTGCCGCGAATGTCGCCGACGATCGGGATGTCCTTCAGCGATTCGAGGCTCAAGCGGAAGTACTCCTCGTTCTTCAGCACGTTCTCGAGGACGTGCTCGGTTTCGATGATCTCAATGGCCTTCAGCGCGGCGGCGCACGAGGCGGGGTGACCCGACCAGGTGAAGCCGTGGATGAAGGAGATGTCGTCGTGCAGGAACGGCTCGGCGATCCGGTCCGAGACGATCATCGCGCCCATCGGTGCGTAACCGGCGGTGATGCCCTTCGCACAAGTGATGATGTCGGGGACGTAGTTGTAGCGGTGTCCGCCGAACCACGAGCCGATGCGACCAAACGCGCAGATCACTTCGTCCGAGACGAGCAAGACGCCGTAGCGATCGCAGATCTCGCGTACCTCTTGCCAGTAACCCGGAGGGGGAGTGAGACACCCTCCGGCGTTCTGGACTGGCTCCAAGAAGATGGCCGCGATGGTCTCGGGACCCTCGCGCAGGATCGCCTCTTCGATCTGGCGAGCGTGCCAGAGGCCGAAGGCCTCAAAGTCGTCCGCGTGTCGCTCGGCACGGTAGAAGTTCACCGCGGGCACCTTGACGGCGCCAGGCACGAGCGGTTCGAACGGCGTGCGATACGGGTCGAGTGATGTGATCGTCAGCGCGCCCATCGTCGTGCCGTGATAGGCGATATCGCGACTGATGACCTTGTAGCGGTCAAGGTCGCCGCGCAGCCGGTGATACTGACGAGCCAACTTCCAGGCACTCTCATTCGCCTCGGCGCCACCGGAGGTGAAAAAGACGCGATTGAGATCGCCCGGCGTCAGGCTGGCAAGTCGCTCGGCCAACTCGATGGCCCGGGGGTGCGCATACGTCCACAGCGGGAAGAAGCCCAGCTCGCCAACCTGTGCGGCCATGGCTTCACCGATGTCGCGTCGTCCGTGACCGAGTGAGTTCGTAAAGAGTCCCGACAGTCCGTCGAAGTACTCGGTGCCGTTCGCGTCATAGACGCGCGTACCTTCACCCCGCACCATGATCGGAATCTCTTTGTTCTCGTCGTACGCGCCGAGTCGCGACATCTGCAGCCACAGGTGGCGCCTTGCGCGTTCGGAGAAGTCTCGGCTCGCATGTCGCTCGTCGCTGACGGTAATACCGTCAGATATGGTCTCGTGAAGTGTCACTTTGTCCCCCATTCATAGGTTTGCTTCGCTAATTTCAAATACAGAAATGTCTCGACCTCGGTGACGCCCGGGATGGATCGAATCGAATCGTTCAAGAGGTGCACCAGATCGTTGTCGTCTTCGGCAATGACCTCGGCAATGATGTCGAAGCTGCCCGCGGTCATGACGACGTAGTTGGCCTCGTCGATCGCTGCGACTTTGTCCGCCACCAAACGCACGTCGCCTTGAACGCGGATGCCGATCAATGCCTCGCGGCCGTAGCCAAGCTGCAGGGGATCGGTGATCGCGACGATCTGCATCACGCCCGAGTCCTTCAGGCGCTGCACGCGTCGGCGCACGGCCGCCTCGGAGAGTCCGATCTCTTCGGCGATCGCGCCGTAGGCGCGTCGGCCGTCTTTCTGCAAGCGATTGATGATCTTGCGATCAAGTGCGTCGAGTGCTCCCGGCGCTGAGTTGACGAGCTCAATGTTTACGCGATCGTCACCAGATTGACTCTGTCGTTGTGCTTTGGGTGCTGGCATTTTGGTTTCCCTAGCTTCAGGTCTTTCGACCCCGAGGCTGCGGATTGCATCAGTGTAGCGGGATATGGCGACGGAAAGCGTCGAATTTTTGCCCAGGGGGTCCTCATTCCTACCCTTCCGGTTGCAAAGTCCTTGTGCTGTCTGGCAGAGTGGCTTGGGCGCCGCAACGATGCGGCGCGTTTCGAGGGGAGCACCATGCGACGTCTAGCCAACTTCATCGGGGGCAAGTGGGTGGAACCCAAAAGCGGCGCGTACGTCGAGCTCATCAACCCTTCGAACGGCCAGCCCTTTGCCGAGATGCCGGTGTCGGACGCCTCGGACATCGACCTCGCCGTTGGCACGGCGGAAAAGGCGTTCGCATCGTGGAAGCGCACGACGCCGTCGGAGCGTTCGCGCGCACTGCTAAAGATCGCAGACCTTTTCGAAGCGCACGCCGAGGAGCTTGTCGCCGTTGAGTCTGAGAACACGGGCAAGATCATCGCAGTCACGATGAGCGAAGAGATTCCGCCCATGGTCGATCAGATTCGCTTCTTCGCGGGCGCAGCGCGCCTCCTCGAAGGTCGCGGCGCGGCGGAGTACATGGCTGGCATGACGAGCTACGTGCGACGTGAGCCGGTCGGCGTGTGCGGCGCGGTGACGCCGTGGAACTATCCGATGATGATGGCGGTGTGGAAGTGGGCGCCCGCGATCGCGGCGGGCAACACCATGGTGTTGAAGCCGAGCGACACGACCCCTGCGTCCACGCTCTATATGGCCGAGCTCATGAGCCAGGTGCTGCCCGAAGGCGTCTTCAACGTCGTCTGCGGCGACCGCGGGACCGGTCGAGCGCTCGTCGAGCACCCAACGCCGGCCATGGTCTCGATCACGGGTTCGGTGCGCGCAGGTACCGAGGTTGCCGAGTCGGCCGCGCACGACCTCAAGCGCGTCCACCTCGAACTCGGTGGCAAGGCGCCGGTCATCGTCTTTGACGACGTCGACATCGCCACCGCCGTCGAGAACATTGCGATTGCTGGCTACTTCAACGCAGGCCAGGACTGCACCGCGGCCACGCGCGTGCTAGCGGGGGCGGGCGTTTACGGCGACTTTGTCGATGCGCTGGCCGAGCAGGCGAGCAACACGATCATCGGCCTGCCCGAGAGCGAGGAAGCGCTGTTTGGACCCGTCAACAACCGGTCGCAGTTCGAGCGTGTCAACGGTTTCCTCGAGCGCAAGCCCGCGCACGCCTCGATTGTCGCGGGCGGCTCTCCGGTCGGCGGCGATGGCTTCTTCATCTCGCCCACGGTCGTCGCGGGTCTGCACCAAGACGACGAGATGATCCAGAGCGAGATCTTCGGACCGGTGATCACCGTCCAGCAGTTCTCCGATGAGGCGGAGGCGCTCAGCTGGGCCAACGGCGTCCAGTACGGCCTCGCGTCGTCGGTGTGGACACGCGACCACGGCCGCGCGCTGCGCTTTGCCCGAGACCTTGACTTCGGCTGCGTGTGGATCAACACCCACATTCCCCTGGTGGCAGAGATGCCTCACGGCGGCTTCAAGAAGTCAGGCTACGGCAAGGATCTCTCGGTCTATGGCTTCGAGGACTACACCCGCATCAAGCACGTCATGCACAACATCGAGTTCTAAGTTCAACGAGGTGTCAGAGGTTCCGAGTTGTTAGCGTGGTGACGGCGTAGGTGAAGGGGATGAGTGATCAACGATGATCATCGGCGTAGTTAAAGAAATCAAGACGGATGAGTATCGCGTCTCACTGACCCCAGCGGGCGCGAGGGAGCTCACTGCCGCCGGGCACCAAGTGCTGGTCGAGCAAGGTGCGGGCATTGGATCGTCGATCAGTGACGCTGAGTACACCGCGAACGGCGCCACGATCGTGGAGAGCGCCGACGATGTGTGGGCCGACAGCGAGCTCCTCTTAAAGGTCAAAGAGCCCGTTGGCGACGAGTACCAGCGACTTGGCTTGCACAAGAATCAGGTGCTTTTTACGTACTTGCACCTCGCCGCGTCGCGGGAGTGCACGGACGCGCTCGTCGCCGCCAACAACGTGGCGATCGCCTTTGAGACCGTTCGACTTCGAGATAACTCGCTGCCGCTGCTCACGCCGATGAGTGAGGTTGCGGGGCGCATGGCGCCGCTCATGGGCGCCCACCACCTCATGCGACCCGGCGGTGGCCATGGCACCCTGATCGCGGGTGTGCCTGGTGTCGCACCGGCGAATGTCGTCGTCATCGGTGCAGGGGTCTCCGGCCTGGCCGCGGCAACGATGGCGGCCGGCTTGCACGCCAACGTGAAGATCCTCGATCGCAACTTGGAGCGTCTGCGCCAGGTGGACATCCACTTCGACGGCCGGGTCCAGACGATCGCCTCCTCAGCGCTCGCGATTGAAGAGGCCTGCCTCGAGGCGGACATCGTGATCGGTGCGGTGCTCGTGGTCGGCGCGAAGGCGCCCAAGCTTGTGAGCAACGACCTCGTCGCGCGCATGCGTGATGGTTCGGTGCTGGTTGACATCTCGGTCGACCAGGGTGGCTGCTTCGAGGCGACTCGTCCGACGACGCACTCGAACCCCACCTTCGAGGTGAACGGCTGCATTTTCTACTGTGTCGCGAACATGCCAGGTGCCGTGCCCGCCACGTCGACGAAGGCGCTGTCGAATGCCACGTTGCCCTACGTCTTGGAACTGGCGCGTTACGGCTGGCGCGAAGCGGTGATTGCGGACGACGCGCTCGCCGAAGGGGTCAATGTTGTCAACGGCAAGGTCACCTACGGTCCGGTGGCCGACGCACTCGGACTTCCCTACACCCCCCTGCGTTCGCTGCTCTAGTCCTCGACGTAGGGGCAGTGTCGGCATCCGCTCTCACAACAGGTGCCGCGCGCGAGATGGGTGGCCACGGTGAGTACGACGAGACCAGTCTTTGGATCTTGGTAGCTCGGCCGTCCCTCATCGACCGCGCGTTCGTGGGCGCCGAGGATTGCCTGGTAGTCCTCGCGAGAGGGATCGAGACGCGAGGGATGTGGGCGAAGCACCGGCATCGGTTCAACCTAACTGCGATCAGGGGTGGACGCGCAGAATCACCTTGCCGAACTTGCCAGGCCGGGCGAAGTAGTCGTATGCGTCCTCGACGTCGTCCAGCTCGAAGACCTTTGCCACGGGAACAACCAACTCCCCGACGCGCCACCTTGGCACGAGCGTGTCGCCCACGAGTCGAGCGACCTCGGACTTCTCCTTCAGCGTTCGAGAGCGCATCGTCGAGCCTGTCACGACGACTCGTTTTTGCATGATGTTCAAGAGGTCGACCTCGACGCGGCTTCCCGAGCCAACGCCGATCACGACGACCCGAGCGCGTGGGTTCAAGATGCCGAAGGCGAGATTCAAATCGGCGGCGCCGACGAGCTCGAGCACGACGTCGACGGGCTTGAGCGACGGAACGTCGTTCGCGGTGACGGTCTCACTTGCGCCGAGTGCGCGCAGTTGCTCGTGGTGCTCGCTCGTCCTCGTGACCGCCACCACCTCGGCACCGAGGACCCGTCCAATCTGCACCGCGGCAACGCCGACGCCACCGGCAGCACCAGAGACCAGCACGCGTTCGCCAGCCACGACATCGGCTTGGGTGACGAGCGCGTCGTACGCGGTCATGAACGCTTCAGGAAAGCCGCCCGCGTCAATCGAGTCCACGTTGCTCGGCACATAGAGCAGGTGTTCGGCGGGCACGACGCAGTGGCTCGCCTGTGCTCCGCCGCCGACGATCGCGCAAACCCTTCGTCCGAGCAACAGCTCGACGATGCGGTCGCCCACTTCGGTGACCACCCCCGCCAGCTCCATTCCCGGGATGTCCTCGGGCCAGCCGGGAGGTGGGGGATAGAAGCCCGCACGTTGCAGTAGGTCGGCGGCGTTGAGACCCGCCGCGTGCACTTCGACGAGCACTTCGTACGGTCCGGGTACAGGAGTGGGGCGCTCTTCGATGACCAGTTCCTTCGAGCGGATTACGACAGCGCGCACGGCTTGATCATATGAGCGCGTAAGCAGCAAGGTCCCGAGATCTCTAAGGACGCTCCCAAGGCTCTCACCGATAGGGTTTGCGCATGACCATATTTGACGTTCCCATTCACACACTTTCCGGCGAGCCGACTTCCCTCCAGCAGTTCAAGGGCGAGACGCTGCTCATCGTCAACGTCGCTTCGAAGTGCGGTCTCACGCCGCAGTACGAGGGACTTGAGACGCTGCAGGAGCGGTATCAAAAGCGCGGGTTCACCGTCTTGGGCTTTCCCTGCAACCAGTTCGCCGGACAAGAGCCCGGCACGGCGGAAGAGATTCAGACGTTCTGCTCGACGACCTACGGCGTGACCTTTCCTCTCTTCGAGAAGATCGACGTCAACGGCGATAACCAGAACCCCATCTACGCCGAGCTCGAGAAGGTGCCGGACGAAGACGGCTACACCGGCGACGTGCGCTGGAACTTCGAAAAGTTCTTGATCGCTCGCGACGGGTCGGTGATGCGCTTTGCGCCCCAGGTAACGCCCGAAGACCCAAAGATCGCCATCGCGATCGAAACAGACCTCGGCTAGCCCGAGCCGATCGTGCGATGCAGTCGCACGTAGGTGGGACGAAAGCCGTAGCGCAGCCAAAAGGCCGCCGCACGGTGGTTGGTGACGCGCCAGTTCGTCTCGACGTAGCGAAAGCCATCGTCCGTGCCGTCAGCCAGCGCGTGGTCAACGAGCGCACGCGCAACGCCGTGGTGCTCGTGACCGGGGCGCACTGACAGCGCACTGAGATGCAGCGCGTCGTCAAAGGATCCGCGACGCGTCTCGAGCCCGAAGGTAAGACACTGTGCGATGCCCTCGCCGTCGTGTTCGACGACGTAGTAGCGAACGTCGGGGTCTTCGAGCATCTCGAGCATCTCGTCGGGACGTGACGCGTGCTCGACGAATAGCGCGAAGCTCGGCCCGCGCTGCTGCGCCTCGTCGAGCACCCGGTCGAGCTCCAGTGCGAGCTCCAAGTCGTTCGGACCGCCGCGTCGAAGCGCGTACCCCGCAGGTAGCTCGCTACGCTCGCGGGCAGCAAGCTCGAAGACTCCGCGAACGTGCATGCGCGCAAAGCCGAGCTCGTACCACGGCGTCGTGTCGGTGGGATCGTCGAAGACCCAGGCATAGTGCTCGATCGCCTGACGCTCGAGCCAGTCCGTGCCGGCCTCGGCGTAGAGGGCATCGAGCACCGTGGGGCTCTCGTAGGAGACGCCATCGGGACCGACCCATGCGCCGCGTCCGTACTCGGGGCTATCGAGGAGGGCTCCAAAGAGGTGGCCGACGATCACCCCGGATT
Organism: uncultured Acidimicrobiaceae bacterium; assembly: GCA_963732125.1. GTDB lineage: Bacteria > Actinomycetota > Acidimicrobiia > Acidimicrobiales > RAAP-2 > RAAP-2. The sequence continues at coordinate 287,884 of CAVSXX010000004.1, read as the reverse complement.
CCTCGGCCACCCAGGTCTGGTGAGCGGCGTCGCGAAGGGCGGTGGCGAAGTGATCGTCCGAGAAGCTCGCGTTGAGCAGTCGGTTGCGCTGTGCGTCCAGCGCGAGACGCTCGTTCACTCGCGTCACAACCTGATCGATATCGTGAGACTCGAGGCGACGCACGATCACTACTTAACGGTAGCGCCGCGTATGTAAAGGTGGTGCGGTGAGTTTGCGGGCGACACTGTTCGACATGGATGGGCTGCTGCTCGATTCCGAAGTGCTCTGGCACAAGGCCGAAGTCGAGATCTTTGGCGCACTCGGCGTGCCGCTCAAAGAAGCCGAGGGTCGCTCGACGAAGGGAATGTACGTCAATGAAGTCGTGGAATACTGGCGCGCGCGGTATCCGTGGGAAGGCCCTTCGACCGACGAGGTCGTCGATATGCTCCTTGCTCGCGTGGGCGAGCTCGTCGAAACTGAAGGTCGCCTCTTGCCGGGAGCGTCGCGTGCGCTCGACCTCACCGGTGAGCGGGGACCGTTGGCACTCGCGAGCTCCACGCCAATGGCTCTCATCGTTCGCTGTCTCAAGCACTTCGGGCTGCTCGATCGGTTCGCTGCAATTCACTCCGCCGAGTTCGAGGAGTATGGCAAGCCGCACCCTGGGGTGTTCCTCAGCGCCGCAATGTCACTGGCGGTGGCGCCGTCGACGTGCCTCGTGCTTGAAGACTCGGCCGCCGGCGTGCTCGCAGGCAAAGCGGCAACCATGACGGTCATCGCGGTGCCGGTGCGTGAGGATCGTGGCCAGCCAGAGTTCTTTCTCGCCGACCTGGTGCTCTCGTCGCTCGAAGAGTTGTCGACCGAGTGGCTGGACGAGCGCTTCGCCTAGAGCTGTTTGCTGAAGCGCGTCGCGAGGTGGTACGAGTGCGCGCCGGGTGGATACTCGCCGACCGTGTCCCAGCCGTGCGTTCGATAGAGCTCGAGCGCCTCGGGCTGGGCGTACCCCGATTCGAGGTAGAGCTTGAGGTAGCCGATCTCGCGGGCTCGCTCTTCGACGGCAGCCATGAGAAGCACTCCCACACCGTGGCGACGTTGATCGGGGCGAACCCACAGTCGCTTGATCTCTCCGAGGCGAAGCACCGGGTCGCTGATGGGTCGAAGCCCTACGCCGCCGATGGGGTGACCGTCGAGGCGGGCGACGACGAAGGCGCCGCTTGGAGGCAGGAGCTCCTCGACGCGCAGCAGCTTGTCCTCATCGCTGCCGCCATAGCGACGATTGAGCTCGTCGATCGACGCGTGATAGACGCTGAGTGCACCGTGTGACGAAATGAGTTCATCGTGGATGATGAGATCAGGCATCCGAACACAGTAGGTGCCGCGTTAGTTCAGAGAGATCACCTCGATCACTACGATGTGAGGATTCATTGAAGGAGATCCATGTTTCGCCCCGTCAGCGCTGACCTTGAGTTCGTCGCCATCGAAGAGTTCGAACTCGCCCGTTGGAAGGCGAACGAAGTCTTTGAACGCTCGATGACATTACGCGAAGGCGCCGAGCCGTGGGTCTTCTATGAGGGTCCGCCAACGGCGAACGGCTTGCCCGGACTCCACCACGTCTGGGCGCGCATTTACAAGGACCTTTTCTGTCGCTATCACACGATGCAAGGGCACTACGTGGCTCGCCGCGCCGGGTGGGACACCCACGGTCTTCCCGTCGAGGTCCAGGTCGAAAAGGAGTTGGGGGTCTCGGGGAAGAAAGAGATCGAAGAGCGGGTCGGCATCGCAGAGTTCACGCGGTTGTGTCGCGCCTCGGTGCTCATGCACGTCGAAGAGTTCGAACGACTCACCGAGCGCATTGGCTACTGGATCGACACCGAGCACGCGTACTACACGTATCACCCGTCCTACGTGGAGTCGGTGTGGTGGCACTTGAAGCAGCTCTTCGAGCGCGGACTGCTCTACGAGGACTACAAGGTCATCCCATACTGTCCACGCTGCGAAACGGGCCTCTCGTCCCACGAGCTGGGCCAGCCGGGCGTCTACACCGACGAGACCGACGAGAGCGCATACGTGAAGCTGCGCCTCACCGACGCAAAGGGTCGCAGCGATCTCGGGGGAGCGACCCATCTCGCCGTCTGGACGACGACGCCCTGGACGCTCATTTCGAACGTGGCGGTTGCGGTCAACCCCGAAGTGACCTACGCCGTTGTCGATGGCACGGTCGCTGCCGAAGAGCTCGCTGCAAGCGTGTTCGGCGATGACGCCATCGTGACCGCGACCCTTCCGGGCACGGCGCTACTCGGATTGCACTACGAGCGGCCTTTCACTGACGTGCCCATTCCCGAGGGCTACGACGCGAACTATGTCGTGGGCGCGGAGTACGTCACGACCGACGACGGTACAGGACTCGTGCACCAGTCGCCGGCCTTCGGTGAGATCGACCGCCAGATCGCTCGCGAGAATGAACTGCCGATCCTCAATCCAGTTGGCCCCGACGGCGCGTTCTTGCCGGTCGTTGGTTGGCTTGCGGGTCAGCACGTGCGCGACGCGAACCATGAGATCAACGACGGACTCGAACGCCGGGGGCTCCTCATGCGGCGCTTCGACTACACCCACTCTCTGCCGCACTGTTGGCGTTGCGGGACCGTACTGATCTACTGGGCGAAGCCCAGCTGGTATGTCGCAACGAGTCAGTTCAAAGAGAAGTTGCTCGCCGAGAACTCGACCATCGACTGGCACCCTTCGTACATTCGAGATGGCCGAATGGGCGAGTGGCTCGCCAACAACGTCGATTGGGCGCTCTCTCGCGATCGCTACTGGGGCACGCCGCTGCCGATATGGCGCTGCGAGGAAGGTCACCTCACGTGCGTGGCCTCGCGCGAGGAGCTGTCAGAACTCACTGGCAAGGACCTGAGCGACCTCGAGCCGCATCGTCCCGAGATCGATGAGGTGGTCTTCGACTGCCCAGAGTGCGCCAACGAAGCTCGTCGCGTCGAGCCGGTCATCGACGCGTGGTTCGACTCGGGCTCGATGCCGGCCGCCCAGGTGGGCTACCCACACGTGCCCGGCAGCGCAGAGGCGATGCAGTTTCCGGCGCAGTTCATCTGTGAAGCGATCGACCAGACGCGCGGCTGGTTCTACTCGTTGCTCGCCGTCAACACGCTGGTCTTTGACGCGAAGCCCTATGAGCATGTGCTCTGCCTCGGTCACATCGTCGATGAGACCGGAAAGAAGATGAGCAAGTCCGTCGGCAACGTCATCGATCCATGGGACGTTCTCAACACGAGGGGCGCGGACGCGTTGCGCTGGTGGATGTTCTCACAGGGCTCACCGTGGACGTCAACGCGCGCGAGCCTCAGCGCGATCGACGCCTCGCTGCGCGAGACGCTTGCCACGCTGTGGAACACGTTCAGCTTCTTTACGACCTACGCCTCACTCAACCAGTTCGATCCTGCGGATGAGGACATCCCGGCCGTCGAGGAGCGCAGCGCAATCGATCGATGGATCATCTCGCGCATGGAGAGCGTCACCGACACGGTCACGGGCGCGCTGGACAGCTACGAACCTCTCGGGGGCACGGACGCACTGTTGGAGCTCATCGACGACCTCTCCAACTGGTACGTGCGGCGCAGTCGGCGTCGGTTCTGGCGTACCGACCCCAATGAGCCGCGATCTGACTCCCTGGCAGCCCAAGCCACGCTGCTCGAGGTCCTCCAGCGCGTGACCTTATTATTAGCGCCGTTTTGCCCGCTGCTCACCGAGCGCCTCTACCAGGACCTCTTTCCGGTGAGCGACATGGACTCGGTCCACCTGGTGGACTGGCCAAAGGCCAACATGGCGAGGCGAAACCTCGACCTCGAGGCGTCGATGGCGGTCGCCCGCCGACTGACCTCGCTCGGTCGCGCGGCGCGAGCCGAAGCCGGAGTAAAGGTTCGCCAACCGCTCGCGCGCGCTCTGGTCTTCATTGCTGCCAGCTCACCGCTGCCGCCGGACGGCATCGTCGAAGACGAGCTCAACGTCGATCACCTGGAGTTCGGTACCGAGCTCGCCGAGGTGCTGACCTTTGAGCTCGTGCCGAACTTTCGCGTCGTCGGTCCACGCCTCGGCGAAGCGGTGAAGGAGCTGCGCCCCGCGCTGGCGGCGCTCAATTCGGTCGCGGCGGCGTCGGCCATCGAGTCCGGTGAGCCGATTGCAGTGACGCTCTCGACGGGGACGTTCGAGTTGAGTGGCGATGACGTGGAACTTCGCGTGAAAGGACAGGCAGGATTCGCGGTCTCGCGAGACGGCGCCGAAGTCGTGGCACTCGACCTGACCCTCACTGACGAGCTTCGTCGTCGGGGTTTCCTGCGCGATGTCGTTCGTCAAGTACAGGACTTGCGAAAGAACTCCGGGCTTGACGTCAGCGATCGCATTGTGCTGCACGTCACCGGACTCGACGATTTGGCTGATGGATTACCCGCCCTGGCGAGCGAAGTACTCGCCGTCAATGTCATCACGACGCCGGGAGAGGGTGAGGGGACGGTGTTGGAGCTCGACGATGAGCGTGACGCGCGGGCGTGGGTGAAGAAGGCCTAGTGCCTGACTAACGAGGAGCGTTCAGCTTCGTGAGCAGGCCCGTCAGTTGAGTTCGCTCATCACAGGTCAGTCTCGCCGCAAGATTCTCTTCGAGGTAGCGGACGTGCACGGCGAGCGCTTCTTCCAACTTGGCGACGCCCGTGTCGGTGATCGCCACGTAGATCGCCCGACGGTCCTTCGCGCAGTTCTCGCGCCGAACGAAGCCAGCTTCTTGTAGACGGTCGACCAATCGCGTCGTTCCGCCGGTCGAGTGGACGATCGCATCAGCCATCTGGCTCATCGTCATCCGACCGCCATCGCTGTTGCTCAGCTGCAAGAGCACGTCGAACCAGGCGAGGGGCATCTGGCACTCGGCTTCGAGCTCCGCGCCGATATCCTTCGACATTCGGGCGTTCGTGTCGAGCAAGAGGCCAAACAGGGCCACCCTTTCATCGCCTTTGGGACACGCGCTCGACGGATTCATATCCTGAAATTATACCAGATAGTTGCTGAGAAAGTTACTGCTTGACAAGTAATTGCATAAGCAACTATAATGAGAGAAGCACAAACAGTGCGGCCAAATCTAGGAGATACCCCAATGACCACGCTTCCACCCCCCGGCGTCTACACCGTCGACCCGACCCACTCCAACCTCGACTTCATCGCCCGCCACCTCGTGGCGTCCAAGGTTCGGGGTAATTTCACCGAGTTTTCCGGCACCATCACCATTGGCGACAGCATCGAGAACTCCTCAGTGGTAGCAGAAGCCCAGGCGGCCAGCATTACCACCAATAATGAGATGCGCGACGCTCACCTCAAGAGCGCCGACTTCCTCGAACAAGAGAAGTACCCGACCCTCACCTTGAAGTCGACCAAGATCACTTCGAAGGGCGGCGACGACTATGAGATGCTCGCCGACCTCACGATCAAGGACGTCACCAAGTCGGTCTCCTTCGACCTTGAGTACCTGGGCACCAACCCAGGCATGGCGCCTGGCGTCAACATCGTTGGCTTTGAGGCCAAGACCGAGATCGACCGTCGCGACTTCAACGTCAACTTCAACGCGGTCCTTGAGAACGGCGGACTCGTCGTGAGCAACAAGATCGTCATCCAACTGACGATCGAGGCGTCCAAGCAGGACTAACTTACCGCGCAGGATGTGTTCGAACCGCCGGGAGAGTATCCCGGCGGTTCGTTCTGTACGATGGATCGATGGCCGACGAGAGCAACAACAAGGGCAAGGTCGTGAAGTCGAGCATTGGCGTCCTCGGGGCGCTCGCCACCATCATCTCGGTGTGGTGGTTCGCGCTTCGTCCGCGTCAGCACAAAGACGAAGAGTGACGGCGCGCCGTTAGTTTGTCGGCGTGCCAGTAGCCTCGCTCACCCCGTTACGGCACAGGAGCTTCGCCCTCGCCCTCACCTCGTCGTTCGTGTCGTCGGTGGGCACGTGGATGCAGAGTGTCGCGCTGGGGATCTATCTCACCGAGACCACCCGCAATCCGCTGTGGCTGGGGCTGTTGACGGTATCGGCGTGGACACCCGCGATCATCGGTGCGCCGGTTGGTGGCGTGGTCGCCGACCGGTGGAGTCGCCAGCGGTGGATCCAGCTCAACAACTTGGTGATGGCGTGCACGGCGAGCGCGCTCGCGATCGCCGCGCTCACTCATCACCTCTCTCCTTCGCTCGCGTGCTACCTCGCCGTCGGCGAGGGTCTCTGTAGCTCTGCGTCGTGGGCCGCGTGGCAGTCGCTGCTGCCCGATCTCGTCGATAAGGACGAGGTGCTCGCGGCGGTGTCGCTGTCGTCGGCGCAGTTCAATCTCGGTCGGATCATCGGACCGATCTTTGCGGCGGTCGCCCTCGTGGTCGGCTCGGTGGGACTGTGCTTCCTTGCCAACGCGCTGTCCTTCATCTTCGTGCTGGTGGTCTTCTCGTTCGTACGCACGCCCCATCGCGCCGTGCCGACCACGAAGGTGCGATTCTTCGCCGAAGTATGTGCGGGAGCGAGGAGGGCATGGCACGTGAAGGGCTGTCGCAATCCGATCGCGGGGGTTGCCGCCGTTGCGCTCGTGGCGAGCCCGTTCATCACCCTCGTTCCCGCGATGGCGATTATTGCCCTGCACTCGGGGAAGATCGGCACCACCTGGCTCGTGACGGCGCAAGGCGTGGGTGCCGTGGTGGGAGCGCTCACGCTGCCCATCGTCGCCAAGCGCACGTCGAGGATCGCAGTCTTGCGCGGGTCGATCTTCACCCTGGCGGGATCCTTGATCGTCTACTCGCTCTCCCCGGCGTTGGTCGTGTCGGCGCTCGTGATGGTGGTGCTCGGCGGCGCGTACATGGGCACCTTGACGGGACTCAATACTTCAGTGCAGGTGCACGCGCCCTTTGCAGAGCGCTCGAGAATCCTTGCTCTCTACACGCTGTCACTGTCGCTGTTCTATCCGCTTGGCGCGTTCGTTCAGGCCGACCTCGCGCGTGTGGTCGGCGTGCGCGCCGTCACGTTCGTCGGGGCGATCGTGCTGTTGGCGATGCTCACGGTGGTCACGCTGGTGCGCCCACAGTTCTGGCGTGAGATGGGCAGCCCGATTGGAGAGCCGCTTTTGCTGGCAGACTAGCGCCATGCCATTTGTTGCCGTCAATCCCGCGACCGAACAGGTAATCGCTGAGTATCCGACCCTGACTGGCGAAGAGATTGACGCCGCACTGGATCAGGCGAGCGCCGCGTACCGGTCATGGCGGCGCACGGGCTTCGCCGAGCGTGCGACGGTGATGGTCCGTGCCGCAGAGCTGCTCGAAAGCGAGATTCCCGTCGTGGCCGAACTCATGACCCGCGAGATGGGCAAGACCTTCGCTGCGGCCAAGGGCGAGGCCATGAAGTGCGCGTCCACTATGCGCTACTTCGCCGAACACGCCGAAGCGATGCTGCGTGAGGAGAACTTGCCGACGAAGGGCTCGCGCAGTGGCGTTCGCTTCGATCCGATCGGTCCGATCTTCGCCGTGATGCCGTGGAACTTCCCATGGTGGCAAGTCATCCGCATGGCGGTTCCCACGTTGATGGCGGGCAACGTCGTCGTGTTTAAGCACGCGCCCAACGTGCCCGGCAACGCCAAGTACTTAGAGGACCTCTTCGTCCGCGCGGGATTCATGCCCGGTGTGCTGACGGCGATCTTCGTCGAGATCGATCAGGTGCCCGACATCATCGCCGACCCTCGGATCGTCGCGGCGACACTCACCGGCTCTGAGCGCGCCGGGCGATCAGTCGCGGAGCTCGCCGGGAAGAACCTGAAGAAGTGCGTTCTCGAACTGGGTGGTTCGGACCCGTTCATCGTCGCGTCGTCGGCCGAACTCGAGCTCACCGTGTCCGCTGCGGTCACGGCGCGCATCCAGAACAACGGACAGGCCTGCATCGCGTCAAAGCGCTTCATCGTCGTGCGCGATCGAGCGAAGGCGTTCATCCAGCAGTACACCGCGGCGATGAGCGCGGTCCGTCTCGGAGACCCCATGGATCCTGCGACCGAGCTCGGCCCTCTCGTCTCGAAGTCACAGCGCGATCTGTTGGACGCGCAGGTATCGTCGTCGATCCACAAAGGAGCCCAGGTGCTCGTCGGCGGCTACGTCCCCCAACAGACCGGCTTTTACTATCCCGCCACGGTGCTCGCCGAAGTTCCCGAGGACACTCGTGCCGGATGCGAGGAGCTCTTCGGGCCGGTCTCGGTGATCCACGTCGCCCGCGACCTCACCGACGCGCTTCGCGCTGCCAACGACACGCCCTGGGGACTTGGCGCGTCGGTCTGGGCCGAGGACGACGGCGAGATCAACCGAGGCGATCGCCGAACTCGAGGTGGGCACCGTCTTTGCCAACGCGATGGTCGCGTCGTTGAACGAGCTGCCCTTTGGTGGCACGAAGCGCTCAGGATTTGGACGTGAGCTCTCGACGTTCGGCACGCGCGAATTCACCAACGTCAAGTCGTTCTTCGTGGCATGAGCGAGTATTACTTCGACCACGCTGCTTCCGCGCCGCGACGCGATGAAGTGACCGAAGCCATGGCGCGCTGGCAGCATGGCGTCGTGGGTAATCCCTCGGGAAGCCATCGCGCGTCCCGAGAAGCGCGCCGGGCCGTCGAAGACGCGCGCGATGAGATCGCGGCACTCGTAGGGGCCAAGCCTGGTGGCGTGATCTTCACCGGAGGGGGCACCGAGTCGTGCCAGCTCGCGATCGCTGGTACCGCGCATCGTTTCCGTCGCACGCACGAACGATGTGAGATCGTCGTGTCCAAGATCGAACACCACGCCGTGCTGGACGCGGCGGAGATGATGGCGCGTGACTTCGACGACGTGAGCGTGCGCTACGTCGATGTCGATGCCGAGGGTGTGACCGATCTCGACTACTTGCGTGGACTCATCAACGAGCACACCGCGGTCGTGAGCGTGATGGCCGTGAACAACGAGACGGGCGTGCGCCAGCCTCTCGATGGCGTCAACTCCGTTGTGCGCTGCGTGCCGGGCGAGGCGCTCACCCACACCGACGCAATTGCCGCGGCGCCGTGGCTAAGTCTGCCCGTCGTGACGGCAACAACGGACATGGTCTCCATCTGCGCCCACAAGATCGGCGGACCGGTCAACAGTGGCGCGCTGATTCTCCGTAACAACGCCGCGGTCGACGCCATGATGCCCGGCGGAGGCCAAGAGCGTGGACGACGCGGCGGTACCGTCGACGTCGCGGCCGCAGTCGGACTCGCGACGGCGCTGCGACTCACTGACGCGGAGCTCGCCGAAGTGAACGACCGAGTGATCGACTTTCAGGAGAAGCTGACGGCCGCCTTCAGCTTTCTGCCGGGGTGTCGCGTGACCGCCCTCGGTGCTGCGCGAGTCCCTGGCACCGTGCACGTCACCTTCGAGGGTCTCGCGAGCGACGAGTTGCTCTTTCTCTTGGATCAGGCGGGCGTCTGTGCGTCGGCGGCCGCCAGCTGTTCGAGCGGCGCCTCGACGCAAAGCCATGTGCTCGCGGCCATGGGCATCGCGCCCGAGCGAGCTCGCGGGTCCCTTCGCTTGTCCATGGGAGGAGAGACGACCGAGGACGACATCGACGCCTTGATCGGCGCGCTCTCCTCGGTCGTGTACCAGCTCCACGGCGAGGCGTGAGACCGGCCTGACAGACTAGGTGTTGTGAAAGTCCTTGTAGCGATGAGTGGGGGAGTCGACTCCTCGACGGCCGCTGGCCTCTTGCTCGAACAGGGCCACGAGGTTGTGGGCGCCACACTCAAGCTCTGGAGCGGAGCCTCTGACTCGGGCTGCTGCTCGGTCGCTGACGTCGAAGACGCGCGGCGGGTCGCCCAGACGCTCGGTATCGACCACCACGTCTTCAACTACACCGAGGAGTTCGAACGCCACGTGGTCGCGCCCTTCGTCGAGGGACATCTTGCCGGACAGTCGCCCAATCCCTGTATCGAGTGCAACCGGCACATCAAGTTCGACCTCTTGTTCGAACGAGCGACGCGCCTCGGCTTCGACGCGGTGGCGACGGGACATCACGCCCAGGTCGTCGAGCGAGTCGGCGAGCACCTCTTGGTCCGCGGCGCGGACGACCAGAAGGACCAGAGCTACGTGCTCGGCTACCTCCGCGAAGACCAGCTCGCGATGCTGCTCCTGCCGATCGGTCACCTCACCAAGAGCGAGGTGCGCGACCGCGCCGAGCGGCTCGGGCTCCGAACATGGGACAAGCCCGACAGCCAGGACGTCTGCTTCATCGAGGCGTCCAAAGGCCGCGAGGTCTTCTTGCGCCAGCGTGCAGCGCTGACGACCGCGAGCATCGTCGATGTCGTCACCGGCGAGGAGCTCGGAGAAAGTGCAGCCGCCGAACTTATGACGGTCGGTCAGCGCCGTGGGATCCTGCCCGGTCGAGATGGCGAGAAGCGCTATGTGTCGCGCGTCGACCTCGCGAACCGTCGTGTGGAAGTGGGACGGCTGGAGGAGATACTCGTGACCGCACTCCATCTCGATGAGTGCTCGCTCAGCTTCAGTCACGGCGCGCTCGGCGATGGTGACCCGGTGCTCGCCCAGGTGAGTGCCCACGGCCGAGTGGTCTCGGCGACCCTGCGCCACGACGAGCGATGGTGGCTCGAGCTTGATGCGCCCGCCCGGCCGGTCGCCGTCGGCCAGACCATCGTCATGTACCGAGTCGATGATCCCGCAGTCGTTGAAGGCGCGGCGATCGTCTCCGCTGCATGAAGCCCGCCGAGCGCGTCGCTTGGCTACGGGCCGAGCTCGCGCGACACAACGAGGCCTACTTCGTGAACGACGCGCCGACGATTCCTGACGCCGAGTACGACGAGCTCGCGCGAGAGCTGCGTCGCTTAGAAGAAGAGCACCCCGAACTGCGCGATGAGCACTCGGTATCACGGACCGTGGGGGCCGCGATCTCGACCACCTTCTCACCAGTCGTGCACGTCGAGCCGATGCTGAGTCTCGACAACGTCTTTGGCGTCGAGGAGCTGACCCAGTGGAGTCAGCGCGTGACCAAGGGGCTGGGCGTGGACCCTGAGACGGTCGACTTCAGCGTTGAACCGAAGATTGATGGCCTGGCGCTCTCGATAGCCTACGTCGACGGCGAGTTGGTGCAAGCAGCGACCCGCGGCGACGGTCGCGTGGGAGAAGACGTCACGGCGAACGTTCGCACCATCGCGAGCGTGCCGAAAGTGCTCCGCGGCGCGCCAGGACGCGTCGAGGTCCGAGGCGAGGTCTTTCTCGCCCGCGAGGACTTTTTGGAGATGAACCGCCAGCAAGTGGCGCTCGGACTTCGCGAGTTCGCCAATCCGCGCAACGCTGCGGCGGGCAGCCTGCGCCAGAAGGATCCCGCGGCGACAGCGAAGCGGCCGCTGTCCTTTCTTGGCTATCAGCTCGTCGACTTGGACGGCGCGATGAGCTTTGCGGCGTACCACGAGACGATCGACCAGTTGCGTGCGTGGGGCTTTCTCACACCGACGGAAGCGACCATCGAGCGCGGCGTGACCGCGATGATCGCGCGCAGTGACTCGTTCGAAGTGCGCCGACACGATCTCCCCTTTGATATCGACGGCGCGGTGATCAAGGTGGACGATCTTGGCGAGCGCGCGCGACTCGGCTTTACCAGCCGGGCCCCGAGGTGGGCGATTGCGCGCAAGTTTCCGCCCGAAGAGCGTACGACGCGACTCCTCGCGATCGAGGTGTCGATCGGTCGGACCGGTCGCGCCACGCCCTTTGCCGTGCTTGACCCAGTCGTGGTCGCTGGCTCAACGGTGTCCATGGCGACGTTGCACAACGAAGACCAGGTCGCCATAAAGGATGTCCGGCCGGGTGACCTGGTGATCGTGCGAAAGGCCGGTGATGTGATTCCCGAAGTGGTGAGCGCCGTGCCAGAACCTGGCAAGCGTCGTGCGAAGAAGTGGACCTTTCCCCTCAACTGCCCTGAGTGCGGTCAACCCCTCGTACGACTCGAAGCGGAGAGCGACACGTACTGCGTCAACCCGACGTGTCCGGCCCAGCAGCTCGAACAGATCGTGCACTTCGCGTCGCGCAGCGCGCTCGACATCGAGGGCCTCGGCGAACAGCGTGTCGCACAGCTCCTTATGGCCGGACTCGTCGCCGATGTCGCCGACCTGTTTACGCTGCGCGTCGCCGACGTCGAAGCGCTCGAGGGATTCGCGGAGATCTCTGCGACCGCGTTGGTGCGCGAGATCGGTCGGGCCAAGACGGCGCCCTTGTCCCGAGTCCTGGTTGGACTCGGCATCCGTCACGTCGGCCCGGTGGCCGCGCGCGTGCTCGCACAGCGTTTTCGCACCTACGCGGCACTCGCGAGTGCTCCGCTCGAAGAACTCGAGGCGGTCGAGGGTATCGGCCCGATCATCGCCCAAGCGATCTACCTCTACTGTCGCGAGGAGGAGAACCGCGAGCGCATCGCGCGCTTTGTCGCGGTCGGTTTCACTCTCGAAGAGGCTGGCGAGGGACCGTCGGCACTCGAAGCGACGCTCGCCGGCAAAGCCGTCGTCGTGACAGGTACGGTGCCGGGCTTCACTCGAGACGAGGCGGAAGCCGCGATCGTCGCCCGTGGGGGCAGTTCGCCGGGGTCGGTGTCGAAGAAGACCTACTGCGTTGTCGTGGGCGAGTCGCCCGGAGCGGCCAAGGTCACCAAGGCCGAGGAGCTTGGCGTCCCGATGGTCGATGCTTCAGGGTTCATCGAATTGCTGGAAACCGGAGAGATTCCCTCGGCAGGCGCGTAGCGAGCCCCGGCGTGGCTGCTCTTACTATGGTTTAGCCGATGGCGCCTATGTTCTCTCCCGATCATTTGCTCGCGGGACGCTACCGCATTGTCCATCTGCTCGGGGTCGGTCAGACCGCGGAAGTCTACGAAGCCGAGGACGTCTCGCTGCAGCGCCGCGTCGCGGTCAAGGTGCTGCTCGCGGGGCTCGCCCAGCACGAGGACATCCGCCGAGCGTTCCGTGACCGTATTATCCGTGCCTCGACCCTGAGCCACCCGCACCTCGCGCGTGTCTTTGACGGCGGCCAGGAGTCCGGCGCGATCTTCATGATCAGCGAATTCCTTGGGGGCGGGTCCCTCGAAGACGTCCTTCGCTCGGGACGTCGTCTCAGCGTCGACGACGGCGCTCGCCTCGGGCGCGACGTCGCGAGCGCGCTCGCCTACGTGCACGAGCACGGCTTTGTGCTGGGCAATCTCTCGCCGTCGAAGCTGCTCTTTGACGACGAGGGGCGAGTGCGCGTCAGCGACGTCGCTCTCGCGGGACTCGGTGCCGCATACCGCGAGCGCATGACGCTCGACGACGCTCGCTATCTCTCGCCCGAGCAAGCGGTGGGCGAACCGACGGGACCCGAAAGCGATGTCTACGCGCTCGCGCTGATTCTTTTCGAGGCGGTCACCGGCTCAGCGGCCTATGAAGGTTCGACGCCTGAGGCGATCTTGCGTGCCCGTCTCGACACGCCGTTGCCGGTTCGCCTTGAGCTGGGCACCCTCGACATGGTGCTCGCCCAAGCGGCCGTTCCAGATCCGCGGTTACGGCTGGACGCGGCGCAGTTCTCGGCGCGTCTCGGCGCGGTCGTCGGTGACGCCTCGCCGGTCATCGTCCATCCCGGAGCCGAAGAGCCGCTGCTGGCACAGTTCGAGCCGCTGAAGCCGCGCAGCTCGATCGGATTTACTGCTCCTTCGGCCGAACAGGTGACCGGCCCCGCGCCGATTGTTGCGTCGGGGGCATTCCCGAGAGCGACTCGGGGTCAAGTGCCGAGCACGCCCACGGTGCGAGCGCCGCTCGGGCGCACGCCGCGCTTCGAACGCCCTCAGTACGACCTCCCTCGAACCGAGCGGCGTCGCTGGGGCTTTCTCGTGGCCGCGATCATCATCATCGTCCTGGCAATTGCTGCCGGAGTGCTCTGGAAAGAGGGCTTCTTTAAGAAGAGCTACACCGTGCCCAACCTCGTTGGCATGACGACAAAGCAGGCGTCGAGCGCCATCTCGAGCGATGGCTACACGCTGAGCATCGTCCACGCATACTCGCCTCGAGTCGCGGAAAACGACATCATCTCCCAGTCGCCGGCCGCGGGCACGAAGGCGAAGTCTGGTGCCGTGATCGACGTGAGGGTATCGGAGGGTCCCGCCGTGTCGAGGCTGCCAACTGATCTCGTCGGCGAGAGCTGTACGACGGCGGCCGCGCAGCTCGCCAGGCTCCACGTCAAGGAGATCTGTCCTGCGGGCGACCGCATCTACTCGAACGCGATCAAGTCGAACCGCATCGCGCGCGTGCTCTACAAGGGCACCGTGAATCCCGTTGGCGTGCCCCGGGGCGCGACGGTGACGCTCGTGCGATCCAAGGGCCCGAGTGTGGCATCGACCACGACCACGACCGCACCGCCGACGACCACCACGACCGCGGCGACCGGGGGCACGACGACCTCGACCACCACAACAACCACGACACCGCCCAACGAAGGACCGCGCGCCGTGCCCAACGTGGTGGGCGATGACTACGCGGAGGCCAACGCCGCCTTTAAGAAGGCGGTGCTCTACTTCACGACCGAGGGTCCCGGCGCTGGCACGACGACCTGGACGAAAGTGGTGTCCGAGAGCCCTCCGGCGGGCACCAAGGTCGCCTATAAGTCGACGGTCATCTTGCACGTGCAGTGAGCGGTACCTGCGAGTTGTGCGAGGCGGCGGTTGTCACGAAGCGCTACTTCGAAGACGAGACGTGTTGGATCGGTGACTGCGAGATATGTCTCGTGCCCATGGTCGTGTGGCGGGTGCACGACGCCGTTCCCCCCGATGAGGTCAAGCGTCACCTCCACGACGCGCTCGCTCGCGTCGCCGACGAAGAGCTCAAAGAGTCGGGCTGGTCGATCGATGACCACATGCGCAACATCCCTGACCACTACCACGCACACGCACGGCCGCCTTCCTTTTGGCGGCGCCATCTCGGTTAGAGGGCCTCGATCCCCCTCGTTACAATCGGTGGAGCACTTCAACAACGAGGGGGGCTCATGGGAGCACTGGACGGTCGCGTCACCATTATCACCGGAGCGGGACGAGGCATCGGTCGCGAGCACGCGCTGCTCTTTGCCGCAGAGGGCGCAAAGGTCGTCGTCAACGACCTCGGTGGTGGACTGGACGGATCGACAAGCGAAGCGACACCCGCTGAAGAGGTTGTCGCCGAGATCAAATCCTTCCGGGGAGAGGCGATCGCCAACCACGACAACGTGGCGACTTGGGACGGTGGCGAGCGTCTCATCAACAGCGCGATCGAGGCGTTCGGCGATCTGCACGTGCTGGTCAACAACGCGGGCATTCTGCGCGACCGCGTGCTCGTCAACCTGAGCGAAGAGGACTGGGACGCCGTGATCAACGTGCACCTGAAGGGCCACTTCGTCCCGACCCGTCACGCCGCCGCGTACTGGCGCGAGCAGGCAAAGTCCGGCAAGACCGTGCACGCGTCGATCATCAACACCTCGTCGACCTCCGGTCTCCTTGGCAACGTCGGCCAGTCCAACTATGGCGCTGCAAAGGCGGGTATTGCCGCTTTCACGGTGATCATCGCTGAAGAACTCGGCCGTTACGGTGTACGCGTGAACGCGATCGCGCCCGCCGCGCGCACGCGCATGACCGAGTCGACGCCGGGTCTTTCGGACTATGTCGTGAAGCCGCCCGATGCGTCGGTGTTTGACGTGTGGGATCCCGCCAACATCTCACCGCTCGTCGCCACTCTTGCCATGGAGAACTGTCCTGCGACCGGTCAGGTCTTCTTCGTCCAGGGCGGCACCGTTCGCAAGTTCCAGAACTGGACGATGACTGACACGCTCGAGAAGAACGACCGCTGGACCGTCAGCGAACTTGCAGCGGAGTTGCCCACGCTGCTGACGTGAGCGACGGGCGTCGGACCTTCAGCGTCAGAACTTCGACGTTCAACCGCCGCTGGTGCTTCTTGCGCCACGAAGAGCGACTGATGGGAGCCAGTAGTCTGGGGGGCCTATGACGGTCGACATTCTTCCGGGCGCTGAGCCTTTTTCGCACATCGGCGGCACCTCGGGCGTGCTACTCCTGCACGGTTTTACCGGTAATCCTTCTTCGATGCGCTCGATCGCGGAGTTGTGCGCGGGGGCCGGCTACAGCGTCGAGTTGCCTCGCCTGCCCGGTCACGGCACGACCGTCGAGGACATGATGACCACGACGTGGGCCGACTGGACCAAGACCGCCGAAGGCGCCTTTGACGAGCTGTCCGCGCGATGCGAGCGAGTCGCCCTCGTGGGGCTGTCCATGGGTGGGGGACTGGTTGCGTACCTCGCCGAAGAACGCCAGCCGCTTGCCGGATGCGTGCTGATCAATCCGCTGGTCAAGGCGCCTCTTCCCGAGCTCTACGACGGTCTGATGCAGCTGCTCGACGCGGGCGTCGAGTCGATCGATTCGATCGGGTCCGACGTGAAGAAAGAGGCCGTCGTCGAAAGTTCCTACAGTGCGACACCGCTCGCGCCCGCGAAGAGTCTCTTCGACGGGATCGCATCGGTGCACGAGAAGCTGGGCCAGATCAGCGCACCGGTGCTCTTGCTCTCGAGTCGCGAGGATCACATCGTCACCTCCGATAACGGCGACGACCTCGTGGCGGGGGTGTCGGGTCCCATCGAGCGCATCTGGCTCGAGGACTCGTATCACGTAGCCACGATCGACAACGATCAAGAGCTCGTCGAGTCCTTGACCATGGACTTTCTCGCTCGAGTCCTCTAGCGATGGCGACGCCCCTTCGACGTGAAGACGTCGCCAAAGTCGCGAAGCTCGCTCGCTTGAGGCTGAGCGACGATGAGCTTGACATGTTCACCGAGCAACTCGGCAACGTCTTGGAGCACGCGAATGACATCGCCGCACTCGACCTCGAGAACGTCGTGCCCACTGCCCACCCCTTCGACCTGATCAACGTGGTGCGCGACGATGTGCTCACTCCGTGCCTACCGGTCGCCGACGTCCTCGCCATGGCGCCCGATGCCGAAAACGGACGCTTCGCGGTGCCGCGCATCTTGGGAGAGGGGCTGTGAAACGCGCGGAGCAAATCGTTCGTGAAGTAAAGAGCGGCGAGACGTCGGCCGTCGCCGAGGTCGAACGTTCGCTGGAAGCGATCCGCACTCGAAACGAGGAGTTGAACGTCTTCGTGCACGTTGATGAAGACGACGCGCGCGCCGTCGCTCGTCGCGTCGACGAGCGCGTCGCGAAGGGCGAGGACCCGGGATCGCTCGCCGGTGTGCCGATTGCCCTGAAGGACAACCTCTGTCGAATTGGCGTACCGACCACCGCGGGCTCGCGAATCCTCGGAGGATGGAAGCCGCCCTACAGCGCAACGGTCGTCGATCTGCTGCTTGACGCCGGCGCCGTGCCGGTTGGCACGACGAACATGGACGAGTTCGCCATGGGCTCATCGACCGAGACCTCCTACTACGGGCCGACGCGCAACCCTCACGATCCCAGCCGGGTACCGGGCGGCTCATCGGGCGGTTCCGCCGCGGCCGTGGCGGCGGGGATGGCACCCGTCTCGCTCGGCTCGGACACGGGGGGTTCCATTCGTCAGCCCGCCGCGCTCTGTGGGATCGTGGGCGTCAAGCCCACCTACGGCCTCGTCTCGCGCTACGGACTCATCGCCTTTGCGAGCTCGCTCGACCAGATCGGTCCCTTCGCGACCAACGTCGCTGACGCGGCGCTCGTCTTGGAGGCGATCGCCGGATACGACCCGCGCGACTCGACATCGCTCCCTGAGTCGGCGCCCTCTCTGCTGGCCGGCATCAACGCGGGCGTCACGGGCAAGCGCGTCGGTCTCGTACGCGAACTCATCGAAGGCGCCGACCAGGACGTCGTGACTGCCGTCGAGCGTGCGGCCGACGTGCTGCGCGACGCGGGAGCAACGGTCGTCGAACTGTCGATTCCCGAATGTCGCCTTGGCCTCAGCGCGTACTACCTCATCGCCCCCGCGGAGGCGTCGAGCAACCTCGCGCGCTACGACGGCGTGCGCTACGGGCTACGTGTGGACGCGGACGACGTCACGGCGATGAATGAAGCGACGCGCACGCTCGGGTTCGGCGCCGAGGTGAAGCGGCGAATCATGCTCGGCACCTACGCGCTCTCCGCCGGGTACTACGACGCGTACTACGGCCAAGCGCTCAAGGTTCGCACGCAGATGATCGCGGCCTTTCGCGCTGCCTACCGCGACACCGATCTGCTGCTCGGCGCGACCGCACCGTCGGTCGCCTTCAAGTTCGGCGAGAAGACGGCCAACCCCCTCGCGATGTACCTCTCGGACGTCTTTACGATTCCGACCAACCTCGCCGGCGACCCCGCGATCTCGGTGCCTTTTGGCACGGGCGATGGCGGCCTACCCATCGGGGTGCAGCTGCTTGGACCCGGTCGCAGCGAAGGCCAGCTCTTCGCCGCGGGTCGCGTGCTCGAGATCGCCGAGGAGGCGTCGTGACGCTGCCCGAGGGATGGGAGATGGTGGTCGGCCTCGAGGTGCACACCGAGCTGCGCACGACGTCGAAGATGTTCTGTGGATGTGCGAACGCCTTCGGCGCTGCGCCCAACACGCTGGTGTGTCCGGTCTGTCTCGGCCTGCCGGGGTCACTGCCGGTGCTCAATAGGCGCGCCGTTGACCTCGCGATGGCGATCGGCATTGCGCTGCACTCGAGGATTGGCTTCTCGACGTTCCACCGCAAGAACTACTTCTATCCCGACATGCCCAAGGACTACCAGATCAGCCAGTACGACCTGCCGATCAACTCGGGCGGCTACCTCGATCTGGTCGACGGCTCGCGAGTGTCGATCGAACGCGCGCACTTGGAAGAGGACACCGGCAAGACCACGCACCTCGGGGCGAGTGGGCGCATTCATGGCGCCGACCGCTCGTTGGTCGACTACAACCGCTCGGGTGTGCCGCTCGTTGAGATCGTGTCGGGGCCAGACATCCGCAGCTCCGCTCAGGCCCGTCTCTACGCGTCCGAGCTGCGCGGGATCCTCATCGCGACGGGCGCCTCGGACGGTCGCATGGAAGAGGGCTCGATGCGCATCGACGCCAACGTCTCGGTGCGAAAGAGCGGCGAGCCCTTCGGCACGCGCTGTGAGATCAAGAACCTGAACTCGCTGCGCAGTCTCGTCCACGCGATCGACTACGAAGCCTTGCGTCAGATCGGACTGATCGAAGAGGGCGGCGTCGTGCGCCAAGAGACTCGTCACTGGGATGACGCGGTGGGCGCTACCTCGACGATGCGGACAAAAGAAGAAGCCGAGGACTATCGCTACTTCCGAGAGCCGGACCTCGTTGACCTCGACCCGGATGCAGCGTGGCAGGAGCGAGTTCGCGCGTCGCTCGGAGCGATGCCCGCCGAGCGACGACGTGCACTGCTCGCGAGGCTGGGCGAACCGGCTCCGGCTCAGGTGGATGCGGTCGAAGTGGTGGTCGACCTTGATCTCGATGCCTACGTGCTCGCGGCCCTCGACGCGGGACTCGATGGAGCGCTCGCACTCGCGCGCGCCGCGAATGAGCTCGCAGCCGACATCGGGCACCTCTCGAACCTGACGTTCGACGCTTTTGTTGCGACGCTGTCGATGGAGTCATCGGGCGTGCTCTCGGCGACCCAGGCGAAGACCGTCCTCTCTGAGCTTCTCGCCAATGGGGGAGACCCTGGCGCGATCGCGGCGGCGAAGGGCTTCGAGCAGCTGTCTTCGGACACGATCGGAGCGACCGTCGCAACGCTCATCGAAGAGAACCCCGACGAGTGGGCACGCTACCGCGAGGGCGATGAGAAGCTCGCCCAGTTCTTCATTGGTCAGGTGATGAAGGTCACGAAGGGTCAGGCGAACGGCAAGGCCGTCGTGGCCGAGCTCCAAGCTCGTCGTTAGCTAGTCCTCAGCCTGCCCGGTGGCCCCTTACGCGGTCCAGCGAGATTGAACTCGGGGAGAGCGTCTCGTGGTCGCCGCGCGACCCGCCGCCTCGCTCAGCACCGACACCATCTTGTCGACTTCATCGGGAGGCAGGATGAACGGCAAACGAAGCCACCGGTCAGCGGTGCCGTCGATCGTGAATCGGGGGCCAGGCGTCAGCCGCAGACCCGCGTCGAGTGCGTGGCCCACCACGCGCGTCGCTCCGGGCTCGGGGAGCTCGACCCAGAGGAAGAGTCCGGCGGCGGGAAGGTGGTAGCGCCACTCGGGAAGATGGCTCGAGAGCGACTGCGTCAGCGCGTCGCGATTTCGACGCACGAGCGAGCGCCGTTCCACCAGCACCTCGTCGGCGTGGCGAAGCAGCCACGTTGCCACGAGCTGTTCGAGCAAAGGGCTCGCACCGTCGGTCATCGAGCGAGCGAGCGCCAGTTGGGCGATCACATCGCGCTCGGCCCGAACCCACCCGATGCGTAGTCCCGACCAGAAGGATTTGCTCATCGAGCCCACCGTCACGACGCGTGCGTCAAAGGTCCCGAGCGGTCGAGCGGACGAACCGTCCAGGAGCAGGTCGGCGAACGTCTCATCGGTCACGACGACGTCGCTCTTGAGTCGACGCAGAAGCCGGCTGCGCTGCTCGTCACTCGCCACGAGCCCCGTGGGGTTCTGTCCATCGGGTGTCACGTGTGCGAGTCGGGTCGCCGTCGCAGAGACGTGTTCCCATCCGCTTGCTGACACAGGTAGCGCCACCGCGCGCCGACGATGCGAGCTGATGGCGTCGAGCACCGCGGGATAGGTCGGTTGCTCCGCGAGCACCTGATCACCCGATCTCGTAAAGACCTGCAGCACGAGGTGCCACGCCTGCAGGGCGCCGTTGGTGATGAGGACTTGATCGAGGGAGGTTGCGAGTCCGCGGTTCGACAAGTGGGCAGCAACTGCCTCTCGTAACGCGGGCAGTCCCATCGGGTGAAGCCCGTGGCCCGCGAGGTAGGGATGAATGTCGTCGCTCGCGCTGGCCAGCGCTTCGACGAGCGCGGCCGGAGCCGGCAACGCCGCGACGGTGAGA
Source organism: uncultured Acidimicrobiaceae bacterium (assembly GCA_963732125.1). Classification (GTDB taxonomy): domain Bacteria; phylum Actinomycetota; class Acidimicrobiia; order Acidimicrobiales; family RAAP-2; genus RAAP-2. Next base: position 266,854 of record CAVSXX010000004.1, on the reverse strand, counting down.
TCCCAGCGATCATGGCGGCCGTCGGCTACTCGATCCGGTCGCACCGGTGCGTTCGAAGGGAGCGTCACCCAGCTTCCGGCGCCGCCCGCGCTCGAGAGGTAGCCCTCGAAACGAAGAATGTCGTATGCCGATGAGACGGTGATGCGAGCGACATCCAGTTCCGACGCAAACACTCGTTCTGAGGGAACACGCGAACCAACAGGCAGTCGACCGTCGAGGATCAAGCTCCGCAGCCCGGTCGCGACGCCCTGATACGCAGGACCGACGTCGAGCCACGGGTCGAGCAGCTCGACGAGCCGAGCGGGAACGATGGCGCCATCAGTTTTCACTTGGCTCTATCCTAGTAAGACCAAGATTGCGACACTAGTGAGGTGCCGATCCTCGCCCCGGTGCCCACCACCCGTCGCCCGCTGCGTTTCGTTCAGCTGTTCGCCGGGCTGCTGCTGTATGGCTTCAGCGACGGGCTCCTGGTTCGAGTCAATCTGGGACTCGATCCGTGGGACGTCCTCCAACAGGGCTTGTCGCGCACCATCGGCCTTGAGATTGGCACGTGGTCCATCATCGTGGGCGCGTGCGTGCTGCTGTTATGGATTCCGTTTCGCCAGCGACCTGGCGTGGGCACGATCTGCAACATCGTCATCATCGGCTTGGCCATCAACGTGACCGTGAGCGAGTTCCCCGCCCCGAGGCTTCTTCTCGTCCGCTTCGTCGTGCTGGCGATTTCGATTGCGCTCAACGGAGTGGCGACGGGCGCCTACATCGGGGCGGAGCTTGGTCCAGGTCCTCGCGACGGACTGACCCTCGCGATTGCCGCTCGCGGCGTGTCGATACGAGTCGTGCGCACAAGCATCGAACTGACGGTCTTGATCACGGGTTGGTTTCTCGGCGGCACCGTCGGCATCGGCACGCTGGCCTACGCGCTGTTGATCGGCCCCATCACCCACGTGACGATCCCCGCGTTACGGTTGCGCAAAAGGGGAAGATAGCCGTGCCGGCGCACGCCGCGCTCATTGGCATGGCCCTCGTGGCGCTCGGCATGGTGCTCATTCCGGGGCCGAACATGATGTACCTCGTCTCTCGAAGCGTGAGCCAGGGGTATCGGGCAGGCCTCTTCTCGCTCATCGGTACGGGCACTGGCTTCGTGATCTACATGGTGATGGCGAACGTGGGCATGGCCGAGGTCTTCCTCATCGTCCCGTGGCTCTACATCGGACTCAAGCTCTGCGGCGCCGCGTATCTGCTCTACCTGTCGTGGAGAACGCTCCGGCCCGGCGGAGTGGCGCTGTTCGAGGAGCGAACGCTGCCGCGTGACTCGAGGGCGAAGCTCTTTCGCATGGGCCTCATGACCAATCTGTTGAACCCCAAAGCAGCCATCTTGTATCTCGCGCTCATTCCCAATTCATGCGGCCTGATGCCGGGCACGTCATGCTGCAGGGCTTCGTGCTCGGCGCGGTGCAGGTCTCGGTCAGCATGATGGTGAACGCCATCATCATCTGCACCGCGGGAGCCCTCGCCGTCTTCATGAGGCGGCGGACCTCGTGGCTCAGATGGCAACGGTGGGCGACCGGGTGGACTGCTCGGCGCCGTCGGTGTGAAGCTCGCGCTGGACGCGTTCAGCTCAGCGACGTTGTAAGCCAGCGAGCCAGCGAGGGCGCTTCTTCGTCCTCGTAGACTTTGTGGCTATGGCAAGTCACCCCACTCCGCGAAGCACTGACGTCACTCTCGGCAAGGGCAGGGCGCCCGCGCGCGCCATGCTGCGCGCCGTGGGGCTGACCGATGAGGACATGACGAAGCCCCAGATCGGGGTCGCGTCCAGCTGGAACGAGGTCACGCCGTGCAACATGCCACTCGACCGGCTCGCCAAGCGCACGAAGGTCGCCGTGCGCGACGCCGGGGGAGTGCCCTTCGAGTTCGTGACCATCGCGGTCTCTGACGGCATCTCGATGGGACACGAGGGGATGCACGCGTCACTCGTGTCGCGCGAGATCATTGCGGACTCCGTGGAAGTCGTCATGCACGCCGAGCGCTTTGATGCGATGGTCACCCTCGCCGGGTGCGACAAGTCCCTACCAGGGATGCTGATGGCGGCCGCCCGCCTCGACGTGCCGAGCGTCTTTCTGTACGGGGGGACGATTTTGCCTGGTCACCTCAACGGCGAAGCACTCGATATCGTCTCGGTCTTCGAGGCGGTTGGTGCCAACGCCGTCGGAGAGATCTCCGATGAGCAGCTGACCGCGATCGAATGTGCGGCCTGTCCAGGCGAGGGCAGTTGCGCGGGCATGTTCACCGCGAACACGATGGCGAGCGTGGGCGAAGCACTCGGCATGTCGCTGCTCGGCAGCGCGTCGGTGCCATCGGTCGATCCCCGTCGCGACCAGTTCGCCTACGACTCGGGTCTCGCCGTGCTGGCTCTTCTCGACGCTGGCATCACGGCCCGCCAGATCATGACCAAAGCTGCGTTCGAGAACGCCATCGCCGTGGTCATGGCCTTGGGTGGCTCGACGAACGCCGTCCTCCACCTTCTTGCGATCGCCCACGAGGCGCGCGTCGACCTCGCGCTCGAGGACTTCAATCGCATCGCCGCGCGCGTGCCGCACATCGCCGACATGAAGCCTCATGGCAAGTACCACATGAGCGACCTCGACCAGATCGGTGGCGTGCCGGTCGTGTTGCAGCATCTCCTCGAGCAGGACTTGCTTGACGGCGACGCGATGACGGTGAGCGGCAAGTCGATGGCCGAGAGCCTCGCCGCGTTTCGGGCCAACCAGCCCGACGGCGACGTGGTGCACGACCTCTCGCACCCCATCCATATCCAAGGCGGCATCGCGGTCTTGCGTGGTTCATTGGCACCCAACGGCGCCGTTGCCAAGGTCGCGGGTATGGACGATCTCACGTTTCGCGGCACCGCACGGGTGTTTGACGGCGAGGACCTCGCGATGGAGGCGATCATGGCGAATGAGATCAAGCCCAATACCGTGCTCGTCATTCGCTACGAGGGACCAAAGGGCGGTCCCGGAATGCGCGAGATGCTCGCCGTCACCGGCGCCATGAAGGGCGTCGGGCGAGGGGCGGACTGCGCGCTCGTGACTGACGGCCGCTTTAGCGGCGGCACGCACGGATTCTGCATTGGCCACGTCGCCCCTGAGGCGCTCGATGGCGGTCCGATCGCGCTCGTGCGCGACGGCGACGAGATCGTCATCGATGTGACGACCTATTCGATCGACCTGTTGGTGGACGAGGCCGAACTGGCCGAGCGCGCGAAGCACGTTGCGCCGTTTACTCCTCGGTACTCCAGTGGTGCGCTGGAGAAGTTCGCGCGCCTTGCCCAGGGCGCGGACAAGGGTGCGGTCACGAGTCGCTAGCGCCTTGTGCGCTCTCTCGAACTGTGTTTAAACTAAAGGCGTGAAGACGCGCGACGAGATTCTGGCGGTAGTAGGCGCACGGCGCCGGTAGTCACGCATTCACGTACACCGGAGGCCTCCCAGAAAAGGGAGGCCTTTTTGCTTATATAACCAAAGGAGCGCTGTGAAACTCACAGGAGCGCAGGCACTCATCAAGAGCCTTGAACGTGAAGGCGTGGACACGATATTCGGCCTGCCCGGTGGGGCCATCTTGCCCGTCTACGATCCGATCCTCGACTCGCCGATCCGTCACATCCTGGTTCGGCACGAACAAGGCGCCGGCCACATGGCCGAGGGCTACGCGCTCGCCACGGGCAAGCCCGGCGTCGCGATGGTGACCAGCGGACCGGGGGCGACCAACATCGTGACCCCGATTGGCAACGCCCACATGGACTCGACCCCGCTCATCGTGATCACCGGTCAGGTCGCGACCGCCGCCATTGGTTCGGACGCGTTCCAAGAGTGCGACATCACCGGCATCACGCTCGGCATCACGAAGCACAACTTTCTTATCCAGTCCGCCCACGAGATCCCTCGCGTCGTTGCTTCGGCGTTCTACATCGCGACGACCGGTCGGCCCGGGCCGGTGCTCATCGACCTGCCCAAGGACATCTCTCAGTCGACGATGGAGTGGTGGTACCCCGAGACGATCGAAGAGCTGGACCTGCCCGGCTACCACCCCGAGATGGCGATCGACGAGGATGCGGTCAAGCTCGCGGTCGAACTCATCTCGCGAAGCGAGCGGCCGGTGCTCTACGTCGGTGGTGGCACGCTCAAGTCGCGCGCCAGCGCGGAGCTGATGGCCTTTGCCGAACGAACGAAGATGCCCGTTGTCACGACGCTCATGGCGCGCGGCGCCTTTCCCGATTCGCACGCGCAGAACTTGGGCATGCCCGGCATGCACGGCGTCTACAGCGCGGTGACCGCTATTCAGAAGTCTGATCTGCTGATCTCCCTCGGTGCGAGATTCGACGACCGTGTGACGGGCAAGCTCTCAACCTTCGCGACGAACGCGAAGATCATTCACGTCGACATCGACCGGGCTGAGTTCAACAAGGTTCGCCACGCCGACGTGACCATCCAGTCCAACGTCGCTGCGGCGCTGACGGCCCTCGACGCGCTCAAGGCGACGCCGCTCAACCTGGACGTGTGGTGGAAGGAGATCCGCACCTGGCAAGAGCGCTACCCGCTGGTCTACGACGAGCCGACGGCCGAGGGGCCGCTGCGCCCTCAACACGTGATCGAAGCCATCGCGAAATCGGCGGCACCGGGAACCATTGTCACTGCGGGGGTGGGTCAGCACCAGATGTGGGCGTCGCAGCACTGGCGCTTCGAAGAGCCTCGCACCTGGGTCAACTCAGGAGGTGCCGGCACGATGGGATTTGGCGTACCGGCGGCGATTGGTGCGAAGGTCGGACGCCCCGATCGCACCGTCTGGTGCATCGATGGCGACGGGTGCTTTCAGATGACCGCTCAAGAGCTCGTCACTGCACGCGCGGAAGGCATACCGATCAAGGTCGCGATCTTGAACAACGCGTACCTCGGCATGGTCCGCCAGTGGCAGGAGATGTTCTACGAGGAGCGCTACTCCGAGGTCTACTTGAGCGCTGACCTGCCCGACTACGTGAAGTGGGCGGAGGCGATGGGGTGCGTGGGACTGCGCGCACACAACCTGAAGGAGATGCATGAGGTCATCGCACGCGCCAACGAGATCAACGATGTGCCCGTGGTGATCGACTTTCGCACTGACTCGTCGGAAAAGGTCTTTCCGATGGTGGCAGCGGGCGCGAGCAACGACGACATCTTGGTCCATCCGCTCCAGCGCAACGGTGCCCAGTGAGCCCCGAACCGTTCCTCGGACAGACCGACGTCACACCAGTGCGTCACCACATCCTCTCGGTGCTTGTCGAGAACAAGGCGGGTGTGCTGGCGCGCATCGCGGGACTCTTCGCCCGACGCGGTTTCAACATCTACTCGCTGGCGGTTGCGCCCGCCGAGGGCCACGCGCGATTTTCGCGCGTGACGATTGTTGTGGATGCACAGTCCGCCCCGCTCGAGCAGATCGTCGGGCAGCTGGACAAGCTCGTCAACGTGGTCGCCATCACCGACCTCGCGCCGAAAGATGCCCTCGAGCGCGAGCTCTTGCTGGCGACCTTGAGCGTGGACGACGGCAATCGCGCCGCAGTCCTCGACATCACGGCCAACACCGGCGCCGCCATCGTGGACGTCAACGGCACGTCGGTCACGGTAATGCTCGCGGGCACACCGAGCGCGTGTGACCGACTCGAGCGTGAGCTCGAGCGCTTCGCCGACGTCGCGATCCAGCGGACGGGTCGTGTGGCACTCCCTAGACTCGATCAAACGGCGAGGGCCGCAATCGAAGAGAAAGTTTGAAGATGACCACGATGTACTACGAGAAGGACGTCAATCGCGAGATCTTGAAGGAGAAGAAGATCGCGATTCTGGGCTACGGCTCCCAGGGCCACGCCCACGCGCTCAACCTTCACGACAGCGGCTACGACGTTCGCGTCGGGCTTCGTTTGGAGTCCTCGTCGGTCCACAAGGCCGAAGAGGCGGGGCTACGCGTGCTCTCCATCGCGGACGCCTCGAAGGAAGCCGATGTGATCATGGTCCTCGTACCTGACACCGAGCAGAAGCGCACCTATGACGCCGAGATCGCGCCGTATCTGACCGCGGGCAAGATGCTCATGTTCGCGCACGGCTTTAACATCCGCTTCAATCTCATCAACCCGCCCGCTGACGTGGACGTGACGATGATCGCCCCCAAGGGCCCCGGTCACCTCGTGCGTCGCACGTACTTAGAGGGCGGCGGCGTTCCATCGCTGATTGCCGTCTACCAGGACGCCACGGGCCACGCGCATGAGATTGCTCTGGCGTACGCCGACGCCATCGGCGCGACGCGCGCTGGCGTGCTCGAGACCACCTTCTCTGAGGAGACCGAAACGGACCTCTTCGGCGAACAGGTCGTGCTGTGCGGCGGCGTTACCGCCCTGGTGAGGGCAGGGTACGACACGCTGGTCGAGGCGGGCTACCAGCCCGAGAGCGCGTACTTCGAGTGTCTGCACGAGCTCAAGCTCATCGTCGACCTCATGTACGAAGAAGGCATCACGGGCATGCGCTTCAGCGTGTCCGACACCGCCGAATACGGCGACATGACCCGCGGCACGCGCGTCATCAACGACGCCGTCAAGGCCGAGATGAAGCAGATTCTGACCGAGATCCAAGACGGCACCTTCGCCGCCGAGTGGATCCAGGAGAACGAGATTGGGCGACCCCGCTACCGCGAACTTCGAGAGGCGGGCAAGAATCACCCCATCGAAAAGATCGGTGCCGAGCTGCGCGAGATGATGCCCTTCGTCTCGGCGGGCAAGCAGAAGGTCTCGGACGTTTCCGGCGGCGACACGGACCAGTAGTACTCGGCGCAGATCACGTTCGGCTATCAAGGGAGACCAATCGTGAAAGCCGCGCCCATCGTCATTGGGAGCGAACGAAGCGAAGCGGGGCTCTTTGCCGGCGCCGCCCTGCTCGCTCAAGGGGCGTCAGCGCTTGATGCTGTCGAAGCGGCGTTGCGACTCTGCGAAGACAACCTCAGTGACCACTACGTCGGAACTGGTGGACTGCCGAACGCCCGTGGCGAAGTCGAGCTCGACGCGTCACTGATGGTCGGTTCGACCCGCGCCTTCGGTGCGGTAGGGGCAGTGAAGAACTTTGCCCATCCGATATCCATTGCGCGTCGTGTGCTTGAAACGCTGCCTCAGCACTGCCTGCTCGTCGGCGATGGCGCCGAACTCTTCGCCGAAGAAGAGGGCTTTGGGCGAAGCGAGTTACTCACGAATGAGGCGTGGGAACTCTTTCGCGACGCGCTCATGCCCTCGGATAATTCGGTGGAAGGGGACAGCACGAGTGCCACCGCGGGCGACGACAGCTATCGCACGGCCGCCGCTGCGCTTGTCAATCGTTTTCGCGCGCACGACGGACCGTGGGGGACGACCAACGTGATCGCGCTCGATGAACATGGTGAGTTGGTCGTGGGCGTCTCGACGAGCGGCTACCCGTGGAAGTATCCGGGTCGCGTCGGCGACTCCGCGCTTCCGGGGGCGGGCAATTACTGCGACCTGCGCTACGGCGGGGCCGCGTGCACCGGACGGGGCGAGATGGCCATGCGGGTGAGCGGCGCGCGAATGGTCGTTGACAATTTGGCAAATGGTCTCGACCCTGAGGCAGCCTGTCGAGCGATGCTGGCCGAGGCCGCGACTCTACCCGACCTGTTTCGCGCTGAGTTGCGAACTCTGTGCCTCACTCCTGACGGCCGACACGGCGGCGCAGCCGGCGGGGCCATCTCAACGTACAACGTGATTAGCGTCACGACGGGCCAACTCGAGGTTCGTTCGAGAGCCCAGCTATGAGGTTGTCAGAGCGTCTCTTCGTCCCGAGCAACGAGAGTACCCGTCAAGGCACTTATAGGTTCCCGACGATCCAGTTGATGCTGGCGCACAGCGATGCGACGTCCTCGGAGTCGATGCTCGGGAACATCGCCACGCGCAGCTGGTTGCGGCCGAGCTTGCGATAGGGATCGGTGTCGACGACGCCGTTTGCGCGAAGCACCTTGGCAATCGCGTTCGCGTCGATGTCGTCACGGAAATCGATCGTACCGACGACGGTGCTTCGGTCTGCCGGGTTCGTGACAAAAGGCGTGGCGAAGTCCGACGCCTCTGCCCACGTGTAGAGAATCTGCGCCGACTTCGCGGAGCGGCCTGTCGCAAACGCGAGACCACCGTTGTCGTTCATCCACTTGATCTGTGACGCGAGCATGTGGATGGTGGCGAGGGCCGGTGTGTTGTAGGTCTGGTTCAGCCGGGAGTTGTCGAGGGCGATCTTGAGGTCGAAGAAGGCGGGTGTCCAACGTCCTGATGAGGCGAGTGTTTCGATGCGATCGATCGCGGCCGGTGAGCAGATCGCGAGCCAGAGTCCGCCGTCGGACGCGAAGGACTTCTGCGGCGCGAAGTAGTAGCAGTCGAACTGGCTCGGATCGACAGGGAGACCGCCCGCGCCAGAGGTCGCGTCAACGGCGACGAGTCCGCTCGCACCGGCCGGCCGCTCGATGGGCATCATGACGCCCGTCGAGGTTTCGTTGTGGGTGAGGGCGTAGAGGTCGACGGTTTCGTCGGCGACCGCCTTTGGGTGAGTGCCGACCTCGCTCTTGATGATGGTGGGCTCGCCGATCTGTGGCGCCTCCTTGGCGGCGCTCGCGAACTTTGATGAGAACTCGCCGAAGCTCAAGTGCTGCGAGTGGTTGATGATGAGGTGAAATGTCGCCGCGTCCCAGAAGCACGTCGTGCCACCGTTGCCGAGAAGCACCTCGTAACCGTCGGGCAGATTGAAGAGCGCAGTGAGTCCGTCGCGAACTTCACCGACCTTCGAACGCACCGTCGCTTGGCGGTGCGACGTGCCGAGGTAGGTGGGCGCGTCGGCCGCGAGTGCCGCAACTTGCTCTGCTCGAATCTTCGAGGGGCCTGATCCGAATCGTCCGTCGCGCGGAAGAAGGTCAGTGGGAATCTTGAGGCTGTCGGGGGAACTCATAGACTTATTCTTACGGAAATCGAACGGAGCTAAATCATGACTGCCCGAGTGAGCAACCTTTTAGGCGGACTTGCCCCCAGTGCGACGCTGGCGGTTGACGCGAAGGCGAAGGCTCTCAAGGCCAAGGGCGAGCCCGTCATCGGTTACGGCGTTGGCGAGCCAGACTTTCCGACGCCTGTGCACATCGTCGAGGCAGCGGCGAAGGCGTGCTACGACCCGGTCAACTACAAATACACGCCCGCGGCGGGGTTGCCCGAGCTTCGCGAGGCAATCGCCGCCAAGACCATGCGTGACAGCGGCCTTGACGTGAAGGCCAGCCAGGTGCTGGTCACCAACGGCGGCAAGCACGCGGTGATCAGCGCCTTCATGAGCGTTCTCAATCCGGGCGATGAGGTGCTGATTCCCGCGCCCTATTGGACGACGTATCCCGAGGCCGTGTATTTGACGGGCGCGACTGCCGTGCCCGTCATGACGAGTGAGGCTAACGGTTTTCGCGTGACCGTCGACGAGCTCGAGCGCGCGCGCACCGAAAAAACCAAGATGCTCGTCTTCGTCTCGCCGTCGAACCCGTCGGGAGCGGTGCTCTCACCCGAAGAAGTGGTGGCCGTCGGTCGCTGGGCGGCCGATCACGACATCTGGGTGATGACCGACGAGATCTATGAACACCTGGTCTATGGCGACGCTCGCTGGACGTCGCTGCCTGCGGTCACGCCCGAATTGGGCGATCGCTGGATTGTCGTGAACGGCGTCGCGAAGTCCTACGCCATGACGGGCTGGCGCGTGGGCTGGATGATCAGCGCGCCCGACATCATGGACGCCGCCTTCAACTACCAGAGCCAGACGACATCCAACATCTCGAACATCTCACAGCGCGCGGCCGTCGCCGCGCTCACCGGCGACCTTATGGCCGTTGCAGAGATGCGCGAGGTGTTCGATAAGCGTCGACGCACGATGGTCAAGATGCTGAACGAGGTGGGCGGTGTCACGTGCGCGGTGCCCGAAGGTGCGTTCTACTGCTATCCGAACGTCGCGGGACTTCTCGGCCGTTCGCTCGGTGGACGCGTCGCGAATAGCTCGGCCGAGCTCGCAGAATTGCTGCTCGACAGCATCAAGATCGCTGTCGTTCCGGGCGAGGCGTTCGGCACGCCAGGATTCTTCCGCTTCAGCTACGCCCTTGCTGACGACGACCTTGTCGAGGGTCTCGAGCGCCTGCAGGCCTTCGTCGCCGCGGGCTGAACCGCCGCCCGTTTCCTTTAGTGTGGCCCCTACGAGAGAAAGGTAGTCCGTGGCCCGAGTTCTAGTCACCGAGGAGATTGCTGAGTCGGGTCTCCAGAAGCTTCGCAACGCCGGCCACGAGGTCGACATCCAGTTGGGATTGACGCCTGAGCAGCTGCTTGAGACGGTCCCCGGCGCGCACGCTCTCATCATTCGCTCCGCGACCAAGGTCGACGCGCCGACGCTCGAGGCCGCGAAGGATCTCGTCGTCGTCGGGCGCGCGGGCATCGGCCTCGACAACGTCGACGTGGCAAAGGCCACCGAACTCGGCGTCATGGTCGTGAACGCTCCCGTCTCGAACATCCTTTCCGCCGCAGAGCAGACGATGGCGCTCTTGCTTGCCCAAGCGCGCAACATCCCCCAGGCCCACGCCGCGCTGAAGAACGGCAAGTGGGAGCGGAGCAAGTGGGAGGGCGTCGAGCTGCACGGTAAGACGCTCGGCATCGTCGGACTCGGCAAGATCGGTGCCCTCGTGGCGCAGCGCGCGATGTCGTTTGGCATGCGCCTGATTGCCTACGACCCCTACATCTCCGATGAGCGTGCACGCCATATGGGCGTCGAGCTCGTCAGCCTCGACGAGCTGCTCGAGCAGAGTGACTTCATCACGATCCACTTGCCCAAGAACAAGGACACAACCAACCTCTTGAACGCCGAGTCGTTCACGAAGACGAAGCCCGGCGTGAGGATCATCAACGTCGCGCGCGGCGGCATCGTGAACGAGGCCGACCTCGCCGAAGCAGTTCGCGAGGGCAAGGTGCAAGGGGCGGCGCTTGACGTGTTCGAAAAGGAGCCCACGACCGAGTCGCCGCTCTTCGAGCTGTCATCGGTCGTCGTCGTGCCACACCTCGGGGCATCGACCTTCGAAGCGCAGGACAAGGCGGGCGTGACGATCGCCGAGCAGGTAGAGCTCGCGCTCGACGGTGACTTCGTGCCCTACGCGGTCAACGTGTCCGCGGGCGAAGTCTCCAACTCGGTGAGTCCGTTCATGGGTCTTGCCGAAGTCCTCGGCCGTTTCATCGGCGGACTCCTCGACGGAGAGCCTGCCGATCTCGAGGTCGCCTACCAGGGTGAGCTCGCCGGCGCCGGCACCAAGATTCTCACACTGTGTGCGCTGAAGGGCCTTCTGAGTGCGACGGGTCACGATGGCGTCTCCTTCGTGAACGCGCCCCAGCTGGCTGAAGAGCATCACCTCACCTATAAAGAGGTCTCCTCGGTGGCGGGCTCTGAGTACGTCTCGCTCATCACGGTTCGCTCGGACGGCCACAGCGTCTCGGGCACATTGATGACCATCGGCACGCGCGTGGAGACCCGCATCGTTGCCGTCGACGAGCACGCCGTCGAGATCGCGCCGGCTGCGTCCATGCTCGTGGTGCACAACGATGACCGTCCCGGCATGATCGGGCGCGTCGGCACGGCGCTCGGTGCGGCGGACATATCGATCTCGTCGATGGCGGTCGGACCAGACCCCGAGACGAAGACCGCGCTGATGGTGCTTTCGACGGAAGCGCCGACGCCGAACGAAGTCGTCGAGCAGCTGCGCGAGACCGACGGCATCCAAGACATCCACCTCATCACGCTTCGCTAGTTCTTGTGATGCGCTGGTGAGGGTCAACGAGCCAGCGTCGTGGCGAATCTCGTCGCTGTGGCGCTATCCGGTCAAATCGCTGCGCGGCGAAGCGTGCGACGAGTTGGAACTCAGTCCGACGGGGGCGGTGGGGGACCGCCAGTGGGGCATCCTCGACACCGCGTCGAATACCGTGCTCTCGGCCAAACGCGAGGGCCAACTTTTTGACGCCGTCGCGACCCTCCGCGACGGCGAACTCCGGGTCACGCTGCCGGGCGAACATTCGTTTGAACCCGGTGACCCGCTCGACGAAGCCCTGACGATGTGGCTGGGTCGACCCGTTCGTCTCGTCGAGGCAGCCACCTTTGGCGCCGCAACCTACGAGGCGCACGCAGACTTCGAAGATGACGACTCTCGCCTCGAGACATGGGAGGGGCCTGCGGGGTCCTTCGTTGACTCGAGTCCCCTCCATCTGCTGTCATCAGTCGATCTTGAACAGATGTCGGTCGAGCGGCCTGATCTGCAGTGGGACGTTCGTCGCTTTCGACCGAACGTCTTCCTGTCGCCGACTAACGAGAGCCCCTCGCCATTTCGCGTTGGATCACGCGTCGCGATCGGTGCGGGGGAGATTCGGATCCAACAGCCATGCATCCGCTGCGTGATGACGACGCGGCCCCAACCCGGGGGAGTGGATCGCCAATTAGATGTCCTGCGACACCTCGCTCGCCAACACGACAGTGCGGTCGGAGTGCTCGCGAGCGTAGAGCGCCCCGCAAAAGTGCGAGTTGGCGATCTCGTGCACGCGCTGACCTAACCGCAGGGCTACTTCTGACCGGATCGTCCTGTTCGACGTGCGCGCCGGCTGGCGTCTCTGAGTTCTTGGCCGATGAGATGGGCCTGGCGACGAATCTCGGCCGCCTCCTCGCGGGCGTCGCGATGAGCCCGCGCCCTCGCCGCTCGCGCCTCGTCACGCGCTTGACGCGCGACGGCAGCCCCATCGTGTGCGTGAGCGTCGACTTCGGTCTTGAGCGTTCGCCACGCGGAGCGAGCCTGCTTCATGGCGGCGAGGACTTGCTTGCGCGCTTCATTGGAGGCTTCCGCAGCGGCCTTGATCTGATCGCGCCCATTGGTGCCTTGGACCACCGTGGCGAACGACCACAGACCGGTGTCCAACAACCGTGCCGCGCGTCGTACATCGTTGAGCGCGTGATCGCGAAGCTCTTCAGGGGACATTCCCATTTCCGAGTACTTCACGATGGAGCGGTAGAAGATCCTCCAGAGACCGATGAGCGCGTCCGCCGCGATCTGGGGTTCAGGATCGTTGGGGTCGACGCCCGCTCGCGCCGCCATGAGCTCTGCGGCCAGCTGGGCGAACCGCTCCATCATGTCGGCCCGAGCGGCTTTGAGCGCCGGGGTGCTGTCGATCAGCTCATTGAACTGCATGATCGGGGGAAACGTGGAGAAGTCGGCGGCAGCGCCAAAGTGGCTCACGAGCTCGTCGAGCTCGTCTTTCAAGATGCCGACGATGGCGTCGACGGGCGAGGCGATCGCTGCATCGGGACCGAGCGCTTCGCGAATGGCGGTGCGCGCCCCCTCTTCACGGTCCAGGAGGAGCGACTCTTTGGTGGGGAAGTAGTTGTAGACCGTCTTCTCGGAGACGTCGCACGCTTCGGCGACCTCGCTGACGCGAACCTCATCGAATCCGCGCTCGAGAAACATGAGCGTCGCCGTATCGGAAATCAGCTGTCTCATCAGCGCCTTTTTACGCTCGCGCAGGCCCTGGTGGAGCGCATCGGAGCCGCTCAGGCGCTCATGGGATTTCTTGTCGGTGTTGTCGTCGGATATTGCCACCGCCACAGTGTAACGCAAAATTCACGAAAATTCTAGTTGCTAAATCTTTTTAGTTACTGTAGTGTTTTGCCTCGAAGGGAGTCCTATGTCATCTAGAGAACTGGTCGTTGTTACCCAAGGCCTCACCAAGCGCTTCGGCGACTTCGTCGCCGTCGATCACTTCGACCTCGAGGTGAAAGAAGGAACGGTCGTCTCGCTGCTTGGTCCGAACGGCGCGGGCAAGACCACGATCGTGCGCATGTTGGCCACCTTGGTCAGGCCGACGAGCGGCACCGCGTCGGTCTGCGGGCACGATGTCGTGAAGGAAGCAGATACCGTTCGCAGCCTGCTGTCGCTGACCGGTCAGTTTGCCGCGCTCGAAGACAACTTGACTGCGAAAGAGAACCTCATGCTCATGGCGCGCCTGCGCGGTTACTCGCGCGCGGCCTCTGAGCGCGTGACCGAGAACCTTATCGAGCGCTTTGACATCGGCGAGTTCCGCGACAAGCTCGTGAAGTCGCTCTCGGGTGGTCAGCGCCGTCGCGTGGACCTCGCGGCGAGTCTTGTGGTCCAGCCCAAGGTGCTGATCCTTGACGAGCCGACGACCGGCCTTGACCCCCGCAGCCGCCAGGTGGTGTGGAGCACCATTCGCGAGCTCGTGGGGACCGGCGTGACGCTCTTTCTCACGACCCAGTACTTGGAAGAGGCCGACGCGCTCGCCGACTACATCGTGCTCATGGACCACGGCCGAGCGACCGCCGCGGGCACGGCGAATGAGCTGAAGTCCCTCATCGGCGATCAGCGCGTGGATATCATCGCCGCCGACGCTCGAGGCTTTGAGCGTCTCGCGGCCGCACTGTCGCCGCGGTTTGAGGTCTCTCTCTCGCGCGAACAGCGCATGGTGTCCGTGCCAGCCCCCGACGAGCTGGGCGACCTCGCCCGTGTCACCGATGCGCTGCGCGACGCGGACGTTGAGATCGACGAGATCGCATTGCGGCGTCCGACCTTGGATGACGCCTTCCTCGCACTGACGGGTCAGCCGGTCGATGCACCAGAAAACGAGAATCCATCGGGCTATTGGTCCCCCACACTTGAGGAGTCACACTCATGACCACCATCACTGCGTTCACGGGCGAGCGAGCGCCCGCCGACTACGAGCCGCTACCGGCGCGTCCTTCGAGCGTGCGGCGTTTCTTCCGGGAGACAGCGCTCCTCGTGTCGCGCGGACTGCGGACCATTCCCCGGGTGCCGACGCGCTTGAGCGACGTCACCATACAGCCCGTTATCTTCACGCTGCTCTTTCTGTACGTCTTTGGATCGGCAATCCATATCCCTCACATCACTTACCAGAACTATCTGTTGCCCGGACTGCTCGGACAAAGCCTTGCCTTCGGGGTGATCGGTGCGGGCGTCGCGACAGCGACCGATTTCTCGAGCGGCGTCGTCGACCGATTCCGCTCGCTGCCGGTCACTCGGCTGTCGGTCATCTCGGCGCAAGTCGTTGGCCAGATACTGGAGCAGATCCTTGGACTACTGATCGTGACGGGCATCGGGCTCGGGCTGGGCTGGCGACCGCACCTCGACATCGGCACGTTCTTCGAGCTGATCGGCCTGGTGCTGCTCGGACTCACGGCGTTCACCTGGTTCGGCGTCCTCATGGGGATGGTCCTTCGCAGCACCGACGCGATGCAGGGCATCGGCTTTGCCATCATGCTGCCGCTGTCGTTCCTCGCCGGCGTCTTCGTACCGATCGGCGGCATGAAGCTCGTCCTGCGAGAGATCGGCTACTGGGACCCGCTGTCCGCGATCGTCGCCGCCGTTCGCCACGTGTCCCAAGGCACCAATGTCGGGGGATCGTGGCCACTCGAGCATCCCGTCGTCGCGATGATCGGATGGTGCGTGTTGATCATGGCGATCTGCGTGCCGCTCGCACTGCATCGCTTTCGCACGACGACCTCGGTGTAGCCGGGGTTGTCGTGACGAGGGCTACATCAAACTGATGAGGTCGACCCGCTCCATGATCTCTGGGGTGAGCAGTGGGACGACATCAAGTGCTGCCATGTTTTCGCGCACCTGGTCGGCCGTCGAGGCTCCGGTGATGACCGTTGACACATTCGGGTTCTTCACGCACCAGGCGAGGGAGAACTGAGCGAGCGGCACCTCGAGCTCGTCGGCGATCTTCTTCACTTCGGCGACCTTCAAGTTGCTCTGCACGTCAGTGAGCATCTTGCGCAGCCACTCGTAGCCGGGCAGCGTCGCGCGCGAGCCCTCGGGCACACCGTCTAAGTACTTGCCGGTGAGCAGTCCCGACGCGAGCGGCGACCAGATCGTCGTGCCAAGGCCGATGTCCTCGTAGAGGCGCTTGTACTCCTTTTCGACGCGGTCGCGCGTCAAGATGTTGTACTGGGGCTGTTCCACCACGGGCTTGTGGAGGTGCTGGCGGTCGGCGATGTCCCAGGCGGCGCGAATCTCGTCGGCGGTCCACTCGGAGGTTCCCCAGTAGAGGGCCTGGCCGCGATCGACCATGTCGTGCATGGCCCAGACGGTCTCTTCGATCGGCGTGTTCGGGTCCGCTCGGTGGCAGAAGACGAGGTCCACGAAGTCGAGCCCGAGGCGCTCGAGCGAGCCCTCGATGGCCTGGCTCAAGTACTTGCGATTCAGGGTGTTGCGCATGTTGGGTCCGTCGTGCAGACCCCAGAAGAGCTTGGTCGAGATCAAGTAGTCGTAGCGCTTCCAGCCGAGCTCACGAATGGCCGCGCCCATCACGCGCTCGGACTCACCGCCGCCGTACGATTCGGCGTTGTCGTAGAAGTTGACACCCGCGTCGTGCGCGGTAACCAAGCACTCGGCCGCCTGCTGGGCGGTTTCGAGCTGGTTCTTGTTGGCAAAGGTCACCCAGCTGCCGAAGGACAGGACGCTCACCTTCAATCCTGAGCGCCCGAGACGGCGGTACTCCATTTCTGCCATGACAGACTCCTTGATCGGTGCGGGGGGGTTACGCCGCAGGATTATGTGGGACTTTCGGCCACTCCTCAAACGAGAGCGGTCCCGTGTCGCCTTCTTTGGTGATGGCGAAGATGACTCCGGCAATGACCGCGCCCACCATGACGAGCAACAGCAACTTGAAGAGTGTCTTCACGAGCCCCACGAGAGTCATGGTAGCCGTGCTCAGTCTGGACATTTCACGGCGCAGCGGTAGAATGCTCGTGTGATGAGTAGCCAGAGCGAACTGCTGCTGTAAGGGGCGAGCATTGCTCGCCCTGCCCCCGCGTCTGCGGGGGCATTTTTGTTTTTCTCTGGCTGCGACGAAAGGATGGATATGAGGGTGAGTCCCCAGCAACCCAGTCCGATGGCCTTTGGCAAGTACCGGGCGACGGTGCCCGTCGACCTGCCCGACCGCACCTGGCCCGATCGCCGCCTGACCACGGCGCCGCGCTGGTGCAGCGTCGACCTGCGCGACGGCAACCAAGCCCTCATCGACCCGATGGACGCGGAGCGCAAGAACGCCATGTTCTCGCATCTCATAGAGATGGGCTTCAAAGAGATCGAGGTGGGTTTTCCCTCGGCCTCGCAGCCCGACTTCGACTTCGTGCGCGAGATCATCACCGAGGACCTCATCCCCGACGATGTCACGATCCAGGTGCTCACCCAGTGTCGAGAGGATCTCATCCGCAGGACCTACGAGTCGCTGCATGGCGCACCGCGCGCCATCGTCCACTTCTACAACTCGACCTCGACGTTGCAGCGCCACGTCGTCTTCGGCCTCGACACGGACGGCATCACGACGATCGCGACCGACGCCGCGGCGCTCTGTCGCTCGCTGGAGTCGACGTCGCCCGAGACGACATTCCTCTACGAGTACTCGCCCGAGAGCTTCACCGGCACCGAGCTCGACTACGCGCTGGACATCTGCAACGCCGTGATCGACGTGATCGATCCCACGCCCGAGTGGCCGCTCATCTTGAATCTGCCGGCGACGGTCGAGATGTACACGCCGAACCTGTACGCCGACGCCATCGAGTACTTCTTGCGTCACGTGGATCGTCGGGACTCGATCGTGCTGTCGCTGCATCCGCACAACGACCGGGGCACGGCCGTTGCCGCAGCCGAGCTCGGCGTCCTGGCGGGTGCGGACCGCGTCGAAGGGACGCTCTTTGGCAACGGAGAGCGCACCGGCAACGTCGACGTCGTCAACTTGGCGCTCAACCTCTTCTCCCAAGGGGTCGACCCCGAGCTCGACATCCGCGACATCGACAAGGCCCGCCACGTCGCTGAGTACTCGAACCGGCTGCCGATCCACATGCGCCACCCCTACGTGGGCGAGTTGGTCTACACCGCCTTCTCCGGTTCGCACCAAGACGCCATCAAAAAGGGCATGACCGCCATCGGCGACGAGTACGACTACTGGGAGGTGCCCTACCTGCCGATCGATCCGAAGCACACCGGACGCACCTACGAGGCGATCATCCGGGTCAACTCGCAGTCGGGCAAGGGCGGGGTCGCCTACCTGCTGAGCACCGAGCACGGTCTTGACCTGCCCCGCGCGATGCAGGTGGAGTTCTCCAAGCACGTGCAAGAGCTCACCGAGACCAAAGGCGGCGAGGTCACGCCCGCAGAGATCTGGGACGTCTTCACGACGACCTATCAGCCCGAGAACCCGCCGATTCAGCTGCTGTCGAGCGAGGTCTCGGCCGATCAGCACCTGACGCGCATCTTCGCCCAGCTCATCGTGAACGGTCAGCACATAACGGTGAAGGGGGAGGGCAACGGCCCGATCGACGCACTGATGTCAGGACTGTCGAGCGAGATGGACGTCAGGTTCAAGGTGCGCGACTACCACGAGCACGCGCTCACGGCGGGTTCGGAAGCGTCGGCAGTGGCGTACGTGGAAGCAGAAGGTGATGACGGTGTCACGTGGTGGGGCGTCGGCATGAGCTCGTCGATACTTGACGCGTCACTCGAAGCAGTCGTGTCGGCCGCCAATCGCCGTAGATGAAGGGACCCAACTCACTCAGGCCTGACGCGCGTGACCCTCGTGGTCGAAGACGCCCTCGAGGCTCGGCGCCATGCTCGTCGACTCGTAGCGCGTGATGTCGTCCTCGCGTCGCAAGCTCAGTCCGATATCGTCCCAGCCCTGAAGGAGCCGCTCCTGGTTCATGGGGTCGAGCACAAAGTCGCGCTGCCAGCCCACCTCGGGAACTTCGATGCGCAGGCGCTCGACATCGACCACGAGGAGACGTGCCGGGTCGTCTTTCACGAGTCGTGTGAGCGCTTCAACGTCGACGTGATCGAGTTGGACGGTGACAAGTCCTTGCTTCGCCGAGTTGTTGCGAAAGATGTCGCCGTAGGAGGAAGCGACGATCGCTTGGAACCCGTAATCCATCAGGGCCCAGACCGCGTGCTCACGAGAGGACCCCGTGCCAAAGCGCGCCCCGCCGACGAGGATCGTGCCCCCGACGTACTGTGGCTGGTTCAACACGAAGGACGTGTCATCGCGCCACTCGCTGAAGAGCCCACGGCCGAAGCCCGTGCGCTCGACACGCTTCAACCACTCCGACGGAATGATCTGGTCGGTATCGACGTCAGAGCGCTCCAGTGGGACCCCGCGCCCCTCGATGATGTGGACGGGCTTCACGCGATGACCGCCGGCGAGTCGAGATGCCCAGCGAGCGCCGTCGCCGCCGCGACGGCGGGCGAGACGAGGTGGGTTCTGCCCCCTCGCCCCTGGCGGCCTTCGAAGTTTCGATTCGACGTCGACGCGCAGCGCTGACCCGGGCTCAAGATGTCCGGGTTCATGCCGAGGCACATCGAGCATCCCGGTTCCCGCCACTCGAAGCCGGCGTCCTTAAAGATCTCGTCGAGGCCCTCGAGCTCGGCCTGTTCCTTGACGCGGCGCGACCCGGGTACGACGAGGGCGCGGACACGGTCGTGAACCTTGCCGCCCTTGGCGACCGCCGCGGCGGCACGAAGGTCTTCGATGCGGGAGTTGGTGCACGAGCCGATGAATACGACGTCGACCGGCACTGCGCGAAGCGGCGTACCCGGCGTCAGGTCCATGTAGTCGAGGGCACGCTGCAGCGAGTCGCGCTCGTCCGCGTCGCGAGCGTCCTCCGGCGAGGGCACCACGCCATCGATCGCGACGACCTGGGCCGGATTCGTTCCCCAGGTGACGAAGGGTGTGAGTGTGGTCGCGTTGATGGTAACGGTCGCGTCGAAGAGTGCGTCGTCGTCGGAGACAAAACTGCGCCAACGCTGGGCCGCTGTATCGAAGGCGTCGCCGTCGGGCACGCCCGGCTTGCCGCGCAGATAGTCGATCGTCGTCTCGTCCACGGCCACGAGGCCGGCGCGCGCGCCCGCCTCGATGCTCATGTTGCAGACCGTCATGCGCCCTTCCATCGAGAGCTGTCTGATCGCCTCGCCGCGGTACTCGATCACATAACCGGCGCCACCGCCGGTGCCGAGGCGCCCCACGATCGCGAGCACGATGTCCTTTGCCGTGACCCCCGGGGGTGGCGTTCCCTCGACGACGACCGCCATCGTCTTTGCTTTCTGCTGGGGCAGTGTCTGGGTAGCGAGGACGTGTTCGACCTCACTGGTGCCGATGCCAAAGGCGAGTGAGGCGAGTGCGCCGTGGGTCGAGGTATGCGAGTCGCCACAGACGATGGTCATGCCCGGTTGGGTGACACCGAGCTCAGGTCCGATCACGTGGACAATGCCCTGATTCTCGTGTCCCCGTGGAAAGAGCGTGATGCCGAACTCGGCGCAGTTCTCGTCGAGCGCATCGAGTTGGCGCTTCGAAACGGGGTCGTCGATCGGCGTCGAGAGGGGTGACGTCGGGACGTTGTGGTCGGCCGTGGCCAGGGTGAGGTCGGGACGGCGAACACCGCGCCCGTTGAGGCGCAGGCCATCGAAGGCCTGCGGGCTCGTTACCTCGTGGACGAGGTGGAGGTCGACGTAGAGGAGGGTCGGTTCGCCTTCGGGGGCGACGACGACGTGCTCTTCCCAGATCTTCTCGTACAGAGTTTTTCCCGACATGGTTAGCGCAGTCCGACGATTTTCACCTTGAGGGTACCCGACGGCGCGTCGTACTCCACGACATCGCCGACGCTGCGTCCAAGGAGCGCCTCGCCGAGTGGCGAGGTGGGCGAGGCGACCAGCACACCCTCGGGCTTCTCTTCGATCGAGCCAATGAAGAACTCTTGGGTGTCGTCATCTGCATCGCCTTCGTAGACGACCCTCACGATGGAGGCGTGCTGCACGTTGCCGGCGTGCTCGTCGCGCGCCACAATCTCGTGATTGCGGATGACCTGGTCGATCTGGCGAATTCTCGCCTCCATCTTTCCCTGCTCGTCCTTCGCGGCTTGATAGTCGCCGTTTTCGGAGAGATCACCCAGCAGACGCGCTGACTCGATCGTGCGGGCGACCTCGGTACGCCCGACGGTGGTCAGGTAGAGATACTCCGCTTGGAGCTTTTCCAGCGTCTCTTTGGTGATGCGATGGATTTCGTCGGCCATGCCAACCTCAACTAGTAGAGATTGCTAATTCTACCCGCCGTGATCTGAGCTCTTGAAGTTGCCCGGGGGCTGCTCGACCGACCAAAATGGGTAAAAGAGGAGTGTGATGAGCAACCAACGTAGCCACCGTGTGGCCGTCATCGGTGGCGACGGCATCGGCCCCGAGGTCACGGCGGCCGCCCTTGAGGTCGTGGCGAGTGCGGGGGTTGCCCTGGAGACGACCTCCTTTGACCTGGGAGCCGCGCGCTACCTGCGCGACGGCTTCATCCTCGACGACGAGACCCTCGAAGAGCTGCGTGGGTACGAGGCCATTTTGCTGGGAGCCATTGGGCCAGCCATTGGCGACACGCGAATCGCGGGCGGCGTGCTCGAGCGGGGGCTGCTCCTTCGGATGCGCTTTGGCCTCGATCTCTACGTCAACTACCGTCCCTTTCGCGGCGTGGCTGGCTCGCTCGCCGAGGGCTGCGAGTTCGCGATCGTGCGTGAGAACACTGAAGGCCCCTACGTCGGCGAGGGGGGTGTGTTGCGCTACGGCACCGCTCAGGAGGTGGCGACCCAAGGATCGGTGAATACGCGATTCGGCGTCGAGCGCTGTGTGCGCTTTGCCTTCAACGCTGCGAACGACCGGGCTCGCAAGAAGCTCACCCTCGTGCACAAGACCAATGTCCTCACCTTTTCGGGCGACCTCTGGCGTCGCGTCGTCGCCGAGGTCGGTGCGTCCTATCCCGACGTCGAGGTCGACTATCAGCACGTTGACGCGGCGTGCATCTATTTCGTCGAAGACCCGAAGCGCTACGGGATCATCGTCACCGACAACCTCTTCGGCGACATCCTCTCGGACTTGGCGGGAGCCATCACCGGCGGCATCGGCTTCGCCGCCAGTGCGAACCTGAATCCCGATCGCACGGGTGCCTCGCTCTTTGAGCCGGTGCACGGCGCGGCCCATGACATCGCGGGGACGGGCAGGGCCAACCCGCTTGCCGCCGTCTCGTCGGCGGCACTGATGCTGGAACACCTTGGTGAAGTCGACGCCGCGACTCGAATCGCCCGAGCGGTGGCAGACTTTGAGGGCGACGTGGCGGCGCTCGGCACGGACGGAGTCACGAAACAGTTACAGGAGAGGTTGTAGATGCCCATTACCCCGACAAAGAAGATATGGATGGACGGCGCGTTCGTCGACTGGGCCGATGCCACGGTGCACGTACTCAGCCACACCCTGCACTACGGCACGGGAGCCTTCGAGGGTATTCGCGCGTACAAGACGCCCAACGGGGTCGCGATCTTCCGGTTGAAGGAGCACATGGAGCGCCTGCTACGCAGCTGCAAGATCCTCTCGATCGATGTGCCCTACAGCTTGAACGACCTGTGTGGCGCGGCCAAGGAGACCGTTCGGGTCAACGAGCTGCACGACGGCTGCTACATCCGTCCGATCGTCTACCTGGGCTACGGCGAGATGGGGGTCAACCCGATCGGCTCACCGGTGAACACCGCGATCGCCGCGTGGCCCTGGGGCGCGTATCTCGGCGAAGAGGCGTCGCTCAACGGTGCGCGCATGAAGATCTCCTCGTGGAGCCGCCATCACCCCAACTCGATGCCCACCGCGTCAAAGACGGTCGGTGGCTACGTGAACGCGAGCCTCGCGAAAGTGGAAGCCATCAAAGCCGGCTACGACGAGGCGTTGATGCTCGGTCCCGACGGTCGAGTGAGCGAGGGAACCGGCGAGAACCTGTTCTTGGTACGCGACGGCGCGCTCGTCTCGCCCCCACCGTCAGAGGCCGGCGCGCTGCAGGGCATCACCCAGGCGAGCATCGTGAAGATCGCCAGAGACCTCGGCTACGAGGTCACGTTCGAAGCGCTGCGTCGCGATGACATCTACCTCGCCGACGAGGCGTTCGTGACCGGGACCGCCGTCGAGGTGGTGCCGCTGTCGTCGGTCGACGACCGTTTGATCGGCGACGGCAAGCCCGGACCGATTACGAAGGACATCAAGACGACGTTCCATCAAGCCGTGAGTGGCGAGCGGCCGCAGTACGAAGACTGGCTGACGAGGGTTTAACGGGCAACAAGGTAACCTCGACCCGTGGCTCAACCCTCCTTTTCTCCTGTTCCCATCGCCGGCGAGGTGCGTCCCGTCATGGAGACGCCACCGCCCGAGCTCGGTCGTCCGCCGAAAGCGGGACTCGAGCGTTCGCCCCGCCCGCCCCAGGGCAAGGGCTATGGCACGCCCGCTCCGGGTGAGGGCTACGCGCTCACCATGGCCTCGCGCGAATGCCAGAGGCTCACCTTCGAACACCCCCACGACATTGACGACGTGACGGTTGGCGTGGCAGGGGTTGCTGCAAAGCGGGCGAGCCTGATCGGTCGTCAACCGACGCTCGGCGACGTGCATGTGGCGATGGACTACTTCGGGCTGCGGACGGCCTCACCGGTCTCTCGCGTGACGACCAAGCCGTTTCGCGGCCTGGCGCACAGCTACGTCGCTCAGCGACGGTTTGTGGACGCCGTCACCAGCGCACAGCTCGTAAGTGGCGCCAACGATCCGGCCACCACTCACTAGCCTCGACGTAGAAGGAGGCTTCATGAGTTTTGACCTCACGGATGAACAACGTAGTTTTCGTGACGTGATGCGTAGCTTTGTCGACGAGCGGATTGCTCCGAACGCCGCGCGATACGACCGCGAGCAGGTCTATCCCAAAGATAGCTTCGATGCCTGCGTCGAGATGGAGCTGCCGTCGCTCGGCGTTCCCGAGAAGTTCGGTGGCGCGGGGGCCGACATGGTCACCCAGGCCATCATGATCGAAGAGATTGCGCGCGGGTGTGCGTCGACGTCAGTGACGATTCTCATCTCGAAGCTTGGCATGTTGCCGGTCATGAACTTCGGATCGGATGAGTTGAAGCAGAGGTATCTTCCGGGCATCGCGGCCGGTGAGATCCAGGCGAGCTATTGCCTCTCTGAGGTCGATGCGGGTTCGGACGTCGCTTCGATGCGCTGTCGCGCCGAACGCGACGGGGACGACTACATCTTGAACGGGTCGAAGTACTGGATTACCAATGCGGGCATCTCCGACACCTATACCGTGTTCGCGAAGACCGATCCGACCGCTGGGTCGCGAGGCATCTCGTGCTTCCTTGTCGAAAAAGGGTGGGGCTTAGAGTTCCCGAAGTTCGAAGACAAGATGGGCCTTCGTGGCTCGCCGACGGGCGAAGTCGTCTTGAACGACGTGCGCGTACCAGTGGCGAACCGGATTGGCGAAGAGGGAGAGGGCTTCATGATCGCCATGCACACCCTCGATCGATCGCGTCCGACGATTGGCGCGCAGGCCGTGGGCATCGCGCAGGCTGCGATCGACTACGCGGGCAACTACATGAAGGGCCGCAAGGCGTTCGGTACGTCGATCAGCGACTTCCAGGGACTTCGCTTCATGCTTGCCGACATGGCGATTCGCAACGAAGCAGCGCGCGCCCTGGTCTATCGCGCGTGCGCGACGATCGATGCGGGCGACCCGGACGACGCGCTCAGCTACCTCGGTGCGTCCGCCAAGTCGTTTGCGTCCGACACGGCGATGAGTGTCACCACCGACGCCGTGCAGCTGCTCGGTGGGTACGGGTTCACCAAAGAGTTTCCCGTCGAGCGATTCATGCGCGACGCCAAGATCACCCAGATCTACGAGGGCACGAACCAAGTCCAACGCATCGTCGTTTCGAAGCACCTGCTCAAATAGGATTCTCGCAACCATAAGTTCTTCCTCGCGAGCGACAGAACGGACGCTGAGACGATGAACACATCTCAAAATACGTTGAGCATCCAAGAATTGCTCTACCCAGAAATAAAGTGCTTTGGTTGCGGTCACGCCAACCCTAAGGGCTTCCATCTTCGTAGTTATCGAGAAGGTGATGTAACGGTCGCTGAGTTTGTTCCAAGGCCCGAGCACGACAACGGATTTGGGTTTGTTAATGGCGGCATCATCTCAACCGTGTTGGACTGTCATACCGCAGCAGTCGTCATGTGGGAGGCCGATCACCATGGTTGGCATGCCGCTGAAGGAGCCCCAATTCCATTCATCACCGCGGGATTTGATGTTCGGTTTCTTCGCCCCACTCCGCTCGGACCACCGTTGCTGTTGGTTGCGAGTGCGGTTGAGATCACGGAGAAGGCCATAGTCGTCGACGCGGAACTCACGGTTGACGAAAAGACCAGAGCGACGATGAGAGCGAACTGGGTTCAATTTCGGCCCCGATAGGGGCTCAGAGCGCACCGTAACGCGCCCTTCATTCGTAACGACCGAGACGGAGCACTCCCTTGCGGTAGGGATGTACCTTGAAATGCGGACGGATCCTATTTTGGCGGATGAGATTCAAGGAAAGAGCAGATGACAAGAGACGTAGTTAGAACCGACGGCGCGCCGTCCTCGCCCTTGTACAGCCAGGCCGTCAAGGCAGCCGGCTTGGTGTTCGTGTCCGGTCAGAGTGGGCAGGATCCAAAAACTGGCCGATTGGCGGGCCCGACAATCCGTGAACAGACCCGGCAATGTTTGAAGAACATCAAAGCAATCGTTGAAGCGGCAGGTAGTTCGATGGAAAAAGTTGTTGCGACAACATTCATTCTTCGCAACCCGGAGGATTTCGACGAAATGAACGCCGAATGGGTCCTTTGGTTTCCTGAAAATCCACCCGCGCGCCAAGGGGCGTCTTTGCCAGTGGACGTAGAGGGTCTGCTGGTTTCCATTGCGGCCGTTGCAGAGGAATAGAACAACCAGGTGGTGGCACAGCCGCCAATGCTTCGGCGTCAGTTTTGTTGCATCGGGTTCGCGATGTAAAGGGGGCGACGCTGTGCCAAGTGAGAACGGCTCTCAAATGCTGACAGCTATGGCCTGGACTCACGCTCCTCGAGGGTCAGCGGTGAACTCGACGACCAGCCACAAGTCGTGGGGAATCTCAGAGAGTCGTCGCTTCAGCTCGAAGCGAACCTGATCGGATTGGCGCACGGTCCAATCGGGCGATACGACAAAGTCGAGCTCGACGTAGAACTTTCTGCCAATCTTGGTCATCCGCAGACTGTTCTCGCTCAGACCGAACGCATCACCGACCGCCTCGACTGCAGCACGCGCTTCGTCACGGAGCTCCGCTTGGGGGGACCCTTCCACGAGTTCGATGAACGTGGAGCGAATCATGTGAATCGGGGGAACCACGAAGGCCAAGCACGCCACGATGACCAGCGAAGGGTCGACGTAGCGCGCGGCCGGATTCCAGGACGTCGACACGATGATCCGAGCGAAGATGAAGGCGAGGAGCATGGCGAGGCCAAGGACGGCGCCCGCCTGCCAGGCGGTACCTTCGGCACGGACGAGCTCCGACGTTGGCGCGCTGCGACGCAAGGCGACATAGAGGCCCGCGGAGATCACCAGCGCCAAAGCGGCGTAGGCGATGGCCCACGCGGAAGGAACCTTGCTGCCGCCATCAACAATGGTGAGAATGGCGTTGAACGTGGCGTAGATGCAGGTGGCGAGGAGCGCGACGCCCTCGATTCCAATGATGAGAGGGGCGAGTGCTTCGCGCCCGAAAGGATAGCGGTCGGTCGGGCCGGAGGCCACCAGGTGGGAGATCCGCAGCGCCATCCACGACAGTCCGATGCCGAGAAACGTGTAGAAGCCGTCAAAGAGGATGATTTGCGAATCGGTGACCACGCCGATCGCGATGCCGAATGCGGCGAGTATCAGCCCAAAGATCACCGAGATGCCGAGGGAGCGCCGTTCGGAAGTGAACTCATCGCTCACGTGTCGCGCGGTCATCGTCCACTCTCTTGAAGCGGCATCGCTACTTTGTCCCTCAGGTTGTCGTTGCTACAAGTTAATCCTTCAGTCTCTTACTGTCTGACCCCCGATGGGAAGCTGCAGACGAACCGAGGGGGAGGTTTTCGAACCGTTAGTCGGACGCCGCGTCGGTGAAGATGCTCTCAATGTGTGGCCCACCGCTATTGAGACGCGCACTCACCATCGCCGTCACGTCGAGATTCCGCCCGGAGTGAAGTTGCACGACAGGATGCCCGTTTGGCCACACCACCCACCGACTTCCTTCGACATGCGTCACGATGACGTTACCGAGATACATGCCGACTTCTACCGGCAGATTGACCTGCTCGAAGTGAGTTTCGTCGGCGTGCCACTCGTCAAGTCGCTGGTCGAGTATTCCCAGGCTCGGGACAGTGTCATCTAACGCGACGCCGCGCGCAAGCGACCACTGCCGAAGCCCGTCAAGGTGCGGCTGATAGTCACTCTCGAGAACTCGAGAGTGACTCGAAGTGAAGACGGCAACGCCACGAGCCGGTCCGTGCTTCGGCCCCATCCAGCGTCGACGAAACCTGAACCTCATCCCAACTCGCCTTCTACTCGATGTGCGCTACGTGCAGCACGTTAGAAGTCATCATGACTCTTTGCTGTTGAACGTCCCTACTGACATCGAGTGAGGGGGCTGTCAGGGTTTCCCCTCATATCGCTGTTCATCACCGATTTCTAGGATGACGACGTAGGGCCAGTGGCTGATCGAGAGGACGAAGAGATGACCGTTATCGAGGGAGCCGTGTCGGACTCCTGGGCCGTCGAAACGCAGGGGCTCATCAAGCGCTTCGGCGCCAGTGCCGCCGTCGACGGTGTGGATCTGCGAGTTCCCCGGGGCAGCGCCTTTGGATACCTCGGGCCGAACGGCGCCGGGAAGACGACGCTGATACGTGTGCTGCTCGGGTTGACGCACGCCGATGGTGGTTCAATGCGTCTCTTAGGTTTTTCTGTGCCGCGCCACCGAGACCAGGCGCTCGTGAGAGTAGGCGCGATTGTGGATGAGCCCAGATTTCACGGTCACCTCTCGGGCCGACAGAATCTTCAGATCTTGGCCGCGGCGCGCGAGCCAGAAGCATGTCATCGCGTTGATTCGTCCCTCGAACGAGTCGGACTCAGCCAGCGAGCGAACGACCGGGTCTCCAAGTACTCGATGGGAATGCGTCAGCGTCTTGGCGTCGCGGCGTGTCTCCTTGGGGATCCACAGCTGCTGATCCTGGACGAACCAATGAACGGGCTGGATCCGGCGGGAATGCAGGACATGCGAGTGATGATCCGATCCTTCGTCGCCGAAGGTCGAACGGTCGTGCTCTCCTCGCACCTGCTCGACGAGATAGAGCGAACATGCGACGCAGTCGCGATCGTCGATCATGGCAAGGTTATTCGCCAGGGTCCCATCACAGAGTTGCTCGCGGGCACGCCGCTCGATCTTCAAGTTGAGTGCTCGACCCCAGCGCACGCGCTCGCGCTCTTGGAGAGGACGAACCTGAGCGCGCAGATGACAGCGTCCGAGCAGGGCCTCAACATTGTGTTTGCGTCGGACACGAATCGTGAAGTGATCGCAGAGGTCAATCGAGTCCTAGTCGAGGGCGGCGTGTCGGTGTACCGCTTGCAGGCTGACCAAGCCTCCCTTGAGTCGTGGTTCCTCGAAGTAACGAGTCGACTGGGTGCTCCCGAATGAGCGCGAACTCTCACGTCGTCACCCCCGCCGCGCCGCGCGTGAACGACGTCCGTCCTACGGACCACCGCGGATCTCCCATTCCGACGGGTGCCATGATCACCACCCGGATCATGGAGCTGCGGAAGCGTC
This sequence comes from uncultured Acidimicrobiaceae bacterium, assembly GCA_963732125.1. GTDB lineage: Bacteria > Actinomycetota > Acidimicrobiia > Acidimicrobiales > RAAP-2 > RAAP-2. The sequence continues at coordinate 238,028 of CAVSXX010000004.1, read as the reverse complement.
GCAGTCTCATGACGGCTCTGATCGCGGTCAACATCGGTATCCCGGTGGTGTTTCTCACCATTCGCCTGTTGCTACACGCCTTCGACCCGCACTCCTACTCACCGGCCGGCGGCTACCAGACGTTTACCGCACTGGTTGGCGCAGTGTTGTTCATCTTCGGATTTATCGTTGCCGCCGTCCTCGGCTGCACTGCCGGATCCATCGACCTCACTGAGGGCGTCTTTCGTCACCTCGTCGTGACCGGCCGTTCTCGAGTCGCGCTCTACCTCGCACGGATTCCTGCGGGACTCGCTATCCTCGTGCCCATTGTCGCGGTGGGCTTTGCGATCGTGTGCGCGGTCTGCGTCTTTGCGGCACCGCCCAAGGTGAACTTCGATGGCTTCAACGCACCCGCGGGACTTTCGCGCACCGCGTTTGTCGCGTACGCGGAGCATCACCCTGGCCAGGCATATTGCGATCTGCCATTTCAGGGCAATGGGCCGGTGATCAATCTTCCGTGTGGGCCGAACGGCACCATCGTCAAAGGACGCGCACAGCAGCCTGGCGCCACTTCGCCCGCCCCACCCACCGCGGCACAGTTGCGCGCGTTTGTCGTAAAGATCGCGAATGAGAACTACGCCGCCTACACAAAGGTGTTTCGGACCCCGCCGCTCTCACTGATGGTAGAGACGGGGCTCTGGATCGAACTCGAAGCGGCCATCGGCTTCGTCGTGGGACTTGGTCTCGCATCGCTCATGGGCCAGCGGACCATTCCGATCGTCTTGATGATCGTCTTGGAGGTGGTGCTGACGCCGATACTCCTCCATGGCGTCATCCCGCACTTCATTGATGCTCAACGCGGATTGGTCGGACTCGCCATGGCCCACATCGAACCCAGCGCGCTGCCACCTGTGTTTGGGGGCAACAACGGTCCAAACGGCGGATCACACCTAGTCACGGAATCAACGCCCGTTGCGATCTGCGTGATCGTCGCCTGGCTGGTTGGCTGGACCGCGCTGGGAGCATGGCGAATGGCCACGCGCGACGCGTAACGCCGTCAGTCTTCAGGCAGTGAGGCGAACTCGCGCTTCATCTTCTTGTACCAGCCCATTCCGCCCAACGGATTCCTCCATCGACCCTTCATCTCCTTCAGGGCGCCCTCGTGGGCGTGGTCGCCCGAGGCAACGATGTCTTTCAGATGACGGTCTTGGGCCTTGATGACTTCATCGGCGGATTCGCCGTGGTGCTCTAAGTCGCAGGCCCCGCCCAACTGTTTGCAGGTCATGGTTTTCATAGGCTCTCCGTTCGCTGTAATAAGAGAAGTCCGGCCTGCTCACCCATCGCTGAAGTGGCGCGACGTCTTAAGCCTGCTGAATGCGGACCAGATTGCCCGAAGGGTCGCGCAACGCGCAGTCGCGCACACCCCATGGTTGATCGGTCGGTTCCTGCAGTATCTCGGCGGTGCCCGATGCGCGGACTCTCTCGAAGGTCGCATCAAGATCGTCGGTTCGAAAGATCGCAGCCTGCAACGCCCCTTTGGTCACCAGGGCCAAGAGGGCGTCGCCCTCAGCTTGAGAACGACCGCCGTGGGGTTGGGACAACACGATGCCGACGTCTTGGCCGGGAGCCCCAACCGTGACCCAGCGAAAGCCCTCGTTGGAGACATCGAGACGTACTTCAAGGCCAAGTGCATCGCGATAGAACCCGAGCGCAGCCTCGGGGTCCTGAACCGAAATGAATGTGGAGGCAAGGGTAACTGTCATGCGAGCAACTTAGCGGCACGTCGCGTTCGCACGCTTCTTTGATCCTGCTCAATCGGACGCCAGTTCTTCGATCGCTCCGAGGATGGTCCTGTGAGAGCTCAGGCTCTGGTGGGAGTGCGGCGAGGTCGCGTGGCGTACATGGTCACGCAGGAGGGGAGTTCGTCGAGACCGCTGTGGTCGCGCTCGCGGTACTGCGTCGGCGTCATCCCAACGATTTCGGAGAAGCGAGAGCTGAACGAGCCGAGCGATGTGCAACCGACGGTGACGCAGGCATCGGTGACGGACACTCCTTCTCGCAGGAGCGCCTTGGCACGTTCGATGCGTCGCGTCATGAGGTAGGAGTAGGGGGTCTCTCCGTATGCCGCACGAAACCTGCGCGAGAAGTGCGCGGGCGACATGAGCGCGGATCGCGCCATCGACGGAACGTCCAGGGGCTCCGCGTAGTTCCGATCGACGAAGTCGCGCGCTCGGCGCAGGTATGTGAGTTCGGCTATCTCCTCGGGCGTCACTGTGTTGACGATACCTGCCCGTCGCGCATCGTCAAGCCGCCATTTGCGGTCGTCCAGACCGACACTGCTTCCAGACTGGTCTCCAACGAGCAGGATGCCCCAACCACGAGATCGGGCAACTCGATCGTTCGGACTCGTAGCTCGATGCCCGAAGCAAGGTCGACCACTACTTCGACAACACGCCCAAGGTCGATGATGTCCGCCACATGACCGGGTCCAAGGTCGACCGTCGATCCGTTGAAGTGCGCGGGCGACGATCCCGATCGGACGCGAAGGGCTTCTGGCGGCACGTGCCACAGCAGGCGAGTCCCCGCGGACAAGCCGGTCGCGAAGTTGACATGAGCTTCGCGCAGGACGCCCGTGACCCGATCGCGAACGTCGAGTCGCACGCCTGCGCCGAATCCCACGCCTTCAAAGAGGTTGTCGATGCCGAGAAGACGACCGATTTCGGCGGATCCGGGACGCTGGTAGACGTCGCGACATCTTCCGGACTGCAGTACCCGCCCGTCGCTTACGATCATGATCTCGTCAGCCAGCATCGCTGCTTCATCGGGGTCATGGGTAACAATCACCGTGGAGAGGTTGAGATCGCGCTGGAGGCGGCGCATCTCACGTCGGAGTTCGCCGCGCACCGGAGCGTCCAGCGCGGAGAACGGTTCGTCGAGAAAGACGATGTGGGGATCTATGGCGAGCGCGCGTGCGAGACTGACTCGCTGGCGCTCTCCTCCGGAGAGCTGCTCTGGATAGCGGTCGAGCAACTCATCGAGGTGGAGGGTTTCCGTCCACCAGGCCGCGCGCGCAGGCTCGGCGTTCACGCCAAAGACGATCTGTTGCCAGACCGTGCGACCCGGCAACAGTCCGTAGCCCTGGGGAACATAGCCGAGTCGTCGCTGCTCGGGTCGAATGCGACTGACGTCGACATCGCCGTAGGTCACCCTTCCTACGTCAGGTCCAAGTAGGCCCGCCAGCGCTCGCAGTGTGACGGTCTTACCCGAGCCAGATGGTCCAACGATCGCCAGGCGATAGGCGCCCTCTGGGTGCGCGACTTTGAGGTCAAACGCTCCAACTGTGGTGTCGAGGTCGAAGCCGACGGGCGTCGGTGGCGTCGGGATTGGCGCGAGCGGTGCGGGGAGTGAGCGTTGACGAACCGACGTCGGTAGTCGGAGGTGTCCAATCGCCACCACTAGCAACGCAGCCGCGAAGGCGAGGATCGTCGGTGCCTCAGCTTCCGAGAGCGGGACAGAGGAAAAGAGATTGGCAACGTAGACCGGGATGCTGTAGGGGTGGTAGGCGAGGACCACGGTCGTGCCGTACTCGCCAAAGGCGCGCAGCCACATCAGGATCATTCCGGTACGAAGACCGTCCGACGCGGCGGGCACTTCCACGCGAAGGAATCGCGCGAAAGGTCCATAGCCGAGGGTGGCCGCGACGTCGCTCAACGATGGGTCGACGGCACGAAACGCGCTTCGAGCTACCACCACCAGAAACGGGGCGGAGACGAAGGACTGCGCGATGACGAGCCCGTACATCGTCTCGGTGAGTCGCTCTCCCGACAGTTGGCCGAGGAACGTGTAGGGACCAACGATGTAGATCAGCAGAATGCCGCAGATGAGTGGTGGGAGGGCCAGCGGCAGCTGGACAATGACGCCTATTGCTGTCGAGAGCCACCCTCGCCGGCGGGCCAACACATAGGCGAGTGGGACGCCGAGGATGACGCCGATCGCGAGTGAGATGGTGGCGCCTTCAACCGACACCACCAACGCTGGCCACAGTCCTGGAACGTTCCAACCTTCGTTGTGCCCAGCGACCACGCGAACGACGAACGCTCCGATCGGGTACGCCAAGTAGAGGACGAGCAGTGCGCCGAGCCAACGAAGCGCGCGCGGCGAGCTGCCGCGCGTCACGATTTCAAGAGACTCGTGAGTTCGCTCGGGACGCCGGACCCCGTTACCGTGGCCGGCGATACAACACCAAAGTGGTCAGCCTTCATTTCAGCCCGACCGGTGGGACCAAGGAGGAACTTAATGAAGGCTGCAGCCGCATCTAGGTGGGGTGATCCCTTGATGACCGTGATCGTGTAGTCGCCAGCAAGGTTCACGCCGGTAAGCGGCACGAATGGGCTGTCTTGGGAGTTGGCGTCGGCTTCGTACATGAACGAGGCGTCAAGTTGTCCAGTCTGAACGTCCGATTCCTCCGTGTCTTCTGGGTACTCGTCTTTCGTCTCTGTTGCGAGCGTCCTGAGCGTGGGGAGGTGCTGCGCCGTTGCCGTTTCATCGAGGGCCTTGACCGCCAACACGCCGCCCGGGTCCTCAGCTGGGTTCGTTCGCCCCAGGAGGAATCCCGCCATGGTGATGACCTTGTACCACGGCATGGTTTTGAGGTCGTGGGCGAACTTGCTCTTTGGGTAGTAAGCGAGAACTTCCGGCGACGAGGCGAAGTCGGCATACCACGAGATCCAGCTCCCATTGGCGGAGCCTTCGAGGGTCGTATCGACAGTTGGCGACGCGCTGACGAAGATGTCGGCAACATCGATCTTGTTCTTGATGTCAGAGGCGAGCGTCGACGATCCCCCTGACGTGTCGACCAGTGTGTAACCAGTCGCAGCGTGGAACGCGGGTCCCACTGTCTTGGTCATCAATGTGTCCAGTGAGCCGGCCGACAGTACATCAACGTTGCCGCTGTGCATGGGAGTTGCAGACGCCACGTAGCCGCCACTCCAGACGGCCATCATGGCAACGCTGGTCACGCCGGCGACGGAGGCAACCACGACCTTCCGGCGGGTCACGCGCTCACGAAGCCCAGTAGTGGGACGGCGCCTCATGCTCGCAGATGATAGCCACGGTGGAAGTGACGCGTCAACGCATGTCGTAACTTTTCTTTGCGCTAAGTGGGTAAATATGGCTCTTAGGCATCATTTACTTCGTAAATCACCAAAATAATTAGTCCAGGCCTTTGCCATCAATGTTTGCGAGTCGGCTATGGACGCCAAACGGGCGCTGCGGCCCCCCACAAAAGCGTTCAGGTTGTTGAGGAAGGACTGTGATGAATAAACTCACCGTCACATGACGGATTACAGCGTAGGTGAAGCGGCTGGGGTGTTGGGTGTGAGCTCTGATACCGTGCGGCGCTGGATCGACAACGGGAGTCTTGGCGCCTCGCGCAGCCCGAATGGAAGGCGCCGAATCGACGGGGCATCATTGGCTCGCTTTGCAAAGTCGTTGCATGAGGGCGCCGATGCGCCCGTCGTGTCAACGGAATCGATTCGGAACCACTTCACCGGGATCGTGACCAAGGTGGTAAAGGACAAAGTCATGGCACAGGTGGAGTTGCAGGCCGGGCCATATCGAGTGGTCGCCCTCGTGAGCCGGGAAGCAGTCGATGAGATGGGACTGGTCCCCGGTGTCATGGCCGCGGCTGTCGTCAAAGCGACGAACGTTTCGATCGAGCTGTAAGTCGAACCCTCGGACATCGATCATCCACGGTCCTGCCATAATGGAGGTAATGCATGCGACGAGGGAGTATGAGAGAGTGACGCCTCGTCGCTGTACGTTCGTCGCGGGATTCTCGCTCAAGTAGCCGCGAATGACTGACGCTTCCAGCAGTGCCAACACCGTCGTTCGTGCGGCGCTGCTCAAAATAAGCGCCGACACCGTACTCGCGACCGTCGACTCGCTCGACCTTCGAGCCCATTCGAAGGTCAGCGCGGTCGTGGGCGTGCCGCTGCGCCAGCTGCAACAGCGCCGCGACGTGGACGTGTTCGCAACGACTGCGCCTATGGCCGCGGTGAGGGGCCTGCTCGAAGTCATCGCCATGTCGCCCCTCGAAAAGATCATCGGCCTGCTTGGCGAGCACGCCGACTCGCCGAGCTACGAGCAGCTTTCGGCGGCGGTGGACGAGACGCTTGCCACAGGGTCGAGCATCGACGACGTAATTGCCGTGCTCGCCTTCGCGATCGGTGAGTCGTTTCCCGCTGCGCCACACTGTCGTCGCTTGCTCGCTGAACGTGACGAGTTGGCGCTTCCGGAACTGCCGGACGTCGTCGCGCCGAGCGTCCTCGCGCCGCCACGCGAAGTGAGTGCGGAGATTCGAGAGCAACGCAAGAATCGACGCGAGGAAGAGAAGCGTCGTAAGAAGAGTGCGACGGCCGCTCGCCCCTCACGGACGACTCGACCGAAAACAGTTGCCCCGCCACGTACCGAGACCAACCCGACGGCGCCGCAGGTGCCAGCAGCATCAGAATCGCGACGACGAGCGCTGCTGACCCCGCTCGAGCTCGCTCGCTTCAATGCTGACCACCCACTGGTCGGAACCGTCATCGTTGCCGAGGTGCCCTTCGATGCAAAAGACCCGGTACAACCCGAGGTCACCTCGAAGGAGCGACCCGCGCTCGTCGTCGCCGCGTGCGACGAGGCACTGCTCGTTCGCGCGATCTACTCGAATGCGTCGCCGAGGCGATCACTCTTCGGCGCGTGGCGCCGAATCGGGCTTGACCACATCTCCTACATCGACGACACCCGGGTCGTGGTGACGAGCGAGCACCCTGAGGCGCTGCTCCGCCTTGGCACAGTGACCACGGGCGAGTGGAACGCGCTGTTCTAGTTCGTCAGCTCGAATCGGCGGGCTGATTGGGTGTCGAGTGAACGTCGGCGGCCTTGGTCGCGCTACCGCGGCGCGGCCAATGGACGATCAGCGTAACGACACCCGCGGCGGCGAGCGCGAGTCCCGCGATCTGCACACCGACCGAGCCGCTGTGGGATTCTTGACCCAGCAGGAAGTGCTCGTCGGTCGTGCGCACGATCCCCCACACGATCATGCCGATCGAACAGATGACTCCTGTCGCGTCTTTGAGACGTGTCTTTTCGAGTCCGATGAGGATGAGCCAGAGGCTGCCATCTTCTAGCCCTTGAATGAGTGGTACCGGCACGCGCTTACCGGCCTGGCCCACGTAGCGAATGCCGAACCACTGGTGGGTGAGATGACCCCCGCCGTCGACCATGAACTGTGGTCCGAGGAAGCGTCCGATAGCCCAGCCCAAGATGAGCGCTGGCACCAGCGCGTCAGAGAACTTGGCGAGTGACGTCTCCGGCCACCACCGTCGCTGCAGGATGAGGCCTACGACGAGGGCAAAGCCGAGGCCCCCGAAGCTCGCGAGGCCCCCTTGCCACACGGCGATCCAGCGCGCGGGATGGCCTGAGTAGTAGCTCCAGTTCGTCGCGATGTTTGCCGCTCGCGCGCCAATGAGGGCAGCAACGAGTATCCAAAAGGTGAACCACCCGAATGGCTCGAGGCTGATGCCCTTACGACCGAGGCGGTGTCGCGCGTAGAGGTAGGCGACGTACGCGGCGATTGCGAGCCCGAAGCCGTAGGTGTGAAAGACCAGCGGCCCGAGGTGAAACGAAGTGGGAAACCCTCTCACCTAAGCCCGGGGCCGCCCGAGTCCGACGAATCCTCCATACAGCCGGATCGGCGTGATGTGCACGACCTGACCGGCCTCGGGTGCCTCGATCATTTCACCGCTGCCAACGTACATGGCGACGTGCTCGTCACCGTCGTAGCCGTAGAACAAGAGGTCGCCGGGCTGGATGTCCCACAGCGGCACCCGTTCGGTCATCTCGTACATTGCACCCGAGTAGTGCGGGAAGTCGATGCCCGCCGCGTCGTAGGCGAGCATGATGAGCCCCGAACAGTCAACACCAGCGCGGCTTGCTCCGCCCCACACGTAGGGAACCCCGAGATAGGTCTCGGCGGTGCGGATGGCGATGTTGGCGACCGAGTCGGGTGGCGGGGCTGGAAACCCCGCAGTGGGGGTGGCGCTGTTGAGCGTGCTCGATGAGGCGGCCGCGGCCGCGGCTTCGGCCTGATCAATGTAGGTGGCGATCTGGCCTTTCACCTGGGCAAGGCTGCGGTTGAGGTTCGCTTGGATGACGTTGCCCGTGTTGAGTGACTTCGCAGCGTCGCGAGCAACGTTTCGGGCGTGGTTGTCTTCGGCTTTGAGGATGCCCTTTTCTTCGGTGAGTTTTACCTTGTCGCTCTTGAGGCTGGCGATCGTCGCGTTGATGTTGCCCTCGGCAAGCTGGGAGTAGACGTTCGTCGCGCCCAGCTTGGTCGCGTCCTTCGAAAAGAGGGGATTGTTGCCGACGTTCGCGCCGTTTGTGACGTAGGCGAAGACCACGTCGGCCCGCAACTGCTGGTTGCCCTTTTTTTCGTTGGCCTCGATGTTGCGCACGATGTTCTTCGTGTCGGCAATCTCATTGTTGAACTTGTGGAGTTTGATGAGCGCGTCGTCGTACTTCTGACCCAGCAGTGAGACTTCGCCGTTCATGCGGTTAATCTGGCGCAGCAGCACCTTGGCCTTCGCGCGCTCGTTGGAGATGTTTGATGCACCCGCCGGAACGGTGGCGATCGCCGCACCGCTTCCACAGAGGGCGAGGACGGCGAACAGCGAGAGAAGTCGACGAAAAGGCGTGCATTCCCTCGCTGGCCGAAGCGGCGACAGCACGCTGTGCTCGACGTCAGTCACCGGACCAGGCTAGTTCGCGCGCTCGACTCGATGTCCATGATTTAACGGCCATTCGAGCAATGTCCCTGATCACCTTCGTCTTGTCGCGAAGGATCTTCGCCGTTCTAGAGGGAGGTTTCTTGTCGCAAAATGGCTCGCGCGTAGGCTTTCGCCCATGTCGAAACGCTCGCGAAACCTGCCCCGCCGTTCGTGTCTTTCTACACCTGGTTCGTCAGATCGATTCCTCGCCAAAGCTCCGCTGGCGACAGCCGACTTTTCCTTTCTCGATCTCGAAGATTCGGTTGCGCCGAAAGAGAAGGAAGCGGCTCGCGAAAAGGTGGTGCGAGCTATCCGGACGCTCGAGTGGGACGATCGCGTGCTGTGCGTACGAGTGAACGCGTGGGACACGAGGTGGACGTACGGCGACGTCATCGAAGTCGTCGGCAATGCGGGGGACCGACTGGATGAGGTCATGCTGCCCAAGGTGCGTCGCGCCTCGGACGTCGTGGCGCTCGATCTTCTGCTCAGCCAGGTTGAAGCGAATGCGGGACTGCCCGCCGGTCACGTGGGCATCGAGGCCCAGATCGAGACGGCTGAAGGCTTGATCAATGTGGAAGAGATCTGCGCCTCGTCGCCACGGATCGAGTCCATCGTCTTTGGACCGGCCGATTTTGCCGCGTCGATCGGCATGCCCGTGACCACCATCGATGAGACGATTCACGAGGCGCCCTCAACTCCGTTCAGCTACGTCTTTTCGAAGATACTGATGGCCGGCCGTGCGAACGGTCTGCACGTCATCGACGGGCCGTTCCTCAAGGTGCGTGACCTCGAGGCTCTGCGATACGCGGCTTCTATCACCGCTTCCTACGGCTTCGACGGCAAGTGGGCCCTTACCCCGGACCAGGCGTTGGTACTCAACGAGGTCTACTCGCCGAGTCAGGAGCTCTTCGACAAGTCCTTTGACATCCTCGACGCGTATCGCGTCGCGACGGAAGAGCACCTCACGGGGGCGGTCATGTTCGGTGACGAGATGATCGACGAGGCCTCCGCCAAGATCGCGAACTCCTTTGTCGAACGCGGCGTGCGGGCAGGAATGAAGCGCTCGACGTCGAACTAGGTTCGTGCGTCTTCGAGCAGTCGTCGCGCGATGACCTTGAGGCACAGTGTCTCGTCCGCGCCTTCGAAGATCGAGAGCACTCGCGCATCGAGGAAGTAGCGGCTGACCGGATACTCCTCGGCGTAGCCCATGCCGCCGTGGATCTGCATGGCCTCTCTCGTCACCCACTCGGCGGCGCGGCAGACGTAGGCCTTGGCCATCGATGCTTCGAGCGAGCCGTCACCTTCTCCCATGAGCCGCGCGACCCCGAGCGAGAACTGCCGCGCGGACTGGATGATCGCCGCCATGGTAGCGAGCTTCACCCGAGTGAGCTCGTAGTCGATGATCGCTGCACCGAAGACCACGCGTGTTCGTGCGTAGTCGAGCGCCGCGTCGTACGCGGCTTGCATCACGCCAACGGCCCGAGCGGTGGTCTGAATGCGCCCGTTCTCAAAACCCGCCATCTGAAAGTAGAAGCCTTTGCCGAGACCAGACTCCTCGCCGATCAGATTGGCGTCGGGCACGAACCAGTTGTCGAAACTGAGCTCGTAGGAGTGCATTCCGCGATAGCCGATGGTGTCAATGGGCCGACCCTCGAGCCGTCCGTTGGCACCGCGTCCCTCACTGGCGGCGTCTTGCTCGAAGAGGAAGCCTCGACTGTCGCCGCGAGGCTTTTCGATAAGAAAGAGGCTGAGACCGCGGTGGGCGAGGGACCGGTCGGGGTCGGTGCGCGCGAGGAGCACCAGCACTTCGGCGCGGGCCGCGAAGGTGCACCATGTCTTTGCCCCATTGATGAGCCATCCACCCTCGGTCTTGGTCGCACTCGTGGTAATTGACGCGACGTCCGAGCCGAAATCCGGCTCGGTCACGGCGATCGCGCACAGCGTCTCCCCGCTCGCGAGACGCGGAAGCCACTTCTCACGCTGCTCGTCGGTGCCGCCCTTTAAGAGTGCTCGGGTCATGATCTCGGGTCGCGTGATCAGCGAGCCACCAATGCCGAGCGAGCCCCACGAGAGCTCTTCGGTCGCCACGACCATGCCGACATACTCCGATTCACCGCCGGTTGAGAAACCGCCGAACTGTTCGGGGATCGACAAGCCGAATCCGCCCAGCTCGCTCAACCCGACGATGATCGACTCGGGAATGTCGCCGTTGGATCTATGCACCTCTTCGGCGTGGGGCCGAATCTGCTCATCGGCGAAGCGGTGAAACATCGACGCCACCATCTCGAAGTCGTCGCCCAGGTGGCGCGGCCCGGGCGACTCGGCGAGAGTCGAAAGAAACGAAGGATCGCGATACGTCGTGACGAAGCTGCGAAACGGCGTAAACCAGTCGTCCTCGAGTCCCCAGGAGGATTCGCGACCGAGCACGCGTCCCGCGAGGTCGCTGAGCGCCAGTGCGAGGAACGCGGCGACGAGACGCGCTTCGACGTCGCCGCGGGCTGCGTAGGTCAGGCATGACCGGGCGGCCGCGAGTGAACTCGCCGCATGGGCGAGGTCGTAGGCGAGCGTTTCGTTCGCGTCGATGCCGCCGCGTCCATCGAGGACGCCGAGAGCTGATGTGATGACCTCGTGACCGCGCTCGATCAGTTCTGCGGTCGCATCGAGGTCGACGGGGGGCGCGGGCATAGGAAGAACCTAATTCAGGCCCGATCGGGTCGGCGTAGGCTGGGCCGCGTGAATATCTCCATGCTTCTCGCCGACTCGGCTCAAGTAGCCGACGGCAAACTCTTCATCCTGGGGGGCGGCTGGTCCGTCATCGGCCCCGAGCCCACACCGAGTGCGGTTGCGATCAAAGTTGGCATCGATTCGCACGAGTTCAACACGGCCCACCACTGGGAGCTGTTTCTAGAAGACGCTGACGGCCAGCCCGTGCGATTCGAAACACCTGAGGGATCGCAGACCATCGAGGTTCGCGGGGACTTCTCGGCGTCGGCGCCACCCGATGCCCCCGAAGGAACGCCCGTCGACGTGCCGATCGCCGTCAACTTCGGACCGATTCCCTTGGTCGGGGGCGCGCGCTACACATGGCGCATGGTGATCGACGGCGAAACACTGCCCGGGGGGACGGTGTCCTTTACGACCCGACCTGCGCGCCAGCCCGCCGAAGAAGAAGCGTAACGAGCCGACCGGTGGCAACCTACGAGCGGCCGTTCGGGCGTCACTTCGAGGACTTCAACGTCGGCGACGTCTACCGTCACTGGCCGGGTAAGACCATCACCGAAGCCGACGACCATCTGTTCTGCATGATCACGATGAACCACCATCCGCTGCACACCGACGCTTGGTACGCCGAACACGAGACGATCCAGGGAAGGAACGTCGTGGTGGGCAACCTCGTCTACTCGCTCGTGCTTGGCATGAGCGTGCCCGACGTGTCGGGGTCGGCGATCGCCAACTTGGAGATTGAGTCGCTCATCCACCGCCACCCGACGTTTCACGGCGACACCATCTACGCGGAGTCTCGGGTCCTGGAGGTGACGCCCTCGTCGTCGAAACCGGACCGGGGCATCGTCACCGTCGAGACCAAGGGTTTCAACCAGGACGGAGTAGAAGTCTGTTACTTCCGTCGAAAGGTCATGGTCTGGAAGCGTGAGCACGCGCCGGCGCGTCAGCGTCCCTACGGCGACAACGTCTGGCAGTAGCGATCACGCCGCGTTCGCTCGCGCACTTCGCCGCGCCGCGCCGCAGCTCCGTCGTGATCTGCCATGGATAGACGACCCAAGGCCGTGGGCGGTGCTCGTGAGTGAAGTCATGCTCCAACAGACCCAAACCTCTCGGGTCGTCGAGCCCTGGCGACACTTCTTGGCACAGTTTCCAACTCCCAGCCGCTGCGCCGACGCACCGCTGTCAGCGGTGCTCACCGCGTGGACGGGGCTTGGCTACCCGCGACGCGCGAAGGCCCTACATGGCGCGGCTCGGGTCGTGCGCGACGAATACGCCGGCGAGGTGCCGAGCGAGGTCGCACAGCTCCTCAAGTTACCGGGCGTTGGCGAGTACACAGCCCACGCCGTTGCATCGTTCGCGTTCGACGAGCCCGTCGCGGTGCTCGACACCAACGTCGGTCGAGTCCTCGCCCGAGCGCTCGAGAATCGGACCCTGCGCCGTGGTGAAGCCCGAGCGCTGGCCGCGTCGCTCGTGCCAAAAGACGACTCGGCCCGCTTCAACCAGGCGATGCTCGACCTCGGGGCGCAGTTTTGTCGCGCCACGCCGAAGTGCGACCTCTGTCCGATGCGCGCGAAGTGCGCGTGGCAGCGAGACGGCGGGCAGGACCCCGCGCCGAAGAGCGCCGCCGTCTCGCGGCCGCAGACTCCGTTCAAAGGTTCGAGTCGCGAGCTGCGAGGTCGGGTGTTGCGCGAGCTCACGGCGAGTCCGCGCACGACGCGACAGATCGCTCGAACGTTGGGCGAGGTCGAGGCGAGTCGGCGTCGCGAGGTGCTCGAGGGTCTCGCGCGCGACGGACTTGTTACCCGTCGCGGTCAGACCTACTCACTCGCTGAAGGCTGAGTCCCCGCAACGCCGAACAGTAGGGTTGCCGTCGTGGCCTTCGACAGCGCACACTGCAGGGAAGTGATGGGCCACTACGCGACCGGCGTGGTAATCGTCACGGCACTTGCGCCCGATGGACCCGCGGGTTTCACGTGCCAGACATTCGGTTCGCTCTCAATCGACTCGAGGTTGGCGTTCTTCGCGGCGACCACCACCTCGCCGTCGTGGCAACGCGTTCACGGGGTGGGCGTGATCGGCATCAACGTCCTGCGCAGCGACCAAGAGCCGCTGGCTCGGGCCTTCGCCCGCAGCGGCGTCGATAAGTTCGAGGGCGTGCCGTGGACGGGCGCGCCGAACGGCTCCCCATTTCTCGACGGCTGTCTTGCCTATCTCGAAGGCACGATTCGCGAGGTGGCGACACATGGCGACCACGACGTTGTCGTCGCCGAGCTGGACTTCGCCTCGACGGAACCGGGCGAGCCTCTCGTGTACTACCGCGGACAGTATCGACTGCTCGCTGACTGATCTCGCGTTCACTACGCTCAGCAAGGTGACCTGGGCGAGCGAGGCGATCGGCGCGGTGAGGGGGTGCGCGTGATCATCGCCCTCGAGACCGTCGGTGGGATTGTCGCCCTTCTCGTGCTCGTCGGAGTGGTTCTGCGGCTCCGCAAGATCCGTCGGGATCGTCGGCGCGAAGGGATCTCCATGGATGACCGGCGTCTGGTCACACCGCCTCCGTCGCCCTATGAGCCATCGAGAGGCTTTCGACTTATCGACGAGTCCGGTGAGCCCATCGTTCGTCCGCCGGTTCAGCGCCCGCGCCTCGACCCGGAGCGTCACTACGTCTTTAGCGACTCGGCGGCGCACCATGAAGAGACCTTGCCGACTCATCTGCGTCACAACGACGACTGGTTCCTCTCGCGTTCGGCCCACCGCTCGACCACGTCGATCGTTTTACGAGCCGTGGGAGTGTTTCTGCTCATCGCCATCGTGATCGCGAGCGTTACCACCTACTACCTCGATAGGAAGCCCGGTAAGGGGACGCCATCGACGACCACAACCACGACGAAGCCGCCGCCGACGACCACGACGCTGCCGGTGACGTTTCGCCCCACCTCGACAAACGGGGAGGACGCGGACTACTCCATACCCGCCGCCCGCTACCGAGTCACGGTGAGCGGCGCGCGCGGGGAGACGTGGACGGAGTACAACATGGGCGCGTCGAACACGCTCGAGTGGCAAGGCGCGGTCGATCTAGACCAGCAGAAGTCACTGGTCATGATCGGCAACTCACGCATCACGCTCGGCTCGCCGTCGAGTGCGGCGGTCACGGTTGACGGTCACGCGGTCGTGTTCCCGTCGCCCCTCCCCGTCACGCTCGTGCTGGTCTTCAACGCTACGCCGGCACGCTCAACGAATCCGGCGTGATCTCGTTTAACACCCACGCGAGCACTTGGGCTTCGTCGCGCCACGCGTCATAGCGGCCTGACGGTCCGCCATGTCCCGCACCCATCTCCGTCTTTAGGACCGCGTGATTCTCGGGGTTGGCGTCGCGAAGTCGGAGCACCCACTTTGCTGGCTCCCAGAAGCCAACGCGAGAGTCGTTCAGTCCGCCCGATGCGTAGAGATGCGGGTAGAGAACGTTCGCGCCGTCGTCGACTCGCACATTGTCGTAGGGCGAGTAGCTCTTCATGGTGCGATAGCTCGTGGCGCTGGCGTCGGGGTTGCCCCACTCCTCCCACTCGCCGGCTGTGAGGGGGAGTGACTCGTCGAGCATGGTGGTGACGACGTCCACGAACGGCACTTCGGCGACGATCGCGCGAAAGAGCTCAGGTGCGAGATTCATGACGGCCCCCATCAAGAGACCACCGGCCGAACCGCCGCGGGCGGCGAACTGCTCGGGCGTCGTCCAGCCCTCGTCGACGAGGTAGCGCGCAACGGTCACGAAGTCGCTGAATGTCGTCGGCTTCTGGGCGAGGCGGCCCATCTCGTACCAGGAGCGGCCCATCTCGCCGCCGCCACGGATGTGGGCGATCGCGAAGATGACGCCGCGATCGAGCAGCGACAACCGTAGCGACGAGAACGTCGGATCGATCGAGATCTCGTAGCTGCCGTATCCATAGAGAAGGAACGGCGCGGGCGAGTTGGCCTCCAAGGTGCCGTCGTCGCGCACGTGGACGAGATCGCGCCGTGCGACGACCGAGACCGGAATCTTCACATGATCACTTGCCTCGACCCAGAGCCGACCCGTCACGTACTTCGTCTCATCGTAGCCGCCGAGAACTTGTTGCTGCTTGCGCACGATGACTTCGCCGGTGTCCACGACAACGTCGGCGACCAGTCGCGGCGTCGTGAGCGACGTGATCATCACGCGCAGCTGAGTCGTCTCGAAGTTCGGGTTCGCCGAGATCGCCACGGTGTTGGGGAAGACACCGCCTTCGACGAGTTGCGAACGTTCGATGAGGTCGCTACCAAAGGGGTCATCACCCTCGAGGAGCGGCGCGATCCGCAACGCCGCACTCCCGTTCTCTCGCACGCTGACAGCAAGGAACGACTGGAACGCGTCGACGCCGTCGAGGCGACTGCCCGCACGTTCGGGGATTATCTCGCGCCACTGGCCACCGTCTACAGGTCGAGTGAGCAGCCGAAAGTCCGTGGCGTCTTCGTTGGTGACCTTGAGCCACCAGCCGCGACCGGACTTGTCGGCGAAGTGCTCGACGCCGTACTCGATGCCCTGGCGACGCTCTTCGAGGATGCGCAGCTCGCCGGTGGGGTCATCGGCTCGCAGGTAGCGAACCTCGCTCGTCATCGACGAGTTCATCATCACCACGATCATCTGGTCGTCGCGACTGCGCCCGACCGACACGTTGTACTGAGGGTCAAGCTCTTCGTAGACGAGCACGTCACTGGAAGCATCGGTGCCGAGCTCGTGGCGCCAGAGCTGCCACGGTCGCATGGCGTCGTCCACGCGGGTGTAGAAGAAGTGCCGACTATCGGTCGCCCAGGCGAAGCCGTAGTAAACGTCGTCGAGCTCGTCTTGGACTGGTGCTTGCCCCGCGAGCGGGCGAACGGTCACGTGGTGGCGCTCGTCGCCATCAAAGTCCGTGCCGACCGCGACCCACGACTCGTCGGGGCTGAGCGCGAGTACGCCGACCGAGAGGAAGTCGCGATCGCCGGCTTCGAGGTTCTCATCCAAGATGACCTGCTCGCCTGGCAGCGTCGTCAGTGGGTCGATGGTGGGGGGAGTGAGATCGTCGTTCTCGGTGGGCACGCGCGAGCTGATGGGGTAGTTGAGGCCTTCACGTGTGCGCTCGAAGTACCACCAGTTGCCCTTTCGCGTGGGCACCGAGATGTCCGTCTCTTCCACTCGGCTCTTGATCTCCGTGAAGAGCTCCTCCTCGAGGGCTTTGAGCGGCGCGAGCTCACTCGCCAGGTAGTCGTTCTCCGCGCGTAGATGACTCAGGACCTCATCATTCGAGCGGTCCATCAGCCAGTAATAGGGGTCGATCCTTGTGTCGCCGTGGCGGGTGATGGGAAATGGGCGCTGTTCAGCGCGGGGAGGTTTAGGCATCGCTTCTACTTTGTCATTTAATGGGTCAAGTGGTTCTAAGTAGTTAGTACCATAGACGTAGGGATTATCCCAAAGGAGCGCAAATGGCGATTGACAATCTGGACTTCAGCCGATATCAGTTGGGCTGGTCGGACGATCAACTCCCCGTGTTCAAACCGAAGAAAGGTTTGAACGAAGCGATCGTTCGCGAGATGTCCGAGATGAAGGGCGAAGAGCCCTGGATGCTCAAGTTTCGCCTCGATGCCCTGAAGCGCTTCGAGAAGAAGCCCATGTTGCCGTGGTTTGCGACGCGAATGCCCGACCTCGACTTCAACGACATCTACTACTACATCAAGCCCACCGACCACCAGGTCAACAGCTGGGACGACTTGCCCGACGAGATCAAAAACACCTACGAGAAGCTGGGAATTCCCGAAGCGGAGCGCAAGTACCTTGCCGGCGTGACGGCCCAGTACGAGTCCGAGGTCGTCTTTCACCGCAACCGCGAAGACCTCGAGCGCCTGGGTGTGCTCTTCTGCGACATGGACACCGCCGTTCGCGAGTACCCCGAGATCGTGCGCAAGTACTTCGGCACCATCATCCCGCCCAACGACAACAAGTTCGCCGCCCTCAACTCGGCGGTGTGGAGCGGTGGATCGTTCATCTACGTGCCGCCGGGCGTGAAGGTCGACCAGCCGCTGCAGGCCTACTTCCGCATCAACACCGAGAACATGGGTCAGTTCGAGCGCACGCTGATCATCGCCGACGAGGGTTCCCAGGTCCACTACGTCGAGGGCTGTTCGGCGCCTGTCTATTCGACCGACTCGCTGCACTCAGCCGTGGTCGAGCTCGTCGCCCTCGAAGGCTCGCGCATCACATACACGACTATCCAGAACTGGTCGAACAACGTCTACAACCTCGTGACCAAGCGCGCCCGTGCCGAAGCCGAAGCTCACGTCGAGTGGATTGATGGCAACATCGGCTCGCGTTTGACGATGAAGTACCCGTCGGTCTACCTCATGGGCCCGAAGGCCTCCGGCGAGGTGCTCTCGGTCGCCTACGCGGGACCCGGACAGGTCCAAGACGCGGGCGCCAAGATGGTGCACCACGCACCCGAGACCACGTCGACGATCATCTCGAAGTCCATCTCGAAGGATGGCGGTCTGACTGCCTACCGTGGGCTGGTGAAGGTCGAAGAGGGCGCAAAGGGCGCGAAGGCCTTCGTGCGCTGTGACGCCTTGATCCTCGACGAGTTCTCGACCTCGGAGACTCGCCCCTACATGGAAGTCGGCGAGCAGGACGCCTCGATCGGACATGAGGCCACCGTCTCAAAGATCGGCGACGACCAGCTCTTCTATTTGATGAGTCGCGGACTCACCGAGAGCCAGGCCATGGGCATGATCGTGAACGGCTTCATCGAGCCGGTGACGCGCACGCTGCCGATGGAGTACGCCGTCGAGTGGTCCCGTCTCATCGAACTGCAGATGGAAGGCTCCATCGGCTAGCGAGCCGTGCGCCACATTGTGTAGTAGGGCGGCCCCCCCGGCATCGGGTGCAGAGTCTCGCGCAGTTCGAAGCCGAATCGCCGGTAGTACGCGTGGTTGTCCTCTTTCTGGGTCTCTAAGTACGCGCCGACGTGTTCCGCGTCGATGCGAGCGATGCCGTCGTTCATGAGCATCGTGCCGACGCCCTGACGTTGCCTCGGGGGATCCACGGCGAGCAGCATGAGGTACCAGTGAGGCTCTTTTGGATGGACGTTCAACAGCTCGCGCAGGTATACCCCGCCCACCTGCAGGGAGTGAGGGTGGCGATAGAGCGCGCGCAGCGAGCTTGGCATCTGGGCGATCTGGGCGCGAATCGATAGCGGAAAGCCGCCGGTCGTAAGCCACAACGCCACACCGACAATGTCGTCCTTGTCGTCACGCACCACGACGACTCGGGCGAAGCCACCGAGGTGGCTGATCTGTCCCTCGAACAAAATAGGCAGCGCTCGTGCTCGGAACTGCTCGCCGGGAAGCAGGTAGGCGAAGTACGCGTCGTTGAGAAAGGCCCGCGTCGCAACGTCGGCTGCGCGGCGGCGATCGCGGCGCGAAAGGGGCCGATCGTCAAGGTGCAGCGCGGAGGTCACGGGGCGAAAGCCTACGACTCGAGCAGGCGTGGAACAATGTAGTAATGGGTATGCGAGAAGAGTGCAAGCACTTCCAGAGCCGGACGTACAAGTCCGGCGAGGTTGTGCGCTTCTGCGTGCTCGGCAACGCTCCCGACCAACCGTGGGCTTGTCCCGATAACTGCCTGACCTACGAACGTCGTTTCGTCGACGTCGGCTGGTCGCACGGCACCCTCGTCGATCGCCCCGTCGAGAAGCCGCCGTCGGACAACATTCCCCTCGAAGAACGACGAGAGCTGCTCGACTCAGCCGAAGAGATCATAAACGCCGTCGCGCCGGAGATGTTCGAAGAGCGTGCTCGCCAGCTCGAAAAAGACAAGAAGACGAAGAAGAAGAAGTTTCGGCGCCGCTAGGACACTGTTGATTAATCGGGCGTGGATTTGAGCTCGCGATTTTTGTTCGACTGCTTTGACTTGGACGACGATTTAAAGCCGTTAGAGGGCGCCACAGCGCGTCAGTCCTCGCCGTCGTTCAGGACATTTCTGCGAAATTCGACTAATTCAACACTCTCCTAGTCGCCGCGAAACGTGGGCGCACGTCGTTCGATGAACGCGGTCATCGCTTCGACGAGGTCGTTGCTTGCAAGGTACATGACGTTCCAGTCCGCAACGTATTCGAGGCTCTCGTCCACGGTGCGTCCCTCGTTGGCCGCCAACACCGCCTTCGTGCCGCGCACGGCGAGCGGGGAGTTCGAGGCGATCTCTCGGGCGAGTTCGTGGGCCGCCTCGAGCACGTCCTCGGCGCTCTCACCGTGGACCGAGTTCACGAGATTGATCTCTGCCGCGCGAGCTGCGTCGATGTCCTTGCCGGTAAAAGCGAGCTCGGCGACGTGGCCCGCGCTCACGATGCGCGGGAGTCGCTGGAGCGTTCCGAGATCCGCCACGATGGCCACCTTCGTCTCTCGCACCGAAAAGACCGCATCTTTTGAGGCGAGGCGAATGTCGCACGCGCAGATAAGGTCGATGCCTGCTCCGATGCAATAACCGTGTACCGCCGCGATGACGGGAATCTCGAGCTTCGCGAGCGAGGTCACCGAGTCCTGCAATTCACGAATTCTCGCGTAGGTCTTGGCGTTCGCGGCAGCTTTGGAAGTCGTGATCTCTTTGGAGAGCAACGAACCGCCAAACTCCTTGAGGTCGAGTCCGACGGTGAAGTGGGGGCCCTTCGCCGCTATGACGAGGACCCTCGCCTCGGTGCTGGCGACTGCGCGGGCGGCCAGGGGCAGATCGCGCCAGAAGGCGCTGCCAAGGGCGTTGCGCGCGTCGGCGCGATCGAGCCACAGGGTCGCGACGTGACCATCAACGTCGAGGGTGATGACGGGCGAGGAGAACTCCACGTGATCCTTTCGAACGGTTGGAGCCTACGACCACTGGTGGGGGAGAGTCGTCTGCGGCCGGTACACTGCCTGAGTTCATTCGTTATGAGTTCCTTCGCTGATTCAGCCTCTTCTTTCATCGATACGCGTCCCGACGCGGCTGAGCGGCGCCTCGCGTGGTCGCTCTTCGAGGCCGAGGGTCTACCGACAACGAGCGACGAGGTCTGGCGTTACGCACCCTTGGCGGACCTCGACCTCGACCGCTTTGCCGTCGCCACTGAGCCCCAGCGGGTCGCCGACTCACCCTTTGCCGCACAGCTCGTAGAGCGCGCTGGCCTCATCGTTCGCGTGACCGACGGCTTCGGCAGCGTGCCGAGCGTCGAGATTGAGGGCGTCACCGTCGACTTCGAAGCAACGACGACGTCACTGACCGGTGAGGCGCTCGTTGGCCGATACGAGGGTGACACCTTTGCCCTCCTCAACGTCGCGCTCGCCCCGTCGACGACGGTCATCCACGTTGCAGCTGGCGTCAACGTCGCTGAGCCCATCGTCGTGCTCAACCAGTCCTCAGCGAGCGCTTCGTTCTCACGGACGCAGCTCCACATCGGTCGCGGCGCGAGCGTGACGATTGTCGAGTACTTCGAGGGCGGCAAGGACGCGCTTGTGGTCCCGGTGAGCGAGTACCACATCGAAGATAACGCCGCCCTGCAGCTGATTACCTACCAGCGTCTTGACGCGAGCGCCTGGCACGTGGCACGGACCACCGGTCACCTGGCGCGCGACGCCCGTCTGCACCAGGCGGTGGTCGGTTTCGGCGCGCACTACGATCGCTCACGCAACGACGCGGAGCTTCTCGGCGCCGGGGCGTCGAACGAGCTTCGCACCACCTTCCTTGGCTCGGGCGATCAGGTGCACGACTTTCGAACCCGCCAATATCACGTGGCGCCGCGCACGACATCGACGCTGCTCTCCAAGGGAGCGGTCGCTGACTCATCGCGCTCGGTCTACACCGGGCTCATCGAGATCGAAAAGGGCGCCAAGCGCACGGACGCCCGCCAGACCAATCACAACCTGCTCTTGTCACCGGCCGCCCACGCTGACAGTGTGCCCAATCTCGACATTCGCGAGAACGACGTCATGTGCGCGCACGCCTCAAGCGTGGGGCCCCTCGATGACCTTCAGCTGTGGTACTTGGAGTCTCGTGGCGTCACGCCCGATGATGCGCAACGACTGCTCATACAGGGTTTCTTCTACGAGATGCTTTCCGCGTTGCCCGACGAGCTCGCCGGGCTGGTCGAGCGCGATGTGGCGACGGTGCTCGCGAGCGTCGCGGAGGTCGTGCCAGCGTGACGTGGGTCGACATTGGGGTGCTGGACGACTACGAATCGGGCGTCCCACGCCAGCTGCACATCGGGGGCCGAGTCCTTGTCGCCGTGCGCATCGATGATCAGCTCTATGTGCTCGACGACCGATGCAGCCACGAGGAGTTCAGCCTGTCCGACGGCGAGGTCGACGCGGACACCGCCGAGATCGAGTGCGCGCGCCACGGTGCGATGTTTCGCCTGAGCGATGGCGCGGCGCTCACGCTGCCCGCGACGCGCCCGGTCGCCCACTACGACGTCCGCGAGAACTCGGGACGCCTCGAGGTGGAGATGCCGTGAGCTCGACGTTCAAGATCGAAGGACTGCGCGTCGAGGTGGCGGGCAGAGAGGTCGTCAAGGGCTTTGACCTCACGATGCACTCGGGCGAAGTCCACGCCATCATGGGGCCGAACGGATCGGGAAAGTCGACGTTGGCCCATGCCCTGACCGGTCATCCCGGGTATCGCGTGCTCGACGGCTCGGCGACCATCGACGGCGTGGAGCTGTTGACGCTGTCACCTACCGATCGCGCCCGCGCGGGACTCATGCTCGCGCTGCAGCAGCCCTTCGAGCTGCCGGGCGTGCGGCCCTTTGACTTGTTGGAAGCGGCGGGCGCCAATCCGGCGACGCTGCGTGGCCGGCTCCTTGAAGAGGCGAGTCGGGTCGACCTGCGCCCCGAGCTTCTCGATCGCTTCGTGAACGTCGATCTTTCCGGTGGTGAGCGCAAGCGTGCAGAGATGGTTCAGCTCGGCGTGCTGCAGCCGAAGTTCGCGCTGCTCGACGAAATCGACTCAGGGCTTGACGTCGACGCTCTTGATGCAGTCGCCAAACGTCTTCAGGCCGCCACCACCGAATGGGACTGCGGTGTGCTCGCGATCACTCACTTCCGCCGACTACTTATCGAACTCCCGCCTGACGTCATTCACGTCATGAGCGATGGGCGCGTCGTCGCGACGGGCGGAGCTGAGCTCGCAGAAACGTTGGAACGCGACGGCTATGAAGGATTTCGCCGCGTTGCGGCGACCGAATAACTCGCGTCGTCGGCGGTAAGGTCATCTAATGGCTAACGGGCGTGATGACACGTCAGGCAGTCGCCGTCGACACTCGAAGCATTCGGTTCCCAACGAGAATCGGTTGGCGGCGCTGGGGGAGGCCATCGACGAACAAAACGGCGAGAAGG
Organism: uncultured Acidimicrobiaceae bacterium; assembly: GCA_963732125.1. Taxonomy (GTDB): domain Bacteria; phylum Actinomycetota; class Acidimicrobiia; order Acidimicrobiales; family RAAP-2; genus RAAP-2. The sequence continues at coordinate 215,121 of CAVSXX010000004.1, read as the reverse complement.
TTCGCCACCGACGCCACCGCAGCACCGGCAAGAAGGTCGCGATCGGTGGCCTCGTCCTCGTCCTCTTGATCGCTGGCGTCGTTGGCGGAAGCTACGCCTACGCGAGATGGCGCTTCGATCAGATCTCACGGATTCATGTGGCGGGAGAGGTGAAGCCGATCTCCGGTCAACCTTTCAACATTCTCATGATCGGATCCGACTCTCGAGCGGGACTGACTGGCCTGGCCGCGAAGCAATCGGGCGCGGCGTCCGACTCGGTTGCAGGGCAACGAAGCGACTCCGTCAAGATTGTCCACATCGATCCCGCCGCCGGAACGATCGCGATCATCTCGATACCTCGCGACACGATGGTGACGCTGCTCGCCAACCAGTCGCTCTACGGCCAGTTCAACCGGATCAACGTCAACTTCGGCGTTGGGCCGTCCCTTCTTGCCCAGACCATCACCGCCAACTTCGGCATCACGATCAATCAGACGATCGTCGTCAGCTTTGAGGGGCTGATCAATGCCGCCGATGCGATCGGAGGGGTGTACCTCGATTTCCGGTATCCGTCGTGGGATCCCTACTCGGGATTGCGCATCCTTCACCCGGGCTGCCAGCTGGTTACGGGCTTCCAAGCGCTGGCCCTCTCGCGCAGCCGGCACTTCTACTACAACGTCGATCACGCGAAGGTCTTCCCGGTCGTGGACTCTTCGCCTGACGCGCTCTATAACGCCGGTTGGATATACGACCCGACGAGTGACTTCGGTCGCATCGACCGCCAAGACGCGTTCTTACGCGCGATGATCGACGCAGCGAAGAAGCTCTACAACCCGCTCACGATCAACTCATTCCTGTCGAAGCTGCCTCAGGGCATCACCCTCGACCAGAACTTCTCGCTGAACGAGCTGATCGGTCTGGCGGTGCGTTTTCATGGCATCAACTCCAACTCGATTCCCACCTGGACGCTGCCCACGGTAGCGGTGAACAACACCGCCCTTGGCGACGTGCTCTACGTCGAGCAACCCGAAGCGCAGCAGATGCTCGTCAACATCTTCGGCAGCGGACTGAAGACTCCTTCCGACCCGCCGCCGAACACTGCCAACGAGGAGCAGCAGCCGCCCACGGTGACGCCGGCCGCCGCAACGTCCAAGGCCACGACCCCGAGCGGCAGGTCTTCATCGACGACGACCACAACCACGACCAATCCGACACTCGCGGCGCCAAGTTACGACCCGGTGCCCTGCACGCCGTAGGCCGATCCGGCGCGCTCAGCTCGCTTGCGACGGGCGCTCTCGATAGGTATCGTCTGACTCGTGATGCACTTCTACTGACGCTGACATTCGCCCAACGCGCCAGCCACACATCTGTGTGCTCGCGGGGTTCCACGTCCTAAGGCGCGAGCGCCTCCTGGATCGTCTGCTCTTCACCATCCGGCGCAGGGCTCACGGATGATGCCTCAGGCAATCTCCTGGAGGCCCTGAGCCAGTGTGTTCCAGGCGAGCGTGGCGCACTTGATGCGGACGGGAAACCTGGCCACTCCGGCGAGGGCCGCGAGCTCACCGAGCGTGCGCAGTTCGCCCTCACCTTTTTCTTCACTCGCCGAGGTCTCAGGCGTCACGGTCATCAGGTGCTTGAAGGTCGCGATCGTGGATCGCACGTCGTCGAGGGTCTTGCCCTTCACGGCTGCACTCATCAGCGAAGATGACGACTGAGAGATGGAACAGCCATGTCCCGTGAGCTTGATGTCGTTGAGCACACCGTCGCGAACGTCGAGATACACGACCACCTCGTCGCCGCAGAGTGGGTTGAATCCCTCCACGCGATGGGCCGGGGGAGACGCCAGCTCACCGCGGTTGCGCGGGGAGCGATAGTGGTCGAGGATGATTTCGCGATAGAGGTCGTCAAGGTCGGACATGATCAGCCAAACATTTTAAGGGTGTGTTCAAGCGCTTCGAGAAGCACGCTGGTGTCGTCGGTGTTGGAATAGGGCCCAAAGGACGCTCGAGCCGTCGCCACCAGACCGAAGCGACGCATGAGGGGCTTTGCGCAGTGGTGTCCCGGCCGCACGCACACGCCGAACTGGTCCAGCACTTGGGCAACGTCGTGGGCGTGCACGCCTTCCACATCGAGACTGATCACGCCACCGCGGTTCACGGTGTCGAGCGGACCGATGACCCGCACCCGGCCGTCGAAGGTCAGATCGAGACGCCGAAGCGCGTCTTCGGTGAGGTAGTGCTCGTGGGCGGCGACGTTGTCCATGCCGAGGCCTTCGAGGTAGCGAACGGCCGCGTGCAGTCCGACGGCCTCGGCGATGGGCGGCGTCCCCGCTTCGAAGCGAGCGACTCCCTTTGCCGGCGTCCAGCCGTCGAGACGAACATCAGAGATCATGCCGCCTCCGCCGAGGAAGGGCTTCATGGTGTCAAGCACGCTCTCGCGGGTCCACAGGACGCCGATGCCGGTCGGGCCGAGCATCTTGTGGCCGGAGAACGCGAGGAAGTCGATGTCGAGCGCGGCCATGTCCACGGGGCCGTGGGGGACGAGCTGGGCACCGTCGACCGCGACCAGCGCGCCGACGGTGTGCGCAGCGTCAGCGAGCTGGCGCAACGGCGGTCTGGTCCCGAGCACGTTGGACATGCCCGTCACCGACAGCAGCTTCACGCCGCGCAGCAGCTCATCGAGGTTCGTGAGGTCGAGGCGGTAGTCGTCGCCGACAGGAATGAAGCGGACCTCGACGCCCGTCTGCTCGCGCAGCTGGAACCACGGGACGATGTTGGCGTGGTGCTCCATCTCGGTGACGAGGACGGCGTCGCCTTCTTTGAGGTTCGCGGCACCCCAGGTGCGCGCGATGAGGTTCATCGACTCCGTCGTGTTCTTGGTGAAGACGATCTCGTTGGCCCCACCTGGGGCACTGACGAAGCGTCCCACGGCGGTGCGCGACCCCTCGTAGGCCTCAGTCGCCTCATTGGCCGTCTGGTAGACCCCGCGGTGGACGTTCGAGTGGCGCAACTCGTAGTAGCGGCTCATCGCCGAGATCACCGCGTTGGGCTGCAGCGAGCTCGCGCCCGAGTCAAGGAACGTGATGGTTCGACCGTTGACCTCTCGTGTCAGCTGAGGGATGTCCCCGCGGACGCGAGCAGCGTCGAAGCTCGTCACGCGTTCACCGGACGCCACGCGTCGTACCCATCGCGATCGATCGCTTCGGCGAGTTCGGCGCCGCCGGTGTGGACGATGCGTCCGTCGACGAGGATGTGCACGAAGTCGGGTCGGATCTCATCGAGCAGCTTGACGTAGTGGGTGACGACGATCGCACCCATGGTCGGATGCTCGTCGCGCACGGTGCGCACACCCTTCGCGACCACCCTCAGCGCATCAATGTCAAGTCCGGAGTCCGTCTCATCGAGCAGCGCGACGACCGGCTCGAGCAGGGCCATCTGCAGCACCTCGTTGCGCTTGCGCTCGCCTCCAGAAAATCCGTCGTTCAGGTGCCGCTCAGCGAAGGCGCTGTCGATGCCGAGCCGGTCCATCCACTCGGCGAGGTCAAGGCGCACCTCCAGCACGCTCAGCTCATCGAGTCCCTTGCGCGCCGCGATCGCCTGGCGCAAGAACTGGATCACCGAGACGCCGCTGATCGCTTCGGGGTACTGAAAGGCGAGAAAAATACCCGCGCGAGCACGCGTGTCGGCCGTCCAACCGGAAATGTCCTCTCCTCGTAGGAGAATCTCTCCGCTGGTGACGCGGTAGCCCGGGTGTCCCATGACGACGCTGGCGAGCGTTGACTTGCCGGCACCGTTGGGACCCATCAGTGCGTGAACTTCGCCCTCGTTGACGACGAGATCGATGCCGCGGAGGATGGACGATCCCTCGGCCTCCGCGTGGACATTGCGCAGTTCGAGCAACGGTTTTGGCATAGAGAAAGCCTACTGGTCCACCTTGGTGGGTTGACCGACCTACCAGCCGCGTTCTACCCATTCGTCGAGGTGGGGGCGCTCTACGCCGAGGGTAGAGGGCGCACCGTGACCGGGCCAGATCGTCGTCTCGTCGCCGTAGACGCGAAAGAGTCGCCCTTCGATTGAGGCGATGATCGTCGCGAAGTTCCCGCCCTCGAAGGTGGTGTTGCCGGGCCCGCCCGGAAACAAGGTGTCACCGGTGAACAGCATGGGCGTGTTCTCGAGTGCGAAGCAGATGCTGCCTGGCGTGTGACCGGGCGTGTGAATCGTGCGAAGCCGCAGGTGCCCGACCTGGTGCACGGTGTCGTCGTCGAGAACATGGTCGTAGTTAGGCAGCAGATGGGCGTCTTCGGTGCGCACCCAAACGTCGATGCCGGCGTCGCGAACTGCCTCGACCGCTCCGATGTGATCCCAGTGGCCGTGCGTCTCGAGCACCGAGGTGACGCCGAGGCGTTGAGCGACGCGCAGCAACCGGTCGTGCTCGTTGGCCGCGTCGATCAGCGCGGCCTCGCCGCTTCGCCGACAGCGCACCACGTAGACGTTGTTGTCTATCGGGCCCACGACGAAGCGGTGCACCTCACTAAAGGCGTCGGACCAGACGAGTTCCACATCTTCCATACCTTCACTTTGGCACGATTATTTCCTTATCCCGGAGTGAGTATCCTCGAAACGTACTGAGAGGGGCGCGAGATGAACTTTGGATTCAGCGAAGAGCAGGAAGAGCTTCGCAAGATGGTGCGCCGTTTTCTTGAAGAGAAGTCGCCCGAGAGCGAAGTGCGACGCCTGATGGCAACCAGCGAGGGCTACGACCCCGCCGTCTGGGCCCAGATGGCCAATGAGCTCGCCCTCCAGGGGCTCGGTATTCCCGAAGAGTACGGAGGGCAGGGCTACGGCCCGGTCGAGCTGTACGTGGTGTTTGAGGAGATGGGCGCGGCGCTGCTCTGCTCGCCATATTTCTCCACGGTGGCGCTCGCTGCCAACGCGTTGCTCCTCGTCGGCGACGAAGCCTCGAAGAACGACTACCTGCCTGGCATCGCGGCGGGAGAGACCATCGCGACGGTGGCGCTCACCGACGACGACGGACGCTGGGACCTCGTTGCGACCTCGACGACGGCGACACGAGAGGGCGAGGGCTACCGGCTTTCGGGAGTGCGCAACTACGTCACCGACGGATCGACGGCATCGCTGCTGCTCGTACCTGCCATGACCGACGCGGGCCTGTCGCTGTTTGCCCTCGACGGTAACGCCGAGGGCGTGTCGCGCGAGACGCTGTCGACGATGGACCAGACGCGCAAGCAGAGCCGCATCGTCTTTGAGAGCGCGCCCGCTCGACTCGTGGGGGTCGAGGGCGCGGCGCTTGAAGGTCTCGAAGCGACGATGCAGATCGCCGCCGCGGCGCTCGCCGCCGAACAGGTCGGGGGCGCCCAGCGCGTGCTGGACTCGTCGGTCGAGTACGCGAAGAACCGCGTCCAGTTCGGTCGACCGATCGGTTCGTTCCAGGCCATCAAGCACAAGTGCGCCGACATGCTCCTCGACGTTGAGTCGGCCAAGTCAGCCGCGTACTACGCCGCATGGGCGGCCCAGGAGCGCAACGACGAGCTGCCTATCGCCGCCAGTCTCGCGAAGTCATTCTGCTCGGAGGCCTACTTTCACTGCGCGGCGGAGAACATCCAGATTCACGGCGGCATCGGCTTCACCTGGGAGCACCCCGCACACCTCTACTTCAAGCGTGCGAAGAGCTCCGAGCTGTTCCTTGGAGACCCGGCCTACCACCGCGAGCTGCTGGCCCAACGCCTGGGCATCTAAGCGGTGCTCGCGCACGAGCAACTTGAGAGCGGCGGTTCGACGCTCGACTTACGAATCTCAGACTCGAACGGCCGACCGGTCATCGGCCACGTCCTTGTCATCGTGCACGGCCTGCCCCGTCTCGTCGGCATGGGTCGTCAAGCGGCCGGTCTCTTGCCCGAGCTTGCCGAGCACGTGGCCAATGAGTCCGGTTGGGTGGTCGCGACCGGCACGTTGTCCGGCGTCGGCGGCAGCACGGGCACGTTCTCGGCGAGCAAATGGCGAGAGGATCTGGCGACGATCCTCGATCGCGTGGCTGAAGATGAGGGACGCGTCTCGCTTGCCGGTTTTGGCTTTGGCGGGTCACTCGCGTTGCGCGTGGCCGCGCGCGACGACCGCGTGCGCGGCGTGGCAACCTTCGCATCCCCGGCGCACCTACAGGCGTGGAGCGGCTCCGCCGAAGAGATTCATCGCGCCGTTCAGGTCGCGGGCGTCGTGGGAGATCCCAAGGAGCTTCTCGAGCCACAAGCGCTCTATGACGATCTGCTCGCCATCGATCCGATGGGCGCGATCGCGGAGATCCCGCCGAGACGCCTGCTCATTGGACACGGCACTGACGACGTCGAAGTTCCTGCCTCTGACGCGAGAGATCTCGTGGCGGCGGCGGACGGGCGAGCCGAGTTGCGGCTCATCCAGGGCGCCGGTCACCAACTTCGCGCTGACCCGCGGATGGTGGCGACGCTTCTAGGTTGGCTTGATCGTCACCGCTAAGAGCTAAGTCGTAAGTCCCCATGTGGGGAACTGCGACCCAGTGCCGGGCCGTGCGCAAGCTTTGAAGTAGAGCGCCTCGAGGCGCGCATATGGGCGTCGGAAGTGTCGAGAGACAGGACGAGGGTCGAGGTGGTCCGGTCGCCCATCCGCCACGCGGTGCCCTTGTTCGGACCGCGTCGTCGAGGGATCACATGACTGAAGGTGGCCAGGGGGGTCACACTCACAACAGTGCTCGAAGGATGTAACACGCGCTCGAATGATGGCGTCAAGAGCCGTCACGGTGTTCGTGAGACAGGGAGCGCGATCCCTCGCCCGTTTGAACTCTTTGTGTGGGCTGGGTTATCTAGAGCAGTTCGGAGGACTTGTTGGCGTCCGTTGATGCTGTGCTACCGCGCTATACCTACGCAATAGCTTGATGGAGCGTCAGCTTGCGTGCTCTTCGGTGAAGATGCGGACCGTATTGCGAGACGGCCGATGGAGAGGGGGTGGGAACACATTGCACGATCTGCGAATTGAAGTGAACGCATAAGCCTGAATCTCGGACGTGACAGCCGGGCTGGTGAACGTTCGCGTGGTGCTACAACAAAACGCCTAGCGCGCCGTCGAGCGCGTCGCGCAGACGGCGCGCGGCGGCTTCAGGTTCTGGAGCTTGCGTGAGGGCGCGCACCACGACAAAATGGCGAAGCCCTGCCACGACGAGTGCAGCCACGCTGTACTCGTTGACCCCACCGGTCACGAAGACGGGCTTTTCTGTCCGAGCCTGTGACTCGACGGCGTAGTCGAGTCCAGTTCCCGGTCGACCGAGCTTGGTCGGCGTCGGCTCGATCGGGCCCGCGCTGAAGTAGGACGTCGGCTGCGCGAGCGCGGCGCTGAACTCTTCGGTCGAGTGGGTGGAGAGCCCCACGATCGCCTCGTCGCCAAGGATCTCGCGGCAGTGCGCGACGCTCACGTCCTCTTGTCCGACGTGAACGCCGTCGGCACCGGCTTCTGCGGCCAGCTCGGGCGAGTCGTTCATCACGAAGGGCACGCCAAAGTCCCGACAGATCGGCAACATGATCCGGGCCGCGGCCAGCTGCTCTGTAGGGCCGAGGTCCTTCTCTCGAAGCTGGACGATGTCGACGCCGCCGCGGAGCACCGCCGGCAGAAAAACGGCCATGTCGCTTCGTGCGCCCACGCAGAGATAGAGCCGGCGCGCGGCGAGGTCGAACACGCGAGTCATCCTAGAAGTTCGGCCATAGGGGGTCCCAAGTGGCCACCCTGTGCGGCAGAATGGAGGAATGCAGATTCCCGCCAAAGCCGAGTACGCCATACGGGCGCTTTTGACCTTGGCGGCGAGTGACGTCTCGGTGAGCGCCGATCATTTGGCTCACGAGCAGGACCTCCCGGCGAAGTTCCTCGGCGCGATCCTGAGCGACCTGCGCCGCGGGGGGCTCGTAACGAGCCAGCGCGGGCCCGAGGGCGGGTTCAAGCTCGCTCGGGACCCGGACCGGATCATGATCGCGGACATTCTTCGCGTCGTGAGCGGGCCGATGGCCGGTGTGCGCGGCATGCGTCCGGAAACCCTCATCTACGAAGGCGAGGCGAAGCACCTTCGCGACGTGTGGGTGGCCGTGCGCGGGACGCTCCGCGAGGTGCTGGAGCACGTCACCTTGGGTCAGGTGCTCCGCGGCGACCTGCCACCCGCCGTGACCCGATTCACCGACGATCCGGACGCCTGGATTACCCGAGTCATATGAGTCGCATCTATACCGACGGCGCGTGCCGCGGTAACCCGGGACGGGGCGGCTGGGCGTGGGCGAGTGGCACGGGTGACTTTGGCAGCGGTGCGGAGCCCCACACGACCAATCAGCGAATGGAAGTGATCGCGGTCATCGAAGCGCTGCGCGAGCATCCCGATGGCGACATCGAGATCGTGAGCGACTCGAACTACGTGGTGAAGTGCTTCCACGACCGCTGGTACGAAGGCTGGCAACGCCGCAACTGGAAGAACTCGAAGGGCCAACCGGTCGCCAACCGGGACCTCTGGGAAGTCCTGATCCCTCTGGTGTTGGAGAGCGGTCGGAAGGTCACGTTCTCATGGGTGAAGGGACATTCGGGCGATCGCATGAACGACTTCGTCGACGAGCTCGCAACGTCTGCTGCAGACTCTCAGCGCGGTCGTCACTCGTAGTTCGCGCGGTAGGCGCTACCCACGAAAACATTAGGATTTCTCGGCGGGGGATGTCGCTGTACTACTGAAGGGAATGTCCGTGGCTAACGAGGTCCAAGAGTTCGATGTCGTCATTATCGGTGGAGGACCTGGTGGCTACGCCGCCGCGCTCTACGGTGCGGCCGCCGGCCTCAACTGCGCCATTGTCGAGCGCGACAAGGTCGGCGGCACCTGCCTGCACCGCGGGTGTGTGCCCGCCAAGGAGTTTCTTGAAACAGCTCACGTTCGTCGAACCGTCGAGCATTCGTCGCAGTTTGGCATCGACACCAAGGACGTCACCGTCGACTTCTCGGTGAGCCAGGCCCGCAAGAACGAAGTGGTGGACCGGCTGTTCAAGGGACTGGCCGGTCTATTGAAAGGACGCAAGGTCACCACGTTCTCGGGCACGGGCCAGCTCGGCAAGGATCTCACGGTCAGTGTCCTTGACGGCGCGGATGCCGGTGTCGTGGCGAAGGGAAAGCACGTCATCCTGGCCGCGGGCTCGGTGCCGCGTACGATTCCCGGCTTCGACATCGACGGCAAAATCGTCGTGACCTCTGACGAGTTCTTGGACCTCAAGGTCCTGCCCGAGCGGGCCGCGGTCATCGGTGGCGGTGCCATCGGGTGCGAGTTCGCCTCACTGCTCGCCGACATGGGATCGAGCGTGACCATCCTTGAAGCGTTGCCGTCGATCCTCGTGGGCTGTGACGCCGAGGTTGCCAGTGTCGTGGGTCGCTCGTTCAAAAAGCGTGGGATCGACATCCGCACCGACGTCAAGATCACCGGGCACAAGCCGAAGAAGGGTGCGACGACCATCGAGATCGAAGGCGCCGAGAGTGTTGAAGCCGACATGGTCGTCATGTCGGTGGGTCGACGTCCGCGCACCGAGGGACTGCTCGCAGAGGGAACCGGCGTCGTCGTGGACGATCGCGGCTTCGTCGTCGCAGACGGCTACATGCGCACGGCGGCCCCCAACGTCTTCGCCGTGGGCGACGTTGTCGCCGGTACGCCACAGCTCGCCCACGTGGGATTCGCCGAGGCCATTGTGACGATCAAGACGATTCTTGGCGAACCCGTCGTGCCAGTCGACTACGACCGCGTGCCGTGGGCCATCTACTCGAACCCCGAAGTCGCGTTCGTCGGACTCACCGAGGCTGCCGCGAAGGAGAAGGGCTACGACGTCGTCGTGAAGAAAGACCCCTTTGGCGGCAACTCTCGCGCGCAGATCATCGGCGACACCGAAGGTGTCGTGAAGATCATCGCCGAGAAGCGCGCCGATGGCTCGGGTGGGCAGATTCTGGGTGTGCACATGGCGGGACCGTGGGTCACCGAGCAGCTCGGCGCGGGCTACTACGCGGTGAACTGGGAAGCGACGGCTGAAGAGGCGGGCGCATTGATCCAGCCGCACCCGTCACTGTCCGAGACCTTCGGCGAAACGCTGCTGGCGCTCGCTGGGCGTGGGTTGCACCTTGCCTGAACGTCAAGCCACGTAAGTCTCCCTCAGCACCCCAGGTCAGGTGCGAAGCGAGTCAAGACGGCCCCCCGATCACCCTCGACTTGAAGGTGTCTATGCCAAGCGTTGAAGACATTGAGCAGTTCCTCACCACCATCTATCAATCCGAGTCCGGAGATTCGGCACAGATGGTGAAGCGCCTTACCATCGCTGCTCTGCATCCCCTTATGACATGTGCGGCGCTGCGGTACGTCATGGAATTGCCACGCGTAGGGGTCGCAATACCGAAATCGGATAGAGCAAAAGCCCGGTGGATGTTCAATCCGCGCCAACCCTGGCGGCTCCACGGCTTTGTCATGTCATACATTGAACTTCCCTCGCCACTTCATCTGTACTGGCGAGGTACATCGAAGCAGAATCTTAGAACGCGGACGTCGCGAGCAAGGGTCGCCGGCTACACGGTGAGAGAGGTTGAATCACCTGAGATCAGTGATCTCGTTTTGCGGGTGATTAGGGAGGGAGGGTGGTACGAACGCGACATAGAAGACACCCAACGCAATTATCTCAGTTCGCTGGAAGACGTTATATGTGTTGGCGTATTCGACCCCAACGAACGCGCTGTCGGGTTTTGCATGGGAACCCACGCCGGCAACGTTGTCCGATCGGGATTGTCCTACACCTCGCAAAAAGGTGCGGTGCGATGGCTTTGCTTTAGCGGTTTTGTTGAAGTCGTCAGCGCCAGAGGCGCGCGATTTATCATTGAGTCCCCACCATGGTCCTTCACTGGGGGAAACAAAATATTTGCTGGACACCTTGGATTTTCTCCAGCGCGAATTAGGAGCTGTTAGAGATTCGGTTGAAGCGAAGCAACCAGCGCCGGCTCTGACCGGGTGTGGGTTCCTCCGTCGAAAGACCGGAGCAGTCGCGCCGGTAGAGTCGATGCAATGACAGACGTCACGCTTCCCTCGTTGGGCGAATCGGTCACCGAAGGTATCATCACCCAGTGGTTTAAGAAGGTGGGCGACGTCGTTGCCCGCGACGAGCCGTTGTTCGAGGTGTCCACTGACAAGGTGGACTCCGAGATGCCGTCGCCAGCGTCCGGTGTGCTCGTCGAGATCTTGGCGGCTGAAGGAGACACCGTCCAAACGGGATCTCGCGTCGCGGTGATCGATGACACGGCGAGCGCGGGTTCGGCGAGTCAAAGCGCAACGCCCACACCCGTGAGCGAAACGGTTGCTGCGTCGCCAGCACCCCCCGCTCAACCGATTGCTGAATCGAAGCCAGCGCCGACGCCAACGCCGGCGTCGCCGCCACCAGCTCCGACACCGGCGCCGGCCCCAACTTCAACGGCACCGGTGCGCCTCGCGCCGCCCGCCGCTGACAACGGAGCATCTGGTGTCGTGGTCTCGCCGGTGGTGCGTCGCATTCTGAGTGACGGCGGTGTCGAGCCTTCGACGGTGCTGGGCACGGGGCCCGGCGGTGCCATCACCCGTCGAGACGCTGAGCGCGCAGTCGTTCAGGGTCCGAGTGAGGAAGTCGTGATGCCGCTCAGCAACGGGCGACGCCGTATGGGTCAGCACATGTCCGTGTCCAGCCAGAGCACGCCGCATGGTTTCGTCGCCGTCGAAGTGGATGGCTCGGTCTTCGGTGAGCTCGACGCGCTTGGTCGGGTGACTCGCGACGGCGAGCCGATCAGCGACGAGATGGTCGTCAGCCTCGCTGCCGTGCGCGCGCTCGGCGAGTTCGAGTTCTTGAACGCCACCTACTCAGGCGACGAACTGGTGCTGCATCGCACCGTCAACCTTGGGGTGGTTCGTGCGATCGCCGACGACGGCATGCTCGTGCCGGTGGTGCATGCGGCCGCTGGACTTACGCTTCGCGCCTTGGCGCGACGTATCAATGAACTCGACGCTCGACTCGCCACGCGCCAACTGACGACCGACGACTTGATGGGCGGCACGTTCACGATCGCAGGCGCGCCGACAGAGCACACGCTGTTGGCCAAGCCCATCATCATTCAGCCCGAGGTGGCAATCTTGTCGATGGGCGCCGTACGTCTCGCGCCGGTCGTTGAGAAGGACGGTGTGACGATCGAAGCCGGGCGTCGCCTGGTGCTTGGACTTTCATTCGATCATCGCATCTGTGAACCCACGGGTGCCGCGAGCTATCTGGAGCGAGTAGGAGAGCTGCTCGCGGGGATGGATCTCGAGAGCGAGCGTTAGGTGCTGCGCCGCCGTCACCTCGGGAGGGTCTCTTTCGCCGAAGCCAACGACCTCCAGCGTGCGCTCATGCAGGCGAGCGATGACTATGTGCTGCTGTTCGAGCATCCGCCGACCTACACGCGCGGCATTCGGACACTCGAAGAGCACTTCTTGATACCGCCGTCGCAGTTGAACGCGGTTGTCATTGACGCCGATCGAGGCGGTGACGTCACCTACCACGCGCCGGGTCAAGTCGTGGCTTGGGCGATCGTCAGCGTCGACGATGATCCCGCTGCCGGCAAGGCGCACGTCGCTCGACTCGAGTACTCCGTCATCGCTGCTGTGCGTCGCGCTGACGTCGAGGGCTGCCTCGGCGACGTGGGCCGTCTTGAGGGGTATCCCGGTGTATGGGCGCATCTCGAGTCGACGCCTTCGAAGATCGCTGCAGTCGGCGTCCGCACGGAGCGAAACGACCGAGGAGTTCGACGGACACTTCATGGGGTTGCGCTCAACGTGGAGATCGACCTTGACGGATTCAAGGCCATCGTGCCGTGTGGCATTCCGGACAAGCCAGTCGCCTCGCTCAACTCGCTAGGGGTCATGTCCACGACGCTCGAGGTGGAAGAGCTCCTCGGCGAAGAGCTCGAGCGCCGCCTTGGCGGCGAGTCGAGCGTCGCGCGGGTTGATCGAAGTGCGGCGACGACGTCGAGCGAGCGGCCGCTGATGCGTCGTCTGCGCAAGGCGGGTGTCGATCCTGACGCGGGACTGGCGATCAATGTGCGCAAGCCCTCGTGGCTTCGAATCGAAGCCCACATGGGTGACGAGTATCAATCGCTGCGCAAGCTGACCGAGGACTTGCGCCTCGTCACTGTGTGCGAAGAGGCGGGATGCCCGAACATCTTCGAGTGCTGGGCGGCGGGGACCGCCACCTTCATGGTCAACGGCGAGCGCTGCACGAGAGCCTGCGGATTCTGTCTCGTTAACACCAGCAAGCCATTGCCCCTGGACCCGACCGAGCCCGAGCGCGTCGCCGAAGCGGTCGTGCGCCTCAGGCTGGCGCACGCGGTGATCACGTGCGTCGCGCGTGACGACCTCGACGACGGGGGAGCGGGCGCGATCGCGAAAAGCGTGCTCGCTATACGAGAGCGCTCGCCGCACACGAACGTGGAGGTGCTGACGAGTGACTTGAAGGGTGACCCCGACTCGTTGCAGCTGATCATTGACGCTCGACCTGACGTGCTCAACCACAACGTAGAGACGGTGGCGCGCCTTCAACGCGCCGTGCGGCCAAGCGCGGGATACCTGCGATCCCTCACGGTGTTGGCGCGAAGCGCGCATGCCGGTCTCACCACGAAATCCGGCCTCATGGTCGGCCTTGGCGAAACGGCCGACGAAGTCGAAGAGACCCTGGCCGACATGGCGTCGGTGGGCGTCCAGATCGCGACGATCGGTCAGTACCTGCGGCCGACGGAGCGGCACTTGCCGGTCGCGCGGTTCTGGGAGCCGGCAGAGTTCGACGACCTCGCCGAGCGTGGGCGTCGACTCGGCCTTCGTCACGTGCAGTCCTCACCACTCACGCGATCCAGCTACCACGCGCGCGAGGCGTTGCATGAAGCAACGCCCGTGGCCGCTCCCGCGCGTCGTTCCTGACGCAGCGTAGAGGACGACAAGCGTCACATGCGGGACGCATAAGTTTGCAATGACAACGACCGAGGAGCGGTTATGGACGTCCTGTTCATCGGAGGGACTGGCATCATCAGCACGGCGTGCGTCACGGCGGCCCTTGACGCCGGACACGACGTGTCGATACTCAACCGAGGACGATCGGCGCTCCCCAACCAGGTCCGTGACACGCGCACGTTCCACGCCGACGCGTCCGATGAGGCACAGGTGCGCGACGCCCTCGGCGACCGTCACTTCGATGCCGTCATCCAGTGGACCGCCTACGTGCCGCGCCAGATCGAGCTCGACCTACGCCTGTACGCTGACGCCGGTCAGTATTTCTTCATCAGCTCGGCCTCGGCGTACGAGAAGCCACCGTCGAGCTGGCTCATCACCGAGTCGACGCCGCTTCGCAATGCGTTCTGGCAGTACTCGCGTGACAAGATCGCGTGCGAAGAGGTGCTGCGCGAAGCGCATGCGACGACGGGTTTCCCGATGACGATCATCCGTCCTTCCCTGACGTACGGCTACTCGCAGATACCACTCGCGATCGGCAGCTGGGCGAAGCCCTACACCGTCGTTGACCGAATGCGCCGTGGCGCCAAGGTGCTGGTGCCCGGCGACGGGACGAGCATCTGGACGATCACGCACAGCGCGGATCTCGCGCGTGGTCTGATTCCGCTCCTCGGACGTTCCGACACGCTCGGTGAGGACTTTCACATCACGTCCGACGAAGCGCTTTCCTGGAACCAGATCTACGCACTGGTCGCAAAGGCGGCCGGCGTCGAACCGGATATCCTTCACGTCCCCTCCGACGGCATGGTCGCGGCGAATCCGGAGTTGCTCGGCACGCTGTGGGGCGACAAGATCAATTCGTCCGTGTTCGACAACTCGAAGCTCCGCCGCTACGTGCCCGAGTTTGAGGCAGTCGTGCCCTTCGAAGTCGGGATACGTGAAGCAGTCGAGTGGTTTGACGCTGACCCCCGTCGTCAAGAGATCGACGAGGACGCCAATCGCCTGTGGGACCGAGTCGCGACCGTCTACACAGACGCTCTGACGCGCTTGGCGACGTGAACCCTCGCCTTGCACGAGGCACCGCTCGGGTGTTGGTGGCGTGGGCACTTCTCGGCGGTGTCGCCAGCGCGGTGCTTCTCGCTGACAGCTCACTCGCCTCGGGGTCGAAGGCACCGTTGTACGTGGTGACGACCCACAACGTCAGCGGCCTTGGCGTCATTCTTGTCGACGGCTACGGTCAGGCTCTGTACGCCTACAGTCCCGATCACCACTCGGGGACCTCGAAGTGCAATTCCGCCTGCGCGGACGAGTGGCCGCCGCTCCTCTTGCCAAGAGGGGTCACCACGCCGGTCTCGTCGGGGAAGGCCAAAGCGTCGCTCCTCGGCACGACGAAGCGGAGCAGTGGCTCGACCCAGGTCACGTACAACGGCTGGCCGCTGTACCGGTTCGCGACCGATGAGACGCCGGGTAGCGCGCCCGGAGAGGGATTCGACAATCTGGGCGGCTACTGGTACGTGCTGAGCGCGAAGGGGAAGGAGATCCGCTAGGCAGTCGGGTGACGCTAGGCGATGAAGTACTTGGCCTTGGGGTGATGGCAGATGATCGCGTCGGTTGTCTGCTCTGGATGGAGCTGAAAGCCCTCGGACACGGAGACGCCGATGCGCTCGGACTCAAGGAGCGCCGCGACCTTCGCGTTGTCGGAGAGGTCAGGGCACGCGGGGTATCCCCACGAGTAGCGGCCCCCGCGGTACTGCTGGCGGAAGAGTCCGGTGAGGGTGGGACCGTCTTCATCCACGTAGCCGAGCTCTTCTCGGATGCGCTTGTGCCACAGCTCGGCGAGCGCTTCAGCCATTTCGACGCCGAGCCCGTGCAGCATGAGGTAGTCGGTGTAGCGGTTCTCGCTGAAGAGCTGGTGGGTGCGCTCAGAGATGCGGTTGCCCATGGTGACCAGCATGAAGCTCGCGTAGTCGTGGTCTGGACTCTCGATAGGGCGAAAGAAGTCGGCGATGCAGAGGTACGGCGACTCCGCCTGTCGCGGAAAGTGAAAGCGCGTGACCTCCTCGTCGCGCGAGTCGTCGGCGAAGATCACGAGGTCGTCGCCATCGGCGCCGGCGGGGAAGTGGCCCCACACGACCTGGGGGACCAGGAGGTCGTCGGCCTTCGCGAGGCTCAGTTGCTCACGAAGGGTCGCACTGACCCGCTCCTTGAACGAGGTGTCGTCCTCGCCGTTCTCCGGTCGAAAGCCCCACTGATTGCGAAAGAGCGCGGTCAGATTCAAGAACTCGGCGATCTCGTCGAGTGACATGCCCTTCGCGACCCGGCTGCCGAGGAAGGGGGGCGGAAACAAGGGGCTGTCCGTCTCGACCTCGGGGCTCCGGCGCGGCAGCTCGGTCGTCGGCGCGGGCCGCTCGTCGCGAAAGCGACGCTGCACGTTCTTGGTGGAGATCTCTCGACCGAAGGACGGGTCGTCTGAGCCGCCGCGGCGAATGTCGCCCAGCTGATCGAGGACGCGTAGCCCTTCAAAGGCGTCCTTGCCGTAGAAGAGGCGGCCCTGATAGATCTCGCGAAGGTCGCGCTCCACGTAGGTTCGCGTGAGGGCCGCGCCACCGAGCAGCACGGGCACGTTCGCCATCTGTCGCTCGTTCATGATCTCCAGGTTCTCGCGCATGATGAGCGTTGACTTCACGAGCAGTCCGCTCATGCCGAGCGCGTCCGCTCCGTGTTCTTCCACCGCGCTCAACATCTCGTTCACCCCGACCTTGATGCCGAGGTTGATCACCTCGTAGCCGTTGTTGGTCAAGATGATGTCGACGAGGTTCTTGCCGATGTCGTGGACATCGCCTTTTACAGTTGCGAGCACGACGCGCCCGCGTCCGCCTTGATCGGACTTTTCCATCAGCGGTTCGAGATACGACACCGCCGACTTCATCGTTTCGGCGCTCTGGAGCACGAAGGGGAGCTGCATCTCGCCACTCGCAAAGAGGTCGCCGACGACGCGCATGCCGTCGAGCAGGATCTCGTTCACGATGTCCAGCGGACTCGCCCCACCCTCCAGGGCCTCATTGAGGTCGGCTTCGAGGCCAACTCTCGCGCCATCGATGATGCGGCGCTTGAGACGTTCGTTGAGCGGCAGGTCGTCGAGTGATGGCCCTTGGTTCGATGAGATCGACTTGCCTTCGAAGAGACGCAGCAGTTCGCTGAGCGGGTCGTAGCCGTCGCGGCGGCGGTCGTAGATGAGGTCGAGACAGACCTGGCGGGCTTCTTCGTCGATGCGGTGCAGCGGGAGGATCTTCGAGGCGTGCACGATGGCGGCGTCGAGACCAGCCTCGGCGGCCTCGTGGAGAAAGACGCTGTTGAGCACCTGGCGGGCCGCGGGGTTGAGGCCGAAGGAGATGTTGGAGAGCCCAAGAATCGTGCGCACGCCCGGCAGCTCCGTCTTCACCCGGCGAATTGCCTCCAAGGTCTCGATGCCGTCGCGCCGCGACTCGATCATGCCCGTCGATAGAGGCAGTGCGAGCGTGTCAATAAATATGTCATGAGGATCGAGCCCGTAGCGGGTGACCGCGAGATCGGTGATCGCTTGGGCGGCGCGGACCTTCCAGTCGGCTGTTCGAGCCTGGCCCTCCTCGTCGATGCACGTGGCGACCACGGCAGCCCCGAACTCGGCGGCGAGAGTGAGAAAGCTGTCAAGTCGAGTGCCCACGGCGTCGCCCTCTTCGAGGTTGACCGAGTTCAGCATCGCCTTGCCGCCGAGCCAGGTGAGCGCCTGGCGAGCGACGGGCGCTTCGGTCGTGTCGATCATGATCGGCACCGACGACTGGGTCGCGAGGCGGCTTATTACTTCATTCATGTCGCTGACGCCGTCGGCGCCCGTGTAGTCGACGCAGACGTCGATCACGTGTGCACCCTCTTTGATCTGCTCGCGTCCGATGTCGACGCATGTGTCCCAGTCGCCCTCCAGCATGGCTTCGCGAAACTTCTTCGAACCGTTCGCGTTGGTGCGCTCGCCGACGAGCAGCACCGAGCGGTCCTGTTGGTAGTTGACCGCGGAGTAGATGGACGTGACCGCGGGCTCGGGGACCGGAGAGCGCTTGGCCGCGTTGAGCGGTCGAATCGCTTCGACCACGTGACGCAGATGCTCGGGCGTCGTGCCGCAGCATCCGCCGACGGCTTGAACGCCATACTCGGTGACGAACTTGGACAGGTGCTCGGCCAGTGCTTCGGGCGTCAGGTCGTAGTGCATGTGTCCGTCGACGACGCTCGGCAGGCCCGCGTTGGGCATGCACGACACGGGCGTCAGCGCGTTGTCGGACAGCGTGCGCAGGGGCTCATACATCTCGACGGGACCGGTCGCACAGTTGAGGCCGAGGACGTCGACCCCGAGTGGAGAGAGGGCGGCGATGGCGGCACCAATCTCGGTGCCGGGCAGCATCCGACCGGTGAGCTCGATGGTGACCTGGGCCTGGATGGGCACGATGCGTCCGTGGCGGGCCATCGCGCGGTGACACGCGGCGATGGCGGCCTTACCCGAGAGCAGGTCGAACATGGTTTCGACAAGGAGGAGGTCCACGCCGCCTTCGAGGAGGCCGAGGGCGAGCTCCTCGTAGCTCGCCGAGAGGTCGTCGTAGGTGATCTGGCCAAGGGTTGGGAACTTCGTGCCGGGACCTATCGAGCCGGCGACGAACTTGGGTTCGCCGGCACTGGCGTAGCTGTCGGCGACCCGCCGGGCGATGCTCGCGGATTCGAAGGCGAGCTCGCGAGCCCGATCGGCAATGCCATATTCCGCAAGCACCACGGAGAACGACCCAAAGGAGTCGGTCTCGACGGCGTCAACGCCGACGTCGAAGAATGAACGGTGCAGCGACTCGATCACGTCAGGACGAGTCGCGACGAGCAGCTCATTGCATCCTTCGAGGTTTGCTCCGCCAAAGTCGTCTGCGGAAAGCTGACGCAGCTGGAGATTGGTGCCCGTCGCGCCGTCGAAGATGACCACTCGCTCAGACAGCGCCTTCAGATACGGATCGTCGGCGCGGGGTCGAGCGAACGGCGGACGCGGGGCTAACTCCATTGGATGTCCAGGATACCTGTGCCATTCGGTTTCACTACGCTGACTGCGTGAAGGTTTACACCCGCACGGGTGACGATGGTACGACGGGTCTCTACTTCGGTGGTCGAATTGCGAAGAGCGCCGAGCCGATCGAAGTGAACGGTGCCGTTGACGAGGCGCAGGCCGCGCTCGGGTGGGCGCGCTCGCTCAGCGAGCCTGGCTCGCGCATCAATGAGCTCTTGATCACGCTCGAGCGAGACCTTTGGATCCTCATGGCCGAAGTAGCGACGCTTCCGGAGAATCGACGGAAGCTGGTCGCGGAGAAATCACTCGTGACGCCCGCAATGGTCGATCGACTCGAGCGAGAGATCGACGAGCTCAGCGCCGACATTGAAGTGCCCAAGGAGTTCCTCGTGCCTGGTGAGACGCAGCTGTCCGCAGCGCTCGATGTCGCACGCACGGTCATTCGACGCGCCGAACGCGTCGCCGTTCGCTACCCGCTCCCTGACTCGTTCGTCAATCGCTACCTCAATCGACTGAGCGACCTCGTGTGGACGATGGCGCGCTGGGCCGAAGGGCCCCAACATCGAACCGCTCGGGTTCACAACTAGAAAAGGCTGCAATGGCACGTACGGCGCAAATCTCGTCGATCAATGAAGCGCTGTCCCACGCGTTAATCGCGGTGCCAGTCACCATGCGAGATGGCGCGGGCGCAGTGAGCGCGTCGCTCGCGGGGAGCGTTGACGGCGTGGAGCTGCCGACCACCTTGGACGAAGCGTGGTTGGGCCTTCAGGGCCTGAAGACCGAACCCGGCAGCGTGGTCGTCTTGCGCTCATTGCACGGCCCAACTATCGCGCTCGTCTCGGTCGGGGACGACGAGAGCACCGACAGCTACCGCCTCGCGGGTGCCGGCGTCGTTCGTGCGGCCGGTGACGGATCGATTGCCTTCCTGCTACCGACCCAAGGCGTGGAGAGGCCAGGCGATCTCGCCCAGGCGTTTGTCGAGGGCGCCTTGCTCGCGGCGTACTCCTACAAGCCGAGCACGACCAACGCGAGCATCGATGTGGTACCGGTCGGCTCGCCGTTGCCGACCATCGAGGCGCATGACGCGGTGACGCTCGGTGTCGAGCACGGCGTGGTCATCGCCGACGCTGTCAACTGGGCGAGGTTCCTTGTCGACTCGCCGGCCGGCTACATGTCACCCAAGGCCCTCGCCAATGAGATCGATATGCACGTCAACAACGACCCGCACGTACGGGTCGAGGTCTGGACGGAGACGAAGATCAAAGAAGAGCGCCTCGGCGGGCTGCTCGGCGTGGGTCAGGGCTCGGCGCAGCCGACGCGGGTCGTCTACGTCACCTACGACCCCGAGCCGGGGTCCGACCTGCCCCATGTCGCCCTCGTGGGCAAAGGCATCACGTTCGACTCGGGTGGGCTCTCGATGAAGCCTCCCGAAGCGATGATGACGATGAAGACCGATATGACCGGCGCCGCCATCGTGAGTGCGGTCACGTCGGTCGCGAGCCGACTCGGCTTGCGCGTTCGCATCAACGCGATTGCGATGCTGACGGAGAATCTCGTCGGCGACAAGGCGACCAAGCCCGGTGACGTGCTCACGATTCGCAATGGCATGACGATCGAAGTCCTCAACACCGACGCGGAGGGCCGCCTTGTCCTCGCTGATGGACTGAGTCTCGCCGCCGAGACGGGCGCCGACGCCATCATTGACGTCGCAACGTTGACGGGCGCCCAGAACGTCGCACTGGGCGACGAGGTGGGCGCGCTGTTCAGCTCGAGCGACGATCTGGCCACCGCGCTCTCGGAGGCGAGCGAGCGCTCAGGCGAGCAGCTCTGGCGCATGCCGCTCGTCGACGGCTACGAGTCGCACATCGAGTCCGACGTCGCCGATATGAAGAACATCGGAAAGCCGCCGAAGGCCGGGGCCATCGTCGCGGCGTTGATCCTTCGCCGATTTACCGATGGCCGCGCGTGGGCGCACCTTGACATCGCCGGTCCCTCGCGCGCCGAGGCTCCTCGTGGCTATCTCGGCCGTGGAGCGACGGCATTCTCTGCCCGCACGCTCATCGAGTACCTCCAGGCGCTCGCGCTGCCCGCCAAGTCCTAGTGTTTTAGGGATCTACGCGGCGCACCCGTTCGCGTCTTGAAGGAACAGAACGATCGAGCGAGGCTGACGGGACGTCGCCCCCATCGCTCCGTCCGATGAGGACGCTCGCAAAGAGCTGCTCATCGCTCAGTCCTGCCCACGACAGCACCTCCGCGTTGTGTCGAAAGCTTCCCCACATCGTTGCCTGCCAGTCGCTCTCTTCGAGCAGCAACAAGAGCGCCATGGTCGCCATGGCGGCGTCGGCGTGCCAGTAGGGGAGTGGCCACGCGTCGACGTCCCTCAACCCGGACGCCACTTTGTCGGCTTCGCCGTATCGTTCGAGGTAGTCCTGGGCTCGGGTCGTAACGAGCACGACAGCGCCCGCGCGACGAAGGCCCTCGTACCGCCGCGAGTGCTCGCGCCACGACGCATCGGTCGCCACCTCGAAGAACGCGCCGACGTCCTCGGCAGCGATGACGTTGAGTCGCACCCCCGCGGCGTTGCCTGCCGTCGGCGCCCAGAGCGCGCTCGCGCAGAGACCCTCGAGCCAGACCGAGTCCACCGGCGTTCCATCAAACGAACGCGTCATTCGTCGGCGAGCGAGCAGTTCGCGAAGGTCCACGCGACGGGTTTAGCACGGCGTCGACGATTGTTGACTTGGCAGGTAAGATTTCTCCACCGAAAAGAGGAGCAAGTTGTGCCATCACCTCGAGACCTGCTGAACGCCGCAAAGGCTGAGATCCGTGAGGTCGACCCTCACGAAGTGGCCGACCACCTCGATGAGTACACCCTGCTCGACGTGCGCGAGCCCGACGAGTACGAGCAGGGTGCCCTGCCCAACGCCGTGCACATCCCGCGCGGCCAGCTCGAGTTCTCCATCGAAGGGCGCCTCACCAACAAGAACGCCCACATTGCTGTCTACTGCGCCGGCGGCACGCGAAGCGCCTTTGCCGCGAAGACCCTTCAGGACCTGGGCTACTCCGACGTTGTCTCCATGAGTGGGGGCTTTAACAAGTGGAAGGACGAGGGACTGACCTGGTCGACGCCCGCGACGATGTCCCCGGACCAGCGCATGCGCTACCAGCGCCACCTGCTCCTTCCCGAAGTGGGAGAGAAGGGTCAGCTGAAGCTCCTCGACTCAAAAGTGTTGCTCCTCGGAGCAGGCGGCCTCGGTTCTCCGGCTGCCATCTACCTCGCGGCCGCGGGCGTGGGGACCATCGGCATCATCGACATGGACGTCGTCGACTCGTCGAACCTGCAGCGCCAGATCCTTCACACGGTCGATCGCATCGGGATGCGCAAGGTCGACAGCGCGAAGGTCGCCATCACGTCGTTGAACCCCGACGTCAACGTCATCACGTACGACACGCGCCTTGGCGCCGACAACATCCTGGACATCATCGACGGCTACGACGTCATCGTGGACGGCACCGACAACTTTCCCACGCGCTATCTCGTGAACGACGCGGCGCTCGTGAAGCGCATCCCGGTCGTGCACGGCTCGATCTTTCGTTTCGAGGGTCAAGTCACGGTCTTCGATCCCTACGTCGGGCCTTGCTATCGCTGCATGATCCCCGAGCCGCCACCCGCGGAGCTTGCGCCCAGCTGCGCCGAAGCGGGCGTCCTCGGCGTGCTGCCGGGCATCGTCGGCTCGCTGCAGGCGATCGAGGCGATCAAGATGATCCTCGGTCTCGGTGATCCGCTTGTCGGTCGCCTGCTCACCTACGACTCGCTCGAACAGAGCTTTCGCACGTTCAAGGTTCGACGCGACCCGGCGTGCCCGGCGTGTGGAGAGAACGCGGGTGAGATTGTGATCGCCGAGTACGACGACCTGTGCATGCCTCACGCCGTGGGCGTCTAGGCGATCACCACGATCGTGCCGGCGAACTTGTCGTGCAGGGTCTGGTTTCGCTTGTCGTAGAGCGGGTAGAGGCAGTCGATGAGTGCGGCGAGGTAGAAGAGGATCGGCACGTAGGGGCTGGGTCCGAATCGAAGGGCCACGTAGACCGAGACGAACGCCCAGCGCTTGAACGCCTGAACGAAACTGATCCGTTGACCGGTGGCGGCGTCGCGCACTCTCGTCACGGTGACGCGGTTGCCAACGGACTGACCGCGCGTGCTCGTCCACAACGGCACGAAGTAGGCACCGATGCCGACGAGTGTCATCGCCACGCCAATGGCGGTTCCGTCGAGCTCGTAGAAGAGCGAGAAGATGAAGTAGCAGGGAATGACGAGCACGAGCCAGTCGGCAACGACCTGGCCCGCGCGGCGCCCCCAACCCGCGAGCATCAGGCCAGTGGTCGGGTCAATCATGCCGCGCGCGTTGTCGGGAAGCCGTCGCTTGCACGTCGGACAGATCCTCTCGGTCATCGTGGCGCCACAGTTCGAACATTGCATCCGTCCATCTTGACCGCTCAAAAATCGCGCTTTCTACTTTTGGGTAACGGCGGTGTTAACACGTTCTTCAGAGACGCGAGATACAGCGCCTAACGTGGGCGCGTGGATTCGAACGAACGCTTCACCGACTCGGGTATTGAGGTCAAAGCGGTCTACAACGGCGCCGACCTGAAGGATTTCGACGAAGCGACACAGCTAGGCGGGCCCGGCCACTATCCGTACACGCGCGGCGTTCAAGAGACGATGTATCGCGGCCGACTCTGGACGATGCGCCAGTACGCAGGGTTTGGCACGGCCGAAGCAACGAACGAACGCTTCAAGTTCCTCCTCGCGGCCGGACAGACGGGACTCTCGTGCGCGTTCGACCTGCCCACGCAGATGGGCTACGACGCCGATCACGTGCGAGCAGAGGGCGAAGTCGGCAAGGTCGGTGTCGCTATCTCGTCGCTGGAGGACATGCGCCTTCTGCTGTCGGGACTGCCGCTCGGCGAAGTGACGACCTCGATGACGATCAACGCCACCGCCGCGACATTGCTGCTGTTCTATCAACTCGTCGCAGAAGAGCAAGGCGTCTCGGGCGACCAGTTGCGCGGCACGATTCAAAACGACATCTTGAAGGAGTACGTCGCGCGCGGTACCTACATCTACCCGCCGCGGCCCTCCATGCGCCTCGTCGTCGACACCTTCGCCTACTGCGCCAAGGAGATGCCGAACTGGAACACCATCTCGATCTCCGGCTACCATATTCGCGAGGCTGGCTCCACCGCGGTCCAAGAGATCGCCTTCACGCTCGCGAACGGCATCGCCTACGTTGACGCGGCGCTCGCCGCCGGGCTCGAGCTCGACGCCTTCGCCCCGCGGCTCAGCTTCTTCTTCAATGCTCACAACAATCTCTTCGAAGAGGTGGCCAAGTACCGCGCGGCGCGGCGCCTGTGGGCGTCGATCATGCGCGACCGCTTCCACGCAACTGACCCCAAGTCGACGATGCTTCGCTTTCACACTCAGACAGGTGGCTCGACGTTGACGGCCCAACAGCCTGAGAACAACATCGTTCGCGTCACGCTGCAGGCGCTCGCGGCGGCCCTCGGCGGCACGCAGAGCCTCCACACGAACGGCTTTGACGAGGCGCTCGGCCTGCCGACAGAGCGCGCAGCGAAGCTCGCCCTGCGTACCCAGCAGATCGTTGGCTATGAGTCAGGCATTGCTGACACGGTTGACCCCCTTGCCGGCTCCTACTTCATCGAGACCCTCACCGACGAGGTCGAAGAGCGCGCGCGAGAGTACATCACGGCGATCGACGAGCTCGGCGGGTCGGTGGCCGCCATCGAAGCGCACTACCTCCAAGACGAGATCGAGTCGGCGGCCTACGAGTTCGCCCGCAGCGTCGAGCGCGGCGACAAGGTGGTGGTCGGCGTCAATCAGTTCGTCGAGAACGAGTCGACCAAGGCCGATGTGTTTCCGATTGACGAGGCGCAACAGCGCGCGCAGATCGATCGCGTGCGCTACCTGAAGGGGCACCGTGATCAAGAGGGCGTGCGCGTCGCGCTCGATGACGTCGCGGCGGCGGCTCGCGGTTCACAGAACCTGCTCTATCCGATGAAGACGGCGCTTTCGCGACTCGCGACCCTCGGCGAGGTGGCGGATGTCCTGCGCGAGGAGTTCGGGGTCTATCGAGCGAGCTAGCGCTCGAGCGGTTCGTGAAAGTGCGTGACGCTGATCGTCTCGCGATAGAAGGGGTGAGTGAGCGAACGCCACGACTCGTAGAGCTCGGTGCCGCGAAACGCCGTGTGGGCTTCGATCGAACCCCAGCGCACGAGCAGCAGGTACACGGAATCGTCTTCGGCTTGACGGCGGACTTCGGCGCCGAAGCACTCGTCGGCCGATTCGATGATCGGCAGCGCCTCCCGCATCGAGCCTTCGAAGGCGGCCTCTTCACCCTGCTTCACGTAGAGCAGCGCGTGTTCGAGCACCATCAGCGGTTCATCAGCCTTTCGCGCAGCGCTTCGTCGTTGGCGACGCCGACGGCCGTCTCGGCAAGGGCGAGTGCTCCGTCGATCACCGCTTGATCGGCCGCCGCGGTGATGCAGGCTGCCGTGAACTCGGGCTGGTGGTTGATCGCGCCGTGGGTGGGGATCATGAGCAGCGGGTGGATCGAGGGCACGGCGAGCGATACGTTCGCCATATCGGTCGAGATGGTTGGCTTCGGCGCATCATCGTCATCGAGCAAGAAATCGCGTCCGAGCGACTCGGCGGCGCGTCGGTAGTGGGCGAGGATCTCGGGATCGGCGACCATCTGGGAGAACTGTTGGCCGATCTCTTCGAACTCGAGCGAGGTGCCGGTTGCGAGGGCGCCAGCCTCAAAGCAGGCGTTCACGCGAAGACGTAGGGCGGCGAGGCTGTCTACGGTCAGCGACCGCGCCATGAATCGTGCGACGATCCGGCTCGGAATGATGTTGGCGGCGGTACCGCCGTCGGTGACGATGCCGTGGAACTGGTCGCCGGGATGGAGCTGCTGACGGAGCAGGCCGAGGGCGACCTGGGCGATCGTGAGGGCGTCGAGGGCGTTGAGTCCCAGCCAGGGAGCGGCTGAGGCATGGGCTTCTTTGCCCGTATAGATCACGTCGAACTGATCGACGGCGAGACAGGTCGCATCCAGTCGTTCGCTCGGAAACGGGTGGATCATGAGCGCCATGTGCTCGTCATCGAAGTAGCCCGCGTTCAGAAGATCGATCTTTCCACCGCCTCCCTCCTCGGACGGCGTGCCGAGCAGCGTGACGCGCAGGTCAAGCTCGTCGGCTGCCTCGGCGAGCCCGAGTGCGGCGCCGAGCGAGGAGGCCGCGATGATGTTGTGGCCGCACGCGTGACCGACCTCAGGCAGCGCGTCGAACTCGGCGCAGTAGACGACGTGAAAGCTGCCCGTGCCCTTGGTGGCGCGAAACGCGGTCGCCAGGCCAGCCGATCCCCGCTCGACGTCGAAGCCTGCGCGTTCGGCCGCTCTCGCGAGCGCGGCAGACGACTCGAACTCCTCGTAGCCGAGTTCGGGGTGAGCGTGAATGAAGTGGCTGAGCTCGACGAGCTCGCTGCGCGCACCCTCGATCGCCTTCACCACGCGTTGGTTGGCGCTCACTCGATCTCCACCACGACGTCGCCCGCGCTCACCGAGGCGCCGGTGGCGACATTGACGCTTTTGACGACGCCCGTCTTTTCCGCGTTGACGCTGTTCTCCATCTTCATCGCCTCGAGGATGACGACGGTGTCACCGGCTTCGACCGCTTGGCCGACCGTGACGTTCACCTTGACGATCGTGCCCTGCATGGGGACCGTGACCTTGCCCGAGCCGCTGCCGAGGACGCCGGAGTGATGCTGACGACGGGGCTTGAGCGCAGTGCTCTGGGGTCGCGAGGGCAGGTCCTCGTCTTCGGGCACCCACAGCGCGACCGTCACGCGCCGACCGTTGACCTCGGCCGTGACATCCTTTCGCACTCGACCCTCGCCGATCGAGACGACGGACGCGGCGTTGTTGGGGATTGAAGAGAAGTCGAGGTCGGTCTCAACCCACTTGGTCGAGTGCGTGCCGTGGACGAATGCCTCGTCCGAGAGAATGATGACGTCGGCGCCCAACGTCGTGGCCACGCCTTCGATCGTCGTCTCTTCGATGGCGCGCAGCATCCGTCGCCGTGCGCGCTCCCGGTCGGGGGCCCAGACGATGAGCTTGGCAATGAGGTTGTCGTAGTACTGGGAGATCGCGTCGCCCGCGACGTAACCGGCATCGAGTCGAACGCCGGGACCGGACAGCTGGTCGAAGCGCGTGATGGTGCCGGGCGTGGGGATGAACTTGCCGTTGGCCGGGTCCTCGGCGTTGATACGCACTTCGATCGCGTGACCGTCATGGGTGATGTCGTCTTGGGAGAAGGTGAGCGGCTCGCCCGCGGCGATGCGCAGCTGCCACTCGACAAGGTCGAGCCCCGTGACGAGCTCGGTGACCGGGTGCTCGACCTGGAGGCGGGTGTTCATCTCGAGGAAGAAGAACTCGCCGTCTTGGTAGAGGAACTCGACGGTGCCCGCGTTCACGTAGCCACACGCCTCGGAGACCTTGACCGCCGCTTCGCCCATGGCGCGACGAATCTCCTCGGGGAAGTTCGGCGCGGGGGACTCTTCGATCAGCTTCTGGTGTCGACGCTGGGCTGAGCAGTCGCGCTCGCCGAGCCACAGCGTCGTGCCAACGCCATCGGCGAGCACTTGCATCTCGATGTGGCGGGGCCAGCTGAGATAGCGCTCGACGTAGCACTCGCTGCGTCCGAAGTAGCTGAGCGCCTCGCGCTGTGCGCTCTCCAACGCGGCCACCGCCTCATCGGGGGCGTTGACGACCTTCATGCCGCGTCCGCCGCCGCCGTAGGCGGCTTTGATCGCGACCGGCCAACCGAACTCATCGCCGAAGTCGATGACCTCTTTGGCGCTCTTGAGCGTCTGGCTGCGCCCAGGTACGCCGACGACACCCGCGGCTTCTGCCGCGAGGCGCGAGGAGATCTTGTCGCCCATGACTTCGATGGCCTCGGGCGGGGGACCGATGAAGGTCACGCCACGCGACGTGATGGCCCGAGCGAAGTCGGTGTTCTCCGAGAAGAAGCCGTAGCCAGGGTGGACGGCGTCGGCCCCGGAACGTTCGATCACGTCCAAGATGGCGTCGGTGTTGAGGTAGCTCTCGGCGGCCGTTTGGCCACCCAGGGCGTACGCCTCGTCGGCCAGGCGCACGTGAAGGGCGTTGCGGTCGAGCTCAGAGTAGACGGCAACGGTCGCAATGCCCATCTCCCGGCAGGTCCTGATCACGCGAACGGCGATCTCACCCCGGTTGGCGATGAGAACTTTCTGCAGCACGCGCACCTCCGTTGTCGGCCTGTTATTTTCTAGCACCCGGTTGATTAACCCTAATGTTTGGGCGTGAGTCCCATCGTGTGGCGCGTCGAGCACTTCGAAGAGATCGATTCGACGAATACCTATCTGAAGCAGCGCGTACTGGACGGTAGTACTGAGGGGCTCGTAGCATTCGCGGACTTCCAACGTGCCGGTCGGGGTCGACTCGATCGTTCGTGGGTCGCACCGCCTCGAACCTCGCTGCTCTTTTCGGTGGCACTTCGTCCCACGCTCGATGCGAACGATCTGCAGCTTGTCGTCGCAGCCGTCGCGCTCGCCACGCGAAGCGCGCTGGAACGCTTAAGCGGCCTTCGCGCGCAGCTGAAGTGGCCTAATGACCTCGTCGTGGGCGACCGCAAGCTCGGCGGCGTGCTCGCTGAAGTCGTGGTGACGCCGAGTGGCTTCGACGTCGTCGTCGGCGTCGGGCTCAACCTTACCTACGAAGGTCCCGAGCACGTGGACGCGACCTCAGTGAAAGCCGAGACCGGACTCACACTCGAGCCTCGAGGCGTGCTCGACATCGTGCTCGAAGAGCTCGAGGTGCGTCGAGCGCAGCTTGACAGCAAAGAGGGGCGTGCGAGGCTGCACGCCGACTACGAGCGCGCGCTCGCGACGATCGGCATGTCGGTGCGCGTCGAGCAACACGACGGCGCTCGAGAGGGTCGTGCCCGCGCTGTCGACGAGGCGGGGAGGCTGATCGTGGAGATCGATGGCGAGCTCGAAGTCTTTGGCGTGGGCGACGTCGTGCATCTGCGTGCGAGCGAGGTCGCGAGATGAGTCCCGCGACGCGGGTACTCGTGACCGGTGCCGGCGGACAGGTCGGCCTCGACCTGATGGACATCCTCCACGGCTCGACGCCGCCCGGCGCGGACCCGAGCTTTCAACCCGATGGACGTCTGGTCGAGCCCGGTGAGTTCGAGGCGCTCGGTCTCACGCACCACGAACTCGACGTCACCGATCGAGCGGCGGTCACGCGAGCACTCGAGGCGGCGCGACCCGACGTGATCGTCCACCTGGCCGCCTACACCGCCGTCGATCGCGCAGAAGAAGACGCGGACCGATGCTTCGAGGTGAACGAGGAGGGCACGCTCATCATGTCGCACGGGGCGCGCGACGTCGGCGCGCGACTCATTACGATCTCGACCGACTACGTCTTTGACGGCACGAAGGGGAGCGCGTACGTCGAGTACGACGTGACCGGTCCGCTCAACGTGTACGGCGCCTCCAAGCGCGAGGGGGAGCTGCACTGCTCGGAAGCTGACACCATCGTTCGCACCTCGTGGGTCATGGGCGTTCGCGGCAAGAGTGTCGCCCACGTCATCGCTGATCGCGCGCTGAGCGGCGCGACCGTGCGCTTCGTTGACGATCAGATGGGCACCGTCACTGCAGCGAGTGATCTCGCTCGTTCGCTCGTGACCTTCGTCCGCGAGGTACCCGGAGGCGTCTGGCACGTGGCGAACGCCGGGGCGACGACGTGGTTCGACGTGGCCAAGTACATCGGCACGCTGTTGAATCGCGGCGAGGACTTTGCGGAGCCGATTTCGACCAGAGAGCTCAGCCCGGCGCCGCTCGCGACTCGTCCGGCGCGAAGCGACCTCGACACGGAGAAGTTCGCGTCCTCGTGGTCGGTCCTGCCCGATTGGGGCGATGCGCTCGAACGCCTCGTCGTCGCCCGAGAGCGTCGCAAGGGACTCCGGTGAGTGATGTAGAGAACGACGTCGTCGCCGTCGTCGTCGACTACCACGCTGATGAGTTCCTCATCGAATGCGTGGACTCCCTCTTCGACAATGGCGTCTCCCAGGTCGTCGTCGTGGAAAACGGCGAGGTGGGCTCGGTGCCCGCGGCGCTGCTCGACCACGATGTGGTGCTCGTCTCGCCGGGCGTCAACCTCGGCTACGGACGCGGCGTGAACCGAGGTGTGGCGGCCGCGCGCGCGACAACCTACGTACTGGTGTCCAACCCCGACGTCGTGGTGCACGACGGAGCGATCGAGGCGCTGGCGGCGTATCTCGATGACCACCGTGACGTGGCCCTCGTCGGCCCGAAGATCCTTCGGCCTGACGGCACGGTGTATCCGTCGATGCGGGTCTTTCCGAACATCTGGCTGGCCGGCCTCCACGCGATCCTCGCGCCGATCTGGCCGGCCAACCCCGCCACCACGCGCTACCGCTCCGCTCGGCCTGACGGCTCAGTCGACTGGGTCTCCGGGGCGTGCTTTCTCGTTCGACGGAGCGCCTTCGAGCTGGTGGGCGGCTTTGACGAGCGATACTTCATGTTCGCCGAGGACATGGCGCTCTGTTGGGCGCTGCGCGAGCACGGCTTTCGCGTCGACGCGATTCCCGAGGCGATCGTCACGCACGTCGAGGGCGTGTCGCGAGCGAGGCTCTCGCGAGAGATGCTCATCGCCCACCACCGCAGCGCCCTGCGCTTTGAGATCCACACGGCCAAGGGTTGGCGAAAAGCACTCGTACCGTTCGCCGGCCTTGTGCTCAGCCTGCGCCTTCTGCTCGTGCTCTTCGCCGAGTCGAGGAAAGAGCAGCCCGGCGATGCCTGAGGCGGGACGTAGACTTGAGCAGGGCTGCGAGTGGTCTGTGGTTGAAAGTCGATGCCAGTCGCGGGCGAAACGACCCACGTAAGGCGTCTTGTCGACGCTGAGCATGGCGCGGTTTAGAAGTAAGTCCTGCCCCTAGATGATCACCCTGATCAACTGGGGAGCCGGTGAAGTGTGCGCACGAGCCGAAGGAGAGCGCGAGCTGCCCTCGGTGCGCACGGACATCGCCGCAGGCAAGTGTGGGGTCAAAGACCAGGTCAGCACTCGTAGCCCTCTTTAAGAACCTGTGGGACCGGTAGGGTAAAACACGACATGAGCGTATTTCAGAAGATTTTGAAGGCTGGCGAGGGCAAGCGCGTGCGCCAGCTCGCCGAGCTGGTGGGGCCGATCAACGACCTCGCCGACGAGATGGCGGCCAAGACGGACGCCGAGCTCCAGGCCTATACCGGCATTTTCCGGGCCCGCCTCGCCGACGGCGAGGAGCTCGATGACATCTTGATCGAGGCCTTTGCCGTCGTGCGCGAAGCGTCAAAACGCGTTCTCGGTCAGCGTCCCTACGACGTTCAGCTCATGGGCGGCATGGCCCTGCACTTCGGGTGGATCGCCGAAATGAAGACCGGTGAAGGAAAGACCCTCGTCTCGACGCTGCCGGTGTACCTGAACGCGCTCGCCGGCAAGGGCGTGCACGTGGTGACCGTGAACGACTACCTCGCCACCCGTGACGCTCGGTGGATGGGCGAGCTGCACCGTTGGCTCGGCCTGACCGTCGGACGCGTCGGCCCTGACCTCCAAGAGTTTGAGGAGAAGCGCGCCGCGTACGCCGCTGACATCACCTACGGCACGAACACCGAGTTCGGCTTTGACTACCTGCGTGACAACATGGCTCGTCGTAGCGAGCACATGGTCCAGCGCGGCCACCACTACGCCATCGTCGACGAAGTGGACTCCATCCTCATCGACGAAGCTCGCACCCCGCTCATCATCTCGGGTCCCGCGGCCGACGTGACGAAGCTCTACTACCAGTTCGCCTCCATTGCGCGATCGCTCACGCGCGACGCTGACTACGAAGTCGACGAGGAGAAGAAGACGGTCATGCCGACCGAGGCGGGCATCGAGAAGGTCGAGCGTCAGCTCGGCGTGACGAACCTCTACGACGCGGTCGCGACCAACTACGTCCATCAGCTCGGCCAAGCGCTGCGCGCCAAAGAGCTCTTCCATCGCGATAAGGACTACCTCGTCGACGGCGGCGAGGTGAAGATCGTCGACGAGTTCACCGGGCGTACGCTCGAGGGTCGTCGCTGGAGCGACGGCCTGCACCAGGCCGTCGAAGCAAAAGAGCGCGTCCGGATCCAAGAAGAGAACCACACGTGGGCGACCGTCACGCTGCAGAACTACTTTCGCCTCTACGAGAAGCTGGCCGGCATGACCGGCACAGCCGAGACCGAGGCCGCCGAGTTCGGCAACACCTACGGTCTGTCCGTCGTTCCCATCCCGACGAACGCCCCGGCAATTCGCCGGGACCAGCCTGACCTCATCTACAAGACGGAGCAGGCGAAGTTCGCCGCGATCGTCGACGACGTGCGTGAGCGTACCGACCTTGGCCAACCTGTCCTGCTCGGTACCGCATCGGTGGAAAAGTCCGAACTGCTCTCGCGCGAGCTGTCCAAGGCGGGCATCCCCCACGAGGTCTTGAACGCGAAGCAGCACTTTCGCGAAGCGGAGATCGTGGCCCAGGCGGGTCGCAAGGGAGCGGTCACGGTCGCGACCAACATGGCGGGTCGAGGCGTCGACGTCGTCCTCGGGGGCAACTATGAGGGGCTCGCCGCGCGCGAAGTCATCGCCCAGGGATTGCAG
This sequence comes from uncultured Acidimicrobiaceae bacterium, assembly GCA_963732125.1. GTDB lineage: Bacteria > Actinomycetota > Acidimicrobiia > Acidimicrobiales > RAAP-2 > RAAP-2. The sequence goes on along the minus strand of CAVSXX010000004.1, from coordinate 182,253 downwards.
CCGGGCACCGAGGAGTACGACGCGGCCTACGAGCTAGCAGCGAAGAAGTGGAAGCCGATCACCACCGAAGAGGGCGATGAAGTTCGCGAGGCCGGCGGTCTCTACGTGCTCGGCACCGAACGACACGACTCGCGTCGCATCGACAACCAGCTGCGCGGCCGATCGGGGCGCCAGGGCGACCCCGGTGAGAGTCGTTTCTATCTTTCGCTGGAAGATGAACTGCTGCGACTGTTTGCGACGGGGGCAGTCTCGTGGGTCATGGATCGTGCCATGCCCGAAGACGAGGCGATCGAAGCGAAGATGGTCTCCAAGGCCATCGAGCGCGCCCAGAACACCGTCGAAGCGCGTAACGCCGAGATCCGCAAGGACGTCCTCAAGTACGACGAGGTGATGAACGAGCAGCGCAAGGTCATCTACAAGCGCCGACAACAGGTCATCGACGGCGAGGACATTCACGATTCAACGATCGAGCTCATCGAAGAGCGCTTGACCGAGGTGGTCGAAGAGCACATCGGAAGCGGCTTCGCCGAAGAGTGGGACTACAACGCACTGTTGCTCGACCTGCAGTCGTACTATCCGACCGAGCAGACCTTCGAGAGCTTGAGTGCCTACGACGACGCGGATGAGATCATCGGTCTCGTGGTCGATGAGGCGGTGGGCCAGTACGAGAAGAAGTCCGAGAACTTTCCCGGCGGACTCGACACCGCAAAGGACATCGAGCGCGACGTCATGCTCCAGATCCTCGACCAGCGCTGGCGCGAACACCTCTCGGACATGGACTACCTGCGCGACGGCATCCACCTGCGCCAGGTCGCTCAGCAAGACCCCCTTACCGCGTGGCAGAAGGAGGGGTACTTGATGTTCGAGAACCTCCTCGCCTCCGTCGACAACGACTACGTGCGCTACATCACCCACGTCGAAGCGACCCCCGCAGAAGAGGCCGTCATCGAGGGGGGCATGACCGACGAAGGTCTCGAGGGCGCACTCACCAACGCCAACCAGCTTGCTCCGGGCTCTACTGAGCTGCCCGCTGCGAAGGCATCGACGTCGCCGTCAACCACCGCGGCGCCCAAGCAGCACGAGAAGATCGGACGAAACGACCCGTGCTGGTGCGGCTCCAAGCGCAAGTTCAAGCAGTGCCATGGCCGACCCTAAGGCGGAGAACGCACTGCGCAACGCCCTCGTCTCGCTCGAAGAGCTCGAGACGAGGTGGGATGCGGCCCGCGACTACCTGAAGATCGACGCCAGCCGAGCGCGGCACACTCTGCTGAGCGATCTCGCGGCTGACCCCAATCTCTGGGACGACCAGGACCACGCCCGAGAGGTGACGACCGAGCTCGGGCGCCTGACGAATGACCTCGACGCCTTTGACGCGCTGCGCCGCGAGCTCGATGACGCGACGGTCTTGACCGAGTTCGCGCGCGACTCACTCGACGCGGGCGACGCCGACTGGTCGATCTTCAACGAGCTTGCCGACGCGGTCGACGCGCTCGAGCGCGACGTCGCCGACCTCGAGACGCTGAGTCTCTTCAGCGGGCCGTACGACGAGAACGACGCCATCGTCGAACTGCACGCGGGCGCCGGCGGCACCGACGCGCAGGACTGGACCGAGATGCTGCTGCGCATGTACTCGCGCTGGGCCGAGCGTCGAGGCTTTGGCGTCGAGATCGATGAAGCGACCGAGGGCCAAGAGGCCGGGCTGCTCTCGGCGACCTTCATCGTGAAGGGCAGGTTCGCCTACGGGTGGCTCTCCGCCGAGCGCGGGGTGCATCGACTCGTGCGCATCAGCCCCTTCGACTCGCAGTCGCGTCGACAGACGAGCTTCGCGAGTCTGGACGTGACGCCGCTGCTGAGCGACAACGCGGCCGAAGTGGAGATTGACGAAAAGGACCTACGCGTCGACACGTATCGATCCTCGGGTGCGGGTGGCCAGCACGTCAACAAGACCGACTCAGCGATTCGCCTCACCCACCTGCCAACCGGCATCGTCGTGAGCGTGCAGAACGAGCGCTCCCAGCACCAGAACCGCGCGCGCGCCATGCAGATCCTCGAAGCGAAGCTCGCCGAGCGCGCCCGCGCGGAGCGTCAAGCCGAGATGGACGCGTTGAGCGGCAATCGCGCCGACAACGCGTGGGGCTCACAGATTCGCTCCTACGTCCAAGCGCCCTATCAATTAGTCAAAGATCACCGCAGCGACTACGAGACCGGCAACGTCGAAGCCGTGCTCGACGGCGATCTCGATGGTTTCATCGAGGCCGAGCTACGCCGTCAGCGTTCTGCTTCATAATTCTTCCCCGATGCAACAAATGCCTGATCGTTTTGTCCTAAGAGCCCGTGGGGACCTCAGTAGAATGGCTTTGCCGCTGCGTCCGAACGTCGCACCTTTAACCAAGAAACCCGAGGCGGTGAAGCCGTGATCCGATTCGAAAATGTGTCCAAGACCTACAAGAACGGCACCTCCGCGCTGAAGGACCTCACCCTCGACATCGAAAAGGGCGAGTTCGTCTTTTTGGTCGGTGCGTCGGGTTCGGGCAAGACGACGTTCTTGCGCCTTCTCCTTCGTGAAGAGCACCCCGACACGGGTCGGATCCTCGAAGCGGGGCGTGACATCGGCGATCTTCCGAAGTGGCGCGTTCCCTACCTGCGACGCAACATCGGCTGTATCTTCCAGGACTTCCGCTTGCTCCCCAACAAGACGGTGTTCGAAAACGTCGCGTTCGCCCTCGAAGTGATCGGTCGGCCGCGCTCGACCGTTGAGTCGCAGGTGCCCCAGATCTTGGAGCTCGTCGGACTCACGGACAAGTCGAAGAACCTCCCGCACGAGCTCTCGGGCGGCGAGCAGCAGCGCGTCGCCATCGCGCGCGCCTTCGTCAACCGTCCGCTCATCCTTCTCGCCGACGAGCCGACCGGTAACCTCGACCCGTCGAACTCCGAGTCGGTCATGGCGTTGCTCGAACGCATCAATCGCACCGGAACGACGGTCGTCATGGCAACCCACGACAAGTCACTCGTCGACCGCATGCGTCGGCGCGTCATCGAGCTCGATCGCGGCGAGATGATCCGTGACCAAGTCCGTGGCGTCTACGGCATCGATGAAGGAGTAGCCAGCTAATGCGCGTGTACTTCCGTTACGCCTTCAAAGAGACCTTTAGCAACCTGTGGCGCAACCGCATGATGACCATCGCGGCCGTCCTCACGGTCGCGGTGTCGCTGTCGCTCGTGGGGTCGGCGCTGCTGCTCAAGCAGAGTGCCGCTCAGGCGTCGGTCGAGTGGCAGCAGGCGACCCGGGTGACCGTGTGGATGCAGCCCAACGCCTCCCGCAGCGAGATTTCGAGCGTGGGCACCCAGCTCCACTCCATGCCCATCGTGAAGAAGTGCGTCTACTTCACCCAGGCCCAGGACTACCAACAGGCAAAGACGCTCCTGCCCCAGTCCGAGTGGTCGGTGCTGACGGTCTCTGCCGTGCCCTCTTCGTTTCAGTGCGTCCCCGTCGTGCCCTCGGACACGTTCGCGGTAGAAAGCACGTTCGCTCACGCCCCGGGTATCTACTCGGTGACCGGTCCCAACCAGCAGATCCGATCGATGAACAAGGTGATCCGAGTGCTGCAGATCGTCTTCCTCGCCCTCGCCGCCGTGCTGTTGCTCTCGGCACTGGTGCTGATCCTCAACACCATTCGCATGGCCATCTTCTCGAGACGTCGTGAGGTGTCGGTGATGAAGCTCGTTGGAGCGACCAACTGGTTTATCCGCGTGCCGTACATCACTGAGGGGTTCATCCAAGGATTCCTGGGCTCGGTGGTGGCGATCGCCGCGGTCACCGCGTTGCACACGTGGTACCCGCTGCACAACGAGTTCGCGCTGAACACGTCGGCGCTCCTCGGGACGAACGCGGTGGTGTTGATCGTCGGCGTCGTGATCGGCTCGGTCGGGTCGGCGATCGCAATCCGCCGTTTCCTCGACGTGTAGCTACGAGTTCTCGTCGAAGTCGATGGCGAGCGAGTTCACGCAGTAGCGAAGACCGGTTTCAGTCGGACCGTCGTCAAAGACGTGTCCCAAATGGCCGCCGCACTTGGCACAGAGGATCTCGGTGCGCTTGCGAAAGAGCGATCGGTCGTCGCGCTCGATGATGGTGCCCGGCTCGCACGCGTCAAAGCTCGGCCATCCGCAGCCTGAGTCGAACTTCTGCGTGCTGGTAAAGAGCGTCTGGCCACACCCCGCGCAGCTGAAGATGCCCTCCGCGCTGGCGTGCAATAAGGAACCTGTGAACGGCGCCTCCGTCTTGGCTCTGCGCAGCACCGCGTAGCGGTCGGGCGAGAGCTGTTGGCGCCACTCGTCATCGCTCTTTTCGATCTCAAAACTCATCGCCCCAAGTTATCGGGCAGGCGTCGGCGCTTGGCGTTTAGTAGAAGTTCGGACGCGGCGCTTCGGGGACGACCCGAGGGAACTCGGGCTTGCCCTCGAGCAGACGCGAGAAGGCACCGGCCAACCCTTCGGGGTCGAGACCTATCTCGGCCAGCAGCTCGTCGGGCTTGTGGTGCTCGAGGTACGCGCGCGGCACGCCGAGGATTCGTGTGAGGGGAAAGGGTCGGTTGAGTTCTTGGGCACGCGAGCGAACGGCCGAGACCATCAACGTGCCCGCGCCCCCGTGGCGCGTCGCGTCTTCGACCGTGATGATGCGCTCATGGTTGAGGGCGTCGTCGATCATGTTCGGATCCGGCGGCAGGACGCGCACGTCATAGAGCGTGATGTGCTTCGCCTCGTCACCGAGGCGCTTCAACGCCTCATAGGAGCTCGGGGCCATCTTGCCAATGGCGAGCACACAGAGGGAACCGTCGCCCCGCACGACCTCACGGGCCGTCAGTCCTTCACCCACTTTGCCGTCGTAGGGCTGGGGATCGGTCTTCGGGTAGCGGATCGCGGTCGGACTCGACATCGAGAGCGCTGATTCCAGCATCACCGGAAGCTCCTCGGCGCTCGAGGGCGCAAAGATCGTCATGTTCGGAATGGCGAGGCACAGCGCGATGTCGAGGATGCCGTGGTGGCTCGGTCCGTCGTCGCCCGTGATCCCCGCGCTCTTGAAGACGAAGACGACCGGGAGGTTGAGCAGCCCGACGTCGAGGTTCGCTTGATCGAACGCGCGGGCAAAGAACGTGGAATAGACGGCGACGATCGGCTTGAGGCCACCCATCGCCATACCGGCCGCCGCCGTGACGGCGTGCTGCTCGGCGATGCCGACATCGAAGAAGCGGTCGGGGAATCGGGATTGGAACTCGAGCAGACCAGTCGGCCCCGCCATCGCCGCAGTGATTGCGACGATGCGCTCGTCTTCGCTGGCGAGCTCGACCAGCGCGTGCGAGAAGACCTCGGTGTAAGTATTGGCGGCGACGTTCTTCGCGTGCGCGGCGGGCAGTTTGTAGTCGTGCATCTTGAGGTCGTCCGTCATGGCTGGCTCGTAGCCGCGACCCTTTTGAGTAAGCGTGTGCACGACGATGGGCCCATCCCACTCGGCTGCTGCTTTGAACGCCTTTTCCATGGCTTGGATGTCGTGGCCGTCGATCGGACCGACGTAGCGAACGCCCAAGTTCTCAAAGAACGTGTGCGGGGTGACCATCTCGCGCACGACGGCGGTGAAGCCGTCGATCCCCGTGTAGGCGGCCTTGCCGAGGGGGAGTCGTGGCACGAACCGGCGCAGCCGCTCGCGCGCGGTCAGGTAGGTGCGATTGAGGCGCAGCGAGGTCAGAGACTCTGACAGCTTCGAGATGGTGGGCGCGTAGCTGCGCCCGTTGTCATTGAGGACGATGACGACACGTGTGTTGGAGTGGCCGAGGTTGTTGAGCGCCTCATAGGCCATCCCGCCAGTCAGTGAGCCGTCGCCGACCACGGCGACGACGTGGCGCTTGCCACCGCGGCCGATGAGCTCCTTGCGCTGTTCGAGCGCGACGGCAAGGCCGTGCGCGTAGCTCAGCGCGGTAGAGGCGTGACTGGACTCGATCCAGTCGTGCTGGCTCTCTGAGCGATTCGGATAGCCCGAGAGGCCGCCGCGCTGGCGCAGGTGCTTGAAGCCGTAGCGACGACCGGTCAGCAGCTTGTGCACGTAGGCCTGGTGCCCCGTGTCCCAGAGAAGAATGTCTTTGGGCGACTCGAAGACGCGGTGCAGGGCAATCGTCAGCTCGACGACACCGAGGTTGCTGCCGAGGTGACCACCGGTCTTGGTGACCGTTGAGATGATGAACTCGCGAATCTCTTCACTCAGTTTGTCGAGTTGGCGATACGAGAGCGGTTGAAGGTCAGCGGGCGTTTCAATCGACGGCAGAATCATTGCGGCCAGCCTACTGGGGTCGCTGCGGGGGCATCAGGCGTAAAGTGCGACCGGTACGCTGAGAGTGATGAGCACCCCCTTGGTCGATCGAGACGTCCTGCAACGCACCATTGATGAGGCACTCAGCCGCGGGGGAGCCTTTGCAGAGGTTTTCGTCGAGGACCGAGCAACATCGTCGGCCCTGCTTGACCAACGACGGATCGAGCAGCTGAGCTCTGGGCACGATCGAGGAGCGGGCGTGCGTGTCGTGGTCGGAGAGACCACTGGATTCGCTCACACCGCCGATCTCAGCGAATCGGGCCTGCGCGCCGCTGCTCGGGCAGCGGCTTCGGTCGCACGAGAGGGCGGCAGCGTGCGAGAGGTCGCCCTCGGCGAGCTTCGCGGTCACGAGTCACCCGCCGAGATCGAACCGAGCAGTGTGGAAAAGGCAAGAAAGATCGAGCTCTTGCATCAAGCCGACGACGTGTCGCGTTCGGAGGGCTCTTCCATCACTCAAGTCCAAGTGTCGCTCGGCGATTCGACGAGGCGCTTTGTCGTCGCGAACTCCGAGGGTGTCTTCGCTTCCGACCATCAAGTGCGCACGCGATTCAATGTATCTTGCGTCGCGACGGGCGACACCGGTATGCAGACCGGGTTTCGTCCGATCGCCGCAACCCGCGGTTTCGAGGTCTTGAGCGCCGACGCGATCGAAGAGGCTGCTCGCGGTGCGGCGCGTCAGGCCATCACGAAGCTGGCCGCGTGCCCCGCGCCTTCGGGGGATCTTCCCGTCGTCCTTGCTAGCGGTTCGGGCGGCATCCTCTTTCATGAGGCCTGTGGCCACGGGCTTGAAGCCGACGCCATCATGAAGCAGGCCTCGGTCTACGCGGGCCGGGTCGGCCAGCAGGTGGCGAGCCCGCTCGTCACGCTCGTCGACGACGGGACCGTGGCCGGCGAGTGGGGCTACCTCGCGATCGACGACGAAGGACATGAGAGCTCGCGGAACGTGCTGATCGAGAACGGTGTACTCACCGACTACATGTGGGACTACCTGCGCGCACGCAAGGAAGGCGGACGCGTGTCGGCGAACGGACGTCGTCAGAGCTACCAGCATCTGCCAATGGTGCGGATGACCAATACCTATCTGCTCGAGGGCGACGCCGACGCCGATGAGATCGTCGCTCAGACGCCCTACGGGGTCTACGTTGCCCAACTGGGCGGGGGCCAGGTCAACACGGCGACGGGCGACTTCGTCTTTGGCATGACCTCGGCGTTCTTGATCGAAGATGGCCGGATCACGACGCCGCTGCGTGACTGCAACCTCATTGGCAACGGACCGGAGATCCTTGGTCGCGTCGACGCCGTCGCGTCAGACTTCTCGATGACACCGGGGACCTGCGGCAAGGACGGTCAGCAGGTCCCGGTCGGGTGCGGTCAGGCGACCATGCGTCTCAGCTCGATCACCGTGGGTGGGGCCGCGGGATGACGCTCCTCGAACACGCAGAACTGCTGCTCAACGACGCGCGCGGTGACGAGCAGATCGAGATCTATCTGTCGACCGGCACCGAGACCGACGTGCGCGCCTATCGAGGCGAGATCGAGGATCTCACGAGCGCGAGCTCGTCAGGCATTGGCGTTCGGGTCTTATTGGACGGACCGAGCGGCGCACGTGTTGGCACGGCGTGGGCGGGATCGTTAGAGGACGAGGCCGTGCGCGAGGCATTGCGCGACGCCCGTGACAACGTGCAGTTTGCCACCGAAGATGAGTTCGTCGCCTTCGCCCGTCCGGACGGGGTGACGGCGCCCACGCTCACGCTCACAGATGATGGGGTGGATGCGACGCCGATTGATGAGAAGATCGCCCTGGCGATCGAACTGGAGCGTCGGGTGCGCGGCGGTGACGCGCGCATTCGTCAGGTCGACTCCGCCAACTACTCGGACTACGTCACCGAAGCCGCCGTCGCGTCATCGACGGGGATTCGCGCGAGCTACGCGAGGACAGGCGCCTATCTTTCGGTCGAAGCGATCGCGAGCGATGGTTCCGACGATCAAACGGGATGGGGACTGAGCGCCGGACGTGCGCCCCGCGAGTTGAGCATCGACGAGGCGGCCCGCGATGCCATCGATCGCGCCACGGGGATGTTGGGGGCCGTCAAGCCGTCGTCATGCAAGTGCACGGCGGTGTTTGACCCACGCACGGCGCGAGTGCTGCTCTCGATCATCGGCGGTGCGCTGAGCGGCGACGCGGTCGTAAAGGGCCGTTCGTTTTTTGCGGGTCGCATCGGCGAGGACGTGGCCTCGCCACTCTTCACGCTCATCGACGATCCGACGGACGCGCGGCACTTCTCGGCCAGCCCGTACGACGGCGAGGGCCTCGCCTGTCGAAGGAACGTCCTCATCGACGGTGGCCAGTTGAAGGCCTTCGTCTACGACACGACGTCCGGACGTCGGGCGGGAACCGCCTCGACGGGAAGCGCGCTGCGTGGTGGCATTGCCGGATCGCCGTCCGCGGGGTGCCGAGCGCTCCAGCTCGTCCCGGGCAGCGAGGATCAGGCTGCCATCTTGAAGAGCGTCGGTTTCGGTGTCTTCATCGAATCGATCATGGGCGTCCACTCGGGCGTGAACCCCATCTCCGGCGATTTCTCCGTGGGCGTGACCGGACACATGATCAGAGACGGTGTGCTCGCCGAGCCGGTGCGAGAGCTCACCGTCGCGTCCACCCTGCAGCGAATGCTGCTCGACCTGTCGCACGTCGGCAACGACGTTGAGTGGTTGCCTGGTTCGGCGGTGGCACCCACCCTCGCCATCGCGGGGGTGGCTGTCTCGGGCGCTTAGTCGCTGCTGGCGGCAGGCGTCTTCGTGCTGGCCGCAGGCGTGGGGGTCGCCGCGGGAGCAGGAGTCGACGAGGACTCCGACGTGGAGCTCGAGGTGCTCGGCGCAGCGTCGGAGCTGGTGCTGGTGCTTGACTTGCGACTGTCGTTCTTGTAGAACCCGCTGCCCTTGAAGACGATGCCGACAGCCGAAAAGACCTTGCGTAACTCGCCCTCGCAGAGGGGGCACACGGTGAGCGCGGCGTCAGAGAACTTCTGGACGGCCTCTACACGCTCATGGCATTGCTGACACTCGTATTCGTAGGTGGGCATTGTGACTCCAAAGACAAACTGGCTAGTTGAGTCTACCGGTCAGGGCGTTTTGCTCTGCCTGGTGGCGTAGCATTGCGCGGTGGACGATTTCCACCAACTCCGACGTGGCGGGCCTACGGGCACCGCGTTTCCTCGCGATGTGGGTCCGAGCGAAGTCAGTGCTCGACGCGCCCTCGCGCGCTGCCGAGTGACGATGATGGCCTCGACGACCGCCGCCGTCGCTGCGAACACCCTGAACAAGGGGGACGTGCTCGCGACGGCCCGCGTGGCCGGCATCCAGGCCGCGAAACGGGCATCGTCCCTCCTGCCGATGGCGCACCCGGTGCTCGTGGGCAACGTCTACGTCAACTTCACGATCGGTGACACCTATATCGATATTGAGGCGGGCGTTGACACGATCGATCGCACCGGCGTCGAGATGGAGGCGCTGACAGCGGTGACCGTGGCCGCCCTCACGGTCTATGACATGTGCAAGTCGAGTGACAAAGCGATGACGATCGAGCAGGTCGCGCTCTGGGAGAAGTCGGGCGGGCGTTCGGGCACGTGGCGACGCGAAGAGCCACCGACCGCCGGCGCTTGACGTCACCTAGTCGTTCTTTCGGACGCTACCCTCGTGGCAGATGAAAACGGGAGTTTGATGAGTACCATTCGCGGGGGCGTTGAACAGAGTCGAGAACGACTGGTGGCGCTCGTTTTGCTCCTCCAGCGCGCCTGGGACTATGGGGCGCTCACCCAGGAAGAGATCCTGCGGGAGCTCATGATCGACGAGTACCCGGTCGCAGCGAAGGGCCCGCGCAAGATTCCCGCCTACGAGGGAACTGAGAGCACCGTGCGCCAGAAGTTCGAGCGCGACAAGGCCCGCATCCGAGAGCTCGGCTTTGAGATCGAGACCGTCGCAAACGACGATGGATCCGTGGGTTACAGGATCGATCCGAAGAGCGGCTATGCGCCACCTATCTACTTCTCGCGCGACGAAGAGCGCGTGGTGAAGTTGGCCCTGCGATTCTGCGGCTTCGGCAAATCGGGCGCCTTCAGCGTCTTTAATGAGGTGCCCGCCAGCGACGGGGGACTTGCCGCCTCGAACTACTACACGCCCGTCCTGCGCGCGCTCAACCTGCGTCGGACCCTCGCCTTTGACTACCTCTCAGGCGCCAATAAGCCGCGCATCGTCGAGCCACTTGTGATCGACGTCTTCAACGGTACGAGCTACCTCGTCGCTCGCGTGAAGGACACTCGCGAAATCAAGGGCTATCGCTTCTCTCGAATGACGTCGATGCCGGTGGTTCTTCCGGACTCGTTTGAGATCGAGGGAAAGGATCTCGCCATCGCGCGCGCCTGGCGTCCCGAGTTCGCGAAGTCTCCGCGACCCTTTGACGTCGTCGTCTCGACCAACGAGGACTACGCCGATCTTCTGTTACGTCAGTATCCCGGGTCGCTCTCGGCGAAGAAGCCCAACGGGAAGGTCGAAGTCGGACTTGAGTTCGAGAGCCCCCGCGCGGCGTTGCGCTTTGTGCTCGACAGCGCCGATCGGGTGCGTCTCCAGTCGCCCAAGTCGCTCAAGACCGAGCTCGCCGCGTGGCTGCGCGGCGTGAACCGTGGCGCCGTACCCGACAGCACAACGCTCACCTTCGACTCGGCACCGACGAATGACGTGCTCGGTCAGACCTTGCAACTCCTGCACGCGATCTACGCGAGCGAGGACGGACTCAGCATCAGTGAGCTCTCGCGACGCTTTGGGCTCAGCCACGAGCACGTACGCCTCATCATGGACCGCCTGGTGTCGCTCGAACCGATGGCGGAGTCCTCCGACGGGACGAACCGCTTTCCCGCGCACATCTTGAAGGAGTGCGACGACTGGGACGACGAAGCGCACGATGACTCGACGTATCGGGCGGACTTCTCCGATCTGCCAGAAGGCGCAGAAGATCCATCTGCCTTCATGTGGCGCGACCTCTTCGAGCTGAACATCGCCCTTCGCGAAGCGTCGCGCGTCTACACCGATCCGGCCATCTTCTCCGCCATCGAGAAGATCGAGCGCGCGACGAGCGCCCCGGTTCAGATCGAGATGTCGAATGAGGCGCTTATCGCCCAAGTGGAGCGAGCGATCGAGTCCCGCTCCCAGATCAAGATCGACTACACCTCGGCGACGAGCGACGAGACCCATACCAGAGCGATCGAGCCTCGCGAGATGAAGGTCTTGAACGGCCACACCTACGTGCGCGCGTACTGCACGACGCGTGAGGCGTGGCGGACGTTCCGTCTCGATCGGATGAGCGCCGTGCTCGCGACGTCACCTGCGAACGAGCATCGCCCCGAGGACCACGTCGCCAACTGGCTGACCCAGATCGGCGAGGAAGGTGACGAGGTTGTCGTCGTGCTCGAATCCGACCAGCGCTGGCTGTTCGAGCCGCTACCTGGCGCGCAGTGGCGCAGGCTTGACGACGGTCGTCACGCGGTCAAAATTCGCGTGTCCGAAGAGCGATTCCTTGACGCGTTGATGCTTCAAGCCGGTCCCGGCGCGGTGGTCGTTACCGAGAAGTACGCCCTCGCCGGGCACGAGCTCGCAAAGCGAATAGCGGCGCAGCTGTAGGCGACCGTTGGGCCCCGATTAAAGGGGTGCCCGTGCTTCGTCTCCTACCGCGTCGCTCGAACGACGTCACCTACTTCACGAACGATGCCGCCCACGAGCTGGACGGTCTGCGCGACGGAGGCCCGGGGTGGTGGCTGCGCGGGAGTGGCGACGTCCGAGATCCCTCGGACGTCGCGCGCGTGCTCACGACGAGCGAACGAGCGTCCATCGTCGGCTACGACCTGGTGGTCGCCGCGCCTCGACCTATCTCGGTGCTACTCGCGGTCGATCCCGAGCACGCGCGCGGGGTCCTCGACGCGCACCGATCGTCGGTTCGCTCGGCGATCGAGTACCTCGAAGAGCGCGCTCTTGTGGTGCGCGACCAACGTGATGGGCATGTGCGCGATCAACCGGCCACGTGGGAGCGTGTCGTGAGCTTCACCCATGGGCTCAATCGCCACGGCGAGCCGCACCTGCACGATCACGTGCTCGTCGGCGCACGACCCCTCGGGCAGCGGAACGTTCTCGACGCTCGAGCGCTGTACGCGCACGCCCAGACTGCGGATGCCCTCTATCGATCGTCGCTTCGACACGAGCTGGGCGAGCGCACGCCGTGGTCCGCGTGGCGGTCCTTCGAGGGCGTCGAGCACGTGGTCGGCCTCGACGAGGGATACCGAGCGATCTGGGCCGGCCATCACAAGGACCGCGGCGAGAAGCTGGCGTGGAGCCGCGACGAGACACGCGCAGCCTGGGCTCGTGACCAGTCACGCTTTGAACCACTCGGTGTCGTGCGATCCCCCGAGAGGGGCACGGTACTCGATGAGCATCGATTTGCCGGCGCCCTCGAAGGCCGCTATGACGTGGCGCGTCGTCACGTCATAGCGGCGTGGGCGAACGCGGCAGTCTTCGGGCAGCATGCCAAGGAGCTCACTCAGGCGGTCGACGAGCTCTACCCCTCGCTTCGCGGCCGTGGCGGCGTGTACGAGACGACCATGCCGGTTCGAAACGCGCGCATGATCCCGACGGTACGCGAACTCGGTCCGCGACCGCTCGATCGCGGTCAGTTCGAGGGGTGGCGCGAGCGCTCGCTCGAGAACGAGCGTTCACGCACGGGTCGCTCGAGGTAGGGACGAAACCGAGGGTCTCGGTACGCCGGGGTGAGCTCGACCCACTTGAGGTGATTCTGGGCGTCGAGTCCGAGGGCGTAGCCGTCGCGTCCCTGTGCGAGGTGACTGACGGTCAATCGATCGCGTTCGATCCACGAGGTGCTGTGACCAACAGCACGTCCCCGCTTGTCGCGCTGGACACTCGGTGACGCGACGAGCTCTCGTCCCGCGAGCGATCGCAACGTCTCGAGGGTGGTGCGATCTGCGATGCCCGGGAGCACGAGCGTCGTGGGAAAGAGCGAGAGGAAACCCTCGGCCGATGTGCCCCAGCGAGCACGAGCCTGGCTGAGGTCTTGGAGGCAGGCGAGCGTCAAGACGCCCTGACCGCCGCCTTCGGACACAATGCCCGCGAGCCGGGGGAGGGGAGCCACGTTCGCCAGCTCGTCGAGGGCAAGGAGGAGCCGGGCGCCCTCGTGGTGGCGGTCGTAGGTCGCGTGCACCAACTCTTCGACCAGCCCGACGACCAGGGGAATGGAGACGGCTTGGTGGCGGCTGGGGGCGACGATGTGGAGCTGATGGGGACCCGCCAAAAACTCCTCGATGTCGAGTGGCGCCTCCCGAGCTGACGCCCTTGCGGCTTCGGTGCGGATGCCAGCGAAGAGTCCCGCGGTCGTCGACCAGATGCTCGAGCGCTCTCGCTCTTCGGTGGCGAGGACGCCTTGGAGGAGCGAGACCGAAGGATGATGTTCGCCGTGTCGTTCTGCGAGCTCGCGAAGAAGATCATCGCCGCGTCGCTCGTCAATGCGCGACGCGAGCTGTCCAATCGAGTCTCCGCGCAACGCGCTCGCGTGCATCAACGGAGCAACGAGAGCACCTGCGCGTTCAGTCCAATGGTCGTCGCTTCGATCGCCCCGACCTCGTCGAGCAACGTCAAGAAGGCTTCGAGAGGCGAGAACGGCGCCATCCCAGGCTAAGGATTGTCTTAGAGGTGAATAGCCGACTCGATGCACACCGTGTGGTGTTTGCACAGTTCCCGAAGGATCGAACAGCAACGTTGCACCATCACGACGTGCATTCGACATCAACGACACGACATCATTCTTCGTTGAGGTAACAACACAAGTATCACTTGTCATCAGGAGATTCGGCACGATGATTGATGACGTCTTACCACTACGAGTTGGACCTAGCACGAGTGTTGAACGTTCGTGTCCACTCATCGCATCACCGCGCGCACCGCGTCCTAAGTAGATGCCGAACTCAGAGAGCACACACACCATCGGTTGTAAAAAATCTCGAAATGCTTGACATTGGTGTGAATAACGACTGAACTTTTAGATGTTCTCCTGCGGAGGAGGTACGCGTTGTTCATCGCGTTGCGATTAACGCTGTGAAGAACGCTCTTTCGCGAGGGGACCGTGCACTGCGTTCAGTCGTCGCACAGCCGTGAGGTTGGGTGACACATGGCCGAGTACACGAGATATCAATGCGGAACCTACAGTCCACGCACGTGTGCCGTGGGTCCCAAATTGATTCAACGTTGAGTCCCAAGGAGGGAAAGTGGCACCAGCCGCGAAGAAGAAGGCTGTAGCCAAGAAGGCTCCAGCCAAGAAGGCCCCTGCCAAGAAGGCCGCGAAGAAGCGCGCCCCGGCACGGAAGGCCGCAGTGAAGAAGGTAGCGAAGAAGCGCGCCCCTGCCAAGAAGGCCGCGAAGAAGCGCGCCCCGGCCAAGAAGGCCGCGAAGAAGCGCGCCCCGGCAAAGAAGGCCGCGAAGAAGGCGCCCGCTCGTAAGGCCGCCAAGCGTCCTGCGAAGCGCGCCGTCAAAAAGGCGTAGCCAAGCTACTCTCGCTACTGAGAGATGTACCTCGAGGGGGCCGCAAGGCCCCCTCGAGTGCCGTTCGGCCACCGTCCGCTTTTATCTGCCCCCAACATCGCTTAACCTACGTTTCGCCCAAGAAATGAGGTCAGCAGCGCGGGTGGAGAGGTGGAAGTGTGCTGAGTAGTCAGATGCTTCTCGTAGCACACGCCTCCAAGAACAGCGCCTACGAGCTGATCCCGCTCCTGCTCATCGGTCTGCTCTTCGTGTTTGTCACGCGACATAAACGTCGCTGACGCGGTTGTCACAACGAGCGGGGCCTTCAGCCTTGGGGTGGTGGAAGGTCGCCGGGCACGTCCACGTCGAATCGCCACGGGCTGGAAATGTTCACGCAGTACGGGAGTTGAAGGCGCTTCGCCTCCTTGACGTGGCGATCAAGGGACTGACGACCGTAGGCGAAGTGAAAATCGAGGCCTGTTGGCAACGAGACGACGTTGGTTCCGTCGGCCCGGTGATCGCCGTAGAACGTCACGTCGCACTCGGGCTCGAACGTGCCGAGGCCCTCGGGCTCGAGGAGGTCACCGTGAGCAATGATCAGTCGCTCGAATCGGGGGGCGAGCGCGTCGTAGGCGGCCTGGACCGCTTCGTTCAGGTTCGACGACGAGGTCAAAAGCAGCTCTGCACCGAGTGAAGAGGCGAAAACCTCCAGTTCGGCGTCTTCGCTAACCACGACCACCGGGCGCGGATGACTGGCGAGAATGACGCCGCGGGCGAGTCCTTCGACAATGCTCGTCACGTCCAAGTTGCTGTCGCGCCGTAGTCGGGCCTTCGCCCGGTCGAATCGTTTGAGGGGAACAACGACCGCGGCGTTCATCTCGAGAAATGCTAGGCGAACTACTCTGGAGCCAGTGACGGGGCGCCAGCGGGATCTCATGAGGTTTGAGCGACGCCTCATTCGCAAAGGTGACATCGTCGCCGGCATCGACGAAGTTGGTCGAGGGGCGCTCGCAGGTCCCATGATGGTCGGGGCCGTAACGATTCGAGAATGCACGAGGCCCCCGGCGGGCCTCGACGACTCGAAGCGACTTACTGCAGAATGTCGAGAGGCGCTCGTCGAGCCCCTCCGACAGTGGGCGGCTGAATGGTCGCTCGGGGTTGTGAGCGCCGCTGAGATTGACGAGTGGGGCCTTCGACGCGCGCTCGCTGTCGCGTCAACCCGTGCGCTGGAGGCGCTGAGCGTCGTACCGACACACGTGCTGATCGATGGCCCGCTCAATCTCCTCACTGTCGGTCCGGACAATGAAGTGCGTGACGACCAAGCATGCCCAGATCTGCGTTTTGCCAGCCTGCCCGTCACGACCATTGTGGGAGGCGACCAGCGAAGCGCCGTGATCGCCGCGGCGGCAGTGTTAGCCAAGGTCGCTCGAGACGCTCTCATGGTTGAGCTTGATGAGGGGTTTCGCGAGTACTTGTGGCGAGATAACAAGGGCTACGGGGTGCCCGAGCACCTAGAGGCGCTGCGCCGCCACGGGACGAGCGCACATCACCGAATCTCCTGGAATCTGCCTCAAAGATCCCTGTTCTAGCGGTGCGCGCGATCGCCAGCGAAAAATATTTACCGAGTTTCGGAGACTAGAATCGGTCAGTTATGCCTTCACTGCTCTCGGTCAATAATTTAAGAGTTCAATTTACGTCACGAGACGCAGTAGCTACCGCAGTGGACGACTTTTCGGTCTCCATAAATACGGGAGAGTGCGTAGGGCTGGTCGGTGAGTCGGGGTGCGGCAAGACCACGACGGGACTGGCCATCATGCGCTTGTTGCCGCCCAACGGTCACATTGCCGGGGGCAACGTGGTGCTGGACGGCGTTGACCTGGCCACGCTGAGCGAGAAGGAGATGCAGGGGCAGCGAGGTCAATCGGTCGCGCTCATTCCTCAGGATCCAATGAGCTCTCTCAACCCGACGAGCAAGATCGGCCGTCAAATCGGGGAGGGCCTGCGGATTCACGAAGGGGCAACCAAGGACGAGGCACGCAAGCGTGCCCTTGAAGTGCTCGAAATGGTCGAAATGCCCAATCCCTCTGAACGGCTCGAGCAGTATCCCTTCGAGCTTTCCGGCGGTCTGCGTCAGCGCGTCATCATCGCGATGGGCCTCGTCTGCCGTCCCAAGCTGCTGATCGCTGACGAACCCACGACGGCGCTTGACGTCACCATCCAGGCACAGATTCTGGACATCCTCGACAATCTTCGTCGCGAGCTGGATATGGCGATACTCCTCATCACCCACGACATGGGCGTCATTGCGGGCCGTACCGATCGCGTCGTTGTCATGTACGCGGGCAAGAAGGTGGAAGAAGCAACGACCACGGAGCTCTTTCGCCGCATGCATCACCCTTATACGCAGGCACTGCTCGCGTCGATGCCCAATTTGGAGAACACGACGAAGCACCAGCTGAAGTCCATTGCGGGCATGCCGCCCAGTCTGACGCGCGAAATCATCGGATGCCGTTTCGCGCCCCGGTGCGTGTTCGCGACTGACCTCTGCACGAGCGAAGACCCGCCCCTGACCGACGAGCACGGCCATCTCTACGCATGCTTTCACCCGGTGCCCGGGCCTGCTCCCGTCGAGATTCTTTCCCATGAGACCGTCGCCGCTCGCGCTACGGGCGAACGAAACGAGCTGGCGAAGGTCGACGGACTCGTCAAGGAGTTTCCGATCAAGGGCGGGTTGGTCCGCCACAAGGTCGGCGTGATTCACGCCGTGTCCAACGTGAGCTTCACCGTGACCGAAGGCGAAACGCTCGGTCTGGTCGGTGAGTCGGGGTGTGGCAAGACCACCATCGGGCGGATGCTTGTCGGTCTCGATTCGCTCACGGGGGGCGAGATCTGCTTTGACGGCAAGCTGGTCTCGGCGAAGGGTCACAAGCCCTCTCGCGAGGACCGCCGCGATCGTCAGATGATGTTCCAAGACCCGTACTCCTCGCTCGACCCCCGAATGAAGGTTGCCCAGATACTGGGCGAACCGCTCATGATTCAACATCAGGGGACGCGAGCGCAGCAGAGGGCCCGAGTCGACGAGCTGCTGATGCAGGTGGGTCTTGACCGCTTGGCCGCTGACCGGTATCCCCACGAGTTCTCCGGCGGCCAGCGCCAGCGGATCGGCTTTGCACGTGCCTTGGCGCTGAATCCCCGACTGATCGTCGCCGACGAGCCGGTTTCTGCGCTTGACGTCTCGATTCAGGCGCAGATTCTGAACCTCATGAAGGATCTTCAGCGCGAGCACCATCTCTCCTACGTCATGATCAGTCACGACCTCGCGGTGGTGTATTACATGGCCGACACCATTGCGGTGATGTACCTGGGCAAGATTGTCGAGATTGGCGACGCCGAGTCAGTGTTTCGAACGCCCGCGCACCCCTACACGCAGGGCCTCCTCGACGCCGTGCCCGTTCCTGACCCAGAAGAGGCGCGACGTCGTAGCGGTCGCCCGGTCATTGGCGAACTGCCATCGTCCGTGCATCCGCCGTCGGGTTGCCGCTTTCGCACGCGATGCCCGCGTGCGCAGCAGAAGTGCGCAGAAGAAGAGCCACTGCTGCGGGACTTTGGCATGACGCAGCAAGCGGCGTGCCACTTTCCGCTGCGCACCCCCGTCGAACTCTCGCTGCGAAGCTGACGCTCTGGTCTTTGCTCGGGCCGCCGCGTCTCGAGAGATCAATGCCTGAGGGAGCCGCGCGCCTCTCGTAGCGCGTAGTAGACGATCACGTAGCCCGCCGCGGGATCGGCCCACCACCAACCGGCAAAGGAGTTCATGGCGAGACCCGCGAGAACTGCGGTGGCGAGGATTCCGTCGATCATCGTGACGCGCCCCTCGGCTTTGAGCACTGGGTTATTCAACAGCGCGCCAGTTCTCGATTTTCCCGATGCCAGGGCGAACATCGCCAGGGCGGTGAGAGCGGTCCAGGCTATGCCGAGCGTGCTGTGATGCGGCCGAAACCCAACCGCGAGTACCACGGTGCTCTGGACTCCCAAGTAGATCGCCAGCGCTACGAAGGCGGAACCGATCATCTTCAACGCCCTGTGTTGGCGAGATTGAGCGATGTCAGCGAGCTCCCACAGGACGATCGTTGACGCACCGATCTCGATGACGCTGTCGAGACCGAATCCCGCGAGGGCGACTGATCGTGCGGAAATCGCGGCAAAGGCGAGCACGGCGACGCCAACCACATTCCAGCCAAGCGTCGCAAGTTCGAGTTGGCGGCCGCGTCTCAGTGCGTGTGTTCGAACCGCGTCGGGATCATCTGTCACTGCGACAATCTAGGGCGTTTGTCTTTGAGTTTGAGGTGATGTTCTCTGGAGCCACTCGAGCCCGCGACCACGCGGGTACCCGCTCGCCACAATGTGCGTCATTGGTTGTGGGCGCTGGACGTCGGTCCACCGAGGGAAGCGATGAGACGGCGGCCGCGATACTCCCCAGGCCGTTGCGCGGTTAACGCTCGAGGAGTCGTACCTCGAAGACGTCGCGCAAGGCTTCGCCAATGTAGGTGATGGCGACGATGACGAGGATGAAAACGAAGGCGGTCGGGTAGATCTCCCACCAGAATCCATTGGACTGCTGCACGGATCCGTTCTGCATCATGGTGCCCCAGTCCGTGCCAGGGGCCGAGATGCCAAGACCCAAGAACCCGAGCGTCGACAGAAAGAGGATGGCGTCCGCCACTGAGAACGTGGCCACCGTGACGATGTTGCTCATGGAGTTGGGGAAGACGTGGCGCCTGATGATATGCCACTTGCTGCCGCCCATGGCCGTTGCGGCTTGGGAGTATTCGAGTTTCTTTATCAGCAATGCGTCGCCTCTGATGATGCGGGCGTTGCCGAACCATCCCGTTGTTCCGATGATGACGATGAGAAAGACCGTGGATCTGGAGAAGACCGAGATGAGTGTAATGAGCAGGAAAAGGAGGGGGATCGATAAGAGAGCGTCGAGCAGGCGCATCATCACCGTGTCGACCACGCCGCCGAGGAACCCGGCAATCATCCCGTAGAGCGTTCCCACGACGATGGTGATGAAGCCGGCCAGGATGCCGAGGCTCAAGGAGTACTCGCCGCCGAACATGATGCGTCCCAGCTCGTCGTAGCCGGAGCTGTCGACGCCGAGCAGGTGCTTCGCTGAAGGCGGCTGGTTCTCTGTCACGTTGAGCGCGGCCGCCTGATTCGTTTGATTCGTGTGATAGAAGTGCGGGCCCACGTAGCAGAACAGCAAGACGAGGATGATGAAGACGACCGAAGCGACCGCGAGCTTATTGTGGAAGAAGATTCGCAGGCGCTGTCGCCACAGCGGAACGATCTCCTGACTTGCTTCGAGGTCGGCCAGGTTGCTCGATACCGGGGTCGGAATCTGCTCTGGTAGCTCGGTGAGCCTGCTCATCGGTTGGATCCCTGAATGCGCACTCTCGGGTTGACAACGCCGAGGAGGATATCAGCCAGGAAGTTGCCGGCCAGGGTAAGGATCGACACGAGCAGGGTAATGCCCAGCACGGTGGGGATGTCGAGACTCGACGCGGCATTCACAATCTGAATGCCGAGGCCGCTGTAGTTGAAGACGCTCTCGATGACGACGGCGCCACCGAGAAGGCTCGGTAGATAGAGGCCGAGGATGATGACGATTGGCCCGAGAGCGTTGCGAAATGCGTGTCGAAACAGCATCCGACTCGTGCTGCATCCCTTTGCTTTGGCGGTGCGGATGTAGTCCTGGACGAGCACCTCAAGGACCGCGCTACGCATGAAACGACTGAGGAACGCAATACTGAGCAGCGTGAGGGTCAAGACGGGCAGGAGGAAACCCGTTGGGTCGGTGAACATGGCCCACGGCGCCACTCCCGAGGGAGGTGACGCCGGCAGGTGCGTCACTCCGAAACTGAAAAACTGCAGCATCAGAATGCCTAACAGAAAAGCGGGGATCCCATAGAGGATGAAGGCCGTGCCGGTCGCGGTGTAGTCGAAGGCCGTGTTGCGCTTCGATGCCTGGTAGATGCCAAGCGGGATGGCGATGATGATCGTGAAGATGAGTGACGAGAGGGCAAGCCAGATGGTGCGCGGGACATAGAGCGAGATGATGTTCCACACGGAGAGGTTCTGCTTGTAGGAGTGGCCCAAGTTGAAGTGAAAAATAACGCCGTCGATGTAGTTCCAGAATCTCACCCAGTAAGGATGGAACATTCCGTTTTGCACTCCCCATAAGTGAATGTTCGCTTTCGTCGCGTGCGTTCCGAGAACGACATATGCGGGAGCGAGAATGCCGTTGGGCTCGAAGTAGGGGAGCGAGAAGGTGATGAGCAGCACGATCAAAAGAACGACCACCGACTGCAGCAGTCGCCTGATCACGTATGCAAACACGGGGAGAGTTTATCAGCGTGATTCGCGGTGGTTTGATCGCACGAAACGCCCGTTCCTAATGACAAATGCCCTCCAAAAGAGGAGGGCATTTGTCATTAGGTGAGCGAACTCAGTCGCGTCGAACTACTTCCAGTAGTAGTACTCCGGCATGAAGTTTTCGAGCGGGTTCGGAGTGAATCCGATCTTGCTCTTCAGAGTCTTGATGACCTCGCCGATGCCACTGCCTGAGTAGTTGTTGGTGGTGTTCGGCTGGTAGAGGTCAGGCAGATCCTGCGCGGCCAGGTTGGCGAAGTTCGCCAAGGTGGCCGTGCCGAACGTCGTCTGCTTGACCGCTGCTGTCAGGGCCGCGTTGCTGAACAAGCCAATGTTGAAGCTCGCTCCCGGCACGAACAGCGACTCGCCTGATGGGTAGTAGTCGGGCGAGTAGATCCAGCCCGCACCCCATAGGCAGATGCTCCAGTTCCCGGAGTTGCCCACGCAGTCGCTCACGACGCTGTCGAAGGGCTCAGGAATCGTCGTGGCGTTGATGCCGATCGTCTTCCACTCGGACACTTCGGTGTTGACCTGGAGCAGAAGGACCGGCACGCCGCTTCCATACTCGAGGGTGACATCGAGCTTGTCGCCCTTTGCGATGCCCGCACCGCAGTCAGACGCTCCGGTCCCCGGCTTCTCGCACTCGTCCACACCGCCCGTGTTCACCCAGCCGTGGCTCGTCAGCAACGCCTTGGCCTTCGTCGGGTTGTACGGGTACGGGTTGGTCTTTGATGCGTTGCCAGAGATCGCTTTGGGCGTCACAGGCGGCAGCGGGTTGTACTGGACGTAGCCGTAGCCCTTGTAGATCTGCTTGATCATCTGCTTCTGGTTCACCGTCATCTGGATGGCTTGACGGACGTAGAGCTGATCAAGGAACTTAGCCTGCGAGCTCTTCGGATTGAAGTTGTACGCCGCGTAGTCAACCGACCACGGTGCACCCACTTCGAGGTTGTAGGTGCTCGCGATGGCCGACCAGTTGGCCCCCGGCTTGTCAGGTGTTCCCTGTTGGGTGAGCACCGAGTTGTCGACGTAGCCAAGGTCGATCGCTCCCGAGCGCAGTGCCTCCTGCTCAGCGGTGGCCGTCGTGTAGGCGTACTCCTTGACGTACTTGACCTGCGCCTTCTGCGGACCGGAGTATGCCGAGTTCGCTTCCATGGTGAGGTTCCCGAGGTCGTCGATAGTGACCAGCTTCCACGGGCCGCTCACACCGGACTGCCATTGGGCATCGGCGAAGGTCGAGACCTTCGAGGACTGACCGTCCAGGTACTTCTCAACCGCCTTGCACGCCGTGTCGGTGCTGGCGGCGCCATAGGCACCGGTGGCGCACGTCGAGGTCTTACCAGGAGCGGTGATATCCCACGTGTTGGGCATGGGGGTCAGTTCCGCCAGGTAGTTGTACAGAATCCAGTTCGGGTTCACTGACGTCTTGAAGTTGATGGTGACTTTGTTTCCAGATCCCGAGGCGCTGGTCACTTGGTCCGGAATGCCGTAGCCGGCGTTGTAGCCGCAGTACGAGGTTGGATCGGCCTTGTACATGTTCAAGTAGAACATGACCGACTCGGCGTCGATGGTCTGGCCGTCAGCGAACTTCCAGCCCTTCATGTTGATCGTGACGGTCTTGTTGCCGTTGGTCATCACAGGCATCTTCGCGAGTGAGAGCTTCGGCTGGACGACGGTGGTCGTACCAAGGCCGAACCAGTACACGGGGCGGAACATCATGTATTGGAACCCTTGCGTGTTGTCTACCGAGAAGTAGGTGCAACTCATATAGGGGAAGATGTAGTTAGGCGCAGCGCCTGGACCCTCGGCGAATGTGATCGTATTTGAGGCAGTACTTGCCGCACCGGCGCCGCTGCTCGACAGCGGTGCGATCAGACCCAGGGCGAGCGAACCGGCGACCGTGCCGAGCGCTACCCAGAGCCGAAATTTATTCTTTAATTGCATGTTGTTATTGCCTCCCCGTACCATTACTGGTCACGTCCAGTTATCACATCCTTCAAGGATGACTGGAGGCAACTGTATCGGGGGAGTACAGAGGATACAAGTAAGCCCATCACGTCGTTCGCCGGTTTTGCTGCGCAAGTTCCCCGTGATGAACGCGGCGAAAGGCCGTTCATTTACTAGTTGTTTGGTTGCAAATGGTCTCATCGACCGCCGCAGAACGCCGCTGGGAGCATTCAAACAAGTTGGCGATGGCGATGATCACGGTCACTGGACCGTTTCTTCGCGAATTTGGTCGACGAGCGCGGTCATCTGCTGTTACATTCCTGATGACGCGCCTTTTAATTTAGTAGTGGAGATACTCCGGAAGGAAGTTTCCAAGGGCGCTCGGTGTCCAGCCGATCGAACTGGCGAGGCTCCGAGAGGTCTCGACGATGCTCTCCTGGGTCGGCAGAAAGAGGACGGGCAGCTGGCCTGCTGCGTACTGCGCGAAGGCGCTGAGTGTGCTCTTTCCTCGCGTGTCGGCCGCGACGAGCGCGTTCATCTGCGGGTCGGCGTAGCCTCCCGCGTTAGCGCTCGCACCCGAAACGAACATCTGCTCGCCTGAGGGGTAGTAGTTCGGCTCGTACGTCCAGCTGTCGCCGGACCAGCAGATAGACCACGGGGTGGTGCTCGTGGATGTGCACTGCGTGGCGAGGTTGTTCAGCGTATTGGCCGTCACCGTGACGGCGATGCCGATCGCGTTCCAATCAGTCGAGATCAAGTTGACGGTCGAATCGACCGTCGGGTCGCCGGTCACGTACATCAGTGTGAACTTCAGCTGTGCGCCCGCAGCGATATTTGCGCCGCAGTGCGACGCTGTTGTGCCAGGACTCGTGCAGGTCATGACCCCGGCCTCATCGGTCCAGCCGTGTGACGTGAGCAGCGTCTTCGCAGTTGTCAAATTGAACGGGTACGGATTGGTCGGCTGACGGCCAAAGGACGAGGGCGCGGCGAGCGGCATCGGACTGTCCTCGGGGACCCCGTAGTTGTCATCGACGGTTCGAACGATGCTCGCCTGATCGATTGACTCTTGGAGGGCCTGACGAATATAGAGCTGCTGGAACTCGGACTGTATGGGATTGGATGAACCGAAGTTCATCTCTGCAAAGTCGAAGGCGTAGGGCATCACGACAGAGAGGCGATAGTTCGCATTGAGTGATCCGAGATTCGGTCCCGGCGTGTCGGGCTTTGGCGCCGGCTGGGTGAGATCAGCCGGCTCGAGATATCCGATGTCGATCTTGCCGCTTTCGAGGTCGCTCTTCTCTTGGGACTCCGAGGTGTAGGCAACCTCCTTGACGAAGCGCACTTGGGCTGGCTGTGGACCCGAATAGGAGGGGTTCGCTTCGAAGGTCGCGTCGCCGGCTGCGTCGAAGCGGAGTAGCTTCCACGGGCCGTCGGCACCGCCTTGCCAAAACGCCGACGTGAAAGTGCTCGTCGCGCTGGCCTCCTTATCGAGGTACGCCTCTACCGCCTTGCACGCCGCTTGGGTCGACGTAGCGCCGAAGACTCCGTCCGCGCAGCGTCCCGCAGTGTGTGCTGAGGTCATGTCCCAGCGGTCCGGTAGCGGCGTGATCTCCGACAGATAGCTGTAGAGGAACCACTGTGGGTTGACCATCGCCTTCATGTGCAGCACCACGGTGAGGCCAGAGCCGCTGGCGCTCGCGACCTCATCGGGAATGCCCGAGCCCGGCGTGTAGTCGCCGTAGCTCGTCGGGTCGGCGTCATAGAGGTTCAAGAAGAACATCACCGACTGCGCGTCGACCTCTTGGCCGTCGGCAAAGCGCCAACCCTTCAGCTGAATGGTGATCGTGCGATCACCATCGGAGAGCACGGGATTGTCGGCAAGCGAGAGCGATGGCACGTAGGCCGACGTGTCTCCGAGGCCGAAGAAGTAGAGCGGGCGAAACATCAGCTGTTGAAAGTCGTTGATGTTGGAGGCCGAGAAGTTGAGGTAGCCGGTGTAGGGGAAGATCCAGTTTGGTGCCGCACCCGGCGCCTCGGCGTAGGTGATGGTGCCGCCAGATGTGGCCCCGCCTGAGGAGGCAGAGAGCGAGAAGATGACTGCCCCGACAGCGATGACGAAGGCAGCGGCGAATCTCAAGTTACGATCGAACGTCATACGCCTTGCCTGCCAGTAGCTGCCGAAATTGCATAGGGGATGTGCGAGGTCACATCACGTGTCAGAGGTCACTGTACTTGAGCATCTCACGATGAACTCGTCATGCGAGGCGCGCGACGAGCAACTTCACAACCGATCCACAGCAATGGCCGCGATTTCGCTACTGCGCGAGGGCAGCGCGAATTGCGGACATCGCATCGCGGTGCGTGAATTCGAATCCTGAGGCCGTGAGGCGTGTTGGCACGACACGTTGACTGACGAGCAGCAACTCATCAGCCATCTCGGCGCCGAGCACATTCGACAACACGATGCGTGGCACGCGCAGCCTCACCGGTCGACCCAGCGCGGCGCCCGCGGCATCACTGAATGCGCGGTTGGTCGTCGGCTCCGGCACGACGACATTGAAGGGACCCTCAAGACGATGGTCGATGATCCACTGGATGGCGCGCACCTCGTCGTCGAGAGACATCGGACTCATCCACTGTTGTCCCGAAGCGAAGTACGCGCCGAGCCCAACGCGAAAGAGCGGCAGCTGACGCTTGAACGCACCGCCTCGAGCGCTGACGATGATCCCGGTTCGAACGTGTGCGACGGAGGTTGCCGCCGCCGCGGGCGCGGTCGCGTGCTCCCACTCGACGCACACGTCGGCGAGAAATCCTTCGCCGTGAGCGCTGGACTCGTCGAGCACCTCGTCGCCGCGATTGCCGTACCAACCGATAGCCGACGCACTTGCGAAGACTCCGACGCCGCTTGGGAGGTCCGCGATGGTATGTGCGAGCAGCAACGTTCCTTCGACACGCGACCGCACGATCTCTGCTTTTCGCGTCGAGCTCCACCGCCGATCACCGATGCCTGCGCCCGCGAGGTGCACGATCGCGTCGAAGCCGCCGACGCGCCGAAGGTCGTCACCATCGATGAGGTCGCGGGCCGGATCCCATCGCACCGAGAGGGCGGACCGGTCGTTCGTGGTCGGTCGAACGAAGGTGATGACCGTGTCGCCGCGCGCGGTGAGCGACGCGATGAGCGCGCGGCCGATCATTCCGCTCGATCCCGTTACCCCGACGCGCACGAATCCCAGCGTTCCTCGATGAGTGCGGCGAGCAGACGAGGGTGGTCGAGGTGGGCCGAATGGCCGGCGCCGGGAATCTCCACGCCCGTGATGAGCGGATTGAGGGCGTGCATGGCGGCGGCCAGGGCGCGAAAGTACGAGGCAGCGTCGCCATCGCCGGTGCCGTAGGCGTACGTCGAAGGCACCCGCAGGTCGCGGAGGTCGAACGGTGGCTGCTCGCTGCGAACGGTCGTGAGGTCGCTCAACAGAACGGGGCCGTCGCGCCGGCGAGACTCGCGTTGCGCCTCGCTCAAGTGATCCCACGCCGCATCGGACACGACCCGACGAAAGAACCTCTCCACTTCGGCCGGGCTGTCGTCGGTGAGAGGAGAGGGAGTGTTGCGTCGAGGGAGGACCCACGGGGCGGGCGACTCGTAGTTGATGACGAGGTTGATCCGCGATGGGTCCTGAATCGCGGTGCGGAACGTCACGACGCCCCCGAAGCTATGCCCGAACAGGATGAGGGGCCGACCGATCGGCTCGCGGTTCATCACGGCTCGCAGATCGTCGACATGGTGGTCGAGGTCGATCGGGCGAAGGTCACGCGAGCCCTGGTAGCCGCGCCGGTCGTAGGCAACGACGTCGAGGTCGTCGAGGCGCCGAGCAAGGCGCGAGAAGGATCCCGCTCGATCGAGCGCTCCGTGCACGCAGATCACCGTGGCGCGCGGGCTTTCGACGCGCCGTTCGGCGACGGCGAGTCCCTCGACGGGCGAGTCGGCGACGAAGCGCAGTCGCAGGGGCGTGGTCGAGTTGGGCACGGACAAAACCTACCGGCCTCGCCCGCGCTACCAACCCATCTATATATGGGTTTTGCGCCCTAGGCTGGCTAGGTGACTACACCCCCTGATGCATCGACTGGCCGCCCCGCGCGGGGCTCGTTCGGGCCAAACGCGTGGCTCGTTGACGACATGTACGACCGTTTCCTCGCCGACCCGACGTCGGTCGCTGAGAGTTGGCGGGAGTTCTTTGCCGACTATCAGCGCTCGACCTTGCCTGCCGTCGCGAGCGCGCCGGTCCCTGCCGTCGTTGAAGCACCACCGGTCGCCATCGACGCCGAGGCGTCCCCGCTCCGTGGCGCCGCGGCGCGCATTGTCACGAACATGGAGGCTTCGCTTGCCGTTCCGACGGCGACGAGCGTACGGACCGTGCCCGCTCGCTTGCTCGAGATCAACCGCACCGCCCTCAACGAGTCGCTCGCGCGCTCGAGCGGCGCCAAGGTCTCCTTCACCCACCTCATCGCGTTCGCCATCGTGAAGGGACTGGGCGAAGTGCCCGTGCTCAACTCGACCTTCGTCGAGGCGGTCGACGAGAAGGGCACGCCCGGTGTTCGCCGCCACGAGCACGTGGGTCTCGGCCTGGCCGTCGACGTCGAAAAGAAGGACGGATCGCACAACCTGCTGGTGCCGGTCATCAAGGACGCGGACACGATGGACTTTCGCACCTTCTTGCTCGCCTACGAAGATCTCGTGCGCAAGGTCCACGGCGGTGCATACGGTGCAGACGACCTCGCCGGGGCCACAGTCTCGATCACGAACCCGGGCACGCTCGGAACGGTGCAGTCGGTGCCGCGACTCATGCCCGGGCAGGGCGCCATCTTCGGCGTCGGCGCGCTCAGCTGGCCCGCCGGCTTCGAGGCGGCCGACCCGCGCGCGCTGGCCGAACTCGGCGTGGGCAAGGTCATGACCCTGACATCGACGTACGACCACCGCATCATCCAGGGCGCCGAGTCGGGGCTGTTCCTCAAGTACGTCGCCGAGTGCCTGGCCGGGTCCCACGACTTCTATGACGAGATCTTCGCATCGCTGGGCATTCCCTATGAGCCCGCGCGCTGGGCGAAAGACGCCAACCCGTCGGCCACCGAGGGCGAGGCTGAGCGCATCTTGAAGCAGATCCGCGTGCAAGCCCTTATCAACATGTATCGAGTGCGCGGCCATCTGAACGCCCACCTCGATCCGCTGAGCAGCGGACCTCCCGCCCCCCACGCGGAGCTCGATCTCTCGAACTACGGACTCACGATCTGGGACCTCCAGCGCTCCTTCGTCGTCGACGGACTAGCGGGGCTGAACGAAGCGACGCTCGAGAAGATTCTCGCGATCCTGCGCGACGCGTACTGTCGCACGACGGGCATCGAGTACGGCCACATGATGGACCCCGTCCAGAAGCGCTGGATCCAAGAGCGCGTCGAAGGCGTCACGACCACGACGAGCCCAGAAGACCAGCGCCGAATCTTGAGCGCGCTCAGCGAAGCCGAGGTGTTCGAGAAGTTCCTGCATACGCGTTACGTCGGCCAGAAGCGCTTCGGCCTCGAGGGCGCTGAGTCGTCAATCGTCGCCCTGCAAACGGTGCTTGACGAGGCGGCCGACCGTGGCCTCAAAGAGGCCGTCATTGGCATGGCTCACCGCGGCCGACTCAACGTGCTCGCGAACATCGTCGGCAAGTCCTACAGCGACATCTTCTCCGAGTTCGAAGGCAACCTTGATCCCGAAAGCGTCCAGGGGAGCGGCGACGTCAAGTACCACAAGGGTGCCCGCGGCGTCTTCAAGAGCTCGCGGGGCGCCACGATCGACGTCTCGATGGCGTCGAATCCCTCGCACCTCGAGGCGGTCAGCCCCGTGGTCGAAGGGATCGTTCGCGCGAAGCAAGACGTCGTGATTCGTCCGAGCGACGGCACGGAGCAGGACGCGCCTGTCGTCGATCACCCCTATCTCGCCGTTCTCATCCATGGCGACGCGGCCTTCGCGGGCCAAGGCGTCGTCGCCGAGACCCTCAACCTCTCCCAGCTCTCCGGGTACCGCGTCGGCGGCACCATTCACATCGTGATCAACAACCAGGTCGGCTTCACCACGGCGCCGCAGTCAGCGCGCTCAAGCTTCTACCCGACCGACGTCGCAAAGATGATCCAAGCGCCGATCTTCCATGTGAATGGTGATGACCCTGAGGCATGCGCGCGCGTCGCGCGCCTCGCCTTCGACTATCGCGAGACGTTCCAGCGCGACGTCGTCATCGACATCGTCTGCTATCGCCGCTACGGACACAACGAGGGCGACGACCCGAGCTACACCCAGCCCCAGATGTACAAGATCATCGATCAGATGCGCTCGGTGCGAAAGATCTACACCGAGACCCTGGTTCGTCGCGGCGATATCTCGATCGACGAGGCCGAAGCCGCGCTCAACGAGTTCAACGCGCGTCTTCAGAGCGTCCTTGACGAGGTGCGCACCGTGCCCGTACCCAAGCTCGACAGCGTGCGCGTCGCCGACGCGCCCGAGGACCTGCCCGCCCCGGAGACCGGCGTTGATCGTGCGACGCTCCTCGAGCTTGCGAAGGTGACGGTCACGGCGCCGGAGGGCTTTACCGTGCATCCGAAGCTTGGGCGTCAGTTCGCCCAGCGATTGGCGCTGCTGGATTCGGGAGAGGTCGACTGGGCATTCGGCGAGGCGCTCGCGATCGGATCGCTCGTGCTCGCTGGATCGAACGTTCGCCTCACCGGACAAGACACCCGACGTGGCACGTTCTCCCACCGCCACGCGGCGCTGATCGACTATGAGAACGGCCGTCAGTTCGTGCCGCTCGCGAGCATGGACGCGCCCGGGTTCTTCACCGTGCGCGACTCGTTCCTCTCGGAGTACGCCGCGCTTGGCTTCGAGTACGGCTACTCAGTGGAAGCGCAGAACACGCTCGTCGCGTGGGAAGCGCAGTTCGGCGACTTCGCCAATGGTGCCGAGATCATCATTGACAACTTCCTCGTCGCGGCCGAGGACAAGTGGGGTCAACACGCCACACTCACGATGTTGCTGCCCCACGGGTACGAGGGCCAAGGCCCGGAGCACTCGAGCGGCCGCATCGAGCGTTACCTGTCGCTCAGCGCACGCAACAACATTCGTGTGGCCCAGCCAACGTCGGCGGCCCAGTACTTCCACCTGCTGCGCAGCCAGGTATTGCGCGAGCGGCCGACGCCCCTCGTGGTCTTTACGCCGAAGTCGATGTTGCGCGCAGCGCAGACGCGCTCTTCGCTCGCGGAGCTCGAGCACGGCTCATTCCAGACCGTGCTCGACGATCACGTCAGTGACCCGGCGGCAGTGACCCGCGTCGTACTCGCCTCGGGCAAAATCGCCCTCGAAGCGGCCGCCGCGCGCGACGAAGCGGCAACCAACCACGTTGCGATCGTGCGCGTCGAGCAGCTCTACCCATGGCCGACCTCAGAGATCGAACGCATCCTTGCGTCGTATCCAAACCTCACCGAGGTCATCTGGCTACAAGAAGAACCCGAGAACATGGGCTCGTGGCCCTTTGTGCACCTGCGCATGCATCACGAGTTTCGGGGTCTCAAAGTCTCGCATGTCGCACGTGCCGAGTCGGCCAGTCCCGCGACCGGCAGTGGTCTCGTACACAGCGCCGAGCAAGCGGACCTCCTGGCACGAGCGCTGCGGTGAGTCCCGCGAAGAGTCCACGGCTGCGCGTCGTGGTCGACGGGTCGAACCTCGCGACCGAAGGCCGAGTGACACCGAGCTTCACCCAGCTCGACGAAGCCGTGACCGCGTTTCGCGAAGAGAACCCTGGTGCGGAGATCATCGTCGTCGCTGACGCGACATTCGAGCACCGTATGGCGACGAACGAGCGAAGCCGCTTTACCGATGCCTCACTCGCTGGCGACATCGTCACGCCACCTGCGGGAGCCGTGGGACGCGGTGATGCGTTCATCTTGAAGATCGCCGACCGCATCGGCGGCGTCGTCTTGAGCAATGACTCGTTTCAGGAGTTCCAAGACGAGTATCCCTGGCTGTTTGATGTCGGTCGCCTCGTTGGCGGCAAGCCCGTGCGTGGCGTCGGCTGGGTCTTCACGCCGCGCATCCCGGTGCGCAACGTCAAAGTCACGCGCACGGCGAAGAAGCTCGCGGTCACCCTCGCCAACGGCGAGAAGCCGACCATTGGCACGACGCTCACCCCCGTCAAGGCGAAGAAGGCCTCTGTGAAGAAAGTCGCCAAGGCCGAAAAGCCGGCCGAGAAGGTCATAGAAAAGTTGCCCGAACGGCATAAGGCCCCTGAGAAGCCGGTCGAGCACCACGTCGCCAAGACCGCGGTGAAAGCGGCGAAGAAGCTCGCGAAGGCGGCCGAGGTCGTCAAAAAGACCCGAGCGAAGAAGGCAGCGAAGGCGGTGAAGGCACCCAAGAAGGCGGTGCCTCCCGTGCCGGTACTGGAGACGCCACCGCCCGCCGTCGCCTTGAAGCGAGGTCGTCAACCGGTCAATCCCGAGGCAGCATTCGCGCAGTTCCAGAGCACCTACCGAGTGGGGTCGAAGGTGCCCGGCGAGGTCACGGCCTTCACATCCCACGGCGCGGTCATCAAGGTCGCGCTCAAGAACGATCAACAGGTCGAGTGCTACGCCCCGACGACGTTGCTCGGGTCACCGCCGCCGGCGCGCGCACGTGATGTCTTAAAACGTGGCGACAAGCGGACCTTTCGCTTGATGAACGTCGACAGTGATAGGCGCATCGCCGAGCTGGCGCTGCTATGAGCGAGCTCTCACTCAACCCGGAGGACTGGCTGCCCCATCGCCCGCCGTTTTTGCTCATCGACAAGCTCCTTGCCATCGAGCCAGGCGTGCGCGCCAGCGGGCTGTGGACGCTCACGGGCGACGAGTGGTTCTTTCCCGGGCACTTTCCTGGTCGCCCCACCACACCCGGCGTGTTGTTGATCGAGTCGATCGCCCAATGCGGAGCGGTCATCGTGCTCTCCGACGAGCGCTACGCCGGACGTCTGCCGCTCTTTGGCGGCGTTGAGCGCGCCCGTTTCCGCCGTCAGATCGTGCCCGGCGACACCGTGCGCGTCGACTGCGAGATGACCAAGCTCTCGGCGCGCGGCGGCAAGGGCTTTGGCACCGCCACCGTCGAGGGAGAGCTCGCGGCGTCGACGGAGCTGTTCTTTGTGCTGGCGGACGTGACGTGAAGATCGCCACATGGAACGTCAACTCACTGACGGCGCGATTGCCGCGCGTCGAAGAGTGGCTGACAGCCCAGCGGCCCGACGTGCTGATGATCCAAGAGACCAAGCAGACCGACGAGAAGTTCCCGTTCGAGGCGCTGGCCACGCTCGGGTACGAATCGGCGCACTACGGCCAGGGTCAGTGGAACGGCGTCGCGATCCTCTCGTCGATCGGGCTGAGAGACATCGTCAAGGGATTCGGAGACGACGATCCCGAGGCGCGCTTCATCGGCGCGACATGCGGAGGTCTTCGGGTCTACTCGTGCTACGTGCCCAACGGCCGAGCACTTGATCACGATCACTACCAGTACAAACTGCGCTGGCTCGCCTCACTGGCAACGCATCTGGGATCTCGCGATCCGGCGAACCACGTCGTGGTGGGTGGCGACTTCAACGTCGCACCGAGCGACCTTGATGTCTACGACCCGAGCGTCTTCGTTGGGATGACGCACGTGAGTGAGCCCGAACGCGAAGCGATTCGCGCCATCGAGGCGTCCGGACTTGTCGATCTCACGCGACGGCTGCACCCTGACGTACCGAGCTATTCGTGGTGGGACTATCGCAACGGAGCGTTTCATCGTGGGTGGGGTCTGCGCATTGATCTGCTCTTTGTCGATCAAGCGCTCGCCGAGCTCGCGACCGCAAGCTACGTCGATCGCGACGCGCGTAAAGGCGTGAAGCCCTCGGACCACGCGCCCGTCGTTGGGGAGTTCGCGCTTTAGGAGAGTCGCTTCGGCAGCACCGCTTCGATGAACGTGGGGCCGGGCGTGGCGTAGGAGCGTTCGAGAGCGACGACCAGCTCATCGGCCGTCGCGACGTGTTCGCTCGGTACGCCGAGCGAACGGGCGAGATCGGCCAGCCGCAACGTCGGATCGTCGATGTCGAGCATGCGCGCGCTCGCCGCACCTTCGGAGGTCGCGCCGACACGCGAGAGCTCGTACGTGAGCACCGCGTAGCTGCGGTTGGCCAGTCCAACGACGGTGACGTCGAGGCCCTCGCGCGCCATCGTCCAAAGGGCCTGTGCCGTGTACATCATCGAGCCATCGGATTCGAGGGCGAGCACTCGCCGATTCGACGCGAGCGCGGCGCCCACCGCGACGGGGAGCCCGTAGCCGATGGCGCCCCCGGTGAGTGTCATCCACTGGTGCTCAGGGGCGAAGCGCGTCGAGCCAAACAGGTGCACGCCACTTGTATTGGACTCATCGGCGACGATTACGCCTTCGGGCAGCGTCGCTCCGATCGCATCGGCGAAGGACTGACTTGTGAGCTCGCCGTGGGGGGCACCGGGTCGTTCGCCCTGCTCGATCTCCAGTGGCGGTGCGTCGAGCGCGTCAGCGAGCGCCGCGAGCGCGGCGCCGGGATCGATGCCTGGGTCGACGAGGTCGATGATCTCTGCGATGTCGGGGGCGAGGCGACTCGCCAGGTGTGGGTACGCGAAGAAGCTCACCGGTTCTCGGGCGCCGATCAGAATGACCGCCTCACAGTCCTTCAGCTGATCCATCGCGAACTCGGGCACGTAGATGAGTCGCTCGGCGTCCGCGACGTTTGCGCCACGGTCCATGATCGTAGGGAACGTCTCAATGAGAAGCCGTGACGACGTCGCCGCGGCAATGCGCCGTCCGAGTGCGAGGTGCTCCTTGGTGAGCGATCCTCCAAGGACGAGTGCGGTGCGTCGTGTGGTCAGCACCTTGATCGACAGCGCGACGTCGTCTTCGTCGAGGGTTGGCGCGACGGGTTGACTGATCTGCGGCCACGAGGCCGGCGCTGTGACCTGGTTCCACGAAACGTCCGCCGGCAGCACCAGTGTGGCGACGACACCGGGCGGGCCGTAGCTCGCGGCGATGGCGTCCGCGGCGTCGCGCGCGATGTCCTCGGGTGACGTAGTACGGCGGTACCAGCCCTCGAGCGGGGCGACGAGCGATTCGATATTGCTCTGGAGCGGAGCGTCGTAGATCTCATGATGGGTAGCGTGGTCGCCGACGATGTTCACGACCGGCACGTGGGCTCGGCGCGCGTTGTGGAGATTCGCCCAGCCGTTGGCAAGGCCAGGCCCCAGATGGAGCAAGGTCGCGGCGGGGGAGCGCGTAACGCGCGCGTAACCGTCTGCGGCGCCGGTCGCAACGCCCTCGAAGAGGCAGAGAACCCCGCGCATGTTGGGCGCGTCGTCGAGTGCGGCGACGAAGTGCATCTCCGACGTACCGGGATTGGCGAAGCACACCGTGACGCCGTTGTCAACGAGCGTCGCGAGCAGCGCGTGCGCCCCGTTCATGCTCGGCCCCGCTGATGGATAATGGACGTCATCGCTGGGAACTATACCTGGGCGCAGAATCACCTCTGTGAGCGACTGTCCGGTTCGATCTGCTCGAGGCTCTCGGCGAGCGATGCTTTGATGGCGGCGAGCCGCTCCTTGCGAGCCTCGCCGCGCAGGGGTGCGTTGCGCGCTTCGATCTCGGCGACGACTGCTTGCACGGGCGCGAGAAACCGTGACGGCTCGCGGTCGGGGTAGCGCGGATCGTTGCGCCCTCGACTCCAAGTGATGAGCAGTGAGTCCTCGGCACGACTCAGCGCGACGTAGGCGAGTCGCTGTTCTTCGGCGAGCTGCTCGGCGGTTGTGGCGTTGTAGTTCGGCAGCTGGCCCTCGGCCCATCCGACGGCCGCGACGTGTTGGAACTCGAGTCCTTTCGCGCGGTGGATCGTCGAGAGCGCCACCGCGTCTCGCTCGTTATCCTCGAGGCGGCGCGCGGGCAGCTCGGGTGCCATGAGGTCAGAGGCCGGCGAGTGTTCGGGTCCTCGACGCTCGTTGGGTATGCCCGCGGCGTCAAGATAGCTCGCGATCAGTTCGAGCTGGGCGTTCGTGCGGGCGAGCACGGCCATCGATCTCCACGTGACTCCCCGGCTGGTGCTTCGCTGACAGCCACGTCGCGACGTGGCGGGCTTCTTCGTCGTCGGTGTCGTAGCTGCGCACGAGTGGGACGTCGCCGTCGTCCTTGGCCGGTTCGATGCCGCGCGCGCCCTCTTCGAGCAAGGTGTTGGCGACGGCGATGATGTTGGCGGTCGAACGGTGGTTGCGGGTGAGATCGAGGACGACCGTATCGGGCCAGGTCGTGATGAGCTCGTTGATGAGCGAAGGGTTCGCCCCGTTGAAGCCGTAGATGGACTGGTTGGGGTCGCCCACGCAGAAGAGGTCGGGGTCGTCGCCGGCCATCTGGCGCAGCAGCATGAACTGCAGGGGGTTCATGTCCTGGGTCTCGTCGACGTAGAGCGAGCGGTTGCGGTAGCGAAATGACGCCAGCACGTCGGGCTCGTCGCGCAACAGTGCAATGGCTTCGCTCAAGAGCAGATCGAAGTCGAGCACGCCGCGACTGCGGCAAAGACCGATGTAGCGGTCGAGAACCTCGGCGAACTGCGCGGGCGGCAGTGGCGCGTCGCGCCGCAGTCGACGTGCGTTCTTGGCGTACTGCGGACCTTGGAATCCCTGGCTGAGCGCCCAGCCGATCTCCTGTTCGAGGCGGGGGAGCTGCCAGTCTTCGAGCTTGAGCTCTCCGCTCTCGCGCAGCTGCGAGGCGAGCGCGGTCACGAGCTTTCGACGATTGGGTTCGAGGGTGAGGGGGCGGAGGTGATGGTCCTCGCGGTACTGGGTGACCAGGTTCAGTGCCGCGCGGTGGAAGGTGCCGGCGCGAACGTCGCGCACGCCGGCGCGAAAGAGGCGCTTGCGCAGCTCGTCGCCGGCCTTGCGCGTGAAGGTCATCGCGAGAATCTGGTCAGGCGCCACCTCGTTGTCGGCGACGCGGCGCTGGATTCGCAGGGTTGAGCACGTGGGTCTTTCCCGAACCGGCCGTCGCGCGTACCAAGAGGCGCCGGGCGGGCGACATCACCGCTTCGCGCTGCTCCGGGGTCAGCCCGACGAGCAGATCGGGAGAGAATGTCGCCTCGTCCATAGTCTCTAGAACGCTACTGGGGGGCGGTTACGTAGCTCCGGGCGAGCAGACCATGGTCGATAACCTCTATTATTGTGCTTCGAAGCTACGGCGACTCTCGACTTTTTGGGGAAACCTATGGCTCAGGTGAGGTCCGAGTCGTCTGGCTCCACGGGTGGGCGCGCAGCGCCCAGGACTTCACGCTGGCCGCGAATGCCCTGGCCGAACGTGGGATTGGCTCGGTCGCCCTCGATCTGCCGGGCTTTGGCGCGTCGCCGGTGCCCGAAACGCCGGGTGGCGCTCGCCACTACGCGGAGCTGGTCCTTCCCGCGATACGCGAGATCGCCCACGATCCGCTCGTGCTTGTCGGCCACTCCTTTGGCGGGCGAGTCGCGGTCGTGCTCGCTGCCGAGCATCCCGAACTGGTGCACTCGGTGGTGCTCACCGGCGTCCCGCTCTTGCGCACTCAACCGGCTGCTCCCTCTCCACGCGCCTACCGCGTCGTTCGCTGGCTCGCGGCGCACCACTTGGTGGGCGCGACGCAACTCGAACGAGCGCGCCAGAAGTACGGATCCAGCGACTATCGACGCGCACACGGTGTGATGCGCGATGTGTTGGTCGCGAACGTGAACGAGAGCTATGAGCCGGAACTGGAGCAGCTGATGATGCCCGTTACGTTCCTCTGGGGAGAGGGCGACCGCGAGGCACCTTACGAGATCGCCACAACGGCCGCGGCGCTCGTGAAGAGTCCGACCACGCTGCGCGAGCTCGCGGGAGTTGGTCACTTCGTTCCCCTCGAGGCGCCGGGTGAACTCGTTGATGCCGTGGTGAAAGCCCTGCACCAGTGAGTCTCGCGCTCGCGGTCGTCCTCGCCGTGCTCTTGGTGCTGGCGTACTGCGCCCAGATGGCCCGGTGGTTACGCGTGCTTCAGCGCGAGCACTACGACCCGACGTCGTTGGTGCGATTCCTCGGTCGATGGTCTGCACCGCAAGTGCCCAGCGCGAAGTTGCGCCCACTCGGCAAGCCGCACCGGCCGGTGACGTTGAGCCACGTGCTCATTCTCGCGATGTTCGTCACCGTCATCTTTCGCCAGTGGAACCTCTTGGTCGTCGCGGTCGTGATCTACGGAATCTTCTGCCCGTGGGGGCTCGCGCTGCGCGGACGCACGAGCAAGCTCGACTGGACGCGACGCTTACGCACCACCGCGATCGTGGCGGGAGCGTTCTCTGCCGTGATCGCGGGCGTGGGCGCGCTGGCAACCCATCCGCTGCTCGCCGGTGCCGCGATGGTGGTTGCCGTGCCCCCGGTGCTCGATCTGACGACGCGCGCGCTGCGTCCGCACGAAGAGCGCGGCGCCCAGCGATTCGTCGATCAGGCGGTGGCGCGTCTGCAGCGAGTGCATCCGCGCATCGTGGCTATCACCGGTTCCTACGGCAAGACATCGACGAAGAACTACCTCAGCGCGCTGCTCGCCGACGAGTACGGTGTCGTCGCTTCGCCGCGCAGCTACAACAATCGAGCAGGACTCTCGCGTGCGATCAACGAAAACCTGGACGATGATACGCGCATCTTCATCGCCGAGATGGGGACCTACGGACCGGGAGAGATTCGAGAGCTCACGTCCTGGTGCGTGCCCGAGATCGCTGTCGTCACGGCCATTGGGCCGGTGCATCTTGAGCGAATGCGTTCGCTCGACGTAGTTGAAGCGGCGAAGCGTGAGATCACCGAACGGGCCGCGACGGTCGTGCTCAACATCGACGACGCACGACTGGCGAAGTGGCGCGCGTCACTACAAGCGGAGGGCAAGCGAGTCGTCACCGCGGGCTCATCCACTGGCCACGCCGATGTGCGCATCGCCGTCGAGTCGGGCCGCTGGAACGTCGCGATTAATGGAGCGACGACCGCGTCCGTCGACGCGATCCTTGGCGTGCAGCCGACGAATCTGGCGTGCGCGCTGGGCGCGGCCATCGCCCTCGGGGTGAGCACTGAGCACCTGATCGCTGGTCTCGGGCGAGTGACGCCCGTGGCGAACCGGCTGACCGTTTCGACGGCGCCGTCGGGCGTCGTGGTCATCGATGACACGTTCAACGCCAACCCCGCGAGCGCCGTGGCAGCCATCAAGGTCTTGTCGTCACTGGACCTGCTCGGTCGCCGCGTTGTCGTGACCCCCGGACTCGTGGAGCTCGGACGCGACCAGTACGGCGAGAACCTGCGACTCGGACAGCTCGTCGAATCGATACCGGGCGATCTCGTCGTGGTGGGGCGCACGAACGCCGTCGCGCTCGGGGCCGGCTTGTCAAAGCCGCCCCGGCGCTTTGACACTCGAGACGAAGCGGTGGCGTGGGTGCGAACAACGCTGCGCCCCGGTGACGCCGTGTTGTTCTTGAACGATCTTCCCGACCACTACCCTTGATGTCTTAATGACGTTGCGAGGTGTGCGGTGACCAGTGGTGTGCTTTTCGGGGGTCCGACGCCCGAACACGACATTTCCATTTTGACGGGGCTCCAGGCGCTGCGCGAGCTCGCGCGCACCAGCGACGCGCTCGGCATCTACTGGACGAAGTCGGGATCGTTCTTCTCGGTGACGAGTGACGTAGAGGCTGAAGCCTTCCTTGATGGCGTGCCGAAGGGTTCGAGCGAGCTGACGCTGCGCGTCGGCAGCGACGGCGGGTTCTTCGCTTCGGGCGGACGACTCGCCAAGGAGCGAAAGATCGAGCTCGATGCGTTGATTCTCGCCACGCACGGTGGCCCCGGTGAAGACGGAACCCTCCAAGGCGCGCTTGACCTGGCTGGCATCAACTACTCGGGTCCGTCGCTCGCGGCGGCGGCCATCGGCATGGACAAGTGGACCTTCGCCTCGCTCGTCGCCCGGGCCGGCCTGCCCACGTTGCCGCGCGTCCTCTTTAGTGCTGACACCACGTGGCTGCCCTTCGACGCCCCCTACATCTTGAAGCCGCGCTTCGGCGGCTCGTCGATCGGCATCGACGTGGTGGCTGACCTGCCTACGGCCCGTGCACGTCTTTCGACTAACCCGCACTTCGCCAACGGCTGTGTCGTCGAGCCGTACCGCGAAGATCTCACCGACGTGCAGATCGGCCTGCGAAGCTATCCAACGCTCGACCTCTCGGCGATCGAACGGCCTCTTCGTCGCACGACAAAGGAGATTCTCAACTACCGCGACAAGTACGTCGCGGGCGAGGGCATGGTCGCGGCTCCTCGTGAGCTGCCGGCCGTGTTGCCACTTGGCCAAGAAGAAGAGATCATCCGTCTGACGAAGGCGATAGCCGACATCTGCCTTGTCCGGGGCGTCGCTCGCCTTGACTTTCTCGCGAACGACACGGAGCTCTACGTGAACGAGATCAACACCATTCCCGGATCCCTCGCGAAGTACCTCTTCGTGGATCCACCGCTTCCCTTCGGCGAGCTACTTCGAGACCTGTTGGCTGAAGCGCGAGAACGACCAACTCATCGCTACAGCGCCGCCGGTGCCGACGGGCTCGTGCTGCGCTCGGCTACGTCCATCGCCGCCAAACTCGCGTAGGCGCGGCACGCGCGTCAGCGCCTCGTTCAGCGCGTCACTGTAGGGATCGATGAGACGGCCTTGCTGGATCGCCCAGAACGCGAGCTCGTAGTTGCCTTTCTCCAGCGCGGTGTGGTGGAGGGCGAGTGCGGCCCACTCGCCGTCGCGAGCGAGTCGCGCACCGTGACCTTCGGCGAGGAACCACTCAAAGCCGCGTAGCGCGCTCGCGAGCGGCTCGCCCTTGATGAGCAATAGCGCACGGTGACAGAGGGGAGAGGTGTCACTGACGGGGAGTTGGCGTGCGCGCGCGACGAGAGAGAAGAAGGCCTCGACGTCGCTTGAGACGCCGTGGGTGACGTAGAGCCCCGACGACGTGACCGGATGAAGGCGGGGCCCCTCGGCGTCAATGCCGAGGCTTCGACGCACCGCACTCGCGGTGTTGGCGAGCGTGCGCTGGGAGGCATCGACGTCAGCGTGGGCGAGGACCCGTGTGCGCAATCGCTCGCCGGTGACCGGTTCGTGTCGGTGCAGGGCGAGGTAGGCGACCATCTCGACGCAGCGCCGCCGAAGCGTCGGCGCAAACGGCTCCGCCAGCCCCTCGACGATCGGGTCGGCCCGCAACAGTTCGACGCGAAGATCACTGGCCTGAGGAGCCGCTATCGGAAGCGGCGTCGCCGCGTCGGCACCACGCACGTGGGGTCTCACCGTGACTGCGCAAGCGGCCAGCTCGTCGTCGAGCTGGTTGGGCGCGCCGAGGAACACCACGACGTTCTGTCGCAGGGTCCGCGTCGCCAGAGCGCGCAGCAGCTCCGACTCACTCTTGGCGAAGATGACCTTGCCCTCATGCAGAGCGACGACGTTGCTTTCGATATCGGCGCTGCTCCACGAGGGGGCGACCGGGAGCTGGCCGCCTTCGTGGGCGAAGCCGACCAGCGTGCCGGTCGCACTGGGGCTGAGGGCGCATGCGACGAGTGGCGATGTCGACGCCGGCGTCGTCGAACCAGTGGCCGAGAGATTCTCGTTCACGTCCACGACGCCGTCGAGGCCGTCGCCGATGAGCGCGGCCAAGCGGCAGATCAGCTCAGGGTTCCTTTCGCGCAGTAGCTCGATCGACTCATCGACATCGAACTCGCTTGGGTCGCTGGGCTGTTGACGCAGAAGGTCACTTCGGCGCTTGGCCATGAGCGCAAGCGGCACGCTCCCCATGCCCGCCATCGAACTCGTTCGAATGGGCACAGCGGGGATGTGATGGGCCTCGTGAAAAGGAGCGGTGATGGGCGCGGCCTCTTTGAGCGTGCCGTGGGACGCGGGAGCGAGCAGCGTGAGGATGGCG
Source organism: uncultured Acidimicrobiaceae bacterium (assembly GCA_963732125.1). GTDB lineage: Bacteria > Actinomycetota > Acidimicrobiia > Acidimicrobiales > RAAP-2 > RAAP-2. Next base: position 140,937 of record CAVSXX010000004.1, on the reverse strand, counting down.
ACCACGAGTCCCGCGAGCCACGCGCTGCCGCCCGCTTTGACTCGCGCACCGCGGCGGAGCTCGAGTGACGTTGCGCACCACTTGGCAGAGAAAGCCCACCCAAAAGATGGCGAGCACGACGAGGAGGAAGCGAACCAGCGTCGCGTGACCTTCTCCCACTGCGTGGCGCCACTTCGACAGGACCACGTAGGGGAGCAGTACAAAGTAGAGCACGAGCGCGGTGCCGTGCACCCGTGCGCTGAATGGCCGCCTCAGGGGACCGGCGTCAACTGCCACGTCAGGGAAGCCTTGGGGGTCGTTGCGGTGATCGACACCTGGCACTGCTCGCTCGCGCCGATCACGAACTGCGACTCGACCGGGATGGTCGATCCCGCGCAATCGAGGGTGACGATCACTGGTGCGCTCGAGGCGACGTCCCAGGTCCCGGGGCCGGCGAGTGGGAGGTCGGCGACGTCGAAGAAGGGAGTGAGCCGACCGCTGAGCACGCCGTTCGAGACGCTCACGTCGGGCGCGCTCGCGACTGGCTCGACGCTCGAAGCGGTCGCGCTCGAGGAGCTGGCGTTTCGCGAGGCGCTCGTCGTCGCGGTACTCACGTTCGTGGTCACCGGCGCCACGGCCTTCGCCGACGAAACTTTGGCAGTCTTCGAACGACGGGGAGGAGCGGTGGTAGTGGTCGTCGTTACCGTCGTGCTCGTCGTCGGCACCGGGGCGCTCGTCGTCGGTGTCGAGGCGGAAGAGTGGCGCAGCGGCGTTGAACTTGATGACGCGGTCAGCGTGAAGACGAGGACTAAGAGCAGCACGGGACTCGACCACATCACCCAGTACGCGCTCTTGAGTGAGTGGAGACGTCTCATATTGGTCATTGCAGGGTACCGGAGCACTATTCGGCTTTTCGGGGAACATTCACAACCTTTGATAATCGCTACAGCAAAAATCGGACGGCGAAGTGTTGCAGCTCTGACTGCAGCGACACGGGTGCGCTGTGATCGTGCGCAGCCAGTTCGCGCAGTGAGCACCCCTTCAAAGACGCGCGCGTACGTGAGTCGCACCAGACGGTCGTGCTCGCCGCCGCGCAGACTCTGGAGTCGCGTGAGGAGCGGTGACGAGTCGTCCGCCGCTCGCTCGACGGCGTCGAATGCGCTGAGGCGCTTGGCCGCTTCCTTCTCTTTGAGCAGCCAGCGACGGAGTCGACCGCGCAGTGCCGAGAGAAGATCCGGTGCCGCGTATTGACGCGACTGTCCGGCCCAGTCAACGAGGAGCTCGCTGAGGAGCGAGACAGCCATCGCGAGGGTCTCACTCGGCTCGTCGATGATGCCGTCGCCAAATCGCAGCTGCCGACAGACGCTCACGACGCCGGGGAGGAGCGTTTGGAGGAGCGCTCGATGCACGTCGGGGTCGCTCGCCTCTTCGAGGAGCGCACGAACGATGCGAGCTCGCTCGAGGACGGGACGTCCGCCCCTTGATTCAAGGAGCGCCACAACGTCGCACAGATCCTCTTGGTGGCCGAGGTCAAGATCGGGGTGGCGCTGGTCGAGTCGTCGAGCGGCCTCGCGGGCGCTCGATCGCCGTCCGACGCGTTGCCATTCCGATCGCAGCTGGGTAAGGGTATCGGTGGTAGTCATGGCGCCCAGTTGAGGGCCCGGCGCGCATTGCTCCATCACCTGTTCCACGACCCGTCGAACAACATTTTTCACGCACCTACCGTGACGCGGAACGTTCACAGCGCAACGCACATACCGGCGACGTAGTCTTGGGCGATGGACATCGAATCCTTCTACGAGCAAAACGAAGCGCGGCGCGAGAGTGCCGAGTTTGAGTTCGGCAGTGAGTGGACTGACTCCGCCGACAATGAGTACGAACTGTCGTGGGTCGAAGCGACGGGTGAGCTTTACCTGATGGTGGAGCCCGATGCGGTCGTGACCGAGGACATCTTCGGCGACTTCTTGGTGTCGGACGAACCCGTCAACGATCTCACCGTCGTCGTCATCGGCAGGGTGCCGTCACTGGCCGCGTTAGAGGACCTTCTCGAAGGCTGGGAAGACGCGATGCTCGAGGTGAACTCCCTCGCGTGGCTGCGCGAGCGGCTTCCCGAAGGTTCCTAGAGGTAAGGATTCGAAGAGTCCGCCACCTTGCACAGCCGAGTCAGGGAGTCAACGAGGTGGGGCAGCGGGACACGCTCGGCCTCATTGATCGTCGTCATGAGCGGGTTCCAGCTGCCATCAATCGACGTGGCCGCGGCCGCTGACGGTGTCGCCTTCAGCAACTCACTCAAGGCGTTCGCCTGCAGTGTGCGTCGACGCGATGAGCTGATGGTCGTCTGCTCGCTCTGCAGTTGGATCGCGAGCGCGCGCTTTACGTAGACGCAGCTGTGACGCGCGTCGGCAATCGCGCCTGAGTTGCCGCACGAAGCGAGCAGTGCGCTCGTGATCGTCAGAGTCGCCAGAACGCCCGTGAGTCGAGCTAGCCGAGCCACGAGTCAGCGGACTGGAGCAGAAAGTCGCTCACACTCCGTCCGCGCTCAAAGATGTCGCACAGCGGGTCTTCGCCTTTGGCGACTTGGCTCAACGAGATCGCCCGGCGAGCCACGATGGAGATGCGACGCTCGCTGCTCTCGGTGGGCGAGGCGAAGACGTCGGTGGCGGTGACCTCAAGGGGCATCTCGAGGCCTCCGATGGGCGCGAGGTCGATCGCGAGCCTGAGGAGATCTGGCCCGTGGGGCATGGGCGGCAGGCTCCAGGTGAGTACGAGGGGGAAGTGGAACTCGTCGGGCGGATCGACTTCGTCGGGCAGTCCGAGCACCGCGTCTTCGAAGGCGAGGAGCGTGCGCGGATCGACATCGAGCTCGATGTGCAGATCCACCGGCCCGCCGCATCCGTCTTCGGGGTGCAGGTCGACTTCCCACGCTTGGCGAAGTGAGTACGTTTCGACGAAGTGCCGCTCGTCATGCACGTGGAAGCCGTGGGTCACCGCGTGGTCCTTGAGGTCGGCAACGAAACCGGCAACGTCTATAGCGGCCATCACCATCCAGGCTAGCCGTGAACACCACTACCGTTGCTTAGGTGAATGACGAACTACTGCAGCCCCTTCGTGAGTGCGCGCACGAGATCGGTGCAGTGGTTGCTGCGGGTCAACACGAGGGTTACTCCGGTCGGCGCGGCACGCAGTACTACCTTGACATCGCCGCCGACGAGGTGGCACTTCGCGTGTTGCGCGGGGCGGGCTTTCGTGTCGTGAGCGAGGAGTCGGGTGTGACCGGTGACGGGGAACTCACCGTTGTCGTTGACCCCATCGATGGGTCGACGAACTGCGATCACGGCGTGCCGTTTTACGCGACGAGTCTCGCGGTCTTGAAAGATGAGGAGCTCGTCGCTGCGCTGGTGATGAATCAAGCGACGGGAACGATCTACGAAGCCGAACGCGGCGCGGGCGCCTATCGAGACGGCGTTGCTATCGCACCGAGCGGCCAACGCGATTTCGCTCAGTCCATCGTGAGCTTCTCTGGTCTTCCGAAAGCGCACCTGGGGTGGGCCCAGTACCGCTCGCTCGGAGCTGCGAGCCTTGAGATCTGCTTGGTCGCCGACGGTTCTCTCGATGTCTTTAGCGTTGCTCGCCACTCGGGTCTTCATCCGTGGGACTACCTCGGGGGACTGTTGATGATCAACGAAGCGGGTGCGTTCGCCGTGGATTACGACGGCGAAGAGTTAGTAGTAAGCGAGCGCGTTCGGCGACGTCCGGTGTTCGCGGCGACGAAAGAGCTGCTCGACTTCATCTGCAATGCGGGCGACGTTTAATCGGACCGAGCTTCGACCGGTAGGATTGTCTGCTGCGGGCGTTTAGCTCAGTTGGTTAGAGCAGCTGATTTACACTCAGCAGGTCGGGGGTTCGAGTCCCTCAGCGCCCACCAAGTTTTAGGGTTCATCGGATTCTGGTGGGGAGTTCGCGCCTTGAATTGATTCGGCAACTGAAACGACGAAGGTGCTTCAGTTGTAATTGTGAGAAAACAAATAGAAAACACCTTCGTCCTGTCCGACCCTAGCGAAATCCTCGAGGCCCTCGTCGGCCTGAAGGACGTGCGCGTGCTGCACTACGAGCGCCGGGGTCCTGAGGTGGCTCTCGTGATCGAACAGGTCGTCGAGGACGCCCGGTGTCCTACGTGCCACCGCCCGGCCCAGGTGAAGGATCGTCCTCGCGTGACCTACGTCGACCTACCCGTCTTCGGCGCGCCCATGCGTCTCACCTGGAAGAAACACCGGCTGCGCTGCGTGCACGAGGAGTGTCGTGCCACCACCTGGGTCCTTCGCGATCACCGCATTGCCGCGAAGAACTGCCTGCTCACGACGCGCGCGGCCAAATGGGTGACCGTCCAAGTGGGCACGGGTCGCACGGTTTTAGAGGTCGCCAAAGAGCTCAACTGTGACTGGCATACCGTGAACGACGCCGTCACCACCTACGGCGAGGCACTGCTCGAGGCCGACAAGAAGCGACTCAATCGCACCAGCGCCATTGGCCTGGACGAGACGAGCTTCGTGAAGTTGGGCGGACACCACACCAGCTACGCCACCACCGTCACCGACGTCGAGCACCACCAGATCATCGACATCCTGCCCACGCGCAACTTCGTTGACGTGGCGGGCTTTTTGGACCACCAGAGCGAAGCCTGGAAGTCCCGCGTCACCTACGGCGCCCTCGACATGTCCAACGTCTACGCCGCGGTCTACACGGTGATCTTGCCCAAGGCCGCCCAAGTCGTCGATCCCTTTCACGTGATCTCGTTGGCCAATCGCACCCTCGACGCAGTGCGGCGAAGAGTCCAGAACGAACAGACCGGACACCGCGGACGGCGCGACGACCCGCTCTATCGCGTGCGACGAGCCCTCCTCACCGGCGAAGAAAAACTCGACGAGCGTGCCAGCGAGCGTCTGGCCTCACTGCTGGCCCTCGGCGACCCCAACGCCGAGGTGGCCATTGCCTACCGGGTCAAAGAACGGCTTCGTGACTTCTATCGAACCATCGACGCGGCCGAGGCGAGAACGATGCTTGACGAGCTGCAGGAGCACTGTCGGCGACCGTCGATGCCACCCGAGATCCAAAAGCTCGGACGCACCATTCGCAACTGGTTCGACAAGATCTGCAACTTCCACCTCGCCCGGGTGAGTAACGGACCGACCGAGGCGATCAACAACTTGATCAAGCGCATCAAGCGCGTCGGTTTTGGCTTTCGAAACTTCGAGAACTACCGGATCAGAGCCCTGCTCTACGCCGGCAAACCGAACTGGCGAGTGCTCGGCTCGATCGTGGTCCGATGAAGCTCACCCCACCAGAATCCGATGAGCCAGTTTTAGTCAGTTCCCCGAAGGTACTCTCTTACATCACTACTCGAACAACAACTTCTCTCTGACAGCGCCTCGCGTTATTCCGCAGACTGCATCAAGTGATGAAGCGGTGGATGGCCTCGTTGGCGTGGTCCTGGAAGGACTTGTTGGCCAGGTCGGGGAAGATGTCCGTCTGGTCCACTAAGGGACCCTTCAACTTGCCAGCCGGGCTGGCGTAGAACACGCCACTCGACAGGGTCGGGTCGGTGACTCCGTCGACCAATCGCTTCGCGCCTACGTCAAGCTCGTGGGAGATACCCATATGAGGCATGACGTATTTGGCCGCTATTCGTAGTGGTAGCCCAAGGCCGTCGGGGGCTTGGGTTCCAGTCGTGTTTCCGGGGCTCACCGTGATAAATCGTCGGTCAGGGTATTGGCGAGCCATGTGGGCCATCCAGAGCGCCCCGATGTACTTGACCTGTCCGAAGGCCAGGTTGGGTTCAAATTTCTTGCCACTGAAGTAGCTGCCGTCCATGACGGTGGCGAGTTCATCGGCAGAAGTTGAGATGAAGGAAGGTTGTGGCATCTTTAACATTGCTGCGAAAAGTCCCGACTTCGGAATTCCTCTGGCCGCTTCACTTCCGACAAAGACCGCAACCTCGCCAAGTCGGTTCTCCTTCAGGAGCGCATCAAGGAGAACTACGTGACCAAGAACGTTCGTTGCGAACAGGGTGGTGACACCGTCAGCCGTCAAGTTCATCAACTTCTTGTCGCCGATTACACCAGCGTTCATGACCACCGCGTCAATGGATCCATCGATGGCCGCAACGCCGGCGCGGACCGAACGCAGATCGGCGACGTCCATGAGAAGGATGTCAAAGATGTGTCTGCCAGTCACGGCTTCGAGTTCGGCCTTTGCCGTTTTCGCACGATCTTGGTTCCGGCACGCCAGGTAGATCCGAGCAAACTCGGGACGTAATGCCAGTTGCCGGGCCACCTCCTTGCCGATACCGGCGTTGGCGCCCGTTAGGAGGGCTGCCTTTCCTGGCCGTGTGCTCACTTGGTTTGGCTCTCAGCTTCTGTGGAGGTAGGGAGGCCGTCGAGCAAGCTGAAACGGACATCCATTGCAACGTCTCGGACTCCGATCAGCTGCTGATATTCAGGCGAGTTGTACCAACTGAGGGCGGACTCACGGTCCGGAAACCGCATAAGTGCTCCTGAAGTGAGCGAGCCTTCGCCGTACAGGAGCTCCCATTTACTGTTGGCGAGAGCTTCGGCTCCGTACTCTTTGGCGGACTTTCCAGCGTTGCTCGCGTACTTCTCACGATAAACATCTGGGTCCTTGACCGTGAATTCGACAATTAGGTATGCGCTCACGTTGCTACTCCTTCGTAGTTATTTGTTAGTTGTGATCTGCGTTCTGAAATGGGTTGTGTAACTCACTTTATCAATTCGATATTGGGTTGTCAAACTCAAAATCATGTTAAAATTCATTCATGGACAGTGAAACGAACGAGCGACCGAAGCTCACCCCGAAGGGAGCTCGTACCCGCGCACGAATAGTGGAGGCGGCTGCTGCCTTGATCCATAAGCGTGGAGTGGCGGCGACCACCTTGGGCGATGTCAAGGTGGCGGCGGAAGTCAGCGGCTCTCAGATGTACCACTACTTCCCCGACAAGAACGAACTCGTGCAGGCGGTCATCGACTACCAAGCCGAAACCATCGTCCATCACCAGGGGCGCGTCCTTAGCAGTGCGAACGGAGTCGAAGCCTGGCGGAACATGGTGATCGCGGCGGCGAAGCACACCAAAGCAATCGGGGGCTGCCCACTTGGCTCGCTCGGTGGTCAACTCGCCGAGAGTGACCCCGAGGCGCGAGCGCTCATCGCGGCAGGTTTCGATCAGTGGGCAGCCGTTATCGGCGATGCACTCGGATCCCTTCACGCCGACGGGAAACTTCCGCCCGACATTGACCCGAACGACCTCGCGATTACTCTGCTCGCCACGCTCCAAGGAGGACTTCTGCTTGCCCAGGTGCAACGGAGCATCCGCCCGTTCGAAACTGCGGTCAATACCGTCCTCGACCTTGCCGTCGGCAGATGAGCCCAAAGACAACTAGCAGGCCGTTCGCAATGCACCGAGGATTGGTCATCACTCGTTAATACGAAGACCTTCGGTTGTTGGTCGACCCCTTCATTGCCTTCGCAGCTCTAGGATTCGTCGAGCGAGGTGGTGCCGATAGGTAGTCGTTCACGCAAACAATTCCGAACTGTGTTTGCACAGAACCCAAGTTGCTCTCCCACGGCTTGGGGTGAAAGTCCGGACGCGATCAGATTTGTCATTGAATCAATGGCTTCGGACGTCGGAGACTGGCCCCTCAATACGACTCCCGCCTTCTTGAGCCGTTCGGCAACGGTTGCGCGATGACAGCCAAATTGATCAGCTAACTCGTAGACCGTTGCTCCTGTCTTGTATTTTGCTGCCATTTCGGCCACCTGAGCCTTAGTGAGCCGCCTCTGTGGTTGACGGATAGAGCCAAGTAGTTGATAATCAGAAGCCGTGGAATCACGCGTTTTTTGTCCTACCAAGCTGGCTCTGACAAGAGTTAACCATTTGTTTGAGTCAGCAGTGGATAGGGCCACCGATCCGCACGGTGGCCGAATTACGACTTCCGTGCTGAGGTCATCGTTGTCCGGACGTCCGCGCAGATCCGTATTGTAGAAGCGGGCGTGAGGGCAGTTCGAGTCCATTACGACGAGTTCACGAGGGTGGGAGTTCGACTTGGTTAAAAAAGCTGTCATTGCTGCGGCCGGTCTCGGGACCCGATTCCTTCCGCAGACCAAAGCCATGCCGAAGGAAATGCTGCCGATTCTCGACAAGCCGATCATTCAGTACATCGTCGAGGAGCTCGTCGAGGCCGGGATCGAAGACATCCTCATCGTGACCGGATACCACAAACGTGCGATCGAGGACCATTTCGGCGAGCCAAATCAGAAGCTCGCCACTGCGCTCGTGGGGCCGAAAAAGAAGTTGTGGAAGGAGCTCGAGGACATCGCCAACCTGGCCAATTTTGCGTACATACGGCAAAAGGGACCGGATGGCAATGGCACGCCACTGCTCAACGCGGGGCACCTCATCGGTGACGAGCCCTTCATCTACACCTTCGGAGACGATTTCATCCGCGCTACTCCTGGGCGGTTCAGCCAGATGGTCGCCCTCTACGAGCGGACGGGCCTCGGGGTGCTGTCGTGTATTCGCGCGGATGATGACGACGACTACTTGCGATACGGGTACGTAGGCGGCCAGGAGATCGAGCCCGGCATTGTAAAAATCGAATCGATCGTTGAGAAGCCCGGTCGATCACGCGCTCCGTCGGATCTGGCGAGCGTGAGCAGCTACCTCTTCACGCCGACGATACTTCGGTGCCTCGGCGAGCGTGCCTCCGAACTTCGACCTGGCGACGAACTTTCGCTTCAGGATGCGATGCAGCGCTCAATCGACAACGGCAACTTCCTCCTCGGTTATGAGATCGAGAATGCCCGCTACTTCGACACGGGAGACAAACTCGAGTACTTGAAGACGATCATCGATCATGGTCTTGAGGACGATTATTTCGGCCCCGCTCTCAGGACACATCTCATCCAGTGGCTCGGCTCGAATGCTCCTTCGACGAATCGTAGAGGCGGAAACTCCCGGCGGCGGGAGGTACCGCCCAAAAAATGAATCTGAACGATTAAGCATGGGAGTGCCGCCGAGTTCGTGTGGATCTGCTTGAAGCGCGGACACCGATCCCAGGAACGGATTTATGTTACCATTGTACAATGGTAACAATCGAGCGGACGCAGACGGGCTTGCGCATAGAGCGGAACACGCTGAAGGTGCTGAAGGGTGTTGCCGAGTATCTCGACGTGTCGCTCGGTGAACTTGTCGAGGGCATCGTGCTGCACGCGTTCGAAGGAAAGAAGCCGTTTGGCCCACCGGTCATCGCCAAAGTCAACCAGCTCAAGGCCGTCTACGGCTTGAATTTGACGGCTGCCGATGCGCACACGCTCAAGGAGCCAGCGTGACTGCCAACAAGCATCGCCTTGTCGGCCGATTTCAGGTACCGATACCACCGAGTGCGGCGTTCCGTCTGTTCACCCCGCTAGGAGAGCGCGAGTGGGCACACGGTTGGGAGCCTCGCTTTCCGGTTCCGGTCCTCGACGATTCCGAACCCGGCACGGTGTTTGAGACCGAATCACACGGACGACACACATATTGGGTTGTTACGAAACGCGCAACGGAGAGCTTCATTTCGTATGCGTGCGTTACACCAGGAGATAGGGCTGGCACCATTGCCGTGGCGCTGCGGGCCGTCGACCACACGAGCGAGGTCGAAGTCACCTACGAACTGACACCACTGGTGCCCGAGGCTTCCGACGACGTTCAGCGCTTCGCCGATGGCTACGCAACGTACCTCGAATCCTGGCAGCAAGCGATCTCCGTACTCCTGTCGCACCCCGCTGGATAATTCGATCGAGTAGATTCGCAAATCTCGTTCACCTAATGAACGGGGATAAAAGAGGGTTTGGACATAGTCGCGCTACCACCACAAAAAACATGTTCACGACGTCGAGGTCCCCCTCTGCGCAACTCGCGCCAACACCGGGTCTAAGACCGGCTGACGTAGGGGGAAGTGGCAGGCGGCGAGATGGTCCCCGGGGCCAAAGGTCCGCAACGGGGGTTCCTCGGTGACACAGAGTTCTTTCGCCGCGGGGCAGCGTGTTCGGAATCTGCAGCCGGAAGGAGGAGTGACGGCACTGGGCAACTCTCCTTTGATGGGCACCTTCGTTTTGGACCGCTCTCGATCAGGATCGGGCTCGGGAATGGTGGCGATGAGGCCCGCGGTGTAGTGATGCACAGCCCGCTCATAGATGTCCTCGGCCGACCCCGTCTCCACGAGTTTGCCCAGGTACATCACACCGATTCGATCCGAGAGGTACTTGACGACGGCCAGGTCGTGCGAGATCACCAGATAGGTCATCCCGTGCGCGTCTTGCAGTCGCTTCATCAAGTTAAGGACTTGGCTGCGAATCGAAACGTCCAGGGCGGAGACGGGCTCGTCAGCGACAATCAACTTGGGGCTGAGCGTGAGGACGCGGGCCAGCCCGATGCGCTGGCGCTGACCCCCCGAAAACTCGTGAGGGAATCGCTCGACGGCGTTGGCCGGGAGACCCACTTCGCCCAGCAGATCGCGCACCACCATGTCCTGGCTTCGACGATTGCCGATGCCCTGGATCTCCATAGGTTCGCGTAGCACCGCACCAACGCGCATGCGCGGGTCGAGGGAACCAATGGGGTCTTGAAACATCATCTGAATGTCGCGACGAAAGTGCCGCAGGGACCCCTTGCTGAGACTCGCCAAGTCCGTTCCGTCAAAGACCACACGGCCGCTGTCGGGAGTCTCGAGGCCCACCACGAGTTTGCCCAGGGTCGTCTTGCCGCAGCCCGACTCGCCGACCAGTCCAAACGTCTCACCTCGGCTCACGGAGAGTGTCACGTCGCTGACCGCTTTGACAGAAGCCGTTTGACGTCGAAGGATCATGCCCGAGGTGATGGGGTACTCCCGTACCAAGTTCTCGAGCATCAAGACGGGAGCAGCATCATCGGTCCCCGGCGGCGAGCCGAGAGCGACAGGGGCTCGACGCGTCCCGGCAGCGACTTCGGCGGGGCCGTCGACCGGGTGCCAGCAGGCGAAGCCATGATCGCCGCCATCTGGCGCGAGAGGTGGCTCGTTGATCACGCATGTGTCGGTGACGTAGCGGCACCGAGGGGAGAATCGACACCCCGGCGGCGGATCGGTGAGATCTGGTGGGATGCCGGGGATGGAGAACAGCTCGATGTCGGGGTCCTGAGCCAGCTTGGGGATCGAGCCCAACAGCGCCTGCGTGTAGGGATGGCGCATGCCCTTAAATATCGGCGATGTCGCGGCCGTCTCGACGATTCGTCCGGCGTACATGACGTTGACGCGGTCGGCCCGACCGGCGACCACGCCCATGTCGTGCGTGATGAGCAAGATGGCCATGCCGAGGCGAGCTTTGAGATCGTCCAACAAGGCCAGGATCTGCGCTTGAATCGTGACGTCGAGGGCCGTCGTCGGCTCGTCGGCGATGAGCACCTTCGGGTCACAGGCAAGCGCGATCGCGATCATCACTCGTTGCCGCTGCCCCCCCGAGAGCTGGTGGGGATAGGTGTCAAGCTGTTCCTTCGGCCGGGGGAAGCCGACCATCCCGAGCATCTCGGCGGCCCGGTCCAGCGCCTCGGCCTTTGTGGCGGACCGGTGCAACTGGAACGGTTCGGCAATCTGATCGCCGATGTTCATGGTGGGATTGAGCGAGGTCAGGGAGTCTTGGAAGATCATGCCGATGTCGTTGCCGCGCACCTTGCGGATTTCGTGGTCGCTGAGGGCCACCAGATCCTGGCCATCCAACGTGATCGAGCCTGAGACAATGTGCCCCCCGTTGGGCAGGAGTCGCATGATGGAAAGTCCGGTCATCGATTTGCCGCAACCGGACTCACCTACTAGGCCAAGCGTCTCTCCCGCCTCGATGGAGAAACTGACATTGCCCACCGGGTGCACCACCGAGCGCGAGAGCGTGATATCGACCGACAGTTCGTCCACCTGAAGAATTGGCGTGCCCACGATGCTTCGAAACCTCAGCGACGCCGCATGCGCACGTCGACCGTGTCACGCAAAGCGTCCCCGATGAAGTTGAAAGCCATCACGACCAGCACGAGGCAGATGCCCACCGGGTAGACCAGCCACCAGTACCCGTCTTGGAGGTAGGTGAGACCACCCGAGAGCATGTCGCCCCAGTCCACTTGGGGATAGTTCAGCCCGAAGCCGAGAAATCCGAGGATGGCCAGGAAGTTGATCGAGTCGGCGACTTGGAAAGTGATGTTGACGATCACGACGCCGAGTGCGTTGGGGATGAGGTGCTTGTAGATGAGGCGACGTTGCGAGGCGCCCATGGTGCGCGACGCCAGCACGAAGTCGCGTACCCGCAACGTGAGCACCTCGCCTCGCACGAGACGGGCCGACACCAGCCACGAGAAGGCGCCGATGATCAAAGAGAGCTTGATGATCGACGCTCCATAGTGGGCCGAGATGATCAAGATGACAAAGAGCACCGGCAGCGACAACAAGACATCCACGATGCGCATGAGCAGGCCATCGAGGAAGCCCCCCACGAGACCGGCCACTGCGCCCACGAGCGTCCCAATCACCGTGGCGATGAGGGACGCGAACAGGCCGATCTCCAAGGCCGCTTGCCCGCCCTTCATGATTCGTCCGAGCTCGTCAAACCCGTTGCCGTCGGTACCCAGAGGGTGACCTCTGCCCGGTGAGTCGAAGGCGTTGAGCACGTTCGTGTCGACCTGGTTGGTGTGGTAGAGAAACGGTCCGATAAAGCAGAACAACAAGAAAAACACGATGATCCCGGCGCCGACGACGGCCAGCTTGTTCTCTACGAACGTTGATAGGGCGAGGCGCCATCCCGCTCGAGGCCCCTGGACCTGGCCGCCTTCGGGCGACGCGGTTTCGAGCAGTCCCTCAGAGGCGTCGCCGATGATCACGATCCGGAGATCCTGATCCGTGGGTCGGCGACGCTGAGGGCGATGTCGGCGACAAAGTTGCCGACGACAGTGAGCACTCCTCCGATGAGGACGAGGGCGATGACGGTCGGGAAGTCCTCGTTATTGAGCTCGTTGATGAACAGCAGTCCCAGCCCGTGGGAGTTGAAGAGGTTTTCGACGATGAGGTTGCCGCCGAGCAACGCCGGGATGGAGAGTCCGATCAAGGTGATCATCGACAGGCTCGAGTTGCGCACCAGGTGGCGGCGCAGTACCCGGTACTCGGGGAGACCTTTGGCTCGAGCCAGCCGAATGTAGTCCTGGGCGTAGGCGTCTAAGGCCGACGAGCGCATGTAACGCGAGTAACCGGCCACCGAGCTCAACGTGAGCACCAGTATCGGCAGGAACATGGCGTGGATGTCGGTGATGTAGGTCACCATGGATTCGGACTGCGGCGCTTCGGCCGGGAACCAGCCCAGGCTGACGGCAAACGCGCCGATAACGAGAAGACCGAGAAAATTCTGAGGCATCGAGTAGGTCGTGAACGCGGCAGCGGTAAGGGTCTGGTCGGCGATCGAGTTTCGCTTGACCGCTTGAAAGATCCCGAGTGGGAAGGCGATGAAGATGCTGAGGAACAAGGACACGCCGGACAGCCACAGGCTGCGCAGCACGTTCTCGGCCAAGAGGGAGTCAACCGTTTGGTTCAGCTTGTAGGAATAGCCCAGATTGCCGTGCAAGAGCTGGTTCATGTAGCTGAGGAACTGGACGATGACCGGCCGGTCATACCCGTGGGCCCGGTTAAACGCGTTGACTGCGGACGGGGAGGCCCGGTCACCGAGGAGGGCGCGCCCCGGCGTTGGCGCCAAGGCGTGCAGCATGACGAAGGTGAGCAACGCGATGCCCACGATCACCACCAGCGACGCCGCGCCACGACGGACCAGGTACGCGGTCACTGCCTACGCACGCCCTCGTACCTGGTCCTATTGCCGCGTGATGCCACCATGAGTCTGGCTGTGCACTTTAGCTTTTCTTGAAATACCAGTAGTTCGGCTCGGGTTGGTACTGCGACATTGCCGCGAAGCTCCCCGACGGCCCGGACAGCGTGTTCTTGATGGCATAGACCAGGTCCGGCTCGGCTTGGAAGAGCCCGGGAAGCTCCTTCGCCACTTCTTTCAACTCGATCTTCACTGCGTTGTTGTTGGGGGAGCTGGCCGAGTTGAGAATGTCCTGGTCGACTGTGGCATTGGAGAACCCACCGAGGTTGAACGATCCCGTGGTGTTGAAGAGTTCGTTCGTGGTGGGGTAGATGTCATCGGTGAACCCGCCAAAGTCGTCCATGGCCCACAACTTGTCGTTGTTGGGGTTGGACACGTCCGAGAGGTTCGAGATCAAGTAGTCGAAGGTCTTGCCCGACAGAGTGATGTTGATCCCCACTTGCTTGGCAGCCGAGGCCAACTGCTCGTCTTGGGTCGCAATCACTGGGGTCCCGCTGTTGTAGAGAAGGTTCCAACTCAGCGGTGTGCCCTTCGGAATCCCTGACCCGCATTCGTCGCTGCCCGTGCCCGGCTTGGCGCACGTAGTGGTGCCACCCGACTTCACGTCCCAACCGTGGCTCTTGAGGAGCTTGGCTGCTTTTTTGATGCTGTACGGATACGGATTACTCGTCGCGTTGGAGGGTGTGAATGGCGTATCCGGTATTGCGGGCACCGAGGCAAACGCCTCGCCCGCCGCGCCGTCGAAGCCGCCCTTCGACTTGATGAGTGCCGGCTCATCCTGCAGATGAGCGAGAGCCTGGCGGATGTACAGCTGACTGATGATCTTGCCGAAGTCTCCCGTTGGGTCCTTGAAGTTGTAGACGATGTACTCGAACCCGAGGTCCGGATATCCCCACACGGAGTAGCCGTCCTTCTTGAGGGTCGGCACCTGGGCGAGGTCGCTGAAGTCGACGTAGCCCACATCCAGCTTGCCCGTGAGCAGTTGGTTGAACTCTGAGGACGTAGAGGTGAATGCCAGTTCGTCGATGCCAGCAAGATGGGACTTCTGGGGTCCCGTGTACGCCTTGTTGGCGACCAGATCGGTGGCATCCGTCGAGGGATCGAACGATTGGATCTTGTAGGGCCCGTCGACCACCTGCCACAGCGGGTTGGTCCCGTAGGTGGCGAGCGAGTCGGATTGGGTGTTCAAGAACTTGTAGATCGCCTTGGCGTTGGCCGGATTGGTAAAGCTGACGATCGGTCCAGTGAGGCTCGTCTTTGACCAGGCTTGGGCCGGCAGGGCCTGAAGAGTCCCGAATTGGTCAAGCTGGATGAACGGTTCGTTGTAGGACTTTGTCAGCTTTATGACAAGAGTCGTCGCGTTGGGGGTCGTCATGGAGGCGAGATTGTCTGGAAACAGACCCGGCGTGTAGTCACCATCGTTGGCAGGACTGATGGCCACCGCCGCCTTCAGCAAGTCGACATAGAACTCCACGTCGGTTGATGTCACTGGAGTGCCGTCCGACCACTTCCAACCTTTCTTGAGGGTGATCGTGATGGTCTTGTTGTGGTCGCTGTACTTGGGGGCAAGGCCCATGCTCTGGGAATAGTCGATGGTGGGCTCGGCTCCCTTGGGAGCCCACCATAAGGCGGGCCAGAAAAACTGCTGGAACTGATCGACGTCATAGACGCTGAGATCTGAGGCAGGGGTGACAGGGAAGATGTACGTCGGTCCACCGCTTGGCTGCTCGGCGAAGGTAAGGATGCCGCCTTTAGCGGGCTTTCCACTCTTGGCGGGCAAGCTGCCGTATTGACCAGGAAGCTTGGAGGCTCCGGCGGGAGGCGATCCCAGACTGGTGACCAGTCCTAAGGTCACCATGCTCGCCGCTGCGGCGACCGTGCTCCATTTACGAACTCTTCCCATTGCTCCCATGACACCCCCTCAGGTTCGGGTCGCCTCTCGGGCGCCCTCGCCCTCAATATAGGACGCTCGGGCAACCCAAAACATCACACTCACGTTTCGCAAATGACAATGTTCTTGCGAAAAGGGTGAGAGTGAAAGGGGATTCTGCGCAATCCGCCGCCTGAGGAACCTTTGGTCGCCGAGATAGGGTTCGATAAAAGCGATCAAAGGAGAGCACCGTGCTAGGTGACAAGGAAGAGCACTTCGAGGGCAAGGGCACCGACCTCGGCGCACTGCAAGCCCACCTCGAGGAGTACCTCAAGTCGAACGGCTTCACCGTCCAAACGTCCGCGCCGAGTGATCAAGGTGTCGTGGTACAGGCCAAAAAGGGTGGCTTTCTGCGAGAGGTTGTTGACGCCGACAGGGCGCTTACCATCACCATCAAGGGAACCCCGGCTGACTTTACGGTGAGAATCGGCATTGGCAAGTGGCTGCAGCACCTCGGCGTCGCCGCTATCGAAACGTTGCTGCTGTCCGAGCTGTTCTTGGTGGTTGACGTCGCCGATACGGCCTGGAGCCTTGAGGTCGAAGACAAGATCGTCGCCGATCTCAAGACCTTCATCGGGTAGTGCGAACGCTGTTTACCTAAAGCCCCGGACGTTGTGGGGTTGGTAGCCGGCTTCGAGTTCGGCGACTTCTGCGTCATCCAATTCGATGTCGAGCGCCGCCACGGCGTCTGACAGGTGCTCGGGCTTCGTTGCTCCCACAATCGGACTCGACACCACAGGATTCTTCAGCACCCATGCGAGCGCGACCTGCGCAGGAGCGACGCCGCGCTTGGCGGCGATGTTGAGGACTGCGTCGACGATGGTGCGATCGTCGTCGGTGTACAGGCTGCGTCCGAACTCGTCGCTCTCTGAACGGCTGGTCTGCTCGTCCCAGGGTCGAGTCAGGCGACCGCGCGCGAGCGGGCTCCACGGAATCGACCCGACGCCCTGGTCGGCGCAGGAGCGGAAACATCTCACGCTCCTCTTCGCGGTAGAGCAGGTTGTAGTGGTTCTGCATGCTGACGAAACGCGTCCAGCCGTTGAGATCGGCGATGTAGAGCGCTTGGGCGAACTGCCACGCGTACATCGACGACGCGCCGATGTAGCGGGCCTTGCCGGCCCTCACGACGTCGTGGAGCGCCTCGAGCGTCTCTTCGATCGGCGTCTCGTAGTCCCAGCGGTGGATCTGATAGAGGTCGACGTAGTCGGTGCCGAGTCGGCGAAGGCTGTGGTCGATCTCGCTCAGGATGGCCTTGCGAGAGAGTCCGTGTGCCATTGGGACCAGGGCGCATCTGGCCGTGCACCTTGGTGGCGATGACGACCTCGTCGCGCGTCGGTCATCGAGAGCAGCGTCTGGCCGGTGATCTCTTCGCTGCTGCCCAGCGAGTACACGTTCGCCGTGTCGAAGAAGTTGATGCCGGCGTCCAGCGCCTGACGATAGAAGGGTGTCGCCGCATCGCGATCGAGCGACCACGGCTGGTTGCCGCGGGTGGGCTCGCCGTAACTCATGCAGCCGAGGCAGATGCGCGAAACTTGCAGGCCGGTCGTGCCCAGTGTCACGTACTCCATTGCGTCTCCTTTGAAGGTGCCACGAACTCTTCGGTATCGCGGTGCATTTCCCCTCGACCGTTCTAGCGTGCCGACATGGCGGCAGCGTCATCGTCTCTAAGGTAGGTGGGGCGAAAAGGGAGCACCGATGAGTCCGACGTCCACCATTGTCGTTTGCGACGGCGACCAGACCGGTCAGGAGTTGCTGGTTGAGGCGCTGCGAGTGCTCGACCCTTCCGTGCTCGGCTTCGAGCTCAACGTCGTGCACTTTGACCTCTCACTCGCGAACCGTGAGGCGACGAGCAACGGCGTGGTGCACGACGCGGCCGCCGCGATGCGTGGCAGCGGTCTTGGCCTGAAGGCCGCGACGATCACCCCCACCGTGATCGGTAGCGTCGGCTCGCCGAATCGGATCTTGCGTGAAGGCATCGGCGGCACGGTGATCGTGCGCACCGGGCGACGGATTCCCGGGGTCACGCCCATTGTGGCGCTCAGCCACCCGGTCGTCGTCGTCCGCATGGCCGTCGGCGACGCCTACGGTGCACCGGAAGGCCGCGACGGCGAACCTGGTTCCTTCGCAGAGTTAGCGTGGCGCACCGAAAGCATCGAACGTTCGACGTGCCGCTCCGTGGCCGAGTTCTCGTTCCTGACGGCGGGGACTCTGCACGGTCTTGTCTATGGCGGCCCGAAGTGGACCGTGTCGCCCATCTACGAAGGCATGCTCAAAGAGGAGATGGACGCGGCGGCGGCTCGTCATCCAGACGTCACCTATCGTCCGATGCTGATCGACGCGGCGTACGCGGGGATCATGACCGAGGACTGGCACTCGCCCGTCGTGATCCCGGCACTCAACCGCGACGGTGACTGCTTGAGCGACATGGTGCTCGCCATGTTTGGATCCATTGCGGGTGCGGAGTCCGTGCTGCTGTCGCTCGACGAGCAGTTGCAGCCGACAGTCGCCATGGCAGAGGCCCCTCATGGCACGGCCCCGTCGCTCGAAGGAAAGAATGTCGCCAATCCCATGGCGATGTTGCTCGCCTGTGCTGCCGTGCTCGAACACGCGGGGTATCGCGGCGATGAGCAGAGTGCGCTCGCGTCACGCGCGCTGCGCAGCGCCACGATCTCGACCGCCGAGGACGGGATTCGAACCTTCGACCTCGCGGGCGAAGCGTCGACGAGCGAAGTGGTCGATGAAGTCATTCGCCGCGTTCGCGCCGCTCGGGGTTGATCGCAAGGGTAGCCTCGCACTCGCTGGCGTCGCTGTGCTACGCGCGCGGCCCTCGGTGACAGTATCTAATAGTCACCACCATGAAGGAGCCTCGTGGATAATCGCCAGATAGTGCTAGTGGATCGCCCGAGTGGTCCGTTGGACGAGTCGACGACGAGCCTGGTCGCTACGCCTCAGCCCCGCTGCGGCGAAGGCGAGGCGCTCGTCAAAGTGGCGATGCTGAGCATCGACCCGACGATTCGTACGTGGATGAATGACGCGCCGGGCTACTTGCCGCCCATTGAGCTCGGCGCCGTCGTGCGCGGGAGCGGCACCGGCGTCGTCGTCGAGTCAAAGTCAGATCACTTCGCCGTTGGCGACATCGTGTTCGGAATGACGAACTGGCAAGAGTGGGTGCTCGCCACCCCCGACAATCGCTTCTCGGTGATTCCCACTGGTCTCGGACTCGACCTCGCGACGGTGATGAACGTGCTCGGCGTGACGGGCATGACGGCGTACTTCGGACTCGTGGACGTCGGCCGCATGGAACCCGGTGAGGTGGTCGTGGTGTCGGCTGCGGCCGGGGCAACCGGATCGGTCGTCGGACAGATCGCTCGCGCACGCGGAGCCGCAAAGGTGGTCGGCATCGCGGGGGGGCCGGAAAAGTGTGCGGAGGTCGTCGAACGGTATCGATTTGACGCGTGCCTCGACTACCGCGAAGACCACCTGCGCGATCGACTGCGCGACGCGTGCCCGACGGGCATCGACCTCTACTTCGACAATGTCGGCGGGGAGATTCTCGACACCGTGCTCACCGTCCTCGCACTCAGAGCGCGCGTCGTGCTGTGCGGTGCGATCTCTCAGTACAACGCCACGGGTCCGCGCCGGGGGATTGAGAACACGAGCGCACTCATCACGCGACGCGCCCGCATGGAAGGTTTTCTCATCCTCGATTACGCAAGTCGCTTCGCCGAGGCGCAAGGTGCGCTCGCTGGGCTCGTGCTGTCGGGAGCAATCCAGCATCAAGAGGACGTGCTGGTTGGCTTAGCGCGCGCGCCGGAAGCGCTCAATCGTCTGCTGAGCGGCGGGAACCACGGTAAGATGCTCGTCGCGGTCGACGAGAGCGTGCGTCTTGGCTGATACGTCGCTCGTCGCGATGGTGCGCCGCAACTGGGGGCGCGTCACCATCGCGCTCTTTCTCATCGCGTTGGTGACGGGCTTCGCGCCGTTCGGTGCGGTCGCGTCGCTGGACAAGGTGGCGAGCTACTTCGGGCACCACTCGTCGAGCAAGTCATTGCAAAGTGTGGTGGGCCTCTCCGGTTCGGAGTTGGGCATCGGGCTCGCCGTGTTGCGGCTGGCTTCGCTAGGCGCTCTCCCGCTCGCGTCGCTCGCTGACCGCTGGGGCCGAGTGACCACGTTGCGTCGCACGCTGCTCGTGGGGCTGTTGATCACGGCCTGCGCCTCGCTGAGTCCTTCGTACTGGTTCTTCGTTGGCTGCTTCGCGCTGGCTCGACCACTGCTGACCTCTACGTCAACACTCGTCCAGGTCGTCACGGTCGAGCTCTCGAGCACGCAGACTCGCATCGACCGCCTCGTCATCGTGTCGGCCGGAGCGGGCGTCGGCGCCGGGCTGGCGGCCATCTTCGCCGGGCTCTTGCGCGGGCCTGAGTCGTTTCGCTGGCTCTTTGCGTTGGCACTGGTGCCGGTGCTATTCCTGCGTCCCCTCATGCGCTCGGTGCCGGAACCAACGTTTCGAGGTGCCGGTGCACCGCTCGCTCGTCTGGGTGCCGTGCCGCACGGCCTTCGAATGCGCGTGCTCACCGTGGGCATCATCGTCTTTGTCATCGGCGTCGTCTCCGGACCGGCGAGCGGCTTCACGTTCGTCTACGGCGAGGGCATCCTCAAGATCAGCTCGGAGGTGGTCGCGCTCGTCGTGGCGCTCAGTGCGTTGACCGGTCTGGTGGGACTGCTCCTGAGTCGTTATCTCGCGCGAGCACTCGGACGGCGCGGCACCATCGTGATCGGTACCGTGTTGACGGCGGTGACCGCGACCATCGCCTACGGCGGCGGGAAGACGGCGTTCATCGTTGGCTATATGACCGGGGTCTTGGCGGGGGGACTGCTCGCGCCCGCGATCGCCGCGCTCAGCACGGAGCTCTTCCCGCACTCCTCGCGGGCGACCTCGGCTGGTTGGATCGTGGTCGCGGGTGTACTCGGCGCGATCGTGGGGCTGCTCGTCTTTGGGCTCATCGGCGACACCGTGCACGTGAGCGGTCCGGGCTCGCTGCGCCTTGCCGCGATCGTTACGTTCCTGCCGCTCCTGCCGTGTCTTGGTCTGCTCTACCGGCTGCCCGAGAGCTCTCAGTTGGAACTGACGTAGCGAAGCTCGACATCGGCGATGAGCGCCAGGTGGTCGCTGCCGCCGTCACGCGTGAAGCTGCGCTCTGACACCCACGGTCCTCGACCCAAGATGTGATCGATCTGGGAGTGCGGTCGCCGCGCCGGCCACGTGCGACCTCGCGCGAGCGTGCACCAACCGGGAAAGAGCACCCGCAGGAGTGGGCGCCAGCAGTTGAAGTCACCGGCCACCACCACGGGCACGCCGGGCTCGAGGGACGCCACGATGGCGTTGATTCGTCGATACTGGCGGTACGAGCCGTGACTGATGTGTGCGCCGTGCACGGCCAGTGCGTAGAAGGGGCGCGTGCCGTCGTTGAGTCGAGCGACGATCACCGCGCGGTTCACTTTCTCTCGCGGCAGGCGTCCGAGGGAGATGATGCTCACGTCTTCGACGGGCAGGCGAGTGAGGAGTCCGAGCCCCCAGGTTCCGCGTTCGACGTGCTCGAGGAGCGCACGGTTCGCGAGCTGGTCCTTGGTGAGCTTTCGGTGCTCGCCAAAGAAAAGGCCACGCTCACCGACGAAGTGGGCGAGCAGCGGCTGCCATGACGATGACCCCACGCCCGAGGTCACGCGCTCGCCCGTGGCAAGCGGGGCGAAGGCTCCCGTCATGGCGAGTGACGTCGAGAGATCCTCGTAGAAGTCGGGACCATCGTCCGCGCGCCATAGCTCGGGCAGGATCAACAGGTCCGCGTTGAGCTCTTTGACGACCTCGAGGACTCCTGTAGGCCGACCCCAACCGTCGACACCGGCGTGAAGGTTAAACGTCGCTACACGCACCGCTCAACACTACCGGGGGGTCCATCACGGTTGTGGCAGTCTCTAGTGGTGGAATCCGTCGACGTCGCATTCGGCCATCGACTGTGGTGGGTGGACGCATTCATCGGCGAGAACGAGCGCGGCAATCCCGCGGTCGTCGTGCTGCTCGAACGCGCACTGCCCGACGACGAACTCCAACAGATCGCCTTTGAGCTAGGCGTCTCCGAGACCGCCTTCGTGCGCCGGGTCGGTGATCAGTGGTCGCTTCGCTGGTTCACGCCGACTGTCGAGGTCGAGCTCTGCGGGCACGCGACCCTTGCGGCCGTGCACGTGCTCCTCAACGAGCTCGAGTCTCCCGGCCATGAGTTCTTCTTTGCGACTCGCTCCGGGGTGCTCTCCGGTCGCCAGCTCCCAGATCGCCTCGTGGGGATCGACCTGCCGCGGGCGTACCTCGAACCAATCGACCCCGCCGCGCTCGGTGACGCGCTCGGTCACGTCGACGAGGCCTTCCAGGCAGGACCTTCGGGCGTGCTCGCCATCGTCGACGACTACGAGACGCTCTGTGCGTTGAGCGTCGATCCGATCAGTCTGTTCTTGGTGCCCAGCTCCATCATCATCGCCGCCTGCTACGGCGGCCCAGAGGTCGACGTCTCCATTCGTGTCTTCGCTCCGCGCCTCGGGCTCGCCGAAGATCCCGTCACGGGCAGTGCGATGTGCGCGGTCGCGCCGTGGTGGGTCGAGAAGATGGGATCACCCACCGTCACCGTGCGGCAGGCGAGCACTCGGGGCGGCATCATGTACGCGCGTCTGTTCGAGCACAACGTCGAAGTCGCGGGCATGGCGAGAACCTTTTTCAGAGGTGAGATCTATCCGTGAGTAGCGAGCAGCTCGGCCCGGGCCCCAGGACCCGTGTGCGGCGACTCGCGAAGAAGGCGTCTTACGACGAAGCAACGATCTTTGCCATCTTGGACGAGGCGTGGGTCGCCCACGTCGCCGCGACGGTTCACGGCAAGCCCTGCGCGCTGCCGACGCTGCACCTGCGCGAAGGAAGCATCCTGTACCTGCACGGCAGCCCTTCGAATGAGATGTTGAAGTCCGTCGCACGTGCGGGCGAGGCCTTCGTCACGGTCACCATCTTCGATGGGATACGTGTGGCGCGAAGCGGCTTTGAGTCGTCGATCGCCTACCGATCGGTCGTCGTGATCGGTGAAGCGCACGAGGTTCTTGACAACGACGAGAAGCGTCGCCTGCTTGACCGTTTCGTCGATCGCGTGCTTCCAGGACGAGCGGGCGAGGCTCGTCCCATCACCGAGTCGGAGCAACGCCTGACCATGCTCGTCGCGGTGCGCATCGACGAAGCCTCGGCGAAGATCTCCCACGGCGAGACCGATGACGATCTCGACGATCAAGCGCTGCACGTCTGGGCGGGCACGATTCCCGCCCGTCTCGTTTTTGAAGCGCCAGTGCCCGACACTCGCGGCGCGATGGCGAGCGGCGCAGTGGAAGTGCCGCCATCGGTGCGGACGTTCCTGGAAGATCAGTGATCGAGACGCTGCGCGAGCAGATAGAGCGCATAAGCCCCGTGGACCAGCGTGAGATTGAGTCGATCGCGTTGACGCTCGATCGACTCAACTGGCCCGGTCATCCATTCTCTGAGACCGAGAACGATCATCACGTCACTGCGTCGGCGTTCGTGGTGTCCACGCGCGGGGTGATCCTGCACCGACACCGGCGCCTCGGCATCTGGGTGCAGCCCGGCGGGCACATCGACGAAAGCGAGACACCCGAGGTCGCGTGTGTGCGCGAGACGACGGAGGAGACGGGACTCGACGTGCGTCACCTCGAACCGGTTTCGCTCTTTCACGTCGACGTGCACGCGGGGCCGCGCGGGCATACGCACTACGACCTGCGGTACGTGCTGCTCGCGCCACCAGTCGACCCCGAACCTCCCGAAGACGAGAGCCCCGACGTTTACTGGTTCGACTTCCCGTCGGCGATGGCCCGCGCCGAACCGAACCTCGCACCTGCACTCGCGAAGCTCGCCGAGTCAAGTGCTGTCTTCGGCGTGACAGACTGACCGCGTGAGTTCAGCAGATTCGTTGCGGGCCCTCATGGAGGCCGACCGCTGGATCGATCGCGTGCGTGCACAAAGGACCCATCTTCCAGAGCGGACGGAGCTCGCGTCACTTGAAGCCGAGTTGCGCCTGCTGCTCGTGGACCTTCGTGCTGCCGAAGGTGTGGTGGCGCCGCTGAAGAGTGAGTATGACGTGGTCGCCGCGGAGTCGCTTCGACTGAAGAAGCGTGTCAATGATCTCGACAGTGCGCTCTCCCTCTCTACCGCAAACGCGAGAGAACTGAGCGCCATGCAGAGCGAGCTCACGCACGTACGCGCCGTGCTTGCTGCGAGTGAGGACCGAGAACTCGAGCTGCTCGTCGAGCTTGAACCGAAAGAAGCGGACGTCGAGATGATCAAGCAGCGCGCTCAGCCGGGTGTCAGGCGACGAGCGGAACTCCAGGCGACCATCAAGGACCTCGAAGCCTCGCTCGATGAGGAGCTCGTCGCGCTCGCGAGCACGCGCGAAGAGACAGCCCGTGCCGCGTCGGGCGGGGTGCGCACTCGTTACGACGCGGCGATGGCACGCGTGGGGGGATCGGGCGCGGCCCAGGTGGTGGACGGTCGCTGTGACGGGTGCCGGATCGCGCTCGCCCCGCTCGACTATGACCGCTTCAAGTCGCTGCCCGAGGACACCTTCATGGACTGTCCCGAGTGCGGGCGACTCTTGTTGCCGTGATCACGCTGATTCGTCACGGACAGTCGACGACCAACGAGCAGGGTCTCCTCGTTGGGCGAAGCGACGCGCACCTGACCGAGCTGGGCGAGCGACAAGCCCGAGCGCTCGCGCCCTATCTCACCGATATCGACGAAGTGTGGGTATCGCCGCTCGCTCGTGCGCGAGAGACGGCGGCGATCGCCTTGCCTGGACGCCAGCCCATCGTGAAAGATGCCTTCATCGAAGTCGACTACGGCGATCTCGACGGCACGTCGCTGTCGCTCATGACGACCGAGCACTGGCGCGCCTTTGAGTTCGATCACGACGTCGCCTTTGGGGGTGGAGAGTCGCTCGCGGACGTCGACAAGCGTGTGCGCGCGGAGCTGGAAGGGCTGTTGGAGGACGAGTCCAGTCTCTTGCACTCATCGACCCATCACCTCGCGATCGTGAGCCACGTGTCGCCGATCAAGTCGGCGATCGTGTGGGCACTCGGCGCGTCGGGCGCGACGGCCTGGCGCATGCGACTCGAGAACGGTTCCATGAGCGTGATTGGAGTCCGCGCGGATGTGCCCCAGCTCATTCGCTACAACGCGGTACCGCTGCTTTAGCGGAGGGCAACGGCACGGCGAAGTTGAGTCCCGCTCCGACAAGTGTCGTGGCGTGGAACAGCTCGTGATCGCCGAAGACCCGCGGGGCGAGCTGTGGGCGTTTGAATCCGTAGGCGAGTGCACTAAGGGTGTAGGCGATTCCTCCAGTGATCACCAGCGCGAAGCAATTCGGTCCGCCGCCGCGATAGATCTGGGGCAAAACGGCCACGGCCGCCCACCCCATGCGCAGATAAGGAAGGGTATTCACCCACTTGGGTGTGTCGAGAGCGAATTGTCGGATTGTCGCCCCGACCAGGGCGCCACCAGCGACGATCAGCAGGAGAACTAGTCGAATCGTCCCGTGCATAATCAGCCCCGCGATGGCAAGTTAACTGCCCGTAAATGGCGAGAAAGATCGCCGAGTGGTCGGCTCGCTTCATGGCTGGGCGGTGACTTGCTGACCGATGCACGCGATGAAACAGAGCGCTCGTCATGAGCATCGCCTCGAGGCCGAGCACGAAGCACGGTATCCAGCCAACCTGAACCCAGTTGTGCGCGCGAAGAAACAGGATCGGCGAGCATCCTGCGAGGACAACCGCTCTGCCTACGTGCAGCCAACCTCGCAACAGGGGTCGAGTGTCGGCCTGGGCCGTCTCAAACGAACGTGTTGGACACGCTCTCACCATAAGGTGCGCCGCAAAGGGCATTTGAAACAACGGAGCCCGCCTGTTCCGTTACCAGAACAGGCGGGCGCTCGATGTTTGGCCCCCCCAGCCAATGTCAAGAAATTAGTTCGTGAAGAACCTCTACTGTGCTAGCCAAAGCCAATATTCAGCGCGTTGTGAGCAATTTCACATGAACGACCCGGCGCGAGAGCATAACGGTCTTCACCTCGTTACGCGAAGGAGTTCGCTGGCGCGCAGCTCGACAATCACATCGCACCAGGTCACGACGTCGTTGTCGTGCGTGGCGACAATGACCGTCGCGCCCGTTCCGGCAAGCAGGTCCAGCACACGTGCGGTCTCGTCGCGTCCAAGTCCCGCAGTGGGCTCGTCGAGCACGTAGATCGAGGGACTCGTCACGAGCGCACGCACGATCGCGACACGCACTCGCTCCCCGCGCGACAACTCCTCGAAGCGCGTCGTGCGATCACTTTCGACACCGAGCGTCGCGAGATCGCGGTGTGGGTCTCGTTCGCTGGATCGCCCCAACGCGACGACGTCGACGGCATAGCCACGCGTGAGACCCGGTTCACTCGCGACATAGGTGAGGTGTCGGCGGAAGTCGTCTTCGGCGATGTCCGTTATCGATATGCCGCCGATGGTGATGGAGCCCGATGTCGCCGAGTCGAGTCGTGCGAGCGCGCGCAGGAGCGTTGACTTTCCGACGCCGGACTCGCCAGTGACGGCCACGCGCAGGCCGGGCGCGACGGTGAGATCGGCGTCGTCTACGAGGGTTCGGCCGTCCTCGTCGAGAGTGAGGTGCTCCATCCCCAGCGAGGCATCGTCGGGCCAGGCTCGCGTCCCCGAATGCACCGTCGTCGCGAGGGCTTCGAGTCGCTCGCCGCCGCCGCTCACTTCCACCGCCGCGCGCAGAGATGAGCGGATGTTCGAGAGGAGCTCGAAGTTCGCTAGTCCGATCATCGTCGCGACGACGAGCCACACGCTCGAGGTCGCGGGATGACTGATGACGCCGACGAGCGCGAGCATTGACACGACAACTACGACGACGTTCGATGAACGACGATAGCGTCGCAGGTCGCGCTCGCCTGACTGCAGGATCGCGGTCGCGAGTTCGGATCGAGACTCAGCGTGTGTTGCTCGTCCGAGCAGCGCGATCTCGGGAGTGGCGGCGCTCAGCTCCACCAGTGCGGCGCGATAGATCCCGCGAGCGCGACGCAGCTCGCGATCGCGCGCGAGTTCGCCGCGAGCAAGATAGCTGAGGCCGCCGACACCGATCGCCTGGAGGACGAAGAGGTTCGCCGCGTAGGCCCACCAGTGGCCGTGCGGGGGCAGCGCCGCTACGACGACATCGCTCGCGATCATGACGGCAACGATGTCGAGGAATGGGATGACGAACCGCAGCCATAGGTCCTGCAGCTCGTCGGTATCGCGGAGTGCGCGCTCTAACAGGTCGCCCGAGGCGTACGTGCGCCACTGGGAGTAGTCGAGTTGGCCGACGACGAGAACGAGCCAGCGACGCCATCTGGTGACGGCGGCGTAGCCGAGCCGGTGCGCGGAGAGGCGCTCACCGAATCGCAGGGGTGAGCGCAAGAACGCGAACAGCTCGACGAACACAAGCACGATCGCAACGGCGCGTAGTCCTGGTCGCGTTGAGCTTTCGACGAGCAGTGCAATGGCGCCCACGAGCAGCGCCACGCTGGTTGCGGTCGCCACGAAGCCCATGAGCAGTGCTCGTAGCAGCTGTTGACGTGGAGGCTGCGCGCGGCGGAGCCATCGGCGGAGGCGAGCGAGGTCTTCGTTCACGGTTGAATCTCGATGCGATGTGTCGCCGTCGTCAGCAGCGGAGTGTCGACGGTCGCTTCGATGATCGCGACGTCGTGAAGCTCGTCCAAGACGACGCGAATGTCATCGCGGGACTCGGTATCGAGGACGCCCGCGATGTCGTCGAGTACGAGCAGCGTCGATTGGTGGAGCAGGGCTCTCGCAAGCACGAGACGAACCCTCTCTCCCGAACTGAGACCGCGCCCGTCGCTCAAGAGCTCAGCGTCGAGGTCGCGGAAGCGCTCGCCGACGAGACCGAGTGAGCGAAGACGTGCGATGAGCTTCTCGTCGGGGATCGCGGTGCCCAGGACCAGGTTGTCGCGCAGCGATCCAGACAGTAGCGTGCTCTCTGCACTCACGAAGCCAATTGGCTCGTTGCTGCGCTGTGACATGCCCGACCTGGCGGGACGCCACTCGAGCAGCGTGTGGAGCAGCGTGGTCTTGCCCACGCCAGATGGTCCGCTGATCACGACGCGGTCGCCGCGGTGCACGCGTAGCGACACGCTCTCATCGCGGGCCTCGGTGACGAGCGCTTCGGCGATCAACAGTTCGTCGCCGGCGACGTGCCGGCCCGTCGTCGTCAGCGACTGGAGAGCGTCAAGGGCGTGCTGGGCGTCGTCTCGACGATGAAACTCGACGCCGTAGCGCCGCACTTGCGTGAACAGCTCGGCGGTGACCAGGACCGCCACGAGCGCGCGCACGAGGCTGAGGCGTCCCCCGAGCAGACCGAAGCCGACGACCATCGCGACGAGACCGATGCTGACTCCGCTCAAGAACTCGGTGACGAGTGAGGACTCGAGCGCGACGCGAATCGCTCGGAGCGCGAGCGCGTGCTCACTGTCAGAGATCGCGGCGATCTCATTGGCGCCGTAGGTGACGGCCCCGAGCGCGCGAAGTTCGGGAGCGTGCTGGAGGATCTCCAGTTGGCGAGCCTCGAGGGTCGCGCGCCGCTCCTGATAGCCCTTGGCGAGCTTCTCGCTGCGCCGACCCGCGCGCTGGTAGAGCGGTGCGGCGACACCGAGCAGTGCCACGGTAATAACAAATGGCAGCCAGCCAGCTGCCCAGAAGATTACGAAGACGCCAAGTAAGGAGCTGGCGGCGCTCGCCGCAAGGCGTTCGAGCGACGGCCCCTCGCCAGCCTGGTCAATGGCGAGCGCCAGGTCCCCACGAGCCCATTCGCCCTCGGTACGCGGCATCGCGAAGTGGGTGACCAGCTGAACGCGCCAACGGGCTCGGACTCGCGCGGCCGCGGAGTCGCCCCATTCGTCGAGCGACGTAGCAAGCAGCCAGCGCAGGGCCACGACGGCGACGAGGAGCCCAAGACCCGCGCCAAAGTGACGTCGGGCGAGGTCGGTCACACCGAGCGCGGTGAGAGCGGCGAGCGCCAGGGAGAAGATCGTCGAGGTGGCCCCGACGACTCGTGCTTTCGTCACAGCAGTGGCGCTCGACGACTGGGACGATGCGGAGGCCACCGCATAATGCTAATGATCGAGCACTTGAACTAGAGAGGGTCGTCGCGATGTGCAAGCAGGCGCGCGGGGCCATTCAACCAGTCACGCAACGCCTTGGTCGCACGGCAGTCGTCTTCGTTGTAGGCCATGATGCGCTCGCGCGAGGCCGCGGCGCCGGGAGAATCGTCACGGCATGCGACTTCATACCAGAGCATGGACGCCTCACCGCTCGGGTTCGGATCGCGCCAGTGAAAGCCCGCCGCCACCGCGAGCTGTTTGAGGCCGAATGGACCCTCGGTTTGGATCTGACGCTTGACCTGTTCGTGCATGTCGATCCACACCGACGGTGTCGCACTGCGAAAGTCGAAGAGATCAACCGCAGTCGGGCCACTGGGCAGTGGCGGGTCAACCGCTCTATTCATGGCGCCGTCTTCGGCTTGGGCCCAGAAACAGTAGGCGGCGAAGGTACGACCCTGTCGCGCACAGAGCTCTCGGATCCCGCTGAGCCACGTCCAGAAGTCTCGAAAGATCCGCGCCTCGGCATCGTGGTTGAGCTCGCCCCAGTCAACGAATGCGTAGTAGCCCTCCTCGATTCCGGGTGTCGTCTGGTTCACGGTGACGCTCGCGCCCCAGAGATAGGTCGCGTCCTCGTAACTCTCCATATCGACGTCAACTTCGATGTCCGCGGTGGGACACCCCACCGCGCTCGCGTCAACGACGCGCAATGAGCTTCCGCGCTCGAAGGCGCGAGCGCGATAGATCAGGTCATCGAGCTTGTCGATCGAATGGCCGAGCACCTCTTCGGGCCGGTGTGGCTCAAGGGGGTTGAGCACGGTGCTGCGGGCCCGGCGTGCTCGCACGGGATCGAGACGAGCGAGCTGCGCTCGCGTGTCAACGCCATGTTCGCGCATCAGCAGCTGCTGTGAGAATGACGTGAAGCGAACCAGTGAGACGTCGTCGAGCTTTTCCAGCTGCTCTTCGCAGTACTCGCGGAAGGGGCACTCGGGACACTCGCGGTGCCAGTAGGGCGCCGTTGGGAAGGCGCCGTCGTGCCGCACCCACTCCGCGTGGGCGAGGAGAACGTCGAGACGTTCGCGGTACAGGCGGTCGTAGGCGACAAGATTGAATCGCGGATAGCTGGAGGTCGCGAGCTCGAACCACCACAGCCGACCCTGGCGGTCGACGACCCCCACACGTGCGGCGGGGTCCACGTGGCCGAGCGCCTCCAGGACGCGAGTCGCTTGGGCGAGGGCGAGGCCGCTCCTCGTCATCGGCAGCGCCGAACGTGTGCCGTAGCCATCAACGTACGCTGCCTCGCTCGGGCGCAGCCGCTCGAGCGAGCCCTCAAGGGTGCGACGAGTGCTCGCGATTTCGACGACCTCGTGGTTCTTGATAAGTATTGGTGAATAGGCGAAGCGCTCCTCGTCACGACCCACGCGCACGAGCACGTGCACCGAGGCACTGCGCTGGGCCGCTTCGTCACGCGCGAGACGCGGACGCACGATGAGCTCGCATCCTTCGCGCATCAGACGACTCGTCTCTTCCACGCTCGTTGGCGTCGAGGCGTCGGGGTGCAAGAGCGCCAGGCGCTCGATGATGCGCTCGCGATGTTCGGCGGCGGCGTTGCGACGGCGCTCGAACTCGGGTGTGGGAGCGGGCAAAATGTAGGCGAAGGGCGCGCCACGGCTGAGCGCGACGCGGTGAACGCAGGCGAGCACCTCGTCACTACGGAGATACTCGGCCACGACGAAAGCCTACGGTGCGGTGGGCTTCTCGTTCCGCCAGCTGCTCCACAGCGCTGCGTACTCGCCGTTCAGCGCGACGAGCTCTTCGTGCGTGCCGAGCTCCGCGACAACCCCATCGACAACGACACAGACGCGGTCGGCGTCGTGGGCGGTGTGGAGACGGTGCGCGATCGCGATGACCGTTCGACCTGCGAGGACCGCGCTCAGGGATCGCTCAAGGTGACGGGCCGCGCGCGGATCCAGCAGCGCGGTCGCCTCGTCGAGGACGAGTGTGTGCGGGTCGCTCAGGACGAGGCGCGCGAGCGCCAACTGTTGGGCTTGTGCGGGCGTGATGGGATAGCCCGTCGTGCCGAGTTCGGTACCCATGCCTTCTGGTAAGAGATTGACCCACTCCAGTGCGTCGACGGCCGCCAAGGCTCCCTCGATCTCTGCGTCGCTCGACTCGGGTCGGGCGAGGGCCAGGTTGTCACGCACGGTGCCGATAAATATGTGGTGCTCTTGGGTGACGAGCGCGACGTGGCGTCGCAGGTCGGCGAGCGGCATCTGGGCGACCTCGACGTCACCCACGCGCACCGAGCCGCTGCGCGGCGCGTCGATGCCCGCGATGAGTCGTCCGATCGTCGACTTGCCAGCGCCCGAGGGTCCAACGATGGCCAGTCGCTCACCGGGGCGAACCACAAGGTTGATGCCATTGAGCACGTCGTGGCCCTCGCGGTACGCGTAACGGACGTCGTGCAGGGTGATGGTCTCGTTCGTCGGCTCGGGTCCGCTCGTTGGTCGATCGTCGTGCACGACGGACACGCCGACGAGGCGCGCCAGCGAGGTCTGGCCGATCTGGATCTCGTCGAGCCAGGACACGATGCGGTCGAGCGGGTCGTTGATCTGAACGACGTAGAGGGTGACGGTGGTCGCGGCGCCAATTGACACGTGCCCGTTGATGGCGAGCCATCCGCTCCAGGCGAGCGTCACAGCGACCGCGAGGGCGAAGGCGCCCTCGACCGTTGGAAACCAAATCATTCGCATCAACAGCGTGTACATCTCGGAGTAGAACGACTCACGGACGTTGTCCTCGATGCGCGTCACCTGGCGGGTTCCGAGACGGTGCGCGTCAATCGTGCGCGCGCCTTCGGCGGTCTCTGCAACCGAGCCCGACATCGTGGCGTAGCTCATACGCTCGCGGCGATAGCCGGGGGTCGCGTAGCGCAGGTAGTAACGCGTGGAGAAGAACAGCACCGGCAGCGAGACGAGGCTCGCCACGCTGGCAAGCGGACTCACGAGCAGCATTGCGCCCATCGTTAACACCGCTTGGAGGATCGCGACGAGCCACTCGGGCACGGCGAATCGCACCGTGCGCGAGAGCGACTCCATGTCGTTGGTGGTACGACTCAGCAGGTCGCCCGTGCCGGCGCGCTCCACCTCGGCGAGCGGCAGGGCGAGCACGTTTTGGAGGAACTCCTCGCGTAGCTGCGCAAAGACGGTCTCGCCGAGCACGTAGCTGCGACGACGGGCGAAGTAGGTGAGCACGGCATAGGCGAGCGACGCGACGACAAGCAGTCCGACGTAGTCAGTGATCTTGGGCTCCGTGAGCTGGTGATATGAGGCGAAGTTGGTGATCTCACCGATCACCCACGCGGGGACGAGCGCCATGACGGCCGCCAACGCGTACAGCGAGAGCATGCGCGCGAGGGCGCGGCGGTGCTCTCGTATGAGGACCTTCGCGTAGGCGAGGACGGTGGCGGAGTTTGCGACGGGCAGCTGCACTAGGTGTCCTCTCGCAAGACGATCTGGCGGTACTTCGACGATCGCGCCACCAGGTCGCTGGGCGTGCCGTGCTCGACCACCTTGCCTTCGAGGACGAGAAAGACCTCGTCCATCTTTTCGAGCATCAACGGGCTCGTCGAGGCGACGAGCGTCGTGTGGATCCCGCGCACGTCGCTCAAGCGCGCCGCGATGCGTCCTTCGGTGTGGGTGTCGACCGCCGACGTCGGTTCGACCAAGATCAAGACATCGGCGTTGCTTAGAATGGCTCGCGCCAGGCTGAGTCGTTGGCGCTGTCCGCCTGAGAACCCGCGCCCCCGTTCTTCGACGATCGTCGAGAGCCCGTTCTCGAGCGCGTCGAGCACGTCGAGCGAGCTCGTCGCCTGCAGGACCTGAAAGATGCGTTCGTCGTCGACGAGACCATGGGGCATCAACTCATAGCGCAGCTCACCCGAAAAGAGCCGAGGCTCGATCTCGCTCACCACGATGTGCGAGCGAACGTCGTCGAGACGATACGCGTCGATCGCGACCCCATTGACGAAGACACCGTCGCTGTCAGCGACGAAACGACCGAGGCGATCACAGAGCAGCACCGCATCGTCGGGGGAGTCGGCGACGAGCCCCGCGAGCTGTCCGCGCTCCAGCACGAGACCGCTACGACGGTCTTCCAAGCGAGTAAGTCGCGCGGGCCACGCCACGGGGTGCTCGGGGTCTTTGACGATGGGCTCGATCGCGAGCACACGCAGTACCTTGCCCGCGCCGACGTATGCGCGCGTCGACATGATGACGTAGTCGATCGCGGTGCGCAGTGGCGTGGTGAGGAACATCGAGTAGCCGAAGAAGGCGACGAGCTCGCCGGGTTGGAGTGTCCCGTTCATGACGTCGCGCGCGCCCAGAAAGGTCACGATGCCGGTCAAGATCGCTGGCAGCAGCACCTGGCCCGACTCGAGTCCGGCCTGGGGAGCGGCGATGCGGTTGCCGGCCGCGCGCACTCGCTGGCTTTGGCGACGGTAGTTCTCGAAGAAGACGTCCTCACCGCCGACGCCGCGCAGGATTCGCAGTCCCGCGACGGTGTCCGAGCCAAGGGCGGCGAGCCGTCCCGCTGCCTCGCGCTGGGCGGCTTGGGTACGGTGGAGCGGCCTCATCAGCGGCACGGTCAGTGAGCCCAGGATCGGTACGCCGAGCAGCACGACCAGACCGAGCTCGACCGAGGTCGATAGCAAGATGAAGGACACGACGATCCAGGCCACGATGGCACCTGAGAATCGAGCGAAGCTGTCGTAGGAGCTGCCGATGCGCATCGCGTCGGCAGCGACGGTATTGACGACATCGCCCGCGGGAATCTCGTCAGTGAGGGCCGGCCCTGTTGTCGAGATGTGTCGTCCGATGACCTGGATGGTGCGGTAGGCCGCGTTCATCCAGTTTGTGACCGCAAGTTGGTGGCGCAGGGAGCCGCACACGGCCTGGATCAGGCCGAGCACTATCACCACGCCGACCCACTTGAGCAGTTCGGGCGTGTCGTGGTGCTCGACGCCGTGATCGATGGCAGCACCGACCGCGGCCCAGACGAGCGCCTGGGCCACCATCCAGCCAATGCCGAACAGCGCGTTCAGCGAGAGGAGCCATTTCTGGTGACGGGCGAGCCATCCGAGGTAGCGAAGAGGTGAACCGGTGTCCGGCGTGCCGGGGTCGTCCACGGGCAGCTCGCGGTAGGGCAAGTGCAGCACGGTTCATCCTTTCGAGTAGCGGTTACAGAGGTCGAGGGATGGTGAGTCGACCTGTAAGCGGGGTTCTGTCTGCCTTCGTAGACGAAGGTTGGGTAGCCATCCATCTCAGCGATCTACCTCGGGAGTGCCTCTTTACGAAGCGTGCGGGCCGCCTCCCATGTTTGATCTTGCTCCGGGTGGGGTTTACCGAGCCATCTTGGTTGCCCAAGATGCTGGTGCGCTCTTACCGCACCGTTTCACCCTTACCTGTACTCGGTTGCCCGAGCCATCGGCGGTCTGTTTTCTGTGGCACTGTCCTGCACGT
Organism: uncultured Acidimicrobiaceae bacterium; assembly: GCA_963732125.1. Taxonomy (GTDB): domain Bacteria; phylum Actinomycetota; class Acidimicrobiia; order Acidimicrobiales; family RAAP-2; genus RAAP-2. The sequence continues at coordinate 106,333 of CAVSXX010000004.1, read as the reverse complement.
CACCGCGACTCACATTTCGTGAGCACCCTGCCCTGTGGAGCCCCGACTTTCCTCACCGCCCGTTACCGGTCGGCGCGGCCACCTAGTCGACTCACCATCCGAGTCAAGTTTGACACACCCATCACGTAGGGACAAGCAACAATCCGGTTACAGACCTCCGGTAGCCTCGCCTCGTGGTACTTGATGCAGCGACCGATCAGCCCGTCTTAGAGGTGGGCGAGTTCTACCAATTGCTCACCGCCCACCTCGAAGCCGAGTTCGGTCGAAGACGCCCCCACTGGGTACGCGGTGAGATCGCCAAGGTCTATGAGAAGGGCCATGTGTACGTCGACCTGGTTGATGCGGGGACCGCGTCGAGCGATACCAAACGACCCGTCTTGAACACTCACTGCTGGGCCACGCCCTGGGCTCCGCTGAAGCGTCGCCTCGCCGCCGAGGGCGTGACCCTCAAGGTGGGGATGGTCGTGAGCTTCTACGGCTACGTCGACGTGTACGCGCCCCAGGGAAAGATCGGCTTTTCCATCACCGAGATCGACGTCGAAGGACTGCTCGGTGACGTTGCGCGTCGGCGTCAAGAACTCATCGCCCGTCTCATCGCCGAAGGACTGTTGGACGTCAACAAGCGCACCGCGCTCTCTCCGGTACCGCTGCGTATTGGGCTGGTCGCGAGCCCCGGGACCGAGGGGTACAACGACTTCACCGGCCAGCTGGTGAACTCGAGATTCAGCTTCGCCATCACCCTCGTAAAGACGGTCGTCCAGGGCGACGCCGCGCCGCGTCAGATTGCGGCGGCCATCGCGACGCTCGACGAGCACGGCGTCGACGTGATCTGTGTCGTGCGGGGCGGTGGTTCCAAGGGCGACCTCGTGTGCTTCGACGACGAGCGAGTCGCGCGCGCGATCGCCGGCTCCTCGACGCCCGTCTTTACTGGCATCGGCCACACGGGCGATGAGTCCGTCGCCGACCTCGTCGCGCACACTCGGGCAATCACGCCGACCAAGCTCGGCGAGGAGGTCGCGGCGTTGGTCGCGCGCTGGTACGAGGCGAACGTCCAGGCGCCCGCGCAACGGGTGCTCGAAGCGAGCGGCGACGTGCTAGAAGAAGCGTCCGTCTATCTCGCCGAGCGCCGCCGGACGATGATCTTTGCCGTGCGCGACCGCCTGCGCAGCGAAGAGCGCCACCTCGCGAGCACGCGCCAGCACCTCGTGATGCAAAGCGGGCACGTGCTGGGCGCGGCGGCCCGAATGCTCGCGAGCGATCGCCAGCTGCTCGCCGCCTACGACCCGGCCCGACGACTCGCCCAGGGCTGGTCGGTGGTCACGGACTCCAACGGGGCTGTCGTAAAGTCACTAGCGGACATCGCCGCCGGGGATGAGGTGCGCGTGCTGGTGAGCGACGGGACGTTCGAGGCCACGGTAGGCGACATGAAGGGATCACCATGAGCAACGTCAGTGACTGGAACGATGCGGCTGACGAGCTGAACGCCATCGTCGCGTCCTTCGATGAGGGCGAAGTGTCGGTCGATGACCTGTTCGCCAAGCTCGAGCGCGCGACGGCGATCATCGAGTCGCTGGAGGCACGCCTTGCGCTCACGAGGGCGAAGGTTGACGAACTGACGCCGCGCATCGCACGCGTGATCGACGACGAATGAGCGACCGCTTCTACTTCCGCCAACTGCTCGCTGGTCGCGATTTCGCGGTGGGAGACGCCGTAGCGCTGTCGATGCGCAATTTCACGTACGCGATCGGTGACCCGCGCAGCGGTGAGGTGCTGCTTGTCGATCCGGCATATCGCCCGCGTGAATTGCTCGAGATGCTGAAGGCCGATGGCATGACGCTCGTCGGTGCGGTCGCGACGCACTACCACCCCGATCACATCGGCGGATCGCTGATTGGCAGCCAGCACGTCGCGGGCATTGTGGAGTTGCGCGAGATGACGGGTGTTCCCATCCACGTCAACGAACACGAAGTGAGCTGGATCATCGAGCGGACCGGCATCGACGAAGCGGCGCTCGTCGCCCACAAAGACCGCGATCAGCTGAACGTTGGCGACGTGCAGGTGACGTTGCTGCACACCCCGGGACACACCCCGGGGAGCCAGTGCCTGCTCGTCGAGGGAGGCTTGCTGAGCGGCGACACGCTGTTCATCGACGGGTGCGGGCGCACCGACTTTCCCGGTGGGGACGCTCGTGAGCTCTTCGTCTCACTCAACGAACGGCTCTCCACGGTGAGTGACGAGACGGTACTCTTTCCGGGTCACCTGTACTCGCCTGAGAGTTCCTTGCCGATGGGCGCCGTGCGCGAGCGGAACCCCGTGCTCTCTGTGGCGAGCCTCGAGCAGTGGCTCGCTATGTTTTCCGCGTGACCCTGCAGCCAAGCGATCACGTCATCGTCGTCGGCGCTGGCCTGGCGGGTTGGCGCCTGGTCGAATTCCTTCGAGGAGAAGGCTATGAGGGTGCGATCACCCTCGTGGGCGACGAAGCGCACGCTCCCTACGACCGGCCTCCGCTCTCCAAGCAGGTGCTCTCGGGGCGCTGGGACGTCAGCAAGTCGACTCTCGCGACCCCCGAAAAGCTTGCCGACTCGCACGCGACGATACTGCTGAGTGATAGAGCGGTTGCTCTCGACGTCGAGTCGACGACCGTCGAGCTCGCGAGTGGAAAGAAGATAGCGGGCACGCACGTGGTGATTGCGACAGGAGCGCGCGCTCGGCCGCTGTCGTATCCGTCGTCGGGCGAGCTCATGACGCTTCGCAGCTACGACGACGCGCTGCGGCTATGCGAGACGCTGGAAGGGCTCGCGCCCGACAGCGTCGTTGTCATCATCGGCGGAGGCTTTATCGGTGGCGAGGCGGCGACGTCGATCAAGGCGCGAGGACTTGTGCCGATCGTGCTCGAAGCTGCTGAGCGCCCGCTCATTACTGTCCTTGGCGCCGAAGTGTCGGCGTGGCTGCAGCTGATGGCCGCCCCCGCGGGTATCGACCTGCGCACGCGTCAGCAGGTTCGTGACGTGGCGGTCAGCGACAGTCGGGCCACGGTGCATCTGGAAGACGGCGAGGCAATCGAAGCGAGTGCGGTGCTGGCGGCGGTGGGCTCGGCGCTCGATCTCGAGTGGCTCGCCTCGTCGGGTCTCGCGCTCGACGGTGGCATCGTGGTCGATCGGAACTTTGAAGCGGCTCCGCACGTCGCCGCTATCGGTGACGTGGCCAAGTTTCCTCTTCGCGGCGTCGACGGGGATGAGCTTGTGCGCATCGAACACTGGCAGCTCGCCGTCGAGCACGCCTTGGAGCTCGCTCGCGGATGGATGTCGGATGACCGAGCGATCGTTCCGATGGTGCCGTACTTCTGGTCTGATCAGATGGGAAGGAAGATCCAGCTGCTTGGCCATCCGCACCCGAGTGACGAGGTGACGCTCGTTGAAGGTAGCCCCGAGGAGCTGAAGTGGCTGGCGCTCTATTCGCGTCACGGGCTCGTCACCGGCGTCGTCGCGCTCAGCAATCCTCGCGGACTCACCAAGTCTCGACCCGTGCTCAACGAGGTGACAACGCTCGAGAATGCGCTCGCCCTCGCACCGTGGTCGGGTTAGAAGGAGACCTCGGACAGGCCTGGGATGGTGCGGGCCGCGCGTTCGATAGTTGCCGCCCACTGCTCCCTGACGAGCGACCTCCCGCCATCACCGAGTGACGGGTGCGCGACGAAGCCCGGCAACCACAGTCCTCCCACGTCGTTGACGTCGAGGTGTCCGGCGCTTACGAGGGCCATGAGTCCGGCGCCGCGCGTTGTCGCTTCACGCTCGGACGAGACCGCAACCTCTCGCCCAGAGAAGTCGGCAAGTCGCTGGATGAAGTAGCGATTGACGCTCATCCCGCCGTCCACGCGCAACTGACCGAGCTTGACGCCGACTTCGGCTTCTGCCGCGTCGAGCAGATCGGCGCCTCGCTGGGCGATGCCGTCGAGGACTGCGCGCACGAGGTGGGCCCGCGAGGAGCCGCGGGTGAGGCCGAAGAACGCGCCACGTGCACCAAAGTCCCAGCGTGGGGTTCCGAGCCCCGAAAAGGCGGGAACGAAGGAGACGCCGTCGGTGGTGGCAACGCTCGCTGCGAGTGTCTCTGATTCATCGACCGTCGCCATGAGGCCGAGCTCTTTGAGCCATTCGACGCAGGACCCTGCGTTCAGAATGATGCCCTCAACGCCCCAGGTGACCCGCTCGCCGTCACTGCGCACGACGGTCGGGTAGCAGCCTGATGCGTAACGCGACAGTGTTGTCGGTGCCGCAGTCTCATGCACCATATCGAGCATCGCGCCGGTGCCAAAGGTGATCTTCGCGCCCGATCGAACACAGGACTGCCCGAAGAGCGACGCCGGTTGATCGCCGATCAGCGCCGTGAGAGCTGGCGCGCCATCGAGCGCACTGGCGACGCCATAGGTGCCCATGGTGCTCACCAGCCGAGGGAGCGCAATCTCTTGGACGCCGAGCGCGCGCAACGTCGATTGGTCCCACCCGTCGAGGTGCACGTCGACGAGCCCGCTCACGCTCGCATTCGAGTGATCCGAGACGTAGGTCGAACGCTCGCTCAGGTGCCAGGCGATCCACGTTTCGATCGTCGCGAAGGCAAGCTCGTGCGCGGGTCGTCCTGACTGTTCGACGAGCCACTTCACCTTCGTCGCAGACTGGTTTGGCGCAAGCCGAATGCCGCTGCCTTGAAGAACGAGGCAGTCGATCACGGTGCGAAGGTCCTGCCAGCTGAGCGCCGGTCCGACGGGAGTGCCAGTGCGAGGATCGAACACGATGGTCGTCGCGCGCTGATTGGTCACGCCGACAACCTCACACGCTCCCGCGTCGTGCAGTGTCGACTCTGCGAGCTGGAGGGCAACCGTCGCGATCTCCATTGCGTCGAGCTCCACCTCGCCCGGTTCGGGGGATCGCACCGACAGCGCCTGCTGGTGCACGTGGGTGACGGCACCCGCTTCGTCGACGACGCCAGTCCTCACCGATGAGGAGCCGACGTCGATGGCGAGCGCTCTCACCACGGTTCACCACCGAGCCCCAGCACGCCGGGGTTGAGCGTTCCCTCTGGGTCGAGCATGGCTTTGACGCCTTCCAGCAGTGGATACGACGAACCAAGTGCGCGAGCGACGTGTCGAGCGCGGTTGCGACCGACGCCGTGGTGGTGGCTGATCGCCGCCCCAAGGGCGATGACCTCGTCCATCGCCGCGTCCCAGGCTCCGCGGTAGAACGCGTCGATGTCGCCGTCGGGCTGCCCGGCGAAGCTGAAGTAGAGGCACGCGCCATCGACGTACGCGTGCGATTGGTGCACAGACACAACGAGCATCCCCGCACAAGCACGCAAGGCCGCGCCCACGCGCTCGTGCAGATCGTCAAGGATGCGCCAGTTGGCGCCCACCTCGATCGTGTCGATGACCAGTCCGCGCTCCCACAGAGGTGCCAAGGCGCTCACGTCGTTTCGCCGCTCGAGCCAGTGATCGACAAGCGTGTCACCGAGCGAGCGTGCAGTTGCGCACTCGTCGACGACGACGTTGAGCGTCGCATCAACGAAGAGCCGCTCGCCCTCGTCGAGCACGATGAGCACGCACGCATCGGCGTCAAAGTTTCGCTTCGACTCGACCTCGTCATAGAGGCGAAGGACCGCTGGGTTCGCCCCACGCTGAACGATGCGCCGGCACGCGTCGAGTCCTTGGGCGAACGTCGCGAAGCCATACGCGCGCCGCGCTTCATAGGAGGGGCGTTGTCGCACCACGAGCGTCGCTTCGGTGATGACGCCGAGTGTTCCCTCGCTGCCAACGAAGAGCTGCACGAGGTCAGGTCCAACGGCCTGTCGCGGTGCTCGACCGCCGAGTTCGACGACGTCGCCGTTTGCGAGAACGACCGTCAGCGCTCGCACGATGTCTTCGATCTTGCCGTAACGGTTCGAGTACTGGCCCGCTCCGCGGCACGCGATCCAGCCGCCGACCGTGGCCAGGTCGAAGGACTGGGGAAAGTGTCCGACGGTGAGGCCGTGGGGCCGAAGTGCCGCCTCGAGGTCGGGACCGAAGACGCCGGCTTCGACTCGCACCGTGCTCGAGATCTCGTCGACATCGATGACGTGGCTAAGTCCCGTCAGATCCAGCGCGATCGCCCCCGCCTCGGGCACGGCCCCTCCGACCACGCCGGAACGACCGCCTTGGGCCGTCACGGCGACGTGGAACCGAGATGCCACACCCAGGACGGTGCTGACTTGGGCAGTCGAGGCGGGACGCGCGACGACGCCGGGCCAGCGTTCCACCTCACCTCGGCTCGTCGTGGCGATGAGCCTCGGCCACCAGTCGCGCGAGTGTTCGGCCCGCTCTCTGGCAGTGACGTCAACGGCGACACCCGCGCTCGCGAGCGCGTCGAGCAGCCTCGCGTCGATAGGGGCCGGACTGTCGAACGCCGTGTCGGGGAACTCGTTGGGTGCGACTGGTCGGGTCACGGACCTAGAGGTCGAGACCGGCGGCGGACAGCTCGAACTCGACGAGGCTCCGGTACGCGTCGACCTCGTTGGTCACGCCCTCGTCGCTCCACCCGAGGTCCGGCGCGACGAGGCGAGCGATCGCGGGGGCAGCACGCAACGTGGCGCGTGCGTCCTGGAGGTGCGCCCGCGTGCGTCGGGTGAGGAGATCGACGAGGGACGTCGTCATCTCCTCGCGTGCGCTGAAGACGAACTCGGCTCCAAGATAGGGGAGTCCCGAGATGGCCGCCTCACCGAGCGAAGGGTCCGCCTCGATGAGCGCGCACACTTTGGGCGCGTCTTCGCCGTAGCGATGATAGAGGTGCTCTTCGATAGGACCGCTCGGACGCCAGGCGCCTGCTCCGTAGAGGCGCAACGATTTGGTGCGTACGCGGCCGAGGTTGCTGAAGTAGGGCTTCAACGCATCGACCGCGTCTTGGGCCATCTTTCGGTACGTTGTCCACTTGCCTCCCGTCACATGCACCACGCCGTCGCCGGAATCGGTGACGCGGTGGCGCCTGGAGAGGTCTGCGGTGCGCTCGCTGATCTTCCTCCCCTTTTCCGGCGCGAGCAGCGGGCGCAGTCCCGCCCACAGGCCCGTGACGTCCTGTGTCGTGAGATTGGACGACGTCGACGCGTTCACGGTCTCGAGCAGGTACGCGACGTCCTCTGGTCCACAGTACGGCGCGTCGATCGAACCGTCGTAGGCCGTGTCCGTCGTTCCTATGTAAGTAAAGGCAGCGTCTTCGAAGGGAACGACAAAAATGCTTCGCCGATCGTTCGGCACACTGAGGACCGCTGCCACGTCGGCGGGAAGGCGAGCCTGGGGAACGCTGACATGCACTCCCTTTGCCGGCGTGATGCGATGCGAGGATTGGTGTTCGGTGAGCGTGAAGATGCTGTCCGCCCAGACGCCCGTCGCATTCACGACTGCCCTCGTCGGGACTGTGAAGTCGGTGTGAGAGAGTTCGTCGCGACAGACGACGCCGGTCACCCGTCCGTTGATGTCGGTGACGTCAGTCGCACGCACGTAGTTGGCCACCGTCGCATCGAACGTGACTGCGGCGGTCTTGGCGAGCGTAAGCGCTAACCGCGCATCGTCACCGCGCGCGTCGTAGTAGAGAAAACCAGCCACGAGACGATCGGTGCGCAGCGTTGGCAGGTGCGAGAGTGCCTCTTCGCGACTGATGCGACGGTATCGATGGCCAATGCGCCATCCGCCGCTCAGGTCGTAGATGCGAAGCGCGGTCGCGTAGCCGCGCACGAGCGCTTTTGACGCGACACCGTTCGAACCAAAGAGCGGTATGAGAAACGGGAGAGGCTGGACGAGATAGGGAACGTTTCGAAGCATGCGCTGGCGCTCACGAAGGTTTTCGTAGACGAGGCGGAACTCCCTCTGCTGGAGGTAGCGAAGACCGCCATGGGCCATCTTCGATGACTTGGAACTGGTGCCGGAACCTATATCGCCGCTATCGATGAGCGCCACGCGAAGTCCACGCGACGCAGCGTCGAGCGCGACGCCCGCGCCGGTCATTCCCGCGCCGATGACGATGACGTCGAAAGTTCCCGATGAGAGCGCTCGCACGGCGTCGTCTCGTCGGAATGTGGCCACGGCGCAATGTTGTCACAACACCTCTGAACCTCGTGATGGACACTACGAGATGAACGATGTATTCCGACATGTGGAACTCGCGAGGGGTGCGTTGCTCGAAGGTCATCGCTCGGTTAGTGTTTCGCCGAACGCCATCAATGGCGAGTACATATCCCCGTGGGAGGGTAGGAGTATGGCACCAAGAGTGATTACGAGGGTTCTGCTCGCCGGAGCAACCTTGGCCAGTGTTGCGGCCATTGGGGTGACGGCGGGATCAGGAGCCGCGAGTGGCGCGTCGAGCGTGAACTGGGCGAAAGTAACCCACCTCACGACGAAGGGCAGTACGTCAATGACAGCACTCGTCAAAGCCGCCAAGAAAGAGGGAGTGCTCAACGTCGTGGCGCTTCCCGATAACTGGGCGAACTACGGCAACATCATCAAAGACTTCTCCAAGAAGTATGGAATCAAGATCAACTCGGAGAACCCTGAAGGTTCCAGCGCCGAAGAGATTCAGGCACTGACGTCGGATAAGGGTCGCTCAAGCGACCCTGACGTCATCGACGTGGGCACCAGCTACGCGGTGACCGCGAAGTCTGAGGGCCTCCTCGCTCCCTACAAGGTGCAGACGTGGAATGAGATCCCCGCGGGACTGAAGAATCCGAGCGGCTACTGGTTCGATGACTACGGCGGCTATGTCGCCATCGGTTGTGACACCGCTACCGTGACCAACTGCCCGACGTCCTTTAAGCAGATGAGTACTGAGACCGGTGCCGAAGGGTACAAGATCGGTCTGAACAACAGTCCGTTGACGTCGAACTCGGCGCTGGCTGCGGTGCAGGCCGCGGCGATCGCAAGCGGCGGATCACTGAACAACGTGGCGCCCGGCGTGACCTTCTACGCGAACATGAACAAGAACGGCGCGTTCGTGAACACCATCGCGAACTCAACGACTGCTGAGGCCGGCACCACCAACGTCATCATCTGGTGGGACTACCTCATGGCCAACGGCGGCATCGACGTGCCGGGCTGGAAGGTCGTGATCCCGAGTGACGCGCTGCTCGGCGAGTACTACTCCCAGGGCATCAACGCCGCCGCTCCGGACCCCGCCGCCGCCCGACTGTGGGAGGAGTTCCTCTACTCGGTACAAGGTCAAAACCTCTGGCTCGCAGGTGGCGCGCGCCCCGCAGAGCTCGCCTACATGACGGCTCACAACACGGCCAACGCTGGATTGCTGGCGAAACTGCCGGCGTTGCCGGCGGGCGAGACACCCCAGTACCCATCGACCGCGCAGATCACCGCAGCAGCGACGGCGGTCCAGGCCACGTGGGCGACGCAAGTAGGTGCCAGCTCCTAGCTAGCTCGGACGGTCTCCGCCCATGGCACTAGATGAGGCTGTTGTTTCGGGGCCAGGTGAATTGACACCTGGCCCCGAAACATTGACCTCGAACAAGCAGAAGCTCCGCAGAATCCTGCGCCGTCTGGAGTCGACGTTCGCCGTCACGCCGTTCGTTGTCTACGCTTTTCTTGGTCTCGGCGTCCCTGCGCTCGCCGTCATCTACCAGGCGTTTCACGGTAATACAGGTGGTTGGACGCTTAGCAACATGCGTCTGTTGTTGAGCGGGACATCCAACACGACCACCAGGGGCGTCTACCTCCTGGGATTTGAAAACAGCCTCAAGCTGGGACTGCTGTCGGCGCTGATCCCCGGCGTCATCGGCGTCTTTGTCGCCTATGCCATACAAACGTCGAAGCACGCGTTCTTCCGTCGATTGACTTCAACTGCATCGGGCGTCCTTGCGAACTTTGGCGGTATCAATCTCACCTTCATGTTCATTGCCACGCTCGGTTCGACCGGGGTGCTGACCGCCTGGTTGCACGACATCGGTATCAACCTTGCGACCATTGGCTTCAACCTCTACACGTTTTCGGGTGTCGTGGTCGTCTATCTGTATTTCCAGCTCCCACTGATGGTGCTCGTGATCACGCCAGCGCTCGGTGGACTTCGCGAGTCCTGGCGCGAAGCGGCGGAGAACATGGGCGCTTCGAGCTGGCGCTATTGGATCCACGTCGGCATTCCCGTGCTGATGCCGTCAATTCTCGGCGGGATGCTCCTGCTCTTCGGGAGCGCGTTCGCCGCGTATGCGACGGCGGAGACGCTGACGCTCGGATTAATCGCGCTGGCACCGATTCAGATCGGCAACTTCTTGAATGGCAACGTCATTGCGGGTCAAACCCATATGGGCTACGCGATCGCCTTTGGCATGCTGGTCATTCTCGCCTTCATCATGACGTTGTATAGCTTGATTCGAAAGAGGGCGTCGAAGTGGCTCCGTTAGCCAGCGGCAGCGCCTTCGAGGTCGAATCGGCAGTAGCTGACCCTGTTCCGTCGTTTTCGGTGGGCAAGCCGAGGCGCCGATTTCACTTTCGTTGGTGGCGATTCTTCGTTCTCGCGATTGCGGGGGCGTACATATTGATCCCGCTCTACGCCGGTATCAAGTTCTCGCTGGAGGGCAACAACGGGGGCTTCTCGTTCTTGGCGTACAAGAGCATTCCAACGGCGCCTGGGTTCACCGCAGCCCTGTCCTTGTCGTTCAAGCTCGCAGTCGCGACGATCGTCGTGTCGACGCTGCTCATGGTGCCGACATCGATCTACGTGCATTTGCGCATGCCTCGTTTTCGCCGGGTGCTCGATCTCGTGACGGTGATGCCCATCGTGATCCCGCCGATTGTGCTCATCGTCGGCGTTCTGGGCGACTTTCCACTGTGGGCGAAGTCGTCTCCGTATCTCCTGAGCTTCATGTACGTGATCCTCGCGATGCCGTTCGTCTATCGCTCACTCGATGCAGGCTTGAGCGCCATCGACCTCAAGACGCTCACGGAGGCGTCTCGTTCGCTCGGTGGTAATTGGATCAAGACCATGTGGCAGGTCATCATTCCAAATATCCGACCCGCGCTCCTCTCGGCGACGGTCCTTACGCTCGCACTCGTGTTTGGTGAGTACACCATGGCGAGCCTTGACTCGTGGCAGACGATCCCGGTCTGGATTGCGCAGTTCCAGACCTCGAGCGACGGACACCTGCAAGTCGCGGCATCCATGATGGGTCTCGTCGGAACTTGGGTCCTGCTGATGTTGGTAGTGTCCCTCGATCGGTCGCAGTCTCGCCGTCGACGCAGGCAGACTGTCTGATGACCCAGATGAAAGAGAGTCCGATGACCGGATCGATGTCCGTGACGCGCGCCTCGGGCGCAGCAGTGAGCCTCGAAAACTTGGTGCGAACGTTCGGGAAGGTCCGTGCGCTGGACGGGCTGACGCTGTCCATCGAACCCGGTGAGTTTATGGCGCTGCTGGGGCCCTCGGGGTGTGGCAAGACGACGGCCTTACGCGTGCTCGCCGGCTTTGAGACGCTCGACAGCGGACGGGTCATCGTCGACGGCACTGATCTCTCTGACGTCACCGCGCGCAAGCGTGACATGGGAATGGTGTTTCAGAGTTACTCGCTGTTTCCGAACATGAACGCGCTTGACAATGTCGCCTTCGGGCTGCGCATGCGAAAGCAGTCTGGTCGAGATCGCCGAGGGAAGGCGGCTGAGCTGTTGGACATGGTGGGCCTGGGGGACCAGCGATCGAAGTACCCGCATCAGATGTCGGGCGGTCAGCAGCAACGTGTCGCGCTGGCGCGAGCGCTCGCTATCGAGCCTCGCGTCCTGTTGCTTGACGAGCCGCTATCGGCGCTGGACGCCATGGTGCGTGCCGAGCTGCGCGACCAGATTCGTTCATTGCAACAGCGCCTTGCGATCACGACTGTCTTCGTGACCCACGATCAAGAAGAGGTTCTCTCAATGGCTGATCGCGTCTGCGTCATGTCGAAGGGTCACATCGAGCAGGTGGCTACGCCCGCGGAGCTCTACTCGCGGCCGGCGACGGCCTTCGTTGCTCAATTCGTCGGCATCTCGAGTCGTTACCCTGTGGACGCCACGAATCAGCACGTGGAGCTCTTCGGACAAGAGAGCCCGGTAAGAAGCGGAGAAGGTTCTACGCTCTCAGGGCCGGTTGACGCGCTGCTCCGTCCTGAAGACGTCACGATCGACGTTGACCCGTCCGGTCAGGGATTTGTCACCCGCAAGAGCTTCCTTGGCGCGATGACTCGCCTCGTCGTGCAAGTGGGCGAGATTCCGATTCGCGTTGACGTACGAAGTGATCGCGCGAGCGAGATCGATCTGGGCACTCGAGTGCGCTTGAGCGTCGTCGCCCGCGATGTGTTGATCGCTTCGCGCAAGCCTCTCGCCGACGACCAAGCAACCTAGCTACTATTCGCCGAAGAACTCTTGGTCGTCTGCAAGGACTGCATCGACGCCGGGGAGTTCGCTGAGTGCGGCCACGAGATCGTTGACCAGCGCTTGGCCACGCACATGCAACGTGACGCCCACCATTGGGGTCGCTTCGCTCTCGCGGTCCGAATCAGTACCAGGGGCCCGCTGGAAGCCGATCGCCTCGGTGGAGATCTCCGACAGGGCAAACCCCCGAGCGGTCGCGAGCGCGAGTATTTCGCGCAGCACGCCGCGTCCGTCGGGATAACGCACGCGCAGCACGGACATCGTCGAAGAAGCCCGTGGCAAGCGTCGTGCGAGATGTGGGAACACCGTCGCCACGATGAAGTAGATGAAGGTCGCAGCAACCGCGAGCACGATGAGTCCGGCTCCACAGGCGGCCCCCACCGCCGCAGTCACCCACACCGCAGCGGCCGTCGTCAGGCCGCGCACTGAATCACGTCGCACGAAAATCAGACCGGCGCCCAGGAAGCCAACCCCCGAGACGATCTGCGCGGCGACACGCGAAGGGTCGAGCACGATGCGCCCGGGAACCAGCACGTCATTGAATCCGTACTTACTTATCAGCATGAAGAGCGCCGCTCCGACGCCGACGAGCGTGTGTGTGCGAAGCCCCGCGCTCTTTTGGTGGATCTCGCGCTCGACGCCAATGACCATCGAGAGTGCAAAGGCGGCCATCAGCTCCGCAACCTCGGGCCACCCTTGAATGTTGGGAGAACCAGCGGCGAGTACCGACGAGGTCGTGAGGGTCGTCAACGACATCCGTTCAGGTTAGTCCGAAAGTGAACGTAAGGTGAACGTTACGTGACGATTACGTGAACGATTCCTTCTGAGCGCCTTGATTCCACGGGCTAACTTTCGTGTCATGAACTTTCAACTCAGCCCGGAGCTCGCTGACCTGCAACGGAGCGTCCGACGACTCGCCCAGGACAAGATCAAGCCTCGCGCCCGCGAGATTGACCAGTCGGGTGAGTATCCCCAGGACATCTTCGACGAATTCAAAAAGGCCGACCTGCTCGGCCTGTGCATCCCCGAGGAGTACGGCGGCTCCGGGGCTGGCATTTTGGGTCTCACGCTCGCCATCGAAGAGGTCACGAAGTACTCGAACGTCCTCGGTCTGATGCTGCTGCTAACCAGATTGCCGACCGGGCCGATCATGATCGCGGGCAACGAGGAGCAAAAACAGAAGTATCTGCCGGGCATCGCCCGCGGGGACACGCGCGCAGCGTTCTGTCTGTCCGAGCCCGGCGCGGGCTCGGACGTGGCGGGAATGCGCACCCAGGCCAGCGAGGATCCCGACGTCGAAGACGGCTTCGAGATCACCGGCACGAAGTGCTGGATATCTGGCGGCATGCAGGCGGACTGGTTCGTGGTCTTCGCCAAGGTCGGCGATCCAAGCCTGCGGCTTCATCGCAACATTTGGGGCTTCATCGTCGACGCCGATGCGCGAGGCGTCTCGCGTCCACGGGTGGACAAGAAGATGGGCGTGAAGGGGATCGACACCGCTGAGATCGTCTTCGACCACGTGAAGGTCGGCCCACGTCAAGTGATCGGCGGAGGCTTTCTCCTCGCCATGGAGTCACTCAACGCCATGCGCCCGATCGTCGCGGCTCGCGGCATTGGCCTCGCGGAGGGTGCCCTCATGTACGCCGTTGAGTACGTGAAAGAGCGCGACGCCTTCGGTCAGAAGATCTCCGACTTTCAGGGCATCCGCTGGGAGATCGCCAAACTCGCCACCGAGATCGAAGCGGCGCGACTGCTCACCTATCGCGGGGCGTGGCTCGCGGACCAAGGCAAGTTCGAAAAAGAGTACGTGCCGCTGCTCTCGATGGCGAAGTACTACGCGACCGAAGTTGCGGTCAAAGCCTCGGGACTGGCGGTGCAGCTCCTCGGAGCAGCCGGCTACATGGAAGACCATCCCGTCGAGCAGTACTACCGCGACGCCAAGCAATTGACGATTGTCGAGGGAACGAGTCAGATCCAACTGAACCTCATCGGGCGGGGCGTCTTGCATCACGACCTCTGGTGGGACTAACCACCACGGTGACGAATGGACCCCTTTCGGGTGTGAAGGTGCTCGAGCTCGCCGGGATCGGCCCGAGCCCCTTCGCCTGCATGCTGCTCGCCGACATGGGCGCGGACGTCCTGCGCTTGGAGCGCGGCGATCCGGATGCGGCCCCCGCAACATCGTGGGACCTGCTCAATCGTTCGCGGCCCTCGGTCGCTATCGACCTCAAAGCCTCCGCGGGTCGCGACCTCGTGTTGGAGCTGTGCGAACAGGCCGACGCCCTCATCGAAGGCTTTCGACCCGGCGTCACCGAGCGTCTCGGGCTCGGGCCGGAGGACGTCTGGCAACGCAATCGCCGTCTCGTGTACGGACGCATGACAGGTTACGGCCAGGAGGGTCCGCTCAGCGGGCGAGCGGGGCACGACATTAACTACATCGCGATCTCAGGGGCACTGTGGCCGCTCGGCCGGGCTGGCGAACCGCCGGTGCCGGCGCTGAACTTGGTTGGCGACTTTGGCGGAGGAGCGATGTACCTCGTCGCAGGCGTGCTCGCCGCGCTGATATCGGCCCGCGAGAGCGGCGAGGGACAGGTCGTCGATGCGGCGATGGTCGACGGCTCCGCGTCGATGATGGCGATGACGCACTCGTTGATGGCGGCGGGATTGTGGAGCGAAGAGCGCGGTGAGAACATTCTCGACACGGGCGCGCACTTCTACGAGGTCTATGAGACGAAGGACGCCCGCTTCATCGCCGTGGGCGCTATCGAGGCCAAGTTCTACGAAGAGCTGCTCGCCGGGCTCGGATTGAACGCCGAGGATCTGCCCGCCCAGATGGACCGCGCGAACTGGCCAGCGATGAAGGAACGCTTTGCGCGCGTCTTTCGCGAGAAGACGCGAGACGAATGGACCGAGATCTTCCGCGATCGTGATGCCTGCGTCACGCCGGTGCTCTCGCCACGCGAGGCAGCGACGCATCCGATCAACGTGGCACGGGGCGTCTACTCGATCGACGAGCCGATCCAGCCCGAGCCGGCTCCGCGGTTCTCCAAGACACCGGCGCGAAGAAGCGCTCGGCCCGCGACGGCGGGTTCGGGCACGCGCGAGGGTCTCGCGAAGTGGGGGATCAGCGACGAACGGATGTCGGAGCTTCGAGCTGCGGGAGCGTTCGGTTAAATGTTCACGACGGGGCAGGTGAGGGTGCGCGTGATGCCGGGCACCTTTTGAATGGCACCCACGATGAACTTCCCGAGGTCATCGACGCTTTCGGCTTCGCACCGCACTATCACGTCATAGGGTCCGGTGACCTCAAAAGACTCAAGGACTCCCGGGACGGCGCGAGTGGCGAGCACGACCTTTTCGCTCGAGCCAATTTCCGACTGAATCAGGATGTACGCCTGTACCGACATGAGAGACCTTTCTCTTCGAGTCCCTCCATATTGCCCGCTTTCGGGTCGTCGCGCTAATCGTCGCGAAAGTGTTTGCCGATGTGCCACTGGTGGCAGACGTCGCACCGATACGCGTTCAGCTCGGCTCGATTGAGCGTCCACGCGAGCTGGGCGGCGCTCTTTGCCTCCTGTTCGGTGCGGTAGGAATTCTTTGGCACGCCCTCGCGGGTGAAGTGCGAGGAGACGGGAAGTGTGCTCCGAGAAGTCGGCAGTCTTCGGTGTCGTCGCTTCATCGTCTCCAAACTAATGGTGATGCTCGTACAGTTGAGATGGTGAGCGTGCAGCTAGAGACCACCGTCGAGGTGACGACCAATCCGGTCGTCGACGACGGGGACCACGAGCGCTTCACCCACATCGTGCTTGAGGGGTACACGCCAAAGCGCGGTGAGTTCGTGCCGCTTGAGAACTCCGTTGTCGATGCGATGGTGAATTCGACACCGGTTCGAGCGCTATGCGGCAAGGTCTGGGTTCCGGGTCGCGATCCGGCCAAGTATCCTGTCTGTCCCACGTGCAAGGAGATCGCCGAATCGCTCGGGTGGTCGCTGCCTAAGGCCTAGATCCGTGGCGACTTCATTAGAGTCGTAGTCATCATGGCGCGCGCACTGTTCTTACGTCACCACCTCGAAGACAGCCCCGGGCTTATCGGTGAGGCGTTCGAGGCACGCGGCTACGAGATTGATCTCGTGATGATGAATGAGCGCAGCGACACCCCCACGCTTGAGGGCTACGACGTCCTCGCCATCCTCGGCTCGACCTCCGCCGTCTACGACCGCGAGGTCGAAACCGCTTGGTTTCATCGCGAGCTCGCTCTGATCGGCGACGCGGATGGGCTCGGCCTGCCGATCCTGGGCATCTGCTTTGGCGCCCAGGCGCTGTGTCGGTACTTTGGGGGCGTCGTCAGTCGGGCCCCTGAAGGTGAGGTGGGCTGGTATGAGATCGACGTCACCGAAGGTGTCGAACTCTCGTGCGGACCGTGGTTCGAGTTTCACTTTGACGTCTGCAGCCTGCCTGAGACGGCGGACCTGTGGGCTACCTCGGCTCGGGCCGTGCAAGCGTTTGCGATCGGTCGCCATGTGGGCGTCCAGTTCCATCCTGAAGTCGACGACGCTCAGCTCAAAGAGTGGTTTGCGAGTGACGAAGAGGGAATGCGCAAGCTCGACCTCGACACGGCGGCGCTGCTTGAGCAGACTGTGCGTGAAACCCCAGCCGCACGCGTCCGCGCCCAGGAACTGGTTGATCTCTTTTTGCGACGAGCCGGGTAGCACCCGTGAGCGACCAGCAGTCCGAGATCACCTTCGACGCGCGCGTCGAACGTCCCGCGAGCGGCGGGGCGGTCGGACGCGCCCCCGACGGACGGGTCACCTTCGTCCGATACGCGCTTCCAGGAGAGCTGGTCCGAGTGGACGTGAACGAGGTGACCTCGAGCTTCTATCGAGGTGACGCCGTTGAGGTGCTCGAAGCGAGCTCAGAACGTGTGACGCCACCGTGTCCGTACTTTCACCCGGGTGGGTGTGGGGGATGCGATCTGCAAGAGGCGTCGAAGTCGGCGCAGCAGGAGTGGAGGGCCGCACTCGTGCGAGAGCATCTGCGTCGCATCGCCGGTCTTGAGCGGGACGTTCACGTCACCGCGACGTCGGGCACGGGAGCGGGATCGCGCACGAGGCTTCGCTGCGGCGTTGATGAGAACGGCCTGCTCGGACTTCGACGAGCTCGCTCGCACGAACTGGTCGCGATCGATACGTGCTGGATCAGCGACCCGGTGTTCTTACCGGCTTTTGCCCATCCGTGGCCGGGAGTCGATGAAGTCGAGCTGCGAGCTATTGGAACGGGCGCCCCCTTTGCCGTCTCGCGCCGAAGCGCCGAGCGAGGCGCTCAGTACGATCTCCGCTCGCTCGAGGGCGCGCCGATCGATCCCTCGACGCACTCGCGGGTGGAGGTTCGCGACCACGTGTACAGGGTGGGTCCACAGTCGTTCTGGCAGTCACATCGCGACGCGCCGGAGCTGCTCGTCACTGCGGTGCTCGACTATGCCGAGGTGTCTGCCGGCGACGACGTCGTCGACCTCTTCAGCGGCGTCGGCCTCTTCTCGGTGCCACTGGCGAAGCTCGTGGGACCGGGGGGACGCGTGAGCGCGGTCGAGTCATCGGCGCACGCGGTGCACGACGCGCGCGAGAACGCGAGCGGACTGCGCCAGCTGAAGATCCGTGAGTGGTCGGTGTCACCGCGCTCGGTGAACGACACGGTGCGCCAAGGATCGATCGTCGTCCTCGACCCGCCGCGGCACGGTCTTGCGAAAGGCGTGGTCGACGCGATCGCGCGACGAAGCCCGCGTCGCGTCGTCTACGTGTCGTGTGACGCGGCGACGTTCTCGCGCGACCTTAAAGACTTCTTACGGAGCGGCTTTGTCCTGAGTGACCTGCGAGTATTTGACCTCTTCCCGATGACCGAGCACGTGGAGCTCGTTGCGCTCCTTGACAGCCCCGCCTAAATGGTGGATAGTGCTGATGAGGCACGCAAAGTCCAGTAGTACTGAGGGGGTTATCAATGTCGATCAAGTTAGATCATCACCACCGTGTCACCGCTCAGAAACTCTTCTGTCACCCGCTGAACCACAACATTCAGTGGCACGACGTGTGTTCCTTGCTCGCTCGCTTCGGCGAGGTGCACGAGACGCACCGAGGGAATTGGGCAGTGACGGTTGAAGGTGAGACCGTGTCGTTCGGATCCACCCGCACGCGCGAACTCACCGAAGATCAGGTGGTGAGGGTTCGAAACTTTCTTCGATCCTTCGGTCTGACCAAAGATACGCTCGCCGCTTAGACAATCCTCTAGCGTTAAGGGCCGTGACAGAGCGGCTCTACGTGTTGGTGCCGCCTTCTCTCGGCAAGTCGCGCGGTGGTCGGCGCTCAGCGTCTCGTGGCGTCTTCGACCACGAATTCGCCGTGGCTCGGCGCGAGGTGATCAGCGCGCTTCGTGAAGTGCTCGAGCGCGGCATACCGCGCGAGTTGGAGTCGACCTTCTCGGCAAAGGGTGAGCTGCTCGATCGCGCGATCGAGGCGGCGAGGGAGCTCGAGAGTGGCAGGCCGTTGCTGCTTCCCGCGTGGCGGCGCTACGAAGGCGTCGTCTGGGCCCATCTCGAGGCTCACTCGTTGACCCCGTCGATGCGTCGACGGATTCTCGTGCCGTCAGGCCTGTACGGGCTGCTCTCCGGCGAGGATTTGATCGCCGACTACCGGCTCAAGATGAACGCGCCACTCGCGCCGTTTGCGTCACTTGCTCGATTCTGGCGGCCGCAGATCACCGAGGCGATCGAGCGTGCGACCCGTCGCACGACGATCGTGAACCTCTTGTCGAACGAATACGTCGCGAGCATTGACATGGCGAGACTTGCTGCGTCGAGCGAGTTCATCAACGTGCGCTTCGTGACGAGCGACGAGCACAGCGCCGTCGGCCACGACGCGAAGGCGGTGAAGGGTGTCCTTGCTCGACGGATTCTCCTCGAAGGCACCGACGCGCTCGATCGACTGTCGTGGCAAGGCTGGCAGTCACGCCGCGAGGGCGCAGAGGTGGTCGTTACCGCTCCCGCAGTTCGATGGCCCGTGGCCTAGGCTTTCTCGGTGATTGAGCGCGTGATCGTCATCGAAGAGCGTCTCGCGTCAATGGGCGTCGCGCTCGCCATCGGGGGAGTCTTAGCCGTCTTCCTCCTCATCTCAGCGCTGTTCTTTTCTACGAGCTCCTCAACGCCCGTCGTCGCGGTCGCGATCGAAACGGTGGTGGTGCTCGCCATGGCCTTCGCCGTGTTCTTGTTTTGGAAAGTCATCGTGCGCGTGGTCGAAACACCGGAGGGTCGCGCGCTTGAGATCTTGTACGGACCCGGCGGATTCGTTCGCCAAACGTTTGGTCCCGACGATCTGGAAGAGGCCTACGCGCGAGACTTCTCCTTCGCCCAGATGGGTGGATGGGGCTATCGGGGTAGCCTGCGGCTTCTGCGACAGGCGGCGCTGGTCACTCGCAGGGGCGAGGCGCTGGAACTCATCTTGCGCGGGAAGCGTCGATTCATTGTCACCGTGAACGAGCCCGCCGAGTTTGTCGCCGCGCTGCAACTCTCGAACTAGCGACGTCGTCGTTCGAGACGCGATCACGAGACGGAACGGCGTGCCGCTCCCGCTAACGTCCACGAGTGACCGAACTGCCGCCGCGTCGCCGAAGCCTGGCCTTGCTCGTGTGCTGTGTCGCAGTGTTGCTCATCGGCATCGACCTCACCGCGGTCAACGTCGCCTTGCCCACCATTGGACGTGAGTTCCACGCAGACGTCTCGGCGCTCTCGTGGACGATCGACGCGTACGCCCTAACGCTGGCGTCGCTCCTCATGCTGTCCGCGTCGACCGCGGATCGGGTGGGGCGCAAGCGGGTGTTTCGCATTGGCCTGGTCATGTTCATGCTGGGATCGTTGCTGTGCGCACTGTCGCCAAATCTCGGCTGGCTCGTGGTCTTTCGAGTCATCCAAGGGATCGGCGGCTCGATGCTCACACCCGTCGCGATCTCGATCATCGCCAACATCTTCACCGGTTCTGCCGAACGCGGGCGCGCGCTCGGCGTCTGGTCGGGCGTCGCGGGGCTCGCGCTTGCGCTCGGCCCCGTCGTCGGGGGCGCGCTCGTTGGCTCCAGCCTTGGATGGCGCTGGATCTTCGTCATCAACATTCCCATCGGTCTGGTGACGCTCGTCATGGCCCAGCGCTTCATTCCCGAATCGCGCTCGGAGCATCCCCGACGGCTGGATGCGGTGGGCCAGCTGTTCGTGATCATCACGTTGGCGTCGCTCGTCTTTGGCATCATCGAGGGACCCCGTTTTGGCTGGACGTCACCCGTGATCGTCATGTGCTTCATCGCATCGGTCTCCGGCGTCGTGAGCATCATCTACTACGAGCCACGCCGTTTTCAGCCGTTGCTCGAGCTTCGATTCTTTAAGGGTGCGCCGTTCACTGGGGCCAACGTGATTGCCATCGCCTCGTTCGCAGCACTGGCTTCGTTCTTGCTCGTGAACAGTCTCTATCTGCAAGAGGGGCGCCACTATGGAGCGCTCGTTGCGGGACTGCTGATCTTGCCGTTAGCGGCCGCGAGCATCATCTTTGGACCTATCAACGGGCGAATACTGGCCAGATATGGAGCGCGCACCTCATTCGTTATTGCGGGATCGGCGCTCACCGTGGCCGGACTCATGCTCACGAGAGAAGGTCCGACGACGCCGATCTGGTGGCTCCTCATTGCGTATGCCGTCATGGGCATCGGGAACTCCGCCGTCGGCGCGCCTATCACCCACACCGCCGTTGCCGGCATGCCCATCTCGCAGTCCGGCGTCGCGTCGGGCATCAACTCGACGACTCGCCAAGTTGGTTCCGCGCTCGGCGTCGCTATCGCGGGTGCCACGCTCGCCACGGCCACGCATCGCGACATCGCCTCATCGACCCACATGGCGTGGTGGATCAGCACTGGCTACGGCGTCATCGTGCTCACACTCGGGATCGTCTCGACCTCCAAATGGGCGAAGTCAACCGCGAACCGGATCAACTTCGACGAGCAGCCAACTCCCTCAAAGCACGTGCGCACGACTACTGAGTAAGCGTTGGGCCGGCTGATAACGTCCCGCGCAATGAGGCAAGTGACGCGACCGTTCTTCCTGTCGATCGTCGTGGTGTGTCTGGCGACGACTGGGGCACCGAGCACTGCCTTCGCGAGCACGGCGATGCCACGGGTCATTCACGGACAGCTCTTGAGTTACGCGGTCACGGCGCATGAGGGTTACGGCGGCGTGGTCGCCTACGACAGCCTCGTCAGTCGTGCGGCGCTCGCGCCGTTTGGGCAACCAAATCCTGCGTCGTCCTCGTGCGCGGGGGACACCTGCTTTGGGCTCGGCACCGTCGATGGCTTCCAGTATCCACTCATCTCACACGACGGCCGCAAGACGTGGCGAAATGCAGGGCACTGGTTCGCCGGGGCCTGGGCGGACGGCGCGGCCTTCGCCTCGACCATCACGACCTTTAGTGCGACGACGGCGGTGGCGTGGTTCCCCGGCCAGAACACGTTCTACGCGACGAGTGACGCGGGACATCGTTGGTACTCTGCGTGGCCTGACGGCGCGATCGTTGCGGTGACGAGTCCCAACGGCGGCTTGACCCTCGTGATGCACGTGGGTCCCGCTTCGATGACGACAACGACGCCGGTCGTCGTGTACCGGTCCACTGACGGCGGTCGCCAGTGGATTCGCGCTGCTTAGCTGTCTGATTGGTGGAGGTGCGGGGGAACGATCCCCGGTCCAGTAGCTTCCAAGTGAACATTCTCCGAGCGCAGCTGGCAGTTGATTGTCGGGATCGTCGCCAATGCCAGCGCCGGCGGTGATCCTTAGTTGGCTGAAGTGTCCCCGGAAGATCACCAACGAATCGTCCGAGTAAGCCTTGCTCTATGACACCCGTTATCTAGACCGCAAGGCTGGGTCTAGGCGGATGTTGCTACCTAAGCAGCAAACGCAAGCTGAGGCTTGGCGTTTATTTATTGTTTCCGGCTCTTTTACGTGGCTCCGGAGACCACGGCTCGCTTCTTTCACCAAGACGACTGCTGTCGAATCCAATCACCCCCTTGGACGGTCGCAACGACCGCTTGGCAATTCTACCTGGATTTGTCCCGGCTTCAACGCTCGCCCCCGGCGTTCACCGCTTCGGCAGGCCTAGCATTGCGGATACTCGATTCGAGTTCAAGCCATGAAAGGGACATGCATGCGCACCGTTCGACTCGCCCTCGCCGGCGTTCTTGGCGTTTCACTGCTCGCGGTAGTTCCGCTGACCACGAGCGTCCTCGCGCAGGCGACAAGCATGAGCGCACTCGCCAAATGCAAGACGACGATTCCGTCGCAAGAGATCACCAAGGGCGTGCTGACGGTCGCCACCGATAGTCCCGCGTATACGCCGTGGTTCGTGAACAACACGCCCTCCAATGGCAAGGGGTACGAATCGGCCGTTGCCTACGCCGTCGCTGCCGAACTTGGCGTCAAGCGCAAGGACGTGAAGTGGGTCGTGGAACCCTTTGACTCGAGTTACCTTGGTGGGCCCAAGACCTTCGACTTCGACATCAATGAGATCTCGTACACGGCGCCCCGGGCGAGGGCCGTTACGTTTTCGGTGAGCTACTACGACGTCAATCAGTCCATCGTCGCGCTGAAGACCGATGCCATCGTGAAGAAGCACACGCCACAAGAGCTGAAGAGCTACGTCTTCGGCGACCAGATCGGCACGACCGGGCTTGCCTACATCTACAACGACATCAAGCCCACGAAGACGCCCCGGGTGTACTCGACGCTCGACCAGGCTGTCCTCGCATTGCAAACGGGTCAGATCGACGCGATCATCATCGACACGCCCACGGGTCAGTACATGGCCTCGGCGCAGATCGTCAACGTCCATAAGAAGCTTGTGGCGACGCAGGTAGGCCAGTTTCCCAGCACGGGTGAGCACTACGGTCTGCTCTTCGCCAAGGGCAACCCGCTCGTGGGATGCGTCAATGTCGCTCTCAACGCGATGAAGGCGAACGGCACGCTCGCGGCACTGCAGAATAAGTGGCTGGGTATCTACACCAGCGTGCCGATGATCCAGCCGTAGAAATCGTGCCGGATCCGGGCGCCAACAACACGTCGTTTTTCATGGGAGACGACGGGCCCGATACCACACCAAATCTCTTTGCTTCGCGCAGAAGCCGACTGCTCGTCGGCAAGCGGGGCGTGGTCGCGAGCACCTTGTCGACACTGGTCGTCGTTGGCCTCATTGTGGCGCTGCTCTTCGTCCCTAAGGGCGGTGCGACCTTTCGCTACACCTTCTTCGATCCTCACAACCTCTGGCTCGCGTGGGTGGGGGATCCTCGTCTCGGCCTAGACGCCATTCGAGACGGACTAGTGACCAACATCGAGATGTTTCTCATCAGCGAAGTGATCGTGCTGATCCTTGGCGTCTTGATTGCCTGGTGCCGCATCAGCCAGTCGCCCGTGCTCTTTCCTTTTCGCGCGATGGCGACCGCGTACACCGACATCGCTCGCGGCGTCCCCTTGCTGCTCGTCATCCTCATCGTCGGCTTTGGTCTGCCGCAGCTGGACTTCGGGTACGTCTCCTCTCGTCCCCCAATCGTCTATGGCATCTTCGCGCTGGTGTTTTGTTACGCGGCCTACGTCTCAGAGGTCATTCGCGCGGGCATCTTTGCCATCCCGAACGGTCAGCATCAGGCCGCCCGTGCGCTCGGCCTCTCCCACGCGTCCATGATGCGACACGTGATCTTGCCCCAGGCCATTCGCAACGTGATTCCGCCGTTGCTCAACGACTTCATCTCGCTCCAAAAAGACACGGCCCTGGTGTCAATACTCGGGGTCATCGACGTCACGCGCGCCGCCCAGATTTTCTCATCGACCGAGTTCAATGAGAGCGGACTCACGTTGGCGGCAATATTCTTCCTCGTGCTCACGATCCCTATGACCCGATTCACCGACCGCCTCATTGCGAGGGATCGTGCACGTCGACTGGCGACCACGTGAACCAGACCGTTCTCGAGATGGACTCGGTGGTGAAGAAGTTTGGCGACAACGAAGTGTTGCGTGGCGTCTCGCTCGAACTGCGACGCCACGAGGTCGTGTGTCTCATTGGCGCCTCCGGTTCCGGCAAGTCCACGTTGCTGCGCTGTGTGAATCTGCTCGAGCAGATTGACGGCGGGGACATCAAGCTCTTCGGCCACAGCCTGACTGATCCCCGTATCGATCCGAAGCTGGTGCGGCGCCACGTGGGCATTGTCTTTCAGGCCTACAACCTCTTTCCGCATTTGACCGTCCTCGATAATGTCGCTCTCGGTCCCATACGCGCACATAAACGCTCGCGCGATGACGTGCATGAAGAGGCGATGGTGCTACTCGAACGAATCGGCCTCAAAGAGCGTGCCAACGACTACCCCGAGCGTCTCTCGGGGGGCCAGCAGCAGCGCGTCGCCATCGTCCGCTCGCTCGCGATGCGCCCGTCGCTACTGCTGTTGGACGAAGTCACGAGCGCCCTCGACCCCACGCTCGTGGGCGAAGTTCTTGATCTCCTCACGGACCTGGCTCACCAGGGGATGACCATGTTGATCGCCACGCACGAGATGAACTTCGCCCGTGACGTGGCGAACGAAGTGGCGTACCTCGACAACGGCGTGCTCGTGGAAAAGGGGACGCCGCAAGAGATGTTCTCCAGTCCGCGCGAGGAGTCGACCAAGGCCTTTCTCAGTCGCGTTCGATAGGGCGATCGCTAGGAGAACTTTTCGGCGTGGCGAGCGACGCGGGCCATCTCTCGTTCGGCGTCTCTCTTGGCGAGGGCCTGGCGGCGGTCCTGTTGCTTGCGGCCCTTGGCGAGGGCGAGCTCGACTTTGGCTCGGCCGTCCTTGAAGTAGAGCTTGAGCGGGATGATCGTGAGGGACTGGGTCTCTGACTCTCGTTTCCACTTGTTGAGCTCTTGGCGGTGAACGAGCAGCTTGCGCTTGCGGTCAGGGTCGTGGCTCCCAAAGCCCACGGCGTAGGTCCACGGCGGCACGTGCATCTGGTACAGCCAGAGCTCGCCGTCGTCGACGCGGGCGTAGCTGTCGGTGATCTGGGCGTGGCCTTCGCGCAGTGATTTGACCTCGGAACCCTGAAGGACGATGCCGCACTCGAGCGTGTCCAATATCTCGTAGTCGTGGCGCGCGCGCCGATTGGTGGCGACCACGCGGTCGCCCTTTAGGGCTTCGTCGCGCTTTTGAGCGCGCCGCTCTTGGATCTGCTTGGCTCGTGCCACCTGCCAAGCGTAGTGATGGGCGAGAGGAGATCGCCTGGTCGCTAGGGTGGCGCCGTGCTCACTCTCAACTCGGTGCAACGCGAGGCAATCATCGCCACGTGCGTTCGCGCGCTGCCGAATGAAGGGTGCGGCCTCTTGCTCGGCACGGCCGAGGGGACGGTTCGCGACGTGGTGGCGAGCACCAACGTCGCCGACTCGGCACGAATCTACGAGATCGACCCGAAGGTCTTGTTGCGTGCAACACGCCAGGCCGATGACGAGGGCCTCGAAGTGATCGGGGTGTTTCACTCCCACACCCACAGCGAGGCGTACCCGAGTCCGACCGACGTGCGACAGGCGCCGGACCCCGCGTGGCACTACGTGCTGGTTTCGCTCCTTGACGCCCCGGCTGATCTCAAGAGCTTTCGGGTGGTAGGGGGCACGGTTGACGAGGAAGAACTCGCCGTCCCTAATTGATGACTGAATGGATCATTTTTTTGTCACGGGACCCGTGGAACCGATAATGTTGACTCAGCAGGTCATGTATCAATCAAAAGTCGAAAGTGGGCGCTATGTCGGCTGTTCTGAGAATTCCAACCGTTCTACGTCCCGCAATGGGTGGCGAGAGCGTGATCGCCGTCGAGGGCGGGACCGTGGGTGAGGTCCTGTTGCACCTCACACGCACGTACCCCGCGATCAAGGGTCAGCTCCTGAACGAGGACGGCACACTGCACCGTTTCCTCAACGTCTACGTCAACGACGACGACGTGCGCTACTTGGGTGGCGTTGGCGCCACCGTGACGAGCAACGATGAGATCACCCTGCTGCCCGCGGTCGCGGGCGGCGCTTGGTAGTGGCACGATACGCCTCCGTACTTGAACTGATTGGCCAGACGCCTGTCGTCGACGTCAGCGCGCTCTCACCACAGCCCCACGTCACCATCCTCGCGAAGCTGGAAGGTCGTAACCCCGCCGGGTCAGTGAAAGATCGAGTGGCGCTCTCGCTCATCGAAGCGGCCGAGCGCGACGGCCGTCTCATTCCCGGCCAACCCGGTCAGACCCTCATCGAACCCTCCTCGGGCAACACCGGCATCGCCCTCGCGCTGGTCTGTCGATTGCGCGGCTACCACCTCAAGGTGGTGCTGCCGACCAACGTGTCGCCCGAGCGCCATCAGTTGCTCCAGGTCTTCGGCGCGGAGATCATCGACTCGCCGGGAGCGGAAGGATCGAACGGTGCGGTTCGCCTCGCACAAGCGCTGAGTGCCGAGCACCCCGAGTGGGTCTTCCTCTATCAGTACGCGAATCCCGCGAACCCCGCCGCGCACTACGCGACGACCGGGCCCGAAATCATCGATGACGTCCCAGAGATCACGCACCTGGTGGCCGGCCTCGGCACATCGGGCACCCTTATGGGCGTCGGCCGCTACCTGAAGGAGAAGAAGCCGGACGTTCAGGTCTGGGCCGTTGAGCCGCCGAGCGGCGAGATGGTCGACGGCCTGCGCAGCCTGGACGACGGCTACGTGCCGCCGATCTTCATCGACAATCACGGCGAAGAGTTGCTCGACCGCAAGGTCATCGTGCGTCCACGAGAGTCCATCGAGTGGACGCGACGACTCAGCGAGGTCGGACTGTTCGCGGGCATCTCCTCTGGTGCCGCGATGGCGGGCGCCGTCAAGTGCGCAGCGACGATTCCTGAAGGCGAGGAGGCGACGATCGTGGTGATCATCGCTGATGACGGATGGAAGTACCTTTCGACCGGCGCATGGAACGATGAGCTCGACGACGTCGTCGAACGGGCACGCCACACGATCTACTTCTAAACGAGCCCTCGATTCTCCACTACCGTGGTCACGCACTCATTCGTGCGAAAAAGGAGAACTATGACCTCACGACTGGACGGGCGAACGCTCGACGAGGGGCGGCCGCTGTCGTTCCAGCGCGACTTCACGGAATTTGCGGCGGGTTCGGTGCTCGTGACGGTGGGACGCACTCGCGTGCTGTGCACCGCGTCGGTTGATGAAGATGTGCCGCGTTGGCTGCGTGGCACCGGGCGGGGCTGGGTGACCGCCGAGTACTCCATGCTGCCGGGCTCGACCGCCGAGCGCGCCAGTCGTGAAGCGGCGAAAGGCAAGCAGTCGGGGCGCACTCAGGAGATTCAGCGACTCATCGGTCGCTCGCTGCGCAGCGTCACGCGCCTCGAGCTGCTGCCTGATCTGCAGATCATCGTGGATTGCGATGTCCTGCAAGCTGACGGTGGCACGCGTACGGCCTCGATCTGTGGAGGCTACGTGGCTTTGCATGACGCGATCACGCGCCTCGTGCAGTCGGGCCGGATCAATGAGCACGCGCTCACCGACCTCGTGGCGGCGGTGTCGGTGGGTGTCGTGGACGGGGTCGCGATGCTCGACCTGCCCTACGAAGAGGACGTGCGCGCCGACACCGACATGAACGTCGTGATGACTGGCTCGGGTCGCTTCGTCGAGGTCCAAGGTACGGCTGAAGGCGAGGCGTTCAGCCGCGACGAACTGAACCAGCTGCTCGATCTCGCGGCCGTCGGCATCCATCGCATCAACGAAGCCCAACGAGAATTACTCGCGGTGCCTCCGGAGTCACGCACCTAGTGGTGACGTTCGTGCTCGCGACGGCCAATCCCCACAAAGTCGAAGAGATGCAGGACATATTGGCGCCGCTTGGCGTCGAGCTGAAAGATCGCCCCGTCGACGTGCCCGATGTCGATGAAACGGAGTCGACCCTCGAAGGCAACGCACTCTTGAAGGCGCGCGCACTCGTCGCATCGACCGGCCTCGCCGCGATCGCCGATGACACGGGTCTGTTCATTGACGCACTCGATGGGCGACCGGGGGTGTGGAGCGCGAGGTACGCGGGGGATGAGGCCACGTACGCGGAGAACGTCGACAAGGCGCTCCGCGAGCTTCACGACGTTCCCGACCCTGAGCGTCGGGCCCGATTCCGCACGGTCATCGCCGTTGCCTATCCGAATGGCACCTCGTGGTGGGTGGAAGGAGCACTTGAGGGCGCGATGGCGCGTGCGCCGCACGGCAAGCACGGCTTTGGCTATGACCCGATTTTCGTGCCCGACGGTTCGGGTGGCCGCACGCTCGCTGAGCTCAGTGCAACGGAGAAAAACTCGATCTCACATCGCGGGCGGGCGCTGCGCGCCTTCGCTGAGAAGCTCCGCTTCTTATCGGATGTTTAGATAATCTTCACCCTTAGGGTAGGAGTGTGATGAACCGCGAGCTCGCGATGTTCCCGTTAGGGATGGTGGTGTTTCCACATCAGACCGCGGGACTGTGCATCTTTGAACCGCGATACCACCGTCTTCTCGCCGACGTCGAGACCGAGCATCGATTCGGCACGTGTCTCATCGAACGCGGATCGGACGTGGGCGGGGGAGACGAGCGCTCGTTCGTCGGCACCGTGCTCGAGGTCCTCGGCACCCACCGTCTTTCGAATGGCCAGACCCTCGTCGTCGTCGAGGGCGTCGAGTGCTTCGAGGTCGAGCGCTGGCTGCACGACGACCCCTATCCACGGGCTGTCGTCGGCGAGCGGTGCTGTGACGACGTGCCGATCGAAGCCGCGCTGTTGAAGTCGACCGAGTCCTCCGTTCGCGCCCTGCGGACGCTCCAGAGCGAGATCTTTGCCGACGAGTGCCTGCAGCGCGACTGCGCGATGGACAACGATCCTCGCGTGCGCAGCTGGCAGCTGTGCGCGTTGACGCCGATGTCGCTGCTCGATCAGTTCAAGGTGCTCAGCCTGAGCAACCCCAACGATCGACTGCGCCTGCTGGCGGAGATTTGCTGCGAACGCTACGGCGACTACGAGCGAATGTTGGCCGTTGACGACCTTCGCGCACCGCTGAACTAACGAAGCTCCAGCAGGTCGACGACAAATATCAACGTCTCATTCGGCGAGATGACGCCGCCTGCACCTCGCTCGCCATAGGCGAGGCGGGAAGGAATGACGAGGCGACGGCGACCGCCGACACGCATGCCGACGATCCCTTCGTCCCATCCCTTGATGACCTGTCCGGCACCGAGCTTGAACTCGAAGGGCTCGTCGCGATTCCACGACGCATCGAACTCCTCGCCACTCGTTGCACCGACGCCGACGTAATGCACGACTGCACTCTGGCCGGCGGTGGCCTCGGGACCGTCACCGAGGATGATCTCTTCGATCAGCAGGTCATCAGGCGCGGGGCCGAGGTGCGGTTCGACGAGTGGTTTCTCGGCCATGACCGACGACCCTAGCGTCGGCGAGCGCGCTGGGCGCCGACGACGCGTACATTCTTCGCTTCGCGTCCCTTGGGACCCTGGGCCTCTTCGAAGGTGATCTTCTGGCCCTGGCTGAGCGACTTGAAGCCATCGCCCACGATGCTCGAGAAGTGAATAAAGAGGTCGTCGCCCTTGTCGTCGCTCGCAAAGCCGAAGCCCTTCGAGTCGTTGAAGAAGCTCACGACGGCTTCCTTGCCGCGACCGCGAGCGTTCTCTGTCCGCGGCGAGGTGTCACGACGCTCGAAACCGCGTGACGGACGCTGTGGAGCCTCGTTCGAGGCGTGCTCGCGTCGGGCGCTCGCGGGACGCTCACGCGCCTCGCGTCGCTCGAAGCCGCGTGGCGAACGATCGTGAGTTGCCTCGCGCCGCGGTGTCTCGCGGGTCTTCGTCGTGCGATCGTCGAGACGCTCGGAGGCGACCGCGTCGTCAACGGCGCCCAGGCGAATCGCCGGCGCGTCCTCACGAGGTTCGATGGAGGGTGCGATCCCGAGCGCGCGCTGGAGGCGCTTCACCTGGCCGATGACGTCTTCGCCGACGAGGGAGATGACGGCTCCTGTCGCACCGGCACGGCCCGTTCGGCCCGAGCGGTGAAGATAGTCGGTCGCCTGCGCCGGCGGGTCATAGTGCACGACGACCGGCAAGAGGTCAATGTGGATACCTCGCGCGGCGACGTCGGTCGCCACGAGGACCTGCACTTGGCCGCTCTTCACGCTGCGCAGCGCTCGCTCGCGCTGAGCCTGGGACCGATCACCGTGCAGCGGCACCGCGGAGATGCCACGCTCGCCGAGCTGGCGGGCGAGACGGTCCGCGCCGTGCTTGGTGCGCGTGAAGACGATCGCGCGTTCGTAGGTGTCGACGATGTCGGCCGTGATCTCGGGGCGACGGTCACGCGGGACGCGCCAGAAGAAGTGGTCGACGTCGCTCGGCGCTTCGTCGCCCACGACATCGTGGATGGCGGCGTCGCGAGTGAACTCACGGACCAGTGAGGAGACGTCGGGCCCCATCGTGGCAGAGAACAGCATGACGTGACGATCGCGAGAGGTCGCGGCCACGATGCGCCGCACCGCGGGCAGGAAGCCCATGTCGGCCATGCGGTCGGCTTCGTCGACGACGACCGTCGTCACCGACCCGAGGTCGAGGCCGCGCTGTTCGAGCATGTCTTCGAGTCGTCCCGGGCACGCGACGACGACGTCGACGCCGTAGTTCAGTGCCTTGCGCGCGACCTGGTAGGAGGTGCCACCGTAGATGCAGATCACGCGACGACCACGGTCGTCAGTGAGCTGGGCGATCTCTTTTTGAACTTGGGCCGCGAGCTCGCGCGTTGGCACGAGCACTAGAGCCGTGGGCTTGCGAGGTTGGGCTTTGGTGAGCCGGGCCAACAGGGGCAGGGCGAAGGCGAGGGTCTTGCCCGAGCCGGTGACAGCCTTTCCGACGACGTCGCGGCCGTTCAAGGCGTCGGGGATCGCGGCCTCTTGAATGGGGAAGGCCTCGAAGATCCCACGGGCGTTGAGACGCTCGACGAGACGTGAGGGGACGCCGAGATCGGCAAAAGACACAGACATGGAACTCCTACGAGTTGAGATGAGCCCAACTCGCAAGAAAATTGTCGAATCGGTCTCTATCGCGAGATGCGATGAAACAGCGTTTGCCATCCTAGCAGGTGCGTGAACGTGGTCGAGACAGTCGTTTCGTGCGGGCGGAGGGACTCGAACCCACACTCCGAAGAACTGGTACCTAAAACCAGCGCGTCTGCCAATTCCGCCACGCCCGCGACGCAACAACTCTACCGAGGGGGGTGAAGAGAGGGACGAACAGGTCGCTCACGGTAGATTGGATCGCATGATTACATCCCAAATGGCTGACGGCATGGACCCGAGCGGCCTCAATCAGCGCCTCTTGCGCGAGCGAATCGTCTTCCTGGGCTCTCAGGTCGACCAGAACACCGCGAACCGAATCTGCGCCGAGCTGCTACTGCTTGAGGCCGAGGACCGCGACAAGGACATCAGCCTCTACATCAACTCGCCCGGCGGTTCGGTCTACGACGGACTCGCCATCTATGACACCATGCAGTACGTCAACTGCGACATCCGCACGATCTGCATCGGCATGGCCGCGTCGATGGGCCAGTTCCTCCTCTGCTCCGGCGCGCCCGGCAAGCGTTTTTCCCTACCGCACAGCCGCATCTTGATGCACCAGCCCTCGATTGGCGGCATGCAGGGCCAGGCGTCGGACATTGCCATTCAGGCTGAACAGATTATCTACACAAAAAAGACGCTCGCAGAGCGCATTGCCTTTCACACCGGTCAGTCGATCGAGCGCATCGAAATTGACTCGGACCGCGATCGCTGGTTCACGGCGCAAGAGGCGTTGGAGTACGGCTTCATTGACGCCGTCATCGAGCGTTCGGCCCTTCGCCAAGGGGTTTAGTGAACGACGCCCCGTTAGTGGGCCAACGCAGTCGTTCCTTGGAGGACACCCCGGTGCGCGTCGTCAGCGCCCGCGTCTCGTTGCCGACGCGCCTGGCGAACCTGTGGGCGAGGCGAGAGTTGCTGCTCGGCCTCATCACCTCCGACATTCGCATCAAGTACAAGAACTCGACGCTCGGCCTGTTCTGGTCGATGGTCGCCCCGGCCTTCACGTTGGGGGTGTTCTACCTCGTCTTCAACGTGTTCTTGAAAAATGGCTATCCGAACTTCGTGATCTACCTCTTTTCGGGACTCATCGTCTGGAACATGTTTCAAACCTCGATCCTCACCGCAACCGGCGTGATCGTCGATCGCGCGGCGCTCGTCAAGAAGGTCTCGTTCCCTCGAGAGATCTTGGCGCTCTCCAATGTCGGCGCCTCGGTCGTCTACTTCTTCGCGCAACTCATCGTGCTGGTCATTGTCCTGGCGGCGCTGCGGCACTCCCCAGCCTGGAAGTTCGCCCTCATCTTGCCGATCTCATTCATCTCGCTCTGCCTGTTGACCTCAGCGCTCGCGATCGTGATGTCGGCGATCAACGTCTATCTGCGCGACATGAAGCACCTGATCGAAGTGCTCTTGCAGCTCTGGTTCTACCTGACGCCCATCGTCTACTCCTACGAGCACGCGATCGCGCCGCACCTCCAGCCACGCGGACTCACCTGGGTCTACTTCTTGAATCCGATCACGTTGATCGTGGTCACGTTCCAGCGCGTCTTCTACGTGAGCACGATCGTGAGATCGACAGTTGCTCCACACCCGATCATCGATGTCCTGCCAACGTGGTCGTTTGACAAGTTCTTGATATTGAACGCGCTGCTCTTTGGCATCGCGCTCGTCGCCTTCTTCGTTGCCGAGATGATCTTCGGTCGCCTCGAGGGCGAGTTCGAGTCGGAGCTCTGATGACGACCGTGATCGACGTCGAAGGCGTCTCCAAGAAGTTCAAGATTCACCACGAGCGCCATCAATCGCTGAAAGAGCGCCTGCTGCACCCCAAATCGGGTTCGACCGAGGTCTTTGACGCGCTTCAGGACATCAGTTTCACCGTCGGCGAAGGCGAGACCCTGGGTATCGTCGGTCACAACGGCTCGGGCAAGTCGACCCTCCTCAAGTGCATCTGCGGTGTCTTGAAGCCCACAACGGGCGAGATCCGCCTGCGCGGCAGCCTCGCCGCGCTCTTGGAGCTCGGCGCCGGCTTTCAGACCGAGCTGTCCGGTCGCGACAATATATATCTGTATGGTGCCATGCTCGGCTTCTCGCGGCGCATGGTGGATGGGATCTTCGACGATGTCGTGGATTTCAGCGAGATCGAGCAGTTCATCGACACCCAGGTCAAGTTCTACTCGAGCGGCATGTACGTACGTCTCGCCTTTGCCGTCGCGGTGAACGTCGATCCCGACATCTTGGTGGTCGACGAGGTCCTCGCGGTCGGCGACGAGCGCTTCCAGGCAAAGTGCGTCGATCGCATCAAGCGGTTCCAGCAAGAGGGCCGTACGATCCTCCTTGTCACGCACAACGCCGACCAGGTGCGTGCGCTCTGCGATCGGGCGATCGTGCTCGATAGTGGCGAGATGATCGCCGATGGCCCCACGCGCGACTCTCTGCGCATCTTCCGCGAGCACCTCTTGAGCGACGCCGTCGAGCACGACCACACGCACCTGCTCGGCACGGTCCACATCGAATCGGTCTCGACGCCCTCGGGTTCCTTTGAGGTGAAGAGCGGCGCGGGGATCCACTTCGACGTCGCGGTGACCTCTCAGAATGCCTACAGCGGGAACTTCGTGATGGAGCTCTTCACCAAAACCGGGCTGCTCGTGAGTCGCACCGACGCCCAGGCCTCACCGGTCAACCTCATGCCCGGTCGAAACGTCGTCGGCGTCGACCTCGGACAGATCCCCCTGCTCGACGGGAGCTACGACCTCAACGTGGGCATCGTCGATCCCAGGGGCCACACCGTGGTCGCGTGGAGTGAACGAGCGGCCTCGATTCAGGTCACCTACGACGGTCGCGGCGGCGGTCTCGTGGAGCTCGACGCCTCTATTCGTCAGCAGTAGCGTCCGCCTCCACGAAGGCGCGCTTCAGTCGCGGGAAGTTTCGTAGCGCCCCCAAAGGACCAAGACGCCCCACGTTGTAGGGGTACGTCGCTCCGCGCAGCATGCGCCGGTCGCCGCGGGAGTTGCCGTACGCGTAGAGCGTGGGCGCCGTCTCGGGGTAGCGAAGCGCCAGCCACTCGTCCAGGCGGCGCAGCTTCTCTCGTCCCCGGCAGTTCTTTCCGAGATAGCTCCCCGAGAGCTTTTCGCGCGCGTCCTCTGCGAGGCGCGTGCCGAGCGCGCCGTCGGCGTGCAGCATCTCAGCGACCACACCTACGTAGAGCTCGGGCGACGCCGAGACGATGACGACGTCGTGGCCTTGACGCAGGTGCCAGTTCAAGCGGTCGATCACCCAGTCGCGGCCGTGCTCTTCGAAGTGGGCGATCGCAAATGCGCACGACACCTCTCGCACCTCCTTTGCGTCGCGTCCGATCAGGAGACGTCGAAAGAGACGCTCCTTCGCTCGGTCGGCCCACGGACCGCTGCGCACGGCGCCAACGAGCAGAGGACCGGCGAGTGACGCGCCGGCAAGGTACGTCGCGCGAGAGCCACACAGAAAGCGCAACCAGCGAAAGACACTGCCCCCGTCGCTGAGCGTGCCATCGAGATCAAAGGCAGCGACGGTCGGGCCGGGGGTGCTCACGTGACCAGTCTCACAGGAGCCGCGGTGAACGGAAAACGATATCTCTACTAACTTAATGGAAATTTGAGTGAATTAATTTTTGCCCGCTATGGTGTTCACGTGCAGTCGAGTGACTGCCACCTCACAGGCAAGGAGTAATGATGGCAATTCGTTTAGGGGACGTGGCTCCCGACTTCTCAGCGGAGACCACCGAAGGACCCGTGAACTTTTACGAATACCTGGGCGACGGTTGGGGCATCCTCTTTTCGCACCCCAAAGACTTCACGCCCGTGTGCACCACTGAACTGGGCGCATTCGCTGCGCGCAAGGGCGACTTCGACAAGCGCAACACCAAGCTGATTGCGGTATCGGTTGACCCCGTGGAGTCGCACAATCGCTGGAAGGCCGACATTGACGAAGTCACGGGCGCCACGCTCAACTTCCCCATCATTGGTGACGAGAACCGAGTGGTCGCCGACCTCTACGACATGATCCACCCCAACGCGAACGACACCTTGACGGTGCGAAGTGTCTTCATCATTGCGCCCGACAAGAAGGTCAAGCTGACGCTTACGTACCCGGCGTCGACGGGACGGAACGTCGATGAGATCGTACGCGTGCTCGACTCGGTACAGCTGTCGGCCGCCTATCCCGTCTCGACACCGATCGACTGGAAGGACGGCGACGAGGTCATCATCGCGCCGGCGGTGAGCGACGAAGACGCGAAGGAGAAGTTTCCAAAGGGATTTAGGAAGGTGAAGGACTACCTGCGCTTCACCCCACAACCCAACAAGTAGTCCGTCAACATCTCGGTGAGTTGCCCCGGCGCTGCATGCGCCGGGGCTTCTTACTGCAACGAGTCGCGCAACTCGCGTTTGAGCACCTTGCCCTGGGGATTGCGCGGCAGCGCGGCAGCGCGAAAGACGACCTTCGTCGGCACTTCGAACTTCGCGAGTCGCGCGGCCACATGTCGAGTGATCTCTTCGCCTTCTACGACGCGTCCCGGTCGCAGCACGACGACCGCCGCGACCTCTTCGCCGAGCGTGGGGTGGGGTACACCCACGACCGCGCAGTCCGCGACGTCGGGGTGCTCGAAGATGGCGGCCTCCACCATCACCGAATAGATGTTCTCACCACCTCGAATGATCACGTCCTTCTTGCGATCGACGATGTAGATGAAGCCCTGGTCGTCGATTCTCGCGATATCCCCAGAGCGTAGCCAGCCCTTGGAAAAGGCACGCGAGGTCTCCTCGGGCTTGTTCCAGTAGCCGCGAATGACATTCGGTCCCTTGATCCAGAGCTCGCCCACGATGTCGGGACCATTGGGAAGATCGTCGCTTGGTTCGTCACCGGCGAAGTCCTCAGGCACGATGGCGACCTCGTTGACGGGATAGGCCGGACCGCAGCTGTCGGGTTTGGCGACGTAGTCGGGTCCCGCATTGCCGCAGATGCCCGCCGATGTCTCGGTCAAGCCGTAGCCGTTGCTCGGCTGGCCACCGGGAAACTTTGCGCGCAGGCGAGCAACGAGCTCGGGCGGGGCGGGGGCGCCGCCGTAGGAGATGCTCTTCACGCTCGACGTGTCGAACTGCTCGAAATCGGGGTGGTCGATGATCTGCATGGCAATCGTCGGCACGCCGCCCACGCCGGTGATGCGTTCCGTCTCGATGATCTGCAAGGCGCGACGAGCGTCGAAGTGGTGCATCATCACGATCTTCACGCCCGCTGCCGTCCCCGGCACCAAGAAAGCGTGCGAGCCGGTTGCGTGAAAGAAGGGAATGTTGATGAGACCGGAGCTCTGCTGGGTGGGCGTCGTGTCCTCGGGATCTCGAAAGCGCAGCGCGGATCGCTGGGCCCCGAAGGCGAGGTTCATGAAGTTGGTGATGATGTTGCGGTGCGTGCCCACGGCCCCTTTCGGGTGACCCGTCGTGCCCGAGGTGTAGAGCATGGTGGCATCGTCGTCGGGCTGCATGTCGACAGGAGGCGGCGTCGCCGTCGGGTCGACGACGCCGAGAAAGTCGTGGAAGTCGACGATGCGAACACGCGTGAGTGCTCGTCCAAGGCGGGCCGGACGCGAGGGTTCTTCGCTCATGACGACCACCGTCGTCATGAGCTCGAGGCTGTCCAAGTCATCTCGTACGCGCTCCAAGCGCTCTTCGTCAACGAACAAGATCGAAGTACCGGAGTCCGCGAGGCCGTAGATGAGCTCATCGGTCGTCCACCACGCGTTGAGCGGAGTGACGACCGCGCCAACGATGCTCGCTGCCCAAAAGGCCATCACCCACTCGGGAAGATTGCGCGCGGCGATCGCTATCCGGTCGCCCTTTGTGACGCCGGTGTCGAGAAGTCGCTGGGCGAGCGTTGCGACGATGCGGTAGTGCTGATCGAAGGTGTAGCGCGTGTCTTCGTAGACGAGAAAGTCGAGGTCGCCGTGGCGCAGCGAGAGGTCGAGCACCTGGCGGAGATTCGCCGGCGCATATTTCCAGACCGTCATCTCGATGCCGCTGACCACCGTTCGCTCGGTTTCAAAGAGCTGTCCGGGAGCAGTGAGCT
Source organism: uncultured Acidimicrobiaceae bacterium (assembly GCA_963732125.1). Lineage (GTDB taxonomy): Bacteria > Actinomycetota > Acidimicrobiia > Acidimicrobiales > RAAP-2 > RAAP-2. The sequence goes on along the minus strand of CAVSXX010000004.1, from coordinate 68,651 downwards.
GGGCGGTCGCTTCGTCGATGGAGAGTGCCGCTGGCGCCATCGCGTGAGGACTACTGGTTCGATTCGATCGGCTGAAAGAGCGTCGTGCGGTAATGGACGAGTTCAGCGATCGACTCGCGGATGTCATCGAGCGCGCGGTGCGTGGTCTCTTTTTCGGGCATGGCGTCGAGCACCGCGGGGTTCCAGCGGCGCGCCAACTCCTTGATGGTTGAGACGTCGACGTTGCGGTAGTGAAAGTAGGCCTCGAGCTCGGGCATGTACTCCTGGAGGAAGCGACGGTCGGTGCCGATCGAGTTACCGCACAGCGGCACCGAGCCTGGATCGGGGATGTGCTGCTTCAGAAAATCCAGCGTCCGGGCTTGCGCCTCTTCGACGGTGGTGGTGGACGCGATGATCTCGGGCAGCAGGCCCGACTTCGTGTGCATCTCGGTGACGAAGGGCACCATCCCGGCGAGCTGCTCCGGGCTCGCATGGAGCACCAGATCGGGTCCTTCGGCGATGATGTTGAGGTGGTCGTCGGTGATGAGCGTCGCGATCTCCACGATGACGTCGCGCCGAGGTTCGAGGCCGGTCATTTCCAAATCCATCCACGCGAGCACAGTGCGACACTACTTAACGAATGACCCCACGGGGCGTGACTAGCCTTCGCGCTATGGAAATCCTCGCCAAACGACTCCACCCTGACGCCGTCGTGCCGACCTATGCGAAACACGGTGACGCCGGTTGCGATCTCGTCGCCGTTGAGTCCTGCACGCTGCGGGCCGGCGGCGGGCGAGCACTGGTCGCGACGGGCATCGCGGTGGCGATTCCCGAAGGGCACGGGGGTTTCGTGCTGCCGCGCAGCGGCCTCGCCGCTCGCCACGGGGTCACGCTCGCCAACGCGCCCGGCCTTATCGACGCGGGCTATCGCGGTGAGGTGAAAGTCGCGCTGGTGAATCTTGACCCAGAGCACGACTACGAAGTTGAAAAGGGCGATCGCATCGCTCAACTGGTGGTGATGGCCGTCACGGCATCCTCGGTGCTCGTGGTCGACGAGCTGCCGGAGTCTTCGCGAGGAAACGGCGGCTTTGGAAGCTCGGGGCGATGACCAAGTTTCTCGATCCGCTCGACAGCGCCTTCATCCTGCTTGAGAACCCCGGCACGTCGATGAACATCGGCGCGGTCGTCGAGCTCGGCCCGGGCGAGCCGAGTGAACCGGCGGAGCGCTTCGCGCTGCTGAAGGCCAATATCGCCTCGCGCATCCACGAGATTCCGGTTCTCACCCAGCGAGTGGTGCGAGCGCCGTTTGACATGACGTGGCCGATTCTCATCGACGACCGTTCCTTTGATCTTGATCGACACGTGGTGCGTGTCGCGTTGCCGACGCCCGGCTCGTCGGAACACCTCGACGAGTTCATCTCAGATTTTCTCTCTCGTCCACTTTCCCCGCAACGACCGCTCTGGCAGATGCTCGTGATCGAAGGGCGAGAGGACGGTCGTGCCGTGCTCGTGATGAAGGCCCACCACGCCCTGGCCGACGGCGTGTCGTTCGCCGAGACGTTCGCCAACCTGTTTGACATCTCCCCGGAGGTGCGACCCCCGAGCGAACGCGCCGATGAGGACGAAGCAGCACCGACCGTCACGACGTCGCTCGGCCTCCTCGCCGAAGGGATCGGTCATCTGCGCCGGCGTCCTCAGCTCATCATCGAAGACCTGGCGTCGTGGGGGAGTCGCTTCTATGAGATCGTGCGCGCCCTGGCGGCCGTGTTGATCGTGCGCGGGCGCCGCCACGCGACACCCGACCAGCCCTCCATCTTCGAAGCCCGCCGGACGTCGCTCAACGGTTCGGCCGGCATCGAAAAGACGTTCTTGCGAGCCCGCGTCCCGCTCGCCGACGCGAAGCGTGCGGCGAAGGCGCACGGAGCGACGGTAACCGACTTCGTGATGGCAACAACGAGCGGGGCGCTGAAGCGCTTGCTCGACGACCGGGGTGAGGAGCTCAGAAAGGATCTCATCGCCTTCGTACCCATCAACGTTCGCGGCGAAGGCGACACGGCCGAGCTCGGCAATCAGATCTCGGGAATGCTGCTCGCCCTGCACACCGACGTGGCAGACCCGCTCGAGCGTCTGCGTGTGATCTCGGCCGACGCCGGCAAAACCGTCGGCGAGCAACGCGAGCACCGGGCGAAGATCTTTCAAGACGTCCCCCGGGTGCTCGGCCCGACGCTGTTGTCCATCGGCGGCAAGGTCGTGTCGGCGTTCGGCCTGTTCGAGCGCATCCCCATGGCGAACCTCATGATCTCCTCCGTGCCGGGTCCGCCGATCCCGCTCTGGCTGAGCGGATACTCCGTGGAGACCGCCGCGCCGTACGGGCCGTTGGTGGGGGCCATCTCGCTCAACATCACCGTGCTCGGATTTGGTGAGTACCTCGAGTTCGGTCTTCTCGGCTGCGCGGATGTGATGAGCGATCTCGCCGTTCTGCGGGACTACATCGTTGACGAAGCGGCGTCATTAATTGCGCTAACCCCCTCATAAACGCGGTTGGTGCGCTCGCGCGGGTCGGCTACAATCGATGTACCACGCGGACGTAGCTCAGTTGGTAGAGCGCGACCTTGCCAAGGTCGAGGTCGCCGGTTCGAGCCCGGTCGTCCGCTCCAGAAGCTCCTCGTGATGTCACCCTTTCGGTCTGCGCCCGAGACCAGCGCGCATCACCGACCACCTGACTGCACGCCCTTTGACTAGGAATCCCTCGCGTTCGTAAAGACGTCAGCTCCGAACGTGCCAGGAACCGTCGCTGCGTCGCCGAGTCGTGACAGACCGAAGATCTCCTCGTCCGTGGCGAGCGTCGAATAGTGGTTGTACGGCGTCGCCGAGAGCGTGCCGGGCTTGATATAGGGCGAGAGCAACACGGCTCCGACGCGACCCCCACCCGGCCCCGCGATGCCGGGGAGCGGCGACGCCGGTCCGGGCGTCTCATTGCAGCATGCGCTGGAGTCGGACTGAGCACCGTCGGACTCGTCGAACGTGATCTCGATGAGCCCGCCCCGCTTGTATGCAGGCGACGCTTCGATGAGGGGCACCCAGGTCTCAAGGAACGTATCGATTTCGGCAAGGGCAGACGCGCCGCCCGTCTGATTGGTGCATGGGTAGTCGTGTCCGTCGTTGCACAGGTTGGGCGTGATGAACGAGTACGACGGCGTCGTCGACAAGGATTTAAGGTCGCTCGCCAGACCTGTCTCGCCAGGCAGCGCTGTCGACGGGATGGCTCCAGTGGTCGTGCCCATCGCCACGACATGGTCGTTGCAGTAGGCCTGGTTGTTGATCACCGATTCGAAGTAGACGAAGGGATCGTGACGCGTCGCGTAGCCGTCGCCCTCGACCGCGTCCTGGGTCCCGTCACGCGAGTCCAGCGTCGGGTGGCCGCAGGCGGCCGATTCGCGCGTCGCGACGTTGCCCATGTCCTGCTCGTAGGCCTTCCAGGAGAGTCCTTTCGCCGTGAGCTGGTTGCCGATGTTCTCAATCGATGTCGGGTAGACACAGCCGACGCCGTCTTCGATGCCGTTGGTCACGGTCGCCGGCACGAAGGTGCTGAAGACCTGGCAGTCGCCTTGATTGTCGGGGTTCGGGGGTTGACCAGAGACCAGGGCGATGTAGTTGTCGTTGCTCTCGTGGCCGATGCCGTAGTAGTCCTCGAGCAACGCGCCCTGTGAGGGCAGCGTGATGGCGAGGTACGGGTCCGCCGAGGGTGTGCCAAACGTGGAGGCGTAGTCTTCGTTTTCCAAGACGATGTTCCACACGTGCTTGATGGGCGGCAGTTTGAAGGTCGCGGCGCCCAACGTCGAGGTGGCGGTGACGACCGCCAGCGATAACAACGCAGCGGCGCACATGAGCACAAGCGCGCTCGTCATCTTCGCGTTCCGGCTGAGAGTTGTGCTCATGACGCCCCTTCCAGATCGCTCAGCAGTTCGGGGAGGAAATTGAGTGGCTGGTTGATGGTGGGAGGTGTCAACAGGGTGGGCTTCGAAAGATCGAGGAAGTCGAGCACCGTTGTGGCGTTGGCGTCGCGGTACGTGAGTGCGGGCAGGTTCCACTTTGCCTCGATCGTCGCGAGCACCGACGTGTGATCGTGCACGATGTTGGTCACGCCGCCGGCTCTCGAGTAGGGCGAGGCGACGATGGCGGGAACTCGAGGACCGTAGATGGTGTAGCCGCCCGGCACGTCGGTCGACGTGAGGTCAGGCGCAATCGAGTCGGGGGCAATGGCCGCGGGCGGCGCGACGTGGTCGTAGTAGCCGCCGTGCTCGTCGAAGGTATAGACGAGCAGCGTCCTCGCCCACGCCGGTGAGTGCAGCACTGCTTGGACGACCAGATACGCCCAGTTCTCGCCATAGGTGAGATCCTGCGGCGGCTCCTCGTCGCCGCCCAACTCCGAGAACTCGACGCCCACGCTGTTGACGCCGACGACACCGACCAGCGGGGAGCCGATGTCGCTGAGGACGCCGAACTCCGGGTCGACAAAGCTGACCGACGGCAGTGTTCCCGCTGCACAGTCGGCGAAGAACTCGGCGATGGGCACGATGGTCGTGGGATAGCTCTTGATGATCGAAGGGATGATCGCCGTTTGGGGAAGATCAGTGAAGTAGTTCTTCCACGAAACGTCGTATGTGTGGAGGCGATCGAAGATCGTCCCGTTGGGCGGTGGGGTCAGCGTGATCGTCGACGTGTCCGTGATGATGTCGCCGTATGCCGTGCCCGCCATGAGGAAGCGGCGATTCGGGTACGTCTGACACGGTGCAGAGCAGAACCAGCGATTGGCGACGGTGAAGGCATGGGCGAACGAGTAGGCAAACGGCACGACCTTCGGTCCGAAGTAACCCATGGCTTGAGAGCTGTCCGAGTTGCCCGTGACGAAGCCGTCCATCTTGCCGCCGTCGATTTGAGCGTGCGTGGCATTCCACGTCTGGGTCACGTCGTCGCCTTGGGCTGTCGTGGTGAAGGGGAACGACCGCACCGCGCCGCTAGGGCCGGGATTCGTGTTCGTCGCGATGCCCTTGGCGTTGAACGTGAGACCGTCCGCTGCCCGCGTGCCGTACGAAGCTAAGGCGCCGAGGTAGTTATCGAAGGAGTGGTTCTCCATCATCACGACCACGATGTGATCGAAGGGCATCGTCTCGTTGACAGTGCCCGCCGCAACATTGGGCTGGGGAAGGCTATTGGGCTGGCGAATGTGGGCTGCGAAGGCGCGCTCGAAGAGCGGATCCCACGCTGGGTTGATCGCGGTCGCTACACCAAGCGCCCCACCGATCTGGAGTAGTTGCCGACGAGATAGGGACGCCATAACGACCTCCTAGGGAAGGAACTTCGTTCTGACCGAAACGTATGTGGACAAGGTAAACGCTCAGTAGCGAAGCGATGAACGTTCTGGATCGAAGCCGCGTCAACTCGTAGTCAATGATGAGTGCACCGCATCGTCTGGAGATTCACTGAGGGTATGGTTATGCTCCGCCGCAGAGGACCGCGCGGTTCTTGAAGGAGACCTGGGTGATGTGGCGTAGTCCGAGTCACGCCGGTGCAGCACGTGTCATCGCAGCAGCGATGATCTCGGCGCTGTGGATTGGTGAATTACCGGCGAACGCAACACCTCATGAAGCCCACTTCACCGAGCCCATCGCGATCGCCGTCGACGCGTCGCACGTCTGGGTCGCCAACGTGTTTGGGAACTCCGTGACCGAGCTGGACGCGAAGACAGGTTCGATCGTTCGAGTGATCAAGGCTCGAGCCGACGACTTCAAGACACCCATCGCGATCGCTGTGACGCACTCACATGTCTGGGTGGTCAACGACGGAGTGAAGGGGAACAGCCGAGGCACGGGCTCGATCACCGAATTGAATGCGAGCACAGGGGCGTTGGTGCGTGTGATCACCGTAGGCGCCGCGCACTTCGACAACCCGGCTGCGATTGCCGTCAGTGGATCTCACGTCTGGGTGACGAATCTCGAGACGTCGTCCACGGGCGGCTCCGTCACTGACCTCAACGAAGCCGACGGATCGATCGCCCGGGTTGTCAACGGACTCGATGACTACTTCGATGAACCGGTCGCAGTCGCGGCGCGCGGCAACGACGTCTGGGTCGTGAGCAGCGGGGCGAAGAACTACTACGGCGACGGTCGCGGCGTCGGCTCAGTGACCGAACTCAACGCCACGACAGGCCGTGTCATACGCATCATTACGCCCCAGATGGCTCCCTTCGACGAACCGACGGCGATTGCGATCAGCGGTTCGCACGTCTGGGTCGCGAACCTCGACTACAGCTCGATCGTCGAACTCAACGCATCGAACGGATCGCTCGTGCGGCTCATTCGAGCGAACAGTCTCAATCAGCCACTCTCCATGGCGATCGATCGCGACCACGTCTGGGCCGCCAATTTCTTTGGCAACTCCGTGACAGAACTCAAGAAGTCGAATGGGGCAGTCGTTCGGGTTATTGGCGCGGGAATCGATGAGCCGGGCGGCATTGCGATCGCCGGCTCCCATGTCTGGGTGACCGATGGACCGAGCAATGCGGTGACCGAACTCAACGAGTCAAACGGCGCGCTCGTTCGCACGATCAAGTGACGCGACCCCACTCCCGTGTGTGAAAGAGGTCCGCAATGGACACGAGCAACACGAGTGTTGCCTCATAGACGCCCGGAGATTGGCTTTCGCGCGGTCCGGCCACATTCAAGGTGACAGGAGAGCGACACAGAGCGAGGAACGCGCGCAGTCGATTCGTGGCGACGGAGTCGAGCGCGTCGACATCCAAAAGGGGTCGACAGAAATGTGCGACGGCGCGCACCGTTGTGTCAGTACCAGGTGACGACGTCGTACCGCGGCGAACGATCAAGGTCGCAGTCGAATCACGGACGTTCAAGACGGTGCGCACGTCGGGATTATCGGACGGTGTCGCGCGGAACTCGCGATAGTGGGCGAGCAGCCCGGGCGCGGTGGGATAGTCCTCAGCCCAGCCGCCCCGGGGCACCCAACCCCCATAGGGGACGTGGTTCGCGAGAGCGAAGTCCACGGCCGCGCGATCGGCGCCGCTTTGGCCGCCGCAGACGATCCGACCGACTACTCGGGTCGTTCGCTCCCCGTCAGGTCTGAGATTCTCGTGAGAAGCCGGCCGATCGTTCACAAAGCCAATATTGCGCCAGAGCAGCGGCACGTTTCAGTGATGGGTATGTGGGGCGATGCCAGCATGGACGGGCGTGGCGCGTAGGTTCGGTGTAAGGAGCTCGCTCGAAGGGACAGTACGTACGCGAGGGGGAGATGCCATGAAAGCAAAGATGTCACTTGTACTGATGTCGGCCACCCTTATCGCCGGCGTGGTGATCGGCGCCGGCGTGGCAAGCGCACAAGCTTCCCGCGGCGTGATCACCGGGCGCGTGATGGAGTGCGCGCCAGGGCCTATCGTCGCGATGCCGCCCGTGCCTGAGCCGACGCCGCGCCCTGATGTCGTCTCGCTCTACCGCGATGGAGTGCTCTATCGCAGCCTCAGCATCGCGTTTCCCGCGCACGTGCCATTTTCGGGGACGTTTTCCTTTAGCGTCCCGCCTGCGCGGTACGAGGTGGTCTCCTCGTACCAGCACCGCACGAGCTGGGTCGACCTCGCAGCCGGGGCTCACGACGTCGTGATCTTCAGAACCTTCGCCTGCCCGATGTAGACCAGTTCGAGTCGGCCGAGCGGTCTTCGACGTTGGGAAGTCGCCTCGTTGCCTAGTGTTGGGCCGGGAGGTAACCGTGGTCGATCCAGCGTTCGAGCCATTCCTGCGCCAAGCGAGGGAGAACCCGCCGCCGGCACCGCCGTCAGCGAGCAACGGCGAGCGCCGACGCGCCTTTCGGACCGAAGCCGCCGCGCTTCACGGCGTGGACCCACCAGGAGTGACCGCGCACGACTACGCGCTCGCGCTGGAGGGGCGGACCATCAACGCCCGGCTCTACGAGCTCGAAGAGGCGAACACGAGGGCGCTGGTGATCTATCTGCACGGAGGCAGCTTTGTCATGGGTGACCTCGATACCCACGACTGGCTCTGTCGGCGCCTGGCGTTCGATACCGAGACACCGATTCTCTCGATCGACTATCGCCTCGCCCCCGAGCATCCCTTTCCGGCGTCCTTGGAGGACGCGGTTGACGCCCTGCGCTACGTCGCGGCCCATCGCAGCGAGTTCGTGAGCGAACGAGCGCGTCTCATCTTGATGGGCGACTCCGCCGGGGCCAACCTCGCGACGGTTACGGCCGCACTGGTGCGCGACGAGGACCTCGGTCTTGCCGCTCAGGTACTCATCTACCCGACGCTCGGACCAGAGCTCGTCACTGACTCGGCCCACCGCTTCGGCGTGGGTTATCTGTTGGATATCGATTCCCTACGCTATGACTACGCCCAGTACTTGGGAGCGTTCACCGATCACAGCGACCCTCGGGTGACGCCCCTCATGTCGAACGACCTCGCGCGCGTCGCTCCCACCATCATGGTCGTGGCCGAGTGTGATCCCTTGCGTGACGAAGGCGTCGCCTACGCCGGGCTGCTCGAGCACTTCGATGTGCCCGTCGAGCTGCTCGAAGCACATGGCATGGTGCACGGCTTCTTGGAGATGGGTGGCGCCGTACCCGAAGCCCTCGCGATCTTGGACGACCTCGCTGAGCACCTGCAGCGACTCGTGGAGGCAGCCGCATCGTGAACGTGCTCTTCGTCACGCTGGATCAGTTTCGCGGCGACTCCTATGGCGCCGCCGGGCATCCGATCGTCTTGACGCCGACGCTCGATCGCGTCGCCGGCGAGGGCGTTCGTCTGGAACGACACTTCTCCCAGGCAGCGCCGTGCTCGCCCGGGCGAGCCGCGCTCTACACGGGGATGTACCAAATGAACAACCGGGTGGTGGCAAACGGAACACCCCTGACAAGAGGATTCGACAATCTGGCCTTGGTCGCACGGCGCGCCGGTTACGACCCGATGCTGTTTGGCTACACCGACCAGGGACTCGATCCCGCGTCCGCGAACGGTCCCGACGACCCGCGCCTCAGCTACTACGACGGCATCTTGCCGGGGTTTTCGGTCGGACTGTATCTTCCCGAAAGTCAAGCAGGCTGGGTGCAGTACCTGCGCGACCAGGGCTACGACGTTGACGCCGGTTGGCGGCCACTCCTGCGCGGTGAACCGGAACGTCCGGCTGAGCACTCACTGAGTGCCTTTCTCACGACGCGGTTTCTCGAGTGGCTTGAACACCAAGAGTCGGGATGGTTCGCACATCTGAGCTACCTGCGTCCACATCCGCCCTACGCCGCGGCCGGTCATTTTTCGACGATGTACGATCCCGCCGATATGGAGCTACCGATCGCCCCAGTCGACTCTGCTCGGCGCCACCCGCTGCACGCGGCGGCCCTCACGTGGGAAGCGTCGGCGGCGCCAACCGATGAAGCGGCGATGCGACGCGTCAGGGCGCAGTACTACGGCATGATCAGCGAGGTTGATTCGCAACTCGGCCGAGTCGTGGGAGCCATCGAAGGTCGAGGGGAGTGGGATGACACGCTGGTAGTCGTCACCGCTGACCACGGCGACCAGCTGGGCGATCACGGACTGATCGAGAAGCTCGGGTTCTTCCCGCAGAGCTACCACATCATCGGCATCTGGCGGGACCCTCGAGCAAAGGGACCGTCGTCTCTGTCGCGATTCACGGAGAATGTCGACCTGTTGCCCACGCTCGCCGACGCACTCGGCGTCGACCAGCCCGTCCAATGCGACGGCGAGTCCCTCGCGCCGATGCTCTCCGGCGACGCGACGCCGTGGCGCGAATGGGCGCACTACGAGTGGGACAGCCGATTCATGCTGCTCGGGCCGAGCGGTGCCGCGCCAGCGAGGGAGACGCTCGCTCGACGAAACCTGGCCGTGTCGCTAGGCGAGGATCTTGCCTTTGTGCAGTTCGGTGACGGCTCGTCGAAGTGCTTTGACCTCGCTATCGATCCAACGTGGCGCACTGAATGCACGGACGCCGAGCGCGTCCTGGTCGCAACCAAAGAGCAGCTTCTTTGGCGCCAATCGCACCTGCGCCACGATCTCACCGATATGTTGCTCACGCCCGATCGCCGCGGCCGCTGGCCGAGCGGCGAACGGATCGACGCCCTAGCGGAAGCCGTCTCGTAGCGTTTCGAGCAAGATGCCGTAGACCTCATCGCGCTGCGCGGCGAAGTTGATGCCGAGAAGTTCGAGCGACACGAAGCCATGGCAGGCTGACCAGATCACCTGGGCGACGTCACCGGCGCTCGCGCGGGGAAAACGACCGATCCCCTGGCAGCGTTCGACGTGCGCCACGAGTTCCTGGTACGCGCGCGCGGCGACATGCACCATCTCGAGAGACGGCTCGAAGTTGGGAAACCGGTGCATGAACATGATCGTGTAGAGACCGGGGTTGACGAGCGCGAAGGTGCGATAGCCGAGTCCCGCGGCCATGAGATCGGCCACCGGATCGTCGCTGTCAACGCGTAGAGCGTCGTGCAACGTCTCAAAGCCTTGAGTCCAGAGCGCCTCGATGACGCCATTGATGCCGTCGAAGTGGTTGTAGATCGCCATGGGCGCGACGCCGGCCCGTTCGGCGAGTGCGCGCACCGTAAAGCCATCGGGCCCCTCGGCGTCGAGGATGTCAATCGCGGCGCGAAGCACGCCCGGTCCGATTTGGGTGGAAGGAGTTCTCGTCGTTTTGGCCATCACTTGACAAGTATAGAACAGTGTTCTACAGTTATAGAACGTTGTTCTATAGGAGGTCGATATGCCAGCAGACACTCACGATCGGCGCTGGTGGATTCTCGCGGTGCTCTGCATCGTGGTCGTCATCATCGCGGTCGACAACACCATCGTGAACGTCGCTCTGCCGATGGTCTCACGCCAGCTGCACGCGTCGAACTCCTCGCTGCAGTGGATCGTCGACGCGTACTCGCTGCCCTTTGCCGGACTCCTGCTCGCCGGGGGAGGCATGTCAGATCGCTGGGGCCGCAAGCGTGTGATGCAGTTGGGTCTCGCGACATTTGGCGCGTTTTCGCTCCTCGCTGCGTTCTCTCACGATGTCTCGACACTGCTCGTTGCGCGCGCCCTGATGGGCGCCTCCGCCGCATTCGTGTTTCCCGCCACGCTGTCGACGCTTACCACCGTCTTCGACGACAACCGCGAGCGCGCGAAGGCCTTTGGGCTGTGGGGCGCCGCGAGTGGGGTTGCCATCGCCATTGGCCCCGTCGTCGGGGGGACCCTACTCGTCCACTTCTGGTACGGGTCGATCTTTCTCATCAACGCACCGTTGGTAGTCGCAGCCTTGATCGCGTCGCACTTCGTGGTGCCCGAGTCGAAGAGTCCACTCCAGCGTCGCCACGACGCCGGAGGACTGATCCTCGGCACGTCGGGCGTGTCGCTGCTCACCCTCGCCACGATTCAGGGGCCCTCGTGGGGTTGGCTCAGCACCTCGATCCTCGCGCTGTATGCGGCGGGCATCCTCGCCGTGGTCGCTTTTGTGCGATACGAGCTTCGACGCGACGGGCCGCTCGTTGATATGCGCATCTTCGCCAACCACGCCTTTTCCGCGGCCTCGGGCGCGATCGCGGTCAATTACTTCTCGCTCTTTGGCTTCATCTTTCTCATCACGCAGTACTTTCAGCTGGTGCGCGGCTACTCACCACTCTCGGCGGGCGTGCACACCCTGCCCTTCGCCGCGGTCGTGATGGTGACGACGCCACTCGGCGCGGTGCTGGCCCTTCGATGGGGTGCGCGGTCGGTGGTGGCAGTCGGGCTCTGCGTCGTCGGGCTTGCTCTCGTCTGGGGTGGTGTCGTGAGCGCTCACGCGGCGTACGTCGGACCGATCGTTGCCATCATGATCCTGCTGGCATTTGGCTTCTCACTGGTGAACGCGCCCTCCACCGCGTCGCTCATGGGAACGCTTCGGCCCGAACAAGTAGGTGCAGGCACGGCGGTCAACGAAACCACGCGCGAGCTCGCGGGCACGCTCGGCGTCGCCGTGGTGGGGTCGGTCTTCTCGTCATTCTTTGGTCCCGGTGTCCGCTCGGCGCTCGGCCGCTTCGTCGGGCACGGTCTCAGCCCATCACAGCTGCACGTCGCCATGAGCTCGACGCCAGCGGCACAAGGGACCGTTGCTCACTTTCCTTCCGCGCTTCGCCCGGCGCTCAACGCCGATGTGACGAACGCGTTCATGAGTGGACTGCACCACGGGTGCCTTGTCGCGGGCGGTATCGCCCTCCTCGGCGCGATCCTCGTGTTCTCGAAGATGCCAAATGCGCAAGCGGAAGTAGAGGCGGAGCTCGTCCTCGTGTGAGCTGGTCTACATCGAAAAGGTCGGACCGTCATAGCGGTCGACGACCGCGAAGTCGGACACGTCGTTGCGACGCAGTTTCGTCGTTCGGCGCCGGGGGTAGCCAAGGACGACGACGGACGCCACGGCAAGGTGAGCCGGCAGCGAGAAGACATCGCGCAGTCGCGGTTCGTTCGCGGTGGCGACCGTCGTCATCACGCCCCCGAGCCCGCGATCATGTGCCGCGAGCAGGATGCTCCACACGAAGGGATAGATCGACGCGCCACCGACGAGGTGGTACCGGTCGAGGTCGCGGTCGGTGGCGGCGAAGTTGGTGAGGTCGGCGAGCACGACCAGGAGCGCGGGCGCTCGCTCGAGCGTCTCGGCGAAACCGTCGGGATTGGACTTCGCGATGGCGTCGGGTCGTCGTGTTGCGACCGCGCGGCGCTCGGCATCGCTTGCGAGCGGCGAGAACGGAACGACACCGATCAGCAGCGATGCGATGTAGTCGTGCCAGGCGTCGAGGTACGCCGCCGCGAGTGCCCGGCGCTGTTCGGGGTCGCGCACGACGATGACGCGCCACGCCTGCCGGTTGCCCCCTGACGGAGCGAAGCGCGCGTCGTCGAGGATCTCGTACAGCACTGCGTCATCGACAGGCGCGTTGGTGAACTCACGAACCGAGCCTGTGGTGCGCAGGGCTTGACGGAGTTCCATAGCGTCACTGTACGGGGAGGGCGGGAGACGCCTCAGGCGTCTCGGCGAAGGAACATCGTTGTGCCGATCGAAAAGAGCACGACGACGTAGGCGGCAAGGATCACCAGTGCAGTCCACGCGCCGAAGTCGTGGGGTACCGCCGTGGTCGAGGTCATGGCGTGGCCGAGCTCGGCGGGTAGGAACCGACGGCTGTCGTTCTGCCAGCTTGTCGGAAGAGAGAAGAGGATTAAGGGCACCACGAGCAACAGCGAGACGAAGACGCTGATGGTCGTCACGCTGTGACGAAGTATCAGTCCGAGCGAGTAGACGAACGCCGCGAGCAGTGTGAGATAGAGGCCAGCGAGAAAGACCGCGCGAAGTGTTGGTGGGCTCGAGAGCGACGCGGTGGGCACGACGCCGGAAAAGATGGCTTGGCCCATCAAAAAGGTGGCAAAGGCGGCGATCTCACTGACCACCAGCATCGACGCGAGCAGGACGATGAGCTTGCCGACTGCGAGCTCCACGCGGCGAGGCACTGCGGCAAGCGTTGTGCGAATCGATCCGGCTGTGTACTCGCTGGTGACAAACAGCGCGCCGATGATCCCAACTGCGAACTGAGCGAAGATGATGCCCACGAGGCTGGTGCTCGTTGGGTCAAAGGTGACTATCGTGATGGGCGTTGCGGTAGCCCAATGCGTGCGTACGAGGGTCGTCACAAGCGCCCCGATGCCGATGGTCAAGACGAACGTAACAACGACACCCACGATGGAAGATCGAACGCTTCGAAACTTCAGCCACTCAGAACGAAGGATGGAGCCCAGGGTCACGTCATGACTCATGGCGCGCTCCCGATGATCCGTACTCGACGGCGTCGGACGTGAGGTCCATGAACACGTCTTCCAGCGACGCTCGCTGAGGCGTGAGCTCGTAGATGACAATGCCGGCTTGAAACGCGATCTTGCCGATCTCTTCGGCGCTCAGGTCGCTCACGGTGAGCCCCTCGTCGTTCCCATCGACCACCTTGCCCCCGTGTTGCGTGAGGACGGAACGGAGCTGGGCGTGGTCTGACGCGCGCACAAACACGGTGCCCTGGGCGGTCGCGGTGAGCGAATCGACCGAACCTTGCGTGATGAACTTGCCACGACCAATCACAATGATCTGGTCAGCGGTGACCGCCATCTCGCTCATCAGGTGTGATGACACGAAGACGGTGCGCCCTTCGTTGGCGAGCGACCGAAAGAAGTCACGTATCCATCTGATGCCTTCGGGGTCGAGACCATTGACCGGCTCGTCGAACATCAGGACTTCGGGATCTCCGAGGAGGGCTGCCGCGATCCCAAGGCGCTGGCTCATCCCGAGCGAGAAGTTGCCGACCTTCTTATTGGCGACGGAAGCGATGCCCGCGAATTCGAGCACCTCGTTTACGCGCGAGAAGGGGATGCGGTTGGAGGCCGCGAGCGCGCGCAGGTGATTGCGCGCGGTGCGACCCGGGTGGACGGATTTCGCGTCGAGCAGCGCGCCGACTTCGTGCAAGGGATCTCGTAGCTCGATGTAGGGCTTCCCCTTGACGAGCGCTTGGCCCTTGGTCGGGTGGTCGAGTCCGAGGATGACGCGCATTGTGGTCGACTTGCCCGACCCGTTTGGGCCGAGGAACCCGGTGACGACGCCTGGGCGGACCTCAAAAGAGAGATCGTCGACTGCGACCGTATCGTGGTACCGCTTCGTGAGATGGTCGACTTTGATCATGAGGTACCTCTAGAGAATCTATCGATCGCGACGCTGCATCCCGGAGTGTGGATCCATCAAGCGATCACGTGGCGGGACTGTCTCTTCGCGACGGGCCACCCGCCGTCGTCGTTGACAGCCTCGCGAGGATGGACTCCGCTTGTTCGACGATGCGCACGACCAGTTCACCGGCCGGCACCAACTCCTCGATGGCGCCGACCGCCTGGCCGGCGGGGTAGCCTTCGCGACGCGGATCGACGCCGAGCGTCGTTTCATCGCCACCCAAATGGAACGTGCCTTCGCCGATTGAGACGGCGAGCTGATCGGGGAACCTCTTGAGCAGTGTCGGGTCGAGTTCGTATCGCTCAGTCGTGTCGTTCTTGATGACTCTCATCGTCTTGCCGCTGTAGGCGCGCGAAATGATGGTGTCGTCCTCGTGAGCTTCGATAATGCGCTCGCGAAAGCCGGGGAGCGCTCGCGCTTCGGGCGTCGCGATGAATCGCGTCCCGATCCAGACGCCGTCGGCGCCGAGTGCGAGGGCCGCCGCGAGTCCGCGACCGTCGAAGACGCCACCTGCGGCGACGACCGGAATGGCGCCCTCCACGGCGTCGACGACGAGCGGCACGAGAGGAAACGTGGCGACGGTGCCGGTGTGGCCACCCGCCTCCGTGCCTTGGGCCACGACGACATCACATCCCGCATCGAGTGCGCGACGAGCGTGTTCGACCTTTCCGCACATTGAGATGACCAGGACCCCGTTTCGATGACAGAGGTCAATGACGTGGCGCGGCACGCCGAGTCCCGCGACGAAGGTGCTCGCACCGCCTTCGATCAGCAGTTCCACGTTTGAGGTGAGGGTGTCGGGGAATGCGGTGAGCAGGTCGACTCCGAACGGCTTTGACGTCAACGCCTTGGTGGCGGCGATCTCGAGCGCTAGCTGACTGCTCGACATGGTTGAGGCGCCAAGGCAGCCGTAGCCGCCTGCGTTGCAGACAGCGGCGACGAGTGCGCTGTAGGAGACACCTCCCATTCCGGCGAGCATCACTGGATGCTCCACGCCGAGCAGGTCCGTCAGACGCGTGCGCATGTTCCCTCCACCGCAACAACCTATCGAGACACGCGGATGGCGAACTTAAGCGCCGATGGTGCGTTCATCCAACCGGGAACGCAGCACCGCGGTCAGACGCTCGCTCCCAGACTTGAGTATCGCCAGACACTCGTCGAACTTGCGGTCGTCCCCATAGTACGGATCGGCGACGTCGAGGTCATGTTGAGGATCGAGGAGGTGGCGCCAGAGCACGACCTCTGTCGCTGGATTGGTGAGTCGGCTTCTCACCTCGCGAAGATGCTCGCGTGTCATGACGGTGACCACATCTTGAGCGTTGAGGTACGCCGGACTGGCGAAGGCGCCGCGCGTGCCGTTCGAGGAGTACCCGGCGCGATCGAGGGCGCGGCGTGCACGGGGATCCATGTCGTCCCCGACGTGCCAGTTGGCCACGCCGGCGCTCGTGACCTCGACCCGCCCACGGAGCGAGGCGTCCTCGGCGATGAGGTGTTTTAGGATCACCTCTGCCATGGGCGAGCGGCAGATGTTGCCGGTGCAGATGGTCGCGACCTTTAGCGCTGGCTCGCTCACTCCACCCCTCACGGAATAATTGCGTCCGGGCCGGGATTGGTCGGTCGCGACGTGCGAATATTACGTCAGGAAAGATAAAGTACGGGTTGGGAGTATCGGAAGGAGTCGTGATGCCCCTGTCAGACCACGAGCAGCGAATCCTGGCCGAACTTGAAGAGTCCCTGTCAAAGCAGGACCCCCGTTTCGCCAAGAACGTCCGCGAGACGAATATTTACTCGCACAGTGGTCGACGCGTGCGCTGGGGTGTGGCCGGATTCATCGCAGGGTTGGCAATTCTCGTACTCTTTTTTTCGCACTCGGTCCTTGTCGGACTCGTAGGTGTGGCATTGATGTTTGTTTCTGCAGTGGTTGTTGAGCGAAACGCTCGACTATTGGGGCGGGCGTCCTGGCAAGACATCACACGTGGCCAGGGCGACGACGCCCACGCGAACTTTGGTCCCCGTACCAGTTCACTTCGCGACTGGTTGTCGCGTCACCGTCATAAGAGCGAATGACCGTCGTCGGAGACGCGCTCAGCGCGTCTCCGTGTTTGGCGGTCGATATAGGGGCTTCGAAGGTTGACGTCGCCGTCGTAGAGCCCGATGGTTCGATTATCGCGCGCGCTCGCCTCGAGGTCGTTGATCACGCCGAGAAGCTCTTCGATGGAATCGTCAAACTTGTGCGCGACGTTCAAGCCGACGTCCATGTCGAACTTGTCGGCGTCGGGTGTGCCGGGCCGATGACCCGTGGCGGTGAAACGGTCTCGCCGCTCAACATCCCATCGTGGCGAGAGTTTCCGCTTCGCGCCGCGCTTCGTGACGCACTCGGCCTTCCCGTCTACGTGGATGGGGACGCACGAGCGTTGGCACTGGCTGAGGGTGTGTTCGGAGCAGCGCTCGGGCAGCGCTCCTATCTCTCCATGGTCGTGTCGACTGGAGTTGGAGGCGGCATCGTCCTCAACGGTCGACTGCTTGACGGCGACAGCGGCAACGCGGGACACATCGGTCACCTCAACGTCGTGCCGAACGGCGCCCTGTGCTCGTGCGGAGCATACGGCTGCCTCGAGGCCGAAGCCTCCGGCCACGCCATTGAAGAGCGAACCGGTCGTCCGGCGAGCGAAGCCGACCAGGCGACGCGGCAGCGAACCGGTCAACTCGTCGGGCGTGCGGTCGGCACGCTTGCGTCCGTGCTCGACTATCGCCATTGCTACGTTGCTGGCTCCGTGGCACTCGGTTACGGCGATGAGTTCTTCGCCGAAGCCGTGAAGGCGGCTCGAAGCGTGGCGATGCTTTCGTACTCCCACGACATCGACATACGACGCTCAGGGCTCGGCACCGACGGGCCGATTCTCGGCGCCGCTCTCGTTGGCTGGCGGGGTGAGTCGTGAACGGCGTCGATGTAAAAGGCATCGCGCGACATCTACTAAATCGACCCGCGGACGCGGGTGTGTTTGTGCGCGCACTGTGGCGACTTCGCGCCACGAGCTGGTGGCGACGCGCGCCATTCCTCCCTCTCCCTTCTCGCGCCTACTGGCGCTTTCGTGTCGCAACGGCGACTGGATCACCGAACGGTTTTATAAGCGTTCGAGAGATCGTCGAGTTCGCGAAATGGTCTGATCGACAACGAGTGGGACGATAGGTTTTTTTCTGATGAGTCGCGTCCTTCTGCTCAACGCAACCTTCGAGCCGTTGCAGCTGGTCTCCGAACGCCGCGCCGTCGTCTTGATGCTTGCGGGCCGAGCTGAGGCTATCGCAATGCCCGACGAACCCGAGGTCTGCCGCTCGGCGAGCATCGTCGTCGAGATTCCCGCAATCGTTCGATTGCACGACATGGTGAAGCTGCCGAGCAAGATACGCACGCCGCCGCTGACGCGGCGATCGCTGCTGCTGCGCGACAGCTACCGCTGCGCCTACTGTCTCGAGCACGCCGACACCATCGATCATGTGGTGCCCCGGTCACGCGGTGGGCGACACGAGTGGACCAACGTGGTGGCGGCGTGCCGGCGTCACAACATGCTGAAGGGTGACCGTCTCCTCGAAGAGATCGGCTGGCGGATGCACTTTGAACCACGGGTGCCTGACGGACCGTGGTGGCGCTGGCGACACGTACCTGACCCCGATCCACTGTGGGCCCCGTACTTGCCGCGCGCCTCGTGATTGTCGACGATCTTTACGACTACAACTCAATCCGTCGCCTCGACGTAGCCACCATGTTTATGGTGCGCGCACGGCGCGCAACCCTCGTGTTGGGGGGAAGCCAGCGGACCGACGTGCTCGACGACCGCAGGCTTGGTGAGATCCCACTTCGTCGCCGTCGCGGTGGAGGGGGGCTCGTGCTCGTGCGACCCGACGACCTCTGGGTCGATTGGTGGATCCCTTGTGACGATGCGCGTTGGAGTCACGACGTGCACGTGAGTTCGGTTCGCGTCGGCCAGTGGTGGGCGCAGGCGCTTCGCTCCTCGGTGCACGACGTTGAGGTGCACGAAGGACGGCTCGAAGGCGAAGTGGCTCACCGAGTCGTCTGTTTTGCGGGTCGCGGTCCCGGTGAGGTGTTCGTCAAGGGCCGGAAGGCCGTGGGCGTCACGCAGTGGCGCGTACGTGAAGGTGTCTTCGTGTCGACGATCCTGCATGCCGAGCCGACGACGGACGTGCTTGAGTACCTCGCCGCAGTGCCACCGGGGCTCGACGACGCCCTTGATCATGAGGCACTGTCGACCCTGCGGTCCGTTGACCCAATGGCGATCGGGGCGCAGTTACGCGCGTTGAGTGCGCCATCGGACCACGTTGACGTGGTCATCGAGTAGCTCTTCCAACGCCCGCTCCACCGATCCTTCTCTCTTCGCCGTGGCCATGGTCGAACGCGTCGGCACGACTCGTTACGAACGTGTGATCGCCTCTTCAGACTCGACGGGAGCGACCTCGCTCTTTTGGATCAAAACCGCGACGATTTTGGAGAAGAGTGGCGTGAAGTGGTGTAATGTGTCACGAAGTGGGGGAGAGTGGTGAGCCCACGGGAGGACGCAAATGCTCGGTTTTGTCGGCCAGTTTCAGCACATGCTGGATGCGAAAGGTCGACTGATCCTGCCCTCGAAGTTTCGTCCTGAGTTCGAGCGCGGTGGTCACCTGAGTCCGGCGACTGAGGGCTGCGTCGCGCTCTGGACGCCCGGCGAGTTTTCACGCCAGAACGAAGAGTGGCTGCAGCTCAGCCGACTCGGCGGCGCGTCAGCGCGTCAGCAGATGCGTTACTGGGCTTCGAACTCGTGGAGCGTGGACTTCGACAAGCAGGGGCGTTTTGCATTACCGACGTCGATCCGTGACTACGGCCAACTCTCAGGCGACGTCCTCGTTGTCGGCGCCATTGACCATGTCGAGCTGTGGAACCCGGAGACGTATGCGGAGAAGGTGGACGCCGCTGAGGAGATGTTCAAGCAGGGCAGTGACTAGTGACAGGAGCAGCAGAGCGTTATCGGCCGCGGACCACGCGCAGCCTGGCAATCGCGACAGCGAGACGGGAAACCTCCTCCGCCCTCTCGCCCGTTGTCGCGATTGAAAGGCTGCGGATGGCCCAGGAACGATTTCACGAACCGGTACTCGCGGCAGAGATCGTCGAGTTGTTCGCCGGCCAATCGGCTGGCGTGGTGGTCGACGCCACCTTGGGCGGCGCAGGCCATGCGGAGGCGTTGCTGCGTGCGGCACCCCAGCTACGCGTCCTTGGCATCGACCGTGACCCGGCGGCGCTGAGCGAGGCGCGCGCGCGACTCGCCCCGTTCGGTGATCGCGCTCTTGTCGTTAAGGCAACCTTCGCCGAGGTCGGGGACGTCCTAGAGCGCCACGCGGACTTTGTCGGCGACAGCGACGTCGTAGGGATCTTGATGGACCTTGGCGTCTCCTCGCACCAACTGGACGAGACTGGCCGCGGCTTCTCATTTCGTTCGGACGCGCCACTCGACATGCGCATGGATCCCACGTCCGGTGAGACCGCAGCCGAGCTGCTCGCTCGCATGGATCAGCACGAGCTCGCGCGGTTGCTGCGCGCACACGGTGAGGGCCGATTCGCGGGAGCCATCGCGAAGTCGATCATCGAACGTCAACCTCGCACGACCAACGAGCTGAGTGAGGCAGTCGATCGCGCGGTGCCCAAGGCCGCCCGCCGCCGAGGGCATGTCGCGACGCGTGTCTTTCAAGCGCTGCGTGTTGCCGTGAATGGTGAAGAAGGTCAACTCGACGAAGGACTGGTCGCGGCGCTTGACGCACTGAGCGTCGGGGGAGTACTCGCGGTCATCTCGTACCACTCGGGAGAGGACCGCACGGTGAAGGCCTATCTCGCCGAACAGCAGAGCGGCGGGTGTCGCTGCGCCCCCGAGCTCGGTTGTGTCTGCGGTGCGATACCTCGTGTCCACGTCTACAAAGCCAGCGCTCAACTCGCGAGCGCGCAGGAGATCGCGGAGAATCCCCGTGCTCGCTCGGCGCGGCTCCGCATTGCCCAAAAGGTCTCTCCGTGAGTGTGATCAGCTTTCCGCGCCGAATCGACGACACGCGCCGCGCGCCCGCGCGCCCGTCGGCGCTGCCGCGGCCCGCGGCGCCTGCTCGTCCAAAGACCCACGTCGCCGTCGCACCTCGGCGAACAGAAGCGACGCGTCAGTGGCGAGGCACCCCCTCGACACGCAAAGCGGCCGTCGTGATCGTCCTCGCACTAGCGGTGGCGCTTGGCGGTTCGATGTTCGAAGCGAACCGACAGATAGAGATCCACACGCTCCAAAGCCAGTTGCTTCAAGATCAGTCGACCTACGCGGTGAACGTTGGTTCGCTGTCCGATCTGTCTGCGCCAAGTCTGGTTGCGACGAAGGCGGGGGCCTTTCACTTGGTTGACCCCACGTCGGTCACGCAGATACCGTCCACGTCACTTGATGCGCCACTGCCGCTTCCGAAGTTCTCGGGTTACGCACCGGCTACATCAAGGACGCTGCGGTGAGCGTCCACCAAACTTCCACCCACACCCGAACACGTACTCACCAAGATGTGATGCGCGTGAAGTCGCCCGGGCCTCGTCGCCTTCTCCTTCTGCGCGCGGTCATGGCGGCGTGCTTCGTGGCCCTGGGTGCCCGACTTGTCTTGTTGCAGGTCGTTGACCACGCGCACTACGCCAAGCTCTCTGTTGAGCAGGTTCGAGAAGACCTGACGACGACGGCGCTGCGCGGAGGCATCTACGACCGACACGGACAGACGCTCGCCGTGTCGCGGCCGACGTCCCTCGTCATCGCCGACGACTTCCAGATCAAGCACCCGAGTACCGAAGCGGCGGCCATGTCGCCGCTCGTGGATGTGCCCGCTGCCAAGCTCACTGCGATGCTCTCACGTCACAGTGGCTACGTCGTCGTGAACAACGCGCTTAACTTGAACGACGGTCGACGAGTGACGTCTCTCGGGTTTCCCGGCATCGTCGTTCAGAACTCCTCGGTGCGCACGTACCCCGACGGCACGCTCGCGACGTCGCTGCTCGGTGGCGTGAACGCGAGCGAGTCGGGGACGTCCGGACTCGAGTATCAGTATCAAAAGCTGCTGGCGGGACAGACCGGAATCACACGTGAGTACGTCTCAGCGACTGGCGTCGCGCTCCCTGCGTCGACGGCCACGGTCATCAAGAAGGCGAAGCCCGGAGTGGGGCTCGAGCTCACCTTGGACTCGTCGCTGCAGTACGTCGCCGAGCGTGACCTGGCGCGCCAGATGAAAACGATGGACGCGCTCAGCGGGCTCGCCGTGGTCATGGATGTGAAAACCGGCCAGATTCTCGCTGACGCGTCCCTCGTCAACACCAAGACCAAGGCCGGAGCGCTGGGGACCATTCCGTCGTGGGGTAAGAATGTTGGCTACGCCGGGATTCAACAGACCATCAACAACTTGCCGTTCTCTCAGGCGTACGAACCGGGGTCGGTCTTTAAGGTCGTCACCTTCTCCGCAGCCCTTCAGGCCGGACTCATCACGCCGAGCTCTGTCTTCACGGTGCCGTACTCCAAGTACGTGGACGGACGGCTTTTCCACGATGCGGAGTACCACGGCCCTGAGCACCTCACGGCGACCCAGATTCTGGCGCAGTCGTCCAACATCGGAACCTACGAGATCGGAGAGCGCGTTGGCGAGGCCGGGATCCTGGCGCAGGTGCAGCGGCTCGGATTCGGGCAGCCCACGTCGCTCAACTTTCCCGATGAGACCAATGGCCTGCTCGTGAACGCGTCGAACTGGTATGGGAGCGACCAAGCGGCCTTGCCGATTGGCCAGGTGGACGCGGTGCCCGCCATCCAGGTGCTCGACGCGTACAACGCCATCGCGAACGATGGGGTCTTCATCGAGCCGAAGCTGGTTCGCGGGTACGTTGAAGCCAACGGTTCCCTCGAGGCGACCAAGCCCAGTGCCACGCACGAGGTTCTCTCGCCGAGCGTCGACGCGACCATGGTGAAGCTGCTCGAGCAGGTCGTCCTCGATGGCACCGGTACTGAAGCCATCATTCCGGGCTACGAGGTGGCCGGCAAGACCGGCACGGCGACCATACCGTTTCCGGGCAAGGACCAACTCACCGATTACTACAACGCAAGCTTCGTTGGCTTCGCCCCGGCGAACAATCCGACGTTCTCGACGATCGTCGTGATTGAGCGACCGCTCAATGACATCTACGGCGCCAGCGTGTCGGCGCCGGTGTTCCAAGAGATCATGTCCTACGCGCTGCACCATTACGGCATTCCCTCCAACGGTGCGATGCAGAAGCCCTTGACTGGTGCCGCCGCCAAGATCTCCTCGGATGTGACCTGATGCAGCTCGGCGACATCCTCGATGACGTCTCGCTCGACGTCGCGACGAGCAGCCTCGAGATCTCGCGCGTCGAGAACGACTCGCGACGTTGCGGGCCAGGCGCGCTGTTCTTTGCGATGCCGGGCACCAACCAGCACGGGGTCGCGTTTGCTCGCGAGGCCGTCGCCCTCGGTGCCGAATGCGTGGTGGGCGATGTCAAGATCGACCTTGACGCACCCGTGGTAGTAGTCCCGGCATCCCAGCTGCCCGCACTCCTTGCGCACGCCAGCTCGACGATCGTCGGCCACCCCGAGACGAAGGCCAAGCTCGTCGGGGTCACCGGCACGAATGGCAAGACGAGCGTGACAACGATCCTCGCTTCGCTCGCCGATGTCATGGGCTGGAACGCAGCGAGCATCGGGACGCTGACGAACGAGCGAACGACGCCCCCCGGTCCCGAGCTCTATCGGACCCTGGCTGAACTGGTGGGAAGCTTCGATCCCGAGCGTCGCCACTCGGTGGTTGCCCTCGAAGTATCGAGCCACGCGATCGATCAGCGACGGATCGAAGGGCTTCGCTTCTGTGTCGCCGCGTTTACGAATCTCAGTCACGACCATCTTGACTACCACGGCACGATGGAGGAGTACTTCTTGACCAAGGCGCGCCTCTTTCGCGAGGAGCACGCGAAGCACGCCGTGATCTGGATCGACGACCCTTACGGCGAGCGACTGGCTGAGCTCACCGAGCTACCGACGACGCGCGTGTCGCACAGTGACGCGAGCGAGGTGCTCAGCTCCCTGCGCGGTTCGACCTTCTTTTGGCGAGGACATCTCGTGAATTCGCCACTCGTGGGTGGCTACAACGTCGATAACGCGCTCATGGCAATGGCCATCATGAGCGATCTCGGCGCAGACGACTCGCTGATCGCCGCGTCGATGGCGGACGTGCGCTCGGTGCCGGGACGCTTTGACGTCCTCTATGGACGTGGCGTCACCGTCATCGTCGACTACGCCCACACTCCCGAGGGACTCGACCGGCTGCTCCGCGACGTGCGCGTCTTACAACCCGAGGGTCGACTCATCACGGTCTTTGGCGCGGGCGGCGATCGAGATCGTTCGAAGCGTCCCGAAATGGGGCGCGCCGTGTCGAGCGCGTCGGACCTCACCATTGTGACCTCGGATAATCCCCGATCCGAGATGCCAGATGCCATCATTGATGCTGTGATGTCGGGTGTCGGGTCGGGGGCGCAGGTTGTTCGCGAGAGCGACCGAAGAGCGGCCATCGGCCAAGCCATCGACCAGGCCCGCGCGGGCGACGTGGTGGTGATTGCGGGCAAGGGTCATGAGTCGACCCAGAGGGTGGGCGATCTCGTCATTCCCCTGGACGATCGCGAGATCGCAAAAGAGCTGTTGAGGAGTGCATCGTGTTGAGCTTGATGGAGTCCGGGGGTGTCGCCTTTATCTTGGCGCTCTTGTTGACCCCAGTGTGGATTCGCTACCAGCGCGCCCGCTCACTCGGGCACCATATTCGCGAGGATGGCCCGGCCCACCAGCACAAAGCTGGGATTCCAACCATGGGCGGCGTGGTCATCGTGTTCGCCGCCGTCATGGGCTACGCCATGGGCCATATTGGCACCGCGGTCGTCTTCACGCGCTCGGGGGTTCTGGTGGTGTTCGTCATCGTGGCGTCGGGACTGCTCGGTCTTGTTGACGACTACCTCGCCATTCGCAACGCGAGAAACCTCGGTCTCAACAAGCGCGCCAAGCTGGTCGGTCAACTCGTCATCGCCGGTGCCTTCGCGATCCTTGCACTCACGTGGGTGCACACCTCGACCGCCCTCTCCTTTACTCGCTTCTCGTTGCCGGGCTGGAGCCTCACGTCAGCCGGGTGGTTCTTTCTTGCCGCCATCGTCATTGTTGCGACCTCCAACGCCGTCAACCTGACCGATGGTCTCGACGGTCTCGCCGCGGGGTCGGCGACCTTCTGTTTCGGAGTGCTCTCCATCATCGGCTACTGGCAGTTCCGCCACTTCGCGATCTATCACCTGCACGCCTCGCTCGACCTCGGCCTCGTCGCGGTCGGCCTCGTCGGCGCCTGTCTCGGCTTCCTGTGGTGGAACGCGCCGCCCGCACGCATCATCATGGGCGATACCGGTTCGCTTGCGGTGGGAACCGGCCTGGGCGCGCTCTGTTTGTTGATGAATCTCGACCTCTTGCTACCGATCATCGGCGGTCTGTTCGTGGCCGAGACGATGTCGGTGATCTTGCAGGTGTTCAGTTTCCGACTCTTCGGACGGCGCATCTTTCGCATGGCGCCCTTTCACCATCACTTCGAGCTTCGCGGCTGGCCGGAGACGACCGTGCTCATTCGCTTCTGGATCCTCTCAGGCCTCCTGGCCATGTTGGGCCTCGGGATCTTCTATGGCGACTTTCTCAAGATAGGGAAGGTGGTGTGATGTCGACGCGTGAGGAGCGTCAGGTCTCAACGCACCAACCTCGGGGCCTCTGGCAGCGGCTGCCGCGCGGCAGCGCGCTGGGGCGCATGCTGCTCGCGGTGACGACGGCGCTCGTCGTCTTCGGCACGATCTTCGTGGCGTCGGCGAGCGAAGGTCAGTCAGCGGCCGACGGCGGCACGGCGTTTTCCATCATGATCCACGACATTGCGTATCTGTGCCTCGGTGCCTTCGCCCTCTACCTCGGCGCTCGTGTTCGCCTCGAGCGACTCGTGAAGAGCGCGCCGCTCGTGATCGGCAGCGGACTCGTGTTGCTCTTAGCGGTGAAGGCCGTCGGCATTACGGCGAACGGTGGCAAGCGCTGGCTCAACCTGCGCGTCATTGACCTGCAGCCATCAGAGCTGTTCAAGCTGTGCGTCGTGCTGTACATTGCGTGGCTGGTCGCGCACCACCACGACGAACTGAACAACTGGAAGCAGCTGCTCATCTGGACGGCACCGGTGTGGATCGGATGCGGCTTCATCGTGCTCGAGCCCGACATCGGGACTGCGTCCGTGGTGCTCATCATCGCCGTCTCGATGCTCGCGGTCGCCGGCCTCTCGCGCCAGCTGATCGGATGGGTGCTCGCCCTCACCGGCTCGGCCGTCGGTGGGTACTTGTTGTTTGAGCCGTATTCGGCCAAACGGTTTTTCTCATTCCTTCATCCCAACACCAACCTGCTGAGCAACGGCTATCAGCTGCTGCAGTCGAGGATCGGACTGGGCGCGGGCGGCGTCACCGGTCTTGGACTCGGACACAGCCGTGAGAAGTGGGGACTCCTGCCCAACCCGCACACGGACTTCATCTTTACGATCGTGGGCGAAGAGCTGGGGCTCGTGGGCACGCTGGCGGTCATCGCGCTGTTCATCGCGTTCCTCATGGTCTCGGTACGCATCGCCCAGCGCTGTTCGAATCAGGTGTACCGGCTCGTAGCGGTCGGCATCACGACGTGGATCGTGGTCGAAGCGCTGATCAACATCGCCTCGGTCGTGGGATGGTGGGCGGTGACGGGCGTCCCGTTACCGTTCTTCTCGTATGGAGGAACCGCGCTCATCACCGAGCTCGCGGCCGTCGGCATCTTGTACAACATCGCCAATGACCGTTCTCGAACAGGGGATTTCACCATTCGAGAGCATCGAGTGAGCAACTTCCGTGCCACGATCGAACGACCGCGAGCGAACGCTCGTCCGTCGCGCCTTGAGGAACCTCGCCGCGCTGACCCCCGTCGGGTCGCTCCCCGCCGCGCTGACCCGCGACGCGCCGATCGTCGCAGCCTCGGTCGCCATCCTCAGGAGTACTAGTGAGTGGACCCGTCGTCATCACCGGGGGCGGGACGGGCGGCCACGTGTTTCCGATGCAGGCCGTGGCCGAAGCGCTACGCGAGCGTGGACTGGGACCGACCGAACTTCGCTACGTCGGCAGCCGCCGCGGCCAGGAGGCTCAGCTGTTGCGCGGCGACATCGCCCTCACGCTGCTGCCCGGCCGAGGCATTCGCCGGTCGCTGGTGCCGCGCGACGCGGTGATCAACTTTGGCGCGATCGTCGGTCTCGTCACGGCCGTCGCGATGGCGCTGGTGCTCGTGCGTCGCTGGCGCCCCTCGGTGGTCGTGTCGGTCGGCGGCTATGCCTCGTTTGCAGTCTCCTTCGCGGCGGTCGTCTGGCACGCGCCGCTCGTCTTGGTTGAGTTCGACGCAACCCCGGGTGCCGCTCATCGGTTCTTTCAGCGCTACGCCACCAAGCGATGTTGTGCGTTCTACGAGGACGGCGACAACGTCGTCGTGACGGGGGCGCCGCTACGCCACGCCATCGAGGACATCGATCGCTCGCCGAGCGCGCGAGACAGGGCGAAGGCGGCCTTCGTGCCGCCGATCGACTCTGACCGTGAGGTCGTGGTGGTGATGACGGGCTCCCTGGGCTCAACGAGGGTGAATCTCGCGGTGCGAGAGCTCGCGCGCCAGTGGGCGGATCGGGGCGACCGAGCGATCCTGCATGTCACCGGTCGACGCGACTACGACGAGTTCCTGGGCACCAGTCCGATGACGAGCGGGCTCGACTACCGGGTGAGCGCGTTTGGCGACATGGTCGAGCTCTGGGGCGTCGCCGACGTGGCGGTGTGTCGTGCGGGCGCGATCACGGTCGCGGAGCTTACGGCGCTCGCGATCCCTTCGGTGCTCGTGCCACTGCCGGGGGCGCCGAACGATCACCAGACGAAGAACGCGCTCGCCGTCGCGGCCGCGGGCGGCGCACGGGTGCTGCGCGACGACGAGTGCAGCGGCGAAGGGCTGGCTCTGCTGCTCGATGAGATCATGGTGCCCGCGACGCGACTCGCCATGGAACGAGGCGCCCAGTCACTGGCACACCCTCACGCCGCCGAGGCTATCGCCGAGGTCGTGCTCGACGTTCGAGGTTCGTCGTGACGTCGCTCGCTCCCGGACAGCGCGTGCACGTGGTCGGCGTCGCCGGCGCGGGCATGAGCGGTCTCGCCATGCTGCTCGCCGAGATGGGCGCGATCGTGAGCGGAAGTGACGCCAAGGACGCGCCGATCCTTGAAGAGCTTCGCGGGCGTCGCGTGACGACCTTCGTCGGTCACGACGCCACGAACGTCGCGGGCGTCGACGTCGTCTTGTGGTCACCCGCCGTGAGGCCTGACAACGTGGAGATCGTGGCCGCGCGTGAGGCGGGCGCCGAGCTCGTACCGCGCGCTCGGGCCTTCGGTGAACTCGCCGAAATGAAGCGGGTCATCGGACTTACCGGCACGCACGGCAAGACGACGGCGACGTCGATGATGGTGCAGGTCTCGTTGGCGGCTGGACGCGACGACGGCTGGCTCGTCGGCGCACCGGTGCTCGGCGTCGGCGCACAGGGACACTGGGGCGAGGGCGATCTCATCGTCGAGGTTGATGAGAGCTATGGCACGTTCTCCGAGCTCAGTCCCTACGCGCTGGGCGTTCTCGCTGTTGAGGCCGACCACCTCGACTACTACGGGACGTTAGAGGCGCTCGAGGCGGGATTTGCCGATCTGATCGCACGCACGAGTGGCCCCGTTGCGGTTTGGGGCGACGACCCCGGAGCGCGTCGCGTGGCAGCGGGTCGCAAGGATGTGATCTTCGTCGGGACAAGCGCCGCCGACGCGTGGCGGGTGTCATCAGTCGAGCTCGAGCGGCGCGGCGCGTCGTTCCACCTTGACGGGCCGCACGACTCCATTGACGTGACGCTGCGCGTGTCGGGGGCGCACAATGTCGCCAACGCCGCGGTCGTTGCCGCGCTCGCTAGTTCGATCGGCATTAGCGC
This sequence comes from uncultured Acidimicrobiaceae bacterium, assembly GCA_963732125.1. Taxonomy (GTDB): domain Bacteria; phylum Actinomycetota; class Acidimicrobiia; order Acidimicrobiales; family RAAP-2; genus RAAP-2. The sequence goes on along the minus strand of CAVSXX010000004.1, from coordinate 39,755 downwards.
CGACGCGATCGCGCGAGGGCTGTCGAACTTCGTGGGGGCGCCTCGGCGCTATCAGTACCGTGGTTCGTGGCGCGGCATCGACGTCTATGACGACTACGCGCATCTGCCCGGTGAGATTGCGGCCATGCTCGCGGCGACGCAGGCCGCGGGATACGAACGAGTCACCGTGGTCTTTCAGCCACACCGCGTGACGCGCACGCTCGCTCTGGCCACGCAGTTTGCGAGCGCCTTCGAAGGCGCGCGGCACGTGATCGTGACCGACATCTACACCGCCGGCGAAGAGAATCCCGCGGGCGTGACCGGAGAACTCATTGCCGAGGCGTTGCAGCGATTCGATCCGACCCTCGACACGCTCTACAGCGGCGATCTAAGCGTGGTGAGCGAGTTGCTCGAACACTTGAGTGACGACAGCGACGCGATTCTTGTCCTCGGTGCCGGCGATGTCGGCTCGATCATCGACACGTTGCTGGGAGGCGTCGCGTGAGCGCGATCGATGAGCTGGTGGCGCTGGGCGGGGCCCGCGTGCGCGAGCACGAACCACTCGGTCCGCGTACGACGTACCGCGTCGGCGGCAGCGCGCGACTCTTCGTGAGCGTTGCCACCGCATCGGATCTTGACGAGCTCGGTCCCTTGATGCGGGCGACGGGACTCGCGATCCTCACCCTCGGCAACGGTTCGAACCTGCTCATCGACGATGGCGAACACGAGTTGCTGGCGCTGCACCTTGAAGGCGAGCTCGCCGAACTCACGTGGCGAGACGACGACGGTCGTGTCATCGTCGACGCGGGCGCCGGTCTCGACCTTCCGATCGCGGCTCGGCGGCTCGCCAAAGAGGGCGTCGTCGGCTTCGAATGGGCGGTGGGAGTTCCCGGCACGTTTGGCGGAGCGGTGGCCATGAACGCGGGTGGTCACGGTGACGACCTCGCGGGATCGATCGAGAGCGCTGACGTGTGGCGCGAGGGCCGAACGACCACGTGGCAGAAGGACAAGCTGGGGCTCGGCTATCGTACGAGCGCTCTCGCAGCGAGCGACGTGGTGGTCTCCGTTCGCCTGGTGCTCGCTCGGGGCGACGCGAGTGACGCTGAAGAGCGCGTACGAGAGATCGTGCGCTGGCGTCGAGAGCACCAGCCGGGCGGCGCCAATGCAGGCAGCGTCTTTCGCAACCCTCCCGCTGACTTCGCGGCTCGACTCGTCGAGGCAGCGGGCTGCAAGGGAATGAGCTGGGGCAGCGCGTACGTCAGCGAGAAGCACGCCAACTTCATTCAGGCCGAGCCCGGCGGACTCGCTCGCGACGTGTTTAACCTGATAAACGCGATTAAAGGCCGCGTGCACGACCACGCGGGCGTCGAGCTGATCCTCGAGAATCGATTGATCGGATTCGAGCAACCGTGAGCCGCGTCGTCACCGCTCGTCACGAACGCGCTGTCGTGCGCACCCCGGTCGAGCGTCGCGACGCTCGACCGCCACGCCGAGGCCTTCGTCGGATGACGAAGTGGCTGCTCGTCATCGGCGTCGTGGTGACGGTACTCGTCGTGGTGGGTCAGTGGACGTTTCGCCAGAGTTACTTTCGCGTCGAGCACATCACGTTGATCGGGGTGCATCACGAACCGACGAACGCCGTCCTCGATGCGTCGGGACTGCTCGCGCATCCGTCGATGGTGGGATTGAGTGACGCGTCGATTGAGCGACGCCTCACGAGCTTTCCCTGGATTCATTCCGTGTCCCTGCAGAAGCACTGGCCCAACACCGTCGTCCTGACAGTGCACGAGAACGTCGCGGTTGCCGTTGCCTTTAACGCCGCGCATGTGCTCGAGTACGTCGATCAGCAGGGGCGCCCGCTTGGGCGAGCGCCCCTGCATGTGAATCTTCCGACACTCGAGTATCTCCATCCGACATCGTCGAGCTGGCCCTTTGGCGTGGCCGGTCGAGGCGCAGCGTACGTGGCGAGTCAGTTGCCACGGGCATTTTCGAGCCAGGTGTCAGTCATCACCGACGACGCGCAAGGCTCGGTCACGCTCCAGATGACAACACCGTTGACGTTCATTCTTGGTCCCACGACGGACCTGCGTGCGAAGTTCGTGGCGGTCGCGTCGGTCATTGCACACAGCACGCTGCAACCCGGCGACGTTGTCGACGTGACGGTGCCCGACGAGCTCGCGGTGACACCACCATCGAACTCGTGAAAACCTTGGCATTTGACCAAAAACTAGGCACTGACTAGCCTTCAATGACTTGTTCGCCGCGCCGCCCCCGCGAAGGCGGTAACAATAGAAGAGATAACCAAGGGGAGCCCATGAGTCTCAGTCAGAGCAATTACCACGCCGTTATCAAGGTAATCGGCGTTGGTGGTGGTGGCGCGAACGCTGTTAACCGGATGATCACTTCCGGTTTGAAAAACATCGAGTTCATCGCGGCCAACACGGATGCTCAGGCGCTTCTTCTTTCCGAGGCCGACCTCAAGATCGACATCGGACGCCAGCTGACGCGCGGACTCGGCGCGGGCAGCGACCCAGAAGTGGGCCGCCAAGCGGCCGAGGACCATCGCGGTGAAATCGAAGAGGCGCTCAAGGACACCGACATGGTCTTCATTACGGCCGGTGAAGGCGGGGGAACGGGCACGGGGGCTGCACCGGTCGTCGCCGAGATCGCGCGAGCGCTTGGAATCTTGACCATCGGTGTCGTCACGCGCCCCTTTGGCTTCGAAGGCAAGCGTCGAGCCACCCAGGCCGAAAAGGGCATTCAGCTGCTTCGCGACAAGGTCGACACGCTGATCGTGATTCCCAATGACCGTTTGCTCTCGGTGACGGCACCCGACACGTCGATGCTCGACGCATTCAAGATCGCCGACGATGTGCTGCTGTCGGCGGTGCGCGGTGTGACTGACCTCATCACGGTGCCCGGTCTCATCAACACCGACTTCGCCGACGTCAACACCGTCATGCGCAACGCCGGCACGGCGATCATGGGTGTGGGCAGCTCAACGGGTGAGGGTCGTGCGGTCAACGCGGCACGTGCGGCGATCACCTCGCCACTGCTCGAAGCGTCCATCGACGGCGCACGCGGCATCTTGATGAACATCGTCGGTGGGCCGAACGTGACGTTGAGCGAGGTCACCCAGGCCGCCGAGATCATCCACTCGGTCGCTCACCCCGATGCGAACATCATCTTTGGCAGCGTGATCGATGATTCGGTGGGTGAAGCGGTACGGGTCACCGTCATCGCAGCGGGCTTTGACGCGAACAGTCCGAAGACGTCGTCCGAGCCCTCGATGACCGAGGGTCCGCGCAGCGACATCTTCACCTCCACGGGCGACGACTTCTTCGACGTCGGTGGCGATGACGACCTTCCCAGCTTCCTCCGCTAGCGAGCTCCTCGAGCGCGTGAGCGCGAACCTCGACGAGGTGCGTCGGCGCATCGCGTCGTCGACCCAGAATCCCGCGAGCGTGCGAATCGTGGCGGTCACGAAAACCTTTGGCGTCGACGTCGTGCGCGCTGCCTACGCGCTTGGACTGCGCGACTTTGGCGAGAATTATGTGGACGAGCTCTGCGCCAAGCGAGCGGCGCTCGACGAGGCCGACGTCACGTGGCACTTTCTTGGGGCGCTGCAGACGAACAAGATCGCTCGGGCGCTCGGTTGCGCCGAGGTGTTGAGCGGCGTCTCGCGGGCAAAAGAGCTGGGCAGGATCGCCGACATCAAACCTGGCGCGACGATCGACGTGCAGGTCGATTTCACGGGTGCCGCCAAGAGAAACGGAGCCCCACCGGGAGAAGTTGAGGGTTTGGTAGGACGTGCTCGAGAGTTGAACTTGAACGTTCGAGGTCTGATGGTGGTGGCCCCGCCCGGGGAGCAGCAAACCCGAGCGGCGTTCGCCGAGACAGTCGCACTCGCCGACCAACTTGGGCTGAAGGAGCGCTCCATGGGCATGAGCGACGACCTAGAAATTGCCCTCGAACAGGGCACGACCGAGCTACGACTTGGACGCGCGATCTTCGGCCCCCGACGCCCAGCGGGCGCACTGGCCTAACATGGTGCCGGGCGTATTGCCAAGGAGACGCGGATGAAAGAAAAGTTACGAGGGTTTCTCGGATTCCTCGGGCTCGTAGAGGACGACTACGGCGACTACGGCCCGAGCAACGCCCCGCGGCCCTTTTCCGAGCAGCCCGAGGAGTTTGAGCCTGAATGGGCACCGACTCCCACCCCGGCCGCTCGCACCTTCAATACCCAGCCCGCCAACCCGTCGCCCTTCCGTCATCAAGGGGGTCAACCTGGACCTTCGAGGGGCGCTCCTATCTCGGTACTCGAAGGTTCCAACGGCGTGAGCCGCGTGCGCCCGATCGCGAACCCGAAGGCGCCGCGCCGTCTTCAGTCGGCGGGTCCGGAGCGTGAGCGCGACGTGGCGATCGTCTCACCTGAAACCTATGACGATTCGCGTCGCATCACCGACCTGCTGCGCGCCAACCGTGCCGTCGTGCTCGCAACTCTCGACGTCGATGCAGGGCTTGCTCGACGGCTCGTGGACTTCACCGCGGGTACCGCATACGCAATGAATGCAAAGATCGAGATGTTGATCCGTGGTGTGTATCTGATTAGCCCTCAAGGGATGCACGTAGGGCCGGAGATGAAAGAGCGACTTCGTGCGGCGAACTATCACGCGTATGACCAAGCATGATCCTCATTCACGACCTGATCACGCTCTACATTTGGATACTTATTATCGCGGCGCTGCTGAGTTGGTTTCCGAGCCAAAACTCTCAAGGTGGGCTCGCCGCGACCAAGCGCTTCTTGGCGCGACTCACTGAACCGGTACTGCGTCCGTTGCGCGCGATCTTGCCGCGACCGAGCTTCGGCGGTGTCGGCATCGATCTGTCGGTGCTCGTTGCGGTCATCTTGCTGGAGGTGATCAACGTCGTAATTTGATGTGACGTTTCCGTTCGACCGCCTGAGTTCTCAGCGGTAGGGTGGCTGCATGGACAGCACAGACAACTCACCATCGGCCCTCGACAGCATTGACACGGTGGCCTTCAAAGTTGGGCTGAAGGGGTACAACGTCGACGAAGTCGACGAGTTCCTCGAACGACTTTCGGTCGAGGTACGCCAGCTCAAAGATCTCGCGCAACAGCAGCGCCAGCAGCTTCGTCAAGCGGCTGAGCGCATCAATCAGCTCGATGCTCGCGGCGCGACCGGCCCGGTACCGGTCGCAGCAGCCCCCGCTGCGCCGGCGCCAGCGCCGGTGATTCGTACCGGGGGCGCCGCCGGAGCGGAGCAGGTGACGTCGATGATCGCGCTCGCCCAGAAGTTCATCGAAGACGCACAAGCCGAAGCCGAAGCCAAGGCGCACGAGTTCACGGCCGCCGCCCAAGAACGCGCACGCGAGATCGTCAACGAAGCGCGGAGTCGGGCCGAAGATGAGGTCAATCGACTCAATGGCCTCAAACAGCGTCTGAGCGAAGACGTGGACACGTTGGCTCGTCAACTTAAGGCCGAGCGCTCGCGCATCGCCCAGGTGTTAGCGGAGTTCACCCACTGGGTGGAGCACTCACTGCAGAGTGACAGTGGTGCGCCGGCCTCACCTCCCGCACCTCCCGCGCCCGCGCCGGCTGCGAGCACGCCGCCACCGGCTCCGACGCGCAGCGCACCACCGCGCCCCGCCGTGTCAGCGCGGCCCGCGGACGTGCCGCCGCCCGCACCGGCGCCAGCTGACGAAGAAGATCCCACGACGGCGGTACCTACGATCGCCCAGGTCCTCAAGTTCGACCAATCTTCAAGGGACGATCGCTAGTAATTGCGCCTCAAACTGCTAGCCTCGGCGAGCACTGTTCCCAGGAACGCGAGGAGTAAAGCATGTCGTCGAGCGCAAAGCCCGTGAAGAAAGTCCCAGCCAAGAAGGCGGTCGCGAAGAAGACCGTCGCGAAGGCCCCCACGAAGAAGGTAGTGAAGCACGTGCCGACGAAGAAGGCGGTCGCGAAGAAGCCCGTCGCCGCAAAGACGACGGTAAAAGACGGTCGCGAAAAAGCCCGCGGTGCCTACAGCTGCCCAGAAGGCTGCGGCAGCGAAGAAGCTCAAGGCAGCCGCGGCCGCAAAGGCCCTCAAGGAGCGAGAGGCCAAGGCGAAGGCCGCCGCACAGAAGGCACTTGCTCGTCAGAAGGCCATCGACGCAGCCAGGGCGAAGAAGGAGCGAGACGCGAAGGCCCGTGCGCTCGCCAAGGAAAAGGCGGCCGAGCAGAAGGCTCGAGCGGTCGCCGCCGCGAAGGCGAAGAAGGAACGAGAGGCCAAGGCGAAGGTCGCCGCGAGAGAGCGCGAGATTGCGCGCAAGGCCAAAGAGAAGGCAGCGATCGAAGCCAAGAAGCAGCGTGAGATCGACGCGAAGCGCAAGGCAATCGAGGCGGAACGCCAGCGCAAGCTTCGTGAGATCGAGCGCCGCGACGCCGAAGAGCGTAAGCGCCAGGAGCGTCGCGAGGCCGAAGAGCGCAAGCGGATAGAAGCGCTCGAACGCAAGATGCACTCAAAGCCCTACGCCGAGGATCTCGAGTTCCTCGACGAGCTGCGAGGGCTATTGCTCGAAGCTCGTGCTGCCACGACCGCTCAGATCGCCGTCAGTGAGTCTGAGGCGAATGAGATGCTGGTGGACCGCGAGCGTCTCGAGTACGACGACGAAGACGGCTCGAGTGTCGCGTCCGACATCCAGCGAGACCAACTGAAGGAGTTTGCCACCGCGCTGCGCCAGAAGGTCGATGAAATCGATGTCGCGCTCGCGCGTATTGACGACGGCAGCTACGGGCGTTGCGACGAGTGCTTCGAACCCATCTCGCAGCCCCGACTGCGCGCGCAGTTGCCGGTGTTCACCTGCGTGTCGTGCCGCGCCAGCGTCTAAGGTTTCGACTCAATCTCGCCGTCATCGTCGTGGCGTTGGTGGTGACCGCCATCGACGCCGCGACCAAAGCGTGGGCGCGTCATGATCTCGCCCATCACAGCGTGCACGTCTTTGGATTCATCTGGCTGCGTCTGCGGTTCAACTCCGGCATTTCGTTTTCGATCAATAGTTCGGGGCCGATCGTGACCACCATCGCCACCATCGTCATCGCGGTGATCGTCGTACTCGTTGGCATCAACGCCAACCGCGGACTGCCGACGATCGGTTTCGGGCTCTTGATCGGCGGGGGAGTCGCCAATGTGATTGACCGTCTTACTGCCACGCCGCATGAGGTGACCGACTTCATCGCGGTGTCGAAGTTTCCGGTGTTCAATGTCGCTGACGCTTGCATCACGGTCGGTTTTGTCCTGTTGATGATCGCTGCCGTACGTGGCGATCGGCTGGTTGCGCGGTGAGCGACGACGAGCGCGACGCCTTCGACGGCGAGGTGCTCGATCTCGTCGTGCCGGGCACGCTCGATGGCATTCGCGTCGACCGCGTGCTCTCGATGCTCACCGGACTCTCGCGCTCAGAAGCGCATCACGTGCTGACAAGCGGCGCCGTCAGTGTGAATCAAAAAGTCATTGTCAAGTCTTCGACGCCACTCGAAGAAGGCCAGCACCTGGTGGCCGTACTCCCTCCGCCCGTCAGCGACGATGTCGCGCCCGATGAGAACGTGAACGTCGAGATCGTGTTGGACGACGCAGATTTCGCCGTAGTGAACAAGGCACCTAGTCAGGTCGTTCATCCGGGGGCGGGGCAGCGCGAGGGCACACTCGTGGCCGGGCTGCTCGCTCGGTATCCGCAGATGTCGTTGCTCAGCGCAGAGGGCCTGTGCGATCCATCGCGACCGGGCATCGTGCATCGACTCGACAAGGGCACCTCAGGGCTCCTCGTCGTCGCAAAGACGGCCGAAGGATTCGTGAGTCTGAGTGAACAGCTCTCAGAGCGAGCGATGGAGCGAACGTACTTGGGTCTGGTGCAAGGTCACGTCACCGAGGAGCGAGGTGTCGTCGACGCGCCTATCGGACGCTCGACGCGTACACCGACGCTCATGGCGGTGCGCTCGGACGGTCGTCCGGCACGCACCGGCTACGAGGTGATCACACGACTGGAGCGCCCGTACAAGGCGACCTTGCTACGACTACGACTCGAGACGGGACGTACGCATCAGATCCGCGTGCACCTCGCGACGATCGGACACCCGGTCGTCAACGATCTGCGCTACGGCCAACGCCGCGACGCACGTCTTGACGGCGAGCGATTCTTCTTGCACTCAGCGACGCTGGCGTTTCGTCATCCGCGCACCGACGAGCGCGTTGCTGCGAACGCCCCGTTGCCCCCAGACCTCGCAGCACTCGTGCCGAGCGACCTCGAGCTTTAGGCGACGTCGTGGGCAGCGAGGACGCTCGCGTCATCGCGAAGAAGTGCGAGAGCCTCGTCTTCAGCGCGACGCACACGACGCACGCCGATGTCCATCTTGGTCGCCGTTGCCTGCAGCGAGAGCGGAGTTGCTCCGTTGAGCCCGAATCGCAGCGTCAAGACCTCACGTTGGAGTTCCGTCAACTTCGAAAGAGCGTCGTGCAGCTCGTCGTTCATCATCGACTGCTCGATGTCGTTCACCCAGTCGTGCTGGCTCGGCGCGACGAGGTCACCCAATGTCGTTGCCGAATCCGAGCTCGCGGGCTGATCGAGACTTGCCGTAACGCCCGCAAGACCACGAAGGTTTTCTCGCTCGGCCTTTGACATGCCCGTTGCCTCGGTGAGTTCCTCGTCGGTGGGCTTGCGCGCGAGGATGGACGTCAGCTCGGCGGTCGTCGCTTCGAGACGCTGGAGTTGCTCACCCACTTCGAGCGGGATGCGAATCGTACGGCCGTGCTGCTGGACGGCGCGCTGCAGAGCCTGACGGATCCACCATGTGGCGTAGGTCGAGAACTTGAAGCCGCGCTCCCAGTCGAACTTCTCAACGGCGCGCAGGAGCCCAAAGGTTCCTTCTTGAACGAGGTCGACCATCTCGACGCCCCGGTCCTGGTAGCGGCGGGCCCAGTGTAGGACCAGACGCAGGTTGGCCGCGACCATCTGTTTTTTCGCTTCTTCGTCACCGGCGGTGACTCGCTTGGCCAATTCGACTTGCTCGTCGTAGTTCGGCATGGGGTAACGGTCCAGGTCACGCATCAAAAGACCCAACATGTCGTTGGTGTTGACGGCTGACCGGCGGGGGGTCGTATTCACTGGCATCTCCTTGTCTTTGGGGGGTACAAAGTCGATGCGTCCTAAGACTGGGTATTTCTCCTATGGGCGCCTTACTAATTTACCACGAGGTAAAACCGTTTTCAAGCCCCCATAAAATGGCTACCTAGCGCGATACTTTAGCCCATGCGGTGCTGCCCACAGGACTGAATTTCTCATATGGCTCAGTTTGAATCTGGGGTTTTGATTAATTCTCTGGACGCGGCGCGTTCAACAGCAGCGCCGGCGCTGACGAGGGACCTAACCAGCACGCCTTGAGCTCGCGATCCCGACGCCCGCCGGGGTAACGAGGAACTTCCTGCCGAACGGTTCAGCCGCTATGGGTTTTTGCCACTGGCTTGCCACCGCGCGCCTGGACAACCATGTCAGCGAGGGTAAAGCTCGCGAGGTGCTCTCGCATGTGATTTCCCACATCAGCCCAGACGCCGAGCAGAACACACTGACCCTCATGGTCACACGCTCCATCTTGATGCGGCTCACCGAAGTCTCCGGCGGCGATCGGTCCATCCACGGCAGCGACGATCTCCGCCAGCGTTATGGACTCTGCGGGTCGAGCGAGCACATAGCCGCCCCCAACGCCTCGTTTCGAGCGCACGAGCCCGACTCCCTTCAAGCTGAGCAGGATCTGCTCGAGGTAGGGCTGGGGGAGTCCGGTGCGCTCGGCGAGGTCGCGCACCGACGTGGGTGACTGGTAGTTGTCGCGAAGGGCCAAACTTAACAATGCGCGACTGGCATAGTCCCCCCGAGTGGATACTCTCACGGGCTCAGCCTATCGACAGTTTGGATGGTTTTCCGAGGTCGTGTGGCGTTCAAGTTCGGTTACCTACACTGGGCGCGTGACCGATTCTCCCACCCGTGATGTGAACGTCGACCCAGACCAGGTGCTCGCTCCTGGTGAAAGCGGGAAGAATGGCGAGGACGAGAACGCTGATTACATCAGTCAGCCCGCGAAGGTGATGCGGATCGGTTCGATGGTCAAGCAGCTGCTCGATGAAGCACGTAGCGCACCGCTCGATGAAGCGGGGCGTACCCGTCTGCGAGAGATCTACGACACGTCGGTGCACGAACTCTCGGGCGCGCTGTCGCCCGACCTCGGTGAGGAGCTCGGCCGAATGACGATGCCCTTTAGCTCAGAGGTGCCCACGGAGTCTGAGCTGCGCATTGCCCAGGCCCAGCTCGTCGGCTGGCTCGAAGGCCTCTTTCACGGTATTCAGGCGTCGCTGTTCGCCCAGCAGGCGGCCGCCGCCGCCCAGCTGCAAAAGATGCGCGACCGCTCGTTGCCGCCCGGTTCCAACGAGCCGCGCGCGGGAACCTACCTCTGACCGCCGACGATGGCGAAGGTCGTCGGCTCGTACTAACCTGCGAATCCCATCCGTGTAGTTTGGGCTCGAGTAAGAGAAAGAGTTCGGCCCATGGCTGAGGGCTTCGTCCACCTGCACAACCACACCGAGTACTCGATGCTCGACGGGGCGGCGCGCGTCGAAGACATGGTCCTTGCCGCGACGGCCGACGGACAGCGCGCGATCGGGATCACCGACCACGGCAATATGTACGGTGTCATCGAGTTCTACGAAGCCTGTCGACGTCACGGCGTGACGCCGATTATCGGCCTCGAGGCGTACATGGCGGCGAACTCGCGATTCGACCGTCCCACGCGCCGGGGCAAGATCGACGACACCGGTGGTGATACCGATGGCGGCCAGAAGCTCTATCACCACCTGACGCTCCTCGCGGTGACCAACGAGGGATATCGCAACCTGCGCGAGCTGTCGTCGCTCGCGTATCTCGAGGGCTACTACTACAAGCCGCGTCTTGACTGGGAGCTCCTCGAGCGCTTCAATGGCGGGCTCATCGCGACGTCAGGCTGCCTCGGGGGTGTGGTCCTCCAGGCCCTCCTCCAAGACGACTATCAAAAGGGCCTGGAACTGGCTGGTCGTCTTCAGGCCATCTTCGGGCCCGAGAACTTTTTCATCGAGCTCCAAGACCACGGTCTCGCGGCGCAGCGGCGCACTAACCCTCAGCTGCTGCGCATCGCAGAAGATCTCAAGGCGCCGTTGCTCGCCACCAACGACCTGCACTACGTGCGTCACGGCGACGCGGAGATGCACGACGCGCTGCTCTGCATCGGCACCGGTTCACGTGTCGCCGACCCCGAGCGATTTCGCTTCGAGAGCGATCAGCACTATTTGAAGACCACGGCGGAGATGCGCTACCTCTTTCGCGAAGTGCCGGCCGCGTGTGACAACACGCTGCTCATCGCCGAGCGAGCGGACGTCACGATTCAATTCGACAACGACGCCTTGCCAGAGTTTCCCCTCCCCGAAGAGTTCGTCTCGGCCACGCACATTGAGGGCGCGACAAGGTATCTTCGCGAGTTGACGTACCGAGGGGCGCGCGAGCGATACGGCGAGGCGCTGAGCGAGGAGGTGCGAGAGCGTCTCGATTACGAGTTGCGCGTCATCGGCGAAATGGGGTTTCCCGACTACTTCCTTGTGGTGTGGGACCTCATTCGTCACGCTCGTGACCAGGGAATACGTGTGGGTCCCGGGCGAGGGTCGGCGGCGGGATGCTGTGTTGCATACTGCCTGCGCATCGTCGATATCGATCCGCTTCGCTACGGCTTGTTCTTCGAACGCTTCCTCAACCCCGGGCGACGTTCGATGCCTGACATCGACATGGACTTCGACGAGCGCTACCGAGGTGACATGATTCGCTACGCCGCCGAGCGCTATGGCGCCGATCACGTCGCCCAGATCGTGACCTTCTCGACGATCAAGGCGCGCGCCGCGGTGCGCGACGCAGCGAGGGTGCTCGGCTATCCGCCGCAGCTCGGTGACAAGATCGCCAAAGCCATGCCCTCGCTCGTCATGGGCCAAGACTTGCCGCTCGCCGCCTGCTTCGCGCCGATGCCCGGCTACGAGAGTCGCTACGGCGAAGCCGTCGAACTGCGCGCACTCTACAGCAGCGACAGCGAGGTCCAGCACGTCGTCGACGTCGCCAAAGGCTTCGTTGACAAGCGTCGCCAGGATGGCATCCACGCGGCAGCCGTCGTGATCACAAAGGAACCGGTCCTCGAGTACGTGCCGGTCCAGCGCAAGGCGGGGCCGAACGGCTCGCTGGACAACGCGCCGATCGTGACGCAGTACGAAGCCACGGCCATCGAGAAACTCGGTCTGTTGAAGATGGACTTCCTCGGCCTACGGAACCTGGCGATCATCGAGCGGGCCCTCGAGCACATCGAACGTCGCCACGGCCTCAAAGTCGACATCGATCACGTCCCCCTCGACGATCCGAAGGTGTATGAGATGCTGCGCCTCGGCAACTCACTCGGTATCTTCCAACTGGAGGGTGACAAGATGCGTCAGCTCATGCGACGCCTTGCCCCCACGAGCTTCGACGACATCGCCGCCATCAACGCGCTCTATCGCCCGGGGCCACTGAGTGAGAACGTCCACAACGACTACGCAGATCGCAAGAACCATCGCCAAGGCGTCACGTACGACCACCCGGTGCTCGAAGAGATCCTGTCGGAGACGTACGGGCTGATGATCTATCAAGAGGACATCATGCGAGTCGCCACGACGCTTGCGGGCTTCTCGTTGACCGAGGCCGACGATCTTCGCAAGGCCTGCTCGAAGAAGATCCGCGACATGATTCAAGCCCAGCGCATCAAGTTCGTCGAGGGCACCGAACGACAGGGGTACGGTCGGGCGCTGGGCGAAGCGACCTTCGACAAGATCGAACCCTTCGCCGACTACGCCTTCAACAAGAGCCACGCCTACGGCTACGCCCTCGTGGGCTATCAGAACGCCTGGCTGAAGGCGAACTACCCCGTTGAGTACATGGCGGCACTGCTGACCTCGTTCAAGGACGACAAGGACAAGACCGCTGTGTACTTGAACGAGGCGCGCCAGATGGGCATCACGATCGGCGTACCGGACGTCAATCAGTCTTTCGCGGAGTACGCGCCGTCACTCGTGGCAGACGACACGATTCTCTTCGGCCTGGCGGCCGTGCGCAACGTGGGCGAGGCGCTCGTGGAAAAGATCGTCGCCGAGCGAGAAGCGAGCGGACCGTTTGTGACCGTGTACGACTTCGTCCGCCGGGTGGATCCGGTCGTCCTCAACCGCCGGTCCATGGAGTCGCTCATCAAGGCGGGCGCGTTCGATTCGCTCGGGGTGGCACGACAGGGCTTCTTGATGAAGGTCGACGAGATCATTGACGTCACGCTCAGCCGCCGAAAGGACCTGAGCCTCGGCATCACGACGCTGTTCGCGGCCTTCGGCGGAGAGAGTGCCGACGGCGACTGGGAGGGCACCGAAATCGCCATCTCTGACATGGAGTTCGAGCAGTCGGTGAAGCTCGACTTCGAGCGAGAGATGCTCGGGACCTACATCTCGGACCATCCGCTCTACGAAGTCGTCGAGGCCCTCAGCGCGAAGACCGATGGGCCGATCGTGTCAATTCGCGAACGGGCCGAGGAGCTCGCACTCAGTAATAAAGCAGCCGTTGTCGGCGGCATACTCGCCGAAGTCCAGATTCGTCAGACCAAGGCCAACAAGCCCTACGCGCGCGTCATCTTGGAAGACCTCGGCGGCTCACTCGAGGTCAACTTTTCCGTGTCGGCGTTCGAGCGCTTCAGTGGCTTTCTCGCCAAGGACACGATCGTGGTGATGAAGGTGCGTGTCTCGGACAATGACGAAGAGCTCCGCTTCAGCGCCGTTGACGTCGAGCGTTTTCACGCCGAGCGAGGAAAGAGCGAGCTTCGTCTCCTCTTGCGGCCCGAGGATCTCACCCAGCACGCGATTTCGACATTGCGCGAGATCTTGACCAGGTATCCCGGACCTTCGCCCGTGATCGTTGACACGGGTGATCAGGGCAAGATATTCCGTCTTGGACCCGAATACAACGTGAATATTCCCCGTGTGGTCGCAGATCTGCGCTCAGAATTCGGCCGAAACGTCATCATGGCGTGACTCTGGCGAGCGCAGTGCCGAAGTCCCGTAGAATGGTGACCTATGGCAATGACGGTCACCACAAAAGACACGACTGCCCTCAGTGACGCAGAGCTCGCCGAAATGGCTGACCTCTGCGTTGACCGGGAGCCCAACTTCGACATCGGATTCCTCTCGAAGCAACGAGAAGAGTGGGTGCTCGTCACGCACGCGCGTGAGGGGAACAAGCTGCGGGGTTATTCTTTCTGCACGCTCGAGCGAATCGGTGGCACACCCTCGCTGTTGGTGGGACTGCTACTCGTCGATCGAAACGCCAAGTCGGATCAGACGCTGAAGACCATCCTGCACGATCAGTTCCGACGGGCTCTGCTCGCCTTCCCTGACGAGGACGTACTGCTCGGAGCTCGCCTGACGGCGCCCGACGGCTATCGCGCGTTCACGGGACTCGATGACGTCGTGCCACGTCTCGGCTATCGACCGACGGGCGAAGACCGCGCGTGGGGTCGTCGTCTCGCCAAGCGGTTCGGCTCGGAGAAGTCGATCGACGACAAGACCTTCGTCATGACGGTGTCGCCCGGTCCAGTAGGCGGACTGGACTACGTCGCCTCCAAGGGCCCGATCCCTGACGGCGTCGACACCTTCTTCAAGGGGCTGAAGCCAGAAAAGGGTGAGCGACTGGTGGTCTTTGGCTGGGCCATGGCCGAAGCGCTCGCGACCGGCAAGCTCCCGAAGTAGCTCAACCGCGGGGCAATAGCCCCGTACAGCTCTTGTAGCAGTGCCCGTCAAGGGGCTGGGAGAGTGTCGTCAGCACATACATCGGACGAAAGCCGAGCGCGGTGGCGAGATCCTTGCCGGCGAGCGATGTTCGCCGTGTCGCTTCGATGGTGCGGATGGCGTGCTGGTCTTCACAGAGCAGCCAGATGTCATCGCCGAACCAACCAAAGCGCACCCAGGTCGACCCGTCGTCGGGTCGTCGCAGCAGCTGGGGACCACGGTCGGCCGCGATGAGCGCGACGCTCGGCCGCTCGCCTCTGAACTCCCAATAGGGCGCGCTCGGCCCGCGAAAGCCAAAGAGAGGTCCGTCAGCGGGACTGGCCAGCTGCTCCAGCCAACCGCGAACCCTGCGTCCGCGGTAGGTGCCGAGTCGGCGCGGTAGATCCATGAGCGTCACCGCTTCGGGCTGGGCGAGGTCGTCGCGTTCGATGTTGTCCGCGAGCTGGCCCTCGACGACGTCGAATGCGGCAAGGTCGGTCTCGATGTCAAGGGGCCACGGGATGCGCCAGCGAACGATCGCCTGGCTCGCGAGGTCGATCACCGTGGTCGACTCATTCGTTGAGCCGAGCACGAGTCCATACACGGGCGCACCCGCACGAAGATCCACCGAGTCGCGTTGCGGCGTCCTCGTGATCAGGCGCTTTGTCGCTCGGACGGCAGGATCGCGGGTTAGGAGGGCCACGTCAGGCTCGCTCTCAGTTCGCGATCTAAGTCGACCAATGACGCGACGGGCATTGCGCAGACGCCGCCTCGACAGACGTAGGCGAGTCCCTCTTTGCGGCTGGCGAGCAGAGGAGAGCGGCCGGTGCCGGTGATGACAACAGTGCGCGGCATGGACATCGATCGTACGTGATGAATCAGATCGCCCTCCCTGCCCGGCACCACGGCTTCGACGCCCTGGAGTGCGAAACCAGCCGCAGCCACGAGATCGACCACTGCCTCGGGATGGTTGACGAGAAGCGTTCCTGCGAGGTCGACGAGGCGTTGAGCGATCGCCAGCTCATTGACCTCGCCCCGACAGAGCGCGTGCCGCGCGAGCGCTCGCGTCGTGACCGCGTGCGCCGACGGGGTCGCGCCATCGAAGATCTCCTTTGGTCGCGTCGAAAGATCGGTGACGAGGTTGCTCTGGGTGAATACGCCACCGCCCACGTCCGGAGAGGTCGCGCTCGGCAACGGGCCATCCCAGTAGTGCTCGAGCAAGTAACGAGCGACGCGCTCTGCTACATCGAGCCACTCGTCATCGCCCGTGTGCTCGAAGGCGTCGACCTGGGCGTTCACGAGCCACGCGAGGTCCGACGCCGTGGCGTGGGCCTGCTGGTGGGCGGTGCGCCACCAGGTCTCGCGCGCGAAGTGCGTCGAGTGCAGGGAGCGCAATAAGTCTTCAGCCCGAGCCTCAAAACGAGGGTCGCCGCTCTTGAAGAACGCCGAGGCGAGCATCGCATTCCACTCAAGAATGACTTTCTCGTCGCGCCCCGGTTGCGCCCGGAGCGAGCGCGCTCGCTGGAGCGCGTCGAGTGCCCGACGAAGATGCTCGGGGGTGTCGAAGGGAGCGTCACTCGCGAGTTGGGGGATGCTTCGTCCTTCGAACGATCCGCGGTCCTCAATTCGCCAGCGATGAAGTGTCGCTGGTAAAAGGTCGTCGAGGCCCCGATCGTGCAACGCTAGAGCCACGTCGTCGCTCGTCCACGTGATGTGCGAACCTTCGACACCGCCGGCGTCGGCATCGAGCGAGGCGGCGTATCCCTGCTCGAGATGCATCGACTGCTCAACGAAGTTGAGCGTGTCGAGGGCGACGTCGCGCCATTCGGGGTGTGCAAGCACGCGAGCGGCATCGAAGTAACAGGTGGCGAGAAGGGCTTGATCGCTCAGCATCTTTTCGAAATGAGGGACGTGCCACTCGCCATCGACGCTGTAGCGCGCGAATCCGCCGCCGATGTGGTCGTAGAGCCCGCGACGGGACATCGCCTCGAGGGTGACGGTGACGGCGTGGCGCGCCTCGTCGTCGTCGAACTCGAGTAGGGCCTCGATGAAGCTCGGTCGAGGAAACTTGGGCGGACCGCCAAAGCCGCCGTCGGGGTCCAACTCGGCAACGAGGTCGTCGCGGAGTCGTCGTCGAACGCTGGCGAGGTCGATTGACTCCTGCAGCGGCACCAGGTGATCAACGAAGCGAACCTCCCGGGCGAGCGCCTCGCTCAGTTCACTCGCTTGGCGCTCAAGGAGCGCTCGCTGATTCATCCACGCGTCGCTAAGCGCGTCCAGCAAGCGGCCAAATCCCACCTGGCCACCGCGATCGACCGGTGGGTAGTAGGTGCCGGCCATGAATGGACGTCCGTCGGGCAACAAGAAGACCGACATCGGCCAACCGCCGTGCCCAGAGACGAGCTGGGTCGCCGCCATGTAGAGGTCGTCGACGTCCGGTCGCTCCTCACGATCGACTTTGACAGGAATGAATCCGGTGTTGAGTCGCTCGGCGATCGATGGGTCTTCAAAGGACTCGTGGGCCATGACATGGCACCAATGACACGCGGCGTAACCAATAGAGAGAAAGATCGGCCGATCGCCTCGCCGCGCTTCTTCGAGCGTGTCGTCACCCCAGGTGCGCCACGCGACCGGATTGTCAACGTGGTCGAGGAGGTATGCCGAGCCAAGTTGGTCGCGAACATCTTTAAGCAGTGCCATGAATACCTCGAAGAGACCCTACTGGCCGCCTTCACATCGCCCCAGCTCTCGTCAGTTGTTGGCGCGCCACTCGCTCGCTCGGATCGCGAGGACAACCTCGTCGGTCCACTCGCCCTTGACGAACTCGTTCTCGACGAAGTGCGCCTCGCGATGCAGTCCAGCCTTTTCGAGCGATCGCATGGAAGCGGCATTGCGGCCGTCGCACCGTCCAACAACGCGGTGCAAACCGTAGGTTGTAAACGCGAGCTCGAGGAGGGCTCGGTAGATCTCACTCGCGTAGCCACGCCCGTGAACGTCCGGATGCAGTGAGCCGCCCATCTCACCTTGGAGGTGTTCGTCGGTGCGCCAGTGCAGCATGAACTCGCCGATCAGCCGTTGGGTCTCGAGTTGCACGGCGGCAACGTGCAGCACGTTGTCATCGCCGACCTCGTCTGGCCGTTCGAGCCGACGTTCGAGGGCGGCGATCGTCTCGCCGCGGTCGCGCGGCTCGGTGTAGAGATAGCGGTTCACCGATTCATCACCGATGATGGCCGCTAAGTCGTCGAGGTCGTCGAGTTGGAATCGTCGAAGCGTGAGTCGCGCGGTGGTGACGGGACGAGCGAGCTGGACCATCCGTATTGTTTAGTGCCGTCCAGTAACAAGTGGAATCACCTTGCTCGCTACTGTGATGGTCACCCCCCAAGCACTGGAGACAACATGACCGAACCGATTCGATGGGGCATCATCGGCACCGGACTCATCGCTCACACGTTCGCGAGCGACCTTGCGTTCATCGACGACGGCGTGGTGGCGGCGGTGGGCTCTCGTTCAGCCGCAGCTGTCGAGGCGTTCGGCGACGAGTTCGGCGTGCCACGTCGTTATGACTCGTACGAGGGGCTCGTCCACGACGACGGCGTCGACGCGGTCTACGTTGCGACGCCCCACCCCATGCACTTCGCCAACGCCTCGCTGGCGCTCGAGCACGGCAAGCCGGTGCTCGTCGAAAAGGCCTTCACGATGAACGCGCGCGAAGCGAGGGATCTCGTTGCCCTCGCGCGATCGAAGGGCCTCTTCATGATGGAGGCCATGTGGACGAGGTTTCTGCCGCACGTCGTCGCCGTTCGAGAGATCGTCGCTCGCGGCGATCTCGGCGAGCTCGTTTCCTTTGAGGCGGATCACGGTAAGTGGTTCGAGCTCGATCCGAGCTTTCGACTCTTCGCACCGGAACTTGGTGGCGGCGCGGTACTCGATCTGGGTGTCTATCCCATCTCGTTCGCCTCGATGCTGTTAGGCACACCCGAACGGATCGCGGCGTTGATCGAGCCGGCCTTTACCGGCGTCGACGGCCAGACCTCGATGGTCTTTAGCTACCCGAATGGCGCGCAGTCAATTCTCAGCTGCACGTCGCTCGCTCGTACGGCGACGAGAGCCTGCGTCTCGGGCACGCGCGCGCGCGTCGAGATTGACGGAGACTTCTACGCACCGACGTCTTTTACGCTGATCACGAAGGACGGCAAGCGAGAGCGAGTCAGCTTCGAAACTCGCGGGCGAGGGCTGCACTATCAAGCACAAGAAGTGGCGAGATGTCTTCGAGGGGGCCTGCTCGAAAGCGACGTCATGCCGCTCGACGAGTCCATTTCGATCATGGGGACGATCGACGCGGTACTCGCGTCGAAGTAGGCACGCGCACCCCGTCACGGAGTGTCGTACGCGCCTCGCACGTGCAGTTAGGTATCGACACCGCGTCGAAGAGAGTCATGCGAGGTACGAGGCGGACGGTCGCGAAACATCGGTGTCGGAATCCTCGAGGCTGAGTGGCCACAGGCCTGTGGATTTCCGGGGTGCGTACTTTTTTATACGCTCTCACGTGCTACGTTCTCCTGCGGACGTTGCTGTCACGGGACGTTCATGTAGTAATCACAAATTTGGCATCGTTGGGGTGCCACTGAAGGGTTGGGGAAACTAATGAGATTGAGAAAAAGTAGGGCCCTTGCGGCTGTCGCTTTGGCGGGGTCGTTTGTCGCCTTGGCGTTGCCGCTGGTGAACAGTACGGGTGCGGGAGCGGCGACAGTGTCGGCGTCAACGTTCAACAAGAACTTCACCACTATGAAGTACTTGACGTCAGTCGTCAAAAAGGGCAAGGGCAAGGTTGCTGAAATCCTGCCTGACACCACGACATCAGCTCGGTACGTCGACTTCGACGCCCCGATGATGAAGCAGGCGATGAAGGCTGCGGGATTGCCCGCCAAGGACTTGATCGTCCAGAACGGTGAGGGCAGTGACAACACGTTCTACACGGACGCGGTTGCTGACGTCGCCGCTGGCGCGAAGGTGCTCATCATCGACCCGGAGGACTCGACGACGGGTGAAATTGTCGAAGCGTATGCTCTGTCGCACGGTGTCAAGGTGATCGACTACGACCGCCTGACGCTCGGTGGTCAGCGCTCCTACTATGTGAGCTTCAACAACGTCACGGTTGGTACGCAGTTGGGTCAAGGCCTCACGGCGTGTCTCAAGACGTGGAACGTGCCGAGCCCCGTGGTGTTTGTCATGTACGGTGCGCCGACAGACAACAACGCCACGCTGTTCGGCAAGGGCTACAACGCTGTGCTTTCAGCCGCGGGCTTCGCTCCTGGTGAAGGCGCCTCGGGCAGTGCGAACACCGTCGACGAGAGTGTCGGCACGTGGACGCCGAGCCAAGCTCTGACGGACTTCGAGGGTGCCTACACGGCACACCCGAGCATCGACGCAGTGTTGACGCCGAACGACGAGAACGCTGCACCGATCATCACGTACTTACAGTCAAAGGGCCTCAAGCCTGAGACGATTCCTTTCACCGGCCAGGACGCGACGCCCGCAGGCTTCCAGAACATCATCGCTGGATACCAGTGCGGCACCGTGTACAAGCCGATCTTTGAGGAAGCTCAGGCCGCGGCTGCGTTGGCGATCTACCTGCGCGCGGGCGTCAAGCCGCCGGCGGGCCTCGTCAACTCTGTGACGACGGACCCGAATGCGACGGTCAACAAGTACAAGTCGGTGCCTTCGGTGCTTGAGACGACGGTCTGGGTCACCGCATCAATGATCCAGTCGACGATCATTGCCCAGCACTGGCTGACCGCTGCGGACATCTGCACCAACACCGCTCCGACGGTCTCGGGTCAGACTGAACCGACGTATGCTGCTGACTGCACGAAGTACGGCATTAGCTAAGAGACAAAAGGGTTAATAGTGACGTTCGCCTCTGAATCATCGCCAGACCACGCGCCCAGTAAGGGGCACACGAGCCAAGCTGATTCAGGGGCGAACGTCGACCCTATTTCGAGCGACGTGCTGTTAAGCATGCGAGGGATCTCGAAGTCATTCGGTCCCGTGCAGGCAATACAGGAAGTCGATCTCGATGTTCCGGCCGGACAGGTCACCGCACTGATTGGCGATAACGGAGCAGGAAAGTCCACACTCATCAAGACCATTGCCGGCATATATCAGCCCTCCAGCGGTCATATCTATTGGAACGGCAAAGAAGTCCACATCCACACCCCGCGAGAAGCGACGGAGCTGGGGATCGCCACCGTCTATCAGGACCTCGCGCTCTGCGACAACCTCGACATCGTGGAGAATCTCTATCTCGGCAACGAGCCGACCAAGTTCGGAATGCTCGACGAGATCAAGATGGAGCTGGCTACTGTCCAGACCTTGAAAGACCTCGCCGTCACGACCGTCAAGTCGGTTCGCCAGAAGGTTGGCTCCCTGTCCGGTGGGCAGCGTCAGGCCGTCGCGGTCGCACGCGCGGTCACCCGCGAATCCAGGCTCGTCATTATGGACGAACCCACCGCCGCGCTCGGCGTCACCCAGACGGCCCAAGTCCTTGGACTGATCAAGACTCTTGCGTCGCGGGGCATCGGTGTCCTCGTGATCTCTCACAACTTGACCGACGTGTTCGAGGTGGCCGATCGCGTGGCGGTCATGTATCTGGGTACTCTCGTGTCGAGCGGTCCGATCGCCAACTACGACACGGCGAGCGCAGTCGAGCTGATCACCACGGGCACATCGTCCCGGGTCCCATCGTCATCCCTGGCGCCAGTCCAATAATCGAAAGGTCCTAGCCCGTGTCCGCCTCCCTCCAGGACGAGCCCACCACCCACGTCAAGCCACTCGCCGCCGAAGATGAGTTCGGCACCTTGCTCAAGCGGATTCGCCAGGGCGACAGCGGCCTGTTGCCCGTCGTCCTCGGCCTCATCGTGCTCGTTATCTACTTCTACGTTCGCAATCACGTTTTCTTCGGCGCGCAGAACCTAACGAACCTCTTCATCCAGTCGACGATCTTTATCCTGCTCGGCATGGCGGAGATCTGGCTCCTCCTCCTTGGTGAGATCGACTTGTCCCTCGGCTACGTGCTGGGCATCGGCGGCGCCACCGCAGCAATCGTGACGAGCGCCGCATGGGGCTGGCCCTGGTGGGCAGGGATTCTGGCGTCGCTCGCCCTGACGAGCATCCTGGCACTCGGGTCGGGTCTGTTTGTCGTCTTTCTGAAACTGCCCTCGTTCATCGTCACGTTGGCCGGACTCATTGGCTATGAGGGCGTACTTATCTACATGATCGACAAAGAGAACGCTGGCGGCACTGTGCCGGTTCAAAATCACGTCATCTACAACCTCGTCTACGGCAACTTCACCCCCTTGTGGACGTGGATCTTCTTCGCCGCGCTGGTCGGCATTGCGTCAGTCGTCATGCTGCGCGCCCACCAGAATCGACGGGCGAGTGGGCTCGTCTATCGATCGGTCTACTTCACGCTCGTCAAGATCGTCGCGTTGGCGGTCGCCGGAGTCCTATTGGCGCTCGTCTTCAACACGGATCGCTCGTCCTTCGCAGTGATCAAGGGCATGCCCTTTGCCATTCCGATCGACCTCGCCATGCTGCTCGCAGGATCGTTCGTGCTCACAAGGACCAGGACCGGGCGCTATATCTACGCGATCGGCGGCAACAAAGAGGCCGCTCGTCGAGCCGGTATCAGCGTGAACAAGTTCCGCCTGCTCGCATTCGTGTTCGCGGGATTCACGGCCGGCGTCGCGGGACTGCTCTACACCTCGAACTTGGGCGGCATGTCGGACGCCGAACCGGGCGGCACCTACGTCCTCTACGCCGTGGCAGCCGCCGTCATCGGTGGCACCAGCCTGTTCGGTGGACGCGGCAAGATGATCCACGCCGTCATCGGCGGCATGGTAATCGCCGTCATCTACAACGGCATGGCCCTCATCAGCGTAAGCACGGCCGTCGAGTACATCGTGATTGCGATCGTGCTCCTCGCGGCGGTCACGGTCGACTCCATCGCCCGACGCGGTACGACCGACCAGACCTAGAAGCGCTAGCGGAGAAAGGTGAGGTCCGCCCGGCGGATCTTGCCGCTGTTGGTGCGAGGTATCGCAACGACGTATCGGATCTCCTTGGGCTTGGCCCACGGACCGAGACGCTCACTGGCGACGCTACGAATCGCGTCGTCGTGATTGTCGCCGTCACCAACCACGAGGGCCACAACGCGCTGACCCCACTCGGGGTCGTCGACGCCGGTCACTGCCACGTCAGAGACGCCGTCAACGTCCGCGAGGGCTGATTCGAGGTCCTCTGGCCAGACTTTTTCTCCACCAGTGTTGATTACGAAACCCAGTCGACCACGCACGCGCACGCGTCCTTCGACGACCTCACCGCCGTCGCCGGTGGGGAACCAGTCGGCTCGTCCGTCGGGACCGACGATGGCAGGGCGCGCCGAGTCGCGATAGGAGCGAAAGAGCGTCGGGGTGCGAACGCACAGCTCGCCCTCAACGGCGACGAGCTCGACGCCCTCGAGGGGGTAGCCGTCGTAGACGACGCCCGACCCCGTTTCGGTCATACCCCAGGTCGTAACGACGTTCTCGGGGAGTTCGTGGGGTGGGCGAGCACCGCCGAGGAGCACCCGGTAGTAGCCGCTCACGTCATATCGCCCAAGTTGCGTGCGAACAAGCGACACGTGGGTGGCGCCGAGGGCCGGTGCTCTCGAGATGTCGCCGTCGTCCCTCCAAAGCAGGGACGCATCCGAGAGGATCGCCCGCAACAACACCGCGAGGCCGCCGATGTGATTGGCCGGTAGGCAGGGAAACCACACGGGGGGAGCATTGGCTCGCAGCGAGGCTTGGGTGACGGCGGCGCTCGCTCGAAGCGCGGACCACGCGAGTTCAGCGGCCTTCGGCGCACCACTCGATCCTGAGGTGAGCATGACGAGGCCAATTTCGTCATCGACCTCACGTCCTCCACCAATGGCATGTTCGCCAGACGCGTCGAGCACATCGGTCGCACCGAGCGAGGCAAGCTCTTCTGCCTTGCGGCGCAGCGACAGTCGCTGATCGAGGACGCAGAACGCCTGCTCGTGCTCCGCGCAGCTTCTCAGCGCCTCTTCGAGCGATGGGCCAAGTGGCAGATCGATCGCGAGCAGACGTTGCACCCCGAGAGCCTAGGCGGAGGCGGTTTTCGTGCGCGTGGTAGAAGGGTTCATGGCTTCCATTCGTCACGAACGGCGCATCAACGCGCCCGCAGACGTGGTCTGGCGGGTGATCGCACGCCCCGAATCGATCGTCGAGTGGTTCCCCGGCGTCGTCTCGGCCACTGTTGAGGGCGCGATTCGCACGATCACTCTCGCGTCGGGCATCGTCATGCCCGAAGAGATACTGACCATCGACCCATCACAGCGCCGCTTCGCGTATCGCATCACTGCTGCGCCCTATCGTTTCCATCTCGGCGTCATCGACGTGATCGAGCTCGCCGAAGGAGATTCGCTCTGCGTGTACTCAACGACGGCTGAACCGGACGCACTCGCGCTGATCGTCGCTGGTGGCACCATAGGCGCACTCAGCGAAATCCAGCGTCTCGCTGAGGCCACGGCGAAGGAGAACTAGTGGGTCGCAAGATTCTCTTCATCACTACCGACCAGCAGCGCTACGACACGCTCAGGGTGAACGGTGGTGAGATTGCGCGAACGCCTGTTCTGGACCAACTTGCGCGCGAGGGCATTCGCTACGAGCGTTGTCAGCCGACCGCGGTCGTCTGCATGCCCTCGCGCGCGTCGATGCTGACGGGGCAGTTCCCCTCGACGCACGGCGCGTGGATGAACGGCGTGGCACTTGCGATCGACGCACCCTCTGTCGCCGAGTGCCTGCACGACCTCGGGTACGCGACCGCGCTGATCGGCAAGGCGCACTTCGAGCCCTTCATGGATCCCTTCGGTCGATTCGCGGAGAACGCGCTCGCGAGCCTCGGCATCCCCACGATCGAACAGCCATGGTTCGACGGCCGTCGAGGCGTCCATCGCGGCTTTGACTACCTCGAGTTCGCGACCCACGGGGTCATGGGACCGCTGCACTACGCGAAGTGGATGCAGACCCAGCATCCCGAGGCGCTCGCAGGGTTCTATCCCGTCGTCGACGGCGATCTCAACGTAAACGCAGCGGGTGGCGGCGATACGGGTGCCGTGCAGGTGAAGCTCAACGATGTGCCTCGCGAGTGGTACCACACCGAATGGGTGGCCGACCGCACCATCGAGTGGCTGAGCGCACAGTCCGGCGATGCGGACTGGTTCTGTTGGATGAGCTTTCCCGATCCGCACCACCCGTGGGACCCGCCCGCCTCCGAGCGCCACCGGGTGAACTGGCGCGATGTTGCGCTGCCCGCGAACTATCCCGAGTCGCCGACGTTGCGAGAATCGTTGCTCGACCAGAAGGCCCGTCACTGGCGCGCCTGGTACGACGGACGCGTCGTGTCGAACTACGAAGCGCCCGCCAAGTGGGTGCCCGCCACGATGACGGCGGATCAAGTGCGCGAGGTGAACGCGCTAAACGCCATCGAAGTGGAGCTCATTGACGAGGCAATCGGGCGCGTGCTGAACACGTTGGTCGCTAAGGGCTGGGACCATGACGTTGACATCATCTTCACCAGCGATCACGGCGAGCTCCAGGGCGACTTCGGCCTCTTGTTCAAGGGTCCCTACCATGTGGACGCCCTGATGCGCCTTCCCCTCATCTGGCGCCCGGCGCCTTCGAGCGGTGTCAGCCCCGCAGTGGTTCGCGCACCGGTGAGCCTGGTCTCGCTCGCCGCAACATTCCTCGATGTCGCGGGTCAACCCGCGCCGTGGTGGATGGAAGGCGCGGCGCTGCCCGTCTGCGACGAAGAAGCTGCTGCGCGCTCGTTCGAATCGACCGTCACCGAGTGGGACTCGGTGCTCTTTGGCGTGAGTGTGCACGTGCGCTCAGTCGTCACGAGCGGCTATCTCTACACCGAGTACGGCGCGGGCACGATGCACGATGGCATCGAAGGGGAGCTCTACGACTTGGCAGATGACCCGCTGCAACGAGTGAATCGTTTCAGCGACGCGTCATACGCTCAGGTGCGAGAGACGCTCGCTCAGCGATTGAGAGATCACGATGCGCGTCCAGGCGAGCGCGCGACGCCTGGTCAACTGGTCGCTCCGGTATAGGAGAAAGGTATCGTGGTCGTCATGGCGACCACCGTAATTACCGGCCCCCCGAACGACCCGCTGGACGAGTTTCGCGCCCAGCCCCTGCCGGAGTGGCAGCGCAGCGGCGACTACCGAGACATTCTCTACGAAGTCGCCGAGGGCATCGCCCGCATCACGATCAACCGTCCCGAGGTGCGAAACGCCTTTCGACCCCAGACCCTCTTTGAGCTGACCCGGGCCTTTGAAGCCGCCCGCGACGACCTCACGGTGGGTGTCATCGTCCTCACCGGCGCAGGCCATGACGCCTTCTGCTCAGGCGGCGACCAGAGCATCCGCGGCGATGACGGCTATCTCGGTGACGACGATGTAGCCCAACACGGCGTCGGGCGGCTCAACGTGCTCGACCTTCAGATTCAGATGCGTCGTTTGCCCAAACCCATCATCGCTCAGGTGGCGGGCTACGCGATCGGCGGGGGCCATATCTTGCACTTGGTCTGTGATCTCTCGATCGCGGCCGACAACGCTCGATTCGGTCAGACCGGACCTCGAGTCGGTTCCTTTGACGGCGGGTACGGTTCGTCGTTGCTCGCTCGTACCGTCGGCCTCAAGCGCGCCAAGGAAGTCTGGTTCCTCTGTCGCCAGTACGACGCGGTGAGGGCGCTTGACTGGGGTCTTGTCAACACGGTCGTCGCCCTCGACGACCTCGAGCGCGAAACCGTTGCGTGGTGCCGTCAGATCCTTACGCTCTCGCCGATTGCGCTGCGGATGCTGAAAGCAGGATTTAACGCGGCTGACGACGGTCTCGCCGGAGTCCAGCAGCTGGCGGGCGACGCCACGATGTTGTTCTACATGTCCGAAGAGGGCCAAGAAGGTCGAAACGCCTACGTCGAGCGCCGAAAGCCCGACTTCTCGAAGTTCCCCAAGCGTCCATGACCGATCAGCCCGGGCGGTACCGGCGCTGGGTGCTTGCAGCACGTCCGAGGACGCTGCCGGCGGCGACAGTGCCCGTCGTGATTGGCACGCTGCTCGTACGACCGGCATTGATCGACTGGCTGAACGCCACGCTGTGTTTGATCATCGCCTTGTCGTTGCAAGTCGCGACGAACTACGCCAACGACTACTCCGACGGCGTGCGCGGCACCGACGAGGCACGCGTCGGTCCGTTTCGACTGACGGCCTCGAGGCTCGTCGCTGCGACGAGCGTGCGCAACGCCGCGTACGCGGGCTTTGCGGTCTCGTGCGCCTCGGGTCTGTGGCTCGCGTCGCGCACGTCGTGGTGGCTCGTTGCGGTCGGTGCGACCGCCGTGCTTGCGGGATGGTTCTACACCGGCGGCCCTCGACCGTACGGCTACTACGGATTCGGCGAGCTGTTTGTCTTCGTCTACTTCGGACTCGTCGCGACTGTCGGCAGCGCCTACGTGCAGCACCTCACCTTTCCCACGCGCGCGTGGTGGCTCGGCGTTGCCGCAGGATTTATGGCGTGTGCGCTGCTGGAAGCGAACAACTTGCGCGACGTCGACGGCGATCGGGCAGCGGGAAAGAAGACGCTCGCGGCGCGGCTCGGTCGAGAGCGAGGCTCGTGGCTGTACGCACTCTGCGTGCTCGGCGTCGCTGTCGGCGCGATCTTGGCGCGTCAGGTGGCCGTTGCGATTGTTGCCGTCCTCATCTACGTGCCGGCCATTCGCTACGGGTTCTCGAGTCGACGCGGTCGAGAGTTACTACCGATGTTGAAGTACTCCTCGCGCGCACAGCTGGGTCTCGGAGCGCTCCTCGCGGTGCTCCTGGCGAGCGGCGCCTACTGGGGGTAGAGGCCGAACAGAGCGCTCGCCGTTGCCTCGGGTCGCTCCAGGTGCGCCGCGTGTCCCGCGTCGAGCACCACGCTGATCGAGGCGAACGGAATGTAGTCGGCGAGTCGCTCGGCTTCGGTCACGAACTTCGCATCGTTCGCGCCCGCCACGATGGTGGTGGGCGTCGTGAGCTCCTGGAGTCTCGGCCCGAGCCAGGCTTGCGTTCCCGTACCCGCGTGACGCAGTGACCCGGCGAGACCCTTCGCGTTCGTACTTCGAGCCGTGCGCTCGCGCGGGTCTGGGAGTAGCGATGAGAACATCGGCTGGGAGAGCCACTCATTGAGAAAGGCGTCGGTTCCGATGGACTCGATTCTGGTGGCGAGTGCTTCGTCGCGGGTCCTGCGCGCTTGTCGCTCGCCGACGCTGACGATGCCTGCCGTCGTGCTGAGGAGCGCGAGGCGACTGACCCGTTCGGGATGGCGCAGGGCTACGTGCAGAGCTACTCGCCCTCCGAGTGAGTAGCCGGCGAGGATGAAAGGTTCATTCGGCAATGTGTCAATGAGGAGGTCGGCTGTTTCATCGAGCGATGCGGTGACGTTCGCGTTTTCGCCGTGCCCCGGCAGGTCGATGGTCAAGAGTTCGTGCTGACCTGCCAGAATGGAACGGAACTGATGGCCTGTCGCCTTCGTCTGGGTGAATCCGTGCAACCACACGAGGAGTGGGCCTGAGCCATCACGTTGTACACCGAGGAGCGACATTGCCACGTAGCGTACCGAGCGCCAGCGAGGTGCAAGCCACGTGCACGGCGACGCTCTTCGATGAGTGGATCACGCGCGGGCTTCGTGACGTCGTCCTCGCTCCCGGTTCGCGTTCGACGCCGCTCGCTCTTGCTGCGGCATCTCGGAGCGAGCTCACCCTCCACGTTCGCCTCGACGAGCGAAGTGCCGGCTTCTTCGCGCTCGGCCGTGCGCTCGCCACGTCGCGACCCGTGGTGATGATGACCACGAGCGGTACCGCGGCCGCGGAGCTGCACGCCTGCGTCGCCGAAGCCGATCTCTCGTTCGTTCCGCTCATCGTGGTCACAGCCGACCGCCCGCCCGAGCTGCACGGCGTCGGCGCGCCGCAAACCATGGAGCAGGCCCATCTCTACGGTGACATGGTCCGCCGCTTCGATGACGTGTACGACGTGTCGCTCGACTCGGCCACGCGTTGGCGAGGCGAGGCCAGCGGACTGTGGGACGCCGCGATCGGCGAGGTCACATCGCCAGGCCCCGTGCACCTGAACATTGGATTTGTCGAACCGCTGATGGCGAACGCGCTCGCGGTGCCCGAACGACGAGGGATCTCAGCGGAGGCGCCGCGTCGCGCGGGCGGCAAGGACGTCTCCACGCTCGATCTCTCAGGCTTGTCCGTGCTCTGCGTCGTCGGGCGGGGCGCCACGCCCGAGATGATCGACGCGGCGACGGCGCTCGAATGGGTGGTGCTCGGTGACGCCACCGCACAAAACTCGCTCGCGTACTTTGACCCGCTGCTGCGGTCCAACGACTTCGCGGAGCGCGTGCGCCCCGACATCGTCATTCGACTTGGGGGAGTGCCGGCGTCCAAGATTCTCGGTGAGCGCCTCCGCGAGTGGAAGGTGCGAACGATCGCTCTGAGTGGCGCGGGATTTGTGGCAGATCCTGACCGGCTCGTCAGTGACATCTATGTCGGCGTGCCCAAGAGACATGTGACGTCACTGAGCGCAAGCGGCGACTACGTCACGTTGTGGCGCGAGGCTTCTGAGTTGGTCGGTCGCTGGCTCGAAGAGGTCGACGCACAAGAGGGAGCGCTCACTGAGCCACTCGTCGCGCGAGCGGTCGTGGCCGCCGCCAACGACGCGCAAGTGCCCCTGATCGTCGGATCGTCCATGCCGGTACGCGACGTCGAGTGGTGGACGCCCGCGCGGCGCACCCGAGTCGTAGCGAATCGTGGTGTCAACGGTATCGACGGCGTCGTCTCCACGGCGCTCGGCGTGTCGGCCGGTGGGCGAGGCGTTGCGCTCGTGGGGGACCTCACGATGCTGCATGACGTGTCGGGACTGGTCGACGGACTAGGCCGCGCGGGCGGTACGTGCGTGCTCGTCGTTGCCGACAACCAAGGAGGAGGGATCTTTTCGTTCCTACCTCAAGCGACCGCGCTCGACGCAGATCGCTTCGAGCTCCTCTTTGGCACCCCGAGGCAGCACGAGCTTGACGTCATCGCCGAAGCGTTCGGACATGTGGCGACAGTTACCACGAGTGCTCACGAGCTTCGACGCGCTATCGACAAGGGACTGGCGGGCGATGGTCTCACCGTCGTCGTTGCTCGAGTGCCCTCGCGCCGCGAGAACGTTGAGCTGCACGAGCGTTGGAACGATCATGTGCGCACGCTCGTCGAGAACGCACGGTGATCGCTTCGCTTCCGGCCTCGCTGTTCGCGGCCATCCCGCTCGCGATCGCGGCGGGACTCGTGTCGTTCGTCTCCCCGTGCGTGTTGCCTCTCTTGCCGGGCTACGTCGCTTTCCTCACCGGAGCGACCGGGCGCATCGAGGGACAGTCGGGTCGCGGGCGAGCCCTGATCGGCTCGATCGCTTTCATCGCGGGATTTTCGATCGTCTTTATCAGCGCGGGCGCGCTGTTCGGCGATTTCGGAGCCCACCTCAAAGACGAGGAGCGGATCCTCGAGATCGTCTTTGGCGCCGTCACCATAGGGCTCGGGCTGTTCTTCGCTGGCCTGTGGCCCAATTCCTGGCTCAATCGCGAACGGCGCATTCATCACGTGCCGCGCGTCTCGGTGGTGGGCGCGGCTGCCCTCGGCTTCACGTTCGGCCTCGGGTGGACGCCGTGCATCGGTCCCACGCTGGCATCGATTCTCTTTCTCGAGACGTCCTCTGCCGGGGCCACCGCATTACGCGGATCGATCCTCGCGTTGTTCTACTGTGCGGGTCTCGGCATTCCCTTTATCGTCGCGGCCATCGCCACGGAGTGGATGGCGGTTGCCTCGAAGTGGCTGCGCCGACACGCGAGGGTGATCGGTCTGATCGGTGGACTCTTGCTCGTCGGCATCGGGGTGTGTGAGATCACAGGGTGGTGGCACTCGTTCGTCATCTGGCTCCAGGTCCACTTCCCAGCCACGAGCAGCTTCTGACCGCCCCGTAGACTCGACCCATGAAACTGCACGAGGACTGGCTCTTTCGCGGTCTAATCCACCAAACAACCGACGACGGAGTGCTCGAGCGCCTGGACGCGGGCGGCGTCGTCGCCTACATCGGCTTTGACCCCACAGCCCCCTCGCTCCACCTGGGACACCTCTTGCCCCTGTGCAACTTGCGCCGGCTTCAGCTCGGCGGTAACACCCCCATCGCCCTCGCTGGAGGAGGCACCGGGCTCATCGGTGACCCCAGCTTCAAAGACACCGAACGGCCGTTGCTGACACTCGACGAGTTAGAAGAGAACCTCACTGGAATCCGCGCGCAGATGGGCCGTCTCTTGGACTTCTCACCGAGCGCCGGCGAGTCGCGCGCGCTGCTCCTCAACAATGCGGACTGGCTGACCACCATCACGCTCACCGACTTTCTGCGCGATGTGGGCAAGCACTTCACGGTCAACCAGATGATCGCGAAGGAGGCCGTCAGGAGCCGGCTCGAACGAGACGACGTCGGGATCTCCTTTACCGAGTTCTCCTACATGCTCCTCCAGGCGTACGACTACTTGCGCCTGCACATCGACCAGGGCTGCACACTTCAGCTCGGTGGATCGGACCAGTGGGGCAACATCACCGCGGGCTGTGAGCTCGTGCGAAAGGTCACAGGCGGTGTCGCGAGCGCGTTGACGTCGCCTCTGTTGCTGCGCTCGAACGGCCAGAAGTTCGGCAAGTCCGAAGCTGGCGAGCAGGTGTGGCTGGATCCGAAGCTCACCTCGCCCTTCAAGATGTACCAGTTCCTCTTGAACAGCGAAGACGACCTCACGCCGTCGCTCTTGCGCTTTCTCACCTTCCTCGATCACGCGACGATCCTCGAGCTCGACGAGTCGATCGAGTCCGCACCGCAAGAACGGCGCGCCCAGCGCGCCCTCGCGAATGCCGTGGTGACGATGGTCCACGGTGAAGACGCCGCGCTGAAGGCCGAGCGAGCCAGCGAAGCGCTCTTTTCTGAGTCCATTGCGAGTCTCGACGAGGCCACGCTCCTCGAGGTGGTGGCTGACGCCCCCTCGTCAACGTGGTCGCGCGAAGCGCTGGCCCGCGGCGTTGATCCCGTGGACCTGCTCGTCACCACGGAGCTCGCGTCCTCGAAGGCAGAGGCCCGCCGATTCATCGACCAAGGTGGCGTCTACCTCAATAACGTGCGCGTTGTGCCCGCGACGATGATTGGACTGTCCGACGCCTTGCACGGTCGCTACCTCGTCCTTCGGCGAGGTCGCCGGCAGCTGCACCTCGTGGTTGCGAGGTGATCAGATGGTTGGCGGCGATCTTCGCCGTCGGGTTACTACTCAGCGCGTGCGGCTCAGAGTCGATGACGGCTGCAATGAAGGCGTGGGCGTTTCAAGGCAGCACGTACTCCTACGTGGCGACAAACCGCCAGCTCATCACTGATGCCATGCACGCGGCCAAGGGGCTTCGCTCGAAGGACGAGACGAACAACGAGCTTCATCTGGTCTGTGGCGTGTTGGACTACGACACCGACGCCGCGAACGCGTTCTTGCCGACTCCCGATCAGGCCGCGTCCAAGCTGCTGGATAGGGCCTACGGGGATCTGGGCGCGGGCGCGACGATCTGCTATGGCGCGAGCACGACCGCGAGCAGGCGCGCGAGGGCGCTCTCGTATCTCTCTAGGGGTGTCAGTGAGCTGAACGAGGCCTTCGCGGTCATCGAGAGCGACCTGTCTACGACGCCCAGTTAAAACTTGCCTAAGAGTTCGCCGGACGCAGGTCGATCTCCAAGCGCAAGATTCCATCTTCGAGCGTGGCGGTCGCGTCGCCGAGCATCGCGAAGTCCTGGAAATCGATCTTGGCGGCCTCAATGAAGCGCAAACGCTCGGGTCCTTCCACGGGTGGGAGTCCGCGGCGACGCACGGCATCGGCTCGCTCGCGAAATCTAAGAATCATTTCGTTGGGATCAAAGGCTTGGGTCACATGGGCGATGCTAGGGGCTGTGGCGCAAGGTCTACTTGGTAGTATGAATACTCAGCTCAGGTAATGGTGAGCTGTGGTCGCCGCCAGGTCGTGGCCCGCGGCCAGTAAGGAGTTGACGTGAAAAAGGGTCGCCATCGCCGATTTGTTGAAGCCCGGGAACTGAAAAGGTCAACGGGACCGCGCGCGACCACCTGCGCGGAGTGCGGTGCCGCTCCCGACGACGTGCATGCCGACTGGTGCCTCGCCGAAGAGGACCGCTACGACGAGATCCTTGGTTCCTTGCCGCGCACCACGTTCAACGAGGAAGACCCGCTCGCGGCTGAGGGCTGAGCCTTTTTGCGCAGCACGGGGTGCGCGAGGCGCGTCGCTTTGGGCTGTGTCGCTCTTTGATCCATGTACGCGTAGAGCCGGTCATAGACAGCTTGGCCGATCATCGCGACCAGCTCGTCGTGCATGGAGTCAACGACCCGCGTCTTACCAACGAACGCGGACGCAGACTCGGTGCACCACCAGTGGAACTCCGCGCCGCCCGGGCCCCAGTCGCGTCGATTCCACTGACCGATGCGCGTGATCACGTGACCGTCGTCTTGGACCTCTTCGTCACGTCGCAGCGGCAGCTGCCAGCACACTTCGGGCTTGAGCGGGATATAGCTCTCATCGTTGTCGATCGCCATGACGTGTAGCGCGCAGCCCGCTCCGCGGTGGAAGTCGGGGCGGTTGAGGAAGATGCAGGCGTCTTGGACGATGCGCGTCGTGATCTCACCGTTCTTCTTCACCCGCGTCGTGCCCGTCTTGCCCTTCGACTTGAACTGCCACTGGTCGTCGGTCAAGCGCTTCGCTGCTTTTTCGACGCGACGCTGGTCCTTTTCATCGGTGAAGTGCGCGCCGTAGCTGCAACATCCCTGGACGAGCTCGGGCGTCGGTCCCGTCAGCACCCCCTGGCAGCCGTTGCCGAAGATGCAGGTCCAGTTGCTTTCGAGAAACGTTACGTCGAACATCCAGGTTCGTTCCCGCTTTAGATCTTCGAAACTCACCCACTCGTGGGCGTCTTGGGGGATTGTGGTCACGCTCAAAAGATACTTGCGAAGTGCCCACGGCTTGGGCCACGCGGTCCTGCGCGCGCACCAGACCGCACCTCTAGACTTTCGACATGACTTCCATTGACACCTTTGACGTGCTCACCATGACCGACGAGGCGCGCAACGTCGTCACTGACGCACTCGCGAATGAGACGCCGAACGACGCGCTTGCCCTCTGGGTGGAAGTGACCGGCACGCGAGGGACGGGTTACACCTATGACCTGTACTTCTCCGAGTTGAACCTTGCGCCCGACGACGCAGCGATCGGGAAAGACGGTGACATCACGATCGTCGTCCCGAAGGCAAGTGTCGATCGTCTACGCGGGAGCCGTCTCGAGTTCGCCAGCGAGGGCGGCGGCGGTCTCGTGCTCGTCAATCCGAACAGCCCGTCGCTCGAAGAGATCAATCCCGGAGTGCCGGCGGACATCTTG
Source organism: uncultured Acidimicrobiaceae bacterium (assembly GCA_963732125.1). Classification (GTDB taxonomy): domain Bacteria; phylum Actinomycetota; class Acidimicrobiia; order Acidimicrobiales; family RAAP-2; genus RAAP-2. Next base: position 5,284 of record CAVSXX010000004.1, on the reverse strand, counting down.
GCCCTTGGGGTCGACGGACCCCTCGGCACGGTCGCGGTCACCGTCCTCGAAGATCAGGTCAATCCTTCGATCGCCCAGCACGGCGGGCGGGCAGACCTTATCGCGATGGACGAGGAGAGCCACACCGCCTACATCAAGCTGTCGGGCGGCTGCCAAGGCTGTTCGATGAGTCGCATGACGCTCTCCCAGGGGATCGAGACGATGTTGCGCGAGGCGATTCCTGAACTTGAAAAGGTCCTCGACGTCACCGACCACGCGTCGGGTGACAACCCCTTCTATACGAACTAAAAGTCGCGCTGGCGCACCACGTAGAATTATTCGATGTTGCGCTTCCTCACGGCCGGTGAGAGTCACGGTCCCTCACTGAGTGTCATCGTTGAGGGCCTCCCGGCGGGACTCGCAATCAGCGACGAAGAGATCTCAGAAGAGCTCGCCCGCCGTCGTCTTGGCTTTGGACGCGGTCCACGCATGCGTTTTGAGCGCGATGTGGTTCGCCTCATTGGCGGAGTGCGTCACGGCCGAACGCTTGGCTCGCCGGTCTCGGTGGAGATCTTGAACTCCGAGTGGCCCAAATGGGAGCAAGAGATGTCGGCCGCTGCCGGCGCGCCGTCAAAGAAACTGACCGCGCCGCGCCCTGGTCACGCCGATCTCGCCGGCATGTTGAAATACGGCTTTGATGATGCCCGCGACGTGCTCGAACGAGCCAGCGCGCGTGAAACCGCGGCGCGAGTGGTCGCGGGACGCCTCGCGAAGTCGCTCCTCGCCACGATCGGCGTGCACGTCGTGAGCCACGTGGTACGCATCGGCGTCGTCGAGACGCCCGTGGGACTTCGCCCGTTGCCGAGCGACCTTGCCATCGTCGACGACAGCGAAGTTCGCTGCTTCGACCCGGACAGCGAAGCCGCCATGATCATGGAGATCAAAGCTGCGGCCAAAGAGGGCGACTCGCTCGGGGGCATCATCGAGGTGATTGCCTACGGGGTGCCCGTCGGACTGGGCAGCTACGTCCACTGGGACCGCAAGCTCGATGGACTTCTCGCGGGAGCGTTGATGAGCATTCAGGCCGTCAAAGCCGTCGAGATCGGTGACGGCATGATCCAAGCGAGCCAGCGAGGCAGCGTCGCGCACGACGCCATCGCACGGGACGATGAGTTCGTTCACGGTGGCGGCTACATACGGCGCAGCGACCACGCGGGCGGCCTGGAGGGTGGCGTCTCGTCGGGTGCGCCGATCATCGCCAAGGTTGCGATGAAGCCGCTCGCCACACTGAACCGTCCGGTCCTGGAAACGGTCGACGTCGCGACCGGAGAGTCGACGATCTCGTTCAAAGAGCGCACCGACGTGACCGCGGTGCCCGCGATGGGCGTGGTGAGTGAAGCCATGATGGCACTCGTGCTGGCCGGCGAGGCGCTTCGAAAGTTTGGCGGCGACTCGGTCGAGGAGTTCGTGCGCAATCACGACGGCTACGTGGCTCATCTCGGCACGACCATTTCAGCCGCACGACCGGACTGACGTGGCGCGACTCGTGCTGGTCGGACTGCCCGGCGCGGGCAAGACCACGCTTGCTGGCGTGCTTGCGGCCGAGTGGCGTTGCGGCGCAGTCGACACCGATGATCTGATTGCTCTCGAGACGGGCGAACCCGCCGCCCAGTACTTGCGCGAGCACGGCGAGGAGGAGTTTCGTCACCGCGAACACGACGCGTTGCGTCGCGCCCTCGAGAGCGACGCGGTGATCGCCACTGGCGCTGGCATCGTCACGACCGCGCCGGCTCGCGCGCTTCTCACCGACCAAACTGTGGTGTGGCTCGACTGCGACGATGAGATCCTCGCGGTGCGTGTTCGGCCCGGAGAGCGCCCGCTGCTCGGTGACGATCATGTCAGCGCGCTTGCGCGGCTGCGCAAAGAACGCGAGCCGTGGTACGAAAGTGTCGCGGGGTTTCGCGTCGAGGCCTCGGGCACTCCCGACGAGGTGGCAAGCCGCGTGCTGGACGCTCTGGCGAGCGAGGCGCCGTGAACATCGGCGTCGAGCTCGGTGAGCGACGTTACGACGTGGTGGTGCGTGATGGTGCACGGAACGACCTGAAGACCTTGCTCGACAATCGCGCACCCGCAGCGCGCAGCGTGGCGATCGTGACGTCGGGTTCGCTCGAGACCGCGCCGTGGTTCGATCTCAAGAGCGGCCGTGAGCAGTTCATCGTTCGGGTACCTGAGGGCGAGGCGGCCAAGTCACTGGAGGTCTTCGGAGCCCTGCTCGAAGAGCTCGCTGCGTTGCGCCTCTCGCGTGACGACGTCGTCGTCGGGGTGGGCGGGGGAGCGATCACGGACGTTGCCGGATTCGCTGCCGCGACGTATCTGCGCGGCGTCGCGCTCGTGCAGATCCCGACATCGCTCGTCGGCCAGGTCGACGCGGCGATCGGCGGGAAAACCGGCGTCAACCTGCGCGCGGGAAAGAATCTTGCGGGTGCGTTTTACCAGCCGCTCGGTGTCCTGTGCGATACGGGCACGCTCGCGACGCTGCCTGAGCGAGAACGCCTGAGCGGGTTGGGCGAGGTCGCAAAGTGCTGGCTCCTTGAAGAGCGCGGCGTCGAGGATCTGCGTGACGCGTCGCTCACCTCATTGATCGAGATGTCGGCGGCGCTGAAGGCGCGACTGGTCTCGAGTGACGAGCGCGAAGGTTCATCGCGGGTTCTGCTCAACTACGGCCACACCCTCGCGCACGCGCTCGAGAAGATCGCCCTGCAGCGCGACCCTGATGAGCTCCGCCACGGCGAAGCGGTCGCCATCGGCCTCGCATTCGCGGCGAGACTGGCGCGCGCCCTCGAACGAGTGAGCGACGACGAGGTCGCCTACCACGATGGGGTGCTCGACGTGCTCGGACTTGATGGTTCCCTTCCCGAGGCGTTTGGCGTCGACGAGCTGGTCGAGGCGATGACATTTGATAAGAAGGGCCGTCACGACCTGCGCTTTGTGCTCGCCGGTCCGGGTGGCTACGAACTGGTTGCTGGCGTCGAGCCGTCGATGGTGGGTACCGTGCTACGACAGTTCAAGGGAGAGATATGAGCGGTCAGATCTTGCTGGTGTCGGGGCCGAATCTCGATCTGCTCGGTACGCGCAGTCCGGAGATCTACGGGACGACGACGCTGGAGGAGCACGTGCGCAGGTTCCGCGAGGCGGCGCTTGACGCTGGGTACGGCGTGAATGACATCCAGTCGAACTACGAAGGCGATCTCATCGAGGCTATCCACGCCGCGCGAGTGACAGCCGATGCGATCGTCATCAACCTCGGAGCGCTGACCCACACGTCCTGGGCGCTTGCCGATGCGCTGGCGACGTTTGAGGGTGTCAAGGTCGAGGTGCATCTGTCCAACCCAGCCGCGCGCGAGCCCTTTCGCCACATGAGTACCATCGCGGGGGTTGTCAACGGGACGATCGCCGGCTTCGGGGGACTCAGCTACGACCTCGCCCTCGTGGCCGTTCGTCGCCTGCTCGAGGGTTAGATCGAACCCTGCTCGCCATTACATAGAATTGACTCCGCACCAATCGCGAAAGGCATAAGGGCCCATGGCCGCAATTTCCACCTCAGACCTGAAAAACGGCATCACCTTGAAGATCGACGAAGGGCTCTTCACCGTGATCGAGTTCCAGCACGTCAAGCCCGGCAAGGGTGGGGCGTTCGTGCGCACCAAGCTGCGCAACGCCCGCACGGGCGCCGTGATCGAGCGCACCTACCGCTCTGACGAGCGCCTCGAGCAGGCCATCATCGACAAGCGCGACACGCAGTATCTCTACCGAGACGGCGACGACTACATCTTCATGGACCAGACCAACTTCGACCAGGTCCCGGTGTCGTCGAAGAATCTGGGCGATGCGACCAACTTCTTGAAGGAGACGGGCAAGGCAATGCTCATCTCGTTCAACGACGAGATCATCGGCGTGGAGTTGCCCGCGTCGGTCGAGCTCACGATCACCGACACCGAGCCGGGGCTTCAAGGTGACCGCGTGTCGGGCGCTCGCAAGTCCGCCACGCTTGAGACGGGGTACGTCGTCCAGGTGCCGTTGTTCGTCGGTCCTGGCGAAGCGATCAAGGTCGACACGCGCACCGGCGAGTACATGACCCGGGCGTGAGGTGAGCGAACTCGGCAGAAGCCGCCATCAGGCGCGCGAGCGAGCGCTCGAGATCTTTTACGAATCGTCGATCAAAGGCCGACCGGCTTCGGTCATCGTGTCGGATCTCAATGTTCGCCCCGACAACTACGTGCTCGCGCTGTTGAACTCAGCCGAACAGCATCAAGCGCGCGCCGACGAGCTGATCGGCGAGTTCTCCATCGACTGGCCCCTCGATCGCATCGCCCTTATTGATCGACTCATCATGACGCTCGCCATTGGCGAGATGCTGATGGAAAACGCGCCACCTCTCGCGGTTATTCTGGACGAAGCCGTCGAGATGGCGAAGGTTTTTTCCACCGACGGCTCTTCGTCATTCGTGAACGGTGTGTTATCGGCGATCGCTCCGCGAGTTTCCGAGTAGAAGAGGAGCGCTGAATGGGCGGGATGTTCCGCAACTACGTCTCGTTGACGAACCCGACGATCGTCGCGCTGTTCCATCATCACCTGTACGAGACAGCCATCTACTGGATCGTTGGCATCGGAATTGCCCTGCTCCTGGCCGCCACCCTCTCGCGCCGACTGAACGGATTCAACCTGTCGCGAGAGGGCCTCGGCGAGCCGCGCGCTCGGACGCTTCTGCGAATCGCCTTCGGGTGCATTTGGCTCTTCGACGGAATCCTGCAGTTCCAGCCAGCCATGCCGCTTGGGCTCGCCAACGAAGTGGTCCAACCCACGGTCTCGGGCGCGCCCAGTTGGCTGCAACCCCTGCAGATGCACGCGATCCATCTGTGGAACGCGCATCCGATCGCGCTCGCAACGGGCACGGCGTGGATTCAGATCGGCATTGGCCTCGCCCTTATCGTCTCGAACGCCGGCGTGGGCCGTCTCGCCGGTGTCGCGGCGGCTGGTTGGGCCGCATTGATTTGGCTTATCGGCAACGGTGCGGGCGGCGCGTTCGCGCCGGCGGCGTCGATCCTGTTTGGATGGCCCGGGGCGACGCTCTTCTACTTCATCGCCGCGCTCTGGATCGCGCTGCCGCCGGGCTACTTCGCGAAACACTTCTCGGGCTTCACCCTACGCTTCATCGCGCTCATTCTCGCGATCGCGATCGTTCTCCAAGCTCTTCCCTCGGCGGGGTTTTGGCACGGCGGCAACAAAAATGCGTTAACGGCAATGA